>NC_008571.1:1200000-2400000 GCF_000060345.1 Christiangramia forsetii KT0803 | reverse complement strand
GATTTAGCGCAAACGTCGCTAAGAGTAAGCAGGCGACCTCCAGAAAGAAAATGATTGATAAACTTAATATCAACGAGATCAAGCCTTCAAGTAGAAGGTATCCCGCCATTATCTTCGAGAGAGAGCGTGAAGCTGGAGATCAGATCTTAAATATTGAAGGATTAGAAGCTAGTATAGAAGGAGAAACACTTTTTAAAAATGTGGATATCAATCTTGCTAAAGGAGATAAAGTGGTTGTTTTTTCAAAAGACTCGAGAGCGACTTCTGCTTTTTACGAGATCATTAATGGAAAACAGAATGCTGTAAATGGCAAATTTCAATGGGGTGTAACTACTTCACAATCTTATTTACCTGCAGATAATTCAGACTTTTTTGATAACGATCTAACACTGGTTGACTGGTTGCGTCAATGGGCAACTTCAGAAGAAGAAAGAGAAGAGGTTTATATTAGAGGATTTCTTGGTAAAATGTTATTTAGCGGAGAAGAGGCTTTAAAAACCTGTAGAGTGCTATCTGGAGGAGAGAAAGTTCGTTGTATGTTGAGCAGAATGATGATGATAAGAGCAAATGTGCTAATGCTTGACGAACCAACAAACCACCTGGATCTGGAGTCTATTACAGCATTTAATAATTCTTTAAAGAACTTTAAGGGCACCGTATTATTCACCACCCATGATCACGAATTTGCGCAAACGCTTGCTAATCGTGTGATCGAGCTTACTCCTGGTGGAGTGATAGATCGCTACTTGAGTTTTGATGAGTACATGAGCGATAAAAGTATTAAAGAGCAAAGAGAAAAAATGTATGCCGTAAATGCATAA
This sequence comes from Christiangramia forsetii KT0803, assembly GCF_000060345.1. Classification (NCBI taxonomy): domain Bacteria; kingdom Pseudomonadati; phylum Bacteroidota; class Flavobacteriia; order Flavobacteriales; family Flavobacteriaceae; genus Christiangramia; species Christiangramia forsetii. The sequence goes on along the minus strand of NC_008571.1, from coordinate 2,399,179 downwards.
TTTATAAGGTATATAATTAAAAAGACCCTGCCATTGGCGGGGTCTTTTTTTGGCTAATTCAAACAAATTTTAAAATACTCCACCACCTCCGGATTCATCATTGTCGCGGCTTTTACGCTTTAAGGCTTTGTTCTTGCCCCCTCCAAATCTGTAAGAAAACCCAAGATAAACTGTCTGTGTTTCTCCTTTGAATCTTCCTCTTTGTTCAAAAGGTCTTCCGTCTTCCACTCTGAATTCCTGAGTATCGAATACATCATTGAAGTTTAAACTCAGCGTAGCTTTATTGTCTTCAAGGAAGGAATATCTGGCCCCAAGATTCAGAAAATACATGGACTTTATATCCAACTGAAGATCCTGACTTTTACTTCTGTAAAATCCGAAGACTGAAAATGTCAAAGATTCGGTTGCTTTTAAATTATGATTGGTTCTAAAAGTAAAGGCTTTGTTATCTATTTCAATAAATTCATTTCCAACCACTCCTTTGAGTGTTTGCCCATAAAGCTCAAGCCCTGTATTCGTGCTCCACCAATCGGTAAACTTATAATTAGCAGAAAATTCAGCTCCATAGGAATCATTAGAATCGTAATTCGCATAGGTTAAGAAGATCGACCCTGGATCGTCTTCTTCAGTAGTGAATATCTGGTTAATCTCATCCTGAGTTCTTCTATAAAAAACTCCGCTGGTAAGACTTCCTTTTTTTCCAAGTTTTCGGGTGTAATTAAGTTCAATAGAGTTGGTGAACTGAGGTCTTAATTCAGGATTTCCGGCAACCGTTAATCTTGGAGAAGCAACTTCTCTAATAGGGTTGACCTGCCCAAATCCCGGTCTGTCAACTCTTCGACTATAACTTAATTGATAGGAGTTCTTCTCACCGGGGGTGTAGCTTACAAATCCTGAAGGATAAAGAGTGAAATAATCATCCTCATAAACGAGATCATTATTGTAGATCGCATCAACATTAAATTTTTCAAGTCTGGCTCCTAATTGGTACGACCATTTTTCAAATGTTTGACCAAATGTGGTGTAAAAACTATAAATATCGCGGTTGTATTGATAGTCACTATCAGAGAATTCAGGATTAGTGGTTTCATAATCGTTATTGGTATCCAATAAACGAACTTCAGCGCCCATCTCTAATTTAGAAATATCACTTAAGGGATTTATATAATCTATATTCCCTGTAAAATTTTGTCGGTCTTGAAGCACAAAATCTGTGTATGGAGTAAAATCGAGTTCAGTATCCCTAAAGTCAATTTTTGTATTCTCTTCTTCTTCAAAATCGTTGTAATCTAGCTCAAACTGAATGTCATGCCCTTCTTTCTCAAAATCGTGATCGTAAAGAAAATTATAAGCCGAATTTCGATTATCCATATTTATATCAAGGAGCTGGGTTAGATTCATAGACGAATCATCAGCGTCTGTAACCGATATAAATCCGTCTGGACCACCATCAAATCTTCCCTGGTTTGTATAAAAAGACAAAGTGTTTTTCTCATTCAGATAAAAATCCACTCCTACTTTATAGAGATAGGATGTTCTTTCATTAGCTACTTTAAAGACCTGTTCGATGTTCTGTTCAGGAAGCCCTAAGGTTCCTCCGTTTTCACGCGGACCAAAATTAGTCCCGAGATTGGTGTAAATATTAAACTTTCCTTTTCTGTAGTTCATATCCAGCGTTCCGTTGAACCTGGTATTCTCGCCAAAAGTCACCCCGGTATTCAAATTTCCGTTGAAGCCCTGATTTGCATTTTTATGCAGTACAATATTGATGATTCCACTCATGCCTTCAGGATTATATTTAGCGGAAGGATTCGTGATCAATTCAATACTTTTAATAGAAGTAGAAGGAATCTGTTTTAGTAGTTGAGCAGGATCCATATTAGTAGGTTTTCCATCTACCAGAATTCTCACATTAGAATTTCCGCGAAGCGAAATATTACCATCCTGATCTACATTCACCGAAGGAATGTTTACCATAATTTCTGAAGCACTTGCTCCAGTGGTCATTAAATCTTTTCCAATGTTAATGACTTTTCTGTCTACACGCTGTTCTATGGTTGTTCTTTCGGCAATGACCACGGTTTCATCCAGCATAGCAACATTTGGCTCCAGGTTAATTTGCCCGATTTCAATATTGGTATTATTTCTATTGATATGAATTTCTTTGCTGAAAGTCTTATAACCTATAAACTGAACTTTAAAAATATAATCTCCTGCTTTGATGTTTTCAATAAGAAAAGTTCCGTCATCGCCAGAAGTAATTCCTGTAACAAGATTTCCCTCCATATCATTTATGATGATAGTGGCATATGGAATAGGCTCATTTAATTCCTGATCGATTATAGATCCTGAAATTTTGCCGACAGGATCGGTGAAAGCCAGGCTTAAGGCTGATGTAAATAGTAAAAAACTAAAAATTAACTGTTCCATTTTTTGATTGATTTGATGATTAATGTATAACAAGTTACTTGGCATTGCATAATAGATGAGCGCAATACTCCGTATTTTGATGTGCTTGTACTATAAAGACGATTCAAATTTTAAATTGTTACAGAAAAAATCATAACTATCCGGAAGTTGTAATTTTTGTGAACCCTTTTTCGCAGAATATGTGGTAAAATTCTCGAGATTCAGGATGAGCGATTTTTTCTATCGCTCCTCCGCGGGAATTTTATCACGGTTCTTGGCTTTTTGCCAAAAAATTCCTTGCAAAAGGCGTCTTTTTCTTTGCTTCGTTTATTTTGGACGAGCAAAATAAATGAAGGGCAAGGAAAAAAATAATCTTCGAGGTGAAATTTCAGTCCAACAAAAGTTCACTTATTTTCTTGGATTTTTTAAAAATATACAGCAATTTTTAGGCTTTTCGTTACTTTTCCCAGGTTTTTGGAAACTTTCGGATGGCAGTGAGAAAAAATGAAAAGAACCTGCATTCCTCTAAAGAAATGCAGGTTTTGGTAGAATCATCTTTCTTAACACTAACCATCAAAATTAATAGGATGACCCTGCAAGGTCCGGACCTCATTTTAAAGACTAGTATCAATTTGAATTGTTACACTAAATTTTGTTTAACTTTGAGATATGCAGAAAAAGACGTTGGTTTTAGGAGCCTCATTAAATACAGCCAGATATTCAAATCTTGCGATCAATAGATTAGTAAAGTATGATCAGCCTACTGTAGCTATTGGTTTACGTAAGGGTAGTGTACAAGGAGTGAAAATTGAAACTGAAAAAGTTCCGTTTCAGGATATAGATACCATTACCTTATATCTTAATGCAAAGCGTCAGAAAGAATATTATGATTATATCTTATCTCTAGAACCGGAACGGGTGATATTTAATCCCGGTACAGAAAATCCTGAGCTTTATGAACTTTTAAGAGAAAACGGCATCTTTTTCGAAAATGCCTGTACGTTAGTGATGCTTTCTTCTCAGCAATACTAATCCCAGGAAAGTTAGAAATCCGTTGAGGATTAGGATAAAGAATCCAAATTCGAATCCAAACCATACCAGGCTATTAATGCTAATAATGTATGATAGAATTGGTGCAGCAATAGCGATTATTGGAACCAGTTTATCCTTTACATTCCATTTGGTAAAAAGTCCGAAAGCATAAAGACCCAATAACGGGCCATACGTATATCCTGCGAACTGAAACAGCTTATTGATCACACTTTTATCTGCAATTGCGTATTTGAAGACCAGCATTACGAGAATTAGTAAGACTGAAATAGCTATATGAATTTGTTTTCTAATTCTTACCTGTTTCCTTTCATCATATTTTTTTTCAATATCAAGAATATCAATACTGAAAGAGGTGGTAAGAGAAGTCAATGCACTATCTGCACTGGAATATGCCGCAGCTATTAATCCAAGGATAAAGAAAATCGCCACGCCCATTCCCAACGCTCCACTGGTAGCAATTGCCGGGAAAAGATCGTCTCTAACTTCAGTGATTCCATTAATATCGGCATAATCGGTCAATAGCACTCCTAAGGCAAGAAAGAGGAAGTTGACAAAGACAAGGACGATAGTAAACCAGAAAACATTCTTTTGAGCATCCTTCAGACTTCTACAGGTAAGGTTTTTCTGCATCATGTCCTGATCAAGACCCGTCATTACAATGGCGATAAACGCACCCGAAAGAAACTGTTTTACAAAGTGATCTTTACTTTTCCAGTCATCAAAAAAGAAGATTTGAGAATGTTCACTTTCAGCCAGATAACCAAATAAATTGGTAAGATTGAATCCAAGATCTTCAGAGATAAAATAGATCGTAATTCCCAGAGCTAATAACATGAAGAATGTCTGAAGCGTATCTGTCCAGATGATCGTTTTAATTCCGCTTTTAAAAGTATAGAGCCATATGAGTAAAATAGTGATGGTTACGGTAACATAATAGGGGACACCCATAGCATCAAATACAATAAGCTGAAGCACATTAGCAACTAGAAATAACCTGAAACTTGCACCTACCACCCTCGATAATAAGAAGAAAGAAGCTCCTGTTTTATAGGAGGCATTTCCAAACCTACTTTCCAAATAGGTGTAAATAGAGGTTAGGTTCATTTTATAATAGAGAGGAAGCAATACCTGCCCTATTACAGCATACCCTACCGTATACCCCAGAACTACCTGAAAATAGCTAAAGGAATCAGATTCAACAGTTCCGGGAATAGAGATAAAAGTGATACCGCTTAAGGAGGCTCCAATCATTCCGAAAGCAACCAGGTACCACGGAGCCTGTTTATTGGCTTTAAAAAATTCGGCGTTACTGCCCCCGCGGCCGGTAAAATATGAGATTAGAATAAGTACTGCGAAATAAGCAGCGATAAGAATGAGGACCTGGTATGGTTGCATAAATCGTATTTCTACGGAGCAATTTACAAATTAAGCTTTAAGTAATTTCATCCGCTGAAAAAATCATAAATTCGCATATGGATTTTTCTTCAAAATTACTGGAGCAGGCAGTGGACGAAATGTCCCAGTTGCCGGGAATTGGAAAGCGAACTGCGCTAAGACTGGTATTACATCTTTTAAAGCAACCGGAGGAGCAGACAACCCAGCTTTCGAAAGCTCTTTTAGAGCTAAGACAAAATATCAAACTCTGTAATAACTGTTACAATATTAGTGACACCGAACTCTGCGAAATTTGTGCGAATCCATCTAGAGTTTCAGAAATTGTTTGTGTAGTAGAAGATATTCGTGATGTAATGGCCATTGAAAATACCGGTCAGTATAGAGGGCATTATCATGTTTTAGGAGGGAAGATAAGTCCCATGGATGGTATTGGCCCTTCACAGCTCACTATAAAACCTTTGATAGAAAAAGTACAGGCAGGAAAGATCGACGAGATTATTTTTGCTTTAAGCAGTACTCTGGAAGGAGATACTACCAATTTTTATATTTTCAAGCAATTGGAAGGTACTGCTATTAAAACTTCAACCATTGCACGTGGAATTTCAGTAGGAGATGAACTGGAATACGCCGATGAGGTAACTTTAGGGCGAAGTATAACCAACAGAATTCCTTTTGAAAATTCCATGAAGAGCTAGCTTATAGTAGTAATTAAGATAACCGAAGTTTTAAAAACTTCTGAAACTTTTTCAATTCCGTAGTTGAAATCGTAGTTTTAGCATAAAAATATAAGGGTTGTTTCGCTGTAAGAAATTCAGTAAAAATCAATTTTATTGATTTTTTAATATTTAATAAGCGGTATTTTGATTAAATTCGCAACTCAAATAACAAAAATCACATCTGATTTAAAGATATGGCAAAATTTGAATTGAAGTTGCCCAAAATGGGTGAAAGTGTTGCAGAAGCAACGATAACAAGCTGGCTGAAGGAAGTAGGGGATACCATTGAAATGGATGAGCCGGTTCTTGAAATAGCAACAGATAAAGTTGATAGCGAGGTTCCAAGTGAAGTTGACGGGAAACTTGTGGAGAAACTTTTTAATGCCGATGACGTTGTTAAAGTAGGCCAGACTATTGCAATCATAGAAACTGATGGTGATGCTGAAGGAGGAACAGATGAAGATGAAGACGAAGAACCAGCACAAGCAGCCGATGTAGCAGAAACCGTGGAAACAGCAAAAACAACTGCATCATCTTCTGAATCTACTGAAGATTATTCAGATTCTTCCAGATTTTACTCTCCTCTGGTTAAGAATATTGCTAAGGAAGAAGGAATCGCTTTATCAGAACTTGAAGGAATTGACGGAACTGGAAAAGAAGGTCGGGTTACTAAGAATGACATTCTTGGTTATGTTGAAAACAGAGGTTCCCAGTCTCAGAAATCTGAAGCTTCCAAAGGAAAATCTATAGATACTAAAGATGTAGAGGCCGGAGTTTCTAAAAAGCCGGAACCTGTTGTTAGTGGAGAAGATGAAATTATTGAGATGAGCAGAATGGGTAAAATGATCGCCCATCATATGGTAGACAGTGTTCAAAAATCTGCGCATGTTCAGTCTTTTATTGAAGTTGATGTAACTAATATCTGGAACTGGAGAAATAAACATAAAGCCGATTTTCAGAAGAAGGAAGGTGAGAAACTTACGTTTACACCAATATTTATGGAAGCGGTAGCAAAAGCGATTCGTGATTTCCCAATGGTCAATATTGCGGTAAATGAGGATGTTACCAAAGTGATCAAGAAGAAAAATATTAACCTGGGAATGGCCGCAGCCCTTCCTGATGGAAACTTAATTGTACCGGTAATCAAAAATGCAGATAGGCTAAACCTTGTTGGAATGGCTAAAGCGGTAAATGATCTTGCCAATCGTGCAAGACAGAATAAACTGAAGCCAGACGATATCCAGGGAGGAACTTATACAGTTACCAATGTGGGTACTTTTGGAAGTATCATGGGAACTCCAATTATCAATCAACCTCAGGTAGGTATTCTTGCTTTAGGAGCCATTAGAAAAATGCCTGCTGTGATTGAAACACCAGACGGTGATTTTATTGGGATTCGTTACAAGATGATCCTTTCGCATAGTTATGACCATAGAGTGGTAAATGGAGCTCTAGGAGGACAATTTGTTCAAAGAGTGGCACAATACCTGGAAGGTTTTGATAAGAATAGAGAAATATAATATTTTGATAAAATAGATATTGAAAAGCCACGTTCTGCGTGGCTTTTTTATTTTTAAAATGGAATAATCCCGGTCTATTTCTAAGTGATATTTTAAAGAGATTATCAAATTATATTAACTTTACTGAAATTTTTTAAATATGGATCTTAAGCTTACCAAGCCCATCTGTTTCTTCGACCTGGAAACAACCGGGACGAATATTTCAAAGGACAGAATTGTTGAAATTGCTGTTTTAAAGGTCTTTCCTAATGGTAATAAGGAAAGCCATACCTGGTTAGTAAATCCGGAGCGGGAAATTCCTGCAGAGGTAATAGCTATTCATGGTATCACCAATGAAAAAGTAGCAAATGAGCCAACCTTTAAAGAGCTCGCTCAAAAAATCCATGATCTTATAAAAGGATGTGATCTTGGAGGTTATAATTCAAATCGCTTTGATATTCCGCTTTTGGTGGAAGAATTGTTACGTGCTGATATAGATTTTGAAATGAAGAATGTTGTTGCCGTAGATGTTCAAACGATTTTCCACAAGAAAGAGCAGCGTACTTTATCTGCGGCTTATCAATTTTACTGCGGAAAGGAACTAGAGGGAGCCCATGGAGCAGAAGCAGATACAGAAGCTACTTACGAGGTTTTAAAATCCCAGTTAGACAAATATCAAGATCTTGAGAATGATATGAAATGGCTTGCCGATTTTAGTTCAAGAAGAAAATTTGCCGATTTCGCCGGATTTATAAGTTTTGATAAAAAAGGTAAAGAAGTCTTTTCTTTCGGAAAATATAAAGGGAAACATGTGGAGCAGGTGCTGGAAGATGAGCCGGGATATTTTGGCTGGATCCAAAATGCAGATTTTCCACTTTATACCAAAAAGGTTTTAACTGCGATCAAACTTCGTAAACTAAATAATAAGCTTTCCTAATGAAGATTATTTGTGTAGGTCGCAATTATACAGAGCATATTGATGAATTAAAGAACGAGAAACCGGAAGATCCTGTACTATTTCAAAAACCGGATACTTCGATATTATTAAAAAAACAGCCTTTTTTTATTCCGGACTTTTCAAATGATGTACACTACGAAGTAGAGGTATTGGTAAAGATCAAAAAGATCGGAAAGCATATTCAGGAGAAATTCGCACACAAATATTACGATGAAATTGGTCTTGGAATAGACTTTACCGCCAGGGATCTTCAGGAGAAATTAAAAAAGAAAGGCCTTCCCTGGGAAAAGGCTAAAGCTTTTGATGGAGCTGCTGTGATTGGGAATAAATGGTTGGATAAGAGTGAATTGCCTAATGTTGATGATCTTAAGTTTAGGCTGGATAAAAATGAAGAGACCGTACAGCAAGGGAATACGTCCCATATGCTTTGGAAAATTGATGAATTAATTGCTTATATTTCGACGTATTTCACCCTAAAAATTGGGGATATTATATTTACAGGAACTCCTGCCGGGGTGGGAAAAGTATCTCCCGACGATCGGTTAACTGGTTTCCTGGAGAGCAATAAAATGTTTTCGATCAAAGTAAAATAACCAACTGAATGAGTAGCTATAATCTTGACGAAGTAAAAGAAATGGCAGGCGGGGATGAAGAATTCATGCTCGTTGTAGTGCAGACTTTCCTGGAAGAAATCCCACCGGATGTGGCATCTATGAGTGAAGCCATTGGCAATGATAATCCATCATTAGCTTACCAATACGCTCATAAAATGAAACCCAATCTTCAGCTTTTTGGATTGAATCTAATGGACCAGATAAAGATTATCGAAGCCTGGTCTAAAAAAGGTCAGCGAAAGGATGAAGTACCACAGGCGGCTGATACGATTTCAAAAAAAGTGAATGTTGCTGCTATTGCGCTCAAACGAGATTTTGAATTAGAATGATAGCTGAAATAGTCACAATCGGAGATGAAATTCTCATCGGTCAGGTTGTTGATACTAATTCAGCATATATCTCCAAAGAACTCAATAAGATAGGCGTAAGCGTTCATCAAATAACTTCTATTGAAGATGACCGCACGCATATACTTCAAACCCTTAAAGAAGCTTCGCAAAGAGCCGATATTATTATCATTACCGGTGGGCTTGGGCCTACTAAAGATGATATTACAAAAAAATGCCTTTGTGAATTTTTTGATGATAAACTGGTTCGAAACAAGAAAGTATTAAAACATATCGAAGAGCTTTTCGATAAGTATATAGATACTCCAATTTCTGATCTTAACAGAGATCAGGCATTATTGCCGTCTAAAGCCATTGCCTTACATAATGAATATGGCACCGCCGCAGGGATGTGGTTTGATAATGGTGGTAAAGTATATATTTCTATGCCCGGGGTGCCATACGAGATGCGTGGACTTATGGAGAGAGAGATCATTCCAAGGTTAATGCAAAATTATTCCCGTCCCGTAATTTTACATAAAACAGTAGTTACTTACGGTTTGGGAGAAAGTGCCATCGCTGAAAAGATTGAATCCTGGGAAGATAACCTGCCTAAAGAGATCAAGCTTGCCTATCTGCCTAATCTTGGCAGGGTAAGGCTTCGATTATCTGCCCGAGGTGATAATGAAGATCATCTTCGAAATTTGATAGACAGCCAGATCACTGCATTGCATGAATATATTGGGGATATAATTTTTGGCTATGAAGATGAGGATCCTGTTGAGGTGGTAATTGGTAAAATGCTGGCCGAGAGAAATTGGTCATTATCTACAGCTGAAAGTTTTACCGGAGGTAGACTTGCTTCTAAATTTACTAAAGCGCCAGGTTCTTCAGCCTCCTTTAAAGGAAGTCTTGTTTGTTATTTTACAGAGGCTAAAAAAGAGCTTCTAAATGTTTCAGAAGAATTAATTAAGAAACATTCGGTGGTGAGTGCAGAGGTTGCAAAGGCAATGGCACAGGGAGCCAGGGATAAATTTCATACGGAATTTGCTATTGCCACTACAGGCAATGCAGGTCCGTCCAAGGGTGATAGTGATGCAGATTTAGGTACTGTTTTTATTGGTATTGCGACTCCAGATGGCGTAACTGCTCATCAGTTTAATTTTGGGAACCATCGCGAAAAAGTAGTAGGGAAATCTGTTAATAAAGCGATGGAATTGCTTCAGCAAAGTGTTATAAAATTCACGAAGAATGATTGATTATCAGTTTATTGCTGAAATTAATCCTATTATTCGGATAGTTTTCTCTTGATTTATATGAATTAAATATCTTATTTTTGCACTCGGAAAAGCCCTGAGACAGGTGCGAAACGAGGATTCAACCGAATTATTTTAAGAGTAAAATATTTTTTTTGAATTAGTTGCCTGTTAGGTAAAAAAATCGTTAATTTGCAGCCTGTTTTGAAATAACGAGAAAAGTATAGAGCAATGTCAAGAGTTTGTGAACTTACCGGGAAAAGAGCAATGGTTGGGAATAATGTTTCTCACGCCATGAATAAGACTAAACGTAAATTTAACGCCAACTTAGTTAAAAAACGTTTCTTTCTTCCTGAAGAAGACAGATGGGTAACACTTAAGGTGTGTACGTCTGCATTAAAAGATATCAATAAAAAAGGCATTTCTGCCGTAATTAAGGAAGCTAAAGCAAAAGGATTTCTTCAGAAATAATCCTTAGCACCTAAAAATATTTCACAATGGCAAAGAAAGGTAACAGAGTTCAGGTAATTCTAGAATGTACAGAGCATAAGACATCTGGGCAACCAGGTACTTCAAGATATATTACTACAAAAAATAAGAAGAATACACCGGATAGAATCGAGTTGAAGAAATTCAACCCAATTCTTAAGAAAATGACGGTTCATAAAGAAATTAAATAATTAAGTCATGGCAAAGAAATCAGTAGCATCTATTCAAACAGGATCTAAAAGATTAACCAAAGCGATAAAAATGGTTAAATCTGACAAAACTGGCGCCTACACTTTTGTAGAACAGATCATGGCTCCGGAAGACGTAAACGACTTCTTGAAGAAGTAAGAATCGTTCACAAACGATTTTAAATAATCTTTAAAAGCCGTCCTGGATTTAATCTGGACGGCTTTTTCTTTTTACGTATATTTATTGCCGCTTTCGAAAGGATCTTAGTCTTTCGGATTTATTAAAAACCTGCCAAACCAAAATGAGTTTATTTAAAAAGATATTTAATAAAGAGAAAAAAGAAAATCTTGACAAAGGTTTAGAGAAATCCAAAACCAGTTTCTTTGACAAGATGAGCAAGGCTGTTGCCGGTAAAGATAAGGTTGATGAAGAGGTTCTGGATGATCTGGAAAATGTACTTGTAAGCAGTGACGTTGGAGTTACAACCACCATAAAGATCATCAATAGAATTGAAGAAAGGGTAGCCAGAGATAAATACCTCGGGACAGATGAGCTAAATAAAATTCTTCGTGAAGAGATAGCCGCATTACTTTCTGAAACAAATACCGGTGAAGGATCGGAAATTCAGATTCCGTCAGATAAGAAACCATATGTGATCATGGTAGTTGGAGTAAATGGTGTTGGAAAAACAACCACCATTGGAAAACTTGCACACCAATTTAAAAGTAATGGACAAAAAGTAGTTCTTGGCGCTGCAGATACATTTAGAGCGGCGGCTATAGATCAGCTTCAAATCTGGGCAGATAGGACAGGTGTTCCTATCATCAAACAGAAAATGGGCAGTGATCCGGCTTCCGTAGCTTTTGATACCGTACAAAGTGCAGTAAAGATGAATGCCGATGTGGTGTTGATAGATACTGCAGGAAGACTTCATAATAAGGTAAACCTTATGAATGAGCTTACCAAGGTGAAAAGGGTGATGCAAAAAACTATCGCAGATGCTCCTCATGAGGTCTTATTGGTATTGGATGGCTCTACCGGACAGAATGCTTTTGAGCAGGCTAAGCAGTTTACTGCGGCCACAGAAGTAACTTCATTAGCTGTTACCAAACTTGACGGAACCGCAAAGGGCGGGGTCGTAATTGGGATTAGCGATCAGTTTAAAATTCCTGTAAAATATATTGGTGTTGGAGAAGGTATTGAAGATCTGCAGGTTTTCAATAAATATGAATTTGTAGACTCTTTCTTCAAATAATCCTATAATTGGCGTCGGTAATGAAAGGTGGATCAACCGAAACATAAATATTATTTCCTAGTGAATTAAATTTTTCCTCAATGAAAAAATTAGTACTTCTTTTTATTGCAGTTGCAATGTTCAGCTGTAAAAACGATACAACTGAAAACACTTCTGAAACTAAGCAGGATCAACCCGATTCTACAAAAGTTGAAGAGATGGAGTTCAAACAAGTAGATTCTAAGATCATTGATAATGATAGTCTTTGGAAACCTTTTGATGCTGATCTTTCAGAGTTTTCTAGCGAAGTTTATGAAGAAGTAAAAGCACTGGCTTTTGAGAAAAGTATTCCTGAAATTCAGGAGGCTATAGAATCTGGGAAGTTAACCTATGAGGAACTTGTATTATTCTATCTTACCAGAATCATGGAATACGATAGGGAGAATGAGTTTTCACTGAATTCTGTGATCTCACTAAATCCTAATATCATTGAGGAGGCCAGGGCAAAAGATCAGCAAAAAAGTAAAGCTTCCAACAGGCATCCAATTTATGGGATTCCTGTGCTGTTAAAAGATAATATCAATACTACCGGGACACCTACCACGGCAGGTTCGGTAGCACTTCAAAATAACCAGACCGAGGATGCTTTTATCGTAAAGCAGTTAAAAAATAACGGAGCTTTGATCCTGGGAAAAGCGAATCTAAGTGAGTGGGCGAATTTCTTTTGCGAAGGCTGTCCTAATGGATTCTCTACTATTGGTGGTCAAACATTAAATCCATATGGAAGAAAAGTTCATGATACTGGTGGTTCAAGTTCTGGAAGTGGCGTAGCGGTAGCAGCGAATTTTGCACCTGTTGCGGTTGGATCAGAAACTTCAGGTTCCATTCTTTCTCCGGCAAGTTCAAATTCTGTGGTAGGTTTAAAACCAACCATCGGAGTTTTAAGTAGAGGCGGAATTGTACCAATTTCAAGTACCCTGGATACTCCGGGACCAATAACAAAGTTCGTTATAGATAATGCGATATTATTGGATGCGATGAAGGGAGTAGATAATGAAGATGTTTCTTCCAAAGGAGCAGGAAAACAAAATTCAGTTTATTATTCAAATATTAAAAAAGCCGATCTTAAAGATAAACGTTTTGGCGTTATAAAAGCCCTGATGGATGATTCACTATATGTAAGAGCGATCAACGATCTTAAAAAGGCCGGTGCAGAAATTGTTGAATTTGAAGCGGAAGATATAGATCTTCCTAATTTTCGAAGATTACTGAACTTAGATATGAAAAAAGATCTTCCAGCCTATTTGAAGAATTATGGGGGAGATGTTTCTTATAAAAATGTCCAGGACGTAGTAGATTACAATACTCAGGATTCTTTGAACAGGGCTCCTTACGGTCAGGCATTATTCATGGGTATTTTGAAAGACTCTGCTTCAGAAAAAGATTTTTCAGCAATTAAAGATACCCTGAAAACTAACGGAACCAGATTCTTTGAAAAACCAATGAAGGAACTTGATCTGGACGCCGTTCTATCTATTAATAATTATCATGCAGGTTATGCGGCTGTAGCTAAGTATCCGGCGATAACAGTTCCTATGGGATATAGCTCAGAAAATCAACCAAGAGGCTTAACGTTTATAGGGAAACCGTTTACTGAAGAACAACTTCTGCAATTTGCCTATATATTCGAAAAAAATTCTCAAAGAAGAAAAACCCCTGGAAATTACAATGAGTAGTAATTCTCAAAGATATCTTGTCCTTATTTCAAAGATTATTTTCTTTTATAGTGTTTTCTATGTGATTATGAAGATAATTGCAATATTCGGCGATGCCTGGCTAAAGCCAAATCTCATCTTATCGTTACCTTATTTAGCGTTCGCTATCGTTGGTGGGATCATGGTAAAGAGAAATTCTTATCATTGGGCGTATGTGGTTGCCGGTGTAATTTTAATTAGTATAGTGCGGTATTACGAACAGGAATGGATGCTTCAGCTGCACGAATACTTCTCTTAAGATCTTCAATATAAAGACTTTCAGGTATATCAAATTTTAGATTGTATCTTTGCACCCGCTTTAGATTTTCTTCGGAATAATTTTCAGCTAAAAAGTAGAGAAGTTTATGAGGACGAAATCACTTAAAAAGAACAGGATCAACGTAGTAACCCTTGGTTGTAGCAAGAATGTTTACGACTCTGAGATTTTGATGGGGCAGTTGAAAGCGAACGATAAAGACGTAGTGCATGAAGAGGATGGGAACATCGTTGTGATAAATACCTGCGGATTTATTGATAACGCCAAAGAGCAGTCAGTAAATACCATTCTTGAATTCGTGGAGAAAAAACAACAGGGTGACGTAGACAAGGTTTTTGTTACCGGTTGTTTGAGTGAACGATATAAACCAGATCTACAAAAGGAAATTCCAGATGTAGACCAGTATTTTGGAACTACAGAATTACCGGGTCTTCTAAGTGCTTTGGAAGCTGATTATAAACATGAATTAATCGGGGAAAGATTAACTACAACCCCGAAGAATTATGCATACTTAAAAATTGCCGAAGGTTGCGATCGTCCATGTTCTTTTTGCGCAATCCCGTTAATGCGTGGTGGGCACAAGTCTACTCCAATAGAAAACCTGGTTACCGAAGCTGAAAAGCTGGCTGCCAATGGAGTGAAAGAATTGATATTGATCGCCCAGGACCTTACCTATTATGGTCTTGATCTCTATAAAAAACGTAACCTGGCTGAATTGCTTGAAAACCTGGTAAAGGTTGAAGGAATTGAATGGATACGTTTACATTATGCCTTTCCAACAGGATTCCCAATGGATGTGCTGGAAGTGATGAAGCGTGAGCCAAAGGTTTGTAATTATTTAGATATTCCGCTGCAACATATTTCAGATGATCTATTGAAATCTATGCGTCGTGGAACTACTCATGAAAAGACAACGAAACTTCTGAAAGAATTCAGGAAAACGGTGCCGGAAATGGCCATTAGAACAACGCTTATCGTTGGGTACCCTGGAGAAACCGAAGAGCACTATCAGGAGCTGAAAGAATGGGTTAAGGAAATGCGTTTTGAAAGACTTGGGTGCTTCACGTATTCTCACGAAGAAAATACCCATGCTTATAATCTGGAAGACGATGTACCTCAGGAAGTAAAACAGGAGCGTGCAAATGAAATTATGGAAATTCAGTCACAGATTTCCTGGGAATTAAATCAGCAGAAAATAGGCGAGGTGTTCAACGTAGTGATTGATCGTAAAGAAGGAAACTATTTTATAGGCCGTACCGAATATGATTCACCAGATGTTGATAATGAAGTTTTGATCGATGCTACTACCGTTTATCTAAAAACCGGGGATTATTACGATGTAAAGATCGCTGAAGCTGCCGATTTTGATCTTTATGGAGAGCCTTTAAATGTGACTACTGAAAAGCCTAAACGTAAAGAGTTGAAAATCAAATCTGTTTAAGAAACCTACAATTTTATATTTTTTATTACTTTAGAAGAAGCATGTTTTTTCTGTTTCTCTCATGGAGAAAATCGAAAATTTACAACATTTTTATAGCTAATTTCCATACTTATTGGTTGGTTTTTATTAGCTGTATTTTATCTTTTATCTGCTGAATGGGATGAAGGTCAGGAATATTTTGAGTTTATCATGTCCGGAGCATATGTAATAGTGTCCGTCTTATATTTCTATCAGGCTTATCAAAATCGTGGAAATAACGGGGAATATATAGAATGGGATAGTGAATCTATAAAATATAAACCCAGTCAAGGGAAAACCCATTCATACAAAATAAAAAAAATAATAAGTTTGACTGTTGCTACCAATAACCTGATCATCAAAGCTCCAAACTCCCAGGGAACGATGGCTTCATTAAAAGGTTATGTCGAAGAAGATCTTCAGAAATTAAGACAAAGTTTCCCCGCTAACTAGAACTTTGTTTCTTGTTTTTTCGGTAATCTATAAAAACATAGATTCCGTAGATAAGAATTCCTGCGCCTCCAATCCAATAAAGTCCATTCTTTAATTGATCTATATCCTGTGCAAAATAAGCGATCGCAAAAGACAAGGGAACGATCCCGGTTAAGGTCGCCAGGATAAATTTCCGGTAGGTCATACTCAGCATTCCTGCAACAATACTAATAGCATCATTAGAAAGAAAAGGGGAGATACGAAATATGGCGATAGTCCAGAATCCATAATCTGAAACCCAGTATTCAACTTTTTTATTTTTCGATTTCCCCATAATTTTTTCAAGATGATCTTCACCCAGCCATTTACCAATGTAAAAGGCAATAGTGGAAGCGCAGAATACCCCGGTGATAGAAATCAAGGCTCCACCCCAAAATCCATAGGCTAATACGGCAACGATCATCGGCAGCCACGAAGGAAAAACGACCAGGAAAATCTGCAAAATCATCACAATAATAATGGCTATTGGACCCCAGAAGCCAAAACTTTTAAAGTGATTCCTGATTCTTGTTTCATCTTCACTCCATAAAATTTGCCAGGTTTCATTGATAAAGCCCTGGAAAGGAGGATATAAAAAATAAAGCAGTATTAAACCGGCAACAATGCTTCCGGTAAGTATATAAGAAAGCTTTTTAGACAAATTCGTGGTTTTCTGGTTGATCGTTATTTAGTAATTGAGAAGATATAAAAAAGGCGGGAATTGAAGTTCCCGCCAGACTTAAAGCTTTTATAAAATTTCAAAGGTCAGTAGTTAAGTGCATATAATTTTAAAGTATATAAAATACTGATTACTAATAGTGTAAAAAATTTTTATTGTCAGTTCGAGCGCAGTCGAGAACTATTGGTGAGTTAAATTTAGGTTTCGACTTCGCTCAACCTGACATTTGCAAATCTAATAAACATTTGAATATGAAACTTTCTACTGACCTCTATAAAATTTTATTCTTCAGTATTTTTATTCAGTAAAACAGGTTTTCCATAACCTAATTCTTCAAGTTTTTCAAGTTGTGTTTCCGCATCTCCAACGATAAGATAATACATCTTTTCAGGATTAATATATTGCTTTGCCAGGTCCTGAATATCAAGGACACTAATTTTCTCTACGCTTGCTTCCCGGGTTTTAATATAATCTTTCTCATATCCATAATCATTGATCTCACGTAACATATTTAGTTTTGCTCCGAGAGTTTCAAATCTTCTGGCATTACTCTTAATCATATAACTTTTGGTCACATCAAGGTCCTCCTGATCAAAGCTGGTAGAATAATCTTTAACAATATTTCTTACCAGTTCTGTTGCCTCATAGGTAATATTGGTTCTCACTCCACTGGTGATCATAAATGGGCCAACGTAAGACCTGTCCATAAACCTGGAGCGAATTCCATAGGTATAACCTTTTCCCTCTCTAAGCTCCTGGGTTAATTTGGATGCGAAACCTCCACCACCTAAGCGATAATTCATTACCTCCGCGGGATAGTAATTATCATTTTTTGCCGAAAGTCCCGGTGCACCAAAAGCAAGTACAGATTGTTTAGCTCCCGGTACATCGTAGAAATATACTTTTGATTTTTCCGGAAGTTCAAATTCCGGAATTTCAGGAAAACTTATATTTTTTGGTGCCCAGTTTGCCGAAATAGCCTTTACCGAGTTTACAGCTTCAGTTTTCTCAACAGCTCCTACAGCCATAAAAGTGGAAGCTAACGGAGATAGATTTTCTTCATAGTAGTTTTTCAGATCGGCTATGCTTAAACTTTTCACAGTTTCAGGAGTTCCTAATTCGTTATAAGAAAGGATGCTGTTAGCGCCATATATCAACTTCTTAAATTCGTTTTGAGCAATCGCATTTGGATCTCCTTGTTCTTCCTGAAGTCGACTTAAATTTTGTTGCTTAATCAGTTTAAATTCTTCTTCGTCCCAACGCGGCTCAAGCAGTATTTCCTGGACTAAAGCCATGGTTTTAGTGTAGTTTTTTGCCAGTGTATTCCCTGAAATCGTTATTTTCTCTTCATTGGAATTTACATAAATAGATGCTCCTAATAATTCAATAGCTTCTTCCAGTTCTGCCGGTGTTTTTTTTGCCGTTCCCTTGGTCATCATACTTGCAAGCATGTTTGACACTCCCGCCTGAGCAGGATTCTCCAGTAATTGTCCGCCTTTCATTTCCAGGCTAAACTGCACTACGGGAACTTCTGTATTGGTAATTCCCATCACTTTCATTCCAGAAGGCATCCGGGCATCCCAAATTTCAGGAATATTTAATTCCGGTTTTCCCTGATATGGTGGTTCTATGGTACGGTCAAAATTTGAAGGAGTTTT
The DNA here is from genome assembly GCF_000060345.1 of Christiangramia forsetii KT0803. Classification (NCBI taxonomy): domain Bacteria; kingdom Pseudomonadati; phylum Bacteroidota; class Flavobacteriia; order Flavobacteriales; family Flavobacteriaceae; genus Christiangramia; species Christiangramia forsetii. The sequence continues at coordinate 2,380,743 of NC_008571.1, read as the reverse complement.
ATTATAGGTAACCTGTTGGTTTGAATCAAATTTTTCTTCAGCGCCTTCAACAATCTTTTCTTCAACAACTTCAGCTTTTTTAGAATTTTCAAGACTTAATTCTAATTGATCTTTTGGAACGAAACTGGTAGCGATATAGTTTTTATCTTTTACATATTTCTTATAAACCTTCATAACATCCTCTGTAGTTACTGCCAGCATTTTATCAACTTCCTTATTGATGAAATTAGGGTCTTTTGCATAGATCTCGTACTGCGCTAATTGAAATCCTTTTCCCAGTACACTGGAAATGGAATTGTAGAAATTGGTTTCCAGTCCGGCTTTTATTCTTTTTAAATCTTTCTGCGGAATTCGATTTTTTTCAAATTCAGTAAAAGTTTTATCAATTGCTGTTTTAACTGAATCCAGATCTTTTCCGTCATAAGCCCTCACCTGAAGCATTAATTGGCCTGCAAGTTCTGAGGTATAATTAAACATACTAACATTCCCTGTGAGCTTTTTAGATTTCACCAGGTTCTTATAAAGCGGTGCATTCTTACCATCGGCTAAGTAATTCGATAGAATTTCCAAAGCAAAGGAATCAGGATGATAGGAATAAACCGAAGGCCATGTAAGCGTTAATTCAGGTAATTGAGCAAAATTATCTTCATGATAAACCCGCTTGGATTCTGAAAGTGTCACCAGCTGCTTCTCTAATTCGAGCATTTCAGGGCCTCGTTCTATTTCATCAAAATACTTATGAACCCATTCTTTTGCCTGTTCCTTGTCAAAGTTTCCGGAAATTGTCAGGATCACATTGTTAGGGACATACCATTTATTATAAAAATCTTTCACATCCTGTAAAGTAGCGTTTTGAAGATCTTCCAGACTTCCAATTACCTGCCAGTTATAAGGATGATCTTCAGGATACAAATTCCGGTCTACCACATAAAAGGTGTGTCCGTATGGCCTGTTATCTACACCCTGTCTTTTTTCATTTTTTACCACCTGTTTTTCTTTCGCCAAAACAGGTTCTGTAACCGTATTAATAAAAAAACCAAGTTTATCTGCTTCTGCCCAGATCATTTTTTCAAGCGCATCATTAGGAACTGTTTGAAAATAATTGGTCCTGTCCCTGCTGGTAGATCCATTGGCTCCGGAACCACCAATTCTGGCACTTAATTTATCCAATCCGCCTTTTCCCAGATTTTCAGATTCCAGAAATAATAGGTGTTCAAATAAATGTGCAAAACCGGTTCTGCCTTCCTTTTCTCTTGCTGAACCCACATGAGCGGTCAAGGCTACTGCGACCACTGGGTCAGACATATCCTGATGAAGAATCACTTTTAATCCATTCTCCAGATTAAAAGTTTCAAAATCAACTGAAAAATTTTCGGTTTTCTCCTGACTAAAAGCTGAACTAACAGCGATTAGTATAAATATTAAGAAGAATGATTTAGTGGTTTTCATTTTCTGCGTTATAATTTTCATGTCAGCATTAATATTATTAAAAGGAACGTTAAAATTCCAATCGTTGTAGTAAATCGCCCTAATTTTTTTGATTTAGTCCAGCCGGCCAGGGAAATCATGGCTATTAGTGAAACTATTCCTAAAAGAAATAAAATTACTCCTACAATTCTAGGAAGCATTAAATCGGTCTGTATCACGTTCATTGGGTATCCTTCGGTGGTCATCATAAGAAGTTTCGTCATAGCAAAAACTGTAATCAAGAATGAACCTGCAGCTAAAGTTGCAGTTATCATAATAATTTTCGATAAACGAGTATTTGTATCAGAAACTAAAAGGTTCGCTATTACTGCAATTGAAAATCCACCAAGTAATGAACTAATTGTGATTATCTGTTCAGCAAGTTTATTCCAATATTCAAATGTGATTTCCATCATAATATTTAGGCGAATTTTCCAGCTAATATTTGTAACCTGTATTATTAGTAAAGAATAGAGTATTGGCAAAGAAAAGCTTTCCATTCTCCCAAAATGCTCGAAAAAGGGGGTTATCTACCATATAGATCACACTTCCTTGTCCCATTGGTACTTCACCAAATACCAGTGAATTTTTTAGGTTTTTAATTGCCTCACTTCCGGCAAAACCTGAGACTACTTCAGGTTCCTGAATATAGGAAACATTGTAGCCACTATTTAATAAGGAATAGCTGTCACTACTTAATTTTAGTGTAAAATACTGGTCATCGTACCCAAATGCCATGGGATGCGTATTATCTACCCTGGTCTTAATGATACTTCCCGTAATCAGATTTTTGATGCTTTCGCGCTCTCTTTCAGCATAAGGAATAAGATTGGCTTCTGTGGTAGTAGAATCTTTTTTAGCCGTGCTATTCTCTTCAATTCCGAAGCCTTCCTTATCAGTGAAACTACCAACCGCGCTGCCTATAGCAATCAGTTTTCCGCCGTCTTTTACCCAGGAAGTGATCTTTTTTAATGTATCCTCATCCATAAAATCATGATATCGACCTTCAGGAATAATTAAAACATCAAATCCTTCAAGATTTACCCTGTTAAAGTAATCTGTGTTTAACGGGGTTACGGGGTAATTTAAATCCTGCTCAAAGAAATACCAGATTTCTCCAAAATTAAGCGAAGAGACTTCATTACCTTTTAAAAGAGCAATTTTTTGCTCGTTGATGATCTTGATTTCAGAAGATCCAAAATCGGGACCGCTACCCGCAAAACTTGTTTCTGCCGTTAAAAGCTGACGTTTATGATCGTTGGCAATCTCGATAACTTTCGTGTCGAAATTTTCAGTTTTAAGGTTGTCACTTTTAGTAATGATTAGACTTCCTGGAACGAATTGTTGTCCGTTACTTTCAAAAGAAACTTCACTAAAGCGGACCTTAATGTCATTCTTAATAAGATCTGCGAGGAATTGAGCATCCTTCATGCTATTCCACTTTGAAACATATCCGGCTCCATCAGTATTTGGACTATTCTGAATATTATTGTTATTCGATTTTTCTGAACCGGAAATGATCTTATTGCTGGCAACTGCATCCAATCCATAGGCGTAAGGCAAACTCCAGGCAGTAATATCATAAGTTAGCGAGTCCATTAATTTAGTTTTAGGCTCAAACAGTACTTTTACCATCTTAGCCTTTGGCTGATTCGTAGAAACCAACAGCGTATTTTCATTGCTGTTTAAACTCCCATTTTCACCATTTATAAAACTATAGCCATTTATTTTCCCTGAATTTGAGTAAGAATACTCTATTTCGTGTCTGTCTAGTAATTTCTTTAAAGTTTCCAGTTTATCGGCGTTTCCGTTTAGTGCATAGCTTTTATATTTAAAATCATCATTGCTGAAATAATTCTGAAATTGCTCATTTAATTCTGAAGCATTTTTAGAAGCTACTTCAATCGTGGAAAGTCCGGTAGTATAGTGGTGCTCTAAACGATCTTTTAAAGTAAGCACATAGCCTTCATCGGTTTTTATCCCTAAACCGGCACGGCCATGACCGGCCTGCTCATAGGTCATTCCGATAGCTCCCATGTAGGTTGGATACGTATCGCCATAACTAGGGTAAAGGAGATCAAAACGCTCCCCGGTAAAATAAAGCCAGCCTTCTTCATCAAAATATTTCGCATGATTTTTTCCAATTTTCGTTTGGAAATCCCTTTGAAAAGGAGTGATCACTTCATGAAATGGCTCGGCTGCCGGAGCAAAATAATAAGGATCGTTAATTCCCTGCTCATGAAAATCTACGTGAATATGGGGTAACCATTGATTATATACTTTCAATCTTTGCTGGGTTTCAACCTGTGTGGCCCAGGCCCAGTCACGATTCAGATCAAAAAGATAATGATTGGGTCTTCCTCCCGGCCATGGCTCATGATGTTCTGCTGCTTCCTGAGAAGTGTTGTAAGGTTCGGCTTTTACCTGGTTATACCAGTTTGCATACCTGTCCCTTCCGTCTGGATTCACGCAGGGATCCATAATGATCACTGTGTTTTTTAACCAATCTTTTTTTTCTGTAATAAGGCTATAAATAGTTTTCATAGCAGCTTCGGTACTGGAAGCTTCATTCCCATGAACATTATAACTTAACCAAGCAATCGCGATATCTGAATCTTGAGTTGTATTACCAATTCCGGCATTTTTCAGATGATTCTTTTTTATTTGTTCGAGATTGGCCATATTTTCTTTTGAAGAAATAACAGCATACGTAAGGGGTCTTCGTTCATTGGTTTTTCCATAAGTATGATATTCAACAAACTCAGAATTTTCAGCAACATGATTAAAGTAATCTACCACAGCGGCATGACGTGAAAACTGACTTCCCAATTCATAGCCCAGAAACTCTGAAGGACTTTTGATTTCCTGTGCATTAATTGAGGCGAAACTTAAAAATAGAAAGCTAAATAGGTAAAGGTGATTTTTCATCAAAAACATTAATTTCGGATAAGCCGAGTAAAGATAGCATCTAGGCTTGAATTAACTAAAATTTAGGGAATAAAATCCTTATCTTCGATATCTTTGCAAACAGAATTGAAATTTATGCCAACCAATTGTATTTCGTATCCCGAAACCAATTATTTCACTCCACTTATTCTTGATTATTTATCTGAAAAAAAAGAATTAAGTAATTTTTATCATCGCTTTCCGGAAATTGAAAATTTTGGAGCGCAGATTACTGAGAAAAAGAAAAGCTACGATCATACTATCAGAAAAGACTTAATTCAGGTTTTAAATGATCAGTATTCAAAACTGACAGTTTCAGAAAATACCCGGGCAAATATTGATGCCTTAGAATCTAAAAACACTTTTACTGTAGTTACCGGGCATCAGTTAAACCTTTTCACCGGGCCTTTGTATTTTCTATACAAGATTATTTCTACAATTAATCTTACTAAAAAATTAAAAGAAAAGTACCCGGAGAATAACTTTGTGCCTATTTACTGGATGGCGACCGAAGATCATGATTTTGAAGAAATCAACTTTTTTAATCTGAATGGAAAGAAATTCAAGTGGAATAATGCCGATGATCGAGCCGGAAAAACTGCAGTTGGAGGACTTTCTACGGAAGGACTTGATGAAGTATTTAAGCTTTTTTCTGCAGAAATTGGCGGTGGCGAGAATGCTGAATTCCTAAAGTCAACCTTTGAAAAGGGATATTTAGAACACGATACTCTTTCCGATGCAACGCGTTTTATAGCCAATGAAATTTTTGGAAAATATGGGTTAGTAATTGTTGCGGCCGGTGATAAGCGATTAAAAAAGCATTTTATTCCGAATGTCGGGAGCGAGCTTGTTGAGCATAGTTCCCATAAACAAACTACCGAAACGCTTCAAAAAATAAATTCCCTGGGATATAATATCCAGGTGAATCCAAGGGATATAAACCTGTTTTACCTTACCGATGAAATTCGTGAAAGAATTATTGAACGTGATGGAAATTATTTTGTTCACGAGACAGAAATTTCATGGACGAAAGAGGAAATTCTTCAGGAATTAAAGGACCATCCAGAACGATTTAGTCCGAATGTAATGACGAGGCCTTTGTATCAGGAAGTGATTCTGCCTAATCTTTGTTATATCGGTGGAGGTGGAGAGCTGGCCTATTGGCTGGAATTAAAGTCTTATTTTGAAGCTGAAAATGTGACTTTTCCTATGTTATTGCTACGGAATTCCGCAATGCTACAAACTGGAAAGCAGAATGATAAACGGGAAAAACTGAAAATTTCAATTCAGGAATTATTTCTTAAACAGCATGAACTAATCAATAGAAAAGTTCGTAAAATTTCAGATATCGATATAGATTTTTCCGGCCAAAAAGAGCATTTGGTAGAGCAGTTTCAGCATATGTATGACCTGGCAGAAAAGACCGATGAATCATTTATTGGTGCGGTAAAAGCTCAGGAAGTAAAACAGTTGAAAGGTTTAGATCATCTTGAAAAAAGATTATTAAAGGCTCAAAAGCGAAAACTGAAAGATGAAGTTGAACGAATTGCTGAACTTCAGAATGACCTTTTTCCGAACAGGAGTCTGCAGGAAAGACAAACCAATTTCTCTGAATTTTACGTGGAATATGGAGAGGAATTGATAAATAAATTAATGGAAGAATTAGATCCGCTAGAATCCAACTTTAAAATTTTGACTTTTGGAAGAGAATAAAATGCACACTATAGATATGAATCTGGTAGAAATGACGCTAGATGTCATGAAATATACCATAGATCGTATCTCCAATATTACCCCAGAACTTGGTTCACCTAAGAAAGAAGAAGATCTTTTAAAACTTGTAGGAGAAACTGTAACTTCTGAAGGAATAGGAGGTGAAAAAGCTTTCCAGTTGTTTAAAGATGTATTGGTTAAGGCTACGGTTCCTATAGATCACCCGAGACATTTGGCATTTGTACCGGCAGCACCAACACGAGCCGCTATTATGTTTGACCTGGTGACTTCAGCTTCCAGTATTCACGGAGCATATTGGATGGAAGGAGCAGGAGGTATTTTTTGTGAAAACCAGGCAATGAAATGGCTGGTTTCATTAACGAAATTACCCAAAGGGGCTTTCGGAGTTTTTACCAGTGGAGGTACGGCTGCGAATCTTTCAGCATTGGTAACGGCAAGAGAGGAATGGCGAGAACAAAAATCTGATCACGCAAAAGAGCGTGCGCTGTTGCTAACTTCTACAGGAGCCCATAGCTCCATAAAATCTATGGCTAAGGTTATGGATGCCGATGTTCATTTAATAGATTCGGGAGACGAGTTTCTTTCTGGAAAAGATTTGAAAACTGCGATTGTTAATCTTAGTGAAAAGAATAGAAACAGGCTGTTTGCGGTGGTCGCTACCGGAGGAACAACCAACGCAGGGATCATTGACGACCTAAAGGGAATAGCAGATACTTGTGAAGAGGAAAATGTATGGTTACATGTAGATTGTGCTTATGGGGGTGGAGCTTTGGCTGCGAATTCTGTTCGGCATTTATTTAATGGAATAGAAAAAGCTGATAGCATTACGATAGATCCTCATAAATGGCTTTTCTCCCCTTATGATTGTGGAGCAGTAATTTATAAAAACCTGGAACTTGCTAAAAAAGCACATTCTCAAAAAGGTGCTTACCTGGAAATTTTTAAAGATGAAGGAGCCCAGGGCTTTAATCCTGCCGATTATCAAATACAACTTACTCGACGACTTAGGGGAATGCCACTTTGGTTTTCTCTGGCCATGCATGGGACTAATAAATATAAAGAAGCAATTGAACGTGGAATTGAATTAGCTAAAATTGCGGCTGATAAGGTTGAAGAAAATGAGAATCTTGAGCTTGTAAGACCTGCAAGTTTATCTGTGGTACTTTTTAAAAGAAATGGGTGGAGTGCAGAAGATTATAGGGACTGGACCTACAGAAACCATAATTCAGGTTTTGCCCTTGTGACCCCTTCTCTCTGGAAAGACGAAAGTGTGGTTCGTTTCTGTTTTATCAATCCTGATACTACCGAGAAGGATATTGATGAGATATTGGACACACTACAAGGTTAAAATAAATATTGCATGATAAAGTTTCGCTTTAACAAAGAAGTTTATTAAATTGTTGTTATTCAGTGTTTTAAGTGCAGTTTATGAGAAAATTAATTTTCATATTGATTTTTTTGATAATTGGAGCTTCATGTTCATCAGATGATGCTGAAGAACCTTTAATTACAGTAGATGTTAAGGAGGGTATCTTGGGAATCTGGTATGTAGAGTGGGAATGCAATAATCGCATACATAATTGGGAATTTTTTAATGATGGGTCTTTCGAGATTAATTTTATGGATACTAATAATTCTGGTAACTATTCTATTACAGGAAAAAATTTAACTATAAGGGATTTTAATGATATTGGTACCGGGAATGAACGATATGAAATAATAGTACTTACCAGCGATAGACTTGAATTAGATGATTTTGGTGATTTTGGAATTAATTATCAATTCGTTAGAGCATGCCCTTAGTTCTTACATAATAAATACAGTCCACATAGTTGATTCGATTTTTACCGATTGTGATAGTAAATATCCTTTAAATACACTGCCTGCATAATTGCCATTTTGATATTGATTCTCTTGTTGTTCACCGGTATTTACTGAATTAAAAACAAGGTTTTCAGCTTTAATTCCCTTGGAAATAAGATAGTCATAGACCGTTTCTTTATTCTGTTCCAGGTTAGCACTGGTCCTGGAAAATTGTCTCTCCCAAACATTATGGTCTGAAGTGAAATTCTCACTACCCGATCCTGTTACTGAAATTACTCCATCTGGATTTGCCCTGGAGACATAAGAATTACCTAAGAAATATTCAGCAATTACAATAGCAAGGGAAAAAACAATGGCACTTATGTATTTCATAGTACAATTTTTTGCTTTTTGAAAAATTAATACAGATTAAAAGACCTATTTTCAATTAGTTAAAATCAAATCTCACTTCTTAAATCTATCAACGGAGCGGTCTTACATCTTATGTCGGAAGACAATGATAAAATTTATCAAATCCCTTGCATTCATTTTTTCCCAATTTCCTATTTTTGCGCATGCAAAACAACGTACTCATCCTAGACTTTGGCTCGCAGTACACGCAGCTTATCGCGCGTAGAGTTAGAGAGCTGAATATTTACTGTGAAATTTATCCTTATCATAAGATCCCGGAAGATTTATCAGGTTTTAAAGCGGTAATTCTTTCCGGAAGTCCGTTTTCTGTGAGAGCTGAAGATGCACCGCATCCGGACCTTTCTCAGATTCGTGGAAAATTGCCCATTCTGGCTGTTTGTTATGGAGCTCAGTATTTTGCCCATTTTCATGGGGGAAAAGTAGAACCTTCAGATACAAGGGAATATGGTAGAGCTAATCTTACAGTTATTAAGGATGCCGAACCATTATTCGAAAACATCAAAGAAAATTCCCAGGTGTGGATGAGTCATAGTGATTCTATCATCAGATTGCCTGAAAATGGAGTGAGACTGGCAAGTACTTCAGATGTTCTGAATGCAGCCTATAGAATTGAAGGAGAACAAACTTTTGCGATACAGTTTCATCCTGAAGTTTATCATTCAACAGACGGAAAACAATTACTTGAAAATTTCCTTATAAAGATTGCAGGTACTAAAGCAACCTGGACACCTGGTAAGTTTGTAGATCTTACAGTTTCAGAATTAAAGGAGAAGGTTGGGGATGATAAAGTGGTACTTGGTTTGAGTGGTGGAGTAGATTCTACAGTTGCCGCGGTACTTCTGCATAAAGCTATCGGGAAAAACCTTTATTGCATTTTTGTAAATAACGGATTGTTGAGAAAGAATGAATTTGAGAGCGTTCTTGATCAATATAAAGATATGGGGCTTAACGTTAAAGGCGTTGATGCTTCGGCACGTTTCTTGGATGCCCTAAAAGGATTAAGTGATCCTGAAGAAAAGCGTAAAGCGATTGGAAATACTTTCATCGAAGTTTTTGATGATGAGGCGCACGAGATTAAAGATGTGGTATATTTAGCACAGGGTACTATTTATCCTGATGTGATAGAATCTGTTTCAGTAAACGGGCCTTCAGTAACTATTAAATCGCATCATAATGTGGGTGGTTTACCTGACTTTATGAAACTTAAAATTGTGGAACCTCTAAGAATGTTGTTTAAAGATGAGGTAAGACGTGTAGGAAAGGAACTTGGAATAGATAAAGAATTACTGGGCAGACATCCATTTCCGGGACCAGGACTGGCGATTAGAATTTTAGGGGATATTACAGAAGAGAAAGTAAGGATCCTTCAGGAAGTAGATCATATTTTTATTCAGGGATTAAGGGACTGGATGTTATATGATAAAGTATGGCAGGCAGGAGCAATTTTACTGCCAATTCAGTCGGTTGGAGTAATGGGAGATGAGCGAACTTATGAGCAGGTTGTAGCACTTCGAGCAGTTGAATCTACCGATGGAATGACGGCAGACTGGGTAAATTTACCTTATGAATTTTTACAGAAAACATCCAATACAATAATTAACAGGGTAAAGGGCGTTAATAGAGTGGTATATGATATTAGTTCTAAACCACCGGCAACCATAGAATGGGAATAATAGAATTGACCATTTCAACTTAAATTGATCAAAATGAAGTACCTATTTGTATTATGTTTTCTTTTTCAGATTTATGCGACTTCGGCGAATGCCCAGTCCTATAAATATCATACTGTAAAAAAAGGGGAAACGGTTTTTAGTATTTCCCAAAGTTACAGTATAGACGAGGAGGATATTTACAAATATAACCCTGGTGCCCGCGAAGGAATTGGTTTAAATGAAAAACTGGTAATTCCTATTGATGGGAAAGCTACTTCAGAAAAGTTAGAAACTTCCGGTACTCCAGAATTTATTGAACATACGGTTAAGAAAAAGGAGACACTTTACAGTTTATCCAAAGAATACAATGTAAGTATTGATGAAATAAAGAAATATAACAAGCAACTTTATTCAAAAGAATTGCAAATGGGGGAGACTGTAAAAATTCCTTCAGGAAGTTCTTCTGAATCGGTTGCTATGGTAACCAAACCAGATTCTACTCCCGTTGCAACCAATAAGCCTCAGGAAAAACAAATCACAAGTACCAGAGAACATATTGTACTTCCTAAAGAAACCAAATATGGAATTGCCAGGAAGTATGGAATGACAGTCAAAGAACTGCAGGGTTTGAATCCGAGGGTGGAAGTTCTTCAGCCGGGAATGATGATAAGAGTAGGGATAGATGTTCTTGAAGATGAGCTGGTAATTATTACCGATGAAAGATTCAGGTTCTATGAAGTAAAACCTCAGGAGACCTTATATAGTCTTTCTGAACGTTTTGGTGTAAGCCAGGATTCGTTAAAGCAACTTAACCCTGCACTCAAAGAGGGGTTAAAGTTTGGGATGGTATTAAAAGTTCCGAAGAATAATAAGGACGGTAAAGAGATAGACGATGATGCTTATACCGGAAAAGGGGAGGACGCCTATACAAAAATGAATCTTAGTGAGTCTATAGACAATCGTAGCACTAAAGAAATTGTTTTAATGTTACCGTATCATTTGGATCTAATTGATACCGATTCTTTAGGTACCTACCGAAATACAATTTTAAATGAACGGGTAGTAAGAATTTCCTTAGACTTTTATAGTGGTGTTCTCATGGCGGTAGATAAAGCAAAATCTATGGGGATTTCTACAAATTTAAAAGTTTACGATACCAGGCGAAATGAAAATGAAGTTGCAAACATTATTAATGCTAATAACTTTAATAATGTAGATGCCGTCATTGGACCCTTGCTTCAGAAAACTTCGGAAGCTGCTGCTGCTAGATTGGAAAGCAGTAATATCCCTGTGATCAATCCACTTTCTAATAGAAGTATGAGGGGGTTCAAGAATCTTTTTCAATCTAATCCTGGTGATGAACTTACGAAAAAAGCCATGTTGGATTATTTTTCCAGAAATGCTCCCGGAAAAAACGTAATTATTATTGCAGGTGGAAAATCTTTTCAGATTAAAAACGAACTGAATAATGTCCTTCCTTCCGCAAGGAATATTAATCCAAGTAATAATTTTGTTTCAGAGCAGGAATTAGCTGCGATGATGACCGGTGGTGAAAACTGGATCATTCTGGAATCAGAAAATATCAATCTGGTTAGCAGTACCACTTCAGCCTTGAACAGGTTGGCAAGAAATCACGATGTAACCTTACTTACCACTAATAAAAATAGTGCTTACGAAAGCGATATTGTCTCTAATAACCACCTTGGGAAATTAAAGTTCCGTTATCCTTCAGTAGATAAAGAGTATGATACAAAAGCTTCTGAAGGTTTTATAGAAGATTACGAGGAAAGATTTAATATAGAGCCAAATAAATATGCTTTAAGAGGCTATGATCTTACTATGGATGTACTTTTAAGACTTGCTTCTGCTGAAGATCTTTATGAGTCTTTTGAAAAATATCCCGGTTATACCGAATATTATGAAAGTAAGTTTCATTATATGCCCAACGCTGGCGGAGGTTATACAAACGATGCCATTTATATTCTGCAGTTAAATGAAGATCTAACCATATCTGAAGCAAATGACCTCTAAAGTTAAATATCTTGGCGGACTTAGAACCGAATCTGAACACCTTCAAAGTAGTTCTAAAATGATCACTGATGCTCCGGTTGATAATCATGGAAAAGGCGAGGCTTTCTCTCCAACCGATACTGTTGCCAATGCTTTGGCGACCTGTATGTTAACTGTAATGGGAATTAAGGCTGAATCTATGGGGCTTGATATGGACGGAGCCTCTGCTGAAGTAACCAAAACAATGGCTTCTAATCCACGAAGAATTTCTAAAATTGAGGTAGATATTCTCTTTCCGAAGTCTTATGGTGAAAAGGAGACTAAGATCCTTGAAAATACCGGAGAAACCTGTCCTGTATTGCACAGTTTACATCCGGATATTGAAAAGATTATATCTTTCAAATACTCATGAAAAGTTTAGGTAGCTTATTGTTTTTTCTGGTGATTCCAATGATCACTTTTTCTCAGGAAAAGCAGGAGAAAATTCAATGGCAGGAGGGACTTCCCTTAAACTGGAATGATTTTAAAGCGCAGCCGGATAAATCGAATTCTTTTTCAGCAAATACCAATTCGGGAATTAGTTATAGTTGGAGTTATAGTACAGCCTCTGGTGTGCCTGTTCTAAAACATGAAGTTTTCACCAATTTCTATCCAAACCTTTCCTGGGTTAAGGATATTAAAAATGAAGAATATCTATTAGCACATGAACAACTGCACTTTGATATTTCAGAATTACATGCGCGAAAGCTTAGAAAAGCATTAGATGATTATGAAATTGGGAGAAATATACGCCAGGATCTTAAAAGACTTTATAACAGAATAGAGTCTGAACGTGTTGCCATGCAAAATCAGTTTGATAAAGAAACTTCGCATAGTGAGAACAGTTCAGCGGAAATGCGATGGAGAAAATTCGTAGCAGACGAATTAGAAAAATTTAAAGCATATACTCTTTAAAGGCTATTAACTTCTTGTTTTGCATTTTCGAAATTAGTCATGATTTCATTTACAATTTCTTCCGCAGGTTTTATTTCGTGAATAAGTCCTGAAATTTGTCCAATTTCAAGTTCACCTTCTTCAAGGTCACCCTCAAACATACCTTTCTTTGCACGGGCTCTGCCTAATAATTCAATAAGATCTTCCTTGCTAGGTGTTTTTAAATAAAGATCCTGAACATCCTTATAAAATTTGTTTTTCAGTAAGCGAACAGGGGCTAATTCTTTTAGTGTTAGCACCGTATCGCCCTCCTTGGCATTCACTACCATTTCCTTGAAATTTTTATGAGAGGAAGCTTCTGGAGTTGCTACAAACCGACTTCCGATTTGTACGGCGTCTGCTCCCAATACCATCGCGGCCAACATACCGCTTCCTGTCGCAATCCCTCCGGCAGCAATTAAAGGAATAGAAATCTTTTCTTTTACCATTGGAATAAGCGTGAACGTGGTAGTTTCGTCACGACCATTATGTCCTCCAGCTTCAAAACCTTCGGCAACAACAGCATCCACTCCTGCTTCTTCAGATTTTATTGCAAATTTCACACTGCTAACTACATGAACTACTTTAATTCCGTGATCCTGTAAATGTTTCGTCCAGGTTTTTGGGTTTCCGGCAGAGGTAAAAACGATCTTCACGCCTTCTTCAATAATAATCTCCATGATCTTATCTATTTCAGGATAGAGCATAGGGACATTTACAGCGAATGGTTTTGCAGTCTCCTTCTTACATTTTTGAATATGTTCTCTAAGAATGTCTGGATACATGGAACCGGAACCTATAATTCCCAATCCGCCGGCATTAGATACAGCACTGGCTAATTTCCATCCGCTGGCCCAGATCATTCCGGCTTGAATTAATGGATATTTTATATTGAATAGTTCGGTAATTCTATTGGTAGCTGGCATTATTTTTTAATAATAAGAAATGATTGTCTGGAATTATTTTGTTCAAACATAGCAATATAAATTCCTTTAGAAAAACCTGAAAGGTCTATTTCATTCTGAACCTGGTCCTTTTGTAAAATCACCTGGCCAAGCATATCGAATAAAGTGATATTGTAAGTTTGATCTGTAGAATTATTGAACTTTAACTGATTGACGACCGGATTTTGATATAGAAAAAGCTCCCCTGAATCCTGATTGCTTTCAAGTAAATCTGACAGCGCATTCCTAAAATCGGGTATTCCATAGCCAAGCCTATTATTTGGTGTGTTAAATAAACTTGAAGCCGCTTTTACAAGTTGCATTACTTCAAGATTGCTCAAAGATGGATCGGCCTGCCAGAAACTGGCAACTGAACCTGCAAGAATGGGAGAGGCAAAAGAAGTTCCACTGGCTTGTACCAGGTTATTAAACTGATCTATAGCAACAATCTCTAAACCCTGAGCGGCGACATCTGGTTTCACGCGACCATCTGCTGAAGGTCCTCGAGAACTGAAAGTGACATAATTTCTATTTCTATCTACTCCACCAACACTTAGAACATTGGCATCTGCAGGAGCGCTGATAATATTAAAATAATTTTCCTCTCCCCGGTTCCCCGCTGAGGTTACTATCAATAAGCCTTTTTCTGTGGCAATATTCGCACCTCGTGAAATAAACGCAGTTTTGCCGTCCATATCTTCAGGAGCATAACTATAATCTGGATTATCAAATAATGTATAGCCTAGAGAGGTGTTTATCAGGTCTACTCCCAGGCTATCTGCTCTTTCAGCAGCTTCCACCCAATAAGTTTCTTCAACAGGAGTTTCTGTAGGTCCAATTTCAGTAATAAATAGATAATATGCTGCATCTGGTGCGGTTCCAACAAAATTATTTTCAATAAAACCGGCCATATTTGAAAGCACCAGTGTTCCGTGATTGCTTAATTCAGGATTACTGTAATTTCCAGATCTATTGGTGAAATCAAAACCACCCAGCAGTTTTCCATTCAATTTCAACCTATCAAATGCTCCTATTGTATTTACATTTGCAAAACCGCCATCCATCACTGCTATGGTGACTCCTTCTCCTGTATAATCATTTTCATGAAGATAATCGGTACTCAACATCTTAGTCTGGTTTAATGCCAGACCGTAATTGAAATCAATATTGGTTTCTAATTTGTTCTCTAACTTTTTATTTTCTACGGAAGCTCTTGAGTTTATGTTTTTATTCGCAAATTCGATTTCTGAAACAAATCCCAGATTACTTAGATTAGAGATAGCTTCTAATGATCCAATTACATGAACACAATTCATCCATTTAGACTTCGCCTTTACCGAAATATTCTCCTGCGTTTTAATAGTAGAAATATATGCTTCATTTACCGGAATATCCCTTTCATCGATTGGCGTACCACGCAACGATTTACGCTGAATAGCTTTCGAGCTTAAGATAGTGGAAGGATTGTTTAGAGCCGCTTCTACATTAGGTTTATCTTTAAAGTATATCCATGCGTGTTCTTCCTGTGAATAAGAGTAACAGGTAACAAGAAAAAAGATTAATAAAAGTCTTTTCATGGATAGGGCTGTAAACCTTGAATTTACGAAATAACTCCTGAACCTAACAATTCCCCGTTCTGGTACCAGGCCACAAATTGTCCTTCAGTAATGGATGCCTGTGGCTGATCAAAAATGACGTACATACCATTTTCAGTTTGGTGAAGTGTGGCATCCTGAAGAGGTTGACGGTATCTAATTCTGGCTTTTATTCTTAATTCTTCATCACTATCGATCGCAAGATCTCTACGTACCCAGTGAACCTCGTCCTGAGCGATAAAAAGTCCCTGACGATAGATTCCCGGATGATCTTTTCCCTGTCCGGTATAGATCACATTTTCAATAACATCGGTATCTATTACGAATAGTGGTTCTGGCGTTCCACCCACAGCAAGGCCTTTACGTTGACCTTTAGTGAAATAATGCGCCCCCTGATGTTTTCCAACTACTTTGCCATCTGTAAGCTGGTAGTTGAACTTTTTAGAGAGATGTTGCAACTGATCAATTTTAGATTTGAAATTGATGTCTTCTTCCAGATAAGAATCATTCCCTGCAGGAACTTCTACAATCACCCCTTCTTTAGATTTTAATTTCTGTTGAAGAAAATCGGGAAGTCTTACTTTTCCAATAAAACAAAGTCCCTGTGAGTCCTTTTTTTCCGCAGTTACCAGATTTTGTTCTGCAGCGATCTTTCTTACTTCAGATTTCTGAAGTTCTCCAATAGGGAAGAGGGTCTTTGAAAGCTGCTCCTGTGTGAGCTGACAAAGAAAATAGGACTGATCTTTATTATTGTCTTCTCCTGAAAGCAACTGGTAGATAGGTTCGCC
This sequence comes from Christiangramia forsetii KT0803, assembly GCF_000060345.1. NCBI lineage: Bacteria > Pseudomonadati > Bacteroidota > Flavobacteriia > Flavobacteriales > Flavobacteriaceae > Christiangramia > Christiangramia forsetii. The sequence goes on along the minus strand of NC_008571.1, from coordinate 2,364,400 downwards.
ATCTTTTTCAAATTCTGCCTTTCTGCAATAATGGCCAGTAGCCACATAATCGGCTCCAAGGGAAAGCGCGATCTTCATGAAAACATCAAATTTTATTTCCCTGTTACAAAGCACATCAGGATTAGGAGTACGGCCCTTTTCATATTCGTTAAACATATAGTCCACGATACGCTCTTTATATTGTTCGCTAAGATCTACTGTTTGAAAAGGGATTCCAAGTTTATCGGCTACCATCATGGCATCATTGCTATCGTCTAACCAGGGGCATTCATCAGAAATCGTAACAGAATCGTCGTGCCAGTTTTTCATAAATAGACCAATCACTTCATAGCCCTGTTCCTTTAAAAGATAGGCTGAAACGCTTGAATCTACACCTCCAGATAAACCAACAACAACTTTTTTCATTCTGTTTATTTTTTGCTTTTTCAGTAACCGATTATAGAGTCGGTTAAGGGGGCACAAAATTACGAAATAAAAAAAGGTGGCGAAAGCCACCTTTTAAGTCAAAATATAAAACTTTTAGTTTCTTTCAAAAGTAAGACTTGCAGCCTGAAAGTCGTTTGGTGTAAAAGTAAATCTGTTTCCGTTAAAATTAACAGTTCCGGGAACTTCACCTAGTTGAGGAACCTGGATCGTGTATTGAGAATTGGAAGAACTACTCCAATTTCCAGAATCTGAGTCTGAAACACATTCATCTCCTTCATTGGTGAAAAATTCAGAAGAAGCAGTATTGTCGGCGTTAAATGTAATCGTCGATTGTCCCGTACATTCATCTACTGTATACCCAGGAATGTTATTAGCTTCAACCAGAAGCCAGGTTCCAACAATATCTCCATCTGAACCTGCATCATCGTCATCACTGCAGGCAGTGAAAAGTGCAATTGATAATAATAGAATTAAAAACTTTTTCATAAATAGCTGTTTTAGTTAGTCAAATATATTCATTTATTAATAATCTTCTTCTCTCTCTAATTCGCCATCAGAGAAATACCTCCAGTTTCCAGTTTTTCGTCCTTCTTGGTACTGGCCTTGAATGGTTTTAATTCCTTTAGGGGTATAATATACAGCCGGCCCGTGTAATTCACCTTCTTTATAGTGCAATTCTTTAGTTACCTGTCCATTATCCGCATAAATAAGACTTTCGCCATGTTTTTGGCTATGTACATAATTAGTCTTTTCGGCAAGTTTACCGTTGGTGAAATAAGTTTTTTGAAGCCCATTCAGTTTATCATTCTTATAAGACTCGATCATCATGATACTATCTGATTTTTGATGATAATATACCCACTTACCTTCGCGCTTTTTATCCAACATCATTCCTTCGCTGATAGATTTACCGGATTGGGCATAGTATGTAACATGAACGGAGTCCTGAGCCTGTTCAAAGTCCATGATGGCTGTTGGGTGATCATAGAAACCTTTTTTGTAAAACTTGAAGGTTCCGGTTTCTTTTCCATGTTCAAAGTTACCTTCGAATTTAGTATTAGAAGTACCTTCAAAATTGACTTTCCAATGTCCATCACGTTTTCCGTCATTATCAAACTCATTTTCCTGGGCAATACTATTTGCTGAAATTAGGATTAATAGTGCGATGTTGAAATAATGTTTAATCATGTTTAGATAAGCCTCTTGAATACAGATTTAATTCTAGTAAAATCAAAAATCAATCCAACAATAGAACTCTGAAATTTGGATTTTATTTTGGAGCGCTGGTAAAACCGGATGATATTAAAAAAGCCCGGTAAGAACCGGGCTTTAAAATATATTATTTATTCTGTTTTTTCTGTTGTTCTTCAGCTTGCTCCATCATCTGCTGAAACTTTTTGGTAAACTTATTCTGCTTTTTAGGTTTCTTCTTATTCTCCTGAATCTTAGCATGGATTTTATCCTCATCAATGATCGCATATTTAATCACAAGCATAATACCAATAGTAATTAGGTTGGAAGTGAAATAATAAAGCGATAATCCACTGGCGTAGTTGTTGAAGAATACCAACATTGCTAATGGAGAAAGATACATTAAGAACTTCATATTAGGCATTCCCGGTTGTTGATTAGCCTGCATACTTTGGCCGGTGGTCATCATCATATACACAAAGATAGCTATAGATGCCAAAATTGGGAATAAACTTACGTGATCACCATAAAACCAAATATGGAAAGGTAATTCAGCAACAACATCATAACTGGAAAGGTCATCTGCCCAAAGGAAGCTCTTCTGCCTTAATTGAAAAGCACTCGGGAAAAACTGGAACAATGCGTAGAATACAGGAATCTGCATCAATGCAGGTAAACATCCGCTCATAGGGCTGGCTCCCGCCTTGCTATAAAGCTTCATAGTTTCCTGCTGCTTTTTCATTGCATTATCCTTGTACTTTTCATTTAGCTCATTAATCTCAGGTTTTAGGATCTTCATCTTAGCCTGAGAGAGATAAGACTTGTAGGTAACCGGCGATAGTACAATTCTTACCACAATCGTCATTGCTATAATTGCAATTCCGTAGCTTGGAAGAAAACCAGCTAAAAAGGCAAAGAAAGGAATGAAAATATATTTATTGATCCATCCAAAGATTCCCCATCCAAGAGGAACTATTTCATCAAGATTGCGGTCGTAATCGTTTAAAATTTTATAATCTGAAGGACCATAATACCAATTCATATTATAATTAAGTTCTCCCGCTTTTAATTCCAAAGGAATAGTAGAGGCAAAAGTCTTGGTAAATACTGTATCTACTTCTTCATCTTCTACCAGATTTTCTACTTTAAAACTACTTGTTTTGAAAGGATTATCGGTTAAAAGAATGGAAGAGAAAAAGTGTTGCCTGTAGGCGATATAACTAATATCTTCATCATCATCTTCTCCATCGCTCACACTATCGTCATCTCCACCATCATATTCATAAATAAGATCGGTATAACGGTTTTCATAAGAGATACTCTTTGCGTGTCGGTAACCTTTAAGTTTCCAGTCTAAAGTAGGAGTTTCAGCACTATTCAAAACTCCTGTTAATCCTTCTGAACGTACACTGAAATCCAGCATATATTCACCCGGACGCATGGCATAACGATATTCCAGGTATTCATCTTCAGAAACTTTAAGTTTCATGGAAAGAATCTGGTTCCCATTACTTTCTGTTAGTTCTGGCTCAAAATATAGATTTTCAGTATTTAAAGTTCTACCATCTGTAGTAGTGAAACTCATATTTAACGAAGCATTTCCGTCCTTAATTAGATAGATCGGAATAGAATCGTATGTTTTGAAATTTTTAAGACGTGCTTCTTCAATATATCCACCTTTATTCGAAATCTTTAGTTCTAAAAGATCATTGGAGATTGTAGTAGAGCCTCCCTGTGCTGAAGTTAATGTTTCTGAATAACCAAAAGCTCCTAAACGACGCTGTGCATCTGCGAGACTAGTAGAGTCATTAGTTTGTGAGGTATTAGAATTGTTGGTAGTAACCTGATTATCTCGAGGTTCCTGTTCAACCTGTTCGGTTGTAGTAGAATTTTCAGTTTCAGTCTCTTCAGGTGTATTGTTATAGAGCATCCATAACAGGAGTCCTCCAATTAATATAAATCCAATTATGGATTGAACGTCTATTTTCTTTTCTTCCATTACTTAATTTTGCTTAATCGTCCTAGGTCAAAAAAACGGCCAAATTTATTTCTGTGCCATCTTGGCATTTTTTTGTTTTACAGAATGTTCGTGTGCAGCTTTTACAAAAGAAACAAAAAGAGGATGTGGACTGGCCACGGTACTCTTATATTCAGGGTGGTATTGAACTCCAACAAACCAGGGATGATCTTTAAGTTCAATAATTTCTACCAGGCCTGTTTCAGGATTGATTCCAGTGCTTAGCATACCGGCATTTTCGAGCTGCTCCTTGTATTTGTTATTGTATTCGTAGCGGTGACGATGGCGTTCTTTAATCTTGTCGACTCCATAAACGGCATGGATAATAGAATCCTTGCTTAACTCACAGTCCCATGCTCCAAGTCGCATAGTTCCACCTTTATGGGTAACTTCTTTCTGAGCTTCCATAAGGTCTATCACCGGGTGTTTGGTGTCAGCATCCATTTCGGTTGAATTGGCTCCTTTTAGCTGAAGAACGTTTCTTGAAAATTCAATAACCGCCATTTGCATTCCAAGACAAATCCCAAGGAAGGGCAAATCATTTTCGCGGGCATATCTTACTGCATCAATCTTTCCTTCAATTCCTCTTTCGCCAAATCCCGGAGCAACAAGTACTCCGTCAAGATGACTTATTTTATTATGAATGGTGCTGTCATTTATAAATTCTGAATGAATATATTCCACATTTACAGAAACTTCATTTTCTGCACCAGCATGAATAAAAGATTCCAGAATCGATTTGTAAGAATCCTGAAGCTCCACATATTTTCCAATCAAGCCAATATGAACTTCAGCTTTCGGATTCTTGTGTCGCTGTAAAAACTGATTCCAACGATCAAGATTAGGCGTGGAGTCATCTGGTAATGCCAGTTTTTTCAAAGTAACTTTATCTAAACCTTCCTTTAGCATCATATTAGGAACATCGTAGATGGTTCGCGCATCAATACTTTGAATTACCGCTTCCTGTCTAACATTACAAAATATGGCCAGTTTTCTTCGAATATCATCCGATAGTTCATGTTCTGTTCGGCAAACAAGAATATCGGCCTTAATTCCACTTTCCATCAGCGTTTTCACACTATGTTGGGTGGGTTTTGTTTTTAATTCACCGGCAGCAGAAAGATATGGTACCAGTGTTAGATGGATTACCAGCGCGTTATCGTCTCCCAATTCCCATTTTAACTGTCTAACAGCTTCAATATAGGGTAGAGATTCTATATCACCTACAGTACCACCAATTTCGGTAATTACAATATCGTAATCTCCGTTCTTGCCCAGGATCTGAATTCTCTCTTTTATTTCATTGGTTATATGCGGCACCACCTGAACGGTCTTTCCAAGAAATTCACCGCGGCGTTCTTTTTCAATAACACTTTGATAAATTCTTCCGGTAGTTACATTATTAGCTTGTGATGTATTTACGTTTAGAAATCGCTCATAGTGACCAAGATCAAGATCGGTTTCCGCGCCATCTTCGGTTACATAACATTCTCCGTGTTCATAGGGATTTAGGGTTCCCGGATCTACATTAATATATGGATCCAGTTTCTGAATAGTAGCTTTAAATCCCCGTGCCTGCAACAATTTTGCTAAAGAAGCAGCGATAATCCCTTTTCCAAGGGAAGAAGACACACCTCCTGTAACAAATATATACTTGGTATCGGCCATTTTATTCTGGTTTGTAGTGTTGTTTTATTCAGGGCGCTAAATTACAAAGAAGAATAGAAAAAGCCGCTAATTTGGAAAGCTAATATTATGACCTTTTTAACAGGTGATTTTTACTGAAATCAGGGTTTTGGATACCGTTTTCTTATCTGTCTCAACAGGCCTTCAAGGCTATTGATCTTCAATTCAAAAACCTGTTGCATTTGGTCTCCAAGTTTCCCGGTTGGAAAACCTTTCTGTCTAAACCAAACATAATACGGTTCTGGAATATCAGAGAGATAATAGTCTTTGTACTTGCCAAAATGCATCTTGGCGTAGGCAAGTTCTAGAAGTTTCTGTGGATCTGGAGTGGGCAACTTTAGGAAGCTTTTAAATAATCTGAAAGTTCAGAAAACTTCTTCTTATTCATAGGTTTTACCATGTATTTTATAACACATGGATATTCTTTGGCCTTTTCCTTATCTATTTTGCTGGTACTGGAAGTGAGTATAATGATACGGTGTCGTACATTTTTGTTCTTCATAGCTTCCAGAAAGTCCCAGCCGTTCATCACAGGCATGTTAAGATCCAGAAAAATAAGGGCGTTTTCATCTTTTACGACAGATTCAAAAGCCATTGTGGGATCTGTATAATCCTCCACATTACCATCAAACCCTTCAAGTTCTATGAGTTTTTTGGTAATAAAATTAGAAATAGGCTGGTCATCTACTAAATAGATCTTTCTCATAAATCTTTGGCCTTTAATTCTGTTAATTCCTTTGATGCCATTTCAACAACTTCTTTTAATACCTCATCCATTTCTTCTACACTCCCTATGAGTTTTGGAATTAACTCTGTTCTACATCCATGATCATCGAAGAATTCAAATAATTCAGCAATTCCCTGAATGCGAGAAAGTGGTTCACGAATATTATGAGCGTTTAGAACCGAAATATGAAGTAGCTTTTCATTTTTTAAAGCAATCTCACTTGTTCGTTCTTTAATCGTTTGTTTTTGATTTTCAACGATTCTTTCGATCTCCAGATTCTTGGATTTAATAGTGTCATAAGCCTCAGAAAGATTTCTATTTTGAATAGAAATTTGTCTTTTTAGATATATTTCACTGAATTTTGCCTGAATGCAATCCACCATTAATTTCAATATCTCTACATCACCGACCGAAAATGCTTTTTCCTGATCGGCGAGCAAAGATACTAATACTTTTCTTTCATATTTATTAAAACACCATCCCCATAGTACGGGATCTGTCAAAGCTTCGATATCAACCTTGTTTCTTACTAATTTATCAGGTATTTTACTGGTCATAATAGGGATTTCTCTAGCCAGTAATTCCCTTTCGTAGTCGTATATCTCAGATTTTTCTTTTAGATCGAACCAGACTTTATTTCCATGTAATTCAAAAAAGAAATATTTATTATTTTGAAATATAGTCATCCTGATAATTCTAAAATTTATCAGATACTTCAAATGTGTTCTGCAAACTTCGGCAACTTCGTCAAGATTGGCACAACGATTCACATCATTGGCAAATTTTGAATAGGCTTCATAGGTGATCCTATATAGCTGAGAAGTGTTGTGAGTTATATTACTCATTTATTTATGAGAGAATATTTATTCAGGAGTTTCAAGCAATTCATTATCAATTCTTATCCCTGAAACGTCGGCAATGGTGTTAAGCATATTTACAAGGTCTGCCTGTGCCATTAATTCCTGAATTTCTTTGTGAGTAAAACCTGCCTCTTCCAGTTTCTGAAAATCTTCATCTGAAATATCAGAATGATTTAAAGCGGCTTTGGTAACCACTTGAACAGCAGTTTTGTAACTCACTGGCATAGACGGAGAGTTTAAATGCTGGGTAGCTTTAAAACCTTCTTCTTCAGAGATCATAGAACTCATGCTATCGGCAAAAATACCATGTGCATGAGAACAGTAATTACATCCTCTTTCTTTCGAAACATTATAGATAATTAGTTGTTTCAATACGTTAGGAACCTGGCCTTCCATTAGAGTATTCTTCAGTTTACTCCAGTTGCCTTGCAATAAAAGGGCATTGTCCCCCTGGCATTTAAACCAGTTTAGAACAAAGGGTAATTGTAGTGTTTTTTTAGTGTCATCGTAAATATCTCTTACTTCTGGAGATGCCGCATCGTAAGAAATCATTTTAAATCTAGATTGAGTTTGAGGTAATGATTGGTTCATAGATTTGTAGGGTAAAAATTAGAGTTCGTAATTATTCTGTAAATATTACAGTTATTTTTTGTATTTCATCGATTTTCAAGGCTATTTAACATTTATTGGAATGTTTTATAATTAAAATGAAACAAGGATGTAAGATTAATATTACGTACGTGAGCCGTTAAATATTTGGTAATCTTTAGTGCTTCTCTAACGGTATTTCTAGATTTAACTTTCCAAAAATTATATACGAGAAATGGCGATATTCGGATCTATTATTAAAAGTCTTATAGACCTAAAAGAAAATTTTACTAGCGAAGGGGAGGCGAATAAAAATCAGGAAGATGTTTTACGAGGTCTGTTGAAAAAAGCCAAAGATACCTCGTTCGGAAAACATTATAATTTTGACGAAATATTAGAATCTGATGATATTCAAAAAGAATTCGCCAATCGAGTTCCATATTTCGACTATAATAAGATAGACAGTGAATGGTGGCATAAATATCATGAAGGGGAAGAAGACGTAACCTGGCCCGGGAAACCGCCATATTTTGCACTGAGTTCGGGAACTACAGGAAAAAGTAGTAAAAGAATTCCGGTTACTGAAGAGATGGTTGAGTCTATTCGTAATGCCGGAATCAAGCAGGTAAGTGCACTTAGTAATTTTGAACTGCCACCAGACTTCTTTGAAAAAGAAATTATGATGCTTGGTAGTTCAACAGATCTTCAAAAAGAAGGAGATCATAAAGAAGGGGAGATTAGCGGAATTAGTGCCAGCAATATTCCTTTCTGGTTTAAAGGATATTATAAACCCGGCGAAGAGATTTCAAAAATCGACGAATGGGATGATCGAGTTCAGAGAATTGCAGAAAAAGCTAAAGATTGGGATATAGGAGCTTTAAGTGGAATTCCTTCATGGATGGAGCTCATGCTCAAAGAAGTTATAAAATACCATAAAGTAGATAATATTCATGAAATTTGGCCAAACCTTCAGGTCTATACATCCGGAGGTGTCGCTTTTGAACCCTATGAAAAAAGTTTTGAAGCACTCTGGGGGAAACCTGTGCAGGTAATAGATACCTATTTGGCTTCTGAAGGCTTTTTAGCTTTGCAGAATAGACCCGGAACCCATTCCATGAAACTTATTCTGGATAATGGGATTTATTTTGAATTTGTTCCTTTTAAACCTGAATATATTAATCAGGATGGATCTATAACTAATGATGCTCCGGTAATTTCACTAGCAGACGTGAATGAAGAGGAAGATTATGTACTTCTTATTTCAACGGTTAGTGGGGCATGGAGATATCTCATTGGGGATACCATTAAGTTTACAGATAAAGAGAAGAATGAGATTAAAATTACCGGAAGGACCAAATTCTTTCTAAACGTTGTGGGTTCTCAACTTTCAGTAAATAAAATGAATGATGCGGTGCAGGAGTTGGAAAATCAATATGATATTAGAATTCCCGAATTTGTAGTTGCTGCAAAAAGGGCTGATGATGGAGAATATTATCACTACTGGTATCTTGGAACTGAAGATAACCCCAATGCTACCGATGAAGAATTAGCTGAAGCACTGGATAATGCACTAAAGGATGCAAATAAGAATTATAAAGTTGCCAGAGGCAAGGCATTAAAAGGAGTTAAGCTAACTACCATTGATCCGAATATGTTTCACGAATGGAATGCCCATAATAAGAAAAAAGGAGGGCAGGTTAAGATGGAAAAAGTGATGAACGAAGAAAAGCTACTTGAATGGCAAAAATTCCTGAAAGACCAGGATGCACTATAAATTAATGATGAAAGTCATTAGATAATCATAACCTGCTAGGGAAAATTCATCCTGAACTACTTTCACAATCTCTTATAGCATTATTATCAATATAATAAGTGGAAATCCTGAAGACGAAGATTAGACGAAGTCAATTAAATTCAGGGTGATGGGATAATTCTTAAACAAAATATAGTGCTATATCCTTTAATTTGTTTCTTCATGAACTTCATTAATTAACACCATAATTTCTTCCTGGGATAAATAAAGATCTTGAATTCTGTTTTTATAAGTTTCTGATAGCTTAGAGTGATTAAGAATAAAGTCTTTGGTAGCAATAATCTGTTCTCCTAAACCGTGATTTACGGCATAAGTGTCTGCAGCTCTTTCTGCTTCCCGTATATAATTTTTGGAGGTTATATATTTTGCGCCAAACCAAACCAGGTTAGCAGCAGATCTATCCCTGTAATCCATTATATGGCCAAGTTCGTGACCAATCCATCCAATTAAAACTTCTGAAGGTACTGTGGTAACATCAAATACTTCATCTTCAATTTTAAATTTTTCATTGATAAAAATAAAATAACTTCGGTTTTTTCTATTCTTCAGAAGTCCGCTAATTTTTGGCTGAGCCTGCATAAAGGACTTCTTAATTTTCTTTTTAAACCTAATTTCTATAGGGGTGTCCTTCAATTCGGGATAATGAGAAAGCGCTACGTAGGTTTCTCTCCAAATAATGTCGGGTACAATTTTATTGCTGAATTCTAAACTGTCTTTTTGTTGCATGGTGGATTGCTGGGCATGACAAACGGGTAGAAATATCAAAAAACTGATAAAATAAATTGTTCTTCTTAAAATGTCTGTCATATAAAATTATTCTTTCTCAAAATACAACAAAATTGATGCCTTTGATACTTTCATGTTTTAAAATAGACTTAAAATATTTGAAGGAATCTACTTTAGTCTATAAAATAAAAAAGCAGGCTGTTAAGCCTGCTTTAAAATTATACTGTACAATGATTTCTAACTTTTCATGATCTCCTGAAGTCTTTGCTGAAGAGAAGCATCAGACTGAAGAGCCATTGCAAGTTGCTGGTATCTTTCCATACTAAGGTCACTTTCAGAAATTACTTCCTGCATCTTTTTTTGTAATTCAGGCTGCATTTCTTCAAGTTGAGAAACAACTGCTTTGTATTTTTTATCTTCTGCATCAGTAGTTTCTACCTCTTTATTTGGATCCATATTAGCCTGGTGAATCTCATTGAATCTTTGAAGTTCAAAATTTTTCTCCTGAACCACAGTCATCATTTCTTTCTGAGCTTCCTGGTTCATCATTCTCATTTTTTGAAATACGTCTGCGAATTGAGTTAATTCAGCATCACTTACTTCTATTTTTTCCTGTTGTTGCGGCATTGTAGTAGATTGAGCCGTTACGGAGGCTGTTCCTACTGCGACTACAAATAACAGACTACTAAAAAACTTTTTCATTTTTCTTATTTTATGATTTCGTTTATGGAACTGCGAAAACTATGCCCATATATCCAAACTACCAAAGCTTTAAGAAAATGAAGTTATGTCTTAAGGAAGCTTTAACAAGCATAGAAGCACCCTGTTAAAATTAGAAACTCCATCAGGCCACGATCTTAATAATTTCTCCATTAACTTTACCGAGAATAGATTTCTTATATCCGTCTGCCACTTTGTCCATCGGTACAGGTGTATGTCCGGGGAAATAATCTTCATATTTCTCTTTCGCATCTTCCACTAAATCTGCGGAAACGGCATTAATTCTAAGGCCATTTTCAAGTTCAAGAGCGACTGCTTTCACAAAACTGTGAATGCCGCCATTTACCATTGCAGCACTGGTTGTTTTATCTACCGGATGATCTGCCAGAATTCCTGCTGTAAGCGTGAATGAACCACCGGGATTTATATAGTTCTGGCCAATTCTTACCAGATTTACCTGACCCATTAATTTACTCTTAATACCAATGTAGAAATCTTCTTCAGAAAGATTATTAAATTTATCCCATTTAGCATCACCGGCTATACACACAATAGCGTCTACTTTTCCCGATTTTTTGAACATCTCTTCAATAGACACAGCATCTGAAATTTCTACCTGGTATTGCCCCGAATTTTTACCCACTTTTATAATTTCGTGCTTATCTGCAAGGGATGCTGTTACTTTTTTACCAATAGTTCCGTTGGCTCCAACTATTAATATCTTCATGGTTTCTTTATTTCTTTTTTACATTATTCTCATAGGTAGCGATCCATTCCTGTGGAGTTATTTTTGAGGAAAGATTTCCTATTAAATCATAAGGAATTGTTTCTATATTCTTCAATCTTATACAACTTTTCCCCATATCGGGTTTTTTCCCAGTCCTTTTCTTGAATTCATTTATAAACCAAGTATGCATCTCATTGTTTGCATATATTCCTAGATGATATACTGCGATATAATTTTTTTGTGATGCCAGATTCATAAATGGAAGGGGGAGGGAAGTATCACAATGATAACCATCTGGATATATGGAGTGAGGCACCACATAGCCTATCATTCCATAGCTCATGGTCTCTTCAAAACCCAGCGGAAGATTATCCTTGATTACCGAGCGTAATTTAACCATAGGTTCTTTTCTTTCCTCGGGAACATTTTCGAGATACTCATCTGGTGAATTCGCTTCTATTTTCATATGATTTCAATTTAAAAAAACAGGAGATACTTGTAATAAAGTTAATGCTTTATTTAAAAAATGTTTTTACTGAAATTAATAATAAAATTGTTTTTGAGTAAAGTATGTCAAACCTATAAATGAGGTTCTTCTGAACTTGTTTCAGAATTTCATATCAATATAAATAACATGATATTAAGACCATGAAATCGAAGATTCGTCGAAGTCAAATAAATTATGGGAGACGAATAAATTTTCAGGTCAGAAAACGGATATGCATTAAAAGAAAAACGGAAGTTTAATGTAGACTTCTTTTCCTATAAAATAAAGCGGCCAACCCAAAAATTGGACCGAGTGCCAGAAAGATAAAAATTAGTGCCGGAGATAAAAGACCATTCAGGAAATTCAATAGTTGTATGCTGAAAATTGTAATAGTAAAACCAATACAATTAACAATGGTTAATGCAGTTCCTCGTGAGTTAGCAGAAGCATTTTGAGCAACGAGGGTAGAAAATAACGGGGAGTCTGCGACTACTACTAATCCCCAGAAAATAAAAAAGGCGATAAGTAGGATTTCAGAATTAAAATAAAATATAAACGGGGAGAGGAGGCAACAAATTCCTGATAATAGCAATGCCGAACTTGCGGTATTTTTAGTCCCAAATTTTTCTGAAATATATCCTCCTGCAACACAAGCCAGTCCGCCAGATCCAATTATTAAAAATGAGATGAGGGATATACTAAAATTTGCTTCCGGATGAAATTGCTTATAGAAATTCAAAATTATCGGAACAAAAGCCCAGAACGCATACAACTCCCACATATGCCCGAAATATCCAAAAGCGGCCGCTCTAAAATTTGAATTTTTAAAAACCTTGAAAGCAAGCTTAAGATCGGGTTTGGTTCTTTTTGACCTGTAAGGACCATCTGGAACCAATAATACAATTAAAATACCACCGATAGCTGCCAGGATTGATGTAAAGATGATCACCGATCTCCACTGTAGATCTATATATCCGGAAAAAACTTTTAATAAATGTGGAAAAGCTGTTCCCAGAACCAAAGCTCCCACAAGATAGCCTAGAGATCTTCCAAGGCCTTTATCATAATAATCTGCAGCGATTTTCATTCCCACGGGATAGATTCCGGCAAGTGAAAACCCAGTTAAAAATCTGAATATTATCAGGCTTACAAGCGTATTGTTTTCAACTAAGATCCCCAGATTAAATAAAGCTCCTAATAAGGCGCAAAGAAAGAAAACCTTTGAAGGTGAAAACCTGTCTGAAATTGTAAGAAAGGCAAAGCTTAGGGTTCCTGATATAAATCCGAATTGAACTGCAGATGTTAGGTGGCCTAAGGCTTCAGAATTCAGGTTGAATTCAAGAAGTAGGTCATTCATTACTGCGTTGCCTGCAAACCATAGAGAAGTGCAGCAGAATTGTGCGAAAACGATAACAGGTAATATCCGGGAAGGTACTTTCAAGAATTAAAAATATAATTATTACTGGATATTACCTGTTTTATGGCATCTTGCTAAACTAATCTTTTAAAGCTTTTTCAGGCATAGTAACATCCTCGTCTTTCAAATACTTATCAAGAAAAGTCAGGATCTGCCTGTAGCCTTTAATCTCATTTTCTTTTTTAATAAAACCATGACCTTCATCCGGGAATACCATATATTCAACAGGAACGTCGTTCGCTTTTACAGCCTCCACAATCTCATCAGATTCCACCTGGAGCACTCGCGGGTCATTTGCACCCTGTAAAACCATGATTGGATTCTTTACATTTTCAGCATGAAATAAAGGTGAAATTTTTCTAAGTCTTATGGAATCTTTCGTGGTGGGATCTCCCAATTCCTCATAAAGGGCGTTTTTGAAAGATTCCCAGTAAGGAGGAATAGATCGTAGCGTACGCAACCAGTTAGTTACCCCAAAAATGTTAACCCCAACTTCAAACTCGTCTGGCTCAAAGGTCATCGCGGCCATGGTCATGTAACCACCGTAACTGCCACCTATAATTCCAATCTGGTCTTTATTGATATAATCCTGTGAGGCCAGCCACTTTTTGCCATAAATTACATCCTGAAGATCTTTTTCACCATGATTCTTATCATCCATTTTGTAGAAACTTGCACCATAACCACTACTACCTCTGTTATTCACCGCTAAAACTGCATATCCATGGTTTACTATATATTGTATAAGCGCAGAATATCCTACTCTGGACTGTCCGCCAGGTCCACCATGCACCCATACCAAGGCAGGTTTTTTATTTTCTGCGGAAGCATTAAGAGGCTTATAATAAATGGCAGGTATTTCCAGTCCGTCGAAAGACTTATATCTCACAACTTCAGCTGAAACAAGATCTTTAGGATCAATTTCCGGATTCAAGGTATTGGTTAATTTCTTAAGTTCTTTAGACTTAATATCATAAACATAGATATTATTAGGAGTTTTTGAAGTTCCTACAGTGAGTCTTAAAAGCTCTTCACTTTCAGAAAAACTGGCAGAAACTATATTACCATCTTTAATTTCAGGAAGTTCCATAGGAGTCTGACTGGCGTTTTTCCATAAAATTAGTTTGTTAGCACCATCTTCATTAAGAGCGATCACCCTATAAGTATCATTCTCGCTAAGATTGCTATACATCACATCCCAATTGGTTTCATAAAGTACCTGAGATTCTTTTGTGTCTAAATTGAAAGACATTAAACGGCTAAATTCTCCACCATGATTAGTGGTGTAATAAAGCTCTGTTTCATCTTTACTGAATCCCGTTGGGCTATAGTTGAAACCGGGTTTAGAAATTTCGGTCATTTCTTCACTCTCTCTATTCAATAAGAAAAGTTTATTCTCGCTGGTTGTAATAGGTTTTGACAAAATCAGAAATTTTCCTGAACTGGATACCTCTGAAACAGAATAACCTTCATTATTCTCATAGAGCATATTCGGTTCCCATTTGCCAATCTCCATTTTATACAGATCGAAAAATTGTGGATCTCTTTTGTTAGACAAATAATACATAGTGGATTTATCTGTGCTCCAACCTGCAAAATTCACCTTTTCATTTTCTCCGGTGGTTAATTCCTTAGAAGTTCCATCAGGTTTTAATAGATAAAGATGACTTATTTCATTTCCTCCTTTATCTGCGGAATATAAAATATCACTGGAATTGGGAACATAATCTACCGCAAATAATGATTCCTGATCAGATGTGGTAATAGCTTTTTGACTTCCATCAGAAATATTAATCTCGTACAAATTAAAAATTCCGGATTCATCATTGCTTATAAGGAGCTTAGATTCATTAGCAGAGAAACTCCCGCCGCCAATACGCGTATTCTCATAAAACTGTTCAATACTATACTCTTTTGGTTTTTGCTGATCTTGTGCAAATAGTCCTACGGCAAAAAGAAAAATTAAGAAGTTGATCTTTTTCATTTAGTGAGTGTTAGTTAGAAATGATCCTGATTTTCAACCTAATATACAAAAATTAGAATTTTAGAAATGAGAAGGTATTAACTAAAGATGTTCCTGATCATTATTCGTAAGTCTGTGTTTTTCATTCCCTGTATGTTTTGTAGATGCCGGCTCAAATAGCATCACATGAACTTCATCTTCTGCTATAGGTTTATGTTCAACTCCACGGGGTACTATAAAAAACTCATTTTCTTTAATTTCAACAATTTTATCCTTGAATTCAATTTTTAGTTTTCCTTTTACAATCCAAAACATTTCATCTTCTTCTTCATGAGAGTGCCAGATAAATTCACCTTTTAATTTTGCAAGTTTTACCTGCTGGCCATTAAGCTCCCCTACAATTCTTGGACTCCAGTAATCTGAAAATTTCTCTAATTTCTCTTTTACGTTTATTTTTTTCATAATTATTCCGGGCTTTTGTGATCATAACTTAAAACACGTTTTAGCATCCATTTATCATTTTCAAGTATCCAGACATGCGTAAATTTTGCAGAACTGGTTTTGTATGCTTTAATATTTGGCTCTTTGATATAAAAATCATGGATTCCATTTTGAATTGCTCCATATAATCTACTATCCTTATATAAGGGGAAAATTTCGAGACTCCCAACCATAAGTTTTCGTAAAGGTTTTTTATCAGGATTAGAACAAATATTATCTCGTATAGCTTGCAGAAAATTACCTTTAGTGGTACTCAATCCACCCTGGTCGTGATAGAATTCCAGGTCGTCGCTTATAAAGTTTTTATATTCATCAATTTTGCAATGATTAAATCCAACGTCAAATAATAAGCTGTCTCGAGACTTCAATTGTTTATATATTTCTGAATCTGTAGCTACCTGAGCGTTTGCTTGATTGAATATAACAAAGCAGACAAAAAACGTGAAAATATTCTTCATATTAGTTTAATTATTTTTTCATCAACCAAAGATAAGTTTCAGTAAAATTCTCCCTCCAGAGCGCCTCGTTATGTTCACCGTCTTCTACAAATTTCACCATATAATTTGATGATTTCAAACCTTTTTCGCCTAAAAGCGTGATCATTTTTTCAATGTCCGGCACCATTTCTTCAGATTCTGCAGTGCCAGCCAAAAAGTAGAATTTTGTGTTGGAATTTAATTCAGCATTCCTGGTGGCATCATAAATTTTATCACTAAACCAGAAAGAAGGAGAATAAACTCCAGCCATTCCAAAGGTCTCAGGATATTTTAGAGCGGCATAAAAAGAAAAAAGTCCACCTAGCGAAGAACCGAAAATCCCTGTATTTTCATAATCTGGCAGTGTTCTATAAGTGCTGTCTACATATGGTTTCAAATTCTCCACGAGAAAATCAAGATATACATCGGCCTTTCCACCACCATATTTTTCATGGGAAAAAGGCGTCAGTTCATTAATTCGCTTATCACCTCCATGTTCAATTCCCACGATAATAGCTTCAGGTTCCCGAATGCTATCAAGGCTTTCGTCTACTTTCCATTCTCCAACATAAGAGCTTTCAATATCAAAAAGGTTTTGTGCATCGTGCATATAGATCACCGGATATTTTTTATCTGAAGATTTATACGTTTTTGGCAAATAGATCCAGATCTTTTTGACCGTATCAAGCTGAGGTGCCTGGATAGTGAAAGTGCATACCTGTTTAGATGCTGTACTTTGAGAAAATACATTACAGGAAATAACAAGCGATAGGAGTAGTAAAACAGATCTCAATTTCATGAAAAAGGTAATTTTTGGGATGTCTATTCAAAAATAGAATTTAAACCGGTAGGCTTAACTATTATTTCAATTCGTTTCCCCACATTCAAAACATGGAATAATGCTCTCTAAAATTTACTTTTTCAATATTTTCAATCTTGTAAGTCTCAAACTTCTTGCTGGTTCTTAAAATTCACACGTAAATTGGTAAAATAAAAATGAGTAAAAGAATTGAGACAAGGGCAAGGACTTTTTTTATTTAGACCTGTATTAAGATTTTTTGAAGTTTAAGTATATAATTTTGAAGAATATGAGCTCATAAAAAAGGCGATAATCAAAAAATAACAACTAGAGCTTTGGTTATATAGAAGGCTAATCCATTTGTAGTTCACTGCGCTTATTTCTTAAATCTGGCCCGTTGAGTAAAATAGATTTTAGATTGAGCAAATAAAAAGTCCATCCTGTTTTACAACCCACAAAAAAATTCATTCTGGATTCTTCATCTTGTGGAATATTTTCCTGAATTAATCTTAGAATGGTCTGTTTATTTTCTTCAACTATTTTAATCCCAACGATACCGGATTTTCCAAACACGAATCTCAGAAATTCCCCCTGTTCCGGATTTAAAATTTTTCCATGTTCTTCAGTGCTTTCCGGCCAACCGTACCACTGCCATCTGTATGAATCGCCTGGCTGTATCTTTTCTTCACGTTTTCTTTTTTCACCGCTTGGAGTAGAAAATTCTGCTAATCGCAAAAACCAGTTCTCCAATGCTTTCGGAGTCATCCATGCTTCAATGATCTTATCTTTTGAGATATCTAATGGAATATTAACCGTAAAGCTGCTCCAATCTAATTTTTTCCTGTCTTCCATAACTTAGCTTTTATTAATCAGTACACACCAATTATTGATTCTTACTTAAATTTAAAGAAAAATACCATGTCTAAAATGTATAAAGTGCCTAATGAAACGAGAATTGGCCATGTACACCTAAAAGTTTCGAATATTGAAAACGCGCTGGGTTTTTACCGGGATATTCTGGGTTTTGAGATCACCCAGCGAATAGGTGATCATGCAGTTTTTCTTTCGGCCGGGGGTTATCATCATCACATTGGCTTAAATACCTGGCATAGTGAAGGTGCAGGGAAAGCTTCAAAATCTGGCGTAGGCTTGTTTCACGCCGCGATCCTTTATCCCACAAGAAAAGACCTTTCGGAAGTAACAAAAAGATTATTTGAAAAAGCTTATCCAATAACTGGAGCCGCAGATCATGGTATTTCCGAAGCTATCTATCTGAATGATCCAGATGGCAATGGCATCGAGCTCTACTGGGACAGACCAAAAGAAGAGTGGCCTAAAAATATGGATGGAACATTGAATATGTTTACTAAAAATCTCAATTTAGATGATCTACTGAAAATATGATTAAGATTCTTAAAATCAGATAGGTATATTTATATTTATTTTTTATGCGTAACCGATATGAATATTCTTCGATTTTTCATATCATTGTCAGCCAAAATCTATTTATATGAAAACTCTATTGATGATAATTATTTTGCTATTCCTTAGTTTATTTGCGTCTGCTCAGGAAGAACCAGATAATTTTTTGATTGAAAAAGGCACCTGGAGTCTGGGAGGTGCTATCGGATTTAATTCTTCGAATTCAGAATATGAATCTTATGAAACCAAAAATTTTGGATTTACAATTAGACCAAAGGCGGCCTATTTTATTAATGATAATTTAGCCGCCGGCTTGCTATTAGGATATAATTATAACTCTAATAAGTATTCGCAGTCTGATAATCTTCAGGAGTCGACAAATAATGCCATTACCATAGCTCCATCTTTGCAAAAGTACATTGGTATCTCAGAATCATTTGCTATCAACCTCACCGGTTCATTGGAATATAGCCGGATTTGGTATGAAAATGATGAAAGTGAGAATGACTGTCTTAATTGCATAGAAACCATCCGGGATCGCTATGGTATTGCATTAAGGCCGGGTATAACATATTTATTGTCAGATAAATTTTCAATAGATGCGAATTTGGGAGCTCTTCAATTTACTCATACAGATAGGCAAGAGGAGGGAATTAATGATGCTTCGACCAACTCGCTGGTCTTTTCCTTAGGTCTAAGTAATATCTATTTAGGGCTCACATTTTATTTGAATTGATATTCATTTTTGTAAAATTTCTTCTTCAACCAAAAGGAGACTCTTACCAATAATATTAATGCCGGAACTTCTACCAACGGGCCTATGACGCCCGCAAAAGCCTGTCCGCTATTCAATCCAAATACCGCGATTGCCACAGCGATTGCCAGTTCAAAATTATTTCCGGCAGCGGTGAAAGAAATAGAGGCATTCTTATCGTAAGAAGCACCAATGGCTTTGCTCATAAAGAAACTAATAAGAAACATCAGGCTGAAATAAATTAATAGGGGAATAGCAATTCTTACCACATCCATCGGGATTTCTACAATAAGTTCTCCTTTTAAAGAGAACATTAAAATAATTGTAAATAGAAGCGCGATTAAAGTTAAGGGTGAAATCGTTGGTATAAATTTGGTGTCATACCACTCTTCTCCTTTTATATTTACTAAAATTAGCCTGCTCAAAATTCCCAGAGCAAAAGGGATTCCCAGGTAAATGGCAACACTTTCCGCAACGGTTGCGATAGAAATATCTACAATAGCGCTTTCAAATCCAAAGAAGGGTGGAAGCCAGGTGATAAACAGCCAGGCATAAAAACTATAGGCAAACACCTGAAAAATGCTGTTTAAAGCAACCAGACCGGCGCCATATTCGCTACTTCCTTCTGCCAGGTCATTCCATACCAATACCATAGCGATGCACCTGGCAAGACCTATTAAAATAAGTCCAACCATGTATTCAGGATGATCCTGTAGAAAGATGATCGCGAGAAAAAACATAAGAAACGGACCAATGATCCAGTTAAGTATCAAAGAAATACTTAGAATCTTCACATTTTTAAACACTTTTGGCAATAATCTATACTTTACCTTGGCTAATGGAGGATACATCATAAGAATAAGGCCAATGGCTATGGGTATATTTGTCGCTCCCGAGCTATAAGAATTAATATTTTCAGGAATCGAAGGGATAAAATAGCCTAATCCAACACCAATTCCCATGGCCAGAAAGATCCACAAAGTGAGGTTTTTATCCAGGTAGTTTAGTTTTCTCGCCATATTAACTTATATTTTCAAATACATAGATCATCTCTGAACCAATTTGATCACTGCGCTCACTATACTTTTCCTGAGCTTTTGGAGTATTGTCAAATTCTTTTGGATCCTTGTAATCAAGGGCGATTCTGACTTCAGAACCTGGAATAAAAGGACAGTTTTCATCAGCATGAGAACAAGTCATTATTGCAGCAAAATTTTTTGAAGGATTTCCCAGGGCCTCATAAACTTTAGAATAACATTTAAGCGGTTGACTGTTTTTAGAAAAACCTACTTCAAATTCTGGATTTTCACCAGGCTTAGAATCTATTTTAAATCCTGCTCGTCTTAGTGCGTTAATTGCATTTATAAAAAAAGCCGTTTCTTCTGTTCCGCCAGAAAAACATTGAACTTCTATGCCTTTATATTCCGAAATCACTTTTGCCCATATCTGTGCTAACTGGCTGCGCCTGGAGTTATGCGTACAAATGAAGTTGAGCTTAATATTTTCTTTAGCATCTTTTTTTTGTTGAATATATTCAATGAGCGGTTGAAGAATTTTTTTTCGGTTTTCAGGAATATCGAGATTTTCTAGTTCCTTCAATTTTTCGTTCAATTCAGGATAAAGTTTTAGATGATGCATATCTATTTTTTTAGCAACAGCCTGATTTTGGAGAGCAGCCGGAGTTTTGTAATTGAGATAATTTTACTTTAGGTTTTGATACCGGGATGCCACAATCTTCTTTTGCCAGGCAGTCGGTTTGAGTGTTGGTTAAAATAAAGCCTTCCTCTTTGACGTCTAAACCAAATTTATTAATGCTTTCACCCTGGTACTCCACTTCTATTTCAGCATCAGGCAAATTCAATTTATTTTTCGCAAGCTCAATGATATTCACCAGTTTTTCAGGATGCAGACGATGGTTATAATCATTCTCTTCCCATAACTGAAAAGATATTTTTTCTTCATGTCTCAATGTTCCACCACAGTCTATAAACTGTTTGCTGATTTTTCCAACTTCAGTTACATGAAAATGCTCTGGTACGAGCTGGCCGTTAGGAAGCTGGAAAATGATTTCTTTTAATTTGTTTAAATGTTTAGTAAATTCTGAAAGTTTCATAATCTTATTATCTATTTATCGTATTATTACGATAGTTATTAGTAAATTTTTTTAGCAGCATTCTCCAGAATCACAATTCTGGATTTTATCAAACAAACCATTAAAAAGTTTTTGTACGCTATACCATTTTTCAGCATTTATACAATAGCTCATGGAAGCACCTTCAATATTTCCCTGAATAAGTCCGGCATTTTTAAGCTCTCTTAGATGCTGACTGATCGTTGCCTGAGCCAGACCGAGCTCGTTCACCAGATCACCATTTATACATTTATTAGATTCTAATAGATATTCTAGAATAGCAATACGTGCCGGATGTGCAAAGGCTTTGGCTAAAACTGCAAGCTCATTCTGTTCTATTGTGAATAAATCTGTTCTGGTTACACCCATGCGGAAAATTATATATTGCAATATTACGATGAATAGATTATTCAGCAAAATTTAAATGTAAAAATTTTAAATCTGGATTCGTTGGCCGGTGGCGGAGGCCTTATTGATCTTCTCTACAATATGAATATCCTTCATTCCTTCTTCACCAGAAACCAGCACTTCAGTATTATTCAAAATTGCCAGCGCATCATCGTCCATTTGAACAGCCTGCTGATTTTTGCGCATAGGAGTAAGAATTTTTCCATTGCTGGTTTTCCCACGTACACCGGAATAGGATTGCATAGGTCTCAAATAATACCAGCCATTTTTTGTGGTCACCTCCAGGTTATTAAGACTTTCACCAAAACTGGTCTTTCCGTCCACTATAATTCCGTTTGGAAATTCCATTTTATAACTTGTAGTCTCGTCAACTTCTGTAAAGATATCTGGTCGGTTCGTGCTTTGTTTTGCAGTTACCGCTATTGGTTCAAGCCCGGTAGAGTATCTCGCTGCATTAATTGAATAGACACCCATATCGTAGATTGCACCACCTCCCATTTCTTTTTTAAGTTTCCAGGGATTGATGCTTCCTCCATTATATCCAGCTTCAGAAATGACTTGCTGGATCTCACCATAAGGTTGTGTTTTAGCCCATTTCATGATTGTTTGAGTATTAACCTCATGCTGCATTCTATAGCCAATGGAAAGTTTTACCCGGTTTTTATTACAGGCTTCAATAATCTGTTGACATTCATTTGCTGTTCTGGCCATTGGTTTTTCACACCAAACATGTTTCCCGGTATTGGCAGCCTTAATTGCATATTTAGCATGAAGACCAGTGGGTAGGACGATATATATTACATCTATTTCATCATTATTCGAAATTTCATGCATATTTTGGTAGTTATATACATTGGAATCTTTGATTCCATATTTTTTTTGCCAGACCGGAATTTTTTCCTGGCTTCCTGTGACGATTCCTTTTAACTCACAATGATCTGTGAGCTGAAGAGCAGGGGCAAGAAGATCTCTGCTATAGTATCCCAGTCCTACAAGTGCAATTCCTAGCTTTTCTTTAGATTCTGCAGCGATACAACCTGGAAAAGGGAGAACAGCAGCACCAAGTAGTAGTCCTGATCTCTTAATAAAATTTCTTCTACTGCTCATGATTTTCAGATTAACCTCATTAAAAGTAACTTTTTGAAAACATGAATTATAAAAAAAGTTAATTTTTCTGAAAAATTTAAGCAAATATTCAAAAGATGCTTCCTAAAATTGGTTAATTATCATAAAGTAAACAAAGCCTTAACGCATTATTGGCAGTTTCTAAGGGTGTTCTAAGGTAATTTCATAAAGATAAATCAAACTACTACAATCAATGAAACCCTTAACTGTCTTCAGGAATATTTCCCTGCTAATCATAATGAGTATATTTTTTTACGCATGTAATTCTAAAACTCAAGTTGTAGAACCTTCGGTTTCTCAATCAGAAAAGGTGAGTATGAAGAATCCGGTGACAAAGAGTACTCCTGAAACATATAAGAAAGAGATAAGATATTCTATCGATTCACTTAAAACGAAAGAACAAATAGATAGTCTTATTACTACTTATACTGAAGGGGAATTAAAAACAATATTAGCCTTAAATCGTATTGAGAAAAACAGGTTAAGACCCAAGAGGCCTATTGTAATTCCAGAATGTTCTTCAGATGAATTTAACGCCTACAGTCCGTTTCCTGAAACAGTAAGCTTTTTACAGTGTATCCCAAAGACGGTGCTTATTTCTCAAAGAGTTCAGGCTTTCGGATTATATGAAAATGGAGAATTAGTAAAATGGGGTCCGGTTAGTACCGGTAAAAATTCTACGAGAACTCCTAATGGTTTGAATTATGGAAATTATAAAGCCAAGCGTAAGGTGAGTACTGTAGATGAATCATGGATATTACCATATTATTTCAATTTTATGAATTTTGAAGGGGTAGGGGTGCATCAATATGCATTACCGGGATATCCTGCGAGTCATGGATGTGTACGTTTATACATGGATGATGCAAAATATATCTTTGACTGGGCGAACATGTGGGATGTAGAAGGATCTAAAATTGCAAAAAACGGAACTCCGTTTATGGTATTTGGCGAATATGATTACGGAAAAGGGAAGCCATGGATTAATCTTACTCAGAATATGAAAGCAAATGATCTTACTCAGGAGGAAATAAACACACTTGAAGGTTATATTCAGAAATATCAGGAAGATCCTAAAAACTTTAAAAATATAGCTTCGAAAAATGCTGAAGCAGAATTAGCCAAAGCTTAATTAAATCAGATTTTAATTATATTAGCCGGTAAACATTAATGCTATGAAAGGTTTTAATTTTTACCGGTTTTTTTGTGCTTTTACTTTTGTATTATTTGCTTTCAGTTCAATCGCACAGGAAACCAGTATCATGATAAGGGCGAAGGCGAAAGATGCTAAATTTATTGGTTCCTCTATCGGTGGAGCTAAAATTTTGGTCAAAGATGCTTTAACAGGAGAAATTCTAGTAGAAGGTATTACTTCGGGAAGTACCGGAAACACCGAAAAGATTATGAAACAGGACCGGAAGCGTAATGAGATGCTTTCAGATGATAAAACTGCAGGCTTTAATGCATTGTTGGATATACAACAGCCTAAATTTATTACTGTGGAGGCTTATGCTCCTGTAAATAAAAAACAGGCTCAGGTTATGAGCAGTACTCAGCTATGGGTAATACCGGGAAAACATATTAAGGGAGATGGCGTGGTGCTCGATATTCCCGGATTTGTCGTAGATATTTTAAGTCCGCAAACTCATGAAAGATTGGCTTCTACTGAAAAAATCGAAATAAAGGCCAATATCGTAATGATGTGTGGCTGTCCCGTAACTGAAGATGGGATTTGGGATGCCAGTCAGTACGAAGTAAAAGCAATCCTTAGGAACTCAGAAGGTATTTCAGAAGAAATTGAAATGAACCAGAAAAATAAGGAGAGTACTTTTCAAGCAGATTTATCACTGGATAAAGGACTTTATGAAGTATTGATCTATGCCTACGATCCGGTGACAGGAAATACCGGTGTAGATAAGACCAATATCATCGTGAATTAGGCATTTAATAAGCCTAGAGATTCTATTGTTCTTAGTACCCCATTATCATTATTATCATGGCTGGTAACGAAATTACTGGCCTGAATAATTTCGGGATGCGCATTTTTCATGGCATAGCTGTGTTTTGCCACTTGCATCATTTCTAAATCATTTAAATAATCCCCAAAAACAAGGGTTTCTTCCGGAGAGATATTTAGTTCTTTTTGGATGCCTTTTATAGCGTTTCCTTTGTTCGCATTCAGCGAAGTAATATCTATAAATACTTTAGCAGCTATGGCAACTTTATACCTGTCTGTATAATTTACAAAATGTGGGAATGTATTATCTTCCACCCCATTAAAATTACACAGGGTCACCTTTAAATAGGTGTCCTCTACCATGGTTAGATCATCTACCACTTGTAAGCGTTCATAGAATTTAGAGATCTCATTTCTAAATTCTTCATCTTTGGTTTCGATGTATGCAGATTCTTTTCCGCACAAAACCAAATTGGTATTTTCAAGTTTTCGTCCCAATTTAATAAAATCAATAGCTGCAGCTTTTTCTATGGGATTTACGTATAACTCTTTGCCTTTGTGAGAAACGTAGGTTCCATTTTCAGCAAAGAACATAGTGCGATCTTTTATTTTTTCAAACTTTGATGCTAGATTATAAAACTGGCGACCGCTGGCAATAGAAAATAAAATCCCCTTTTTAGTAAGTTGCTCTTCAATTTTCCAGAAATCTGGATGTAACTCGTGGTTGTCGTTCAGTAAAGTCCCATCAACATCGGTTACGATAAGCTTAATCATAGATTTTAATTTGAAAAGTCAAAAGTAGTAGAAACCCGGGTTACTAAATTTAATTACCAATTAAATTTTCTGTTTGAGTTATAAAAATTCTTTATGAATGGTTTTATAAGTGTTTGGGTGACAAATGATTCAATAATTTTATTTAAAATAAATCTAAATAAGCTTTTATTTTTCATTCTGTGATGATAGATTTGCGGTTCTATTTATAATAAGTCTAAATAAAATTAACCAATAATGAACCGACAAATACTATTACTAATATTGCTTATAACCTATACTGGATTTGCGCAGAATTCAGGAAATATAAAAGGCGTGGTCACTAGTGAAAAGAATGAGGCCGTCTCTGAAGCGAATATAAATATTGAGGGAGCCAGCATCGGAACCAGAACCAATACCAATGGTTCTTTTAATATAAATAATGTACCCGAAGGGAATTACCTGCTACGAATTTCCTATATAGGATTTAAATCACAACAAATAGCTATTTCTATTGAGGGAGGAGCAACAACGCAATTACCAAATATAGTCTTGAAAGTAAGTGAAGAGGAATTAAATGAGGTGGTGATCAATGGTAACGGAAATGCCAATAAATTTAACCGTGAGAAGAGTGCTTACGTTTCAAAATTGCCTTTAAAGAATATTGAAAACCCACAGGTTTATGACAATATTACTGCTGAAATCCTTAACGAGCAGATCGTGACCAGTTTTGATGATGCTTTAAAGAATAGCTCAGGAATTACCAAGCTCTGGGAATCTACAGGTAGAGGTGGAGATGGAGCTGGTTATTACTCGTTAAGAGGTTTTCCTGTGCAGCCAAACCTTGTAAATGGATTGCCGGCGATTACTAACGGTAGCCCGGATCCCGCCAATATTGAAAATATTGAGGTTATAAAAGGTCCTTCTGGTACTTTATATGGAAGCAGTCTAATCTCTTACGGAGGTTTAATTAATATTACTACAAAGAAACCTTACGATTATTTTGGGGGGAATATAAGTTATACCCTGGGAAGTTTTGGCCTTAACAGGGTTGCGGCAGATATTAATACTCCATTAGATGAAGAAGGTGATATCGCTTTACGAGTAAATACGGCCTATCAAACAAAAAACTCATTTCAGGATGCCGGGTTTTCAAAATCATTTTTTATTGCGCCGTCATTCAGCTACAAGGTAAACGATCGTCTCTCATTTCTTGTGAATACTGAATTTTATAATGGGAAGTCTACTAATCCCACCATGCTTTTCTTAGATAGGGGAGCACCTTTAACAGCGACCAATATTGATGAGCTGAATTATGACACAAACAGATCGTACACCAGCAATGATCTAACTCTGGAAAATCCTACCTATAGTCTTCAGGGGCAGATGAATTATAAACTTTCAGATGAATGGACTTCGCAAACAGTAATTTCACGTGGTAGTGCCAAATCCAAAGGCTATTATTCATATTTATATGAAGGCACTAGATTTGTGGAAGGTTTGGATGAAGGCGTTGTATTTACTAGGTTTATGAACAATCAGAATTCAACCACCCTTACAACAGATTTTCAGCAGAACTTCATTGGTGACTTTGAGATCTTTGGTATGAGAAATAGAATGGTCGCCGGCCTTGATTACTTTCAGAGAGAAGTAATAGATAATGGAACCGGGTATGTAGGCAATGGCAGTGTTTATATTGGAAATGCCAGTTTACAAAATGTAAACGAAAGTGTTTTCGGAATCTTCGAGCAGGAAAATTATATCACAGATGGAGATAGTGGAATTCTTTCTACTGCTGCTGTTGATGGTTTGCTGGAAAATATAGAAAGAAATAATATCCATACTAAAGAAGATATTTATAGTGCATACGTTTCCAATGTTTTGAATATCACTCCTGCTTTGTCGGTAATGGCCAGTTTACGTATAGATCAGTTTGAAAACGATAGTAATAGTCAGACGGCACTTTCCCCAAAATTTGGAGTGGTGTATCAGCCAATTATCGATAAGGTTTCGATTTTTGCTAATTATATGGATGGTTTTAGTAACGTGGCTCCTTCTGAAGCAATAGATCAAAGCACAGGAGAAACCAGAAGAATTACTTTTGATCCTGAGCATGCCAGTCAGTTTGAATTCGGAACAAAACTGAACTTTTTGAATGATAAGCTTTTTGCAACATTAAGCTATTATGATATTGAAGTTGAAAATATTGTTTTAGGTAGTGGATTTGAAGTTACTCAGGATGGTACTCAATACAGCCGTGGATTTGAAGCCAGAATTACGGCCAGCCCGATAGACGGATTGAATTTGGTTGCAGGTTTTAGTCATAATGATAGTGAAGTTACCGAAGCTACAGCAAATGATGATTTCCTTGGGAGAAGACCAGAATCTGCCGGACCTGAAAATCTTGCGAATCTTTGGGCAAGTTACAGGCTAACTTCAGGCGCGGCAGAAGGCTTCGGAATTGGATTTGGAGGTAATTATGCCAGTGAAAATATGATCTTTAACAGGAATATTGCCGGTACTTTTACATTGCCTTCTTACACCGTACTAAACGCAGCGGTTTTCTATGATGTGGACCAATTTTCTATCAATTTAAAACTGAATAATCTTACCAATGAAGATTATTTTAATGGATGGTCAACGATAAATCCGCAAGCACCAAGAAACTTCGCAGCTGCATTGACGTATAATTTTTAAAATTGAATTAGCTGCTGGGATTGTTTAAAAAAGCTATTCTGTCAGGTTGAGTGCAGTCTGAACCTTAGTTATAAATGATTAATTAAAAACTTCGGCTACGCTCAGTTTGACAACTTAGTTGATGTATTGAACACTCAGCGAAAACAAGGTTTTTTAGAGAGACTCTTTTTAGATATGAAGAAAAAGAAAAAAAATAATATATTAAAAAAGTGGGCCGGCCGAATTCATCTTTGGCTAGGCCTTATTACAGGTATCATCGTTTTTATTGTTGCAGTTACAGGATGCATCTATGTATTTCATGACGAAATAAAAGACGCGGTTTATGACTACCGCTTTGTAGAAGAGAAGAATGAGGCATTTATTGCTCCATCAAAGATCAAAAATATTGTCCAGGAACGATATCCTGGAACAACAGATGATTTCGTGCTTTATACAGGGAAAGATAGACCCGTTGCTGTTTACGGAGTGCATGAAGAAACGCCATATTACTTCTACTTAAATCCTTATACTGGTGAATTTTTATATGCACAGGATTTTACAGAAGATTTTTTCGAGATTATAAAGTCTTTACATATGTATCTCCTTTTACCAGAGAATATAGGTAGGCAAATAGTAGGTGCTTCTACACTTATATTTATTTTAATGATGATCACGGGAATTATCCTGTGGTGGCCAAAAAAGATAAAAAATCTCAAGAAAAATTTGACGATTAAGTGGAGTGCCCGTTGGAGAAGGGTAAACTATGATCTTCATAATATTAGTGGATTCTATCTGCATATTCTGGCAATAATTGTTGCGATTACCGGCTTATATTTTTCGTATGACTGGATGAAAACTGCTATCTATTTCACCGGAAATCTTGGAGAAGATGTGGCAAGTGATCATCATATTGAAGATATTATCCAAAAACCAAGAATTTTAGAAAACCCTATAGATATTGCGTTTTATGAAACAATCAAAATGAAACCGAATAATGACATGTATTTTGTCTGGACAGAAGGAGATCATCATCCTGTGGTAACGGGGGTTTATCCCGAATCTTTGGATTACGACCATCAGTCTAACTATTATTTTCATCCACAAACAGCTGAATTACTTCAGAAACAAGATTACGAAACTAAAAGTACAGGTCTTAAATTACAGGAAATGAGCTATGGAATTCATACCGGCCAATATTTTGGAATGGTCGGAAAGATCGTAGCTTTTATATTGAGTTTGTTCGTAGCTTCTTTACCGGTCACCGGATTTATAGTCTGGTGGGGAAGAAAAAACCGGATGAAGCATCTCACCCGGTAATCTATTTTTAAAACAATAATGCATCTACAATCCCTCCAACAATAGCAATTAAAACGGCAAGCCATAAAGAAGGCCAAAAACCATCAGTTTTAAAGTCAGAGGAAAGTTTATCTGCGATCTCAATTACGATTGCATAGGCAATGACCCTGGTTACAAAACCAATTCCGAGGAAATAGAAAATACCTAAAGTAGCGATGTTGAGAATGGCAGTTAATAGCCAGCTTAAAAGAAAGCTTAGCACTCCAATTATTATTGCTACGATAATGGCAGATTTAAAGCCGCTTAAATGGACTTTGCTGAGAAATTTTGCGGCAATAAGAAGTACAACGGCATCAATTAGAATATGAATTAACCACTGGATCATATTATTAGATTTTAGAAGTTAGTAGTACTCTAATATAGCAAAAAAGAGAATTAAGGAGTATAGTTGTTGAAATCTATTAAAGACGAGCCTGTAAAGTCCTCGGTTTCTTTTTTAGAAGTACTTCCCAAAGAGCTTTCAGATTTGCCAGTTTTTCACGTTGCTTTAACCTGTATTCAGTTTGATAGGCTCTTTGATCGGCTGCAAAACCTCTATAGTCCAATCCTAGATTTTTGGCAATAAACAAGGTTCTTGGAAGATGAAATTTCTGGGTTACTACAATTGCATTTTCGACTTCGAATAATTTTCCTGCTCTGTACATGCTATCATAGGTGTCTAGCCCAGCATGGTCTGAGATGATTAATTTTTTGTCTATTCCTTTTTCTTCGAGATATCCTACCATAGCAGCGACTTCATTATAATCATCACTTCGGTGATCTCCGGTAACCAGGAAATTGCTCACCTTATCATTCTTATATAACCTGATGGCTGTATCCACACGGTCCTGAAGAATTGGGGAAAGCTTTCCATCTGCATGTACACTAGCACCAAGGATAATCACCGTTTTTGCAGGAGGAACATTAGACATATTGGTATAAATAAGTCCCGTCGTTTGTCTTTGAAAGATCGCTTCAATACCCAGAATCACGAAAATGACCAGTACAAGACCGATTACAGAAGCCAGAATTATTTTTTTTAGCCGCCTCATTAAAGATTGATGAATTGATTACCGAAGATAGCCATAATAATTGGATGTATAAGATTAATTTATGCGCTAACGCCAGTGTTACCTTATACATTGTGTACATTTGTAAAATATTATTTTAATTGATTATGAGTAATATAAAAGCTTTAAACTGGCGCTACGCGACCAAAAAATTCGATGATTCAAGAATGCTTTCTGAAGATAAGGTAAAGGTCTTAAAGCAGGCATTTAATCTTACAGCTACTTCATACGGGTTACAACCTCTAAAGATGTTGATCATTTCGAATAAAGAAACTCAAAAAAAGTTGCGTGAGTTTTCAATGGATCAGCAACAAGTAGATACCGCTTCTCATGTAATGGTGATTTGCATAGAAGATAAAGTGGATAAAGAGTTTATTGATAATTATTTTAAACGAGTTAAGCATCTAAGGGAAACCCCTGATGAGGTAATAAAACCGTTTCAAAATTTTCTCGTTGACGATTTTAGAAAGAAAGCAGTAGAAGAAATTCATGCCTGGGCCATTAATCAGGCATATCTTGCTTTAGGGACTTTACTTACCGTTTGTGCAGCCGAAGAGATCGACGCTTGCCCAATGGAAGGTTTTGAACCTGAAAAATATGATGAATTTTTAAACCTTCATGATAAAAATCTCCGGTCTGTACTGGTGCTACCGGTTGGATATCGTTCTCAGGAAGATATGTTCTCTAAGTTTAAAAAAGTTAGAAGACCTTTAGATGAGGTAATTATAGAAATAGACTAGTATTAAGTAAAACTGAAATGGCGCTTAAGACACTCACAAATTTTGTGATAGAGCAGGTAAAAAATAATTGCATAGCCGAAGCTAAGAAATTATTTAAGTACTAATAGCTCACGTATTCCGTAATTTCCAGTCCGTAGCCTATCATTCCAACACGTTTGCTTTGTTGTGTATTTGAAAGTAACCTGATCTTATGAATCTCCAGGTCATGCAGAATCTGAGCTCCAATCCCAAAATCTTTATTATCCATTTTTACAGGAGGTGCCTTGATTTCTCCATTTTTTTGACTCTCTTTTAATTCT
The DNA here is from genome assembly GCF_000060345.1 of Christiangramia forsetii KT0803. Taxonomy (NCBI): domain Bacteria; kingdom Pseudomonadati; phylum Bacteroidota; class Flavobacteriia; order Flavobacteriales; family Flavobacteriaceae; genus Christiangramia; species Christiangramia forsetii. The sequence goes on along the minus strand of NC_008571.1, from coordinate 2,332,609 downwards.
GTAAGTCGGTTTAAAAGATTGGGAGATTGGTTCGCCGGATTTATAAAAACAATCGCACCACGACCTTCATCATTGATAGCTTTGAACATTCCGTCAAGCTTCTTATCGGCGTTATTAGTTAAGGTGCCAAGAATATCATTATTTACGAGTGTGGAATTCACTCTAACCATGATCTCTTCACTTGGCTTCCATGCTCCTTTCGTCAGTGCTACATGTACCTGGGAATTGGTAGTTTGTTCATAGGCTCTTAATCTGAATTTTCCAAACCTTGTATCCAGTTCAAAATCTTCTTTCTTTTTAATAAGAGAATCATGTTGCATTCTATAGGCCACAAGATCTTCAATAGAAACTACCTTAAGATCAAACTTTTTAGCAACTTCCATAAGCTGAGGTAAGCGTGCCATGGTACCGTCTTCATTCATGATCTCCACGATCACACCTGCCGGTTGAAAACCTGCAAGCCTGGCGAAGTCTATGGCAGCTTCCGTATGCCCCGTACGTCTTAAAACACCACCTTCTTTCGCCTTAAGCGGAAAAATATGACCGGGTCTGTTAAGGTCCTGTGGTTTGATTTCGGGGTCTATAAGTGCTTCCACCGTTTTAGCACGATCTGCTGCAGAGATACCGGTAGTCACTCCTTTTCCTCTAAGATCGATAGAAATGGTAAAGGCTGTCTCCATGGGGTCGGTATTATTACCAACCATCATGTCTAGTTTTAGCTCATTACATCTGGCTTCGGTAAGAGGAGAACAAATAAGTCCGCGACCATGAGTAGCCATGAAATTGATCATTTCAGGAGTAACTTTTTCAGCAGCTGCCAGGAAATCACCTTCATTTTCACGATCAATATCATCCACAACGATAATCACCTTTCCGGCACGAATATCATCGATAGCTTCCTGAATAGTATCCAGTTTTATCGAATATTGATTGTTTTCCACCTGAGCCATAACATCTATTTTTGTGGCTGCAAAGGTATTTATTCTGTTTTACTTTTGTCCTTGAAAAGACCGGCTTTTTTGAAGAGTTTTTTGAAAGGTTCTAAAATATTATCAAAAACAAAGAGTCCTTGATCTGTCGTCGCCCGGTAGGTTAAATAGATTCCCAGAGGCAACATGATGAAAGTGGAAAGCCAGGTAGCAACAAATGCTGGCACACTGCCATCTTCCGCTGAATTTTTTGCAAAAATCCCTATAAAGTGATAGGTGAGGAAAAGCAATATCGCTACCACGATAGGAAGTCCAATTCCTCCCTTTCTTATAATAGCGCCTAAGGGTGCACCCACAAAGAATAGTACGATACAGGCGATAGATAAAGCGTATTTTTCATGCAGGGCAATCTCAAACTTATTTACTTGCTGTACGTTCCTTTTAAATTCCTGCTTTTTCATTCCCAAATGAGCCAACGCAGAATTAACCGTCCCCAGGGCAAGATTCGCAATTTGAGCCCCATCATAGGTGTCGTAATAAGATAAAAGACCCTCATCAAAAGCCACCACAGTATCTTTTGCCTTGTAATTGATCTTCATGGTTTTTACTCCGGTTCGGTTGTACATAGATTCTTTAAATTCTGCCATCCTGTTGTTGTAAGAAACAGAAAATGAATCTATACTTTCATCCAATTCTGAAATTTTCAACATTCCGTGAGTAGAACTGTAACTTTCATCTTCCAGGTTAACATTATTAAAATCTGAAAGATCAATATTGATCACATATTCATCAAAATAACTTTTTGTAAACGGCTTATTTTTTCGTTTGTCGTAATCACTGGGTTTTATCTCATCGTAGTAATTTCCTTCCTTGAGTATAAGAGAAAGTACATCAGATTCTGTACTACCCACTAATTCGCCTTCTTTGGCCTTAATAACGGTGGTATTTCCTCCAGTTTGTTTTTTCTGGTGTATTATAACATCGGTAAGATATTGATCATTTTCACCAGTCTTATCTTCCACTTTTATGTTGAAAGTACCTATATCATTAAAAATACCTTCAGAAATAGCCATTGCAGGCTTTAACTGTGCTATATTCTTTCTAAGGTTTATCGATTTAAATTCAGCAGCAGGAATCACATTATTCGCAAAAAAGAAGGCCACAAAACTTATAAAAACTATAAAAACGGTTAGACTTCGCATGGCCCGGCCTAATGAAATTCCGGAAGATTTCATTGCTGCGAATTCATAATTTTCAGCAAATGAGCCGAAGGTCATAATGGAAGTAAGCAGGATGGTGAGCGGCAATACCAGTGGCACCAGTTTTGGGGAAAAATACAAAAGGAACTTTAAGATCACTTCTGCATCCAGGTCTTTACCAGCAAGTTCACCTATGTACAGCCAGATCGTTTGGAGCACAAAGATGAACATGAGTATTATAAAGACCGTAAAAAAAGTTTTTAAAAAACTGATTAGTATGTACCGGTCGAGTATCTTCAATTTAGTCTAGTCTATTGATGTAGTAATCGCTATATCTATCTTCGTTAAAGGTAAACAGGTTTTTCGCTAAAGGCTGATCTGTTTTAAAACTTTTTACGGTAATAGTGACTTTAGTGCCATTTTCCTGAGTTTGTATCAAATTGTAGATATGCTTGGTCTGGCTATCTATTCCCAAGAGAATATTTTTGATCTCGGCATCACTGTCCTTAGGCGTTAATTTTACATATTGAATTTCACGTCCTTTTACATTTTGAGCGATATCCATTTCATAGTTGTAACCCTCTTCATAGAAACTGAACATTTTTGAAGGAGTAATACTGTTATTATCTTCTTCAACATAATTTGAAATGTTGATCTCTTCATCTTCAGGAATGATGGTATATATTTTTTTCCCATCAAACATCTGGGTAGTACCCATAAGGTTTAAAACATATTTTTCACCATGAATACTTACGTCCCCTCTTGTCTCCTGACTCACATTTTCTGCCGTGTTCTCCAATGCATACTTAAATTCAATCACCATATTATCATAGGCTTTCACCTTTGAAGAAACAGAATTTAGTAATTTTTCGGCTTTTTGTGAGCTCTGAGCCTGCATGTTTAGAGACATGATCGCGGCCAGAATAAATACGAATTTTTTCATTTTGATTTTTTAATTATCTGGTTTTTCATTTAAAAGTTGATCTAATGCCGCAAAGTCTGTTACTAAAACCTGTCTGGCTTTGCTTCCTTCAAATGGACCCACGATACCGGCAGCTTCCAGTTGATCTATGATTCTACCTGCTCGGTTATACCCAAGTTTCAATTTTCTCTGAAGTAATGATGCTGAACCTTGTTGGTGCGTCACGATCACTTCTGCGGCATCACGGAATAACTTATCCCGCTCGCTCACATCTATATCAACACCTGTGCCACTTTCCTCGCTCTCGTAGGCTGGTAGTTGATGAGCATCTGGATATGCCTTTTGTGAACCTATAAATTCGGTGATCTTATCCACTTCAGGAGTATCTACAAAAGCACATTGCAATCTTTTTAATTCATTCCCTTGTGTAAACAACATATCTCCACGACCAATTAATTGGTCTGCACCCTGACTGTCCAGAATTGTTCTTGAGTCAATTTTTGAAGTTACCCTAAAAGCCACCCTTGCCGGGAAGTTTGCTTTAATTATACCGGTAATAACATTTACCGACGGTCGCTGTGTGGCGATGATCAAATGAATTCCAATAGCACGAGCCAACTGAGCGAGTCGGGCAATTGGTGTTTCAACTTCTTTTCCAGCCGTCATAATAAGATCGGCGAACTCATCTACTACTAAAACGATATAAGGAAGGAACTTATGCCCGTCATTCGGATTAAGTTTTCTGGCCTTAAATTTCGTGTTGTATTCTTTGATGTTACGGCACATGGCATTTTTCAGCATATCGTAACGATTATCCATTTCTATACAAAGCGAATTCAGTGTATTAATCACTTTTGTATTATCGGTAATAATAGCATCTCCGGAATCTGGTAATTTTGCCAGGTAATGACGTTCAATTTTATTGAAGAGCGTAAGTTCAACTTTCTTTGGATCTACCAAAACAAATTTCACCTCTGCCGGATGTTTAGAGTATAGAAGAGAAGTAAGGATTGCATTTAATCCAACCGATTTACCCTGACCCGTGGCTCCTGCCATGAGCATATGCGGCATTTTAGCCAGATCTACCACAAAAGTTTCATTGGAAATTGTTTTCCCCAGCGCCAGCGGTAATTCCATTTCGGCGTTTTGAAATTTAGCGGAAGCAATTACAGAACGCATGGAAACAATACTTGCGTTTTTATTTGGAACCTCTATACCAATAGTTCCTCTTCCCGGAATTGGAGCAATAATCCTAATTCCTAAAGCTGAAAGGGATAGCGCGATATCATCTTCCAGATTTTTGATCTTGGAAATTCTAATTCCAGCTTCTGGTACAATTTCGTAGAGGGTAACCGTAGGACCTACTGTTGCCTTGATCTGGGCAATCTCAATTTTGTAATTCTTTAGTGTTTCAACAATTCGGTTCTTGTTTTCTTCAAGTTCTTCCTGATCTATAGTGATCGTGCCTCCATAGTCCTTTAAAAGCTCAATTGTAGGGAACTTATATTTTTTTAATTCCAGCGTAGGATCAAACTCTCCAAAGTCTTTTACGAGTTTGTTGCTTAAATTATCTTCTTCTTCCTCTTCAGGAGCAGCCTCAACTTCCATGGTTACATCTTCTTCAGGAGGAGTGGTGACTTCCATTTTTGGAGAGGGTGACGGTTCTTTTTTCTTCTTAGCCTTTTCGTCTGAAAGATCTACGCTTTGAGGTTTTTCTTCTTCAACTTTTGGTTTAACAACTGTTTCTTTCCAATCTTTTTCCTCATCGGTTTCAGAAATATTGGATTGATGCTCTTCCATGGCATCTTTCAATTCCTTTTTTCCAGATTTAAAATAAGTTCCAACCATTTCCGGAGTAACTTTTAAACGTATGGCCAGATACGCTATAAATAGAAAAAGCATTAATAATACGGTACCGAAAAAGCCTAAGTAGTCCTGGATAAAATCGTTTGTTTCAAAACCAATACGTCCTCCGAGAAGTGCATTGTTTTCTGCGAAAAACCCTAAAAAAACGGATAACCAGATCATGACTAAAATTCCCCAGAACCAGAACTTTCTAAGATTAGAACTATTAAATCCGAAGAAAAGATAGATACCGCTTAATAAAATTAGAAAAGCGATTGAAAAGGCGGCAAGTCCAAATCCCTGATAGATAAAAAAGTTACTCACATTAGCACCAAATTTACTAAGCCAGTTATGAGCTTCGATCTCACGGTTTGCAAATTCGTTAAGTACACTTTGATCTGCCTGCCAGTTAAAAAGAAAGGAAATAAATGCAACGCTAAGCCCAAGACCAAAGAGCATGAGGAAACTACCCAGAACCACCTTCTGCTGCCTGTCAAGCTTTAATGAAAAATTACGTGATTTTTTGGCGGTTTTCTTGGTCTTAGCCTTCTTTTTAGCCATATATAGGTTGAACGGTTTCGGCAAAAATACAAATTAGCCTTTTCCAAATTAAGGAAAAAAAACTTCAATTTTTAAAGTTGCCTGTTTTACATGGCAAAAACGACAGAAATTACTTTTTATTTTTCTAAATATGGAACCAGTGCTTTTATAAATTCATCGAAAGCTTCTATGTGAGGTAGGTGACCGGTATCTGGAATTTCTACTAATTCAGAATTTGGTATTTTTTCGGCAGTATCTTTACCCAGCTGTTCGTATAATCCCATCGTAGCTTTCACCTCTTTACTTACCAGGTTTTTTCCAAGTGCTGTTCTATCCCTGGTTCCAATAATAAGTAACGTAGGAACTTCCAATTCCTGGAATTCATACACCACCGGCTGAGTTAAAATCATATCATATGTAAGTGCAGCATTCCATGCAATTCTGGAGTAGTCCTCATTAAGTGTCCATCCTGCCAGTAATTTTGCCCACTTCGCATAATCCTCATTCCAGTCTCCGGCATAATAACTTTCTTTTTGATATTTTTTTATGCCTTCGTAATCCTTTTTCAATTCCTGTTGATACCAATCATTAATACTTTGATACGGAATTTTTAATTTCCAATCTTCAAGTCCAATTGGGTTTACCAGAACCAGTTTTTCAGTAATTTCAGGATACATTAAAGCAAACCGAGTAGCAAGCATTCCCCCCATAGAATGTCCAAGGATCGTTGTTTCTTCAATTTGAAGCGCTTCAATAAGATTTTTGGTGTTTTCGGCTAATTGCTGAAAGCTATATTGAAAATATTCAGGTTTACTTGATTTTCCGAAGCCAATTTGATCTGGAACCAAAACATCAAATCCCTTTTTACTCAAAGCCTCCATAGTGGTTTGCCAGTAGGCACCATTAAAATTTTTTCCATGTAAAAGAACCACCGTTTTTCCATTCGGATTTTCAGCCTTTACGTACATGTAGGCCATGGTATAGGTTTCCTGCTGTGCCTCAATTTCAAGAAAACTTACCTGGTATGGATATTTATAGTTCTCTAGATTCAAATCAAGCTTTTTCAATTCTTCCTGAGCCTGAACGTTTGTAAACAAAAAAAGGCCGATAACGACCAGTAGCAACTTTTTCATAGTTATTATTTTTTGGTTATAAATAGGGGATGTAGATAAAACCAGCAATTATAACAGCTATTATCGCGGCAATAAATACTGCACCGGCAGCTACATCTTTAATATGGCCAATTTTATTATGAAAATCCGGATGCACAAAATCTGCCATGGCTTCCATAGCAGTATTTAGACCTTCCGTAGACATTACCAGGCCTATGGCCAGGAATTGAAAGATCCATTCTGTTTTAGTGATTTCAAAATACCAGCCAGCGATGCAAACAAGGATAGAAATAACGAATTGAACCTGAATACTCGGTTCATGCCTTAGTAGTAACCAGGCTCCTTTCATTGCATAACCACCTCCTCTTATTCTTTTTCCGAGGAAACTGTTCTTCATTATAATAGCGTTTTCAGAGCGGCAAGATAATCTGGCTCATCCTCGATCTTTTCAATCTGCTGGGAATGGATTACACGTCCATTTTCATCCAACACAAGCACAGCCCGTGATAAAAGTCCTTCAAATGCACCATCTATCATCTCTACTCCGTAGTCTTTTCCAAAATTTCTATCCCTGAAATCTGAAAGATTTGTCACATTCTCTAAACCTTCATCGTTTACAAATCTTTTTTGCGCAAATGGCAGATCTCTGGAGATGCACAAAACTACAGTATTTTTCAATTCTGAAGCTTTTTTATTAAAATTCCGGACGGAAGTTGCACAAACACCGGTATCAATACTCGGAAAAATATTTAGAATTACTCTTTTTCCTTTGAAATCTTCCAGAGTACCTACTGATAAATCAGATTTTGTTAATTCAAAGTGTGGTGCTTTTTCATTCAATTCTGGAAGATTACCGTAAGTAGTTACTCTTTCTCCTCCAAGTTCAACCTTTGCCATGCTGTTTTTATATTAGAAATATAAATTTAGAAGATTGTGTTTGGGTTATTACTAAAATTATCATAAAACAACAGAGGCTGTTTCCCAATGAAAACAGCCTCTATGAATTGGTTTGTAAGAAAGATTATTTGTCTATAGAACCTAATACCTTTTTTACAAAATTATTTGCAGCATCCCTCTCTGGAACACCATCATTTATCATTTTATGAACTTCTACAGCTCCACAAAGATTCGTTAGCAATTCACCTATTACATCCATTTCCTCTTCAGAAACTGAACGATGCTCGGTAAAATTCTCCAGAACTTCAATAGTATTCTGAATTTTTAACTCATCATTATTCTTCTGCAGATGTCTAATTACTGGTAACTTCATCAACTAAGCTTTTTAACTGGTCAAACTTATTTGTTTGAACCTGATTCTTAAAACTTCCATTTTTGAATGTAGCGAAAGTAGGCAGATTATCAACTGTAGCCAATTTTCTTGATTCTGGAAATTTTTCGGCATCCACAAAAATGAATTGAGCGTTTTCGTTTTCAGAAGCCAGCTTTTTAAATTTTGGTTTCATCAACCTACAATTCCCACACCATCCGGCCATGTATTGAACCACAACAGTATCGTTGCCATTAATCACTTCGCTTAAGTTATCTTGATCTAATTCCTTTATCATAGCAATTTTTTTTAGATTCTTAATTAAGCTTTTCTTAGTTCAGGCTAAGGTAAGATGCAACACCTTCACGGTCTGCGTTCATCGCTTCTTTACCTTCTTCCCAGTTTGCAGGACAAACTTCTCCTTTTTCCTGAACATGAGTATAAGCATCGATCAATCTTAAGAATTCATTTACATTTCTACCAAGTGGCATATGGTTTACCCCTTCATGAAATACCGTTCCTTCTTCATCGATAAGATACGTTGCTCTATACGTTACATTATCACCTTCTAAGGTAATTGCACCGGTTTCATCATCATAAGTTTCACTCATGATATCTAAAATGTCAAGTCTTGAACTTAGGTTACGGTTAGAATCTGCAAGAATTGGATATTTAACACCTTCAATACCACCGTTATCTTTTGGAGTATTTAACCATGCAAAATGTACCTCTGGAGTATCACAAGACGCTCCAACAACCATAACATTTCTTTTTTCAAATTCTTCCATAGCGTTTTGAAACGCGTGAAGTTCTGTAGGGCAAACAAAGGTGAAGTCTTTTGGGTACCAGAAAAGCAATACTTTTTTGTTGTTTTTCTGAGCTTCTTCCAAAATATTTAATTTGAAAGTATCTCCCATTTCGTTCATTGCGTCTACACTAAGATTTGGAAATTTTCTTCCTACTAAAGCCATATTGTTGTTTTATTTTTAATTAAACTTTTTCTTTTTCTACACTGCAAATTTAGTATCTAAGGGGATATTTTAAAACTTGAAAAATTTTTAAATTTTATTGTTTAATAGAGGTTGTCTATTGATTTGAATAAACACAATAGTATGCGTCTATAATTGTCAAATTATCAGGATATTAACTTTGAAATTAGAGGAGTGGCAATAATTACTTTTCAGAAAGCATTTTTATTTTGATTCCAACTGCGGCAAATAATAATGTCATAAACGGACTCAAATAGTTGAAGAATGCATATCCGGCATAAGAAAGAACCGGAACTCCTAAAACACCGCTATGATAAGCACCACAAGTATTCCAGGGTACTAAAACAGAAGTTACTGTTCCCGAATCTTCTAAACTACGACTAAGATTTTCAGGAGCAAGGCCTTTGTCTTTATATGCCTTTGCAAACATTTTACCCGGAACTACAATGGCCAGATATTGATCTGAAGCCGTTACATTCAATGCCAGACAGCTAAAAACAGTACTGGCAAATAATCCGAAAGTAGTATGGAACATATCAAGCAAAGCTCTACTGATTGTGGCGAGTGCACCAATAGATTCCATAATTCCCCCAAAAACCATAGCACAAATAATCAACCAGATAGTTCCCAGCATTCCCGCCATTCCGCTAGCTGCGAAAAGATCGTTTAAAGCCTCAGAATCGGTTTCAACCGCTGTATCTACCGTAATTGCGTTCATGATACCCTTGTAACCGCTTACAAAATTCAGGTTTTCCATTCCGCTAACCGCAAGTACGACATCTGGTTGAGCTATTAAAGCTGCAACAGCTCCCAGTAGTGTTCCGATAAGAAGGGCTATCAATGGAGATGTTTTTCTAACTATAAGTACAATTACCAGAACTGGGACAATAAATAACCAGGGGCTAATATTAAATGAGGCGTCAATAGAATTTAAAATTGCAGAAGTATCTGTGGTTCCCGAGGAATCAATATTTAGTCCTATGATTATAAAAGCTATTAGCGTAATGCTAATGGTTGGGACAGTAGTTAACGCCATATACCTAATATGGGTAAATAAGTCTGTGCCCGCCATGGCAGGTGCAAGGTTAGTGGTATCACTCAACGGAGACATTTTATCACCAAAATAGGCTCCGGAAAGAATGGCTCCGGCCGTCATCCCTAAAGATATTCCCAGGGCATCTGCAATTCCAATAAGGGCAATACCTACCGTTGCGGAAGTTGTCCAACTACTACCAGTTGCCAGCGATATTACGGAACATATAACTACACAAGCGGCCAGGAAAATCGTGGGATTTAAAATTTGCAAACCATAATAGATCATTGTGGGGATAATTCCGCTAATAAGCCAGGTTCCAGCAAGTGCGCCTACCATGAGTAAGATAAGAATCGCACCGGCAGTACTTTGAATATTTTTCGCAACTTCATCTATCATATCATCAAATTTCACTTTGTTGAAATAACCAACGATTGCTGCAACTCCACCACCTAATAATAATATAAATTGGTTAGACCCACTAAGAGCGTCATCACCAAAAACGAACACATTAAAAGCCAGCATGGCAATAAGGGCAAAAACAGGAATTAAAGCTTCCCATATATTAAGCTCTCTGTTTTGAATGATAGGTTCATTTTCAGGATTGGCAGTAGAGTTTTCCATTTAGTTTGAGTGCTTTGTATACGGTAAAAATAAAGCCTCACAGTACACCTGAAATCCATCAGATTTACTGTGAGGCTTAGAATTTAAAACCGGTCGTTAATATTGATCATTTTTTTCTGAACGTAATTTTACGACTTTCGGCTTAATCCTGCAAAATTTTAGACCATTTCGGTATTTAAAACACCAACTTTAAGCATACATTCTTTCATCATTTCATAAGTTCTTGCAATATCATTATCCAAACCAATCGAAAAACGAATTAAACCATCACTTAATCCCATTTGTTTTTGTTCTTCTTCCGGAATTTCTGAAGAAGTAGATGTTCCGGGTGCGCTAAAAAGCGTTTTATAGAATCCTAGGCTTACCGCGAGATAACCAAGATTGCGCTCCTGCATTAATTCCATCAGATCATTTGCTTTGTCCAGAGAACCCAGATCTATAGTCAACATTCCCCCGAAACCATAAGATTCATTCATCATTTTTCTGAAAGTTTCATGACCGGGGTGGGATTTCAGACCTGGATAGACCGTTTTAAAGCCGTCTTCCTGAAATTTATTAGCCAGGTATATCGCATTATGACTGTGTTGCTTCATTCGGATATGAAGGGTTCTAAGATTCTTCATAATAGAAGCTGCCCTTAGACTATCCATAGTAGAGCCCAGTAACATTGCTGCACCATCATTCACATTTCTAAGCTCATTGATAAAATCTTTAGTTCCACAAACCACACCACCAACGGTATCACTACTACCATTAATAAATTTAGTAAGACTATGTATAACCACATCAGCTCCTAATTTCGAAGGACTCAAAGACAGTGGGGAAAAAGTATTGTCTACTACCAGTTTAAGATCGTGAGATTTGGATATTTTAGATAAGGATTCCAAATCTGCAATTTCAAGTAACGGGTTGCTTACGCTTTCACAATAGATCACTTTTGTATTTTTCTGAACCGCGTTCTTTACGATTTCCGGTTTAGTGATATCTACAAAAGTGGTTTCGATTCCGAATTTTGGTGCGAAATTTTTCAGAAATGCATAGGTTCCACCGTACACAGTTCTGCTACAAACAATATGATCTCCGGCATTGCATAATTGCATTAAAACCGAAGTAATCGCTCCCATACCGGAAGCGGAAACATTTGCAGTTTCGGTTCCTTCCATTGCGGCCAATGCTTCACCGAGGTAAAGATTAGAAGGGGAAGAGTGTCGTGAATATAAATAACAACCTTCTGCATTTCCTTCAAAAGTGTCAAACATGGTCTTGGCTGAAAGAAAGGTGTAAGTGGAAGAGTCGGAAATTGAAGGGTTTACTCCTCCAAATTCGCCAAAGTACTGTAGATCCTGAATACGATCTGCGGGTTTATATTTCATGATTTCTGAATTTGTATAATATCAAATTTCAGAATTTTATGTATTAAAGTCAATGTATGGTTATATTTATAGAAAATAAATCTCTTATAATTATAATTTATAGATTAATAATCTAATTTTAGTTTAAAGAAATTATATTTTCCGAAAATTTAAAAGCTATGAAAATCGACGATCTGGATAGAAAGATCTTAATGCATCTTCAGCAGGATAGCAAAAAGACGAATAAGGAAATATCTAATGATCTCGGACTTTCGGTCACCGCGATTTATGAAAGAATCCGCAAGTTAGAAAGGGAAGACGTAATTTCGCAATACGTAGCATTAATCAATCCTGAAAGTGTTGAAAAAGGATTTATGGTGCTTTGCCAGATCAAGCTTATTCAGCATAAAAAAGAATTTTTAAATAGGTTTGAAAAGGAAATAACCAGCCTGCCCGAGGTTATTGAATGTCTCCATGTAAGCGGGGATTTTGACTATATGCTAAAAGTCCAGGTGAAAGATATGGATGCTTACCGGGAATTCCTGGTTACTAAGCTAACTACACTGAATCATATTGGAAGTACTAAAAGTATTTTTACGATTAATAAAGTAAAACAGAGTACTTTGATAAGCTTGTAATCCATCAATTCAGGATTTTATATTCGGACTAGACCAAAATCTTATAGAAGCATTCTATCAAGTACACTATAACTAATTACAATAATCAATATCCTTAAGAGTAACTTTTGAATTGCTGAGATTAGTTTATTCAGATGTATAAGTTTCTATTTTCCACGTGTTAATGACCTTCTTGATATTTGGGATACGATTTTGAGGTAGATTACCTTGAAAATTTCTTACCTCACATCTTAAAAAAAGTCCATTCCCAGTTAGTAAAAGTTTACTGTTAAGTAAAATAAAATATTGATCGGGGTATAAGAAAAATCTGTATATTATAAAATGAATAATTTATCTTAAAGAATTGGTTTATCGCAGTGATGTACCTCTTTTTGTATATAATTTTCAAATAAATATTTAAAATTTTAACAAGTTTATTTTTAATATGATTGAAAAAAATACTCAGGCACAAGAGCTCCTGGAGAGGAGAAAGAATATAGTAGCCAACGGGGTCGGTATTTTTAATACTGCCACAGTTAAAGAAGCAAAAGGAGCAATTATTACCGATGTAGATGGCCGGGAACTCATAGATTTCGCTGGTGGAATTGGAGTAGTGAATGCAGGCCATTGTCCGGAACCTGTGGTAGAAGCTATTCGTGAACAGGCAGGTAAATATCTCCATACCAGCTTTAATGTGGTAACTTATGAGCCCTATATAAAACTTTGCGAAGAGCTGGCCGAGATTCTTCCACATGGTGAAAAAACTAAGGCCATGTTGATTAGTACCGGGGCTGAAGCTGTAGAGAATGCGATCAAAATTGCCCGGCAGGCAACTAAAAGACCGGCGATATTATGTTATACAGAAGCCTATCATGGTCGTACCCTTATGGCGATGAGCCTTACCAGTAAAGTTAATTACAAATTTTCTTCTGGACCTTTTGCTCCTGAAGTCTACCGAATTCCTTTTCCTAACTTCTATAAATATGGCGGCACACAGGAGATGGACGATTTTGTGGATACCGAACTCAACCGACTTCGCGAAAGTGCACACAGTATGGTAGATATTAACAGCGTTGCCGCCATTATAATTGAACCCATCCAGGGCGAGGGTGGATTTAATCCCGTGCCGCAAAGATACTTAGAGGGATTGCGTTCTTTTTGTGATGAACACGGTGTTTTATTGATCTTGGATGAAATCCAGAGTGGTTTTTGTCGCACCGGCCATTGGGCAAGCTGGCAACATTATAATGTAGAACCCGATATAAGCACTTATGCCAAGTCGCTGGGATCTGGTTTACCGATTGCAGCTGTATTAGGCAAAGCTGAAATTATGGATGCCGCAGGTTCAGGAACTATTGGGGGTACCTATATAGGTAGTCCAGTTTGTTGCGCTGCGGCACTGGCTACTATTCAGTATATGAAAGATATCAACCTGAATGAAAGGGCAGTACAGGTGGGGAAAATAGTTACGGACCGAATAAAAAAACTTCAGAAGGAATATCCTGGTATTGGTGATGTACGTGGTATAGGTGCAATGATTGGAATTGAATTCGTAAAAGAAAATAATCCCGGTAAACCAGACACCGAACTTTGTGATAAAATTGTGAAAGGCTGTGCAGAAGAGGGCCTCATCCTTTTAAGCGCAGGAACATTTAAAAATGTAATCAGGATTCTTTCGCCACTGGTAATCACTGATGAGCAATTGAATAAAGGGCTGGACATCCTTGTAAATCAAATCAAAAAGAATATTTAAATAATCTGGACTATGAGAAGTTACGATTTTCTTGAGAGGAGAGTCGTATAAATTCCTGTGAGTGGAATTTGAAACTGATTATAGTAAACAGAATAAAATAAAAATAACTAATGAATCCATTCGCAATAGCAGGAATACAAATGAAAGTATCAGCCGTCGCTTCCAATGTGGAAATGATGAAGCTGAAACTGGATATTACCATGAGCCTTTATCCATGGGTAGATATGGTAGTTTTTAGTGAATTGTGTGGTTATGGCCCATTAACCCATACCGCACAGGAAATTCCAGGAGAATTTGAACAGGAAATGCAAAAAATGGCCAAAAAACATAAGATCTGGCTTTTACCAGGTTCTATATTTGAGAAGTCTGAAGGCAAAATTTATAACACGGCCAGTGTAATAAATCCTGAGGGGGAAGTGGTAACACGTTATAGAAAAATGTTTCCTTTCTATCCCTATGAAGTTGGGGTAACCCCGGGATCGCAATTCTGTGTATTTGATGTACCCGGTGTAGCAAAATTTGGTATCTCCATTTGCTACGATATGTGGTTCCCAGAAACCGTACGTACACTTTCGGTAATGGGGGCAGAAGTGATCTTGCATCCAACTATGACGGGTACTATAGATAGAGAGATAGAACTTTCTATTGTAAGGGCAATGGCGGCGGTAAATCAATGCTATTTCTTTGATGTAAATGGTCTGGAATCTGGAGGTAACGGAAGGTCATTAGTTTGTGGTCCAGATGGTCGTGTAATTTATCAGGCTGAAGGGAATGAAGAAATTTTTCCGCTGGAATTGAATATTGACAGGGTTAGACGAAGCCGGGAACTCGGAGTGCTTAGATTGGGACAGCCCTTAAAAAGTTTTAGGGATCATATTGGCCAGTTTGGAATATATCAACAGGGCGCTCAGTTGCCATACTTAAATTCATTAGGACCACTTATCAAACCTACAAAACTTGACACCCTGGCGAAGCTTAAAATGCAGGAAAATGAATATGAACCACCTACAGATCCAACGGGTTATAAAGGATTTGGCGGAGTATAAAATTGAAAATTATGGGAGGAGTATCATCAAAGAAACAGAAAGAAGAAAAACCGGTAAAGAATTTTATCAGCTGGTTTGAAATCCCGGCGGTTAATTTCCAGCAGGCGGTAGATTTCTATAATCATATTTTCCAGATGGAGATGGAGAAAAACTTTGAAGGCAATTACGCGATGGCTTTTTTTCCAGCTAATAAAGGTGTTGGAGGTGCTATAGTCGCTGGGCCGGGATCCACTCCAAGTGACACAGGCCCTTTGATTTATCTTAATGCAGGTAGTGATTTAAGCCATGTGCTGGAGCGTGTTGAACCTGCAGGTGGCAGGATCGTTATGTCTAAAACGCTTATTAATAAGGAGTCAGGTTATTTTGCCATTTTCATCGATTCTGAAGGAAATAAACTTGCCCTACATTCAAATAAATAAAAATTTATGCCAGATAAAAAACATCTTCGTTCCAACCATTATAATATCGCGCAGCTTCGATCGGAATCCTGGAACACCTTAAAAAGTGAATCCACCAAACTCGAGAATTGCAACCGGGGTGTTTCAGAAGAGAAAGATTTGAGGAAAAGCCTTCGAAAACTTTTGAAAGAGCTGGAAGGTGTGGAAAGTTATTTTGCATTTCCCGGTAGATCTTGTTTACAAGTGCTAAACGAAATGCTGGACAGGCAGGAACATACCGCATTGGCACATAAAATAGCGGAGCTTACCAAGAATCTGGTAAGCGATAAGTACAGAAGCCATCCAGATCTTATTGAAGACGAAGAGCAAGGTTTTGATACATCTGAAAGTGGTCCGGTTGGGGAAGCTGTGAAAAAAACTTATTTCGAAGTTCTGTTCGTAGAAGATATTTCCATTCAGGAAGAAAACAAACTCAGAAATGATCTTAAAGATGTTCGTGGCGCCAACGATCAATTCAATTACGGAATTGTAGTGCAGAGGTCTTTTGAGGATGCTTTGATAGCCCTGCATTTTAATTATAATATTCAGGCCGTGGTGGTACGTTATGCGCCACCTTATCATTCCGAAAAAATAACACCAACATTAAAACCTTTTATTCAGAATGTATTAAAACTTGACCTGGCATCCAGAACTACCTCTGAATTAGGGCCAATATTAGGTAATTTAGTCAAGAAGTTCAGGCCAGAACTTGATACTTATTATGTAACAGATACTTCTTTGGGGAACCTTAAGGACAGTACTCTAAAAAGTTTCAGAAGGATTTTTTACAGATCTGAAGATTTGCAGGAATTGCACCTTACCATATTAAGGGGGGTATGCGAGCGATATGAAACTCCTTTCTTTTCTGCCTTAAAGGAATATAGTAAAAAACCAACCGGGATATTTCATGCCATGCCGATTTCAAGGGGGAATTCAGTTTTCAAATCCAGATGGATCAATGATTTCGGTAATTTCTACGGAAGGAATATGTTCCTGGCAGAGACATCTTCCACAACAGGTGGTTTGGATTCCTTACTTCAGCCAACTGGATCTTTAAAAAAGGCGCAGAAGATGGCTAGTGATGCCTATGGATCGCAGCATACTTTTTTTGTAACTAACGGAACTTCAACAGCAAATAAAATTGTTGTCCAAGCCCTGGTAAAACCAGGCGATGTGATCCTCATTGACCGCGATTGTCATAAATCACATCATTATGGATTAGTACTGGCCGGAGCATATCCTGTTTATCTGGATTCTTATCCTATTGAAGAGTATTCCATGTATGGGGCGGTCCCACTGGAACAAATAAAAGAAAAGTTACTCCAATTGAAGGAGGCAGGAAGATTGGACCTTGTAAAAATGTTACTACTTACCAACTGTACTTTCGACGGCCTGGTTTATAATGTAGAGAAGGTAATGCAGGAAATCCTCGCCATAAAACCAGATATGATCTTTTTATGGGATGAAGCCTGGTTTGCTTTTGCTGGATTCACCTATAATTATAAACAAAGAACTGGAATGTTCGTCGCTCAAAAATTGTATGAAAAATACAGGAGCGATGCTTACAGGAACGAATATGATGAGCATATTAAGAATCTTAAAAAAGATGAAATCCCGTCGCTTCCAGATCCAGATAAAGTTAGAATGAGGGTGTATTCCACTCAGAGTACCCATAAAACGCTGAGTAGTTTTCGTCAGGGTTCCATGATACATATTTGGGATGAAGACTTCCGAAGAAAAAGTGAAAATACCTTTATGGAAGCTTATATGACGCATACTTCCACTTCACCAAATTATCAAATGCTTGCTTCATTGGATGCTGGTAGGAGACAGGTTCAGTTTGAGGGCTATGAACTGGTAGAAAAAAGTATAGAAATGGCGATGATGCTGCGCGCCAAAATAAATGATCACCCACGCCTCAATAAATACTTTGATGTTTTGACGGTGAGTGATTTTATTCCTGAAGAACTGCGAAAATCGGGGCTTTCAGAATATTATGATCCTAAAGAGGGATGGAATAGAATGGAAACTGCCTGGGAGAAAGATGAATTTGTGTTGGATCCAACCAAAATAACTTTGCATATTGGCCGTACCGGCGTAGATGGGGATACCTTCAAAAACAAATACCTGATGGATAAGTTCAATATCCAGATAAACAAGACTTCCAGAAACACAGTCTTATTTATGACCAATATTGGAACTACCAGGGGAAGTGTTACCTATTTAACCAATGCCTTGCTGAAAATCGCAGATGAACTAGATAAGGAATTGCGCTCACTGAGTTCAAAAGAAAATAAAATTCGCGAGGATAGGATTTATTCTTTAACCAAAGATTTTCCACCATTACCTGATTTTAGTTACTTCCATCACTCATTTCAGGCAGTTCCCGGGGTGCCGGGAGGTAACATCAGGGAGGCTTTCTTTCTGGCCTATAATGAGGATAACTACGAATATATGCCGTTAACTGAATGTTTGCCTGCAATGGATAATAACAGAACCTTAGTCGCATCTTCCTTTATAATACCTTATCCACCGGGATTTCCAGTGCTCGTCCCCGGGCAGGTAGTGAGTGAGGAAATAATCAGGTTTTTGACCGCACTGGATGTTTCAGAAATTCACGGTTACCGCGCTGATTTAGGACTGCGAATTTTTAAAGAAAATGTATTGAACAGGCAGAAAACTGTTACTTCCATGGGATCTATGGGGAATAATAAAAAAAAGAAACTAATTAAATAAAATCAAAAATTATGGAATCTAAAAAACCGAAAGCTACCAAATCTAAGGAGGCAAAAGACAAAAAATCGAAATCTCCAATAAAAACTGGAACAGATAGGACAAAGGTTCCAATTAGGTGGAAGACCGATGATGGAAAAAAGCAAGCCCCGTCAAAGAAAACCGTAAAAGCTAAAACTAAACGTACCGCTAAAAAATCTAAAGCAACTACTAAACCCACAACGGCTGCCAATAAAACAACCGCTACTAAAAAAGCAGGGGCATCTTCAAATTCAGGTAAAAAGCATTTAAAGGGAGTTTCAGATATCCGTAGATCTTTTCACAAAAATGAGGAACCTCTATATTTTATTAGCGCTACGAATTTTAATCTTTTAGGAGCAGATGAATGGATTAAAGGATTCAAATTCATTACCTATATTGAATGTTTCGATGGATTACATCCGAATGTGTTTTCTCCAAAAGAGGAAATTCCACATGATGATTTTGAAGGAATTGAGGACATTAATAATTATTTACTGCAACATCCCGAAGTGCAGGATTACCTTAAAACAAGGTCTGTTGATGGTTCTCCTGGCAAAGCGATGTTTTTAATGTTCAATGAAGAAACTGAAAGGCTGGCAGAAAAATTAGGTCTGGAGATTATGTTTCCAAGCGCCGAAATGAGAACTTTCCTTGATAATAAGGTAAATACGAACAGAATTGCCGAAAGGGCAGGAGTTGCCTGTGTACCGTATGTACTTTCAAAAGTGAAAAATTACAAACATCTTTCTGAAGTTTCTAAAGAACTTGGTAAAGAACTGGTGATCCAAACACCGTTTGGCGATTCAGGACATACTACCTTTTTTATTTCCAATGAAAAGGAATATAAGAAATATGCTGAAGAAATAGAAGCAGAGGATGAGGTAAAAATTATGAAGCGTATTCGCTGCAGGGGATCTGCAATTGAGGCTTGTGTTACCCGTCACGGAACAATTGTCGCTCCACTAATGACTGAATTAGTCGGTTTTAAGGAACTAACACCTTATGAAGGTGGATGGTGCGGTAATGAGATCTATCCAGATGCCTTCACCCCGGAATTAAGACAAAAAGCAATAGAGAATACTCAGCTTTTTGGAGATCAGTTAAGAGAAGAAGGTTATAAAGGATATTTTGAACTTGATTTTCTTATAGATCAGGATAACGGGGAAATTTATCTTGGAGAATTGAACCCAAGGGTAACAGGAGCGAGTTCTATTACCAATCATGCTGTTTTTGCGCTCGCCGATGCTCCTTTATTTGTGTTTCATATTCTAGAATGGATGAATATTGAATATGAGCTGGATATTGATGCCATCAATAAACGTTGGTCTAACCAGGAAAATCTGGATGGCTGGAGCCAACTAATTGTAAAGCATACAGATGACACGATTGAGTACGTAACCGAGTCACCAAAGTCTGGTATCTGGAGAATGTATGATACCGGTCATATTCAGTATGATAGAATGGATACCCACCGTAGGGCAGTAGAAAATGAAAATGAAGCTTTCTTTTTAAGGATTTCTAAAAAAGGGGATTACCTGTATGAAGGAGCAGATATGGGAATACTGGTAACCAGAGGACGTATGATGACAGATGATTTCGCGCTAAATAATCGTGCAAAGCACTGGATTAAAGCGATTAGATCACAATATAAATCGGAAATGGTAGAGGATAAGAAGAAGCCGAATCTCTCTGGAACTTTAACGAAATAAATTTTTATTTTAACAGCCCGCACTGAAAAATGGGGCTACTTTGCTCCACCTGTTATTTTGCTTTACAGGTGGAAAATGAGCTATGAAAAATTAAAATAGAGATTTATGCAACTACATTTTACGGCAGTTTCTGAAGCCGGTTTACCGGGAAAGAAATGGCAAAAATTGTACAATACCCATTGGGAAGCTTATAAAGCCTGGCTTAATTCTAAAGGAAAGGCCTATTCCCCAGATTTAAAAACCTCCCAGGCGGCCCTCAAAAAATATATGCCTGAAATGTGGCCCACCTACAAGCGTCTTTGTAAACTGGCAAAGGCAGATGAGGTGGCGGCCCGATTTCTAACCGGTTTCCAGCCGCCAGCCTATATAAGTGCCTGCTCTAATGCCGTGCTTTCCGGGGAGGAGATACAGTTAGTGCGCAATTATGATTATCATCCAGATTTGATGGAGGGCACTCAATTATTAAGTGCCTGGAATGGTAAGAAAGTAATTGCTACTAGCGATTGCTTGATAGGTGCGGTAGATGGAATGAATGAAGATGGGCTGGCCATTTCCCTCACTTTCGGTGGGCGGAAAGAGGTTGGAGTAGGTTTTGGAATTCCTTTTATCTTAAGATATGTGCTTGAATTTTGCAGTACTGTGGAAGAAGCTGTATCGGCTTTAATCAGAATTCCTTCGCATATGTCTTATAATGTAACAGTGGTTGATAAGACTGGAGCTTTTAAGACCGTTCAACTAGCACCGGACAAAGAACCAGTTGTTACCGATGCTGCTTTTACCACCAACTATCAGGATACTATTGACTGGCCAGAAAATGCTGCATTCAATCAAACGCTGAAACGTTCTGCTTTTCTGGAGAAAATGCTGGCGGAAAAAGATATGAATGCAACTAAAATCGCCGATGCATTTCTCAAAAGACCGCTTTATAATACTTTGTTCAAAGAAGGTTTTGGAACTTTATTTACATCAGTCTATCGTCCGGTGGAAGGTGTTGTGGAAATGCGCTGGCCCAATGAAAATGTGAGTCAGACTTTTGAAGCTTTTGAAGAGCAGTATAAATTGATCAATTTTGAGCAGGATTCAGCTATGCTGGCGGAAGCATTTAAACAGGATACAGCTTCAGTTCAAAATAACAATTCCTCAGAAAAATGGGCGCAAAAAGAAAGTTTAAATAGGGCTGAATGGCAGGAAAATCTTGCTGATACCATGGTACACGCAATGATTCAAGCGAATCCTTCTATAGAAAAAGCGAAAATTGAAAAATTACGTGGGGAAATAATTCATCGTGGAGAGGTTTCCTGGGAAGTGCTTGCCGATTTCTGGTCTAAAGCGGGAACAGGATACGGAACTAAATGGAATAATTAATTAGGTGTTTTTTGTCAAATCGAGCGTAGTCGAGATATCTTTTGTCAATCCTTCGACTTTAGTTTATCCTGAGCTAGGCCGAAGGGCTCAGGATTTTAAAATTTGGACATCGATTTTCAAACCGAATGCATTTTCAAATAAGTATTAAAATTTATCCTATTGAACTTCAATGAAATAAAATAATTGATGACTTTTAGGCTTGTTTTAGTTATCAAACTTCAATTTAATCTTTCACAAACCAAAATAATTAAATGAAATTTTATAGCGTCAACCCCTTTAACGGAGAACAGGTAGGAGAATATCAGGCTCTTAGCGTGAATGAACTGGATCAAAAACTGAATAAATCGGCAGATGCTTTTAAAGAATGGAGTCAAAAACCTCTTTCCTATCGTACCGGTCTGATCAAAAAAGCCGGTCAGGTACTTCGGGATAATCTTGAAGAGTACGCGCAAATGATAACTTCTGAAATGGGAAAACCCATTTCAGAATCCAGGGCCGAAGTAAATAAATGTGCCTGGGTTTGTGACTATTATGCTGAAAATGCAGAATCTTTTTTAGCCGAGGAGAAAGTGAAAACTGATGCTTCAAAAAGTTTTGTAAGGCACGATCCTATCGGTGCCGTATTTGCCGTAATGCCGTGGAATTTTCCTTTCTGGCAGGTCTTCAGGTTTGCCGCACCTACACTAACCGCAGGAAATACGGGATTGCTAAAACATGCACCCAATGTTTTTGGTTGTGCAGAAAAGATCGAAGAAGTATTTACCAAAGCCGGTTATCCGGAAGGTGTTTTTCAGAATCTTATCGTTCATCACGAACAAACCGAAAAAATAATTGCTCATGATGCTGTAAAAGCAGTGACCCTTACCGGAAGTGAAATGGCGGGTTCTGCTGTGGCACAATTAGCAGGGAAATATATCAAGAAAAGTTTGCTGGAACTCGGGGGTAATAACTCATTTATCGTGCTGGAGGATGCTGATATAGGTCAGGCAGTGAAAACTGCAGTTTCTGCGAGGATGTTAAATTGCGGACAGAGCTGTATTGCAGCAAAACGCTTTATTTTACTTGAATCTATTCACGATGAATTTGTGGAGAAATTTACAGAGGCAGTTAAAAATCTCAAGGCCGGGGATACAAAAGATAATGCTACCCAGGTAGGACCTTTAGCAAGAAAAGACCTGGCAGATCAACTTAATCGTCAGATTAAAGATACTATTTCCCAGGGTGCGACTTTACTGGTTGGGGGCGAACAGGATAATTGCTTTCATGAACCTACGATCCTGGGAAATGTAAAACCGGGAATGACCGCTTTTGATGAAGAAACCTTTGGGCCCTTAGCTGCCATTATTAAAGTTAAGAATGTGGAGGAAGCTTTTGAATTATCCGAAAGGTCCAAATTCGGACTGGGAGTTAGCGTCTTTACTAAAGACACTACGAAATCTTTAGAATATGCAAGTAGAGTTACCGATGGCGCTTTTTTTGTAAATGAACTGGTGAAATCTGATCCCAGATTGCCTTTCGGGGGAAATAAACGATCTGGTTACGGTCGGGAATTAGCGAAAGACGGAATGATGGAATTTGTAAATAAAAAGGTGGTTTACGTAAAATAGGGAAAAGTGCAGATTGAAAAGTAAAAAGTAAAAAGTGAAGAGTGAAGAGTGAAGAGTGAAGAGTGAAAAGTGGAGAGTGGAGAGTGAAGAGTGAAAAGTTGTGAACAAAGTTTTCTGGGCTACGATTAAAATTTTATTTTCTGATAACTGATAACTGATAACTGATAACTGATAACTGATAACTGATAACTGATAACTGATAACTGATAACTGATAACTGATAACTGATAACTGATAACTGATAGCTCCTAACTTTGATATTAGTCATTGCAGAGAATATTTTTATTTTTCCGATTAATAAAGTAAAACAGTGTACTTTGATTAATCTGTAGTCTATAGTTCGTTGTTGCGAATGAGAATTAAGCAGTTTTAAACAAAGCTTTTAAAGTAAGTTTGAAATTTTGATATTCATTGACTGCTTATTTTTATCAAAAAGATTTTATAGTCTTTGAAAAGTTTTTACTTACCAAATCAATTTTTCATTTTAGAAAAAGTTAAAATGGAAACCTATTAACAGAAATTAGTCACAATTATAAAAAATTTAAAAACTTGCTTGTGACATCACAGCAAGTAAGCTTGTATATTGTTGTAAATCAAAAAGATATAAGTTATGAAAAGAGAGAAAAGATTATTTATGTGCATTCTTTTTTGCGCATCACTGTTAACTTCCTGTTCAGTATCAAATGAGGAGGAAGAATTAAAAGTTTCAGAATTATCAGCGAAAAAAATGAAAGATGATAATTCAGAACTTTTTGATTATGTAGATGATTATGCAGAATCTTTCTATGATATTGAACCTTATCCCGCACTAACACCAATGTTCGATATATCAATTGATGATGCCTATGATTTTCAAGAACTTCTTGTGCGGGAATTGAAAAAAGGAGATAGAACCAGGAATGGTGGCGTGAAGCGACTAACGGGTTATAAACTAGGCTTTACAGGTGATGTTAGACCATTTGGAGCTCCAAAACCTCTTTATGGGCGTCTCTACTCTAGTTTCGAAATTCCGGAAGGTTCGACTTTAAGCCTGAGTGAAGATTTTATAAGGGGTTCAGTTGGTTTTGAAGTAGCTATTATCATGGGAAAAAATGTAAGAACTGCTATTACACCTGAGGAAGCTAAAGATGCGGTGAAAGCAATTGCACCAGCTTTTGAATTTGCCGATTTTGGTTTTACTTCTGAAGACTTTAATTTTAAGGATATTATTGCCACTAATAGTGCAGCACGTTATTATATAGTGGGAGAAGAGACACCTTTGGAAGAATTATTCGAGAAAGGTATCGATCCAAACGAAATTCAATTAACGGGGAAACTGGATGGAGAAACAATCCTACAGGCTAAAGTTGGGCTTCCGGTAGATGGTATTTTTAAAGCTGTTTCCTTTCTTAGTGGAGAGTTAGCAGCAAGAGGAGAATTTTTAAAACCTGGAGATATTATTTTGACAGGAGCAATAAAAGGAGATCAAAATGCAGGTACTGGAACCTATGTAGGCGACTATGGTGTTTTGGGTACAATTCAATTTACTTTGGTTGAATAATTGATTTGACCTGACCGAAATTCTAAAAACAGACTATAAATGAAGAATCTTCATTTATAGTCTGTTTTTAAATTATTACGATATTATGACATCTTAATTTTTATAATATTAGGCAGATACTTAACTGCCTGGTAAGAAACTGACCGACTGCTAACTGAATATTGGTCATTGCTGAGAATAGTTGTATTTTTACGATCAATTTTTGAAAAACGAAAAAACACACAATTATGAGTACATATGATGTTGCGGTAATAGGATCTGGACCAGGTGGTTATGTAGCCGCTATTCGTTGCGCCCAGCTGGGTATGAAAACTGCAATCATAGAAAAATATTCCACTCTTGGTGGAACCTGTCTTAACGTTGGGTGTATCCCGAGTAAGGCTTTATTGGATTCTTCTCACCATTATGATGATGCAATTAAGCATTTTGAGGACCACGGAATTGAAATTCCGGGAGAGGTGAAACTTAACCTTGAAAAAATGATGGAACGTAAATCTTCTGTTGTGAGTCAGACTTGCGACGGAGTGAAGTTTCTTATGGACAAGAATAAGATCGATGTAATTGAAGGAGTAGGATCTTTTAAAGATAAAACCCATATCAATATCGAAAAAGACGGGGAAACCCAAACTATCGAGGCGAAAAAGACCATTATCGCGACCGGTTCCAAGCCGGCCAATCTTCCTTTTATCGAATTGGATAAAGAGAGGGTGATCACTTCTACAGAGGCCTTAACGTTGAAAGAAGTTCCAAAGCACATGATCGTTATTGGTGGTGGAGTTATTGGTTTAGAACTTGGTCAGGTGTATCGTCGCCTTGGGGCGGAAGTAACGGTGGTTGAGTTTATGGACAGAATTATCCCTACTATGGATAGTGCTCTTTCCAAAGAACTTCAGAAAGTATTGAAGAAGCAGGGAGTAAAATTCCATACCAGTACAAAGGTGAAGTCGGTGGAGCGAAATGGTGATGAGATTACTATTAAAGCTGATGATAAAAAGGATAAAGAGATCGAACTAAAAGGTGATTATTGTCTGGTTTCTGTAGGACGTCGTCCTTTTACTGACGGTTTGAATGCGGAAGCCGCTGGAGTGAAACTTGATGATAAAGGAAGAGTGAAAGTAAACGATCACCTTCAAACAAACGTGGAGAATATTTATGCGATTGGCGATGTGGTTCGCGGAGCCATGCTAGCTCATAAAGCGGAAGAAGAAGGTTCTATGGTTGCGGAATTGATGGCAGGCCAGAAACCTCATATTGATTATAATCTGATCCCGGGAGTCGTTTATACCTGGCCAGAAGTTGCTTCAGTTGGTAAAACCGAAGAACAACTGAAAGAAGAAGGAGTAAAATATAAAGAAGGTAAATTCCCAATGCGTGCCCTTGGACGTTCCAGAGCAAGCGGAGATATTGACGGACTCGTAAAGATCCTTGCCGATGAGAAAACCGATGAGGTTTTAGGAGTTCATATGATTGGAGCCAGAACAGCAGATCTTATTGCCGAAGCGGTAACAGCGATGGAATTCAGGGCATCTGCAGAGGATATTGCGAGAATGAGCCATGCGCACCCAACGTATGCTGAAGCCGTAAAAGAAGCGGCGTTAGCTGCTACTGAAAATAGAGCGTTGCATATATAAGAAAAACAATATTTTCAATAAGAAGCCGGGCAATGTTCCGGCTTTTTTATTGAAACTTTCCTAAACATTTTAAAACTTCGTCTTTATAAGTACGGCTTATAGGAATAGACTTATTTTGAATAACTACTTCTTCGTTCGAATAGGATTCGATATAGTCTATAGCTATTATAAAAGAACGGTGGACTCTTAAAAATTTAGTTTCCGGAAGTTTTGTTTCAATAGAAGAAATTGTTTCCCGGGTAACTTTTGTGCCTTCCGATGTTTCAATTTTAAGATAATCGCTCAGGCTTTCTATCCATAGGATTCCGGAGAAATCTATCTTATGCATTTTCCGGTCTATCTTCACGAAGATAAAGTCGCCTGATTTTTTATTTTGAACTTCCAGGTCGTTTTGATCTAAATGCACTTCCTGAAAATTATGTACAGCATCCAGTAAACGATCAAAAGAAATAGGCTTCAAAAGATAATCTACGGCATGCAGGTCAAAACCATCAATAGCATATTCCCGATAGGCTGTTGTAAAGATGATCTTAATATTTTTATTGATCGACTTCGCGAATGATATGCCGGAAATACCGGGCATATTGATATCCAGAAATACAAGGTCGGTTTTATTCGAACTGATCATGTTAAAAGCCTCGGTAGCGTTTTTACAACGCCCAACAAGCTCGATATTATCAATTTTTGAAAGATGATTTTCCATGATATCCAGGGCAACATTTTCATCATCAACAATTACACATCTTATTTTATTTGACATCGGTTGGTAATTTGGAGGTATTTAAAATTAATTTAGCCTGGAAAAATTCACTATCATTTTCAAGCTTTAATTCATAATCTTTTTCATAAAGAATGTTTAATCGACGTTTTATATTATCCAGACCAATTCCTTCTGTTTCCGAGTTTTCTGTGCTTTCTGAAACCGAATTAATAATTTCAAACTTTAGATATTCTTCTTCTAATTTAATATGAATTGATATTTTGAGTTTTCCATCATTTCCTTTCCCATGTTTAAAACTATTTTCAACAAAGGGAAGTAAAAGCATTGGTGCAATTTTTATTTTTTCCGGGATCGGTTCACAATGAAATTCAATCTTTAAATCTTCCTGGAAACGTTTCATTTCAAGCTCTATATAATTCTGAATATGCTTAACCTCGTCTTCCAGTCTAACCAATGGCTTTTTTGTTTGATAGAGTATATAATCCAGGAGGTTGGATAGTTGCAGAATCATTTCTGGCGTAGATGGATTGTTAGCGAGACTTAAACCATAAATAGTATTCAGGGTATTAAAAAGGAAATGCGGATGGATCTGCATTTTTAGATACTGAAGCTCCTGTTCTTTTAGTTTTAGTTGTGCCTCCAGGATCCGGTTCTGTAATTCTTTATTTTTAGCAGAAGTTGCATAGTTATATTTCAGCAAACTAAATGCTGAAGCAATCGCGACCACCAGGTAGATCGTGATCATAATGTAAAAAATGCTTTTAGAAATCGGGAAATTATCGTTCCATTTTAGCCCAAAAGAAAGGACAAAACCATAGAAGGCAGAGACAATAATGAAAACTGCCGATATGATTAGTGTATACACTGAATAGAAGACGAATTTCAAATATTTTTCTGGAAGCAGGAATTTAGGAATGAGGTGGTAAATAAAAATATAAGTCGTAGAAATCGTAACCGGTAGAAAAAATGCCGAAAAAGTAAATTTGGTAGGATTGTTTGCACTTTCAATTCCAATAAAAAAGCTGAAGAAAATCAGAACGAAGATCCATAAAATTAAATGGATCAAAAGACGTTTTGCAGCCTGGATAATACTTTTCTTCGGTTTCATTAATGAATAAAAATGCGATTAATATTTTAAAGTTGAAAGTTTTTGCGACAGATTGCCATATTTGAAAGGTGGAAAGCATGAATTAAACGTAGTGGAATAAAAACTGGGTGAACACAGTGTTTTTTCAGTATGCCGGCGCATTTTAATAAAGCTACTTATATTATATTCTAGTTTTGCTCCTGTGTTAAAACCAAAATTATCAACCTGTACTAAAACAAATAGACTCAAAATGAAAAATCAGTTATCACTATTAATTGGAATTTTATTATTTAACTATGGAATTGGACAATCTAATAGTTCCATTAATGATCTAGAGGTTTCAGGAGCTCAAATTTCGGAAAAACAAGCTGATATAATTTTTGAGAAAACAAAAATTTTTCCAGACAATACGCAATTATCAATAGGTATTATTAAAAATGGCAAAATTTTATATTATGGAGTTAAGCGATCTGGGGACACGCTTCAGAAGGTTGATAATTATCATGATATATTTGAAATTGGCTCTTTAACGAAACTATTTACTTCTACTTTGCTGGCAAATTTTGTATTAGAAGATAAGATAAAACTAAAGGATCCTATACAGAAATATTTCAATTTTCAAGTAGCTAATGATCAGGTTACGGTATTGCAGCTGGCAAATCATACCTCAGGCCTTCCTAAGTTGCCTTCAAATTTAAATTTAGCAGCAGTTGATCAATCAAATCCCTATAAAGATTATGACGAGCAAAAATTAATAAAATATCTAACTAGCGAATTAGAAATCATTACAACTCCAGGGACTAAATATGAGTATTCCAATATTGGGGCAGGAATATTGGGATATCTTTTGGAAGTACAATCCCATTTAACCTACGAGGAATTACTTCAGAAGTATATCCTTTCCAAATACAATATGCATAATACCACTACAAATAATGATAAAATCAACTTGAAATTAGTGTATGGGCTTGACCTCAATGGAAAGAAAACTTCAAACTGGAATTTAAATTCTTTGGTAGCAGCCGGCGGCATCCTTTCAAATATAGAAGATCTTTCGAAATTCGCAGTTGCTCAGTTCAGCGATACGAATGAAGAACTTCATCTAACCAGACGTCCTACTTTTGAGCAACAGGAATATAAAATGGAAACCGGATTGGCCTGGAAAATCATTAAACCTGATGCCAACATAAATATATATGCTCATAATGGTGGAACAGGCGGTTATTCTTCCATGATCACTCTGGATACTAGGAATAAAAAAGGGGTGATTATATTATCCAATGTTTCAGCTTTTCATAATGATGCTAGGAATATAGATCAACTTTGTATCCAACTATTGAAAACACTTTATACAAAATAATTAAACAGAAAAACTTCAGATTATGATCTCATTATTTCTTTTTTTATTTCAGGGTCAGGGATTCTTTGGGCAACTTACATCTAGAATCCAGGAAGGAGGCTCATTTCAGATGACGCTTATTTTAATTTTATTTCTATTAATTATCTTTTTGATTGTTCGCTCAGTGATGAAATTAAAAGCTCCCTCTAATGTTTTTAAAAAATCGGTTTCCCTTGTTAATCAGGCAGCGCTTCTGGCAGTAGTTATAGGATTATTTAGTCAGTTAATAGGCCTTATTGGAGTATTTGATGCTTTTGAATCTTTAGGTAACATAAACCCGAGTCTCTTTGCAGGCGGTTTAAAATTGACATTATTGCCCCCGGTCTTTGGAGGATTTACTTTTATAATAGGCCGTACTGCAACATTTATACTGAATTGGCTCAGGGACGAAGAGCTGGATAAGGTGGCGATCCGGGCATAGATTCAATAGTTGGATTAACATGGCTCAAAATTTTTGTCCGTCGAGCGAAATTCTCTAGTTTACATTTAATAGCATAAAAGTTTTTACAGGAATCAAGCAATAGGCGTAGCCTTCTAGAAAGAGCGGGGAAATCACCGGCAACAAATGTGGCCGTGGCATTAGATACTATTTTTTATAGCCTATTTGCTTGCGGGGCTCTGAGTCTTTTTTCTTTTTAATGAGTTCGTCCAAATAGCTAAACACCAGTTCAATATTCTTGCCGTGGTTTGATAGTTTCTTTTTGATCTGCTCGATCTCTAATTTCAGGCTCAGGTGATCCACAAGCACTTCACGAATTTTGGTAAAAACACGAATAATTTGGATATTTACCTTGATGGCAGTGGGGCTATTCAACACGCTCGACAACATAGCAACTCCCTGTTCCGTAAATGCCATTGGTGCATATCGAGTCCCGCCCCATCTTGAGGTGCCAAATTGACTCCTCAAGTTATTGATTTCCTCTTCGTTCAGTTCAAACATAAAATCATCCGGGAAGCGTTCTATATTCCTGCGAACCTGTCTTTTTAGGTGCTTCGTCTCTACCTGATAAAGTTCAGCTAAGTCCCTATCCAACATCACTTTTTGATCCCTAATCAAATAAATTTTACTGCTAATGATTTCCTCTGGTATGCTAATATCTTTACCCATAAATGATAGTTCTGATTTCAAATATAATTACTTGATTCCATACATTTTCAGTTAAGTTAATCTACTGATAATATTTATTAAAATATTCTTCCTATAAATTATCGAGGTCATTCACAAAATAATTTTATGTATAAATGCCTACCTATAAAATTTATAGCTTTTATATCATTACATTCACTACATTTAAAAGTTAATTCTAAATACTAGAAATCATGGCAAAAGAAAAATCGCCTTCAAAGAATTCGGCTAAAAAAGAGCCGGTATTGAGTTTAAAAGAAAAGAGAGCTGCGAAAGCGGCTAAGAAGAAAAATAGAAGTTAAGTCGGATACTATTTAATTTTTCGTCAAGCTGAACTTGTTTCAGCTTCTCATTATACATAGAAATAAAGTAGAGATCCTGAAACAGGTTCAGGATGACGTATTTTAAGGAAAAGGTCATATTAAACCAAAAAGGAGCGCTTTTGCACTCCTTTTTTCTATTTCTTCCTTCTACGATTGGCGTTCTTATCACCCCGCGTTTTTGGTTTTTTATATTTTTGAGCAATCTCTCTTCTATAGGAACCGCCAAGATTTACCTTCTTATTTTTATCTTTTTTCTCATGAAAAGCAGGACCGGCTTCTTCAGTGACATTATGAGGATTATTGATTTCAATTGCCCTTGGTTTTTCTTCGGGGATCAATTCAGTAGCGATTTCTACTTCTTCCGGAAGATCATATTTAGGAACTTCAGTTTGCATTAATTCTTCAATAGCATCCAGATATTCCTGTTCCGCTTCCGTAGTAAATAACAACGACTGACCTTTTTTCTCGGCACGTCCAGTTCTACCAATCCTATGCATATAATTTTCAGGATATTGTGGGGTATCAAAATTCACCACATGAGAAACATTCTCTATATCCAGACCGCGGGCCATCACATCTGTAGCAATTAAAATCCGGGATAATCCTTCATCAAAATCACCCACGCTTTTTAATCTGTAATTCTGACTTTTTCCGGTATGTACAAGGCTTGTGTCGCCGGGAAATTCTTCACCAAGATTTTCATATAACCTGTCTGCAATCCGTTTATCTCCAATAAATATAAGCACCTTCTGATAGGTTTCCGTATCTGCGAGCAGGTGTTTCAGTAAATTCGCTTTCGTATAGAAATTCGGAATTTTATATCCTCGCTGGTCTATGTTTTCCAATGGAGTACCGCTTACGGCTACAGAGATCTTTTCCGGAGCTTTAAAATTGGTATCGATCATTTCCTCAACCGTTTCTGTCATGGTAGCCGAAAACATGATACTCTGCCTGTTTTTAGGAAGTAGTTCGATGATATTATTTACCTGAAATTTGAATCCGAGATCCAACATCACATCCACTTCATCAATCACAAATTTCTGGATAGACTTTAATTGAACAGCTCTTCTAAGCACAAGATCGTACAACCTTCTTGGAGTGGCTACCACAATATCGAGTCCCTGCATTAAATCCTGATGTTGCGTATTGATATTTACTCCACCATAGACTCCGGCAACTCTAAGATTGATATACTTTGCCAGTTTTTCGATCTCTTCAACTACCTGAACCACTAGTTCCCTGGTGGGAACCATGATAAGAATACGTGGATTCTTCTGTTCCGAATATTTAAGCATTCTTAATAATGGCAAAAGATAGGCGAAGGTTTTTCCTGTTCCCGTTTGTGCAATTCCAACCACATCTCTTCCAGACATGATAGAGGAGAATGCCTGTTCCTGAATTGGCGTTGGAGTCTGAAAATTCAGATCTTCCAGAGCATTGCGTAAGGGAGTATTTAAATTTAGGTCCTGAAAACTCAAAGTGTGAAGTTTTATTTTCTGCAAAGGTACGTTATGAAACTCAAAGTCTTACCTGCTTTTGTTAAGTAAACTAAATCGGGGCAAGCTCAGCTCATTTAAATCTCGATTATCGAGTAGAATTATTCGATGCTTATCGTATAGCCTGCGTTGAATTCATCTGCGGTGGTTAGTTCAATAATTCCTTCCTTATTTGTAAGGTTTTGATCGGTTCCTTCAATATCGGCAATTCCCAGCCAGGGTTCAATACATACATAGGGAGCACCGGGTTTTGCCCAGATTCCAAGATTTTTGAAATCTTCATATTTCACCGATAAAATTTTTCCACATTTCGCACTTACTAGATCCACCTTTTTAGACTTGATATTCTTGAAGATCAAGGCATCTTTATTAAAAATATCTTCAGTAAGTCTTATTTGATGTTCATTATCGAGAATCCCTTTAGTCCTGGAAGTTACGAGGCCTTGGTCATTAAGCAGATAAGTGCTTAAATCCATTTCCTGATCAAAAACCAGCGAATAATCTTCGATCTTCTCATTTTCAAAAAGCTGAATATTAAGGGCTGGATGTCCGCCTAAAGAGAAATAGATCGGTTTTTCGTCGAGATTGATAATATGATGATTTACCTCCAGGGATTTTTTATTCAGGGTAAAAGCAATTTTAAAATCGAATTTGAAGGGATACATTTTTAAAGTTTCATCAGAATATAACAGTTCAAAGACGAGCTGATTTTCTGATTTTTCTTTTAGTCGAATATTCTCATTGTGCCGAATGAATCCATGTTTTGGCATTTCATATTCTTTATTCTCAAAATGATATTTCCCATTTTGTAGTACACCGATCACGGGAAATAGGTTAGGTGCATGGCTTCCCCAAATTTCAGGATTGGCCTGCCATATATATTCTTTATGATTCTCTTTATTTAGAATACTGCAGAGTTCAGCACCGGTTTCTTTTACAGTAATTTTCAGGAATTCATTTTCAATAGTGTGTTTCTTCAAAACTGTCAATTTTTATTGAATATCCGTAAAGATTCTTAGAAATAAAAACAAGTTTAAAATTTCATATCGAGCGCAGTCGAGATACTTTTGTCTATTCTTCGACTGCACTCAGGATAACAAAACCACAAAAAGTCGGAAAAGACTAATATCCCTACTTATTTATTTTCGGTATTTTAGGCGAAAATAACCGAATGAAAAAAGTTTTAGCCTTCGCCGGCTCTAATAGCAGTACCTCTATCAACCAGCAATTATTAGATCATGTAGTTGATAGAATCCAGAGTCACGAGATTAAAATAATCAAACTAACCGATTACCCGTTACCTATTTTTAGTGAGGATATTGAAAAAAATGAAGGTTATCCCATCCACGCCACGATTATAAAGAATTTGATAGCTGAAAGTGATGCTTTAATTATTGCTGTAAATGAACATAATGGTGGTCCCTCAGCTTTTTTTAAAAACATAATTGACTGGCTTTCCAGGGTGAACAGGAATTTTCTGGAGCATAAAAAGATCCTTTTGATAAGTACTTCTCCCGGAAAACGAGGAGCTAGTTCCTCGCTGGAATACACGAAAAATATCTTCGGAAGATTTGGTGGGGAAGTGATAGAAAGCTTTAGTCTGCCATCTTTTAAGGACAATTTTCAGGATAGGAAAGTGACAAATGAAGTGCTGGATATGGGAATTGAAGAAGTGCTTACTACCTTTGCACATCAAATTGAAAATTAAGTGCGTACTTCCAGAATTTTTTCAGTTAAAGATCCTAAAAAGTTAAAAGAGCAGTTATTATCATGGAGCAGGCAGTTCAAGGAAATTGCCTGGCTGGATAGTAATGAATACGATTCCAAAACCGGAGAATATGAAGCTATTCTGGCAGTTGAAGCCTTCACGGCTATAAAGACCGACTATGTAAATGCTTTTGATAAACTTAAGGAATACCAGGAAACCACTGCCGACTGGATATTTGGCTATTTGAGCTATGATCTTAAAAATGATGTGGAAAATCTGAAATCTTCAAATTACGACGGACTACACTTTCCTGATCTTTACTTTTTTCAGCCGCAAAAACTGGTGTTTATAAAACAGGGTAAGATAGAGTTTCATTATTTACGAATGGTAGATGATGAAATTGAAGATGATCTTTATGATATTCAGAATTTTAAGGTTGAATCTGACTCTAAAAATATACCCGTAAAAGTGGAGGCCAGGATTTCCAAAGAAGAATACCTTGACAAGATAAGGTTGATGCTGAATCATATTCATCGCGGTGATATTTATGAAGCCAATTTCTGCCAGGAATTTTATGCTGAAAATGTAGAAATAGATGCTTTCAATATTTACAAATCTCTCAATGAGATTTCGAGTCCGCCGTTTGCAGCTTATCTGAAACTTGAAAATTTCAATCTTATTTCAGCTTCGCCCGAAAGGTATTTAAGAAAACGCGGCCAGGCATTACTATCTCAACCTATCAAAGGAACAGCCCGAAGAGCAGATAATATCGAAGAAGATCGTAAAATAGCCTTAGAATTAGCCGATGATCCCAAAGAACAATCTGAAAATGTGATGATCGTGGATCTTGTGAGAAATGACCTTTCAAGGATCGCTAGGAAAGGCAGTGTTAAAGTAGAGGAGCTTTGCAAAGTGTATGCCTTTAAACAAGTGCATCAGTTGATTTCCAGCGTTACTGCTGAGATTGCAGACGACATTCCGCCGGTAGAAGCTTTAAGGACCAGTTTTCCCATGGGAAGCATGACCGGTGCCCCTAAAATTTCGGCAATGAAGATCATTGAGAAACTGGAAGAATCTAAACGCGGACTGTATAGTGGCGCGGTTGGTTATTTTACCCCCAATGGAGATTTCGATTTTAACGTGGTTATACGCAGTATTATCTATAATTCAGAAAACAACTATTTGTCATTTTCAGTAGGCGGTGCGATCACTGCAAAATCTGATCCTGAAAAAGAATATGAGGAATGTTTGCTGAAAGCCAGGGCTATGCGTAAGGTACTTACCAATTTATAAAAGATTTCAGGGTTTAAAAATCTTTTATCTCTGGGGAATATTTAGGATAGGCATTTGTATCTTTGGGAAACAATGGAAAAAACCTTCAAGAATCTTGTTAAGACTGACTATCCTTATTTATGCGGAAGTAAGTTATTGCTTGCGGTAAGCGGAGGAGTTGACAGCGTGGTGCTGGCTCATTTATGTCTTTCGGCGAAACTGGATTTTACCATTGCTCACTGTAATTTTAATTTAAGAGGTGATGAAAGCGATGACGATGAAAAGTTTGTAGTAGATCTGGCTGATTTTCTTGAGGTTGAGGTGTACACCGAAAGTTTTAATACGCTTAAATTTGCTGAGAATAATAAAATATCTGTGCAAATGGCCGCCCGTGAACTCAGGTATGAATGGTTTGCTGAACTTAGTAATTCTGTTCAATTTGATTATACCCTCACGGCACATCATGCCAATGATAACCTTGAAACTTTCCTGATCAATCTTATCCGCGGAACCGGACCAGAAGGATTAACCGGTATAAAAAAAGAGAAAAATGAGATCGTTAGACCTTTACTTCCCTTTACCAGATCTGAAATTGAAGATTTCGCCAGGAAAAAGAATCTTAAATGGCGCGAAGACAGCAGTAATGCTTCAGATAAATATATGCGGAATAAGATTAGGCATCAGATAGTCCCTGTAATGGAGGAATTAAACCCTCAATTACTCGATGTTTTTTCAAGGACTCAGGAGCACCTTCAGGAGGGCCTGGACCTGGTAGAAGATTATATAAGTCTTTTATATCCAAAATTGGTGCAAAAAGACAAGTTTGGTTATGCTATAAATATTGAATTCCTTAAAAAAGTCCCGAACCAGAAACAGATCCTTTACCAGCTTCTTAAGTCCTTTGGTTTTACCGAGTGGAATGATGTTTATGATCTTATGGACGCCCAATCTGGTAAAATGGTGCTTTCAGATTCACATAGGCTCATTAAAGACAGGAAAAAGTTGTTGCTTACAGAACATTACGAAAAATCTGGTAATAATGAATATAATCTTTGTAAAGAAGAAGACCTGGTGATGATCCCTGGAATGGGGACTTTTCATATACACAAGGTTGAAAAAATAAGTAAAATTTCAGCAAGCTGTATTTATGTTCCGGAACGAAAACTGGATTTTCCATTGACCATCAGGAAATGGAAAAAAGGTGATTTCTTTTATCCCTTCGGAATGAATGGCAAAAAGAAACTAAGTGATTTCTTTAAAGATGAAAAATTCTCGTTGCCAGAAAAAGAACATACCTGGATCCTGTGCTCGGGGAAAGAGATAGTTTGGATCATTAACCATCGTGCCGATAATCGCTTTGCTGTAGAAAAATCAGATACTAAGATCCTGAAGATCTGTATTACTTAAATTCTAGTAATTATAGACCCTGAAACAAGTTCAGGGCGACGATCGTTGTTTTAGTTTGGAGATTTGAAATTGAAGGTTTCGTCATGCTGAACTCGTTTCAGCTTAATCTGTGGTGTGTGGCTGTCATTTCGACGAAGCACGGCGAAGGAGAAATCTCCTATTTTGATCTCAATTCTAAATGAGATCTCTCCTGTTGGTCGAGATGACAAATTCGACAAAAATTAGTGCATTCGTGGCATTTGATATTTAGTTGTTTCAGATCTATATACTGAAGAATTGAGCTTTAACCTTTATTTTCCTTTAGGTTTAAAAGGCGAATTTCTATCTTTAGGGACTTTAAAAAAAATCTGATAAATGAAAATCTTCAAATGCCCTCTGTTTTCAATACTTCTGCTGTTTGTGATGAATCCGGTTTTAGCCCAGTCGGAAACTGAATATGATGTAAAAACAAACTATAATAAGATGGAAGTGGACATCCCGATGCGGGATGGTGTAAAACTTCACACCACTATCTACACTCCAAAAGATACTTCACAGGAATACCCAATATTAATGCAGAGAACTCCATATAGTTCAAGGCCTTATGGAGAAGATCAGTTTAGGTCTAAAATTGGTCCTAACGAGATCATGATGAAAGAAGGGAATATCATTGTGTACCAGGATGTTCGTGGAAGATGGATGAGCGAGGGGAGTTATGATAACATGCGGGCTTATATTCCGAATAAAAAAGGAAAAGAGTTTGATGAAGCCAGTGATACCTATGATACGATAGAATGGCTAATCAATAATGTGGAGAATAATAATGGAAAAGTTGGAACCTGGGGAATTTCTTATCCGGGATTTTATGCAACCTATTCTTTACTGAGTGGACACCCGGCATTAAAAGCGGCTTCTCCACAGGCTAGTATCGGGGACTTCTTTTTTGATGATTTTCATCATAATGGAGCTTACCTTTTAAGTTACTGGAGAGCAACCGCAGTATTTGGATATCAAAAAGATAAACCAACAGATTCGGCCTGGTATGATTTCCCGAAATTAGGAACTGAAGATCAGTATCAATTTTTTATGGATGAAGGTCCGCTGAGTAATCTGGACAAGTATTACAAAGAAGACAATGAGTTCTGGCAACAATTGAAAGACCATCCCAATTATGATGAATTCTGGCAAAAACGAGGGATCGTTCAGCATATGAAGGATATTAAACCTGCTGTGATGATCGTAGGAGGATTATTTGACGCGGAAGATCTTTACGGCCCATTTGCCCTCTATAAAAGTATAGAAGAGAATAGTGATAACTACAATAGCATCGTTTTTGGACCCTGGAGTCATGGCGATTGGGCAAGAGAATCTGGTAGACAAGGTGTTGGGAATGTATATTTTGGTGATAGTATTTCTTCTCACTTTCAGAGGGATTATGAAACCGAATTTTTCAATCATTTTCTTAAGAAGAAAACTAAAGATATGCTAAGACTTCCGGAAGCACATATCTATGATACCGGCCTTAGACAATGGAATGATTATGCCGAATGGCCTCCGAAGAATACAACTTCAAAAACCTGGTATTTAGGGGATAACCAGGAATTTACGCAAACTCCAACCCAAAATAAAGAGGAGTTTGTAAGTGATCCTGAAAAGCCTGTTTCTTATAACAATGAAATAAAGATGGTATTTACTCCGCGTGAGTATATGACCGGCGATCAGCGTTTTGCTGCACGAAGACCTGACGTGCTGGTTTTTGAGACCGAAGTGCTGGAAGAAGACATGAAAATTTCAGGCCCGATTCAAGCGATGTTAAAAGTAGCAACTACAGGAACCGCCGCAGACTGGATTGTAAAAGTGGTGGACGTTTACCCTTCAGATGCAGAAAATTATGAGGAAACTATGCCTCATCTCAAAATGAGCAATTATCATATGATGGTAAGAAGCGAAGTGATGCGTGGAAGATTTAGAGATAGTTTTGAAGATCCGAAAGCTTTTGAAGCTAACAAAAAGACCGATGTAAATATCAAATTGCAGGGAATTAATCATACGTTTAAGAAGGGACATAAGCTGCAGGTGCAAATTCAGAGTACATGGTTCCCGTTGATTGATAGAAATCCGCAGACTTATGTAGATAATATTTTTGAAGCTGAAAAAGAAGATTTTCAGAAACAGACTCATACGGTTTATGGAGATTCAGCGATTAAATTTTCAGTAGTAAAATAAGATTAATAGGCTTTTAATGCATAGGTGAATACAAAAACATTCATTTGTAGAATGCTAAGCAATTAAAATGATAGTTAGATGAAATTGAATAATATATATATCCTCTTTCTTGGACTTTTCATTATTTCCTGTGGAAATGATCAAAAAGAGGGGAGTTATTCCGCAGAAGAAATGGAGAAAACTTCAAACGAACTGAATACTTATTTTGATAAAGAATTTCAAAAGGAAGTTGAAGAGTCTCCTATGATGCAGACTCGTTTTGGAATGAAAACCGATTATGGTAAATGGGATGATTTTTCTAATCTTAAATATGCCGAAGATCTTGAACAGGCCAAAGAACGCCTGGACTATCTTGATAAAGTAAATGTCGAAGCTTTAGACGACGAGACTAAATTAAGTTATGAGCTTTATCGAAGAGGGGTGAAAAATGAAATTGATGATTATAAATATCGGTTTTATGATTACCCTGTAAACCAAATGCACGGGTATCATGCAGAATTACCTGCATTTTTAATTAATATGCACCGCATAGATTCCATCCCAGATGCGAAGGCCTATATCTCGAGACTGGTTGGCATGGAAAAAGTGATGGGTGATATTATTGAACAACTTAAATTAAGGGAGCAGAATGGGATTGTACCTCCAAAATTTGTTTTCGATAGAACCTTAGATGCCTCCAGAAATATCATTAAAGGAAAGCCGTTTACGAAATCGGCTGAAGCAAGTACTTTAATGGAAGACTTTAATGCTAAGGTTGAAAAGCTCGATATCACAAAAGAACAAAAAACCGGACTCATCAGTGAAGCCGAAACTGCTTTGGTAGATCATGTTCAACCCGCATATAAAAACCTTGTAGAGTTTCTGGCCAATCAACAGCAGAGGGCTACAGAGGAGGCTGGAGTATGGAAATTTCCCAAGGGTGATGAATTCTACAACAACGCATTACAAAGGGTTACAACTACAAACCTTTCAGCAGATGAGATCCATGAGATCGGGTTGAGCGAAGTAGCGAGAATTCATGGGGAAATGGAAAAAATCATGGAAGAAGTTGCTTTTGAAGGCTCCCTGCAGGATTTCTTTGAATTTATGAAAACCGATGAACAGTTTTATTATGAAAATACTGACGAAGGCAAAGCGGCATACCTAAAGGAAGCTAAGAATGTTATTAATGGGATGAAGGCTAAACTTCCTGAACTCTTTAATACGATGCCGGAAGCAGATATCGTGGTTAAAGCGGTAGAGCCTTTCCGGGAAAAAAGTGCCGGAAAAGCATTTTATCAGCAACCAGCAATTGATGGCTCCAGACCTGGGACTTATTATGCAAACCTGTATGATATGAAAGCAATGCCAAAATATGAAATGGAAGCACTGGCTTATCACGAAGGGATTCCCGGTCATCACATGCAAATCGCCATTGCTCAGGAACTGGATAGTATACCAGAATTCAGAAAGTTCAGCTTTTTTACCGCTTATGTGGAAGGCTGGGGACTGTATAGCGAATATATTCCAAAAGAAGTGGGTTTTTATAAAGATCCATATTCAGATTTTGGAAGATTGGCCATGGAGCTATGGAGATCCTGTAGATTGGTAGTAGATACCGGAATCCATTCAAAAAAATGGACAAGGCAGGAAGGGATAGATTATTATAAAAAGAATACTCCCGCAGCTGAAAGTGCTTGTGTGAAAATGGTAGAAAGACATATTGTAATGCCGGGACAGGCAACAGCTTATAAGATTGGGATGAATAAGATTCTGGATCTTAGAGAAAAAGCAAAGAAACAGCTGGAGGATAAATTTGATATTAAAGAATTTCATGATGTCGTTCTAACAGACGGAGCTTTACCACTTACAATCCTGGAGTCTAGAGTAGATTCCTGGGTGAAATCAAAAAATAAATAATTTTGAGCGAGATCCAAAAATCTGATCTTAAGGTAATAGACCTTATCAATTCAAATAAATCCCGACTACAGATCCTGAATTACGGTGCAACTATCTTCAGTTTTAAGATGCATGATAAAAATGCAGATCTTATAGATCTGGTTGTTGGGCCAAGGCAGCCCGAAGATTATTTAACTACGGAGTATCGCGAGGAAAATAAATGTTTTGGAGCTACTATTGGAAGATTTGCCGGAAGAATTTCTGAAGGAAAATTTAAAATTGATGAAGATGAATATGAACTAGATCAAAAGAAAGAAGGGGTTCATTTACATGGAGGAGAGTCTGGGTTTCAGTATAAATTATGGGAAGTTGAGAGGCAAACAGAAGGAGAAAATCCTTCTGTAACTTTATCTTATACTAGTGAACATTTAGAGGAAGGATATCCTGGAAGACTTCAGGTTAAAGCGAAGTATACCCTTACTGAAAATGATGAAATAAAAATTTCCTATTCTGCCAAGAGCGATAAAGCTACAATTGTAAATATTACCAACCATTCTTATTTTAATCTGAATGGAGGCGGAAGCGTAAGTGATCATTTTATGCAGGTAAATGCATCCAAGATCTTAGAGCTGGATGAGAAGAACTTACCAACCGGAAACCTTACCAAGCTAAAAGAGAATCCTAAAGATTATAGAGAGAATAAACTTTTAGGCAATAGGGAGCTTGATGACGTATATGTATTGGATGTTATGGAAAATGAAGTACATGCACAATTATTTTCATCGTTAAGCGGTATTAAGATGAAATTGAGTAGTAATCAGTCAGTTTTAGTTATTTATTCACCAGAAGCTTTACCAGATTCCTGGACGTATTTAAGTCCTATAGATAACAAGTATCCCGCTGTGGCCATGGAGGCTCAAAATTATCCTGATGCGCCAAATTTCAGAAATTTCCCTTCAAGTTTGCTAAAGCCCGGTGAATTGTATGAAAACAACATCACTTTTACTTTTTCTGTAAAATAATAATTCTATATTTAAACGAAATTTTAAGAAATCATTATGATTGGAATTCTATCCTTTGTAGGTTTTACTGCCCTTGTTGCTATAATAGCTTATTTTGCAACTAGAAAAACTGATGAATCCACTAGTGACGGTTATTTCTTAGGAGGTAGAAGTTTAACTGCAGGGGTAATTGCGGGTTCCTTATTACTTACCAATCTATCTACAGAGCAAATTGTAGGATTAAATGGGAGCTCTTATGCCAACGGACTTTCAGTTATGGCATGGGAAACCTTGGCGGCAATAGCAATTGTTGTTACAGCCATTTTTCTTTTACCAAGATATCTAAAAGGAGGCCTCACCACGGTGCCTCAATTCCTGGCAGAACGATATGATGTGACTACTAAAACATTGACATCAGCATTATTTCTTACAGGTTATGTAGTGGTTCTTTTGCCAATTATTCTTTATTCAGGATCTGTAGCCATAAGTGGGATGTTTGACGTTCCTACCTTATTAGGCGTTTCTGATGATGCAGCCATT
The DNA here is from genome assembly GCF_000060345.1 of Christiangramia forsetii KT0803. Taxonomy (NCBI): domain Bacteria; kingdom Pseudomonadati; phylum Bacteroidota; class Flavobacteriia; order Flavobacteriales; family Flavobacteriaceae; genus Christiangramia; species Christiangramia forsetii. The sequence continues at coordinate 2,290,175 of NC_008571.1, read as the reverse complement.
AAAATTTGTGTTTGGGGTATAGGTATTATAGGATCTATTTACGCTGTATTTGGAGGCTTAAAAGCCGTAGCAGTTTCTGATAGTATTAATGCTATTGGATTATTGATCGGGGGAATTTTAGTCCCGGTTTTCGGTTTGATCATTATTGGTGATGGAGCATTTTTTGAAGGTGTCACAACGCTGATGGAATCTAATCCTGAGAAATTCCAGTCTATGGGAGACGAGACCAGCCCCGTACCTTTTCATACTTTATTTACAGGAATGATGCTTGTACAGTTATTCTACTGGGGTACAAATCAGCAAATCATACAAAGGGCACTCGCAGCTAAGAATTTAAAGGAAGGTCAAAAAGGATTAATGCTTGCATCTTTCATTAAAATTTTAGGGCCACTTATCGTAGTGCTACCAGGTATTATTGCATTTCATATTTTCGGCGCCGATCTGGAAAACGGGGATGAAGCTTACCCATTACTGGTTAATAGGGTGCTTCCTGGATACCTGATAGGTTTTTTTGCAGCGGTAATTTTTGGAGCGATCCTGAGTTCATTCAATAGTGTTTTAAATAGTTCTGTTACTTTATTCGGAATAGATATTTACAAGCAGCATATAAATAAGGATGCAAACGAAAAGACCATTGTAAAATATGGTAAAATGTTCGGGATTTTTCTGGCGATAGCGGCAATGTTCATAGCACCATTTATTGCAGATGCTGGTAGTTTGTTTGAATATTTACAGGAAGTTAACGGTATTTACAGTATTCCTATCCTAACCATTATTGTAGTGGGTTATTTAACGAAATATGTTCCTGCAATTGCTGCCAAAATCGGACTTATATCTGGTTCTCTACTATATATTATTAGTCAGTTTGGACTTAAACCATACCTTATATCTAATGCTCTTGAGCATGCAAATGCTAGTGGAATCACTGATGTTGCAGAGTTAGCGGCAATAGAAGCAAGTGCATATCCTCACTTTCTGGATGTTATGGCGATATTATTTGCTTTGAACGTTGTGATAATGCTTGTTATAGGTAAGATATGGCCAAGAGAAACTCCATACTTACAGGAGCACACCAAACAGGTGGATATTACGCCATGGAGATTTGTTAAGCCTGTAGGTATTGCAATTGTGGTTATAGTTATAGGAGTTTATGCTTATTTTGCTTAAGCTCTTTTTAAAAAATCTCTAAGCTTTTTAAGACTACAAAAGTGCTTAGAGGTGTATCATACTTCTGAATAGTTTATTTCTTAGAAATTTCTTCTGGTAGAATCACGGTGTATAATGGAGGTTTCCAATGTATAATTGCTGAACTTTTCAGAAAGTTTTCCCTCTATTCGATCTACCATAGTTTCCAGTGCTAATTTGCCCTGATCCTGCGCATGCTGATCTACAGTGCTTAAAGAAGGGCGAAAGTGTTTGCTCATGGTACCATTGGTGAAGCCAATTACAGAAAGATCTTTGGGGATTTTATAACCTGCATCTAATGCACTTTTCATTACCAGTATCGCTCCCAGTTCATCTGAAGCCAATACGCTGTCAATTTCTTTTCTGGAAATAAGGCCTACCAGTTTTTTTTCTGGAAATTTTTCGGGATCAAAACTGATGACCTTCTCTTTGATATCCAGGTTTTTAAGGGCAGCCAGATACCCCTGTTTTCTTTCATTACTTACACTGGTATTTGATATACCTGAAAAGAAAGCTATTTTTTTACACCCTGAGTTGTATAGCTCCATGGTAGCCAATTCAGCCTGGAGCGAATCGTTAATTTGTATTTTATCACAAGAGATTTGATCCAAAACCCTGTCAAAAAGAACCAGCGGAACTTTATGATTGAAAAGAGTTTTAATATGATCTATATCCATTTTTGCCTGAGTTTCCTTTGAAAGAGACATGATAAGGCCATCTACCTGCCCGTTGATAAGCGTTTTAATACTTTCGGCTTCTTTTTGAATAGATTCGTTAGAAATACAAATAATAATACGATAGCCAAGCTCACTAGCCTTGGTTTCAATTCCATGAAGGGCTTCCGCGAAAAAATGAGGAAGAATTGCAGGAATAATAACCCCAATGGTCTTGGTATGGCTTGTTTTTAGATTTTGTGCCAGGACATTAGGAACATAATAGTTCAAATCTGCAAGTTCCTTTACCTTTTTACGAGTTTGAGGGCTTATCTCCGGACTATCATTTAAAGCTTTTGAAACCGTGCTAATTGAAACATTCAACTGTTTCGCGAGCTCTTTTAGAGTTACCTTTTTTTCCATCCCTTTATTTAAAATTATTTAGAATAATGCACAGGAGATAGCTCATTTAGCCTTTTTGCTGCTTGTTCTGCAGTAATATCTCGTTGTGGTCCCGCAAACATCTCGTAGCCCACCATAAATTTCTTAACCGTTGCCGAACGTAATAATGGGGGATAGAAACTCATGTGAAAATGCCATTCGGGATAGTCTTTTCCATCGGTTGGAATTTGGTGTATTCCGGAAGAATAAGGGAATGATGTTTCAAAGAGATTATCATATTTTATGGTAAGCTTTTTTAGAATTTCAGCATAGGCTTTTTCTTCTTCAGAATTTAATTGACCAATATGCTGAAGATGCCTTTTGGGAATGATCATCGCTTCAAATGGCCATACTGCCCAATATGGGATAAGGGCTACAAAATGCTCATTTTCTTCGAGAATTCTTTCATCTGCATCCAGTTCCTGTTTCAGATAATCTGAAAGCAGACTTTTTTTATTTTGATCCCAATATTCCTTGAATTTCACCGATTTCTTTAGTACTTCAGTGGGCACAGAGGACTGAGACCAAATCTGGCCGTGCGGATGAGGATTGCTACATCCCATGATCGCTCCCTTATTCTCGAATATCTGAACATAATTAATATTCTCTACAGCCCCCAATTCTTTATATTCCTTTTTCCACATTTTTACCACCCTGGTAATATCTTCAACTTCCATAAGCGGTAGGGTAAGCGAATGATCTGGAGAGAAGCATACAACTTTACAAATACCTTTTTCACTTTCGGCTTTTAATAATCCATCCTGAAAATCGATCTCCGGAGCGTCTGGCAGCAAGGAAGAAAAGTCGTTGATAAAAGAATACGGTTCCTTATAATCTGGGTTGGTGTCACCACTGGCACGTGTGTTTCCAGGACATAAATAACAGGAAGCGTCGTGAGTTTCTTTTTTTATAACTTTGGTTTCTTCGGTTTTACCCTGCCACGGCCTTTTTGTTCTATGTGGTGAAACCAGGATCCATTCTCCCGTTAAAATATTATATCTCCTATGTGGTGTATTATTCAGTTCAGTTTTCATTACTTATTTTTTAAAAATTTTAGTGCCTTCATCGGGATGAACGCTTATAGCATCTAATTTTATATTGAATTTATTGAAATATGCTGAAGACACCTCTTCGATATAATCATCGATTTTGTCTTTTTCAATAAGGTTGATTGTACAGCCTCCAAAGCCGCCACCCATCATTCTGGATCCATAGATAAACTCTTTATCTCTTGAATAGTCCACTAGAAAGTCCAGTTCCGGGCAACTAACTTCATAATTATGTTGAAGGCCTTCATGCGAAGAATACATTAAATCCCCGAAACTTTTTAAACTACCAGATTTTAATGTTTTTACAGCAGAGAGCACACGTTCATTCTCTTTTAAGACATAAAGGCATCTTTCGTACATTTTCCCGGTGAGTTGATCTTTAAATCGATTTAGTATCTCAAAGCTGAGGTCCCTAACCGATTTTATTTCCGGCATTTCTTTCTGTATAATAGCCACAGCAGCTTCACATTCTTCTCTTCGTGAATTATAATCGCTATCTGCCAGATTATGAGAAACATTGGTGTTTAACAGCAGTAGTTTGCAATCTTTAAAGTCGGCAGGAATAAATTCTGATTTCAGGCTTCTGCAGTCTAACAATATAATATGGTCTTCTTTGCTCATTACAGAGGAATACTGATCCATAATTCCGCAATTGGAGCCTACAAATTCATTTTCTGCCTTCTGAGATAATTTTACGATGTCCAGCTTATCGAGGCCAAGATCAAAGAGTTCATTAAGTCCACTTGCAATTCCACATTCCAAAGCGGCAGAAGAACTAATGCCGGCACCCACAGGAAGCCTGCTTTCTATTAAACAGTCAAAACCTTCCAGTTTGGAACTATGATATTGAAGTTCTTTTACCACACCTAAAATATAGTTTTCCCAGTCAGACCCTTTTTCAAAGGCTTTATCTAATTGAAATTCAAATCCCGTATTAAAAGTTTCGCTATAAATACGACAGAAATTTTCTGTATGATTTTTTTGAAATTTGAGTATAATCTTTTTATCGATAGCTGTCGGCAGGACAAAGCCTTCATTGTAATCTGTATGCTCCCCAATTAGATTGATACGTCCTGGTGATTCTACAACAACTTCCGATTTAAAATTGTCAAAAACATTTGGTTTTTCCTTAAAAGATCTAATGCTGCTCAACACGTTATTTTTTAATTTAATATCTTCAAATATAATAAACGTATAAAATACATTCATTATTATTTCAATAAAATTTTAGATTATCTATCTTTATCAAAATTAAAACTGAGAATGACTCAAGATAACAGTGATCTCTATCAGGTTAAAGAGAAAATGTATGTAGCGACCGACTGTATTATATTCGGATTCCACGAAGGAAAGTTGAAGCTGCTGGTATTCAAAAGGCGGGTAGAGCCATTAAAAGGGGAATGGTCTTTAATTGGAAGCTTTGTTCGCTTAGATGAAGATTTGGACGTTGCAGGACAAAGAGTTTTAAGTGAAATTACCGGGCTTGAAAATGTATTTATGCAACAGCTAAAAAGCTATGGAAAAAAGGATAGGGATCCCGGATATCGCTGTATTTCGGTGGCTCAATATGCTCTTATAAGAATAGACGAATATGATGAAAAACTAGTGGAAGAGCATGGCGCACACTGGTATGAAATAGATCTGTTACCTACATTAATATTAGATCATAATGAAATGGTACAGGATGCTTTGCTACAGCTAAAACAAAATGCAAGATACAAACCGATTGGTTTTGAGCTGTTGCCTGAAAAGTTCACCATTCCACAACTACAAAACCTATACGAAACTATTTATCAGCGTGAACTTGACGCAAGGAATTTCAGAAAAAAAGTTTTGTCGCTCAATGTTTTAGAAAAGTTGGAGGAAAAAGATAAAACTACCAGTAAAAGGGGAGCGTTCCTCTATAAATTCAATTACAAGAATTATCAGAAACTTTTAAAGTCCGGTTATAATTTTGAAATAGCTTAATCTGGCGTGAGAAATAATTTTTCTGAATAATAATTGTAATATTTACATTTATTATTAATTTTAGAAAAATAAATTTTATGGCAGACAAGATCAATAGGCGGAAATTACTAAAAAACCTGGGGCTTGGCGCAGGATTGCTAAGTTTTACAGGAGTTTCAGGTGTGTTTGCTTCCAATTTGGAACAAAAAAATAAATCTTCTGAAAAGATTTTTGGCTCCGGAAAAATAAATCATGCGGTATGCCGGTGGTGTTACCAGGATATTCCACTTCAGAAATTTGCCAAAGCTTGTGCAGCAATGGGAATCCAGGCGATTGATCTTTTAAAGCCATCTGAATGGGATATTGTTGAAAAAGAAGGACTTGAATGTTCTATGGCGACCGACGATTTTGCCAGTATCACAGAAGGTTTTAATGATCTGACGAACCATGCGCAGCTTCAGGAAAAATATAAAGGTCTTATAAGAAAAGCTTCGGAACATAACATAAAAAATGTGATCTGTTTTTCGGGAAACCGAAACGGAATGGATGATAAAACCGGAATTATAAACTGCGTAAAAGGCCTTACGCCGTTATTGGATTATGCAGAAAGCATGAACGTAAATCTGGTAATGGAATTACTTAATAGTAAAGTAGACCATCCAGATTATATGTGTGATCACACCGCATGGGGTGTTAATCTAGCTAAAGCTCTGGATAAACCAAATTTCAAATTATTGTATGATATCTACCATATGCAGATCATGGAAGGCGATGTGATTAGAACTATCAGAGAAAATCACGAATATATAAATCATTATCATACAGGCGGAAACCCCGGGAGAAATGAAATTAATGACTCACAGGAGCTTTATTATCCTGCAATAATGCGAGCAATTCACGCAACAGGGTTTGATGGATTTGTAGCCCAGGAATTTATTCCGACTTATGATGATAAACTTGCCGCACTTAGAGAAGGAATAGAAATCTGCGATATATAATTAGAAAAATTTTGAAGATGAAAAACCTAAAAGTGAATTTTAGATACTTATTTATTGCTTTTCTATTCTTTTCTTCAGGAATGATAGCCCAGAATGATGCTAAAGAAGATGTGTATGTAGATGAAGAAGGAATTATGCGATGGGGTGGAAGTAATGAGGAAGTTTATGGCTTTGGGGTGAACTACTCGGTGCCATTTGCCCATGCGTATCGTTCTGCAGAAAAGAAAGGACTGGATATCAAGGCTGAAATAGATAAGGATATTTATCATTTTTCAAGGTTGGGTTTTGATTTATATCGTTTGCATGTCTGGGATACCGAGATTAGCGATACTGAAGGAAATCTTATTGAAAACGAACATTTAGAAACTTTTGATTACTTATTGAATGAATTAAAGAAGCGAAATATCAATTTTGTGATCACACCTATAGCTTACTGGGGAAATGGCTGGCCGGAGCCGGATGAAGATACTCCGGGATTTTCCAATAAATATGGTAAAGAAGGAAGCTTAACAAATCCTGAAGCGATTAAAGCTCAACAGAATTATTTGGCTCAATTTCTTAATCATGTAAATCCTTATACGGGTGTGGCTTATAAGAGCGAGCCCAATCTAATCGCTTTTGAGGTTAGTAATGAACCACATCACAGGGGTACTCCGGAAGAAGTGAAGTCATTTATCAATAGAATGGTTTCGGCAATGCGTAAAAGCGGAACTGAGAAGCCCATTTTTTATAATGTAAGCCATAGCATTCAGCTTGCTGAAACTTATTTTACTTCAAATATTGATGGAGGAACTTTCCAGTGGTATCCAACCGGCCTTGGATTTCAGAAAGAATTAGAAGGGAATTTATTGCCAAATGTAAATGATTATAATATTCCATTTAATGATGTAATCGAAAAGAATAATAAAACGAAGCTGGTATATGAATTTGATGCGGCAGACGTGAACAAGTCTTATATGTATCCGGCGATGGCCAGAAGTTTCAGGGAGGCCGGAATCCAGATCGCTACCCACTTTGCGTATGATCCAACTTTTTTAGCCTATGCGAATACCGAGTATAACACGCATTATATGAACCTGAATTATACTCCGCATAAAGCCCTGGCCCTCATGATCGCTTCGGAGATCTTTCACGAAGTTCCAATGCGAAAAGATTTGGGAACCTATCCTGAAAGCCTTGAATTTGGAGATTTTAAGATCAGTTATGAGGGAGATGTAGCGTCATATAATTCAGGTGAAACTTTTATTTATACTAATACCAATACCATAAAACCGAAGAATATTTCTGAATTAAAGAAAATTGCCGGCCATGGCAGTTCGGAAATCATAAAATATCAAGGGAAAGGAGCTTATTTTCTGGATAAGCTGGAAGACGGAGTCTGGAGGTTGGAAGTAATGCCAGATCCTATTCTTATCAGGAATCCATTTGGGAGTAATAGTCTTGAAAAAACGGTTTCGGTAATTAGCTGGAAGGAGAATACGATGGAATTGAAATTGAATGATTTAGGTGAAAATTTTAAGATTTCTGGGCTAAATAAAGGAAATAATGTTTCTATGGAATCTGAAGGGCAAAAGTTTAAAGTTTCTCCTGGAACTTATTTAATTAAATCTGGCGGAAAAGATTTCGATATCGCTGACTATCAGCATGAATTAAATTTCGATCCTAAAGCATTTAAAGCCAAAGAAAGCACCGTAGATAAAACTTATTTAGTTCATGAAGCAACCAATATAGCAACGGCTGGCAGTGAACTGAAAATAGAAGCAACTGTGGTTTCAAATAACAAAGTGGAAAAAGTGGAAGCCTGGTTCCAAAATGGAAGTACTTACGAGTCTGTTGAATTAAAAGCAGCCAATAATTATGATTACTCCGCTAAAGTTCCAGAAAATCTTTTAAAGAACGGATTTTTGGAATATCGAATTATTGTTTCTACAGAGGAAAATAAAACTACTTTTCCGGGTGGGGTAGCGGGAAGTCCTGAAAACTGGGATTTTTATTCAGAAAAGCAATTCCAAACAAAAATTTTGAATGAAGACACTTCAATTAATCTTTTTAATGCCGCCAAAGATTCAGATAAAATGGTGATCAATTGGTCTCCGAAAAACAATCTGGTACCGATTAATGAAAATGAAGCTGAATTCCAGGTTGTTATTGATAGTTTATTTAAAGAAGATGTAGAGAATACCAATGCCGAGCCTATTTATGATTATTCTTTCAGATATAATTTTCAGGAAAAACTAGGAAGTAGATCAATTTTAGATAAACAGAAATTAGTGCTTACCGGAAGATCCCTTGGCGAAAATTCAGAAAAAGTGATGATTGCTTTGGTAATGGATAATGGCGCTTCCTTCGGGAAAATGATTCAATTAACCAATGAAATTCAGGATATAGAGATCAATATAGAAGATTTAAAACCGGTGAAAACAGTTACGTTACCAAGACCATATCCGGGATTTTTGCCTTATTATTTTGATCATTCTTATTCGGGTAAGCTGAAAATGGAAAACGTGGAAAGTATTCAATTTTCTATTGGTCCTGGAATAGAAAAGGATAAACTTCAGAAACCACATTCAGTTGGAATTAGAAGTGTAAGGTTGGAATAATTTCAATGATTAATAAACAACAGTAACCAATTAGGAATTAAAGATTTCTCACTCCGCTTCGCTACGAATCGAAATGACCTAGTTTAATGTGTTTTTGATTATAGAATCAATGTCATCTCGCCCCAAGGGAGAGATCTCTTTTGAGTTAGAATTGATCAAGAGATTTCTCACTCCGCTATGCTACGTATCTAAATGACAATTTTTAATAATAAAAAAGGCCCTCATATTGAGAGCCTTTTTTATCAGTTATAACAGTCCGGACGATTAACCACACTTAGAAGAACCACAGTCCTTACAGGTTAAACATCCTTCCTGGTAAATTAAGTTTGAAGAATTACAGTTGGTACATTTTTCCTTCTTGGCAACAGTACCATCAGCAATAAAACGCTTAAGAGCTCTTACCACACCATTTTTCCAGGTGTTGATAGACTCACTGTTTAATTGCAAACTATTAATAAGGTCTACCACATTATCTATAGACATTCCGTGACGCAGTGTACTGGAAATTAGTTTCGCGTAGTTCCAGAATTCTGGATTGAACTTGTGCGAAAGCCCTTCAATAGTTGTCTTATATCCTCGTTTATTTTCATATTGGAAATCATAACGAGAGGTGCCATCTTCATTTCTATTCTTAATAATAAGACCTTCGTTTACCCAACGCGGAATTAAAATTCCTTCTTCATCATCTGCAAATCCAGTAAAGATCTCATAAGGACGCCCATCCACTAAACCGATAAAGGCAATCCATTTATCTTTATTATTTTGGAAACGCACCACATCTGCGGTAAGTGTTTCAGGTCTTTTTAGAGGAAAATCTCCGGCAGTCTGTTCGTTTTCTTCCTTTTTCTCTTCGTTTGAAATCAATACTCCAGAACGCGATCCATCACGATAAACGGTGACTCCTTTGCAACCCGCTTCCCATGCTTCCAGATATAATTTTCCAACAAGGTCTTCGCTAGCATCATTAGGAAGGTTAATAGTTACACTAATGGAATGATCTATCCATTTTTGAACGGCTCCCTGCATTTTCACTTTGCTTAGCCAATCTACATCGTTAGAGGTTGCTTGATAATATGGAGATAATTTAACCAATTTGTCAAGCTCTTCCTGAGTATAATTTTCATTCGTATCATGACCATTGGCTCTCATCCACTCTTTAAATCTATGGTGGAAAACAACATATTCTTCCCAGGAATCCCCAACTTCATCCACGAAATCTACCCGGGCATTTTTATCATTAGGATTTACTTTTCTTCTTCTTTTATAAACAGGTAAGAATACAGGCTCAATTCCAGAACTTGTTTGCGTCATTAAGCTGGTAGTTCCTGTTGGGGCGATGGTTAGAAGCGCAATATTTCTTCTTCCATATTCCAGCATATCATAATAAAGCTTTTCATCTGCCTCTTTAAGTCTTAAGATGAACGGATTGTCTTTTTCTCTTTCTGAATCAAAAATAGAGAAAGCTCCTCTTTCTTTCGCTGTATCTACAGAAGCACGGTATGCTGCTAGTGCAATCTTTTTGTGAATATCTACTGAAAAATCAATTCCTTCCTTGCTACCGTATCTAATTCCAAGTCCGGCAAGCATATCTCCTTCAGCAGTAATTCCAATTCCGGTTCTTCTTCCTTCATCAGCTTTTTTGCGGATATTAAGCCACAGATTCTTTTCTACTGCTTTTACCTCTTCATTTTCCGGATCGGCATCGATTTTGGCAATGATTTTATCTATCTTTTCCAATTCAAGGTCAATAATATCATCCATGATCCTTTGAGCGGCACCAATATGTTTTTTGAAGAGCTCATAGTTAAAATGTGCTTTTTCAGTAAATGGTTCTTCTACATAAGAGAAAAGATTGATCGCTAGTAAACGACAGGAATCATAAGGACATAATGGAATTTCTCCGCATGGATTTGTAGAAACCGTTTTATAACCAAGATCATCATAACAATCTGGAACCGACTCATTAATTACGGTATCCCAGAAAAGAATTCCTGGCTCGGCAGATTTCCAGGCATTATGCACGATCTTTTTCCAAAGCTTATCTGCTTCAATATCTTTTGAAAACTTAGGGTCTTTACTGAAGACTGGATACGTCTGTGTGTAATTGCCGTTATTCTTAACAGCTTTCATGAAATTATCGTCGATTCTAACTGAAACATTGGCACCTGTAACTTTGCCCTGTTCCATTTTAGCATCGATAAAATCTTCAGCATCGGGATGGTTGATAGATACTGATAGCATCAAAGCTCCACGACGACCGTCCTGAGCAACTTCTCTGGTAGAATTTGAATAACGCTCCATAAAAGGAACAATTCCGGTAGAGGTTAAAGCGGAATTCTTAACCGCAGATCCCTTTGGGCGTATGTGCGAAAGGTCATGACCAACTCCGCCACGGCGTTTCATCAACTGTACCTGCTCCTGATCAATCTTCATAATCCCTCCATAAGAATCTGAAACTCCATCATTTCCAATTACGAAACAATTGGAAAGAGAGCCAACCTGGTAAGGATTCCCAATTCCAGCCATCGGGCTGCCCTGAGGTACAATATATTTAAAGTTCTTAATAAGGTCAAAAACTTCATCTTCACTCATGGAGTTCGGATACTTTTTTTCAACCCTGGCAATTTCTTTTGCGATACGCCTGTGCATATCATCTGGGGTTTGTTCGTAAATATTCCCATCAGAATCTTTAAGGGCATATTTATTTACCCAAACTCTGGCGGCGAGGTCGTCACCTTTGAAATATTTAAGCGAAGCTTCATAAGCCTGTTCCTGGGTATATGTTTGTGGAACGACTGATTTTTCTTGTACAGGCATATAAATGAGATTTTTAGGTTAGAAATTCGTTATTCGAGTGGTATAAAACTACACAAAGAATTGAGATAATTAACAATGGGTTTAAAAAAAGTTATCAATAAAAACATGTTAATATATTGATAATCAAACAACTAAAAAATTACTAACAATTAAAAGTTGACAAATAATGAAAATAATAAATTTACTTCCATAGATTTTATGTTTCATCTATAGTGAGGGATTAAGATTGAAATTCCAAACGAAAACTTCGAAAATATTATAAAAGAATAATAAATGTCAGGATGGAGAGGTAGACGGCATAGAAAAAAAGAGGCTCCGCATAGAGCGGAGCCTTCTTTGAATTAACACCTATGAAAATTCAAAATAAAAAGGTTTATTTCGTAATCGAGTAAATTGCATATCCGTTAGACGGAGCCTCGATCTGAACCATCCCATTTTCATCGGAGGTAGGGTTGTATGATGAATTACCGCTATAATCCATAAGGGTAATATTATTCCAGTTTGAACTAACAGTTCTTCTTTTTGTGTTATTACTGATGCTAATATATAGAATTAATCCAGGATTTGTACCTGTACCACTTCTTTTCATAACATATTCATCATTATCAACATAAAGAATTTCAGTTTCTCCTGTCGCGATACTATTATGAATAGCGATCATTTGTTTTATTTCATCCTGAAAATCAGCATTTTCGTAATCTGAATAAAAGATGGTTGGATATCCTGGATGGGTTAGAATATATGCGTAGGCTTTCAGTTTATTTTGAGAAGCGATATAATTATCTACATTATCATCTTTTTCGGTATCATGGTTTGCTGTAAAAGTAACGGCATTCTCTGGATCTGTTTTCCATAGCATATCTTTTTCAAGATTGGTAAGATCTTTAAATCTGTCCAAACTTTCTTCCAGTTTATAAAAAGTAGAAAAATCAAAAGCAGCTGAACCAGATGCTTCAATCCAATCTCGGAGAACATCTGGGTTTCCATCAAAATTTTCTCCTACAGAAAAGCCACCAACTTCAGCAAGCCATTCTTTTACTACCCAGGGTTCGAAACCTTTTACATAATCAAAACGCCAGCCATCAAAGCCCATTACATTCTTGTAGTATTTAGCTACAGAGTTTTCATCTTTCCAAAGCCAGTTTTGTACTCTGTCCAGGTGGTGATCTAAATTGGTTTCAGGATAAAATAAACTTCCTGGATCATACTCACTAACGCTATTAGGATAAAAATCTTCGTAAGTTCTATTGAACATACCAGAAGCATTCCCATTTTCTTCATTAAATAGGGTGTAAGTTTCATAGTCACGGTACGGATTATATTGAAGTCCGCCACCAGAGTTATGGTTAATTACAATATCTGCAATTACTTCCAGATCGTTATCATGGGCCGTAGCGATGAGATTTTCCAGTTCTTCACGAGATCCAAATCGGGTTTCCACGGTTCCCTGTTGTTCATAATTTCCAAAATCATAATAATCTGAAGGATCATATCCCATAGAAAATGGACCTGATTGCCCTTTGGATGCTACCGGAAGCCAGATGCGATCAACACCCGCATCTGCCCAGCCAGGTACTTTTTCTGAAAGGAGATCCCACCACTCAAAGCGAGGTTCTACGTCCCAGTAAAAAGCCTGCATCATTACTCTTTGATCATTATCAAAGGCAGCAAGATCTATCGCTTCGGGTTCTGCTGGAGTAGGTTGTTCTGTTCCTATTCCGTCATCTGTTGGATCTAAAGGATCGTTGTTATCATCGTCTGTAGAGCAGGAACTAAAAATTAAAGTTACTGCAAGCATGAAAACATTAAAATATTTTATTTTTTTCATTTTATAGAATTTTAGAAAAAAAAGGCTGTCTAAAAAAATGATTTTTCGTCATGCTAAACTCGGTTCAGCTTCTAAATTCGATTGACAATCAATCTCTTAAGATCCTGAAATAAATTCAGGATGACGATATTTTCACTTTTTGACAGCCTCTTTTAAAATTATGTTTTTTACGGTTCTAATGGAATGAATATATATCTTCCAGTCAGGTCATTAAACCATACTTCATAAGTTCCTGCAGAAGCCATAATGTCATCACCGGTGGCCTGACCGCTAGGGAAATTCTCTCCACCGCCCCAGCTAGTGTCCCATGCAAGATTTGCTCTGAATTTTAGAGGTCCATCTGTTAGTGTTACGCTTTCAGCATACCAAATATGAGAATCAAAATTTAATTGAGTGAGTTGAATATCTGGAGTAGGATTATCATCACCTGGCCAGCCAACAGAAGTTCCTGCTCCTACAAGACCAATTACATCATAAGAAGCTGCAGAACTTGCGTCAACCTCTTCAAAAGTATAGGTCATATCTTCTGTATTTACAGAGAAACTATAGTAAGCATCTGAATCTACAGGAAAAGCACTAGGATCTTCACCTAAAATTTCGCTGTTGGTAAAATTACCATCAGAAAGTCCCCATTGTGGTTGCCATGCTCCACGCATACTCAGTAATTTAAAGCCTTCAACCGCTGCTCCACCAGCAAAACGTCCTTGGAAATAAAATACATTATCATTCTCAGAGTCTCTGAAAAGAGGCATGTTATTATTGTTATTATCCCAGCCTGCTGCCGTTGCATCACCTACTAAAAATAAATTCATTTTAGTTTCCTCTTCCTCTTCAGAAGCTTCAGGTAGTGTAACATTTAAAGAAGCGGCATCAGAGATTTCTTCAAGAGCATTTCCACCATCAGTTCCGGCAAAAGCACGAACCCTGAAATAAATAACTCCTGTATTAGGCATCTCTTCTGTGGCAGGATCATTATCAAGTCCAGCATCTACAGCAAGAGACATCATTTGTGCAATGGTCACTCCAAGATTTGTTTCTGAAGTGGTTCCGATAACATCAAAACTTGAAAAATCCTGAGTTGCTGAACCCTGAAGTTCATAAGTAACCGTAGTTGGAGCTCCAAAATCTACTTCATTCCAAACGAACCTTTCAGCTAAATTAGTAGAAGAGGCTGCATTTAAGGTGTAGTTAGAAGCAAATGATGTTGTAAAATTAACACCTTCTGGATCTGGTTGCGCTGTAAATACCACATCATCATCATGTTCACAGGATGAAAATCCAATTACAGCGATCATCGTTAGTAAGAATATTGAAAGTTTTTTCATTGTTGTATTATTAATATTAGTAACCTGGGTTCTGTGTTAAATTTGTGTTTACTCCTAAATCTGCAGCCGGAATAGGCATAAGGTTTCTGAAAGATTGCGTAGTCGCTCCCTGAGGGACACCACCTTTGTAAGGCCAGATTCCATTTTCTGAAAATTGGTTGAAACGGATTAAATCTGTTCTTCTATGTGCTTCCCAGTATAATTCCCTTGCTCTTTCACTAAGTATGAAATCCAGGGTAAGATCTGAACCCGAAATAGTTTCAGCTCCTACACGTTCACGTAAATCGTTAATATAACCTACGGCTGTGCTCTGGCTTCCACCACCACCTCTTACAACAGCTTCAGCATACATCAGGTAAGCATCTCCAAGACGGAATAATGGAAAGTCTGTGTCTGGAAATTCTCCAGTAGCATCAGAGCCCTGGTTCCCGTCAACATCCACATTTTTATACTTGGTGACAGCATAACCATCAGTGAAACTTGAAATATCATTGATCTCTTTACTCTGTCCTTCTGAAAAGAACAGTGCTCTTTGATCTGCTACTTCTTCAATAGGATTATCGTTGTTGTCTAAAAACTTGTTTACCAAAGCAGAAGTGGTTCTAAGTCCTGCCCATCCACTATTTACTCCAAAGCTTTCCGGATCCATATCCCCACCAATGGATGCATGGATAATAAAAGTCATTCCCCCGTAAGATTGTGTCTTCTGACCATCAAAAGCAACTGGAAAAATAATTTCATTTTGAGCTCCATTCGAATTATTATCGGCAAGGAAAAGTTTTTGATAAGAATCTGATAGTTGGTAACTAGCATTGATCACCTTTTCAGTATATGTAATTACATCGCTATTTCTATCTTCACCAATATAGACTGGTGCATTTAAATAAAGCTTAGATAATAACATCCAGGCTGCACCTTGATCTGCTCGTGCATATTCATTTTGACCCGCAGCTATAAGATCGTCTTCGATATCTAATAATTCAGATTCTATATAATCAAACAAGGCCGGGCGTTCAATTTGTTCAGGCAAAAAGGCTCCAATAGGATCTTCTTCTGTAACAAAAGGTGGATTTCCGAAGAGATCCAGCGTATGATAATAAGATAGGGCTCTTAAGAAACGTGCTTCTGCACGATAATCCTGAATATTTGCTCTTGTCTCATCGTCTACGCCTCTGGAGTCAAGTAACTCTGGAGTAGTTTGTCTTAAGAACTCATTGGTTAATGCAACCTGATACAATAACCTGGAATACATGGTTCTTATAAATTCATTTCCAGAGGTCCAGTTTTGGGAATGTAGATCTTTAATCGTTCCATCATTCCATCCAATAACAGCCTCATCTGTAGTTAATTCCTGCATCATGAAGTATAACCTCATATATTGCGAAAATCCTTCATCAAGTCCTTCAAGATCGGGATCTCCAGCAGGTCCTTCCTGACCGCTTATCGCAAGTCCGGCATATAGTTTTGCCAGGAACTGCTTATAAGACTCGGAATCTTTGAATACTGTCTCTGCGGATTGCCTGTTATCTTCAGGCTGCAATTCCAGTTCACTTTCGCAGGACCAAACCATGATCGCCGCGAAGAGTGTTAGAAGAATTGGTTTTAATTTATGGTACATAGCTTATTTATTTTTATGTTACTTAAATTGAAAATTTACACCAAGAACGAAGGTTCTTGATCTTGGATAGAAGTTGTTATCTATCCCATTTGAAATTTCAGGGTCCAGGCCTTCGTAATCTGTAATAGTCAATATGTTTGATACAGTAACAGAAGGTCTAATGTCTATCTTTTCTCCAGGTATGAAGTATCCTAAAGAAAGATTATCCAGTTTCACGAAATCTGCGCTTTGCACATAGTAATCTGAGAAAAACTGACTATTCTGAAAGTTTGTTTCTAAAACATTGCTGTTAAGGTTTGAGTAATAGTCCTGCGGAGTTACCGTTCCTGCAGTAATAAATCCATTACTGGACTGTGCATTGTTATAAACATAGTTTCCAAAACTTCCTCTAAAGGTAAAGCTTAAATCAAAGTTCTTATAATTAAGCGTGTTAGTTAATCCCATAAAATAGTCTGGGGTCGCTTTTTTATAAGGTTGTCTATCTGCTTCTGTAATTTCATTATCTCCATTAACATCTACATAAGCCCCTTCAATAGGTTGTCCCTGATCATTATAAACCTGTCTGAAAACAAAGAATGTAGAAGGATCGTACCCGGCTTTCCATAACTGAATGTTGTTACCAACACCACCACCAATTCCTCCCTGAGGAATAAAGTAATCTGGATCATCGCCAAGAGAAAGCTTGGTGATTTCAAGATCCTGAAAAGATATATTATAATTTACACTCCAGTTAAAATCCTGGCTTCTTACCAAATCTCCATTTATGCCTACTTCAACACCGCGACTTACAGTTTCACCAACATTGGTCACCAGTAGATCTGAAAGGTTAGCACCTGCCGGAACAGGAACAGTAGCTAGAAGGTCGTTGGTTTCACGATAATAAGCATCTACGCTACCACTTAATCTATTGTCGAAAAAGCCAAAATCAATCCCTGCATTATAGGTCTCAAGTTCTTCCCATTTCAAATCCTCATCAAAATCTTCTGGTCTCAACGTATTAAAAAATTGATTTCCAAATTGATACTGAGCTCCGGAAATACTTGGGGTATAAACTCCGAAATAACCGTAGTTAGGGCCAATCTCCTGGTTACCGGTGATTCCATATCCAGCTCTTAATTTCAACTGGTTTAAAGTTTCAGAATCCTTTAAGAAATTTTCTTCATGAAGCTTCCATCCAATAGAGGCAGATGGAAAACTACTCCAACGATTGTCTGGAGAGAACCTCGAAGAACCATCCCTTCTATAACTAGCAGAAATCAGGTATTTATTGGCAATATCAAAACTTGCTCTGGCAAAATATGATTCTAAAGAGTTTCTGTTAATGTCAAAGGTTTCGGTAATGATATCGTTCGGATTTTCCCTGGTTTGACTTTGGATATAAAATTCCTGATACGAATGTCCTGCAGTCAAGTCTACCTCGGTATTTAGGAAATTTACTTCATCTTTAAAATTCAAATAGAAATCGAATAAGGTATTTCTATTAATTCCCGAGTAATCTTCATTATAAGGAGATTCTACATTGGTTACTGCTGCAGATGTAAATGGCCTGCGATTGTAACCATCATTTTCAGCGTAATCAAAACCTGCATTAGCATTAAATTTTAATTCCCTTAAAAATGGAAATCTATATTCCACATTTAAATTGGTGATATTACGCCTAGTCTCTCCTTGTGAGTCACGTAAATACAATAATGCTAGCGGATTTCTGGTAGCCTGATTTAAAGGAACTATATCTCCGTTGTCATTGGTTCTGTTGAATTCAAAATACCCTCCAAAAGGAAGACTGCTGTCATTTACAGACTGTGTTGGATCAAATCCAACGGCAGCACCAATTGCACCATCATCGGCAAATTCATTTTCATCAATAATACCTTTTGAAGTAAGGCTCAATTTAAGGCTGTTATCAAAAAGATCCTGGTTCAATGAGATATTTACAGCATTCCGTTTGTATAGATCTGTTCTAAGTACTCCTGTTTGTACGGTGTTGTTATAATTAACTCTAAAAGCAAAATTTTCAAAACCTTTAGAAATGGTAAAGTTTGAAATGGTTCCTACGGAAGTTTGATAAATCCTGTCCTGCCAATTTGTATTATCATCTCCAAGAAGAGAAGGATCTGTTCCTGGCTGATTTTCGATAAGTTCTCTAAACTGTGCAGCATCCAGAACATCTACTTTATCTGTGATGCTTCCTACAGATGCTTTAACATCTACTTCTACACTTAGATCGGTATTTTTCTTTCCAGATTTAGTGGTGATAAGTATTACCCCGTTGGAAGCTCTCGAACCATAAATAGAAGTTGCAGCAGCATCTTTAAGAATTACGAAGTCTTCAATTTCGCTTGGGTTAATAGAGTTTAATTGGTTTCTTACTCCCTGTACACCTCTTTGGTCTAATGGAATCCCATCTACCACAATAAGTGGTGAGTTATCTCCGGAAAGGGAAGAACCCCCACGAATTCTAATTTCAGAACCTGAACCGGGTGCACCCCCACTGGAGGTAATCCTAACTCCGGCAGATTTACCTGAAATTAATTGTTCTGGTGATACCACAGCTCCCTGATTGAATTCTTCAGGAGATATCTTTTCTACCGCTCCGGTAGCATCCTGTTCTGAAGTAGATCCATATCCTATTAGAACAACTTCATCCAGAGTAGCCTGATCTTCATCAAGCTGCACATCTAAAGTTGCCTGTCCCTCATAAGGGATCTCCTGACTAGCGAATCCTAGAAAGGAAAACTGTAGAATATCATCGGTTGCAACGTTTTCAATAGTATAATTACCATCAAAATCTGTGGTAGTACCATTGGAGGTACCTTTAACTATAACATTCACACCTGGAATTGGCAGGCCGGTCGAAGTCTCGATCACATTACCACTAACAGTGTTTTGGGCAAAAAAGCTCATCGGTAGCATGAACAGCAAAAACAATGTGCTTTTAATTAAAGTTCTCATAAATTTTCTATTGGTTTTTACTAAAAATTAACCTTATATTTTTACTTCCTGAGGTTAAATGTATGTAAATTCTGCAGCAAAAATCGGCGAGTCTCCACTATTACTGCGACGAAAACGTTTTCGTGTTGAAAACTTTTTTCAGTTAAGGAGTTCATAATTAAATTATAGTAATTTTGCTGAATTATAATTACTTGCCTATTTCAAAAAAGAATACTGAAACTAAATGAAGCCAAAACTTACTTTAAAAAAAATTGCGAAAGAATTGGATGTGTCAATTTCCACTGTTTCAAAAGCTCTAAGGGATAGTCATGAAATTGGAGAAGAAACTCGAGAAAAGATCAAAGCTTTCGCAAAGCACTATAATTATAAGCCTAATAATATAGCGCTTAGCCTTAAAAACAGAAAAACTAAAACAATTGGTATCATTATTCCTGAGATCGTCCATCATTTCTTTACAACGGTTATTAGCGGAGTAGAGAAGGTAGCTAATGAAATGGGGTATAACGTTTTTGTATGTCTATCAGATAACTCCTTTGATAAGGAAGTCCTGAATATGGAGATGCTCGCCAATGGTAGCACAGATGGTTTTATTCTTTCCCTTGCAAAGGAAACTATGCAAAAAGGGGATTATCATCATCTTGTAGAGGCAATTAACCAGGGAATGCCCTTAGTGTTGTTTGATAGGGTTGTAGATGATATTGCCTGTGACAAAGTGATCATAGATGATGTTACGGGTGGAAAAAAGGCGGTACAATATTTAATAAACTGCGGATGCCAGAATATTGCATTGATTTCTACCGTTGATTATGTAAGTGTTGGTAAACTGCGGACTCACGGGTATAAGCAGGCATTAGTCGAAAATAATATTGAAATTAATGAAGATCTTATTTTAAAGATCGAAGAAATAGAAGACAGTGAGGCTGAAATTGAAGAATTTCTAAAGAATAAAAAGGTTGATGGCGTTTTTGCTGTAAATGAGCATTTTGCCATTTCGGCTATTAAAACTATTCAGGAACAGGGAAAAAAGGTGCCCGAAGATGTTTCAGTAGTAGGTTTTACAGATGGAGAACTTTCCAAGCGATTTATTCCAAGTTTAACCACGGTAAGTCAGCATGGAATGAAGATGGGAGAAGAATCTGCCCGGCTTTTAATTGAAAAACTGGAGCGAACTCCAAGTGAAGATGATTACTACAAAACCATTATTGTAGAGACTGAATTGGTGACTCGAAATTCAACAAAATCAAAGAAATAAGTTGTTCGTTTCAAAAAAACTATATATTTGCCTTAGTTAAAATTTTATCAGAACTTATATTTTTACTTCCTACCTATTATAAGTTTTGATAAGTCTTAGTGCTTATCGTAGACCATTTAAAATCACGATATGCAAAAACCCCGTTTAAAGTTTTGGGATATCTGGAACATGAGTTTTGGATTCCTGGGTATTCAGTTTGGTTTTGCTCTTCAGGGCTCTACCATGTCCCGTATTTTCGAAACTCTGGGAGCAGAGAAAGATAATATTCCTTTATTATGGATCGCCGCGCCTCTTGCAGGTTTGATAGTGCAACCTATCATTGGTTATCTAAGTGATAACACCTGGCATAAAAACCTTGGTAGAAGAAGACCTTTTTTTCTACTTGGAGCGATATTGAGTTCCATAGCTTTGCTTTTAATGCCGTATTCTTCAGCCGTTTGGATGGCCGCCGGACTTTTATTAGTACTGGATGCTTCCATCAATATTTCCATGGAGCCTTTCCGAGCTTTGGTTGCCGATAAATTGCCAGATTCACAACGTAGCTACGGTTTTGTGATTCAAACACTAATTATTGGGATAGGTACCTGGATAGCGAGCAACCTGCCAAAATTCATGAATAACGTATTGGATATTAGTAATGAAGCCGCTCCGGGAGTTGTTCCGGAATCGGTAAAGGTTGCTTTTATTGTTGGAGCCGTAGTGTTTATAGGTTCAATTCTGGTTACCATTTTTACTACGAAGGAATATACTCCTGAAGAGATGAAAAAATTCGATCCGGATTCCGAAGAAGAAAAGGATGAAGGCATGCTGAAGACCATTCTTGGTACGTATGCTTTAATGCCTAAGATCATGAAAAAATTGGGAGTGGTACAATTCTTCTCCTGGTTTGCATTTTTTGCAATGTGGACTTTGGCTAATCCTGCATTAACCAGTCATATTTATAATGCACCAAAACCTCAAATTGAAGAATTTGCGCAACTGGATGCTGAAGGAAATATTCAATATGATGCAGACCGTGTGATCCTTTTTCAGGATGACCAGACAAGATTAGAATACTCTGAACGAGATAAAAGTTATAACGAGGCCAGTGATGATGTAGGTTCCAAAATGGGAATTTACGGACTGTCTTCCATGGCTTTTGCACTTCTGCTTACCTTCTATACTTCCAGATTTGCGATCAACAGAAAGATCGTACACATGGGAAGTTTGATTTTAGGAGGGATTGGCTTTCTGCTGATGTTCTTTATTCCCGGAGAACCAGATATGCTTTATATATGCTTCGGCCTGATCGGTTTTGCGTGGGGAAGTATTCTTTCCATGCCTTATGCTATGCTGTCAAGCTCCGTAGAATCTTCAAAAATGGGGTTAATGATGGGGGTATTTAATATGTTTATTGTGGTTCCACAAATTATAGCAGCATTGGGCGGTGTAGTTTTCCTTCAGAAATTAATTGGAGAAGAATCTATACATGCGATGAGCGTGGCCGGTATTTTTCTTTTACTGGCGGCATTTTCAAATTTATTAATAACTGATAGAAAAGCGATAAAATATGACCCAGCATAGAATGAATAATCATAAAGCATTCATATTCGATCTGGATGGAGTGATCGTAGATACGGCTAAATTTCATTTTCTAGCCTGGAGAAAACTTGCTAATGATCTTGGTTTTGATTTTACCGAAGAACAAAATGAACAGTTAAAAGGTGTTAGCCGGGTAGAATCCTTAAAAAAGATCCTCAAGTGGGGAGATAGGCAACTTTCCGAAGAAGAATTTAATAGACAAATGGCGCTTAAGAATGAAAATTATCTGTCTTATGTAGAAGAGATGGATCAGAAAGAAATTCTTCCGGGAGTCGAAAAAGTATTGAATTATTTAATAGAACATAATATTCCCTTTGCACTTGGTTCGGCCAGTAAAAATGCCAGAACCATTCTGAAGAAAATTGATCTGTACGACAAATTTGACGCTATTGTGGATGGTACAGATGTAAGTAAAGCCAAGCCAGATCCTGAAGTCTTCCTGATCGCCGCGGAAAAATTAAATACAGAACCTCAGAATTGTGTGGTGTTTGAAGATTCGGTGGCCGGAGTACAGGCAGCCAATAATGGGGAAATGACCAGTATTGGAATTGGTAATAAGAAAGTACTGGATGAAGCAGATTATATTTTTGCTGATTTTAGGGAGATTGAAATAGAGTTTATTGAAAAATTATTGAGAAACGAGAAGTAATGAATCAAGATTATATAAAACCTGATGCGTGGTCTATTATAGAAGAAGAGTTTGACCAGGGGAGAGTAAAATCTTCAGAAAGTCTATTCAGTATCGGGAATGGAGCCATGGGCCAGAGGGCCAATTTTGAAGAACAATATTCCGGTCCCAGTTTTCAGGGAAGCTATATAGGCGGAGTTTATTATCCGGATAAAACTAAAGTGGGCTGGTGGAAAAATGGTTATCCTGAATATTTTGCAAAAGTATTGAACGCTCCAAACTGGATCGGGATCAATGTTTTTGTGAATGAAGAAGCTTTAGATCTTAGTACCTGTGAGAAAGTGACAAATTTCCGCAGGGAATTGAATATGAAAGAAGGTTTTCTTGCCAGAAGTTTTGAAGCAACCTTGCCTAACGGAGTGGAAATTGAAGTGAAAGCCCTTCGTTTTCTTTCTATCGTGGATGATGAATTGGGTTCGATAAAGTTTGAAGTAAAACCTTTAAATGCAGATGTTACGGTCCGTTTTGATCCTTATCTGGACGGAAGTATTACCAATACGGATGCCAATTGGGAAGAACGTTTCTGGGAAACTCTGGAAGTGAAATCTGAACAGGAACGGGGATTTATAGTTTCAAAAACGCTAAAAACCGAGTTTCATGTAGGCACTTTTATGCAGTCCGAAATTCTTCTGAATGGAAATAAAGAGAAACTAACTCCTGAAGTGAAAACAGATGAAGACAGGCTTTCTTTCTCTTATTCGGTAGCCGCTAAAAAAGGTGAAACTGCTGCAATTATTAAGTATGCCGGATATGTAACCGATATGAACCATAAAAAAGCTGATCTTATTTCAGCTTCCGGAGGGGTTCTGGAAAAAGCTTTAGATAAAGGTTTTGATCAGCTTAAAAAGGAACAAAAAGAAGCCTGGGCTGCGATCTGGGAGATGGCAGATATCACCATTTCCGGAGATGTAAAAGCACAGCAGGGAATTCGTTTTAATATTTTTCAGTTGAATCAGACTTATTTAGGTAAAGATGAACGCCTGAATATTGGACCTAAAGGATTTACCGGGGAAAAGTATGGAGGAAGCACTTATTGGGATACCGAAGCTTACTGTATTCCTTTTTATATGGCGACCAAAGATCAAAATGTAGCCAGGAAATTGCTTACCTACAGGCATCATCATTTAGAGAAAGCAAAGGAAAATGCCAGTAAACTTGGATTTACTAATGGCGCCGCTTTATACCCGATGGTAACCATGAATGGCGAAGAAAGCCATAACGAGTGGGAGATCACTTTTGAGGAGATTCATCGTAACGGAGCCATGGTTTTTGCCATTTATAATTATGTGCGCTATACAGGTGACTTCAGTTATATTCCTGAAAAAGGATTGGAAGTGATGATCGCGATTGCCAGGTTCTGGCATCAAAGAGCAAATTTCAGCAAAAACAATAATAAATATGTGATTCTTGGGGTTACCGGACCTAATGAATATGAAAACAATGTTCATAATAACTGGTATACTAATTATATCGCAAAATGGTGTATCGAGTACTGTCTGCAAATGATAGATAAGGTAAAAGATGGCCATGAGGATGATTACCATCGCGTGATGGGACTCACTTCATTGAATGAAGGAGAATTGTCTAAATGGAAAGAAGTAGCTGAAGAAATGTATTTCCCCTATTCAGAAGAATATGGAGTGTACCTACAGCAGGACGGATTTTTGGATAAAGAGATCATTCCGGTTGCCGAAATGGATAAGAAACAACGACCTATCAACCAGAAATGGAGTTGGGACAGGATTTTGAGATCTTGTTATATCAAACAGGCTGATGTGCTGCAAGGTTTTTACTTTTTCGAAGATCATTTCAGCAAAGAAGATCTGGAGAAGCATTTTGATTTTTACGAGCCGCTTACGGTTCATGAATCTTCGCTTTCGCCCTGTGTTCACAGTATCCAGGCTGCAGGTTTAGGGAGAATGGAGCAGGCTTATGAATTTTATGTAAGAACTTCACGGCTGGATCTGGACGATTATAACAAGGAAGTAGAAGAGGGTTGTCATATCACCAGTATGGCCGGAACCTGGATGAGTATCGTAGAAGGTTTCGGCGGAATGCGTGTGGAGAATGACCAACTGTCTTTTAAACCTCAAATTCCTGAACAATGGAAAGCTTACTCGTTCAAAGTGAATTTCCGCGATAGAATTTTAAAAGTTGATGTCACTTCAGGTAAAACTGAATTTACACTGGAAGGAGAGGATTCTCTGGAAATTTTGGTTAACGGGAAACTGGTGGAGGTTTTACCGAATATACCTGTAAGTGCTTAAATTTTTTAAAGATTGCTTGTGTATCCGCAAAGTATCATAAAATCATAAATAGCGTCATTCTGTCCCGATAACTATCGGGATTGTTTCAGAACCTCATAAAACTAAGAATCAATAAGGTAGATTGAGACCCTGAAATCGAAGATTGGACAGCGTGAAATAAATTCAGGGTGACGAAACAACTATAGGACAAAAACCGGATATACAAAAAATTTTAAAATCTCTGTCAAACTGAGCCTAGTCGAAGTTTAAGGTAATTGAACTATAGGCCTTCGACTGCGCTCAGGCTGACAAATATTAATAGCTTTTAACGCAACCTCTTTTATTTATAAATTGAAATTAAGATGAAACAACTTTTGTATTTCGTATTTTTCATATTGAGTCTGAATGCTTTTTCGCAAGTAGAAAAAGTAGAACCGCCAAACTGGTGGGTTGGATTTGAAGATTCGAGTCTTCAATTAATGGTCTATGGCGATAATATCGGGAAAGCAACTCCTGCTATTGATTATAATGGAGTGAGTATAGAGAAAGTAAGCAAGGCTGATAGTCCGAATTACTTATTTATAGACCTCAAAATTTCTAAAGAAGCCAAACCCGGAAATTTTGATCTGATTTTTGAAATGCCTGACGGTTCTAAAGAAACCTATGATTATGAATTGGAAGCTCGTTCAAAACCTGCTGAGGATTATGTAGGATTTGACAATTCTGATGCTATTTATTTGATCACTCCAGATCGTTTTGCGAATGGCGATTCTTCCAACGATACGGATGAATCTTTAAATGAAAAAAGTATAGATCGCAATGATGATTATGCCCGTCATGGAGGCGATATTCGGGGAATTATAGATCATTTAGATTATATAGATGAAATGGGATTTACCGCCTTATGGTCTTCGCCTTTATTGATCAATGATATGAAGTCTGGTTCTTACCACGGTTATGCCATGACAGATTTTTATAAGGTAGATCCTCGTTTTGGAACTCTGGAAGAGTATAAAGAACTGGCCGAGAAAGCTGAAGAAAGGGGGATTAAGCTAATTATGGATCAGGTGGCCAATCATGCCGGGGTAGAGCACTGGTGGATGGAAGATCTTCCGTTTAGTGACTGGGTGAATTACCAGGAGCAATATGAGAATGGAGAGAAAATACCACATTCCAACCATCAAAGAACCGCAAATATGGATCTTTATGCTTCAAAAGTTGATAAAAATAGATTAAGCCAGGGCTGGTTTGTAGATACGATGCCAGATCTGAATCAGCGTAATCCCTATATGGCGAAGTATCTTATTCAGAATAATATCTGGTGGATAGAAACTTTAGGGCTTGGCGGGATTCGCCAGGATACTTATCCTTATCCCGATAAAGCATTTATGAGTGATTGGGCTGGAGCTATCATGACCGAATATCCAAATTTTAATATTGTTGGTGAAGAATGGAGCAATAATCCGTTATTGATAAGATATTGGCAGGATGGAGTGGATAATGGATATGATTCCAATTTAAGAAGCACCATGGATTTTGCTATGCAATCGAAAATCGTTGAAGGTTTAAATGAAGCGGAAGGATGGGAAAAAGGACTACACCAATTATATGCCGGTCTTTCCAATGATTTTGTATATGCTTCTCCCGAAAATATTATGATCTTTCCTGATAATCATGATATGAGCAGGATCTTTACTCAGCTAAAGGAAGATATTCCAAATACGAAGATGGCTTTGAGCTATTTACTGGTACTTCCCAGGATTCCTCAAATTTACTACGGAACAGAAATTCTAATGGAAAACACTGCCAAACCTGGAGATCATGGTTTAATTAGAACAGAATTTCCGGGTGGCTGGGAAGATAGTGAAGCCAATGCTTTTACCCGTGAAGGACTTTCCGAAGATCAAAAAGATATGCAGTCTTTTTTGAAGACGATTCTTAACTATCGTAAGAACAGTGATGCGATCCAAAATGGAAAAACCATTCATTTTGCCCCTGAAAATCAAGTGTACTTAATATCTAGAATTTCAGAAAATGAAAAAGTGGTATTGATCCTGAATAAGAATGAGAAATCTATAGAACTGGATCTGGAAAGATTTCAGGAATTAGGACTCGAAGGTTCTTCGATGAAAAATTTAATTTCAGGAGAAAAAATTCAGTGGGACGATTCGCTTCAAATACCTGAAAGAGGTCCGTATTTATTTTCTACCAAAATCAACTAAGAATTTATTAAAACGAAAAACAATTATCAATGAAAAAATTTGCGTTGTTAATCATGATATTCGGTTTGCTGATATCGTGTAAAAATGAAACTAATAAAAAAGATTCTTCTACGGAAGAAGTTAAGAAAGATAGTCTGGCACCGGTAAGTGACGAGATGATGGAAAGTGCGGTGATCTATGAAGCTAATATTCGTCAATATTCTCCCGAAGGCACTTTTGATGCGTTCACCAAAGATATTCCACAGTTAAAAGATTTGGGCGTAAAAGTGATCTGGCTAATGCCAATGTATCCAATTTCTGAAAAAAACAGAAAAGCTACCGGCGGGAAAGATGTTGAAGATATTGAAGATCCCGAAGAGCGCAAGAAATACCTGGGGAGTTATTATTCTATTTCAGATTATTCAGCGGTGAATCCGGAGCACGGAACGATGGAAGATTTTGACGAACTGGTACAAACGGCTCATGAAAATGGGATGTATGTGATCCTGGATTGGGTTGCAAACCATACCGGCTGGGATCATGCCTGGATCACGGAACATCCGGAATATTATACCAAAGGGAAGGACGGACAGATTACAGATCCCATAAATGACGAAACTGGAGAACCATGGGGCTGGACAGACGTGGCCGATCTAAATTTCGACAATGAAGAAATGCGTCAAAAAATGACTGATGAAATGTTGTTCTGGGTAAAAGAACACGATATTGATGGTTTTAGAGCAGATGCAGCGCATTCAGTTCCTACAGATTACTGGGAGTCGGCAGCAAAGACTTTAAACGAAGTGAAGCCATTAATTATGCTGGCGGAAGCTCAGGATCCCAAAGATCTTTTTCATAATGCCTTTGAAATGGGTTATAACTGGGAAGGTCATCATTTAATGAATGAGATCGCCCAGGGGAAGAAAAACGCGAAAGACTGGGATGATTATATGAAAAAGGTCGACACTACTTTTCAGAAAGATGACTTTTTAATGAACTTTATAACCAATCATGATGAAAATTCCTGGGCTGGAACGGTTAGAGAACGAATGGGAGATGCTTCAGAAGCTATGTTGGCAATGAGCTATACCATTCCGGGAATGCCTTTGATCTATAGCGGACAGGAATATGATATGGATAAGAGATTACTATTTTTCGAAAAAGACACGATTCCGAAGAAAAAAGGGAAAGTATATCCACTTCTTGAAAAACTGGGAGCATTAAAGAATACGCATACGGCTTTAAATGGCGGAAAAAATAAAGCGTCTTACACTGCTGTGAAAAATTCTGCTGAAGAGAAGGTTCTTTTATTTAAAAGGGAAAAAGACGGAGAAAGTCTCTATTATGTAGCAAATATGACCGATAAACCTGTTGCGTTTACTGCTGAAATGCAAGGTGATTTTATGGATTATATGAAGGACTCTGAACTATCAATTTCAAAAGATCAGAAAATGCAATTTGAGCCCTGGCAGTACAAAATTTTGATAAATAAGTAATTAAAGTCCTAAATAATTGAAAAAAGCCACTCGAAAGTGGCTTTTTTCATTAGTTATTAACCGAAAACGTTTTAGTTTTTTCCGAAATTAGGTTATCGGTTTGAAAGAGATTAGTTTTGAGTTCAATGGTTAAAAATATTAGAAACATCGCAGTTCTAACCTCCGGAGGAGATGCCCCGGGAATGAATGCTGCTATTAGAGCAGTAGTTCGTGCCTGTTCATTTTATAAATTGGAATGTACAGGTATTTTTAGAGGTTATCAGGGGCTTATAGAAGCCGACTTTGAACCTCTGGATGCACGTTCGGTTAGGAACATCATTAATAAAGGTGGAACTTTTCTGAAATCCACCCGTTCAAAAGAATTTCAAACAAAAGAAGGAAGAAAAAAAGCTTTCGAAAATCTAAAAGCTAATAATGTTGATGCATTAATAGTGATTGGTGGAGATGGAACCTTTACCGGTGCACAGCTTTTCAGTAAAGAATTTGGTTTTCCTACGGTAGGTATCCCTGCTACCATCGATAACGATATCAATGGTACAGATTATACTCTTGGGTATGATACCGCGCTGAATACGGTGGTAGAAGCGATTGATAAGATTCGTGATACCGCCAGTTCGCATAACAGGCTTTTCCTAGTGGAAGTAATGGGGCGCGATGCAGGAGATATTGCATTAAATAGTGGTATTGGTGCTGGCGCTGAAGAAATCCTTATTCCTGAAGAGAACCTTGGAGTGGAACGATTGCTGGATTCACTAAGAAAAAGTAAAAAATCAGGAAAGACCTCCAGCATTATAGTTGTTGCTGAGGGAGATAAAAGTGGAAAGAATATTTTTGAACTGGCTTCGTATATTGAAGAAAATATGGATGAGTACGAAGTGAGAGTTTCGGTTTTAGGCCATATTCAACGTGGTGGTGCACCAAGTTGTTTTGATCGTGTGCTGGCTAGCAAACTTGGAGTTGGAGCCGTTGAAGCACTCATGAAAAACAAGTCTGAAATTATGTTAGGAGTACATCATCAAAAGGTAGTTCATGTAGACTTGATTACCGCTATTAAAGGTGATGCCAAAATAGATAAAGAATTACGAAGGGTGGCAGACATCACTTCAGTATAATTAAAAACCAAAGAAAATGAGTACAAAAATTGGAATTAACGGATTTGGGCGTATCGGAAGAATTGCTTTTCGAATAGCAGCTCAAAATGAGAATGTAGAAGTGGTAGCTATTAACGATCTTCTTGATGTAGATCATTTGGCTTATTTGCTAAAATATGATTCAGTACATGGTAAATATAAAGGTTCTGTTGAGGTTAAAGACGGAAATCTTTTCGTTGACGGAAGCAAAATAAGAGTGACATCAGAAAAAAATCCTGCAGATCTTAAGTGGGGTGATGCTGGTGTTGAAGTAGTCATGGATTGTACAGGGATATTTACAGATCTTGACAATGCAAAAGCTCATCTTGATGCAGGAGCTAGAAAAGTAGTGATCTCTGCACCTTCTAAAACGGCACCAATGTTTGTAATGGGTGTTAATCATAAGGATGTAAAAGCAGATCAGAATATCGTTTCTAACGCTTCATGTACCACTAACTGTCTGGCACCACTTGCTAAAGTAATCGATGATGAGTTTGGTCTTGTTGAAGGGTTGATGACTACAGTACACGCAACAACTTCTACTCAGTTTACAGTAGATTCTCCTTCTAAGAAAAACTTTAGATTAGGAAGAAGTGCAATGGCAAATATTATCCCAAGTTCAACAGGAGCTGCAGTAGCGGTGACTAAAGTTATTCCTTCACTGAAAGGCAAGCTTACCGGAATGGCATTTAGAGTTCCAACTACAGATGTATCTGTGGTAGATCTTACGGTTAAAACTGAAAAGTCCACGAGCTATGATGAAATAAAAGCTGCTTTCAAAAAAGCTGCCGATGGAGATTACAAAGGTGTGATCTCTTATACTGAAGAAGAAGTGGTGAGCCAGGATTATGTATCAGATCCACATACCTGTAATTTCGATGCAGGCGCAGGAATTGAATTGAACGATAAGTTCTTCAAATTAATCGCCTGGTATGATAACGAATACGGATATTCGTCTAAATTGGTAGATCTTGCTGCTCACGTAGCAACTTTATAATATTTTTTAAATCTGCAACATATAGTTTGGATATATTTCCAGCTTTGTGTTGCAGATTTAAACTAATCATCTGAACACATGATATTAATTGCTGATGGGGGTTCCACCAAATGTGACTGGATACTTCTAAATAATGAAGGAGAACAGGTCTTTAAGACCAGAAGCAAAGGTTTGAATCCTGCTGTTTTTAAGGAAGTTATATTAGAAGAAAGGCTTGCTGAAAACCCTGAACTCGCCGAAGTAAGAGACACTATTGAGAAAGTTCATTTCTATGGTGCCGGTTGTGGCACTCCAACTCCAAGAGAATTACTTAAAAGTATTATAGCAAACTATTTTACCAATGCCGATGAGGTTTTAGTAATGGAAGATACTGTAGCTGCTGTACACGCTGCTACTAGTGAGCCTGGAATTGTATGTATTCTGGGGACGGGTTCCAATAGCTGCTATTTTGATGGAAAGCAGGTGATCCAGGCTGTAGATTCCCTTGGTTATATTTTGATGGACGAAGCCAGCGGGAATTATTTCGGAAAAAGACTTATCAGGGATTATTACTATAAAAGAATGCCTCCTGAAATCGCTGAAAAATTTGAGAAAGAATTTGATCTCAATTCTGATACCATCAAAATGCATTTGTACAGAAAGGATAATCCAAATACCTATCTGGCTAATTTTGCTGAATTCATTTTTACCAACGAACGGAATGGATATTTTTATAAACTACTGCATGAGGGATTAACCGATTTTGTACATTCACGGGTGATGATTTATCCGCAAGTCAATTCTGTTCCAGTACATTTTATCGGTTCTATTGCATTCTTTAGTGAAGATATTATTCGAGCGGTATTACAACCTTACGGGATTCAATTGGGAAATATTGTAAGAAGACCAATCGATGCATTAATAGAATATTATAGAAAGAACGTGCTAAAAATTTCATAAGCTCATTTTTCAATATTTATAGAAGCTCGCTAATTAGCGGGCTTTTTTTATTTAACGCTAATCCCACAAAAATTGCAACAATTAGGTTTAAACGTTAAATAATCAAAAATTTATGTTAAATTTCATGGCTAAAAATTGTGAAATGAAAAGTGCTTCAGAAGTAATTAATGTAAACAGCCCCCAAATAATGGAAGAGTGGGAGCGTCGTGTGGTAAAAGAAATTCCCGCGGCATCTATTTCCAGTAACCTGGCATTAAGAAATCAATTACCAAATGTTCTTGAAGATATTGCGGAAATTATAGAGAGATATGATGGTTCTATAGATATGGAAAGCCATGAAGAGTATGACGAAATTATTAAGAATAGTCTGGATCATGGCAGGCATCGGGCAACCTCTTCGAATTACACGGTAAAACAGATTCTAAGGGAATATGTGATTTTTCATAGAGTTCTTACTGAAACACTTATAGAGAAAGAGGTCTATACCAAGGA
This sequence comes from Christiangramia forsetii KT0803, assembly GCF_000060345.1. Lineage (NCBI taxonomy): Bacteria > Pseudomonadati > Bacteroidota > Flavobacteriia > Flavobacteriales > Flavobacteriaceae > Christiangramia > Christiangramia forsetii. Next base: position 2,257,740 of record NC_008571.1, on the reverse strand, counting down.
AGTTGGTATTATTCTCAAATATACTATGGAAACGGCCATGCTCACATCAGCAAGTTCTTTCACCGATTCTCTACAGGAAATGAGGGAAAAGCTTATTGGTACGCTTGCTCATGATATACGAAACCCGATTTCAGCCGCGTATTTTGCGCTGGATGTAATTGGGCTGGATGATGACAAAGAACGCATTGAAAATTTAAAAGCTATGGGATTGAGAAGTCTTAAAAAGTCGCTGGATCTTGTGGAGGGCTTGCTAGATGCCATTAGCGTAAAAGCAGGAGAAGGGATTACACTAAATTTTGAGGAAATAGACATATTAAAAGAAATCAAATGGGTTTCTAATGAGGCATCTGAGATTTATACGAATGAGATTATTCTTGAAAGCAAAGAAGATGAAATAAGAGGAGTATTTGATGGAACTGCAATTAGAAGGGTTGTTGAAAATCTTGTTACTAATGCAGTAAAATATGGTTCCCGAAAACACGCGATAGTAATTAGCCTTGAAAATAGCGAAAGTGAAGTTGTGATCAAAGTTCATAATGATGGAAATCCGATCACAGAAGAAAATCAGGCTGATATATTTAAATTCCTGAATAGAGGAAAAGAACCTCAAAATGTCGGATTGGAAAGCTGGGGAATGGGATTAACACTTGTGAAAAGCGTAGCTCAAGCACATGGGGGTAGCGTTGATCTGGAAAGCAATGAAGATCATGGAACTACTTTTTCTATCCTGTTGAAGAAGCACGAGAATAAGCCCGGTAAAATTCGTACTGAATTGAACTATTCTGAAAATTAAATCTATTTAAATAAATAATAAAGTGTAAATTTCCTACCAAGAGAAATTCAAAAAGACCCTGCCGTTTCTCATAAAAAAGATAATATGCTTATTAAGGTATATGGCAGTGCAGTGTATGGGGTGGATGCAACGACCATTACTGTTGAGGTGAATATTGCTTCTGGTATTGGTTATCATTTGGTAGGATTGCCCGATAATGCCGTAAAGGAATCCAGTTATCGTATTGCCGCCGCCCTTCAAAATAACAAGTTTAAACTTCCCGGAAAAAAGATCATTATTAATATGGCACCAGCCGATCTTCGTAAAGAGGGTTCTGCCTACGACCTCACTTTTGCCCTGGGAATCCTCGCGGCATCAAATCAGATTAAAGCAGAGAATATTTCTGAATATCTCATTATGGGTGAGCTTTCGCTGGATGGAAGTCTTCAGCCTATAAAAGGAGCTTTACCTATCGCTATTCAGGCTAAGAAAGAAGGTTTTAAAGGCTTTATTCTTCCCGAGCAGAATGCCCGTGAAGCAGGAATAGTTTCAGGACTGGAAGTTTATGGTGTAAATAATATCACACAGGTAATAGATTTTTTTAATAGTGGTCTGGAACTGGAAAGAACCGAGATTAACACCCGGGAAATTTTCTATGATAGTCTGAACGACTTCGATTTTGATTTTGCAGATGTAAAGGGTCAGGAGTCTATTAAAAGATGCATGGAGATTGCTGCTGCAGGAGGACATAATATTATTTTGATAGGTCCACCGGGGGCGGGAAAAACCATGTTGGCGAAAAGGCTGCCCAGTATTTTACCTCCTATGACTTTGCAGGAAGCTTTGGAGACTACTAAAATTCATAGTGTAGCGGGAAGAATAAAAGAGAATGTAGGATTAATGTCTCACAGACCTTTTAGAAGTCCGCACCACACCATTTCAGACGTAGCGCTTGTTGGCGGTGGCGCTTATCCTCAACCAGGTGAAATTTCCCTGTCGCATAATGGCGTATTGTTTTTAGATGAATTACCTGAGTTTAAACGGGGAGTTCTGGAAGTAATGCGGCAGCCACTTGAAGATAGGGAAGTGACGATCTCCAGGGCTAAATTTACGGTAACCTATCCCTCCAGTTTTATGCTGGTGGCAAGTATGAATCCAAGTCCTGGTGGATATTTCAATGATCCCGATACTCCGGGAACTTCTTCAGCATACGAGATGCAGCGATATTTAAGTAAAATTAGCGGCCCGTTGCTGGACCGCATAGATATTCATATTGAAGTTACTCCGGTTCCATTTGAAAAACTGAGTGAGGACAGAAAAGGAGAGAGTAGTGTTGAAATACGGGAACGGGTTACGGTAGCAAGAGAGATTCAGTCTAATCGTTTTCAGGATTTTGATAATATCCATTATAATGCGCAAATGGGCCCTAAACAGATCCGGGAATATTGCAAACTTAGTGATCCATCCAAAAAATTATTGAAAACAGCCATGGAGAGATTAAATCTTTCAGCCAGGGCTTATGACCGTATTCTTAAAGTCTCTAGAACCATTGCAGATATTGAAGGAGCAGAAAATATTCTTGAGAATCACATTAGCGAGGCAATTCAGTACAGAAGCCTGGACAGGGAAGGCTGGTTGGGTTAAACTATTTATAATAACACCAGGTTGTATCAAAATCAGTATCCTCACCAGCGGCGTAAACCATTATGTTTAACTGTAGACGTACATTCTTTTCTCAGTTAAAATTATAATGTCTCAGCGATATTCTGCTTCCATTCTGTAGTATTTAATTTTCGGCGTTTTCCAATAGGGGTTATAATTCCTGGAAGGGTCTGGATGTTTTACCAAAACTGCCTCCGAAGCATTTTTAAGAACGCTCAGTGAATCAATAACTAACTACGGTCCAATTTTTTATTCTATCAATCAGACTTAGCATTTCTATATACTGGTCGGTTGCTCTACCTCTTTGAACCTGGTCGATATTAGGAATATTAGTGTAAACAAAATCCTTTCTTAAAGTACAGGTAGAATTTGCCATTTTTGCGCATGCTGCGGCATTCTCCCTATTTGCCGAAATTTTTAAATTTTCAGCTTCCTTAAAATAATTAGCTAGTTCCATATTAAAATTATTATCTGCTGAATCTGGTTTTGTTAACGGATTTTCCTCCAATTTCAGAGCGGCTTCTAGGTTATTCAACCTAATAAATTCCCCCTACGGCTTGCCTCAGGGATAGTCGGTTTTAATAAATTTTTTATTTTATTCCTTTTCAGAATAAACCAAAGAGGGTTTTATTAATTTAAAACACTGGTAAGGACTCATCTTTCCAGCTGAGCATCACTAATAGAAGAAAAGAACTACACGAAAGACTCAAATAGCATAAAGCGACCGGCAAATTGAATTTAAATTCATAAGATACTTTTTAGTTTCTCTAAAGATATATTAGAATTACAACTAACTGTAGATCAGTTAAATGATAGTTTTGGGTTTTTCTGAAATCTCTATTCCAATTTTAAAATTAATTGAAACATGAATAATTAGTTGATACTTTATTAACTTAGATGTTTATCCTAAATTTCTATTTTTGAGTTATCTGAAATATCACAGCCAATAAATCGCCTAAATGAAAAGAATTATTTTACTTGCTATTACCTTGCTCGCAATTTCCTGTAAAGGTGATGTTAATAAGGATCCAGAGAAGAAAACAAATAATAATGACACGCTGAGTACGAAAGATATTCTTCCCGACGGCTTGATTCCTGCTGAGATGGTGGTTTTGGGTGAAAAAGAAGCGAATAGGCTCGTTGAACTTCCTCTAGGGTGCATAAATACAGAATACCCAAACAAGCTAGGACAAACACTTGAAAATAAAGAAGCAATGGGAGAGCCTCATGAGCTTCATCCTGCTTTTTACGGGTGTTTCGACTGGCATTCTTCGGTTCATGCACACTGGTCATTGGTGAGCCTTTTAAAGCAGTTTCCAGATTTAGAAAAGAAAGAAGCAGTTAGAGAGGCTCTTACCAAATCTCTTTCTGCTGAAAATATTCAAGGTGAGATTGCCTATTTTAAAAGAGAAGAAAGCACTTCTTACGAGCGTACGTACGGTTGGGCATGGTTATTAAAACTTTCTGAGGAATTAATAACCTGGGAAGATCCTCTTGGTACAGAATTATCTCAAAATTTGCAGCCGCTAACAAATTTAATTGTTCAAAAATATACTGAATTTCTTCCCAAACTGAACTATCCAATTAGGGTTGGGGAGCATACCAACAGCGCTTTTGCACTGGCATTTGCATATGATTATGCTAAAACTACAGAAAACTCTGAATTTTTAGAATTGGTGAAAAAGCGATCGCAGGATTTCTACCTAAAAGATGATGACTGTCCGGTATCGTGGGAGCCAGGAGGCTATGATTTTCTTTCACCATGTCTTTCTGAAATTGATATTATGAGGAGGGTTTTACCTAAAAATGCATTCAGCCTGTGGGTTGATGATTTTATGCCTCAAATAAAAGAGGAGGATTTTGAAATGGAAGTGGGGGAAGTATCAGACCGTACTGATGGTAAACTGGTTCACCTCGACGGACTTAATTTTAGCCGGGCCTGGATCTTTTACGGTCTTGCTAATCAATATCCAGATTCATTTGGACATCTTAAATCACTTGCTAATGAGCATGTCTCTTATTCATTCCCGAATGTTGTCGGGGATAGTTATGAAGGCGGCCATTGGTTAGGAACATTTGCAATTTACGCTTTACAGGAATCTGGGAACAAGGTTAAAGAGTGAAAAGTTTCTTCAGGAACTTAGGTCCGGGAATCTTGGTTTCAGCGGCATTCATTGGTCCGGGAACGGTAACCGTATGTAGTCTTGCCGGGGTTAATTTTGGATATGCACTACTCTGGGCTTTATTTATTTCCATTTTCGCATGTATCGTTCTTCAGGAAATGTCTGCAAGGCTTGGCCTTATTACCGGGAAAGGTTTAAGTGAATGTATACGTGGGGAACTCAAGAATCCTATACTTCGATTAATTATTTTAAGCCTGATTTTTTCAGCAATTGTCATTGGTAATGCGGCCTATGAGGCTGGTAATATCACTGGTGCGGTTTTAGGTATGGAAGCTGTATTTACCTCGGCCAGTTTTAAAATAGGAGCTTTAGATATTAATATTTGGAGTGTGCTAATTGGAGGAATAGCTTCTATATTATTGTTTTTAGGAAGTTATAAGAAACTTGAAAAAGTCTTTATTGCACTTGTTTTATTAATGAGTGTCGCTTTTATATTTACCGCCTTTCTTACCAAACCGGATCTTTCAGAAATTCTGAAAGGATTTATACCGGGTTCTTTTGGTGATGGCTTGCTAACTATCATAGCTTTGGTGGGAACTACGGTAGTACCTTATAATCTTTTTCTACATGCTTCCCTGGTGAGTGAGAAATGGAGTGGTTCAGAATACCTGGGTACGGTTAGGAAAGAACTGGTTTTTTCCCTGATGTTAGGAGGACTCGTTTCAATGGCTATTGTTATTTGTGCTGCAGCTTCCAATATTGAGAATATAGAGGATGTAGCAGATCTGGCGGCAGGATTAGAACCTTTATTTGGAAGTTCAGCAACTGTTTTCCTTGCTATCGGTCTTCTGGCAGCTGGAATCACTTCGTCTATAACCGCGCCTCTGGCAGCTGCTTTTGTAGTTAAAGGTTGTATGGGATGGAAAGGCGGAATGCAGTCGAAGAAATTTAAATCGGTTTGGATGACTATCATTCTTTTAGGGGTTATATTCTCATCTTTAGGAATAAAACCTGTTGAAATAATTCAGTTTGCTCAAATTGCCAACGGACTTGTACTGCCAATCATTGCAATTTTCTTATTTTGGATTGTGAACCAACGATCTGTTTTAGGAGAGAATAAAAATAACCTTATTCAGAATATTACTGGTTTTACAGTAATCGCCCTTTCAGTGTTTCTTGGGGCAAAATCTATTTTTAATGTAATTCAGAATTTATAGATGGAAAAGACAATTCATATTAATTGTGATCTTGGAGAAGGGAGGAAGTTTGATGAGCAGCTTATGCCGCTAATTTCTGCCTGCAATATTGCCTGTGGAGGTCATGCAGGTAATTTGGAAACCATGCATAGAACGGTAAGGCTTGCAATGGAAAATGATGTTGAAATTGGAGCTCACCCATCCTATCCCGATCGGCAGAATTTTGGCAGAAATCATCTGGAAATGTCTGAGGAGGATCTTAAACTTTCTATTGAAGGACAAGTGTTGAGTTTAAAACAGATTACGGAATCTGAAGGTGGAAAAATGTCACATATAAAACTTCATGGGGCACTTTATAATGATGCTGCCAAAGATGAAAATATTGCCAGGATGATCATTGAATGTCTTGAAGATTTAGATGAAAACTTCAAACTTTATGTGCCTTTAAAATCCAAAATATCGGAGCTGGCAATGGGGAAGTTTGAATTGATTTTTGAGGCATTTGCAGACCGTAATTATAACAAGAATTACAGCCTGGTCTCGAGGTCTGAAAATGATGCTTTAATTACTGAGAAAGAAGAAGTTTTTAAGCATGTTTTTTCCATGTATAATAATAGAAAAATCAGTACAGTTTCCGGCTTGGAATTGGAAGCAAAAGCAGATACCTTTTGCGTGCATAGTGACACCCCTTCTTCAGTTGAAATCATACGTTTTCTACATAAAAAATTTGCTGAAAAAGGAATAGGGGTAAAGAAGAATTAATGGTAGAGTTTCCAAAAATATCACTTCTGGGGGATCGTGGAATTTTGATTAATTTCGGTGGAAATATCAGTTCAGAAAACCTGAAAAAAGTCCTTTTTTATAAAAATAAAATTGAAAATTTAAGATTTAAACAAAAGGTTGAAGTAACCAACACATATAACTCGATATTAATAAGTTATATGTTTGGTATAGAAGATGTCTATAGTGAATTTTCGGAACTAAAAAAGGTATTAGAAGAAGCTAATATATCAAAAAAAAGCCAGTCTAAAATCTATAGGCTTCCGGTGTGTTATGATCAGAAATTTGGTCTTGATCTGAATTATATTTCCGAAGTAAAAAATATAACTCAACAAGAAATAATACGACTTCATACCACTCCTGTTTACCAGGTTTATTTTATTGGTTTTTTACCCGGATTTTTATATCTCGGGGGCCTTGACCCAAGACTTGAAATAGCACGAAAAAATACACCTCGTAGATCGGTTGAAAAAGGTGCAGTAGGGATAGGTGAAAATCAAACTGGAATCTATCCGAAAACCAGTCCCGGTGGGTGGCAAATTTTAGGCAATTGTCCCGTCAATCTATTCGATAAAAATTTGGACATACCGAGCCCATTTTCAGCCGGTGATAAAATTAAATTTGTGGCTGTTTCGACGGAAGAGTATTTAGAGATTAAAGAGGAAATTGAAACTGAAAATTATACGCTGAAAACTGAAAATTATGAAGGCTGAAATTGAAGTTTTACAACCAGGATTATTTTCAAGTATTCAGGATTTGGGAAGGTTCGGATTTCAAAAATTTGGGGTTCCGCATAGTGGAGTGATGGACAGATATGCTATGCGAATTTGTAATTTGATTTTGGGAAATCCTGAAGAAACCTCCGTTTTGGAAATTACCATGCAGGGTCCTCAGCTAAAATTTAATGCTCCTACAGCAATTTGTATTAGTGGTGCAAATCTTTCCGCTCAGTTAAATGAAAATCCTATTGAACAAAATTCTCTTATAGAAATTCAAAAAGGAGATATTCTGAAATTTGGAATACGAAAATCTGGTTTTCGATGTTATTTGGGAATTCTTGACGGTTTCCAATCAGAAGAATTAATGGGCAGTAAAAGTTGGTATGAAGGGCTTACTAATGATTTTCGATTAAAAAAGGGCATGAGATTATTTTACTCCTCGAAAATTTCTTCAGAAAGTAATACTCATTCCTCACTAAAAATTGATGTGAATTATCTAAATGATAATAAAGTGGAGGTTTATCCGGGACCTGAATTTGAAAAACTTACCGCCGAACAGCAAAAGCTTTTATTTGAAAACAATTTTAAAACGGATGAAAGCAGTAATAGAATGGCGGTACAAATGAAGGAAGAACTTCAGAATAATTTAGAGTCTATAACAACCAGTCCGGTTATGCCCGGGACAGTTCAGCTCACTCCATCAGGTAAGATTATCGTTCTTATGAGGGATTGTCAAACTACCGGTGGATATCCCAGAATACTTCAGCTTTCAGAAAAAGGAATACAGGTATTATCTCAAAAACTTCCCGGAGAGAAAATAAAGTTTATCAAGAAAGAATATCCTTTGTTGGAAAACAAATAAAAAAGTGCCAACTCGATTTGGCGTTATAGAAAAGACCCTACTCAGAACTATAACAAATCTCGTTAACACTTTTTTGCCCCAAAACACTTTAGCTTTACTAAAATGACTGAGACAAATATAGTTTAGAAGATCCCTTGTCAAAAGGGGAATTTTCCCCTTTATGATTTTTAGGGATGCATTTTATTCTTAATAATTCTATTTTTAACACCAGTACTATAGAAATACTAACCAAAATTTTTCAATGATGGAAAAACCAAACAAGTGTATTACCCGTGCAAGGGCCAGAGAGCTTTCTGTAAAATGGTGGGAAACCAGGGGGAGAGTTATTGAACAGTCTGAAAAGCATCCTGATGTTTGTGCGGTGAATTTTAGTATTGCCGAACTTGAGGAGTACCTGGCCTATGTAAAAGAAAATTCTCAAAATGTGAATGATCCCGGGATTACTATCTGGATGGGATCGTACGCAAAGAAAGAAGATAAGCCCAGCTTAAGCACCGTATTCCTTTCACCAACCAAAAAGAAAGCACCCGGAACTTATGAGGGGGACGAAAATAATTTTGAGGAAAATGAAGAAATAGATCCTTATAACCATGGGCAGGGAATGTGGCCTCCGGGAGTCTATTAAAATCATTGTGTTTATCTAAAGATTAATTATACTCCTACCTATTTAAATGCAGGAATACTTTGATTTTCTTATAACTAGAAAAGTCTATGTCACCCTTTTAATGGAATTACTGGCTGCCCTGGCGGGCAGTCTTTATCTCTATAAAAAGCAAAGAAATGAACAGCTTAAAAAACAGTTTGTCTGGTTCCTATTCTCGGTGTTCATTATTGATCTGCTAGGAGGCTATTCTATCTGGGCGTATTTTGATGATTATCAAAGCTTTCCTTTTCTAAAGGATTCCCTGTTTACCAGGAATTTTTGGTGGTTTAACATTGCTAGGACATATTTTATAGCGGCTTATTGCTATTTTTTACGTAAAAGGATTGCGAATAAACAAATCGCTTTTTATTTAAAGTGGGCGTTGGGGATTTTTATCGTATACGCGATTTTTAATATGGTCTTTAGCGGGCAGTTTTTTATTCGTTATATAACCGGAACGTTTACGATTGGAACCTTTCTTGTTGTAACCAGTGTTTTTGCTTATTTCTATGATATTCTTATAAGTGACAGACTTGTCGGTTTCTACGGAAACCTGTTTTTTTACATTGCTGTAGGTGTGCTTCTATGGTATCTTGTAATTCCCCCAATAGAGCTATATGTGAATTATTTTACAGAAGAGAATCAATTTTTTATAGAAGTTTTTGCTGCTGTACTACGCTACGCCAATATATTCATGTATTCCATGTTTGCACTTGGTTTTTACATAGATTATAGATATCGACGAAACACTGAGAATCCCTTGCCTAAAGATTAGTTTTTCAGTTTCTAAATCGTATTAGATAAATTATGTATACTTGTTAGCTTAATCCACTCCCAGAATGCTTCGTAAGGAAGAAATATTACTAATTATATACTTTATCCTGGTTATTCTTTTTCTGGCAGGATTTACAATATTATTCTTTGTCACTTATCAAAGAAGAAAAAATAAGCTGCTTCAGGAAAAATTTCAGGCTGAACAAAATTTTAAATCAGAACTTACCAATGCCCGTTTAGAAATACAGGAAACTACTTTAAAAAATGTTAGCTGGGAACTGCACGATAATATTGGGCAGTTATTGGCGGTAGCCAGCATTCAGTTAAATGTATTAAACAAGAAAGTTTCTGAAGAAAACCAAAGTGGGTTTAAGGAAGTAAAAGAGCTGGTAGCGAGTTCTCTTAAAGAGATCAGGGCTCTTTCAAGATCCTTAAATAATGAGGTGATCGACTATGTTGGTCTGGAAGCTTCAGTAAAAAATGAAATTGAACGTTTTAACAGGCTCGAGGTTGTTGAAGCGAAACTGGATATAGTAGGGGAGACTTATAACATTCCGCAGGAAGACAGTATCATACTTTTTAGAATATTACAGGAATTCTTTTCCAATGTTATTAAATATGCCGCAGCTTCTAAACTTGAGGTGAAATTTAGCTACGCTGCCAATTTACTTGAAATTACTGCTTTTGATAATGGAAAAGGTTTTGATATGGAGCATCAGGCAACAGGTTCGGGATTGTTGAACATGCGTAGCCGTGCAGAATTGATAAATGCCAATTTCTCTCTGAATTCTTCTATAGGAAAAGGAACTTCGTTATCTTTACAATATCCAACCAAGACCAATATAAATGAACAAAACGATCATAATCGTTGACGATCATAAACTTTTTGCGCAATCCCTTCAAATTCTGGTCAATTCGTTTGATGGTTTTGAAGTTATAGAAGTTTGTAAAAATGGAGAAGAGCTTGTGAATTATTTTCAGGCAGGAAATATGAAGCCAGACCTGGTTCTGCTAGATATGCGCATGCCAGTTATGGACGGCATGGCAACGATGCACTGGTTAAAAAAAAACCGTCCAGATCAAAAAGTACTTACACTCACCGTAGATCAGGAAGATGAAACCATCATTAAAATGTTGAGGCTTGGTTGCAGGGGCTATCTTCTGAAAGATATAGATCCTGAAGAATTTGAACATGCATTAAACGCTATAGATCGTAGCGGTTATTATTCCAATAAAACAATTTCAGAAGCCCTGAGCAAGGAAGAACAGAAGCAGAAATATGAAGAACTTACCGCACGGGAAATGGAGTTTTTAAACCATGCGTGCAGTGAACTTACTTATAAGGCAATTGCCGGTGAAATGAACCTAAGTCCAAAGACCGTAGAAAACTATCGCGAAAGTCTTTTTAGTAAGCTTCGCGTCAAAAGTAGGGTAGGCCTGGTAATCTTTGCCATTAAGGAAGGTATTTGTGAAGTTTGATAAATTAATTCAAATCTTTTAGAGACATTCAAAAAACTGCTAATTCTGCAGTATCTTCGTGACCAGAAAATATAAATTGTCGTGATAGATTCAGCAAAAATTGAACTTAGAAATTTACGTGTAAAAGACTATGAGGAGTTAAAGATTTCCATGGTGAAAAGTTATCAGGCCATGCCTGACGAATATTGGAGCAAGGGAGAGATCAAGACACTTGTAAATAAATTTCCAGAGGGTCAACTGTGTATCGTAATAGACAATCGAATTGCCGGTTGTGCCCTTTCTATTATTGTAGATTATGATAAGTTCGACGATACGCACAATTATGAAGAGATTCTAGGAGGGGAAAATTTCTCTACACATACAAAGAATGGAAATGTGCTGTATGGAATAGATGTTTTTATTCATCCTGAATTCCGAGGAATGCGTCTTGGAAGAAGACTTTATGAGGCCCGGAAAGAATTATGCGAGCATTTAAATTTAAAAGCCATCATTTTTGGAGGTAGAATTCCAAATTATGGAAAATATTCAGAAGAGCTTACTACGAAAAAATATATCGAGAAAGTAAAATTACAGGAGATCCATGATCCCGTACTTTCTTTTCAATTAAACAATGATTTTCATGTCAAGAAAGTGATCAAGGGCTATCTGCCGGGAGATCATGAAAGTAAAGAATTCGCCACCTTGATGGAATGGAATAATATCTATTATACCAAACCGCAAAAACTGGTAAATACTACTAAAACTGTAGTGAGGTTAGGATTGGTACAATGGCAAATGCGTCTTTTCAAAGATTATGATGCACTGGTTTCCCAAATTGAATTCTTTGTGGATGCAGTAAGTAATTATCAGAGTGATTTTATACTTTTTCCTGAATTGTTCAATGCGCCGCTTATGGCCCAGTTCAATCATTTATCTGAACCAGAGGCCATACGTGGACTTTCAGATTATACGGAAAGACTTTTAGAAACTTTCAGGGAATTTGCCATCAATTACAATATCAATATTATTACGGGAAGTATGCCCCAGGCAATTGGCGAGCATATGTATAACGTTGGATATTTATGTAGAAGGGATGGTAGTTATGAGCGTTATGAAAAATTGCATATCACTCCTGCGGAAGAAACTGCCTGGGGTATGAAAGGTGGCAATAAACTGGAAACTTTTGATACAGATTGTGGAAAGATTGGAGTTTTGATCTGCTACGATGTAGAGTTTCCTGAAGTTTCAAGACTTCTGGCGGAAGAAGGGATGAATATTCTTTTTGTACCTTTTATGACCGATACCCAGAATGGATATTCCCGTGTTAAGATCTGCGCACAGGCTCGGGCTGTAGAAAATGAATGTTATGTGGCTATGGCTGGATCTGTAGGAAATCTTCCCAAAGTTGATAATATGGATATTCAATATTCCCAAAGTGCAGTGCTAACTCCTTCAGACTTTGCTTTTCCGGTAAATGGGATAAAAGCTGAAGCGACGCCAAATACTGAAAGTACTTTGCTGGTAGATGTAGATCTCGATCTTTTAAAGGAACTGCATAACTTCGGAAGTGTACGTAATATGAAGGATCGCAGGAAGGATCTTTATTCTTTAAAGAAGAAAAAGTAAAGCATCTATTTATCATTCTTGTTAGGTTGTCATTCCGACGCAGGAGGAATCCAATCTATAATATAACAAGCTGTCATCTCGACCAACGGGAGAGATCTATTCTAAGTTAGAATCATGTTTCAGAGATTTCTCACTTCACTGCGCTTCGTATCGAAATGACAACTCTCTAAAATTTGTTATTTGAGCCATTGTTATTGACTGAAATATGTAATAATATTTTATGCTATTAAATCTTTTCCCGCTTTGCTTGTCGAAGTGCGCTTTGTCATCCAACCAACTTGCGTGAAAAATCTAATCTTAATCTGTAATATTTCAGAGATTTCTCACTCCGCTGCGCTTCGTATCAAAATGACCTGTGCTTTTCATTCTGACGAAAGGAGGAATCTTTTTCTCCTTTGATCATAAGCTTTAATATAATCCTACCGTAAAGATACCAAAATACGAAATCTTATACATTTTATGTCACATTGAGCGCAGTCGAAATGCCTTTTGTCTATCCTTCGACTGCGCTCAGGATGACAAAATTTATCGCAGGTGTTGAACCGGACAAGCTTTCTAATATTTCAGAATTCATCCTACGTAATTCCTACCTCTCCCATCCGGTTATTAGATCATAAAAAAAAGTCCCGTTTAGATTCACAGAAAAACATAATTATCGAAAATTCACTAAATGGCTTTTTGAAATATGAAAATCCTATTGAATCCGTAGAATTCTACATTTAAAAGAAAAACGACCCTCTCTGAAATACCATTATTAAATAATTGATATCTGGCTGACTATTCTCTCAAAAAATTTCAGCTATCGTAATTAAAAATTATATAAAATACTGAATATCAACCACTTAAACTGTAAATAATAAAGTTGAAAGTAATCTAACTATCTATTCCTATTACGTACTGCTGCCCCAAGACATTAATTTTAATAATTAGTTATGGATAAAACAGCAATGAACAACAAATATAGTAGTACAATAACACAAAGTGATTCTCAACCTGCCTCACAGGCGATGCTTCACGCTATAGGATTAAATAAAGAAGATCTCAAAAAACCTTTTGTGGGAATTGGGAGTACCGGTTACGAAGGGAATCCCTGTAATATGCACCTTAATGACCTTGCTAAAGAGGTGAAAAAAGGAACTCAGAATGCCGATTTAAACGGACTTATTTTCAATACAATAGGCGTTAGTGATGGGATTTCCATGGGAACGCCGGGAATGCGATTCTCACTGCCTTCCAGAGATCTAATCGCAGATTCTATGGAAACTGTTGTAGGAGGAATGTCTTACGATGGCCTGGTTACTGTAGTGGGTTGCGATAAGAATATGCCCGGTGCCTTAATGGCTATGTTGAGACTGAACAGGCCTTCTGTGCTGGTGTATGGCGGAACGATCGCTTCCGGTTGCCATAATGGTAAAAAACTGGATGTGGTGTCTGCATTTGAAGCCTGGGGCTCAAAAGTTTCAGGGGATATGCAGGAAGAAGAATATCAGCAGGTAATTGAAAAAGCCTGTCCGGGGGCAGGAGCCTGTGGAGGGATGTATACTGCAAATACAATGGCCTCCTCTATCGAAGCTTTAGGGATGAGTCTGCCGTTCAACAGTTCCAATCCTGCAACCGGACCTGAGAAAACTCAGGAAAGTGTAAAAGCAGGGGAGGCGATGAAATATTTGCTGGAGAATGATCTAAAACCAAAAGATATAGTGACCGCAAAATCACTGGAGAATGCAATTCGACTATTAACGGTGCTTGGTGGTTCTACCAATGCCGTACTTCATTTTCTTGCGATAGCAAAAGCTGCAGAGATCAATTTTGGATTAAAAGATTTTACAAGAATATGTGAGGAAACGCCTTTCCTGGCAGATTTGAAGCCTAGCGGGAAATACCTGATGGAAGATATTCACAGGATTGGAGGAATCCCGGCTGTGATGAAATATATGCTTGAAAAAGGACTGCTTCATGGCGAATGTATGACAGTTACCGGAAAAACGATTGCCGAAAATCTTGAAAATGTAAAGCCATTACCTGACGATCAGGATGTAATTCACCCTGTCGAAAAACCTATCAAAGCTACCGGACACATCAGAATTTTATACGGAAATCTGGCTTCTGAAGGCTCCGTTGCCAAAATAACGGGAAAAGAAGGATTGGAATTTCAAGGAAAAGCAAGAGTGTTTAATGGTGAATTTGAAGCTAACGAAGGGATTTCTTCGGGCAAGGTTCAAAAAGGGGATGTGGTCGTCATTCGCTATGAGGGTCCTAAAGGAGGACCTGGAATGCCAGAAATGCTGAAACCAACTTCGGCCATTATGGGCGCCGGACTAGGGAAAAGTGTAGCCCTTATCACCGACGGAAGGTTCTCGGGAGGAACTCATGGCTTTGTGGTGGGACACATTACTCCTGAGGCTCAGCAAGGCGGACTCATTGGTCTGTTGAAGGATGGTGACGAGATAAGTATTAATGCCGAGAAAAATACTATTGAGGCACATCTTTCAGCAGAAGAAATAAATAGAAGAAAAGAAGCCTGGAAAGCTCCCGCTTTAAAGGTGAACGGAGGAGTACTCTATAAATACGCAAAAACGGTAGCATCAGCTTCAGAAGGCTGCGTAACAGATGAATTTTAATACGGTGAATTATGCAGGTTAAAACAGCAAGTTTCGAGAAAATAAGCACAAAGGAAACCACCACGGTTTCTGGAGCCGAAGCAGTGATCAAATGTTTGCTTGAGGAAGGTGTAGAGACTATTTACGGTTATCCCGGAGGGGCGATTATGCCTGTCTATGATGAACTGTACAAATATCAGAAAGAAATTCACCACGTCCTTACCAGGCATGAACAGGGAGCTACACATGCAGCACAGGGTTACGCCAGGGTTTCAGGGAAAGTGGGTGTTGCGATTGCAACCTCCGGACCGGGAGCCACCAATCTGGTTACGGGAATTGCCGATGCGCAAATAGATTCTACGCCAATGGTATGTATCACCGGGCAGGTGGGATCTCATTTGTTAGGGAGCGATGCCTTCCAGGAAACCGATATTGTTGGTATTTCCACACCTATTACAAAATGGAACTATCAGGTTACAAAAGCAGAGGAAATTCCTGAAGTGATCGCCAAGGCATTTTATATTGCAAAATCCGGGAGACCGGGTCCTGTTCTGGTAGATATTACTAAAGATGCGCAGTTTGCCTCTCTTGAATTCAGTTATAAGAAATGTTCGGGAATTAGGAGCTATAAACCCTATCCTGATTTGAATCTTTTGGAAGTAGAACGAGCTGCAGAGGTGATCAATAATGCCAAAAAACCTATGATCGTTTGGGGTCAGGGAGTGATCCTTGGCGGGGCTGAAGAGCTTTTAAAAGCGGTTGTTGAAAAAGCTGGAATTCCGGCAGCCTGGACGATATTAGGACTTTCCGCATTGCCCACAGACCATCCGTTGAATGTTGGAATGGTAGGAATGCATGGGAACTACGGCCCTAATATGCTGACGAACGAATGTGATGTTTTGATCGCCATCGGGATGCGTTTTGATGATAGGGTTACTGGAAATTTAGAGAAATACGCAAAACAGGCAAAAGTGATCCATTTTGAAATTGATCCAGCCGAAATAAATAAAAACGTAAAGGCAGATTATCCTGTTTTAGGAGATGTAAAAGAAAGCCTGAAAGCATTGCTTGAACTTTTAGAGCAGAATTCTCATAAGGAGTGGCATCAAAAGTTCAAAGACCTGTATAAAACTGAATTTGAAAAGGTCATTAAAGGAAATCTTGATGTCAACAAGAAAGACCTGGGCATGGCTGAGGTAATTCAGCAGATCAATAATCAATCTAATGGAGATGCCATAATCGTTTCAGATGTTGGTCAGCATCAAATGTCAGCCTGTCGTTATTCTAAATTCAATAGCACGCGAAGCAATGTCACTTCCGGGGGATTGGGAACCATGGGCTTCGCCTTGCCAGCAGCTATCGGGGCCAAAATGGCCAAACCGGAAAGCGAGGTTGTGGCAGTGATAGGGGACGGTGGTTATCAAATGACCATTCAGGAATTAGGAACTATTTTTCAGACTAAAGTTCCGGTGAAAATCGTCCTTTTAAATAATGGTTTCCTGGGAATGGTAAGACAGTGGCAGCAGATGTTTTTTGATAAACGCTATGCTTCAACCACCATGGTAAACCCGGACTTTATAACCATTGCCAAAGGTTATCATATTCAGGCTAAACAGGTTACCGAAAGAAGTCAGTTAAAGGATGCAGTTGAGGAAATGATGGAAAGCGACGAAGCTTATTTCCTGGAAGTGAAAGTTGAACAGGAAGAAAATGTATTCCCAATGATCCCAACGGGAGCTGCAGTTTCAGATATATTATTAGAGTAATGGAAAAGAAAAATTATACAGTTTCAATTTATACCGAGAATAATCTTGGATTACTTTCCAGGATTGCAGCTATATTTTTGAAAAGACATATCAATATTGAAAGTATTACTGCTTCACCAAGTGAGGTGAATGAAGTAATGCGGTTTATTATTGTTGTTAATGTAACTGAAGAGCAGATCAAAAAGATCGTAGGCCAGATAGAAAAACAGATAGAAGTGATCAAAGCTTTTTATCATACAGATGTGGAAACTATATATCAGGAGACCGCACTTTATAAAATCAAATCTGAAGATTTTCTGGACGATCATAATATTCAGGATTTTATAAAAGAAACGAATGCACGAATCGTAACTGTGACCAAGAAATTCTTTGTAATAGAAAAAACAGGAAAACGGAGCGAGGTAGATGCGCTTTACGAAAAACTCAAACCTTACGGATTAATGCAATTTGTAAGATCGGGAACCATAGCGGTAACCAAAAACGAAATGCCAATATCAGGAATACTAGAAAAATTTAATACCACAAATTCATTATCATGACCAACTATTTTAACAGCCTTTCTTTACGTGATCAATTAGCTCAGCTTGGAACCTGCAGGTTTATGGAGCTGGATGAATTCAGCAACGAGGTGGCTGTCCTAAAAGATAAAAAAATTGTGATCGTAGGCTGTGGAGCCCAGGGTCTTAATCAGGGGCTCAATATGCGCGATAGCGGACTCGATATCTCATATGCGTTAAGGGAAGGAGCGATTAAAGAAAAGCGACAGTCCTGGAAAAATGCTACGGAAAATAATTTTAACGTAGGAACTTATGAGGAGCTTATTCCAAAGGCTGATCTTGTTATCAATCTTACGCCAGATAAACAACATACTTCGGTGATCAAGGCGATTCAACCTCATATCAAAAAAGATGCGGTACTTTCTTACTCTCATGGTTTCAACATTGTGGAAGAAGGAACGAAGATACGTGAAGATATAACGGTAATTATGGTCGCGCCAAAATGTCCCGGAACTGAGGTGAGGGAAGAATATAAAAGAGGTTTTGGAGTGCCGACTCTTATCGCGGTTCATCCGGAAAATGATCCTCATGGAATTGGCCTGGATTGGGCAAAAGCTTATGCGTATGCTACAGGTGGTCACAGGGCCGGAGTACTGGAATCTTCTTTTGTTGCTGAAGTAAAATCTGACCTAATGGGGGAACAAACAATGCTTTGTGGAGTTCTTCAAACAGGATCGATCTTAACTTTCGATAAAATGGTTGCAGATGGTGTGGAGCCAAATTATGCTGCAAAACTTATCCAGTATGGATGGGAAACAATTACTGAAGCCCTGAAACATGGTGGAATAACCAATATGATGGACAGGCTTTCAAATCCTGCAAAGCTTAGAGCGAATGAAATTGCTGAAGAACTTAAAGAGAAAATGCGTCCGCTTTTTCAGAAACATATGGATGATATAATTTCAGGAGAATTCAGCAGTCGAATGATGCGTGACTGGGCAAATGATGATAAAGAATTACTCACCTGGCGTGCCGAAACAGAGAATACCGCTTTTGAAAAAACTGAAGCCACTTCAGAAGAGATCAAAGAGCAGGAATATTTTGATAAAGGTGTGCTGATGGTGGCCTTTGTAAGGGCAGGTGTAGAGCTGGCCTTTGAAACGATGGTGGAAGCCGGGATAATTGAAGAATCGGCTTATTATGAATCACTTCATGAAACTCCGCTTATAGCCAATACCATTGCCAGAAAGAAATTATACGAGATGAATCGTGTGATTTCAGATACTGCTGAATACGGTTGTTATTTATTTGATCATGCTGCAAAACCATTGGTGAAAGATTATGTAAACTCACTTGAACCGGAAGTTGCCGGGAAGAAATTTGGAACAGATTGTAATGGTGTGGATAACCAGAAATTGATACACGTGAATGATGATCTTAGAAGTCATCCGGTTGAAAAAGTTGGAGCGAGATTAAGAACTGCAATGACCGCAATGAAGAAAATATACGCATAATGGATACGCTGCTGGAAAAGGATAAAATATATAAACCCACTGTAGAAGCAGTTAAACAAGCTGCTGAAAGAATTTCGAAAGTTGTTTTAAAAACTCCTTTGGCCGAATCTTTTACCTATAGTAATCGCTTTCAGGCAAACGTTATGCTTAAAAGAGAGGACCTCCAGCAGGTAAGGTCGTATAAAATTCGAGGGGCATATAATAAGATTTCCAGTTTGCCACCAGAACAACTCAAAAAAGGGGTTATTTGCGCCAGTGCCGGTAACCACGCCCAGGGAGTGGCTTTTGCCTGCAATAAACTAAAGGTAAAAGGGGTGATTTATATGCCTGGTACCACGCCAAAGCAAAAGGTAGAACAAACGGAGATGTTTGGTGGAGAGTGGGTTGAGGTAGTTCTTAAAGGAGATACTTACGATGATTCTTTTAAGAGTGCCATGAAGCAAATGCATGAACAGGGGATGGTCTTTATCCATCCTTTTGATGACGAGAAAGTGATAGAAGGACAGGCGACTATCGCTCTGGAAATTCTGGAGCAGGCTGCCACACCTGTAGATTATATTTTTGCACCCCTGGGTGGTGGCGGATTGCTAGCTGGTATTTCTTCAATGTTTAAAAAACTCTCACCAAATACGAAAATCATCGGGATAGAACCTGAGGGCGCTCCTTCCATGAAAACTTCTTTAAAAGAGGGTAGAGTGGTGGAGTTAGATAGCATTGAAAGGTTTGTTGATGGCGCTTCAGTTCAAAAAGTCGGGGCTCGTAATTTTGCTATTTGTAGAGAAAATCTGGATGAAATGATCACGGTGCCTGAAGGCAAGATCTGCCAGACCATTCTGGATCTTTATAACCAGGATGCGATCGTAGTGGAACCGGCTGGAGCAATGTCTATTTGCGCCTTAGACTTCTATGCTGAAGAGATCAAAGGAAAAAATGTAGTGTGCATCGTAAGCGGAAGTAATAACGATATAACAAGGACTGCTGAAATAAAAGAAAGAGCGCTGCTTTATGCAGGATTGAAACATTATTTTATAATCACTTTTCCACAAAGAGCAGGCGCTTTAAAAGAATTTGTGGCTAAAGTTTTGGGTCCGAATGATGATATCACCCATTTTGAATATTCCAAGAAGCACCATAGAGAAAATGGTCCGGCAGTAGTTGGGATCGAATTAAAAGATCCAAATGATTTTAATCCGCTGGTAGAGCGAATGAAAAAGAAAAACTTTTACGGAGAATATTTAAATGATAATCCAAACTTATTTCAATTTTTAATCTAGTAAACGCTTGTAAATTAAAAAATTATGTACATTTGGAATATGTTTTCGATAAAACAAATAATATTACCCCGTTTCAATTTTAGGCCCCGCCGCTTCTAGGCAGTGACCCAGAAACCCTTTTCCTTTTAATATTATTTGATTTTCCCATTTTGAATTACTTAAATAGCATAGCATATAAAATTATTATCAGAACCTCTTCTGATATCGCTCCTATGCGCCGCCGTTTCCCCCGTCGCACGTAAGTGTGTCTATATATCTATAGAACTTAGGTGAGTCCGGTTCTGCTCTCGAAAACCCAAATCAAAATAATTTAATTCAACATAAATTTTTAGCAGATGAAAATTCTCATTGCTAACAAATCTCATGCTTTTTATGCAGAGATTATTTGTAACACTATAGAAGAATCGGCTAAAGTCCGTGGGACAGGTATTGCCCGAAGAACTCCTGAATATATCATTGATAAGATGGAGAAAGGAAATGCTGTGATCGCTCTGGAAGGCGAGAAATTCGCCGGTTTCTGTTATATAGAAACCTGGAGTCATGAAAAATATGTGGCAAATTCCGGACTTATAGTGCATCCTGATTATAGAAATCATGGGCTTGCTAAAGAAATTAAAGAAGTGATTTTTGAACATTCCAGAACTAAATATCCGGGCTCGAAAATCTTTGGTATCACTACCGGTTTAGCCGTGATGAAGATCAATTATGAATTGGGTTATCAACCGGTGACTTTTTCAGAACTGACCGATGACGAAACATTCTGGAAGGGTTGTCAGGGCTGTAAGAATTATGATATTCTTACCAGGACTGAACGTAAAATGTGCCTTTGTACAGGTATGTTGTACGATCCCGATAAGAAGAAAGAAACTAAAAAGGAGAGAAAGCCAAAAAGTAGTTTTAATGACAAGGCTTTTAAAAGGTTAAAACACATTAAGCAAACGCTTTTTTATAAAAAGGAAAAGTGACCACTGAGTAAAAATAAAAGTTATTAGTGCATTCGTGGCAAAAAAATATAAAAATGAAAAAAGTAGTTATAGCATATAGCGGAGGATTGGACACCTCCTATTGCGCAAAATATTTATCTGAAGAAGAGAAATTTGAAGTTCATGCGGTCAGTGTAAACACCGGAGGATTTTCAGAAGAAGAAATTAAAAATATCGGTGAAAATGCAAAAAAGATCGGAGCAACCAGTTATAAGAATATCGATGCGGTCACTTCTTTTTATCAGAAGGTAGTGAAATACCTGATCTTCGGAAATGTGCTGAAAAATGATACCTATCCATTATCGGTTAGTGCAGAAAGGATTATCCAGGCGATAGAGATCGTGAATTATGCTAAAAAGATTGGAGCAGGTTATATAGCTCACGGGAGTACCGGTGCAGGAAATGACCAGGTGAGATTTGACATGATTTTCCAGATCATCGCACCTGAAATTGAAATAATAACTCCAATTAGGGATAAGCAACTCACCAGACAGGAAGAAATTGAATATCTTAAAAGTAAAGGTGTGCAGATGAATTGGGACAAGGCGAAATATTCAGTAAATAAAGGACTTTGGGGCACCAGCGTTGGGGGAGCCGAAACACTGACTTCAGAAAAAGCATTGCCGGAAGAAGCTTATCCTTCTCAGCTAAAAGATAAAGAACCTAAGCAGCTCAAATTAAGTTTTACTAAAGGAGAACTTACCGCGATTGAGGGAAAAGAAAATGCTCCAGAAAAAAATATAGAAATTTTTGAAAATATTGCTTCAAAATATGCCATTGGAAGGGATATTCACGTAGGGGATACCATTATAGGAATTAAAGGTAGGGTTGGATTTGAAGCTGCGGCCGCCTTGATCACCATTAAAGCACACCATCTTCTTGAAAAGCATACGCTAAGTAAATGGCAGCTGCAGCATAAGGATTATACTTCTACCTGGTACGGGATGCATTTGCACGAAGGCCTTTATCTGGACCCTGTAATGCGTGATTTTGAAGCTCAGTTACAGAGTTCACAAGACAAAGTGACCGGGGATGTATTTGTAACACTTAAACCTTATCATTTCTCATTGGATGGAATTAGTTCTCCAAATGATTTGATGAACAGCAACTTCGGAAATTATGGAGAGGAGAACAAAGCCTGGACCGCAGATGATGCGAAAGGATTTATCAAAATACTTTCCAACTCAGGAAAGATCTATCAACATGTAAATCAGGATTCATGATAGAAGCAGGAATTATAGGAGGCGCAGGGTATACCGCCGGAGAATTGATCAGGATCTTGTTACATCACCCGGAAGTAAACCTGAATTTTGTTTACAGTACTTCTCAACTTGGGAAATCGCTGTATAGTATTCACCAGGATCTTATTGGAGATACTGAAATTGAGTTTACCAGTAAGATCAACAAAGAAGCGGATGTTGTTTTTCTTTGTCTGGGACATGGGAATTCGAAAAGGTTCCTTTCGGAAAATAAGTTTTCAGAAAAGACGAAAATTGTAGATCTCAGCACCGATTTCAGGATGAAAGCTAATGATCATTCCTTTGTTTACGGAATGCCAGAACTGAACCAGGAAGAGATCAAAAATGCAAATTTTATCGCAAATCCTGGTTGTTTTGCCACCGCGATCACTTTCGCGGTTCTTCCTTTGGCTAAAAATGGATTGTTGAATGATGATGTTCATGTAAATGCGGTTACCGGGGCAACCGGGGCAGGAACTTCACTTTCAGCAACCACACATTTTACCTGGAGGGATAACAATTTTTCAGCCTATAAATCTTTTGAGCATCAGCATTTACAGGAAATTGGTCAGAGTTTTAAGCAACTGCAATCAGATCATACATCAGAAATCAATTTTATTCCAAATAGGGGAAATTTCTCCAGAGGGATCCATGCTACCGCTTATACCAAATTTTCGGGAGAACTTGAGGATGCAAAAAAGCTTTATAGCGAATTCTATAAGGATGCGGCATTTACTTTTTTAACCGACGAAGAATTGCATTTGAAACAGGTGGTAAATACCAATAAATGTTTGTTGAGGTTACAGAAGTTCGGTAACAAATTATTGATCACTAGCGTGATCGACAATTTACTGAAAGGCGCCTCGGGGCAGGCCGTACAGAACATGAATTTGATGTTCGGGCTGGAAGAGAAAATGGGCTTGAATTTAAAAGCGGGTTATTTTTAAGAGTGAAAAGTGAAGAGTGAGGAGTGAAAAGTAAAAAGAGGAAAGTGAAGAGTGAAAAAAAATGAAGAAAAATTCATTCTAGAGGGTCTCTGCGAGCGAAACGCAGTGTAGCGAAGTAGTCTCAGGTTGAGTAGTTTCAATCATGAGATTGCGTCGCTCCGTTTACACTTCGCTCGCAATGATATTTTAATAATTGAAAAGTAAAGTTAACAAGTCTCTGCGAAGGAGTGCAGCGACTGAAGCAGTCTCAAAATTAAGAGTTTCAATAAGGATGTTGCCGTGCCTGCTTAATGCAGGTTTGCAATGATATACAAAAATTGAATTATGAAAATAGCAATTATCGGTGCCGGAAATTTGGGAATTTCCATTGCGAAGGGATTAATCTTTAGCAATGCTTTTACCACCCTTTATCTGAGCAAGAGAAAAGTTGAGGATATTCAGGATTATTCCGAATATTCAAAGGTAACGGTAACTTCAGATAATCTGGAAGCTGTAAGAAATTCAGATATTTTGATCTTTGCAGTTCAACCCACTCAATTTGAGAAGATCCTTAAGGAAATTAAAGGAGAATTGACCGATAAGCATGTTTTGATCTCTACAGTAACCGGATTTAAAATTCCGAGGATGGAAAGTATTGTGGGGGAAGAGCATTTTATTATCAGATCTATGCCCAATACCGCGATTGCTGTAGGTAAATCAATGACCTGTTTATGCAGCAATGAAATTGGGCAAAAAAGGATCGCTATTGCTGAAGCTATTTTTAACCGACTTGGAAACAGTATCATTATTCCTGAAAATAAAATGCAGGCAGCAACGGTGATTTGTGCCAGTGGAGTAGCATTCTGGATGCGTTTGATACGTGCCACTACTCAGGGAGCAGTTCAACTAGGTTTTGATGCGAAGGACGCTCAGGAGCTCTCTATGCAAACCTGTCTGGGTGCGGCGAGTCTCTTAATTGAATCTGGCAAACATCCCGAAGAAGAAATTGATAAAGTGACCACACCTCGAGGATGTACTATTGAAGGACTGAATGAGATGGAACATAACGGACTCAGTTCTTCGCTTATCAAAGGAATTCAGGCCTCATTCAAAAAAATTAATAATATCTCAGATCAGTAAATATGGAATTATTTGACGTTTATCCACTCTACGATATCACGCCGGTAAAAGGAGAAGGCTGTTATGTTTTTGACCAGGCGGGGAAGAAATATCTTGATCTTTACGGTGGTCATGCTGTTATTTCAGTTGGTCATTCTCATCCGGAATATGTGAAATCGATACAGGATCAGGTCAGTAAACTGGCCTTTTATTCAAATTCAATTAAAAACCCATTACAGCAAGTTCTGGCAGATAAACTTGAAAAAGTTTCCGGGGTAAAGGATTATAGCCTTTTTCTATGCAGTTCCGGCGCCGAAGCGAATGAAAATGCCTTAAAAGTGGCTTCTTTTGAAACCGGAAAAGAGAGAGTTATTTATTTTGAAAATGCTTTCCACGGAAGGACTTCCGGAGTGGTTTCTATCACAGACAATGAGAATATCAAAGCACCATTTAATCTGAATCATAATGTTAAAAAACTAGCTTTTAATGACGCGGAATCCTTAAAAAGTGAAATTGAAAAAGGCGATGTAGCTGCAGTTATTTTTGAAGTGATCCAGGGAGTTGGCGGACTTGATGAAGCAGATTCAGAGTTTTACAAAAAGGCAGCTGATCTGTGTCAGAAAAACCAGGTCATGTTGATTGCTGATGAAGTTCAATCGGGTTATGGAAGAACCGGTGATTTCTTTGCTTTTCAGAAACACGGAATTAGGCCCGATATAATTTCTATGGCTAAAGGAATGGGTAACGGGTTTCCTATCGGCGGAATTTTGATCGATAATAAAATTCAGGCGAAATACGGAATGCTGGGAACTACTTTTGGCGGGAATCACCTTGCCTGTGCTGCAGGAATTTCAGTATTGGATATTATAACTAAGGAAAATTTGATGCAGAATGCTTCAGAAGTTTCTGAATTTGTAAAAGCTGAAGCTGCAAAAATTCCGCAGATCAAAAAGATAAAGGGTAGAGGATTAATGATCGGGCTGGAGTTTGATTTTGAAATTGCCGCTTTACGAAAAGAACTTTTGTTTGAACATCAGATCTTTACGGGAGCTTCTTCAAATAAAAAACTCCTTCGTATTCTTCCGCCATTGAATATTAGAACAGAACATTTCGAGGTCTTTTTTGATAGTTTGAAATCTGTTCTGTAAAACAATTAGGGAATGTCACATTGAGCGCAGTCGAAATGCTCTGGGCTTCGACTGCGCTCAGCCTGACAAAAAAGTAAATATAAGAATAACTATATCACATTATCAGAGATACACAACCTTAAAACTAGGGGTAATGTTTTGGGAAAATAATAAATGAATGTCACATTGAGTATTTCGACTTTGCTTAATACAGGCTAAATTCAAAATGCCTTGAAGCTTCGACTGCGCTCAGCCTGACAAAAAGTAAAAATATGAAGAACTACATCACCTTATCAGATATAGATAATCTGGAAAATCTAATTTCCGAAGCAAGAAGTCTGAAATCTAAAAATACAGTTCCCGATCTGGGAAAAGGAAAAACCCTTGGGATGCTTTTTTTTAATTCCAGTCTGCGTACCAGGTTAAGTACAGAAAAAGCGGCAAAACTATTGGGAATGGAGGTAATGACGATGAATGTAGATAAGGATGGCTGGACCCTTGAGTTCGAGGATGGGGCGGTGATGAATTCAGATAAGGCAGAGCATATAAAAGAAGCTGCTGCGGTGCTTTCTCAATATTGCGATATCATCGCGGTTAGAGCTTTTCCCGGATTAAAGAATAAAGAAAAAGACGAATCTGAACAGGTGCTGAATAGTTTTAAGAAATATGCATCCGTTCCGGTTATTAATCTGGAGAGCGCGACGGGACACCCGTTGCAGGCATTGACCGATGCAATTACTATTCAGGAATTAAAGAAGAAAGATAAACCGAAAATAGTTTTAAGCTGGGCTCCACATCCAAAGGCTTTACCACAATCTGTTCCGAATTCTTTTACTGAAATGATGCAGAAGTTGGATGTGGAATTTGTGATCACGAATCCCGAAGGTTATGATTTAAATCCGGAGATCAGGAAAGAAACACGGGTGGAGCATGACCAGGAAAAAGCTTTTGAAAATGCAGATTTTATCTACGTGAAAAACTGGAGCAGTTATGAGAATTACGGTCAGGTTTTGAATGTTGAAAAAAACTGGACGGTGAATCAGAAGAAATTGGAACCGTCTAACAATGCAAAAGTGATGCATTGCCTACCAGTTAGACGAAATATGGTTATTGCTGATGATGTTTTGGATTCTGAAAATTCAATCGTTATTCATCAGGCTAATAATCGAACATTTGCGGCACAAGCGGTATTGAAGCAATTGTTAAAAGATGAAGATTAATAATAGAAAGGTATCTAGTGGGAAAGTTTGTTGCACAAAAAAGAGTTGGGAGAAGAATAGGTAGGAATATTAGAATCTCCAGATATGTAATTTATAAGGAAACCTTAATAGACTTTGAAGAGCAAGCCTGGTCTTTTTTTGGAGCACTTTTCGGAATAGGTCTAATAGCTTTTGTCCAGTCACAATCTCTTTTCAGAATAGAAAATGTTCTTTTAATTGGTTCTTTTGGTGCTTCAAGCGTATTAGTTTTTGGAGCTATCCAGAGTCCACTGGCCCAACCACGAAATTTAATTGGTGGGCAGATTTTATCAGCGTTTATCGGG
Source organism: Christiangramia forsetii KT0803 (assembly GCF_000060345.1). NCBI lineage: Bacteria > Pseudomonadati > Bacteroidota > Flavobacteriia > Flavobacteriales > Flavobacteriaceae > Christiangramia > Christiangramia forsetii. The sequence continues at coordinate 2,230,538 of NC_008571.1, read as the reverse complement.
GTTTGTGTCTTTAAACTTATACCGAATATTATTTGGTTAACAGCTCCTTTGGCTGTTGCTGCCTCTATTGTCCTTATGCAGGTGACAAAAACATTGCATCCTCCTGGTGGTGCTACCGCATTAATTGCCGTAATAGGCACGCCCAATATTAAAGCTCTGGGATTTACTTATGTATTATCTCCTGTATTAACCGGAACACTTATATTATTTATAACTGCCTTAATTTTCAATAATCTGACTTCTAATCGAAAATATCCTACGAATTCGAGACTTACGAGGGTTTTTAAAAGTGCCAGATTGAGAATAGGTAAAAGTCCTAATAGTACTCACAGGGAATTAAAAAAAAAGTGTAGAAAACCAGAATCTTTAAAAATTCATTAAAAAGGAAATATGGGGAATAAGATACTTAAGGTTGTAAAAATAGGAGGAAAACTCATTGAAAATCCTGTCTTTCTGAATTCATTTTTAGAAGATTTCGTGGAAATGAGGGGCCCAAAGATCCTTGTTCACGGAGGCGGAAACAAAGCAACCGCAGTTGCCGGTAAACTTGGCTTTGAAACGAAAATGATCGATGGAAGAAGGATCACCGATAAAGATTCTATGGAGGTGATCACCATGGTTTATGGCGGACTTATAAATAAAAGTATCGTTGCAAAACTTCAGTCTAAAAAGCAAAATGCGATTGGCCTTTGCGGGGCAGATGGGAATGTTCTGATCTCGAAAAGGAGAGAGGTAAAAGAGATTGATTATGGCTTTGTAGGTGATATAGAAAAGGTGAATTCAGGTTTTATAGAGTCAATACTCAATCAAAATATGATACCTGTTTTTTCAGCAATATCATGTACCGAAGATGGAGTGTTATTAAATACGAACGGCGACTCGGTAGCTTCGGAAATTGCCATTGCCATGAGCAAATCATTCGAAACTCAGTTATATTATTGCTCAGAGAAAAAAGGGGTTTTAACCGATATGGAAAATGATCGTTCTGTGATTTCTGAATTAAATTCAACGTATTATAAGGAATTGGTGGAAACCAAAGTCATTAAAGACGGAATGCTGCCCAAACTACATAATTGCTTTGAGGCGATAAACAAAGGAGTTGCCACGGTTTTCCTGGGTGATTCAGAATTATTAAAAAAGAATGCTATTCATACCAAAATTGTAAAATGATGCAATTAGAGAAACTTCAGCAAGAAGCCATAGAATTACTTAAAAACCTGATTAAGACTCAGTCATTTTCGGGGGAAGAAGACAAGACTGCAGAACTGCTTGAAATTTGGTTTAAAAAGCATGAAATTCCTTATCAGCGCTATTTAAATAATGTGTGGGCAGTAAACAAAAATAACGACAAAGCTAAGCCAACATTATTACTTAATTCCCATCATGATACGGTAAAACCAAATTCGGCTTACACGAGAGATCCTTTTAAGGCAGAAATTGAAGATGGAAAATTATTTGGTTTAGGCAGTAATGATGCAGGAGGTTGCCTGGTGTCCCTGTTGGCGACTTTTACTTATTTATATTCGGAAGAAAACCTGAACCATAATATTCTTTTTGCAGGAACTGCGGAAGAGGAGATCAATGGAAAAAATGGGATTGCAGCCCTTCTTTCCAAGATACCTGAAATTGATGTAGCTATAGTAGGAGAACCCACATTGATGAATCTGGCTGTTGCTGAAAAAGGCTTAGTGGTTTTTGATGCCGTGGTAAAAGGAACTCCTTCGCATGCAGCCCACCCGAATTCAGATAATTCTATCTATAAGACGGCAAAGGTGTTGGAATGGTTTGAAAACTTTAAATTGGATAAAGTTTCAGAAAACCTGGGAGAAGTTAAAGTGACGGTCACTCAGATTCAAGCTGGCAGTCAGCATAATGTAGTGCCTGCGAGGGTTCACCTGGTAATAGACGTTCGGGTAAATGATAAGTATAGCAATGAGGAAATTGAGCAGATCTTAAAAGAAAAAGCTCCGGTAGATGAGATCAATGCGAGAAGTTTAAGGCTGAATTCATCATCAATTCCACTAGATCATGAATTGGTAAAAGCGGGAATTGACCTGAAAATGGAAACCTATGGTTCTCCAACTCTGAGTGATCAGGCGATGCTGAGCTGTTCATCTTTAAAATTAGGTCCGGGTGACTCTACCAGATCTCATTCGGCAGATGAGTTTATTTATGTAAAGGAGATTGAAGAAGGAATTGAAAAATATATAAGATTGCTGGAAAAGGCGCTAAAATAAACATTGCCACGGATGCACTAATAAATTTTTATGCGTGCATTAGTGGCAACATAAATGCACTTCGACAGGCTCAGTGCGACAGAGTTTATACTAAATAAGCTTGAAAATGGTCATTTCGAACGAAGAGAGAAATCTGAGATTCCTCAGTCGTCATCTCCTTCGGAATGACAATGAATGAAATAACAGTTTGATAATTGGATAGTTTATCGGAATAAGATTTTAATAAAATAGCCCGGATGCACTAATAAATGAGTATTCGTGCATTAGTGGCAAAGAATTTAAAAGCACTTCGACAGGCTCAGTGCGACAAAAATAAAAAGTACGTCAAGCTGAACTTGATTCAGCTTCTTTAGAGATCCTGGAACATACCGATAGTTATCGGGAAAGGATGACGAAATTGTATAGATAAGAATTAATTAATAGTTGTTATTTTCAACCGTAGTGAGAAATCTAAGATTCCTCAGCCGTAAATTCCTTCGGAATGACAAACAAAATAGAAAAATATGAAACTCTGGGATAAAGGTATTTCAATAGACAAACAGATAGAAAAGTTCACCGTTGGAAATGACCGTGAGTTGGATATGCATCTGGCTGAGTACGATATCCAGGCATCTAAAGCACATGCAAAAATGCTTGGAAAAGTCGGAATATTGGAAAAGGATGAGGTTGAAACAATTTTGACGGAATTAGAGGTTTTGAAGAAACAACTTGAAAATGGACTATTTCATATTGAAGAGGATTTCGAGGATGTTCATTCCAAGATAGAATTTGAACTGACTAAGAAACTTGGAGATACCGGAAAGAAGATCCATACGGCACGTTCGAGAAATGATCAGGTTTTGGTAGCTCAGCAATTGTATTTCAAAGAGAACCTACAGCAAATTTCAGAAAAGGCCAAAGAACTTATTGAGGTACTTTTAGGTCTGGCTGATGAACATAAAGAAAAACTGCTTCCCGGTTATACGCATCTTCAGGTAGCCATGCCATCTTCCTTCGGATTATGGTTTTCAGCTTACGCCGAACTGCTTATAGATGACCTTTACCTTTTGGAAGCGGGCTTAAAGATCGTGGATCAGAATCCGCTCGGTTCGGCAGCTGGTTATGGTTCCTCATTTCCGATAGACAGAGAATTCACAACTAGAGAATTAGGTTTTTCAACTCAGAAATTCAATGTGGTCGCTGCCCAGATGAGCAGGGGGAAGTGTGAGAGAACAGTTACTTCCAATATCGCTTCTCTGGCGAATACGCTTTCAAGATTGGCGATGGATATCTGTTTGTATATGAGTCAGAATTTTGATTTTATTACTTTTCCCGATGAACTGACTACGGGATCGAGTATTATGCCCCACAAGAAAAATCCCGATGTTTTTGAGCTGGTGAGAGGAAAATGTAATAAACTTCAGGCTATTGCCAATGAAATGATATTAATCACCAACAATTTACCTAGTGGTTACCACAGGGATTTTCAGCTAATTAAAGAGAATAGTATCTATTCGGTGGAAAATATGAAAGAAATACTGGATGTTTTCACTCATTCCATTGCGCAGATCAAAGTGAAGAATGTTGATCTGAAAGATGAAAAATATAAATATTTGTTTACTGTAGATAGCATCAATGAACTGGTGATCAATGGAAAGTCGTTCAGGGATGCTTATAAAATAATCGGGGAGCAGGTCCAGGATGGATCTTATAAAGCTACGGAAGGAATGCAGCATTCGCATTCCGGGAGCAAGGATAACCTGTCTTTAGAGAAAATCAGGGAGAAGAAGGAGGAGATTAATTTGAAAATTTGATAATTCGAAAATTCCAATTATCATTCCGACGATAGTAGGAATCCCATTGTCCAGGCTGAGATTCTTCACTTTGCTATCGCTTCGTTCTGAATGCCATACGATTGTCATTCCGACGAAAGGAGGAATCTTTTGTTAATGCGGAGATTCTTCGCTTCACTGCGTTTCGCTCTGAATGCCACATGATTCTCATATCGATGGATAAAGGAGTCTTTTATTAATTCAGAAATTCTTCATTCCGCTACCGCTGTGTTCTGAATGACACAAGATTGTCATTCCGACGAAAGGAGGAATCTCTTTGAAACTGGAAACATTCTTTACTCCGCTACCGCTGCGTTCTGAATGACGAGGCGGTTTCAACTATTTTTATAAAAAGCAAACCTCCTGAAGATAAAATCTTGCAGGAGGCAGCTCTCTAAACAAACATGAACTAATCTTTATATTATTGTCATCTGGCCAAGGTTGAGGTTTTCATTATTAATAATATGACCTTCAGTATCGCTGATCACACTTTCGAGAAAATCCCCAACTCTTTCGGTAGAGTAATGATTATCGGAGTTGAGATCATTAGTACAAACATTTAATTTGATACTTAATTCAACTGCCATCCTTACCGTTTCTGCTTCTTTCTTAAGGTTTAGATGATCCAGTAACATTGCTGCAGAAAGCACTGAGGCCAGAGGATTGGCAATTCCTTTCCCGGTAGCTTGTGGATATGATCCGTGGATTGGTTCGAACATCGCATTATCGGCTCCAATAGATGCAGATTCGAGCAAACCAATACTTCCGCCAATTACGCTGGCTTCATCAGAAATGATATCGCCAAACATATTTTCTGTAAGTATAACATCAAACTGTTTTGGATTTACGATCATTTGCATGGCGGCGTTATCCACAAATAAATAATCGACTTTTACTCCCGGGTAATCTTTTGCAATTTCAGTAACCGTTTTTCGCCAGAGACGAGAAGTTTCCAGAACATTCGCTTTATCTACAAGGGTTAATTTTTTCCTTCTCTTTTCAGCAGCTTTAAATGCCAGATGCGCAATACGTTCAATTTCTTCTACCGAGTAGGTACAAAGATCTGAGGCGCTTTTTCCATCTTCAGCAGTACTTTTTTCCCCGAAATAAATCCCACCAGTTAATTCCCGGTAAATTACCATGTCTGCACCTTCAATATTTTCAGATTTTAAAGGTGATTTATGAATGAGGTTTTCATATACTTTAACCGGCCTGATATTGGCAAAAAGGCCTAATTCTTTTCGTAGTTTCAGAAGCCCCTGTTCCGGTCTCACTTTTGCCGAAGGATCATTATCATACTTTGGATCTCCAATTGCCCCGAATAGCACAGCGTCAGATTTTTTACATAGTTCGAGTGTGGATTCAGGCAATGGATCCCCCAATAAATCTATTGCGACTGCACCCACTTCAGCTTCTTCAAAATTGAACTCATGATCAAATCTATCTGCAACGGCCTTCAGCACTTTAACTGACTGCTGCGTTATCTCAGGACCAATCCCGTCTCCGGGAAGTACGGCTATATTAAATTTCATTTTTTTCGGTTTAAATAGTTTCTTGCGGAACGTTCTCTTTTCCACGTCTTTTCTGTTCAAATTTTTTAATGGCTTCCAGTTTGCTTGTTAAAAAGTCTATATCGTCATAACCATTAATTAGGCAGGTTTTTTTATAGGAATCAATGTCGAAACTTTCAGATTCTCCAGAACTTTCAATTTTGATCTTTTGTGCTTCCAGATCGATACTGATCTTTTCATTTTGGTCTTTTTCTATGGCAACAAATAACTTAGTAAGAAATTCAGGGCATACCTGTACTGGTAGCAAACCATTGTTCAAAGCATTTCCTTTGAATATATCTGCAAAATAGCTGGATACCACCGCTTTAAATCCGTAAGCTTTTATTGCCCAGGCAGCATGTTCCCGGCTGGAACCACAACCAAAGTTATTTCCTGCCAAAAGTATGGAGCCGGAATATTTATCCTGATTCAATACGAAATCTTCAATAGGGTCACCATTTTTATCAAAGCGCCAGTCACGAAAAAGATTTTCGCCGAAACCTTCTTTGTCTGTTGCTTTTAGAAAACGAGCCGGGATGATCTGGTCTGTATCCACATTTTCTGCATCCAACGGTACCACAGTATCTTTAAGGGTTATAAACTTTTCCATTAGTTCAAGTTTTGTGTGTAGTCTGAAATTTTTCCTGAAATAGCAGTAGCTGCGGCAGTCAGAGGGCTTGCCAGAATAGTTCTGGAACCAGGTCCCTGTCTTCCTTCAAAATTTCTATTACTGGTGGAGACACAATATTCACCTTCAGGTATCTTATCATCATTCATAGCCAGACAAGCTGAACATCCCGGCTGTCTTAAAGTGAATCCCGCTTCTTCAAAAACCTTATCTAAACCTTCATCCTTTATTTGTTTTGCAACCTGCTGACTACCGGGAACAATTAAAGCATTCACATTTTCGGCTTTTTTCTTTCCTTTAATATAAGAGGCAGCCACTCTAAAATCTTCAATTCTGGAGTTCGTACAGCTTCCAATAAAAATATAATTAATGGGTTTTTCCAGTAAAATCTCTCCAGGTTTAAAATTCATATAAGCCAGCGCTTTTGCATCGCTCTTATTTCCTTCCACTGGAATAGCTCCTGTAAGTTTTATCCCCATTCCCGGATTGGTTCCGTAGGTGATCATAGGTTCTATATCTTCAGCTTCAAAAGAATACTCCTGATCAAATTCAGCACCTTTATCGGTTTTTAAAGTTTCCCAATAGACCTTCATTTTTTTAAATTCTGAACCTTTGGGAGCAAATTCCCGATCCTCCACATAATCAATCGTGGTTTGGTCTGGTGCTATGAGTCCGCCCCGGGCGCCCATTTCAATACTCATGTTACAAACCGTCATTCGACCTTCCATAGACATTTCTTCAAAAACATTTCCTGCATATTCGCAGAAATAACCTGTTCCTGAATTGGTTCCCAGTTTACTGATGATATACAGAATTACATCTTTTGGTAATACTCCATTTTTCAGTTTTCCATTTACATTTACTCTAAGTTTCTTAGGTTTTTCAACTAAAAGACACTGACTGGCGAATACCTGGGTAACCTGGCTGGTTCCTATTCCGAAAGCAATAGTTCCAAAAGCGCCATGAGTAGAGGTGTGGCTATCCCCGCACACAATGGTCATTCCCGGTTGAGTGATCCCAAGTTCCGGGGCCATCACGTGAACGATCCCGTTATAAGGATGCCCCAAACCATAAAGAGTAATATTGTTTTCTTCACAATTTTGGCTCAGTTCCTTCAGTTGTTTTCTGGATAATAGGTCCTTAACCGGAAGATGTTGATCCTGGGTAGGCGTATTATGATCGGCCGTGGCCACGATCTGTTCCGGACGAAAAACCGGAACATTTCTCTCCTTTAATTCATTAAAGGCCTGCGGGCTGGTCACTTCATGTATCAAATGTTTATCGATATATAAAATGTCTGGTCCGTTAGGGATGCTTTCTACCACATGGGAGTCCCATATTTTATCAAAAAGTGTTTTCTTCATGTTATGCAATCGCTCTGGAATTTCTTCTATAAAGTTCCATGATAATATGAATATCATTATCAGCAACTTCTTTCTTTTCGTCAGCAAAATTTAAAAATTCGCTATACACAATATCTAATTCCAGTTTAGTTAAATTATAACCCATTTTTTTCGCTTTATAAGCTAAAGCCGCTCTACCACTACGGGCAGTTAAAACAATAGCCGACTCGGTTACCCCGACATCGGCTGGATCTATAATTTCGTATGTTTCTCTATTCTTGATGACGCCATCCTGGTGGATGCCTGAACTATGCGCAAAGGCATTGGCACCGACGATCGCCTTATTTGGCTGGACGAACATTCCCATTTCCCTGGAGACCATTAAACTGGTATCATATAACAACTGAGGATTAATATCTGTATTCAACTGCAAATATGGATGCTGTTTTAAGATCATGACGACTTCCTCTAAAGCGGTATTTCCAGCACGTTCCCCAATTCCATTAATAGTACATTCAATCTGTCTTGCGCCATTTGTAATACCGGCAATCGCATTTGCGGTAGCAAGACCAAGGTCGTTATGACAGTGACAGGAAATAATTACATTTTCGATCCCCACCACATTCTCTTTTAAATATTTTATCTTTTTTCCATATTCCTCCGGAAGACAATAGCCTGTAGTATCCGGAATATTAAGCACCGTAGCACCATTTTTTACCGCTTCAGTACAAACTTTAGCTAAAAATTCATTCTCTGTTCTTCCGGCATCTTCCGCATAAAACTCAACATCGTCTACAAAAGTCTTTGCGTAGGCAACAGCTTCTCCAGCCCTTTCGATAATTTCAGGCCTGCTGGATTTGAATTTATATTTTATGTGAGAATCAGAAGTTCCTATTCCCGTATGGATTCTCGGCTTCCTGGCATATTTCAATGCATCGGCAGCTACTTTGATGTCGTTTTTAACGGCACGTGTTAATCCACAAACGCTGGCATTCTTAACCAGTTTAGAAATCTCGGTTACCGATTTAAAATCGCCGGGACTTGATACTGGAAAACCAGCTTCAATCACATCAACACCCAGCTCATCCAGTCGTGCAGCTATTTTTAATTTTTGTTCTGTATTCAGTTTGCAGCCGGGAACTTGTTCTCCGTCCCTCAATGTAGTGTCAAAAATTTCTACCTTTTCAGTACGCATATGAGATTTATTTTACTTTATCTTTATCTAAAGTATTGGAATCATAATGCTTTGATGCTCTATTAATAAATGGTGTTACGATACTAAAAGCTGATAATTAACCTTGCAAAGCCTTTGTTTGCAGTGTCTTATAAAATATTCATTTACAATGACCAATGACTTAACCGAAAACTTGTTTTCTTTAATAAAATCTTTATCGGCCTCAGAAAAGAGACAGTTTTCTCTTTATGTTGGAAGGGTTGGGGTGAATTCAGATTCTAAATTTCTGAATTTATATAAAGTCATGTTGCGTCAGAAAAAGTATGATGAAGCTGAAATTCTTAAGAGTACAAAAATCACCAAGCTTCAACTTTCTAATGTAAAAACGCATCTTTATAAACAGCTTTTAATATCTCTTCGGCTAAATCCTGCCCATCAGAGTATTCCTGTTCAAATAAGGGAACAGGTAGATTTTGCTTATATCCTTTATCATAAAGGATTATATCAACAGAGCCTGAAATTACTGGATAAGGTGAAAACCCTGGCACTTAATTATGAAGAAAAGAATCTCACCTATGAAATATTAGAGCTGGAAAAGATCATTGAGTCACAATATATCACCAGGAGTATGAGTAACAGGGCAGATATATTAATTAAGGAAACAGAAGAAATTAGCAAACTGAACACGTTGTGGGGCCAGTTGTCTAATTTGTCGTTAGAACTGTATTCAATTTTTTTAAAAAAAGGATATTGTAAAAGTCAGGAAGAGGCTGATGAGATTAAGGCTTACTTCAAAAAGAAATTACCAAATTATCATTATAAAGAATTAGGTTTCAGGGAGCGTCTTTGGCTCTATAAGGTGCATTTGTGGTATAGCTTTTTGACCCAGGATTTTCTCGGGTGTTATCGATATTCCATGAAATGGAAGGATCTTTTTATTGAATATAAACGTTTGATTCCCATCCACCCGGTATCTTATCTAAAAGGAAGTCATTATTTGTTAGAGTCTTTGTTCTATTTAAATCATACAGAACTTTTTGAACAAACCTTAAAACAGCTGGAAGATTCATTACGAGATCCTAAAATCCCTCATAATGATAATATTTCGGCACTCTCTTTTTTATATGTTTATTCGAATAAACTCAACCTTAGGTTTATGAAAGGGGAGTTCAGCAATTCAGAAGAACTTATAAATAAGATCATAGAAAAAATTGCAAAATTCCAGGACAGGCTGGATGCTCACCATATTATGGTTTTCTATTATAAAATTGCGTGTTTATATTTTGGGGATGGAAACCATAAAAAATGTATTGAATTCCTGAAAAAGATCATTAATAATAAATCGCTGGAAATGCGCCAGGATTTGATGTGTTTCGCCAGGATATTAAATTTAGTAGCACATTATGAAGCAGGCCTGGATTACCATTTAGACAGGCTGGTGAAATCTACCTACAAGTTCCTTATCAAGATGGACGATATGCATGGAGTACAAATAGCCATGATTAAATTCCTGAGAAAGTTACCTGATGTTTCTCCATTAGATATTAAAGATGAATTTAAAAAGCTACATGGCACTTTAAAGAAATTTGAAGATCACCCGTATGAAAGAAGAGCTTTTCTCTATCTGGATATTATCTCGTGGCTTGAAAGCAATATAGAGAACAGACCGGTGAAAGATATTATTATGGAAAAGAGTCAGGAATACTCAAGATAAAATTCAGGATTTGTCAGAAAGACGTCAGAACTTAACCAATATCCTTCAACTAAATTTTGCGGTTTTACTCATTAGTACTTCCGGAGTATTAGGCAGGTATATCACCCTACATCCGGTTATCACCATATTTTATAGATGCCTGATTGCCGTGATCGTTTTTTACCTTTTTTGTAGGTGGAAAGGGATCGACCTGAAAATTGAAAATAAACGCGACCTTTTAAAAATGATTTTGGGTGGAATATTAATGGGTGCCCATTGGATCACTTATTTCTTTTCCCTTCAATTCTCCAGTGTGGCGATCGCTTTATTATCCTTATTTACCTACCCTGTGATTACGGCTTTTTTAGAGCCTGTTTTGTTTAAGACCCGGTTCAATAAGGTTCATATCGCTTTAGGACTATTGGTTCTGGCCGGGATCTATTTTTTAAGTCCTGAGTTTGATCTTGAAAATGACTCCTTTCTTGCTATTATATTAGGAGTGACTTCAGCCGTTTTTTATGCCCTTCGGAATCTCTTAATGAAACGGGAAGTAGAAAGGTATAATGGGTCTGCACTTATGTTCTATCAGATCCTGGTGGTTTCATTCCTTCTGTTTCCTTCTGTTTTCTTCAGCGATATTGAAGCAATTGCGGGCCAATGGAAGCCATTGGTTATTCTTGCAGTTCTTACCACTTGTATTGGTCACACTTTATTTTTAAAAAGCTTTAAAAATTTCAGTATTACTGCGGCCAGTATTATGAGTAGTATTCAGCCGGTTTACGGGATAGGATTGGGAGCGATATTTTTAAGTGAAATACCATCTTTGAAAACACTGGTTGGAGGAACTTTAATAATTAGTGCTGTGATTATTGAAAGTTTACTTGCTGTTAGAAAGAAGTAGTTACTAATATAGATTTAAAACCTAATTTAAAACTTCACTGAAAGTGTCACCCTGGCTAATATCCCCAGATCTATAACCTTTCATAAACCATTTCATACGCTGTTCTGAAGTTCCATGGGTGAAAGAGTCCGGATTTACCCTTCCGCTAGTTCTTTTCTGAATTGCATCGTCGCCAACCGCATTTGCTGCACTTAGCGCTTCTTCGATATCACCTTCACTCAGATATTGCTGATTTTCTTTGGTCCAAACCCCAGCGTAAAAATCGGCTTGAAGTTCGAGTGCTACAGATAGTTCATTCGCTTCAGTTTTACTGGATTGCTGCTGAAGTCTTCGAACTTTAGTGGCAGTTCCCATTAAATTCTGAACATGGTGGCCAACCTCGTGAGCCATTACATAGACTACTGCATAATCACCACCCTGTGCACCAAATCGTTGTCTTAACTGGTCGAAAAAGCTAAGGTCCATATATATTTTCTGATCCGCAGGGCAGTAGAATGGTCCGCTGGCTGAAGATGCACCTCCGCATGCCGTTTGTACAGCGTCACTAAAAAGCACAAGGCCAGGTTCCTGATAATTCATATTATTTTCCGCGAAAACCTCATTCCAGACATCTTCAGTATCAGCAAGAACGGTAGCAACAAATTCTCCCATTTCCTCTTCTTCCGCCGTAAGCTCACGGGATTCAGTTTGAGAACTGCCGGAACCTTCCAGTTGTTGTAGAACCGACACGTCTCCATCGCTCAAAATAAACTGCGCAATGACGAAAATTACTCCTATAATTCCACCACCTGCAATTAGTTTTCCCTTGCCCGAACTTCCTCTTCGATCTTCTACATTACCACTTTGTCTTCTGCCACGCCATTTCATATGCTGATATTTTGCATTAAAAATACTAATTAAAACCTATGTGTGGAGGATTTTTTTAAACCGCGTCCCAGATAGGATCCGAAGGGGGAGGGGCAATGATATGAATAAACTCTTTTTTGACCGGATGTGTGAATTTTAGCTCTCTTGAATGTAAATGAATGCTGGCATCTTTATTACTTCGGTTAAAACCGTATTTTAGATCACCTTTTATAGGAGAACCAATAGCTGATAACTGACTTCTTATTTGATGATGTCTTCCGGTATGAAGATCTATTTCCAGTAAATAGTAATTGTCAAGCTTCTTTAGTAGTCTGTAATCCAGCATCGCTTTTTTGCTGTCTGGAACTTCGTTTTTATGAGCGTAAGATTTATTCTGCTTGGAGTTCCTTTTCATGAAATGCACAAGTTCCCCGGATTTTTCCTGCGGTGCATTTTTCACAATGGCCCAATAAGTCTTTTTTGCTTTTTTATCCTGAAATAATTTATTGAGTCTTGGTAAAGCTTTTGAAGTTTTTGAAAATAGCACAATTCCGCTGGTGGGTCTGTCCAGACGATGCACCACTCCCAGGTACACATTTCCGGGCTTTTTATATTTCTCTTTTAGATAAGATTTAACTACTTCGCTCAGGGGTTTGTCCCCGGTTTTATCTCCCTGAACAATATCTCCGGGACGTTTATTCACGATGATGATATGGTTATCCTCGTGTAGAACCTGAAGATTGTCCCTATTTGATAAAATTTTTTCTGAACCCAATATTTTGATAAGTTTTTAGAAGTTTTGTATAGATTCCGCAGAATCCAAATCAGATTTTTCTTACTTCTTACTTCTAACTTTGCCTTCGACTACGCTCAGGCTTACAGTATTGTAAATTCCACTTTTTTAATATTGTTCATCATCTGATGGAAATTTTCTACTCTTCACATCATCTCTGTAATTTTGAAAAGCTTTGGTCATTTCTCCATGTAGATCGGCGTAACGTCTCAAAAATCTGGGATTAAATTCATGGGTCATTCCCAGCATATCATGTACTACCAAAACCTGACCATCGACACCATTTCCGGCACCAATTCCTATAACCGGAATAGTGATACTTTCGGCTACTTCTTTAGCAAGTTCAGCCGGTACTTTTTCGAGCACAATAGCAAAACAGCCCATTTTCTCCAACAATTTAGCGTCAGACTTTAATTTTTCAGCTTCCTGTTCTTCTTTAGCTCTTACAGTATAAGTTCCGAATTTATAGATAGATTGCGGGGTAAGTCCCAAATGCCCCATTACCGGGATGCCGGCATGAATTATTCGTTTGATACTTTCCTTCACTTCCTTGCCACCTTCAAGCTTTACAGCGTGTCCGCCACTTTCTTTCATGATCCTTATCGCAGATCTAAGAGCTTCTTTTGGATCACTCTGGTAACTTCCGAAGGGCAGATCTACAACCACTAAAGACCGAGTGATCGCTCTAACCACACTGGTGGCATGATAGATCATTTGATCCAGCGTAATAGGTAAGGTAGTTTCATGCCCAGCCATTACATTACTGGCAGAGTCACCAACAAGGATTACGTCTATTCCTGCGCCATCAACAATTTGAGCCATAGTGAAATCGTATGCCGTAAGCATACTTATTTTTTCACCATTAGACTTCATGTCTACCAGAGACTTTACAGTGATACGCTTGTACTCCTTTTTTGCAACAGACATTTATTCAGATTTTAATTTGAGTAAAAGTAGTAAATTCGTTAACCACATTCAAAACTACTTCCTGATGAAAAAAATAATATTTGCCGTTATCATTCTATTGAATTTAACTGCATTTTCTCAGACCGAAGATTCTTTAAATTCCCCTAAAAGATTAGTACAGGATTTCTTTGAAGCTTTCCATGCTCAGGATACGGTGAAGCTGAAAAGTTTTGCTACAGATGGTGTTAAAATGGAATCGGTTTCTATGGATGCAGAAGGAAATACAAAATTAATTTCAGAAGATTATTCTAACTTTATTAAGAGTATCGCTTCAATCCCTTCTGAAGTATCTTTTGAAGAGAAACTTCATGAATTCAGAATAGAGGAAAATGGACTCCTGGCAACTGTTACAACACCATATTCATTTTATTATAACGGTAATTTTTCCCACTCCGGAGTGAACAGTTTTCAGCTGGTAAATTTTAATGGAAAATGGAAAATTGTTTATCTAATAGATACCCGATTAAAACAAAAATTATGAGAACAACAATCGTTAAAATTAAAACGCTAGCATTTTCAATTTTGTTTGTTGTTGTAGTTATTGGTTGTACCTCAAAAAATAAAGACTCAACTAAAGATACACAAAAGGTAACTTCTCAAAACCTCATTTCCACTGTAATTGATTCTATTAATTCAGAAATAAATAATGGAGACTATGGATTAATTGACCGTTTTATAGTCATACAAAATGACGAGGTTTTGGCAGATTTCAGATATAAGCAGGACTATGAAACTATTGCTCAAAAGTATGACACAACCAATCATCAATACAATTTCAATAGCACTGATTGGCATCCATACTACAAACAAAGTGAATTGCATACACTTCAATCTGTAACAAAAAGTATTACCTCAATCCTTTTTGGGATTGCCTTGGATTTAAATGAAGATTACAATGTTGATAATAAAGCAATGCCTTTGTTGACTGGTTATGATACTGACTTTCTAGATAAAAGAAAGCAAAATATATCTATTGAAGATTTGTTGACTATGAGAAGTGGCTTAAAGTGGAATGAGGAGACTGATCATAATGACAATACTAATGACTGTTTTTTATTAGAGTCAAGTGACCACTGGATAGAATATGTTTTAAGCAAACCTATGGATACCATACCAGGAACAAGATTTGTATATAATGGTGGCGGAACTGTTCTTTTAGGTAAAATTATTAGAACAATTACAGGCAAACGAATTGACGATTGGGCAGAAGAAAAATTATTCAAGCCACTCGGTATTACAGATTACTATTGGAAAGAAACACCTGATGGAGAAATTGATACAGAAGGAGGTTTATATCTTAAGGCAGAAGACCTGGCTAAAATTGGTTCATTGTTTTTGAACAAAGGGAAATGGAACAATAAGCAAATTGTATCTGAAAGTTGGGTCACAACATCCACAAGCCCTTTACTTAAAAACGTAAAACCTCAATGGCGAAGTGTTACAGGATACGGGTATCAATGGTGGATTCCTGAATATACGGATAATGGCAAAACCAGTATTTATTCCGCCAATGGATATGGAGGTCAGTATTTAATGGTAGCACCAGAACATAAATTAATAATTGTCTTTAATGGTTGGAATATAAATGATGAGCCAGAAAAGTCAACTTATAGAGCTTTGCAAGACAGAATAATTCCGACACTTAAAAAATAACTGGGTATAAGAACGCGTCTAAAACATAGCTAATAAGTGCTAAAACAAGGTTTGTGCTTACATGCAAAGACCAGCAAATTTTTAAATTCTGCTCTGTGTTTAATTCGAAAATCTAGCGTCTTTTTATGCGCTACGTTTCATGCACAAACCGATACCCGAACCAAAAAAGATTGTAATTAAATCAGAGTTGTCCGGTTAAAAAATTGAAGGTTACCGTTAGGCGGGAAATAACGGACATTTGAACTGGTTTCACCATTCAGGAGCATGCTATTGGAGTATAGGAATGTTTTTTCCTTTTCGAAAAATTAACACCAATATAAAATTCATTTTCAATTAGTTAAGATCAAGTCTAACTTCTTAAATCTATCAGCGAAGCGGTCTTACATCTTTTGTCGGACGACAATGCAATTAAATATCTTTAACACATCTAAAACCGGTATGTTCTAAGCCTGTGTCTGGTGCTGAACTCATTCTTGCTGAATTTCTATAGCCGGTACAATAGCTTTCGCTGCAAAGAAAAGATCCTCCACGAATCACTTTTTGCTGTTGCATATTGACGAATTCTTTAAAATAACCATTGGTTTGTTGATCTCTTATTGAATAGGCGTCCGGATAATAGGTATCCAGGCACCATTCCCATACATTTCCGGAAGTTTCATATAATCCGAAATCATTTGCAGGAAAACTTTTTACAGAAGCTTTTTTCTCAAATTCATCTTCAGTTGAATTCTGCCTGGGAAAGTCGCCCTGGAAGAAATTGACCATTTCTGAAGCTTTTTCAAAATCGTTGCCCCAGTGATAAATAAGGGTATCATTACCCGCACGATTGAAATATTCAAATTCCGCTTCGGTGGGTAGTCTTTTTCCAGCCCATTTCGCATAAGCCATAGCATCGTACCAGGAAACCTGAACTACAGGGTAAGTGTCTTTTCCGTCAATAGTACTATCGGGACCTGTTGGATTTTTCCAATTGGCGCCTTTTACAAACTTCCACCACCATTCAGGATTATATGGGTCAAAAACCAGGGCGCCGGCCTCATATTTTTTTCCTTTTATTTCAAATGAACGTTCGGCAGTAGTTACATAACCTGTTTCTTCCACAAACTCCCGAAATTCTGCATTGGTAACTTCAGTTTCATCCACCCATATAGCATCAATTTTTTCTTTGTGCCGTGGAAATTCGTCCGGTCTCGCCTGACTGCTATTTCCTCCCATCATATAGCTTCCACCTCTTAGTTTTATCATACCTTCTGTAGAAGTGGAATCTTCCCGAGTTTTTATAAAGGAAATCTCTCTAAGATAATTTTCGTGGTAATCACCAGTATCTATCTCGGGTTTTTGTTCAACAACCTGAACAGGTTTAGATTTTTTCTTATCATCGCAAGATTGGAGGGCGATAAAGCTGAAAAATAGAATAAGAAAAGATTTGAAATTTGATGGCATTTTGAAAGATTATGAATCAAAGATAATAATAAAAAAACCGGCAGATTCATATTATCATCTACCGGTTTCAATTCACGTAATTTTAAAATCTATGGTTTTAATACCACTCTAAATCTGGCCTTATTATCCATCATTTTTTTAAATGCTTCATTTACTTTATCCAACGGAAATTCTTCAATCATTGGTTTGGTATCTGTCATCGCACTGAATTTTAAGGTGTCTTCAGAATCCATAGCGGTTCCACTAGGCCAGCCCGCAGCCGATTTTCTTCCCATTAATAATTGCATTGGAGACACTTCAATGGGTTCTCCGGTAGCTGCCACCATTAATAATTTTCCGTCAATTCCGAGCCCGTCAACCACAGAGGTAATCGCGTCGCTGTGTGGAGCAGTCGCCAGAATTAGTTTGGCTCCTCCCAATTTTTGTAATTCTTCAGCGCCATCTTTTTCACCGGTATTAATAAAGTGATGAGCGCCGAGTTTTTTTGCAAGCTCTTGCTTATCATTACTATGAGAAACAGCCACTGTTCTCATGCCCATTTTTGCAGCGTATTGAATGGCCAGATGTCCTAAACCACCAATTCCCTGAACTGCCACTACATCACCGGCCCTAATTCCTGAATTTCTTAAAGCATTATATACCGTAATCCCGGCACATAGCAGTGGTGCTGCATCCGCTGAAGAAATCTCTTCAGGAATATTCGCGATCGCTTCTTTTGGCGCGGTCATATATTCAGCATAACCACCATCATAATGAATTCCGCTTACTTTTCCATTTTCACAATTTATAAAATCCCCGCGGCGACATGGATCACATTCAAAACAATGTCCGCCGTGCCATCCAACTCCTACGCGCTGGCCTTTTTCCCAATTAGAGACATTTTCGCCAACTTCTTCTACAATTCCTACAACTTCATGACCGGGAATACGTGGATATTCCAGTCCGGGAAAACCACCTTCTTTTACAAAATTGTCGCTATGACAAATTCCGCAGGCTTCAACTTTAATTAATACTTCATTTTTGGAAGGACTCGGTTTATCTACCTCTTTAATAATAAAATCGCCTCCTGCTTTTTCAATTACTGCTGCTTTCATATTTTTTTTGATTTTTAAAAATCCAATGAAATTCCTCTGAAAATTATGCTTCAAAACACAACCTTCAAAGGCTAATTTCGTAGTTCAATTTTTTTGAAAGTAGAAGTTACAAAATGAGTACCCGAAATGCCATAAGACTATGTTAAATGGGAAAGGCTGTAGGGAAGTAGTATAAGTAAGACCGTAGAATTGTTCATACTGTGCATTAGTATTGGCCAGATCATTCCTTTATTTTCCAGTTTAATTTTTCCGAAGAAAAAGCCTGCAATAATCCGTGGAAAGATCATGATAAAAAGAACAAAATCTAATTGAAAAGTATCTACATGATTATAGATATGGACAAATCCGAAAATGATCGCGCCCAAAATCCAGATACCAAAATAGTATCTGTGCAGCCAGTAACAGGTTCGCTGGTAATATCTTGTGGGAATGAGTTCTCCCAATGCATAATAGACCAGGAAAAGGCTCCCAAATAATAAAATATATTTTAGTGCCCAATGTGCTTCCTGCGGAATTAGAAAAAGACCAGCCATATAGATTAATGCACAGATAAAAATTTTCAGACTACGGGCGGTGGGTTTTAAAACACTCCTGAAAATACTTTCTTCAATAACAGGTGCGGCAATAGCTGCCAGAAAGATGAATTTTAACGGACTTTCCTTTAAAATTTCCAGAATTTCAATCTGCTCATATTTTTGAAGGTCGAGATCAAAAATGAAGGTATTTAGTATCTGGAGCACAAAGAAAAATAGAAAATAGCACAGGATCATGAGACCAAAGTTCCTGAGTAGATTCTTTAGTTTCAACTGAAAATTTTTATCCTTTAATACCTCCAAGTTGAAGTGTTGTATTAGCAGTCGCTTAAGCTAACTTTCACTGCAAGCCCACCTTCAGAAGTTTCTTTATACTTCTTATTCATATCTTTCGCGGTATCCCACATAGTTTCGATCACCTTGTCTAACGGAACTTTTGCTTTAGTCGCATCGCTTTCCAGGGCAATTTCAGCAGCGTTGATCGCCTTAATTGCTCCCATGGCATTTCTTTCTATACAAGGCACCTGAACCAATCCCGCAATAGGATCACAAGTTAATCCAAGGTGATGTTCCATAGCAATTTCGCTGGCCATAAGCACCTGCTCGGGAGTTCCACCAAGTAATTCGGTTAAGCCACCTGCAGCCATCGCTGAGGAAACACCAATTTCTGCCTGGCAACCTCCCATAGCGGCAGATATTGTAGCTCCTTTTTTGAAAAGGCTACCAATCTCCCCGGCCACCAGCATAAAGCGTTTCATATCTTCAAAAGTGGCTTCATGGTTTTCAATACACATATAATACATCATCACAGAGGGAACTGTCCCCGCACTGCCATTGGTAGGAGCAGTTACTACACGCCCTAAGGAAGCATTCACTTCGTTTACACTCAAAGCAAAACAACTTACCCATTTTAATATCTGGCGGAATTTTACTTCGGTTTGTCTAATAGCAGGAATCCAGTCTTCGACATTTGTATAAGCAGTTTCACCAATGAGTCGCTGGTGCATTTCAAAAGCGCGACGTTTAACATTAAGCCCTCCGGGAAGTGTACCTTCGGTGTGACAGCCAATGTACATGGACTCCAGCATGGTGTCCCAGATCTGCCTGAAATTAGCATCAATTTCTTCATCAGTTCTTAGCGAACGTTCATTTGCCAGAACAATTTCAGAAATAGGCTTATTTTCAGCTTTACAATATTGCTGAAGTTCGGTGGCCTTTTCAATAGGAAAAGGAAACTTCTGAAAACTCTTCATTTTCTTGCTGGCATTCTTTCGCTCCTTTTTTACCACAAAACCACCACCAATAGAATAGAAAGAAGAAGCTGTTTTTTTACCATTATCGAGGCAGGTTCTAAAAGTCATCCCGTTTGGGTGGAATTCAAGAAATTTTCGGTTGAACTTTATATCCTCGTTAAAACTAAAATTTATATCCCTTTCACCATTCAGCAACAGTTTTCCTGTTTCTTTAATCCTTTCAATTTCAGATTCAATAATAGCAATATCCATCGTCACAGGATCATGACCTAAAAGTCCGAGCAAGGTAGCAATATCCGTGGCATGGCCTTTTCCGGTAAGACTTAAAGAACCATAAAGATCTACATGAATCTTTTCAACTTTATTAAAACGATCCTTTTGTTTTAGCTCACCAATCCAACGTTGCGCAGCCCTCCACGGGCCTAAAGTATGAGAACTGGATGGCCCTACACCAACCTTCAACATGTCAAAAACGCTAATGCATTCAATTTTTCGCATTCAGAGAATAAATTTGAGTACAAAAATAGTGAATTGTGAAGGCTGCCCATAAAAAATTGCGGAAATTATATTCTTGTAGTTTCAGTTTAAAAAGTAACAATGACAAGCTGTGAGAGAAAAGTGACAACCTGTCAGAAGATTTGCGCTGGCATAATGATTGACTTCTTGTGACTGTAAAAAATTGATAAACTAACGTAAAAAACAAGTTATATAGTTATGAGTAAAGTAATTGGAATTGACTTGGGTACCACTAACTCCTGCGTTGCCGTAATGGAAGGTAGCGAACCAACGGTGATACCTAATGCTGAAGGAAAAAGAACCACGCCATCTGTGATTGCATTCGTAGAAGGCGGTGAGATTAAAGTTGGTGACCCTGCAAAGCGTCAGGCGGTAACGAACCCAACAAAGACCATTTCTTCCATAAAAAGATTTATGGGGAACAAGTATTCTGAATCTTCCAGAGAAGCAGGACGAGTACCTTATACTGTGAAAAAAGGGGATAACGATACTCCACGTGTAGAAATAGACGGTCGTCTTTATACTCCACAGGAACTTTCAGCAATGGTTCTTCAGAAAATGAAGAAAACTGCTGAAGACTATCTTGGACAGGATGTGACTGAAGCGGTTATTACCGTGCCGGCATATTTTAATGACTCTCAGCGTCACGCAACAAAAGAAGCTGGTGAGATCGCAGGTCTTAAAGTAAGAAGAATTATTAATGAGCCTACTGCTGCGGCATTGGCTTATGGATTAGATAAAAAATCTCAGGATCAGAAGATCGCTGTGTATGACCTTGGTGGTGGTACCTTTGATATTTCTATTCTTGAGTTAGGTGATGGTGTATTTGAAGTACTATCTACGAATGGTGATACGCACCTTGGTGGGGATGACTTTGATGAAGTATTGATAGATTACCTTGCAGATAATTTTAAGAAAGCAGAAGACATCGATCTTAGAAAAGACCCGATGGCACTTCAACGTTTAAAAGAAGCGGCAGAAAAAGCAAAGATTGAATTATCTTCTTCTTCTCAAACGGAAATTAATCTTCCTTATGTAACTGCAACTTCTAGTGGACCAAAGCACCTTGTTGAAACTATTTCCCGTTCTAAATTCGAACAGTTAGCTGCAGAATTAGTAACTAGATCTATGGAGCCTGTGAAAAAGGCACTTAGCGATGCAGGTCTTTCAAAAAGTGATATCGACGAGGTAATTCTTGTAGGTGGATCAACCCGTATTCCTAAGATTCAGGAAGAAGTTGAAGCTTTCTTTGGTAAGAAGCCTTCTAAAGGTGTAAACCCTGATGAGGTTGTAGCAATTGGTGCTGCGATACAGGGTGGTGTACTTACAGGAGACGTAAAAGATGTATTGCTTCTTGATGTTACTCCACTTTCTCTAGGTATTGAAACTATGGGAGGAGTAAACACGAAGTTGATCGAATCTAACACTACGATCCCAACTAAAAAGTCACAGACTTTCTCTACGGCGGCAGATAATCAGCCATCGGTTGAGATTCACGTACTTCAGGGAGAGCGTCCAATGGCGACAGATAACAAGACAATTGGTAGATTCCATTTAGATGGTATACCACCATCTCCAAGAGGAACTCCTCAAATTGAAGTGACTTTTGATATTGATGCCAATGGTATCATTAAAGTAAGCGCTACAGATAAAGCGACTGGTAAGTCTCAGGATATTCGTATCGAAGCTTCTTCAGGATTAACAGAAGAGGAAATCGAGAAAATGAAAAAAGAGGCTGAAGCAAATGCTGATGCAGATAAGCAGACGAAAGAGAAAGTTGATAAGCTGAATGAAGCTGATGCAATGATCTTCCAGACTGAAAAGCAGCTGAAAGAATTTGGCGATAAAATTTCTGAAGATAAGAAAAAGCCGGTAGAAGAAGCTTTAGAAGAATTGAAGAAAGCTTACGAAACCAAAGAGCTTGATCAAATCACGCCAGCTTTAGACAAGATCAACGAGGCCTGGAAAACAGCTTCAGAAGAGATGTATAAAGCTCAGGCAGAAGCTCAGGGCGGTGCAAACGGACAGCCAGGTGGACCACAACAAGGTGCAACCGGAGCTGAAGGTGGAGACGCCAAGAGTGGAGATGATGTAGAAGATGTAGATTTCGAAGAAGTGAAGTAAGCAGGACGTTGATTTTGCCAGAGGCAAAATCTTACGTATCGCTTATCCCGAGCAAAGCGAGGGATCTTCACTAAATAATACTAAAAGCACGATCTAAAAAGGTCGTGCTTTTTGTGTTTAGATTTTACAACAGCAAAGCTTTACGAAAAGCTTGCCCTAAACTTAGTCGAAGGCCTTATCCCGAGCAAAGGGAGGGATTTTCACTATATTATACTAAAAGCACGACCTTTTTAGATCGTGCTTTTTCAATCAGTTTGTGAAATATTTGAACTTTCTTCTGCGAAAGGATTTTCAGCATATTCTAGCCCTCTATAAGAAAAAGTGCTTTTCCGGTATTTTAACTATTCAATTCAGGTATTTCAGATCTAAAATAGAATTTTATTCAATTGGGGTAGTTTTTAAATGAAATCCCCCATACTATATGGTTAAAAAAATCATCAATTTTATTCTGCTACTAATAGCGATTATCCTATTATATCCCCGCCTCTATTTTTACCTCCCCATAGTGTGATAGATAGTTCTTAATTATATGATATTATTAGCTAACCAATACGGTAAAATTATGAAAACAATCAAAAGAGTCCTGGTAGGTATGCTGCTATTTACATCGCTGTTAGCCGGCTGTAGTAAAGAAGAGGATAGCATGATTAGCGAACCATCTACACAAAATGTATCTCTTGAATTTGGAGCTGTGCTCAACGACCTGGCCAATAAGGTCATGAACAAAACCATTCATAATCAATTACCCAACTGTAATAATGGCGTGCCGAAATTGGCAAGGATTACAGTTAGCTATAATGGAGAGGCCAGAACTGTAGATTTGAATATCCTAAGCGACGGAACTACATATTACACCGATTATTCAGAAGAACTGAAAATTCCGGTTAAGGTTAGTAGCGATGGAGATGATAGTAACGATTTTACTAAAGTGACTCTTAGCGAATTTTTAGTTTACGACGCCAATCCAGACAATGGAGGGAAATTAGTTTGGATAGCCCCAAAGGGAGATAGTGATTTTTCTGGGTATGTAGACAAACCGCTACCTTTCGATATTACTGTTCGCCCGGGCACTAAAAAGTATGTAGAACTGGAAGTACTTTGTTTTGATGAGAGAATGGCGAATGAATATGGTTACTTGTCCTTTGTTCTTACTACAGAAAAGTTATTTAACCTGTGTTTCTTCGCTAATTATTGCGATGATAACGGCAGACATTACCCAGCCAATTATAGTATTGATTTGTTTGTACTCAATGAGGATGGGGAACAAATCCAAATATATGCTGGCGGTGAACATGGTACAATGCCAGATATTGGACAATATGATGATGGCGAATATTTTGGCAGACCACTTTGCTTAGCGGTTCCGGGCCCACCAGATGGAGTGGCCGGTGATGAAGATTATCTTTTCTACACCATTATACCAGAAGACTGGGAATCACTGTACGGGAACATAGACAATATTCCGTTAGCTGCAGAAGGTTTAAACTGGAATGAGGTACAGGCCTTATATAATGATGATGGTGAGACCCAGGAATACATTCATATATTGATTAACTGTGAGGAAGTATCAGCTTGTGGCGAATTTGAAACTATTCCAGAATCATCTTTTTATGATAGTATTACTCCGGAAAATCCCGTTGATTATTTCGAAATTGTAACTTATTTAGATGAAATTATTTTTAGTTTTTCCCAGGGAGAATTATGTGCGGATGCTGAAGATATACCGAATTGTATCAACGAATTCGAAATGCTTATAGCTGAAGATGGTTTTGTAATAAGTTGTTTGCCCGCCGGTTGCTATACGTTTATCAGGCAGCAGGTAGATGGTGTAAATCAACTTATTACCAATGATGAGGAATTGCTCGAATTTTTAGGAATTATAGATTCTAAAGGTGATGCGTTATTATTAGCATTGGCTAATGATTATTACTGGAATATAAATGATATAGAGAACGGAGCTATTAAGGAGGCCTGTGATGGTTATGAATTAATAGTGAGTAAGATAGTTAGTAGTTGTACTCCCTTACAAATAGACAGGTTTCATTTGAGGATTACACATTCCGGCCAGATCATTATTTTAGATCAGGAGGTTATAGAATATGAGGAAAATATATGTATTTAATTCAGAAAGATTAAAAGTTAGCTGCAACCCTCACAAAAATTCAGGAAGAAGAAAAATGGAAAATATTCAAATAAAAGAAGTAACTTTTAAAGATATAGATCAACTACAACAAATAGGAAAACAAACTTTTACAGATACTTTTGGCTCTCAAAACTCTCCAGCTTTTATGGAAGAATATTTGAAGAAAAGTTTTTCCAGAGATAAAGTAAGTGAGGAAATATCAGATAAAAATTCAGAGATTTATTTCGCTGAAATTGATAAAAACATAGTAGGTTATTTGAAAGTTAATTTTGACCAATCACAGACAGAATTAAAAGATAGAAATGCTTTAGAAATTGAAAGGCTCTATGTAATTAAAAAATATTTAGGAAAAAAAATAGGACAAGCTCTTTACGATAAAGCAATTAATATCGCACGACATAAAAATCTTCAATACGTTTGGTTAGGAGTTTGGGAAGAAAATCCAAGAGCAATTCGATTTTATGAAAAAAATGGATTTGAAAAATTTGATAAACATATATTCGATTTAGGTGGAGATAAGCAGACTGATATTTTAATGAAAAAAGTCTTAAATTAAAGATATGTAGTAAATGGCAGCAGCTAACATCGATTCATCGCAAATACCGGGTAGTTTGCTGAAAATTGCTATTTTATAGACCTATTTTGAAAACAACTAAGCCGACAAATCCGCGTCCCAATTCCCGCAACTTGCGATAAACGCAAACCGTTATACAATCCTTCGGTGGAACCTTAGCTCAAAAATTTTGAACTAAGGTTCTTTTTTGAAACTTTTTACAAGAGACGTTTATTTCTAAAATCAAAATCAGGATGATGCCTGGTACTTATACCGGATCAGGCTTTTTTAATTCCTTAAAGGGGTGTCAGGTTGAAATAGTGAGAAGTTTTGTTACTGTATTAGGGTATAGATATAGACGAAATTAAAAATCACCAGGATGCTAAGGCTTATCAGGCAAAATATTCTGTAATTTTTTCCAGGCCGATCTTTTTCATTTAAATCATTCCCGGTAACAAGTTTATAGTTGAACCAGGCCAGAAATGGTGCTGAAAGAAATGAAAGTGCAGTAGCAAAATCTATTAGTACTGTAAAGGAGGCCGTAAAAAAATATAATATAAGCAGTGATAGAACTGGAATGATGAAAACATTTAGTTTATAATTTTTCCATTTCTCTGCTTTTCCCCATCCAGGTTTTTCTTCTGTAAATATTTCAGAAATAACTCGTGGAAATGCATCTGTAACCGCCAGGGTAGTAGAGAGCATCGCGATAAATGCGGCAATTCCTATGAGTGGTTTGCTCCAGTCTCCCAGTGTTTTTCCATAGAGATCTATCAATTGCCCTGAAAATTCCACTCCGCTACCAGAAAAGCTAACTCCGCTGCCAAACATAATTAGAGCTCCCATGATGAAAAACAAAAGACCAATGATCGCTGCTGCAAAATAACCGACATTAAAATCGAAAAAAGCCTCTTTTAATGTAGTTTTCTTTTTATTCCCGATTGCTTTCTCTTTGGTCCAGATGGAGTGCCATACTGAAGCATCCAAAGGAATGGGCATCCAACCCATAAAAGAGATAATAAAGGCAATCCCAACTTTATTCCAAACATCGGGTGTTTCTATGGCAATAGCATTCTCCAGTCTTCCGTCGCCAAAGGCCAGAATCACGGCTACTAAAGTTGCTAATCCCAGAAGGCTTACAATGGTTTTCATGGTTTTATCCAGTGCGGGGTATTTTCCAATTAAAAGCAGCGCTATGCAAACACCAATAATGATGAAACTCCAGTTAAATGTAGACCAGCCCATTCCGAATAACTTTTCAGCCAGCCCTGCAGTAACTATAGTAACCGCTGCCTGAATAATAAACATACTTCCCACGGTAATCGCTATAAATGTCCAGTAAGGGAATTTCCCCAGTTTTTTATAACCTGTTATTAAGTGATTTCCTGTTCCTGCAGCATAGCGTGGCCCAAACTCTAAAAAAGGATATTTGGTAATACAGGCCAGGATTAAAACCCATAAAAGTAAGAATCCATAATCTGCACCTGCTCGGGTGGCCTGTACTAAATGAGAAACTCCTATGGCGGCTCCGGCCAGAAGAAATCCAGGACCTAAGGTTTTAAAAATGGCGGTTTTTTGGGAGGATTTTTGCTTCATGGCTTTAATAGATTAGAGATTTCTCCTTTTGGTCGAAATGACATAAATACTTAATTTGAATCATTTAGAGAGAGCAAGACAACCGAGTAATATTCCAATTTAAGCAAATTTTGAGATCAATTTAGTATTTACTTCGTGTCCGCCTTTAAAACTCTCGATCTTTAAGTTTTTTGGAAATAAATTGTTCAATCTCTTTTTCTCTACTTTGATAATTCCATTTTCCAGGTACTTGTCTTCAGTACCGTAGATAAAAGTAAAATGAGTGTTGTCTAAGAAATTAAAATCCTCTGTTTCTAATTCCTGCGGAACTTTTCCCGAATGCATGATCAAATTCTTACACTGAATTTTTCTCCCGGCTACAAATCTGGTCGCTACAGAAACACCCTGGGAATAACCGAAAATATTGAAGTTTTCAACTTCATATAATTTTTCTGCTTCAAAAACAGCATCAAGGTAATTCAGCATATTTTCAATTTCAACTTCGGTATTTTCTTTGGTAAGCCAGGAGGCGCCCACATGACGATATTCTCCGTTTAAGTAATATTTTGACTGAGCCTGGGGAGCAATAATATAGTTTTCATCTGAATCTAAGTGCTTGAAATACTTTAGAAAATACCTACTCAAATAGCCAATTCCGTGGAAAACAAGCCAGACGGTTTTGGTTTTTTCGGTTTTCTCATTTAAGGTCGAGTAGGTGTTAGATATCTTGTAAGAAAGACTTTTCTCTTTGCTCATGGTTCTTTGCTGTTTTGTACTTTTACAAAGTAACCAATCTTTTAAATGATGACGAAGGAAGAATTGCTTGAGCTTTCAAAAAAAGTATGTAAAAATACGTTGATGGAAACTCTGGAAATTGAATTTACTGAAATAGGGGACGATTACCTTGTTGCTAAAATGCCAGTTAATTCAAGGGTTCATCAACCTGACGGAGTTTTACATGGTGGTGCCAGCGTTGCTCTTGCTGAAAGTGTGGGAAGCATGGCCAGTTATGTTTTCTTGGATACAGATAATTATTTTGTGCGAGGGATTGAAATTTCAGCTAATCATTTAAAAAGCATTAAAGAAGGCTGGGTTTTCGCGAAAGCGACTTTTATTCATAAAGGCAGAACTACGCAACTTTTTGAAATTAGGATTACAGATGAGGATGCAAACCTTATTTCTATTGTAAAACTTACCACCATAGCACTACCAAAGAAAGAGAAATGATTGAACAGGTCGATTTTTTTCAGAAGCTAAATAATCACGTACAGGATCAAAAAGCTTTTGTTGTTTATAGAAAACCCGGTTCGAATACCGTAAAATCCTTATTTCAAAAAGATACAGTTTCTCATAAGGTAAGTGATCTTTCTGAAAGCGGATTCGTTTTCGCTCCTTTTAATGCAGAAGCTGACTCTTATTTAATTCCGGCTGAAAATTCTAATTTTTTTGAATTTGAGTATCCCGCAGCATCTGTTTTGGATGATAGGTCTAACGAAAAAATGTCTTCGACAATAGATTTTGAATTTATGGAGAAAGATCAGAAAATTCATGAAAATTTGGTTCAAGAAGGGATTAATTCCATAAAAGAAGAGAAGTTTCAAAAGGTGGTACTATCCAGATCTGAAAGAGTTCAATTATATGATCCAGATCCCATAAGAATTCTTAAGAATCTTTTAAATAAATATGCTCAGGCTTTTGTTTATCTATGGTTTCATCCTGATACTGGTTACTGGCTGGGAGCAACTCCCGAAACACTTTTAAACGTGGAAAGAAACCGATTTAAAACCATGGCGCTCGCAGGAACGCAGATGTTTAAAGGGAATATGGACGTGGAATGGGAACCGAAAGAAGTTGAGGAACAAAAATTTGTTACCGATTATATTCTGGAATCACTTCAAAAAGCTAAAGGTGTAGAAAATATTAATGCTACAAATCCTTATTCAGCGATGGCAGGCAACCTGTTACATATTTGCACCGATATTTCTGGAAGATTAAATAGTCTGGATGATCTGGAAGAATTAGTGAAAACATTACATCCAACTCCTGCTGTTTGTGGATTGCCTAAAGAAAAAGCACTTCAGTTTATTCTGAAAAATGAAGATTATTCCAGAGAATTTTATTCAGGATATTTGGGAGAATTAAATATAAAATCTGAGAACAAAAGAAATTCTAATAGAAGAAATCAGGAAAATCAGCAATTCACAGCCATTTCAAAACAAACAGATCTATTTGTAAATCTAAGGTGTATGAAATTGAAAGATGGAAATGCCAGAGTTTATATTGGGGGAGGGATTACTAAAGATTCAAATGCTGCAGACGAATGGATGGAAACCGTAAATAAAGCACAGACAATGAAAGCAGTTCTTGTTAAATAAGTTCAAAAATTATCTTTAGACATGAGCGTGATGTAAACTAGTCATTGAACTTCCTGAGTTCAATAATTGTATTGTTATAATGTAGTTAAGATTAAAAATAAAACCTGAAGGTCATTCCGAACGAAGTATGAGGAGGAATCTTATTACTATAAGATTTCTCGTTATTCATACTTCACTCTGTTGAAATTACAAATTGATAATATCGAGTTCCCATTATAAAGTTGTTTTGGTATTTCTGGGCTTTCAGACCATTCTGTCTTGGAAATAGTCCATTTCAAGAAATTTTTTATTTGTAATTTTGGACTTCTATGAAGTACTCGAAAATTCCTGTTGCCCGCTCGGTGGTTGCTTTGTGCGTGGCAAAAGATATCAAACATGTGGTAATTTCTCCCGGTTCCAGAAATGCACCGCTAACCATAGGTTTTACGCATCATGATGAAATAACTCCTTACAGCATCGTAGATGAACGTTGTGCAGCTTTTTTTGCATTGGGACTGGCCCAGGAATTGAAAAAGCCTGTGGCTTTAGTATGTACTTCAGGGTCGGCATTACTTAACTATTATCCGGCAATAGCCGAGGCTTATTATAGTGACATCCCATTAGTGATCATTTCAGCAGATAGGCCAATTGAACGAATTGATATTGGAGACGGGCAGACGATCAGACAAAAGAATGTTTTTGAGAATCATATTCTTTATTCGGCTAACCTATATTCTGAACTTGTTCTGGAAAATCAGTCGCAAGATCCCAAACTTCAGCAAAAACAATTTGAAGCACAAAAGCATAATGAGCGGGAAGTGAATCTTGCCCTTAATAAAGCTATTGAGGAAAAAGGGCCGGTTCATATAAATGTTCCGTTTTATGAACCTCTCTATGATACTGTGGAGAATATAAACGTGAATCCTCTTCAAATATTTCCTGAAATTAAAGAAAGGCATTATTCTGAAAAGCAACTTCAGAATTATGCGAATGAATGGAACCGGGCTGAAAGGAAAATGGTGATTGTAGGAGTTGCCCAGCCGAATGCTGTAGAACAGAAATTTCTGGAGGGACTGGCGACCGACCCCAGTGTGATTGTTTTAACTGAGACAACCTCTAATTTACATCAGGAGCAATTTTTTACCAGGATAGATACTTTAATAGGCCCTATAGAAAAGGATGAAAATAGGGAGGAGTTATTTAATAGACTTCAGCCAGACATTCTACTCACTTTTGGCGGAATGATCGTTTCTAAGAAGATCAAATCTTTTCTGAGAAATTACAGTCCGCAGCATCACTGGCATATAGATTCAAAAAAAGCCTATAACACATTCTTCTGTCTAAATAAACATTTTGAAACAGATGTAAATTCGTTCTTTTCAGAATTTTTTCCGCTTACTAAAAGAACTGAAAGTGATTATGGTTCTTTCTGGAAAGACATTAAAGGAAAAAGGCAGCATAGACATGAAGATTATATGGCGGAGATTCCATATTCAGATCTAAAGGCTATGCAGGAGATCTATCAGAAAATACCAAAGAATTCGGTGTTACATTTTGGAAATAGTTCAACCATAAGATATGCCCAGCTTTTTGAATGGGACAAAAGTTTAAAAATTTATTGCAACCGGGGAACTAGTGGGATAGATGGAAGTGTTTCAACGGCGGTAGGAGCATCGGTAAGTTCAGAAGAGCCTGTAACAATTATTACCGGAGATCTTAGCTTTTTTTATGATAGCAATGCTTTATGGAACAATTATATTCCTTCAAATTTCAGGATCATTATTTTGAATAATAATGGGGGAGGGATTTTTAGAATACTTCCGGGAAATAAGAATTCGGAGAATTTTGAAAAATATTTTGAAACTACTCATAATTTGAAAGCAAAGCCAATATGTGATCTTTATAATTTTGATTATGAGAAGGCAAATTCCGAAGAAGAGATTCAGAAAGTGATGAAAGATTTCTATTCGGAATCTGGTAAGCCCAAGCTTCTTGAAATTTTCACTCCAAGAAAAATTAATGATGAAGTTCTCTTAGAATACTTCAATTTTATGAAATCTTAAACTTTGCCGAAAGTCTTATGAAATTCATATTTATTATATTGTGGGGAAGTTTAACCTAAAAAATAAATTATGAGTAAACTGGATGAAAAAGTAGGACAATATATTGATGATGTAAGGTCTAAAATTGGAGAAGATAATCCCGATGTAGATCTTATAAGAAAAATAGCTGCTTCTATGGGACCAAGCATTTATAATGCAGACGCTGAAACTGTTGCTGCTTCCAGTGAATCTGAGGTGGAGACAGTAAAGAAAAACTTTGTAATGAAGAAGCTGGGAGTGACCGACGAAGAAAAAGCTGATGATGCAATTAACCAGGTTCTTGAAAAATACGGAAAGTCCAATAGAAATAAATACCGAGTGGTTATCTATTATCTCCTTACCAAATATTTTGGAAAAGAGAGCTTGTACAATTAGTAGATAATTTATAAAATTAATCCGTTTTGAGTATAATTCTTAAAACGGATTTTTTTATATGTGATTAACAGTATCTTTGTACGCTAAATTTTAGTTTATGATCCAGTTAGGTGAATTTCACGATTTGATAATTATTAGGGAAACCGATCATGGTATCTATCTTGAAAATGAAGAGGGGGATGAGGTGTTACTTCCTAATAAATATGTTCCTGAAACCTGGATGGTTCACGATAAAATCAAGGTTTTTGTATATCTAGATCATGAAGAAAGACCTGTAGCTACTACGCTTAAGCCTAAGATTAAGCGTGATCAATTTACCAATCTCACCTGTGTTGAAGTAAGTAAATTTGGAGCTTTTCTGGATTGGGGGCTGGAAAAACATTTGTTCGTTCCATTCAAGGAACAAGTGATTCCCATGCAAAAGGGAGAAAAATATCTTGTTTTTTGCTACCTTGATCTGGAAACAGAGCGGTTAGCGGCTTCGTCAAAAGTTCACTCTTTCCTTGATAATTCGGTGTTAACTGTGAAACCATTTGACGAGGTGGATTTACTGGTTAGTAATCATACCGATCTGGGATTTAATTTGATCATCAACCAATTACATCTTGGTTTGATTTATCATGATGAAGTTTTTAAACCATTGCATATTGGAGATTCCATCAAAGGTTTTATTAAAAAGATAAGGGAGGATAACAAGATTGATATTACGCTTCAAAGACCCGGATATAGAAGTATTGAACCGAATGCTCAGAAAATATTGGACAAAATCAAAAATGCCGGCGGCTTTTTGGATCTAACCGATAAATCTGCTCCTGATGATATCAAGAGTAGGCTTCAAATGAGTAAAAAGAGTTTTAAAAAGGCAGTAGGGACACTTTACAAACAGCGATTAATCGAAATCAAAGAAGACGGTCTAATCTTAAAGGAAGAATAGGCTAATAATTGTAATTATAGGGATTGGTATATCTTCTGGAGCCAAAGCCACGTTGATTATAACTATTTAGAAATGTTGGATAATATGGATTCATAAATATATCATCTTTATCCCTCGTTCTAAGTTCTGCTGAAATTTCAAAAATTTTCTTTTCTGTTTTACGCTGAGGTAGAGGAGAACCTAGATCTACTTCTTGCTGAATACGATTTCTGTTCATTTTATCAATTGCTGCAAGCATGTCTATCTGATCATCCTGGATATGATTTTTTAAGTGTAAAAATGAACCATCGGGAAGGTTAAAATTAGACTGAGCCTGCCAGTTGAAGCTGAACTCCCTCCAGGTATTTTCAATACTTCTGTTACTAATCTCGAAATCTTCACGATCCCAGTATTCCTGAGCCTGTGCCAGAGTTCCAGTTAATAGCAGTATAAAAAGTAACCGAAGTTTCATTTAATTCTTTTTTGAGTTTACATCAAAAACAGTGCAAACTATATATTTCGCTTTTAGAAAATAGGAAATTCATAAAAAAAATGCCGTAGTATATTATTCTTCAAATCTAATAAACCTTTATTTTCGTGATGAAAATATACAATCTAAAGCCAATTATGAAAAAAATTATTTTTACCCTAAGTATTCTTGCTATCAGTTTAACTTCATTCGCTCAGGAAGCTGATTCTTTTGAAGGAAAGGCAGTAAAACTTATCAAGTTAACTGCTGGCCAGCAATTTGATATTATGACTGAGCCTATTGTTGAGATGGTTCCTGAAGAAGATCGTGAAGCATTTAAAAAGGAACTTGCTGAAAGCACACAAGGACTTTATAAGAAAATGGCGACTGTTTATACTGAGAGTTTTACGGAAGAGGAAATCGATGAAATCCTCGAATTTTATGCAACTCCTATTGGGAAGAAAATGGTGGCTGTAACTCCGGAACTTACTAAAAAAGGAATGGAAATTGGTCAGGCCTGGGGAATGGAACTTCAGCCGTTAATGGCAAAATATATGAAGTAATTTTTCACTTTAAAATAATGCCTGTTGGTTTATTCTGACAGGCTTTTTTTATTCAGCTTTCTGAAATGAATGGAAAGCTCTATTTTTACCTTAAAATAATTATCATGTCTAAAACTGACTGGAAAACAGTAAAGGAATACGAAGATATCACTTATAAGAAATCAGGAGGAGTTGCAAGGATCGCTTTTAACCGACCTGATGTTAGAAATGCATTTCGGCCTAAGACTACTTCAGAATTACTGGACGCTTTTCATAATGCTCATGAGGACACCTCTGTTGGAGTGGTATTGCTATCTGCAGAAGGGCCATCATCAAAAGATGGGAAATGGGCTTTTTGCAGTGGCGGAGATCAAAAAGCACGTGGTCATCAGGGTTATGTAGGAGAAGATGGGTATCACCGTCTAAATATACTTGAAGTTCAAAGGTTAATACGTTTTATGCCAAAGGCGGTAATTTGCGTGGTGCCAGGTTGGGCTGTTGGTGGAGGTCATAGTCTTCACGTAGTTTGTGATCTTACACTTGCGAGTAAAGAACATGCGATCTTTAAGCAAACCGATGCGGATGTAACGAGTTTTGATGCCGGGTACGGTTCAGCATATCTTGCAAAAATGGTAGGACAGAAGAAAGCTCGTGAGATCTTCTTTTTAGGTAGAAATTACTCAGCCCAGGAAGCTTACGAAATGGGAATGGTAAATGCTGTAATTCCTCATGATGAATTAGAAGATACGGCTTATAAATGGGCCCAGGAGATCATGGAGAAATCGCCAACTTCAATTAAGATGCTAAAATTTGCCATGAACATGACAGATGATGGTATGGTTGGTCAGCAGGTTTTTGCAGGCGAAGTTACCAGGCTGGCTTATATGACAGATGAAGCCAAAGAAGGCAGGGATGCTTTTCTGGAAAAAAGAAAGCCGAATTTTGATAAAAAATGGATTCCTTAAATTTCAGTATTCAGTACTGAGTAATTTGATTTAGAAATTTATAGTATATAATTAAGCTTTTCGGGCGAAGGTTGCGATCTTCTCTGCTATTTCTTCATAGACTTCTTCTTGTAGAAAATGTCTTGAGGAAAGTAAATGCGTTTCCTGTGAATCGGTGTATTTCTCTAACTCTTCTTTGTA
Organism: Christiangramia forsetii KT0803; assembly: GCF_000060345.1. Lineage (NCBI taxonomy): Bacteria > Pseudomonadati > Bacteroidota > Flavobacteriia > Flavobacteriales > Flavobacteriaceae > Christiangramia > Christiangramia forsetii. Next base: position 2,195,809 of record NC_008571.1, on the reverse strand, counting down.
ATGGTCATAAGTAAGAGCGGGATCATCCTTTCCCCAAATAGCCTGAATAGGGTAATCAACATTTTTTAGAGCTTTCAGAATTTGCGCCTGAAACTTCTCAGTCTGATTGAAATTTCTCATGATCTTAAGAAAGGCTTTACCATCGTCTTTTCTTTTTAAAAGATCTACGTAGGCTTTTATTTCAGCAGAAGGAATTTTAGAGGTATCATTTACTCCCATTTGTGAAAACATAATTGGCCAGGTGGTATGAGTGATCGTTTTAAGCTCAATTTCTCCCAGCAGTTTCTTTTCAAAGGGGCGCATTACCAGAGGCTTATCAAAATTCTGAATATCTATCATTGAATTCAAAATGGTAAGGGAATGTACCTTTTCCAGATTTTTTGCAGCTAAGGCAAAGCCTATGGGAGCTCCAATATCATGAACCACTAAATGAAATTTATCAATGTTCAACTCTTTTAAACACTCAGCGAGAAAATCAGCAAAGTTATTAAAGTCGTAATTAAAATCTTCCGGCCTGTCTGCCAGACCAAGCCCGGGAAGATCTACAGATACACCACGAAAACCTTTTGCAGCCAATGAATCTATGACCTTTCGATATAAATAGGAGGAAGTAGGTACTCCATGTATACAGAACACAGCTTCACCACTCCCTCGATCTAAAGCAAAGGTTTTTATACCATTTACTTCTAAATATTTACCTGATCGCTCGTGGGTGCTTATTATATCTTTAATTTCCTCATTCATATCAATTCTTTTAAGACTTATCTAAAATTACGATTTTAGAAAGCTTTATATCAGAAGATAATTATAAGGTAAGGTTAAAATAAATAAAAGAGCCGCGAATAACTTCGCGGCTCTTTTAAATATATATCTATTTTGACTTATCTCAATTTTGGATATTTCTTTGGATTTGTTTCGTGCATAATAGCATAAACTTTTTCAAAAATATCTTCGGCTGAAGGTTTTGAGAAGTAATCGCCATCAGTTCCGTAAGCCGGTCTATGCTCTTTAGCGGTTAGCGTTTGAGGCTTGCTATCCAAAAATCTATACGCATTTTGCTTATCAAGAATGTTTTGAAGTATAAATGCTGAAGCTCCACCCGGAACATCTTCATCGATTACTAATAAACGGTTTGTTTTTTTAACACTCTTTACAATATCATGGTTAATATCGAACGGAAGTAAAGACTGTATATCTATAACTTCTGCATTAATATCGACTTCAGTTAATTCTTTAGCAACCTCTTCAACAATTCTTAGAGTAGAACCATAAGAAACCAACGTGATGTCCCTTCCTTCACGAACTGTTTCTGTTACGCCAATAGGTGTTTTAAGCTCTCCTAAGTTAGTTGGAAGCTTTTCCTTTAGACGATATCCATTTAGGCATTCTATGACCATAGCCGGAGTATCAAGCTCTAATAATGAATTGTAAAATCCGGCAGCTTTCGTCATGTTTCTTGGGACAAGCACATACATACCTCTTAAAAGGTTTAGGAAACCACCCATTTGTGATCCGCTATGCCAGATACCTTCCAGTCTGTGACCTCTTGTTCTAACAATAAGCGGTGCTTTTTGTTTTCCTTTGGTACGATAGTGTACGGTAGCAAGATCATCGCTCATGCCCTGAAGACAATACATTACGTAATCTAAGTATTGAATTTCAGCGATGGGTCTTAATCCACGCATGGCCATTCCGATTCCCTGACCTAATATAGTTGCTTCTCTAATACCTGTATCTGAAACCCTGAATTTTCCATATTTCTTTTGAAGTCCTTCAAGCCCCTGGTTTACATCACCAATTTCACCGGCATCTTCCCCAAAAATAAGAGTGTCAGGATGTTTGCTGAAGATAGCATCAAAGTTATCCCTTAAAATAATTCGTGCATCAACCTCTTGTGAATCATCATCATATTCAGGTAAAACCTCAATTTGAGTATCTTCTTCTTTGTATAAATGTGAAGAATAGTCGCTAAATGCTAATTCTGAAAAATCATTTAGCCAGTTTATAATGGCACTTTTTTCAGCAGTTTCTTCACCTATAAGATATCTTAGCGTTTTTCTAGCCGCAGAAACCAGGTCTTTCTTTAAAGGTTCTTTATTTCCAGCAACCTCTTTCTTAATAGAGTTAATGAAGTTTGAGTTAGAACTTGAAGTTGCCGTAGCCTCCAGAAGTTTAACCAACTCTTTCTGCTTTTTAAGAGTTGGATTCAAATAAGAAGACCAGGCACCTTGTTTAGCACCTCTAATTTCTTTTTTGATCTTTTTTTCGAGTTCATTTAATTGATCTGCAGTAGCAAAATCATTTTCGATCACCCATTCTCTAAACTTTAGATTACAATCGTATTCTTTCTCCCATTTCAGCCTATCTTCAGACTTATATCTCTCATGAGATCCTGAAGTTGAATGACCCTGTGGCTGTGTTAATTCAATTACATGAATAAGAACAGGACAGTGCTCCTTACGGGCAATTTCAGCTGCTTTTTGATAAGTGTCTACTAAAGCCGGATAATTCCAACCCTCTACAACAAGTATTTCGTAACCATCATTATTCTCATCTCTTTGAAAGCCTTTAAGAATTTCTGATATATTTTCCTTAGTTGTTTGGTGTTTAGCATGAACTGAGATCCCATATTCATCATCCCAGACATTCATTATCATTGGAACTTGAAGAACTCCTGCGGCATTGATAGTTTCCCAAAAATGACCTTCACTAGTACTAGCATTTCCAATGGTTCCCCAGGCAATCTCATTTCCTTTATCAGAAAAATTATCTGCCTTAAGGCCATCAACATTTCTGTAGATCTTTGAAGCCTGAGCCAATCCAAGTAAACGAGGCATCTGTCCTGCGGTTGGAGAAATATCGGAACTCGAATTTTTTTGTTCCATCAAATTCTTCCAATCTCCATTTTCGTCAAGGCTATGCGTCATAAAATGGCCACCCATTTGGCGGCCACCAGACATAGGCTCATTGTCTATATTGGTATCGGCGTATAAGCCGGCAAAAAGTTGTTGCGGAGTAAGTTCATTAATAGCCATCATAAAGGTTTGATCACGGTAATAACCCGATCTAAAATCCCCATTCTTAAAAGCTTTGGCCATAGCCAACTGTGGTACTTCCTTTCCATCACCAAATATTCCGAACTTTGCCTTCCCTGTAAGTACTTCTCTTCGTCCTAAAAGGCTACATTCCCTGCTAGTTACAGCAGTTCTATAATCTTCAAGTACTTGAGATTTGAATTCATCAAATGAAATTGAATTTTCAGTTTGTGTTTCGCTTTGCATGAACATAATTTTGAATGGTAACAAATGTAACGAAAAGTATGATTAAATACAATTCAAATTTTAGAGCAAAAATTGATAATAATATAATTTTAACCTTTATTTATTATTAATTTCAGAATTAAACACTTCAGTATTATGAATCTGTTGCTAATATCGAAATTACAGTAAGGATGTATTAACAAAATAATTTATCTGCTCAATACCAGCGCCTTGTAAACAGTCTTATAAGTGTATTGATATCTAATGCTACAATAAACCGGATTCTCTGGTCATAATCCGGTTGTCCAATTTCCCACCCTAGATTTGAGTAAACAGGAAAGAAGAGTTCAAAATAATCCTGAACCAGACTTACTCTTACCCCAGAATCGTACAAAAGTTTCCCGTTATCCCCCTTGTTTTTTACAATTCCCACATCTCCATAGGCATAGATCCATTTCCAGATATTAGTACTGGCATTTATAGTTCCAATCCATTCGTTGGCATATTCTGGTTGAAGTTGAGATTTGAAACCACCTTCAGCAACAATAATTTGCTGGCTGAAGAGACCACTTCCCTGGCTTCGACCGTAATAGTTATAATCAAATAAATAATCGGTGGGCCTGTCTAAGGCAAAACTGAAATAATCATTATCGCGAACATCATTGTATAAAAATGTACCCGCAAAAAACCGTACGTTAATTTGTCTGTTATTGGTGAATAATTTCCGGTATTCTGCCGTTACAGAAACCTTGCTGAATTTATCTGAAAGTTGATAATCCAGGGATGCAGTTAAGTGCTTTAGAAAGTTTGGATTACTATAGCTATAATTGACGTTTAAAACATTATAATCTGGAAAGAGTAATGGATCTTCGGGATTTTGGTCTCTCTTTACATTAATGTTTCTTATGGAAAGTCGTTGCCTTTCGTTACTTCTTAAATAAGAATTCCGGAAAGAGAATACCAGAAAGGGTGTAAATTTCTCGTAAAACAGATCATAGCCGTAGGAAAAACGCGAGCCACCAATTCCATAATAAATTAAATTGAGGTCTTTATTTTCAAATTGATGGGCATTGTAAAAGGAAGCGGAGCCTACCACAGTTTTACTGGTAAAACCGTATTTGGGTGTAATTGAAAAATTGAAGGTTTTGCTAAGAACGGTTTTGTTATATAATTTCGGGCCTATTGCTATACCGTCATAAAGGTTGTACTCAAATTCCGGCATAAAAAATATCTGATTATACCTTGGGTCTTCTATATCCTGAAATAATCTAAACTGAAGCGGTTTATTAAAAAGTTTATTTATCCCTTTATAATTATTTCTTTGATTAAACTCAGGGATTTCCTGTTCATAATTAAGGGCCAGACGGTCAATGTCATTATTCGGAATTTTAAGACTTTTTGTATCCCGTACTTTTTCAACCCATTCTTTGTAAACTATCTTATCATCTTTTAAACCATACAAGCTTACCGGCATCCCGTTATCACGAAGATTTTTTATGGTTACTTTTAATGAGTCCCGGAGCTTATCTACATTGCTAATCTTAAAATCGATTTTTTTATTGGTACTAACGTAATCTTCATAAAACCATGAAATATCTTTTTTGGCATATTTCTGAAGTAGGCGAACAAAATCTTCCTCTTTTACCGGCTTTAATTTATATTCAGAATAGAAATTAGAAATTGATTCTTTAACCGATTCATCCCCAAGAAATTCTTCCAGATATTTAATACCAACACCTGCCTTATAGGCATTTGCAATATTTTTATTGAACTTTACCAGCGAATCCTGACTTGTTGTAAGCGGCTGATCAATATTCATCCTGGCTACATTCATATACAGAAATTGATATTGATCATTAAACTCAAGATCTGCCGCATGAAACCATCTTAGGCCTATGACCTTGCTTAAGTTTCCTATTAATTTCATTTTTGGATAATACTCATCTACATAATCCATCATTAAGGAAACCATAATAGCATCTGTCACCCATTTCTCTTCTCTGGGATTTATAAAAATGGTATTGTCGAGATAATTACTGGTAATGGTCTTGAATAGCTTAATATCATATTGGAAACCATCGGGGAAAGGTCTTATAAATCCAGGAAGTTGATTAAGACCATAAACAGGACTATTTGAATAATCCTCCTGAGTAACGAAAATATTTTTATGAGGATATTCTCCAAGTCTTTTATTCAGAAAGTTAACCGTTCTTTCAAGAAGCATATTTTTAACATCAAACTGGATGTCTTCATCTGCTATATTGGTAATAACCTGATTTGAATTGGTTTTTATCGATTCAAAAATGAAGCTTTTGGTGAGGTACATCTTACTGTCTATACGATGATCTCCTTTAAAACGTATTGTTTTGTATCCCGGTTTTGTTTGCGTACTAATTAGATCCAGACTGGATGCGGCATAGAACTCTGTAGGGATATCAATAGATATATTTACTTTATGAGGTTTTACATATTGCAATCCAAGATCTTTATGGTTATAAAGCTTCCATCCATTGTCTAGTGGAGCAGGAAGCATATACCAGTACCTCAACTTATAGTTTCCCTCGTCATCTCTTCCGAAGCTGGTAAATTTGTCATCCGGGACTTTTACCTGATAATTTAAGCTTAGACTAATGGAGTCGCCAGGAGCCAGGGCATCCTTCAGTTTAATTCGAAGAAGATCTACTACATTTCCAGGCCTATCCCATTCTAAAGAATCACCAGATCTTTCACCGACCGAATGTATGGTAGTAAAACCTCGCTCTCTATCTTTTGCAAAATGAAAACGCCTTGCGTAATCTTCGGCAAAGCGTTTAGCTAAAAATGAAGTTTTAGAGCTGAAGGCATTATTCCAGTCATTTAAATAAATGCTTGTCAGCTCTCTTTCTTCGGTATTTACGAATGTGATTTCCTGATCTATTTGTATGGTATGAGTACTGTCTATAAGACGAGCATTCACATTGATGACATTCTGTGCAGAAAGCCATCCTGAAAACATAAATATAATCAGGGAAAGGAAAAAGTTTTTCAACTAGCAATAGGTTTAGTACTGATAAGCAATCAGGGCTAAATATAAACAAACTTTAATACCTTCAATAAAAGCCTTAACTAGAAATTAGGACTTAGATTATATTCATCGTAGAATTGATCAAGTATTTCTATCACCTCATCTTCAGTATCTACAACCTGAACAAGGTCTATATCTGCTTCGCTAATATTATTGAAACTATCTAATAAGGTTTTTTTGATCCAATCTGCAAGTCCTCCCCAGAACTCGCTTCCTACTAGAATGATAGGGAATTTGTCAATTTTATGAGTTTGTATAAGTGTGATCGCCTCAAAAAGTTCATCTAAAGTTCCAAAACCACCAGGCATTACTACAAAGCCCTGTGAATACTTTACAAACATGACTTTACGCACAAAGAAATAATCAAAATCCAGACTTTTATCATTGTCAATATATGGATTGTCATGCTGTTCAAAAGGTAGATCAATATTTAATCCAACAGAAGTTCCACCGGCAAGGTGCGCACCTTTATTACCAGCTTCCATAATCCCGGGGCCACCCCCTGTAATTACTCCGTAGCCGTGGTCTACTATTTTTTTTGCAACTCTTTCGGCAAGCTTGTAATATTTCATATCGGGTTTGGTTCTGGCCGATCCAAAAATAGATACGCAGGGACCAATCTGACTCAATTTTTCGTATCCATTTACGAATTCCCCCATGATCTTGAAAATAGCCCAGGAATCATTTGTTTTTATCTCATTCCAGGCTTTGTTTCTATTATGTGTCTTCATATTTATTTTTGGTTATTTTAATTCCTTTTTCAGGAACTTCGCTGTATAGCTTTTCTTATTTTTAATAATTTCTTCAGGAGTGCCAGTAGCTACAACTTCGCCACCACCTTTTCCGCCCTCATAACCTATGTCTATAATGTAGTCTGCTAACTTAATAACATCCATATTATGTTCAATGATTAATACGGTATTTCCTTTATTGGTTAGGCTGTTAAGAACATCCATTAAAACTCTAATGTCTTCAAAGTGCAAACCAGTTGTTGGCTCGTCTAATATATAGAAAGTATTTCCGGTATCTCTTTTTGAAAGTTCTGTGGCAAGTTTAATTCGTTGTGCTTCTCCGCCAGATAGTGTGGTAGATTGCTGTCCCAGACTAATATAACCAAGACCTACATCCTGAATGGTTTTCAGTTTCCTATAGATTTTTGGAATATTTTCAAAGAATGGAGTAGCTTCATCAATAGTCATTTCAAGAATATCTGCAATAGATTTTCCTTTATAGCGAATCTCCAGTGTTTCCCGGTTGAAACGTTTTCCCTGGCAGGTTTCACATTCGACATAAACGTCTGGCAGAAAATTCATTTCTATTACCCTAAGTCCGCCACCTCTGCAGGTTTCGCATCTACCGCCTTTTACATTGAAACTAAAACGACCTGGTTTGTATCCTCTTATAAGTGACTCAGGTGTTTTTGCAAAAAGGCTTCTTACTTCTGAAAATAGCCCGGTATAAGTTGCCGGGTTAGATCTTGGAGTACGGCCAATAGGACTTTGGTTGATATCGATTACTTTGTCAATATGATCCAGGCCTTTAATGCTTTTGTAAGGTTTAGGTACTTTTACCCCATTAAAATAGTGGGCATTCATGATCGGGTAGAGTGTTTCGTTTATCAGGGTGGATTTTCCACTACCTGAAACTCCCGTAACCGCAATCATTTTTCCTAAAGGGATACTGATATTTACCTTTTTAAGATTATTTCCTGTTGCCCCTTTTAGTTCTATTTTCTTACCGTTCCCTTTTCTTCTCTTCTTCGGAACAGGAATTTCTTTCTTACCACTAAGATAATCTGCAGTAAGTGTGTTGTGCTTTAATAATTCTGAAGGCGTTCCTTCACTTATAATCTCTCCGCCATGTTTTCCCGCCCTTGGGCCGATATCAATAACATGATCTGCTCTTTCGATCATATCTTTATCATGTTCAACCACAATAACAGTATTGCCTATATCTCGAAGTGACTCCAGAGAATTAATTAGCTTCTCATTATCTCTTTGATGAAGCCCGATACTGGGTTCATCTAGAATATAAAGTACTCCAACCAGTTGAGATCCAATTTGAGTTGCAAGTCTAATACGTTGTGCTTCCCCTCCAGAAAGTGATTTAGATCCGCGGTTAAGATTAAGGTATGTTAGTCCTACATCGAGGAGAAACTGAAGCCTCGTTCTTATTTCTTTTATAACCTCTTCTGCTATTTGTAATTGCTTTGCGCTGAGTTTTTTTTCAATTCCTTCAAACCAATTAAAGAGATCGGTAATATCAAGATGGGCTAATTCAGCAATATTCTTATTGTTGACTTTAAAATAGAGCGCCTCTTTTTTCAACCTTGATCCTTCACATACGGGGCATACCACTTTGTCCATATATTCTTTGGCCCATCTTCTTAATGAAGTTGAATCATTATTTCTATAAGTTGTTTCAATAAAAGTTGCTACGCCTTCAAAATCTATTTTATAATCCCTGGTTATTCCTAATGCTTTCGATTCACGAGAGAACTTTTCTTTCCCTCCATAGAGGATCATGTCCAGAGCTTCTTCCGGAACCTTTTTAATAGGATCATTCAAACTGAAATCAAACCTTTCTGAGATCAATTCTAGCTGGGAAAAGACCCAGTTCTTTTTTTGAGGTCCATGTGGTGCCAGACCTCCATTTTTAATCGATTTTGATTTATCTGGAATAATTTTATCAATATTCACGGTATAAAGGGTGCCTATTCCATTGCAATTAGAACAGGCTCCTTTTGGAGAGTTAAATGAAAAGCTGTTTGGTTCGGGACTGGGATAGCTTATACCGGTCGTAGGACACATAAGATTTCTGCTAAAATATCTAATGTTTCCAGTATCCTGTTCAAGGATCATTAGCGAATCATCACCATGATACATGGCAGTTTTAATACTTTCGTCAAGTCGTTTATCAGAATCTGGTTTGTTTTCTATCTTCAGTCTATCTATAACGATCTCGATATCGTGGGTTTTATAGCGGTCAAGCTTCATTCCCTTTTCAATATCAACTACTTCTTCATCTGTTCTAACTTTAATGAAGCCCTGTTTTGCGATCTGTTCAAATAATTCCCGGTAATGCCCCTTTCTACTTCTTACAACAGGCGCCAGAATACTAACCTTCTTGTTTTGAAATTTTTCCAGGATAAGATCTTTGATTTGAGAGTCGGTATAACTAACCATTTTCTCACCGGTATTATAACTATAAGCTTCAGCACCTCTTGCAAATAACAGGCGAAGAAAATCATAGATCTCGGTAATAGTACCTACAGTACTTCTAGGGTTCTTAGAGGTAGTTTTTTGTTCTATAGCAATAACTGGTGAAAGGCCTTCGATTTTATCTACATCAGGTCTCTCCAGGCTTCCTAAAAATTGCCTGGCATAAGCCGAAAAGGTTTCAATATACCGCCTTTGTCCTTCGGCATAGATAGTATCAAAAGCCAGGGATGATTTACCAGACCCTGAAAGACCTGTTATAACAACAAGTTTTTCTCTTGGAATATTAACATCTATATTTTTTAGATTATGAACCCGGGCTCCGAGTACTTCAATTCTATCTTCAGTTTTTGCCATAAATTTTTTCAAGGTGGCAAAGTTACTTATTGTATTATTATTTAGAAAGCTATTGTCAATCTACTGATGTTAAGATAGCTGTAAATTTTGACGCAATAGCTTACAGTAATTAAATTAAGCAGAAGAATTTAAAATATTAAAAAGGATTAAGGAATGATCTTTGGATCCTAAAATGTTGCTTTTGTCTTTTTTTTAACTATTTGAATGTCAGTATAATATTACTACAATTTTTACTGAATATAGGTGAAATCACCTATATTTGAGATACTCCAAAACCCCTATCCCAAATCTTGTTTTTTGAAAATTAAGGACATCTAATGACGTCTGGAATACATACCTAAGTATTCAAATGAAGATTATTAATATTATTAATTGTGGATTGAAGATGGATAAAAAACAACTTCTAATTGTAAGTAGGGATCAGGATCTTATAGATACACTTATCTCACAGGTAAATGCCAACTATGAGATCACCTCCGAAAAGTCTATTCATGTAGCTTACAATATTGCTCTCAATCTTTTACCGGATACTATTTTCTTTGACAAGACTTCTTACAATAAAACTTCGGACTTCAGAAATCTTAAAAACTTTAAGTCGACTCATTTCCTTGCGAAAAGTTTCCTTATAGTATATGGTAGAAATAAAGATCTACTGATCATGAAGAAAAGATATAAATCTTTGATAGATGAATATCTTCCCGAAAAGATGAAGATGGATCATATAGCTTCAATAATCCTAAAGAACAGTGCGCCAAAAAATTTCAATTACTGGCATGATTGCTTTATGGGGCTATTTAATTTAATGGCGCAGCCAATTGTTTTGCTACAGCAGAATAATATTATCGCTATGAATGATGCCTTCAAAAATACTTTCAGAATTGAAAATGCAGAGGGTTTGAAACTTACTGATTTGGTAAATATTGAAAATAAAGCAAAGGTAAAAACCAGTCTAAGGAATTTTGCTCGTGGCAAGCATATGAAAGCTGTGACCACCACTTCGTTATTGATTCATCATGACAAATTAAGAAATGCCAAGATCAGTTTTTCTAAGTTGAGCCGAAACATAACAGATCAATTCATTATGCTAATCGATTTTTCTGGAGAAGAATATTTTATGGATGATAATATCGGGACCCATGCAGATCAGGTTGAAAAATGTTTTAAAGAGAATAGTGAATTAACTGATTTCAGCTTTACAAAAAGAGAGAAGGAAATTATAGGACTACTTTGTAAAGGCTATAAGACAAAGGAGATATCAGATACCTTGTTTATTTCTCCTAAAACCATTGAAAAGCACAGATCAAATATTATAAAGAGAACCAACTCAGAAACGATACTAGAGAGTGTTATTTATGCTATTAATCATAATTTGGTAGATTTCCCAATGTCTTGAAAAATATAAAATACACTGTTAAATAGGTGTTTAATTTGAATTTATAGGGGAAAACCCCCATAACTTAAACTGAAGCACTTTTGTAAATTTACATAACTCAATATAGAATAGTCCCCCCTTAGATATATTGAACCTACACGTAGCCCCCAAATCTTATAGTTTTTTTTATTGATACATTTTTCTCCCATAGGGAGTGCTGTACATATATTTTATTAACCATTCTAAATATTTATTAACCAATACTGCTAATTATGAAAACTTAGTTATTCCTAAAGGCTACATAGTTGTAGCAATCCAATTTTAAAATACTGAAACTTATTCCTCGTGGACTATTGTACCATGAACGGAACAGATCGTTTATTATCCATTCTAAATATTTATTAACCAAAACTTTGTAATTATGAAAAGAATTAAAAATTATTTAGCGTTTTGCTCAATATTCGCGCTTTTACTGGCCGGATGTAGTAAAGAAGAGACTGGTGAAGTGCCGGGAGATCCGGCTTCTAATGCCACACTCTCTTTTGGAGCAATTCTAAATCAGGCTGAAAGAGCTCAGGCTGCACAAAAAGCTCATTTAGCTGATTTTCCAGTTTGTTCTGAAGCAACACCAGATCATGTACGTTACGTATTATCTGGTCCTGTAAACGTTGGAACATTGCAAAATCCTGCTGAAGTTGATATTAGTCCAAATCCAGGGGACTATGATGATGATGGAGAAGATGAGTTTTTCACTCTTGAATCTGATGACTTAGAGCTTCCGGAAGGTACCTATACCCTAGAATATTTCGCGGTCTATGACGATGAGGATAACCTAATATGGGTTGCTCCGCTAGCAGGCGAGGAATTAGCTAATTATGTAGATAATCCAATTTCTGCTGATGGATTCTTTTTGTCCGCAGGAACAAAAAAATATTTAGACGTAGACGTTTTATGTTATGACAAACGTATTGTTAATGAATATGGATATTTATTTTTTGAGCTTGAAACTTTCAAGGCCTTAGACTTCTGTATTTTCGGAAACTATTGTGATGAAAATGGACGTCACTTTGTGGCTTCTTACAGTGTAGATGTATGGGTTTACGAAGACGGAGCTAAAGGAGAACAACTTTATAACGATGTGCCAAATAATGTCGAAATAGTAGATGGGGAACCAACTGCAGATCCGGTATGTTTTGCTTTGCCAGATACTAGTGCAGATGATGAGTATTACTTTGAAATTACGCTGTTAAATGGACCTGGGTATACAAGTGATGATGCCGGTACTGTAATTCGTCAGGGTGTTATTACCGAGGCTGAAGTACGATCATTCTTTGATGGAGATGATAACCTTGATTACTACCACTTTAGAGAAGGTATAGAGGATTGTGGAGATGATAACGTTCCAATTTTCCCAGACCCAACAGATGAGGCAATGGTTTATAAGTCTTGTTTAAAGTCTTTAAATGATTCGGGAGTTGTTGCTTTTGTATATGCAAAACTAGAAGGTAACAAACTTACTACAAATACTTATGGTTTTGATACTACTCCAAACCAGATGCATCCTCAGCACATTCATGGTTTCGCAGATGATAGCAATGCTACTTGTCCTCCTGAGAGTGCTGCCGATGACGATGAGGATGGAGACGATAGATTTATTAGTATACCAGAAGGGGCACCATTTTATGGTCCAATACAGTTAACGCTTAATTATGCAGATGATAGTTTCCCAATGTCTGATGCTAATGGAAAATTTGAGTATGAAAGAGTGTTCATGCTTAGCGGCGAAACTAGAGGTTTAATAGATCCGTTGCAGCGAAAAGCAGTCGTGGTTCATGGTAGAATGGTAGATGGCGAATATGTAGCGACTTTACCAGTAGCATGTGGTCAATTAGAGAGAACCAATTAAGATTGAAAATTAACTGTGCAATGCCAGTCAAATCAAGTTGATTAACTGGAAATATTTCAGCAACAAGGATGGTGTTGCACAGTTTTTTTAAAAAGTTTAAAAATTTCTAATCAAATAAATTAATTATGAAAAATATCAAAAGCTACATCGCTTATCTGGCAGTTTTTGCACTGCTGTTTACTTCATGTAGTAAAGAAGAAGGAAATCCAGGAAATCTGGAGACCCCAGAGGTAGCTTCGTTGTCCTTCGCAACGGTGCTTAATGATCTTACCAGAAGTGCTGAAAAGGCACACTTGAATGATTTTCCAGTTTGTTCTGAAGCAACACCTTCATATGTAGTTGTACAAATTAGTGGTGAGGGATATGATGGTCCTGCCTCTTTAGAAATCCCACTGAGTGATACTCCCGGGGATTATGATGATGATGGAGAAGCAGAGTATTTCACTCTGGAGAATAGTAATCTAGAGTTACCAGAAGGAAACTATTTACTTAATTTCTTTGCTGTTTATGATTCCGGAGACAATTTAATCTGGGTTGCACCTTCTACAGAGGAAGAAGGAACACTTGCAAATTTTGTGAACAATCCACTTCCTTTAAATATAAACCTGGTAGCTGGAACAAAAAAATATGTTGATGTAGACGTGCTTTGCTATGATAAACGTATGGTAAACGAATATGGATATTTATTTTTTGAGTTAGAAACAAACACCGCTCTGGACTTTTGCTTTTTTGCAAACTACTGTATTGGAGATCGTCACTTTGTGGCAAATTATAGTGTAAGTATCTGGTTAGGTGTTGATGATGATGGTACACCGTTATATACCAATATTCCTGCACCAATTAGTGCTGAAGGGGAATTCTCTGCAGCTCCTTTATGTTTCGCATTACCATCTCCTCCTGAAGGAGTGGACGAGGATGAACCATATTTATATTATGAAGTTACTTTAGAACCATGGAATGGATATTATCCAAATCCTGGAGATGATGTAATTACTGGGACACTTAGTCTTAATGACATCGAGGCCAATTTTGATGGAGAAGATAATGTAGACTACGAGCATTTAAGATTTGGATGTGATCCAGATCAGAACGTTTGTCCTGGACAGGATAATGATGATGATGGTCTGGGAGCTAGCTGTGACAATTGTCCAGATGAATTCAATCCAGATCAAGCAGATTCCGATAACGATGGTTTAGGGAATGCTTGTGACAACTGTCCTGAGGATAGCAATCCAAATCAAACAGATTCAGATGAAGATGGAGTAGGTGATGAATGTGATATCTGTGATGAAGGAGATGATACTATTGATACCGATCAAGATGGTATTCCAGATGCTTGTGATAGATGTCCAACATTAGGTGGGACTGAGAACTTCTTTGGATGTCCTAGTGATCCATGTATTGAAGGCGATGATTCAGATGGTGACGGTTACAGAGGATTATGTGATAATTGTCCAGATGTATCTAATGTAGATCAGGCAGATTCAGATCAGGATGGTGTAGGAGATGCTTGTGATGAGTGTCCTGGATTTGATGACGGAGAAGATATTGACGGAGATGGTGTTCCTAATGGATGTGATGTTTGTGAGGATGGAGATGATACAGTTGATAGTGATGGTAATGGAGTTCCGGATGATTGTGAGAACACTAATGGTGGTGGAGCATGTGAAACAGCATTTATGTTTGGTAATACTCCCATTAATTCCTTCTCAAACGCAAATAGATGGGGATGGGCAGAAAATTTTGATCAGTCAGATGATACCGAGACCTATAAAATTTGGGCTGGTGCAGGTCAAAATGACTTGAGTAAAGGAACTCATGTTGGAAATGCAACGGTAACCTTAAATGGAGACGGAGATGTAGAATTATCTATAAGTCTATTTTCCGGATTTTCGCTGGATGAACTGCACGTAAATTTAAGTGAAGCTCAACCATCAGGGAATGTTGCGAAAGCTCCAGGACAATACAATAGAAATGGAGAGGTAAATGCCAACACACTTAACTACACTTTCGATTTCAATAATACAGATGGAGATTTCTGGATTATTGTTCATACAGTTACTTGTGGAATTAATGATTAAATAAAAATTTGCCAACCGGTATTCCGGTTGGCATTTTAATAAACTATTAAACCTAAGCTTAATTTTAAGCGGATTACAATTTTAACCATTCTAAATATTAATACTTAAAAATTTGAATTATGAAAAAAATTAGAAATTATTTGGCTTCAGTAATCATTATTGCTTTAGTCTTTGCCGGATGTAGCAAAGAAGAAAATCCGGGTACAGTTATATCCGATGATAATATGGCAAGCATTTCTTTTGCTACCGTTTTAAATGATCTAACAAATAGAGCACAGCTGGATAAAGCACATGTTAGTGGTTTTCCTCTATGTTCAGATGCAATTCCTTCCTATGTTATTGTAACAATAACCGGAGAAGGTTATGACGGCCCGGAAAATTTGGAAATTTCAGTAAGTCCAAATCCTGGAGATTATGATAATGACGGAGAGGCTGAGTATTTTACATTGGAAAGTGATGATTTAGAATTACCAGAAGGTACTTACATCCTTACAGATTTCGCTGTATATGATTCAGGAGATAATTTAATTTGGGTAGCACCTAAAGATGGATCTACATTGGCAAATTATGTTGATGATGCTCTACCAACAATTATCAACCTTTCTGCTGGAACTAAAAAGTATGTAGATGTAGAAGTTCTTTGCTATGACAAACGCATGGTAAATGAATACGGATACTTATTTTTTGAATTAGAAACCAATGTTGCACTAGACTTCTGTTTCTTCGCTAACTATTGTGATGAAAATGGACGTCACTTTACAGCTATGTACAGTGTAAACATATGGTACGGGACAGACAGTAATGGAGCAGTTTTATATTCCGGTGTTAGTCCTGAGGGACAACAAACAGACGCTGGTGAGTACTTCACAGAGCCAGTATGTTTTGCATTGCCAATGCCTGCAGATGGTGTAGAGGATGATGAAAATTATTTGTATTACGAAGTTTCTTTAATGCCATGGGATGGTAATTATGCAACTCCTCCAACAATTGTTGAGTCTGGGATGCTAAGTCTTGATGATATCGAGGCCAACTTTGATGGTGATGATGATGTAGATTACGAACATATTCGTTTTGGATGTGATGATGAGGATGGACCTCAATAGTATTTGAAATTTTGGTATGAAGGAGGTTGATGGATGATAATATAATTCATAACCTCCTTTTTCACCTTATATAATTAACCAAAACAATAATTATGAAAATCTTTTATAAACTAATAGCAAGTGCGTTATTTCTCTGTATTTTTTTTACCTCCTGTACCAAAGAAGAATCAGGATCGGTAGTTGAAAATGACAGTGAAGTGGCAACGCTGGCTTTTGGAACTTTTGTTAACGATCTCAATAAGCAGATGCAACAGGCGAAAGATCATCTCAGTGATTTTCCGGAATGTTCAGAGGCAGTTCCATCTTACGTTGAGGTAAGACTTACTGGAGAAGGTTACACCGGTCCTGAAACGATCGAAATAGCATTATCAGACACTCCAGGAGATTACGATGATGATGGAATAGATGAATACTTCACTTTAGAAAGTGATGAGTTGGAATTACCAGAAGGTACTTACATCCTTACAGATTTCGCTGTATATGATTCAGGAGATAATTTAATTTGGGTAGCACCTAAAGATGGATCTACATTGGCAAATTATGTTGATGATGCTCTACCAATAATTATTAACCTTTCTGCTGGAACTAAAAAGTATGTGGATGTAGAAGTTCTTTGCTATGACAAGCGTATGGTAAATGAATACGGATACTTATTCTTTGAATTAGAAACAAACCTGGCACTAGATTTTTGCTTCTTTGCAAACTTTTGTGATGCAAATGAAAGACACTTTACAGCAGCCTATACAGTTAATATTTGGTATGGTATAGACAACACAGGTGTTTCTCTTTACAGTGGAGTAGGTCCGGAACCAATGACAAATGATGATGGAGAATATTATACTGAACCAGTATGTTTTGCCTTACCGGAATTACCAGATGGCTTCGATGAAGATGATCCCTATGTTTATTTTGAAGCAACCTTATCTGACTGGGAAGAAAATTACGGAGATGTAGATCCCTTAATGATCTCAGGAACTTTAAGCTATAATGATATCATGGCTAATTTTGATGGGGAAGAAAATGTGGATTATGAACATTTAAGATTTGGTTGTGGAGAAAATGGTGGTGAAGTAGGTTGTGACATAAATGATCCAACATTAGATTGCGATGAGGACGGGATAGACAACGGAGATGAAAATGAAGGTTGTAAAAATGATCCTGATCCAGATTGTGGAAATGAAACATGTACAACACCCACTACCTGGTATGAAGATTCTGACGGAGATGGGTTAGGTAACCCAAATAATACTCTGGATGATTGTGAGCAACCAAATGGTTATGTCGCCAATAATGACGATTGTGATGATACAGCTCCTGGTATAGGTGAAGAAACTATTTGGTATTTGGATGCTGATGGAGATGGATTAGGAGATCCTAGTGTTTCTCAACTAGCATGTGAGCAACCAACAGGTTATGTTGATAATAATGATGATGTATGTCCAGATGATTCTTCAAACACTTGTAATAATCCTTGTGCTCAGGCAGGCGGAGATGATGACGGAGATGGAATCTGCAATGATCAAGATAATTGTGATTCAGTAAGTAATCCAGATCAGGCTGATTTTGATAATGATGATTTAGGCGATGTGTGCGATCCTGATATAGATAATGACGGAGTTCTAAATGAAGCTGATAATTGTGACAATACTGTGGCAGGTGCATTAATAAATAGCTCAGGATGTTCTATTTGCGATACACCATTAGATGCTTATTTAGAAGGTGTTTCTGGAACTACTACAGTCACCCCAACAGCTTATCCGTTGGAGTTTCTTAACGGAACGGAAGTAGGGAATATTATTATTTCAACTACCACATCAGACGATATAGAAATAGTTATTGGGACGTTGGCAGGTTCTGAAAGAAGTATATTGGGTTATAGTATAATAATTACTCAAAATGGAAGTGGTACCCAATATACAGCACAAATGATGATAGATCCTAATCTTTCAACTGATGCTATTTTAATTGAAGTGCCAGATAGCTTTGAAACTAGTGAGTTTAGTGCTCAGATCGAAGTTATACTATGTGATTTAGATATTTAAGCAATCTTAATTTAACCCGTCTCAATTATTAAACCGGGGGGTGACTAATTTTGCGGGTTAAATACTCATTCCATTGTGGAATGTGTGGAGCTGTCCGGATCTTTTCCGGACAGCTTTTTTTTTAGATAAAAAAGGCAATATTCTTTTCAGATTGAAAAATAGCTCTATGTTAGTAACTGTATTACAGTAATATACAAGTGAGAAAAGACTTACTTAATTTTCGTAATACACTATAAATACTATCGTTTTAGCTGTTCATTGACATAAAAAAGACTATAAAATGCTTCTATTCCATTTACTTTCAATTATAATGAAACTTAAATCTTTGTAAGAATTTAACTGTTAAAAAATTAACTTAAAATTCAGTTAATTTAAATGGTACAAACTTTGTAAACCACTGAATAAAAATTGTTTAAATATTATAAACTTAAAATTAAAAAAGACCTACTTATGAGAAAATTGAAATTATTCTTCTGGCTACCAGTTCTATCAATAATGGCTTGTAGCGATGACCCCGTTTCAGAAGATATTCAAGTTGAAAATCAAAACCAAATCACAACTTCTAACTCAAACGATCCTTTAGTTGAAATAGCATTCCCTGAATCTAAAGGTTCTATTACAGATATTTATTATACTGGTATGAAAATGCCGGTAGAAAATGTAAATGGAAAGTATATCTATCAGGGAGATATAATTATTCCAAAAGGGAAGTCTTCTAAAAGCCCGGTAAAACTAGTATTTGAAAAAGGTGAAGATGTTCCAGAGAATAAAAGTGTTGGACGAACTTCAGCATACTGGACAGATAACGTTGTCTACTATGATCTTGATGGTAGTTTGCCTGATAAAAATAGGGTGTACGACGCAATTAGCCATTGGGAGGCAAATACAAACCTGGAGTTTGTAAAGCGTTCAGGACAATCTAATTATATTTACTTTACCCCAGGCTCAGGATGTTCTTCTTATGTAGGGATGACTGGAGGGAGACAAGAAATTACGCTTGCCAGTGCTTGCTCTACAGGAAACACAATTCATGAAATAGGTCATGCGGTTGGTCTATGGCATGAGCAAAGCCGTGTGGACAGAGATAGACATATCACGATTCATTTTGAAAATATTCAAAGTGGTAGAGGATATAATTTTGAAACCTATGCCAGTGCCGGTTATGATGGTGAAGAATTTACTACCAATCTAGATTTTGGATCTATTATGATGTATAGTCCTTATTCTTTCTCTAAAAATGGAGAGCCTACTATAACTAGAGCTGATGGTTCATTATATAGTGCACAAAGAAGCTCACTGTCAAGTGGAGATGTTCAAGGAGTAAACTCCATGTATCCTTCTACAGATGGAGGTTCTGAGACAAATTATATTAATGGTGAATACTATACTATAAATGGCTTAACAGTTATGTATTACTATGATTATTGGTACTACGAAAGTCCATTTGGATTGAAACGAGTTGAGTTGATAAGAGGTAACTGGTTTTACATATAATTAAATCAATAAACCCTTGATTTTAATTTAAGATCAAGGGTTCTTTATGTGTAAATTAAAGTGAAAACCACAGTTGGTGTGGAATATTTGCACAATTAGCATTTTTAACTTCCATAATGACACTGTTTTCGAAAATCGATAAAGTGTAAATAATGATCAATTAACAACTATTAATTTTTACAGATTGAATTTTAATCCAAATCGAATTCAATCTGCTCTTTAAAACCTACTTATGAAAAACCTAAAAATTCTTTTGGCTATTCCATTACTGGCTTTTATTTCTTGTAATGATGAAAATGTTTCAGATTCTATTGCTGAGAAAAATCAAAATCAATCAGTTTTTATTGATGAGATGACTGAAATTGCATTTCCCAATGAAATTGGGGTTGTATCCGAAATTTACTTTGCAGGAAGAAAACTTTCTGTAGAAGAGTTGCACAACAAGTATGTCTATCAGGGAGATATTTTCTTACCCGAATCAAATATTTCAAAAACACCTGTAGATCTTATTCTTGAAGCAGGTCAAGAGCCGGTTTCAACAAATAAAAGTGTTGGGCGTACTAAAAATTTCTGGCCTGATAATATTGTGTTTTATGAAATTGATCCTTCTTTGCCTAATCAGCAACGAGTATCTGATGCAATAAGTCACTGGGAGAGCAATACTGCAGTAAAATTTGTGCAACGTTCTGCAGAATCTAACTACGTATATTTCACTCCCGGAGGAGGATGTTCTTCTTATGTTGGTATGGTTGGAGGAAGACAACCAATTACCCTGGCTGATGGATGTTCCACTGGAAATACAATACATGAAATTGGTCATGCCGTAGGATTATGGCATGAACAAAGTAGAGCAGATAGAGAGCAGACGATCTCAGTTCATTTTGATAATATCCTTTCAGGAAGAGAACATAATTTTTATACCTATGTAGAGGCAGGTTATGATGGTGCAGAATATACTGCAGGTTTAGATCTTGGATCTATAATGATGTATAGCCCTTACTCATTTTCTGCGAATGGCCAGCCGACCATTACAAGAAAAGATGGCTCATTATATTCTGTACAACGTTATTCTCTTTCCAATGGAGATATTGAAGGCATAAATGTAATGTATCCTGGAGAAGTTACTGAACCAGAGCCTACTGAACCAGAACCGACCGAGCCTGAACCAACTGAGCCAGAACCAACTGAGCCGGAACCAACAGAACCTGAGCCAACAAATCCGGAGCCAGAATATATCAATGGCGAATGGTATGTTATAGAAGGGGTTATGGTATTGAGAAATAATGATACCTGGTTTGTTCAAAAAGGCAAAAATCTTAAAGAAGTGGAACTTATTAACGGTAGATGGAGATTCGTTAAATAAGTTATAATTTTTTTTTAAAAAATTAAGGCCGGTTTATCCGGCCTTTTTAAATGACCTCAATTTCCTCAATTTTTATGTCTGAAAATTCAATAATTTCCTCAAAAAAAGATTCAAACTCCTCTTCAAATTCTTCGTAATACAGCTTTAATTCTTTTACAGCTAAATTCATATTAGACTTTCTCCCGGTTCGTCTGTTCATACCCGAAAGTACTTTCTCAATTCCATCAATTTCAGCATAACTTAATAACCAGTTATCACTTACCATATAGGGTAAAAAATTCTTCACTTTTACCGGTAGAATCTCAAAATTACTTTCAAGTAGCTTATAAAATTGTTCGGTATAATCTCTCAAAGGAATCTTTGAATACTGATTCCAATTTGCGGCTAGAAAATGATCATAAAAAATATCTACTATAATTCCACTATAATGACCATAGATAGGAAATAATCGTTGAGTACTTTGTTTAAATATTGGGTGGGTATCTGTATAGTAATCTATAGCCCGATGAAGTATAATTCCTTTTTGTAAATCTCCGGGGTATTTCAGGTACTTTTTTCCTTTAATAGAATCGGCCATGAAATTGCCGATTTTCACCTGTTCGTTGTCTCCAGATAAGTAAATATGCGCCAAAAAGTTCATTAGGGGAAGATACAAATTAAAGAATAACAGGGTTAATTTTTGTTAAGTTTTGGAGAGAAGAAATACAGCCATGTATATTTGCTAAATATGGGAAACCCTGCGTTTTCTTTATAAAGAAGTTATAAATATTAAATAGTAGGATGACATTAATAAAATCTATTTCAGGAATAAGAGGAACCATAGGCGGAAAGACTGGCGATAACCTAACCCCTTTAGACACTGTAAAATTTGCCGCTGCATATGGTAGCTGGTTAAAAAAGGAAACAGGAAAAAAAGAATTAAAAGTTGTAGTAGGGAGGGATGCCAGGATATCTGGTAGAATGATCCAGGAATTGACCATGAATACCTTAACGGGTCTGGGAATAGATGTTATAGACCTTGGTTTATCTACAACGCCAACTGTGGAAGTTGCAGTTCCTATAGAAAAAGCTGACGGAGGTATTGTTTTAACAGCCAGCCACAATCCCAAGCAGTGGAATGCCTTAAAATTATTAAACAATAAAGGTGAGTTTTTAGATGGTGATGCAGGTGCGGAAATTCTGAAAATTGCGGATACTGAAGGTTTTGATTTTGCTGAAGTAGATGATCTTGGTAAAATAACTACAATTGACAATTATATTGATAGACATATCAAAGAAGTTTTAGAACTAAGACTTGTAGATGCAGATAAGGTTGCAAAAACTAAATTAAAAGTGGTCGTAGACGCAGTTAATTCAACAGGGGGTATCGCTATTCCTGCTTTGTTGGAAAAAATGGGAGTAGAAGTGATTGAGCTCTATTGTGAGCCAAACGGTCATTTTCCACATAATCCTGAACCTTTAAAAGAACACTTAAAAGATATCTGCGAATTGGTTAAAAAAGAAAAAGCAGATTTTGGAATTGTGGTAGATCCAGATGTAGATAGACTTGCCTTTATAGATGAGAATGGAGAAATGTTTGGTGAGGAATATACTTTAGTAGCCTGTGCAGATTATGTGCTGTCAAAAACTCCCGGAAATACGGTAAGTAATTTATCTTCATCCAGAGCACTTCGCGATATCACCCAGAAGCATAATGGAAATTATGAAGCAAGCGCTGTAGGTGAGGTAAATGTAGTGCAGCTTATGAAAGACAATAAAGCAGTGATTGGTGGAGAAGGGAATGGAGGGATTATTTATCCTGAATCTCATTACGGAAGGGATAGTCTCGTAGGAACCGCATTATTTCTTACTTATCTAGCTGAAAAAGGAAAAAAAGTTTCAGAAATAAGAAATGAATATCCTTCTTATTTTATGAGCAAAAATAAAATTCAATTAACTCCAGACCTTGACGTAGATGGTGTGCTTAAAGCTGTTGAGAAAAGACATTTAAATGAGGAAATCTCCACGGTAGACGGTGTTAAAATTGACTTTCCTGAAAATTGGGTGCATTTGAGAAAATCTAATACAGAGCCGATCATCAGGATTTATACGGAAGCTAAATCTCAGCAAGAAGCCGATGATCTTGCCCAAAAAATGATCAAGGAAATAGAAGCTATTATAGCCTAATTTATAATTTCGGCATTTTTAGGAATGGACTCATTACGATGCTTCCATCGTTTATGGGTCCATAAATAATATTCAGGTTTGTTATAGATTTGCTCTTCCAGATATTCAACAAATTTTCTGGTAATAGCATGTTTAGGCTCATTTGGGGCGTCTTCAGTAATCGGTTTTAGTGTAGCCTGATAATAGCCACGTCCAACTTTTTCTACATGAAGATATACAACAGCCATATCCATTTTTCTTGCCAGCCTGTCTGATCCTTCAAAAACAGGTACTTTAATTCCCATAAAGTTTACCCAGGTCCTTGCTCTACTAAGTTTGGGGGACTGGTCTGCAATCATGGCGTAATTTCCCAGAATTCCTTTCTCTCTATTTTTGAGTATTACTTCGGTGGTTTTATTGGTAGTTATCAATGTACCGCCAAATCTGCCTCTGATCCTTTTTGCAAGGTCATCAAATTGCTTATTCTTGATTTTCTTGTATATCCCGTAAGTTCTATATTTCAGACCGTAGAGCTGTAGGGCATTTATCCATTCATAGCTCGCATAATGACCTAGCATCACTACTAAACTCTTATCCAGACTTTCAAGTTTTCTTAAATATTCTACGTTAGTAAAGGTGAAACGTTTCTCTATTTCCTTTTCAGAAATACTAATACTTTTTATCATCTCCAGAAACATGTCGCACATGTGCCTATAGAATTTTTTCCGAATCTGCTTTATCTCTGATTCTGACTTTTCAGGAAAGACCAATTCTAAGTTATCACGAACCGTTTTTCTTCTATAACCAATTACGTGATAGACTAATATAAATACCATGTCTGATACTATGTAAAAGATTCGAAAAGGTAAGATGGAAATAAGCCAGAGGATAGGGTAGATCAACCAAAAAACTAATCCTTGCATAAAAATTCTTTCCGCAAATATATGGTATATTTGAAATTAAACTTAAGGAAATATGGGAGAATTGAGCTTAGCAATGCTCGTAATCATAGGAGTGAATGTTTTAATTTCTTTTAAAGGTTTTAGTGATCAGGCTTTTTTTAATAAATATAAATTTAATGTAGCTGATATTAAGGGTGGTGCGAAATATCAGATTTTAACTTCCGGTTTTCTCCACGTGGATACCAGTCACTTGTTTGTGAATATGCTTACCCTTTATTTTTTCGCTAATGTGGTGATCTATGGGATCGGAACTACCGCTTTTTTACTAATCTATATTGGAAGCCTGCTATTTGGGAACCTGGTCTCATATTTTTTTCATAAAAAAGATTATCAATATACCGCTGTTGGTGCCAGCGGTGCGGTAATGGGAATTTTATATTCCGCCATATTACTGCAACCAGATATGACTTTAGGACTGTTTTTTGTTATTCCCGTTCCTGCCTATGTTTTTGGAATAGGCTACCTATTCTATACTATTTATGGAATGAAACGAAGAACTGATAATATCGGACATGATGCCCATTTTGGAGGAGCGACAGGAGGATATTTTCTTACTATGTTGCTCGCTCCCTGGGTTTTTGAGAGTCATCTTCTTATGGTTGCTCTTCTTGCGATTCCAATTGTAATATTATTTTTACTACAAAGAACGGGCTATATATAGTTTGGTATTCTTCTTGGTTATATTCAACCGAAACTAAAAACTATCTAAAATGAAAAAGTTATTTTTTGTAATGGCTATAATTGCCTCCACCTCAATTTTCGCCCAGGAAAATCTTGAAAAGGGAATGGTGAGTGTTACAGGAGAAGGTATCGTAAAAGTGGAGCCGGATGAAGTGCTCATAAAATCTAGAATTGAACATGAAGGTCCATCGGCAGCTGCTGTAAAGAAGCAAAATGATGACGTGGTAGATAAGGTGATTAAATATCTCAAATCCCAGGATATTGATGAGAAAGACATTAAAACTGAATATATAAATTTGAATAAGCAATATGACTATAATGACAAAACTTATAGTTACGTTGCGAATCAGGCAATTTCAATCAGATTGCGAGATCTTAAAGACTATGAAAAAGTGATGAAAGGTCTTTTAGAGAACGGTCTTAATAGAATCGATGGTATTCAGTTTAAATCTTCAGAAATGGAGAAATATGAAAAAGAAGCAAGGAAATTAGCGGTTTTGGATGCCCAGAATAGAGCGCGGGAATTAGCAGAACCTTTAGGTCAAAATATAGGTAAAGCAAAGTCAATAAGTGAAATGGATTATAATAGTTTCCAACCTGTTTACAGAATGGATGCAGCAGTAGAAATGAGCGCTTCAAAGGGCAGTCAGCAAACAATCGCACCCGGAGAACTGGAAATCAAAATAAAGGTAAATGTCGGTTTTGAGCTGAACTAATAAAAAAAGGCTGTCTAAAAAGTGTCATTCTGAATGAAATGAAGAATCGGAGAAAATCTTAAATATAGATTTTTCGACTTCGCTCAAAATAACATTACCTTCACTTTTTAGACAGCCTCTTTATTTTACATGAAATTATTCCTTATTGAATAAGTTCTCCAATTTTGTTTGCCAAAGCATCACCTCTTAAGTTCTTAGCAACGATTACCCCATTTTCATCAAGAACAAACATGGCTGGAATAGCAGTTACTTTATACTTCTTGGCTATTGGATCATTCCAGAATTGAAGATTAGAAACATGATTCCATTGCTCAAGCTTATCTTCTTCAATAGCCTTAAGCCATCGTTCTTTTTGGCCTGGTCTATCTAAAGAAACGCTGATAATATTAAGCCCCTGATCTTTATATTTATTGTAAGTCCTAACAAGATTAGGATTTTCTACCCTACATGGTTTACACCAGGCAGCCCAAAAATCTACGATGGTTACTTTTCCCAGGCTCTCACTTAGCGCTAATTCTCCACCATCTGGTGTAGGACCTGAAAATTCAGGAGCTTTACTGCCAATTTCAGCAGCCTTGGATTGCTCCAATGCTTCCTTAAGGTTTTGTGCCATAGGAGTCTCCTTAATACGGTCTGACACTTCAGCGTACATTTCCCTGACTTCTGCCGAAGAAAGTGATCTCATTTTTAGCATATCTGTTAACAGCATTACAGATAAATAAGAATCCTTATTCCTGTTGAATAATTCCTTTTTGAAATTTTCGTCGTTATCACGTAATTCAAGCTGAGTTTTACGCATGCTGCTAAGTTTAGCAGTATCTCTCGAGGTCATTGCCTGTCTCATATCCTGCTGCATACTTCCCATTTTCCGATTTAGTTCGTTTAAATGGTCTAAGTATTCAGAAAGGGCTTTGTTTTCTTTTCCACCTTTGATTCTGGTGTTTCTAAGGCTATCCTTATTAATTTCAAAATTAATTTTTTGATTTTCTGAAATGAAAATGACATTACCATTTACTCCTTCAAATCTCAGAAAGCTGAGTTTAGGGAGATCTTGTTCCCCCATATCAATTTCGAATTTCCCTTCTTGTACTGTTGTAGTATCAAGAGCTTTTGTAGAATTGGTAGATGCATCATATTCTGCTATATAAACCTGTTTGCCATCTTCCAATCCTGAAATGTTTCCACTCAGGAAGTAACCTTTATCCTCTTCGCATCCCACTAACACAAGCGCTAATGCCACAAAAAGTATCGATATTTTTTTCATTATAAGTTAGATTTTAAGCAAAAATAAAGAACTCAACTTTCATAGATGTTCAATATTTATAAATTATTGTTAATTTAAACAAGCTTCCCGTACTGAGGCTTCAATAACTTTTAATTTTACCTTAAATTATCCGGTTATGATGAAGCAGTTAAAAGATTTTCCTTTCGATATACATATAAGTTTTCATAAGGTCATTGAGCAATATGAAAAGGAAGTTAAAGAGATTGAAAGTAGTATTTCCAAAGAGTACATGGAGAATATGCTTAAATATATTTCTGACTATCCTGAATTAACCGAAGGATTTGAAGATCCTAAGCTCTTAAAGAAATTTAAGGAGCCTATCAAAATTCTGCTGGATGATCTATTTCCCAGTATTTTGACCAATAATGAAATAAAGGCAGCTGCTGTTCCCTTTCACAATATTCTTTTCAATTCTTCAAAAAGGTTAACCCAAATTTTGGAGAATGCCGGTGATAATTTTGAAATTTCATTCAGAAATATGAATGAAGAGCTTATTTATATTTTTGCTTGCATTCAGATTCTTAGACAATATTATAATTATGAGGTAGATATTTCCAGGCCAATGTATTATGATATTCCGGATAAAGAGGGGATAAAAAGGCATTATAGAATAGCCATGAATGCCGATTTTGTTGAGATATTCAAGAAAGATGATGCGCCTGAGATCACTCAAAAAGATGTAGATGTTCTCCTTCAAAATGTTGATGATCTAGAATTGTGGAAAGAAAAAATTCCGCCAAACAGCTATATTTTCAAAGGTTTCACCATCGTAAATCTAACCGATGTTACTATAGATGATGCTATTTCAGAATTAAAAACAACGTTACTATTTGAAGAGGTTAATGAAGCAGAAGAACTTCAGAAACTACAGGAGATTTTTAGATCTATTTATAAGATTTCAGATTTGCAGGTAGGCTTCACAGTCTTCAATCGGCGAGATATGGTTTTTGAACGTATGGAAAACGAATCTGCAAAAAGTTTTATCCTTGATGAAAAAATGGTGAATGATTGCGATACCGGGATTTGTGAACAAGGTTTCCAAAAATTGATTGATGATAATTCATATTTCACCATCTCTAATGTGGATAATTATATAAAGGATAACAACAATCTTCTTGCGAAAAATCTAAAGAAGAACAGTGTAAAGAGTTGTTTGTTGGCTCCTATAGCAAAAAACGGGAAATTACTGGGAATACTGGAGCTTGCTTCAGAAAGAAAGAATGAGTTGAATAGTATTAACGCCATCAAGCTAGATGACATTCTTCCTTATATAATAACTACAGTAGAAAGAAATAGAAACGATTTTGAAAATAGAGTGAAAGCGGTTATTCAAAGCGAATGTACCTCTATTCATCCCAGCGTTTTATGGGTATTTGAGAAGGAGGCTAAAAAATTTATAAAAGATCTTGATAAAGACGGATTGGCTTCTTTTAAAGATATTTCTTTTAAAGATGTCTACCCTTTATATGGTCAGATAGATATCGTGGCTTCTTCGGAAGCTAGAAATGATGCAATCAAGAAAGATCTATTAGATCAATTAGAAATTATTCTTGATATTATTAGAAAAGCCTATGATATTGAAGAATTACCAATTTATGACCAGGTAAAGTATAGAATTTCAGATTTTAAGGAAGAACTTCAGAATAAACTTAATGCCAGTAGTGAACAAAAGGTTTTTAACCTTCTTAAGAAAGAAGTGAATCCTTTAATGAGTCATTTAAAAAAGCAATCTAAAGATATTCGAGAGCTCGTTGAGGAATATACGGAAATGTTGAACCCTGAAACCGGTCTGGTTTATAATCATCGTAAGAAGTATGATGAAACGGTGCAGCAAATTAATAGAACCATGTCCAGATATATAGATAAAAAACAGGTTCAGGCACAGGGAATCTACCCACATTATTTTGAAAGATATAAGACAGATGGGGTAGACCACAATATGTATATTGGAGCTTCGATGGCTAATAAAAGACCTTTTAATAAAGTCTATTTATTTAATCTAAGGTTGTGGCAGCTTAGTACAATGTGCGAAATGGAAAACCGTTTCTATCAATTACAGGAAAATACACCAATTAAATTGGAGGCTGCATCTCTTATCCTGGTTTATAACAGCACGATGTCTATTCGATACAGAATGGATGAAAAGAAATTTGATGTTGATGGCACTTATAATGCGCGTTATGAGATCATTAAAAAACGTATAGATAAAGCCTTTGTGAAAGGTACAGAAGAGCGTGTTACCCAGAAGGGAAAAATGACAATTGTGTACTCGCAAAGTAGCGATGAAAGGGAATATCTTCAATATGTACAATATCTTCAGGCTAAAAATTACTTTGGGGAAGACATTGAATTACTGGATCTGGAAGATGTTCAGGGAGTGGTTGGATTAAAGGCAATTAGAGTAAATGTTTTATATTCCCCAGATCGCAACCATCCCGAAAACGTTTTTAATTATGAAGACCTCATGGAGGAATTACAGTGAGTAAAATGCAAAAATAAATGCGATTACAGAAACGATGATCCCTGTCATAAAAACAGTGTACGTAAGACGTAATAGAAAATATTTTCTATGCAATACTTTACCGAGTAAGTGCAGGTCCAGCATAAGCATCTCATAAACATAATCTTTATCTTTCAAAAGCTTGTTCATGCCCCATTTAAATTGTTCAAATGGCATTTTATGATAATTTCCGAAGAATAATAGGTTTACGTTTCTATTCTTAACCTGTTCCTTTGTGAATTCCCCACTAGTAACGTTTGGGCGCGTAGATAAGATTGAGAGAATTATTGACGCAACGCTAAAAAGAACTAAAATAAGGCTGGGAATAAGTAAATGCTTATTTGATTCAGCTTCCAGTTTTGGAATTAGATTTGCGAGAGCTAGTGAGATAATGATAGCGTTTACAGAGAGTAAAATGTTTGCCTTGGTATCTGCTATATCACTTAATTTTATGTGATTTCTTAAGGTGACGCGAAAAAGAGTTTGAATACTTCTTTCAGGATTCTCATTCTTATATTTCGCCTTCATCCTGGCCTTGTGTTCTTCCTTTGTTAATTTTTTCTCCTGTTTATTTTTACTTTCTATCAGCTCTAGAAGATTGTCTTCTTTCTTAGGCTTCCATTCAGCAAGAGCATGGTCTGTATAAAATTGATGTTTTTCAGTAAACACCAGGATGTTTTCTTCCAACCATTCGGCATTCGTGAAATTCTTGATATTATGCATTTCCAGCTCCTGTCTCAGAAATTCGCTGGTTTCTTCAAAATAATCTTTTCCAAAATGAGAAGAATCTGCATCCCTTATTATTTTTTCTTCCAGGCATTTAGGTGTGTTAGAGAATCTGGTAGCTAAGATATATTGCTTAACATTCGCAATAAGGTCTTCAGTGGCATTGTTGTCTTTAAGAAAAGATTCGGCAATTTCAACACTTTTTTCTTCATGCCCTTTATACGTATGAATGTACCCCGTATCATGCAACCAGGCCGCCAGTATTAGAGCCTCTTCCTCTTTAACATTAATTTCAGAATTATCGATTAATTCTTTAGTACTTTTAACCACCCGCTCTGTGTGCTGGTAGTTATGATAAATAAAGGTGTTTGGTAATTTTTCTTTAAATAATTCTTCAACAAATTTATCAGCTTTCTCTATGAGATTGTTCATACATATATTCTTAAATGCATCGACCAAATTACAAAAAAAATTGACCATTATTTTCTATGAAAAAAGTTAAACTTTTAGCCCCGTTTTTCATCTTGTCCCTTGTTTTTTCCTGTGCCACGGTGGAACCTAAATATAGAGATGGCGAGCCAAAGTCTGATTTTGGATATCCTGATAATAAAGAAATTGAAAAATCATTTTATCTACTTGGAGACGGTGGTTATTCTCCTCCTGGGGGGACATCCCTGGGACTGATCGCTTTTAAAACATTTTTAGATTCGGTTAACAAAACTGAAAATTACACCCTATTTCTCGGAGATAATATTTATCCGGATGGAATGCCACCGGAAGGAGCATCAGGTCGTGAAGCTGCAGAATATCGTCTGGACGCCCAACTTGATGCCATAGAAAATTATGAAGGTAAAGTAGTGGTGATCCCCGGAAACCATGACTGGTACAATGAAAAACTAAACGGCTTAGAGAGACAAAGAGATTATCTTAAAAGCAAGTTTGATGATATTTTACTTTGGAGTCCGGAAATTGGTTGCGGATTAGAATCTTTAGAAATTTCAGAAAACATTCAGCTTATTGTAATTGATTCTCAATGGTATCTGGAAGATTGGGATAAAAACCCAAAGATTAATGATAATTGCGCTCAGATAAAGACCAGGGAGGCTATGTTCTTGGAGTTAGAGTCAGAGATCAAAAAGAATCAGAATAAAACAGTTTTAATTGCTTTGCATCACCCGGTTTATACCAATGGTGTGCACGGGGGTCAGTATACAATAGATAGGCACATTTATCCTTCTCAAAAGAAGATCCCTTTACCTATTCTAGGCTCATTGGCTACTTTAATTAGAACTACTGGAGGAGTCTCCATTCAGGATGCTCAGAACAATCGTTATAAATCTCTCGCCAACAGGTTATCTATAATCGCTCAGGGATCAGAAAGGGTGATTTTTGCCTCTGGACATGAACATTCTTTACAGTATATAGAGCATGATAGTGTAAAGCAGATCGTTTCCGGTTCGGGTTCTAAAGCATCTTATGCGACTTTGAGTAATGATGGCGTTTTTGCATATAACGGACAGGGTTTTGCTGTTCTGGATATTTTTAAAGATGGTTCTTCATGGGTGAGTTTTTATGGGAATAAAGAGAATAAGCCAAAGCTACTTTTTCAAAAGGAAATTTTAGAAACCCCGGTTCCATTTGAATTTAAAGAATATCCTGATAGTTTTCCGCAGACAATTACAACGTCTATATATAAGGAAGAAGAGGATACCGATAAAAGCCCGGTACATGAGACAGTCTGGGGGGAAAGATATCGTGAGCTTTACGGGACTGATGTTACTTTAAAAGTGGCTGATTTAGATACGCTTTATGGAGGGCTGAAGGTTGTTCGCGAGGGCGGAGGCCACCAAACGGTTTCTTTAAGAGTAAAAGATAGTTTAGGTAGAGAGTATAATATTAGAAGAGTGCGAAAAGATGCATTATTATTTCTTCAAAATGTAGCCTTTAAAAATCAAGCTGTTGAAAATAAGCTGGAAAATACAGTTGCTGAAAATCTTTTAACCGATTTCTATACGGCTGCTCATCCCTATGGTTTCCTGGCTATTCCAGACCTAAGTAGTGCGGCTGGTGTGTATCATACGAACCCAAAAGTATTTTATCTGCCCAAGCAGGAGGCATTAGGAAAATATAATTCGGTACATGGAGATGATATTTACATGATTGTAGAAAGACCTGAAGAAGGTTGGAAGGGATATGAATATTTTGGAAATCCAGACCATGATATTGTAAGTACTTCAGATATGTTGGAAAGATTAAGAAGGGATGAAAAGTATATTCTTGACGAATCGGCCTATGTTAGAGCGAGGGTTTTTGATATGTTAATTGGTGACTGGGATCGGCACCAGGATCAGTGGCGCTGGGCTGAAATTGAAGATGCTGAAGGAAGACATTATTTTGAACCAATACCCAGAGATCGTGACCAGGTATTTTCAAATTTCGATGGTGCTTTTTTCGGAACTTTAAGAGCACTTACAGGATTTGCCAATCAATTTGCGGTCTATGGAGATGATATTAAAGATGTTGAGTGGTTTAATATTGCCGCCATGGGCCTCGATAGATCTCTTCTTCAGAATACAGGAAAAGAAACGTGGATGAAACAGGCTCAATATATTCAGGATAATATCTCAGATGAAGTCATCGCTGAAGCCTTTTCAAAGCTTCCGAAGGAAACAATGGGCGAGACTACTCAGGAGCTTATAGAGAATGTAAAAGGGCGTCGTAATAATATTGTAGATATTGCTGAACGATATTATGACCAATTATCCACGTTAGCCATTGTTACAGGTACAGATAAAGACGACTTCATTGATGTGATTCGTATGGAAGATGGAAATACACGGGTTACAATAACTAGAAATAAAGAAGGGGAGCGGGCAGAAAACCTGAGTGATAAGATTTATAAATTTGATGAAACAAAAGAGATTTGGGTTTATGGATTGGATGACGATGATAAAATCTTTGTAAAAGGTACGGGACCTTCCAAAATTTTTGTTCGGGTAATTGGCGGACAGAATAATGATAGTTATACGGTAGAAAATGGAGGTAACCTAAAGCTTTATGATCATAAATCATTACCTAATACCGTAAATGAGCTAAATAACGCAAAGCTTAGATTTACAGATAATTATGAGATCAATACCTATGATAAGGATAAAAAGACCTTTTCATCAGGTTCTATTCTTCCAGATCTAAGTTATAATCCTGACGAGGGATTTTCATTTGGTCTTGAATACGTTAAATCTGTAAATAAATTTAAAAGAAATCCTTTTACTTCACAGTATACTTTCTTTGGAGAATATCACTCAGCCACCAATGGTTTTGAATTGGCTTATGAGGCTGAATTTGCTAGTATTGTTGGAAATTATAATTTATTACTGGGGGTAAACTATACGAGTCCTAAATATTCAGAGAACTTTTTTGGTTTTGGAAACGAAACCAGGAATTTTGAAGATGAGTTGGATTTAGATTATAATAGGGTTGGTTTAAATGAATATGCAGCCAAAGCAGCTTTAGTGAATAAAACACCTTTTGGTAGTTTCTTCGGATTTACGGCAAGTTTTGAAGCGATAGAGGTACAGGATGATGAAGGAAGATATGTAACCGAAGATTTTGTAAGTGCAGCTCCAGATTTATTCGGAAGAAAATACTTTGCTGGATTAGACGCGATGTACAGGTATGAGAGTTATGATGATCTTCTAAATCCAACCAGGGGGATGCTTTTTGAATTGAATCTTGGAGCAAAAATGAATACAGCTGAACCTGACCGACAGTATGGATACTTTAAGCCGTACATGGGATTCTACAATGCACTAACGCGTAATAGAAAACTGGTAATAAAAACAAGAGCTGAAGCCCATATAAATATTGGCCAGGAATATGAATTTTACCAATCTGCTCAATTAGGGGCAGAAAGTGGTTTGAGAGGTTATAGACTGGAGAGGTATTCAGGTAAAAGTTCATTTGGTACAGGTGCCGATTTACGATATTCCTTTAACACCGTAAAAACAAGCTTTCTTCCCTTTCAATTGGGAGTTTATGGAGGTTATGATCTAGGTAGAGTATGGACGGAAGAAGGAAACAGTAAGGTTTGGCATGATAGCTATGGTGGAGGCCTTTGGATTAATAGTGCAGATGCTATTCAGGGGAAATTTAGCATATTTGCCGGAAGCGAGGGAGCACGATTCCAATTTACGCTAGGTTTAAAGTTTTAAGAAGTGAGAAAACGAGGAATGCTCATGTTTACTGATCTGATGAGTTTTTTATCCGAAGTGTAGCATAAGAATATACCAAAAAGGGACTATTTGAAAAGCAAAAGAAAGTTCATTCTGAATTTATTTCAGAATCTTTTTATAGCCTTGGTAATCAATTTAATTTAGAAGTTGATAAAAGTAAATAAGTTGAGCTTAACCTAAAACTGACTTTTCTTAGGGGCTCACTTTTATTCTATAAGGGTAAACCCTCTAAAGCTTTACTGGGGGTCTTAAATTTTCAAAGTTTGATAACGTACTCTAATTGTATATCAGTCTTTATTTTATAGTTGTTTCGTCACCCTAAATTTATTTCAGGGTATCAAAGTAGCTTATTGAATCTTAGTTTATGAAATTCTGAAACTAGTTTAGAATGACACTATTAATAATACTTTGCAGATAAAAAAATCTTAAAACGCTTCGCGGGTCTTGAGTGGAAGAATTTCACATAAATTTTATATGTTCTGCCGTTATAAAAACAAAACCTAAGAAGTGAATTTTACTAGATAATAAGTGCAATAAAAAAGCCTGTTCCAATAGAACAGGCTTTCTTGTTTTTAAATAGGATCTTAATTAATCCCCATTCTTATTAAGTGAAAGTTTATTAGTGAAATCAATTGTTCTAATTGGGAATGGAATATTAATACCTTTCGCATCGTAAGCTTTCTTAATAGCTATAATTGCCGTGTTTTGAGCAACTAAAATATCTCTATTCTTACTTACATCTGTCCAGAACCTCAAAACATAATTGATAGAGCTATCACCAAACTCCTGAAACATTAATTCCACTTCTTCATTTCCTCTTTGTGGAAAAATATCTTCAATAGTTTTAATGGTAAGATCTCGAACCATTTCAAGATCTGAAGAATAGCCAACTCCACAGTTTACAAATACTCGGGAGCGTGATGTTCTAGTGAAATTCTTAAAAGGCTCATCAATGATTTTACCGTTAGGAATCACTACATAATTATTGTCTGATTGCTTTATAACAATATTTCTAAGATTAATCTCCATCACAGAACCTGCAAAACCGTTAGTTTCTACCCAATCCCCAATTTGAAGCTCAGGTAAAAAGCTTAAGATCAAACCAGAGAACGTATTGTTTAAAGTTCCCTGAAGGGCAAGTCCAATAGCTAAACCAACAACACCAGCCGCTCCTAAAACAGAAGTTAATACGGTATCAAGATTCAATAAGCCTAAGGCGATAAAAAATCCAATCAGTATTATTATAGCTTTAATAACCTTGACCGCCATTTGACGGATGGAATCCTGCTTAATACTTTTATGGAAAATTCTATCAAATATCTTCCCGGCATATTTGGCAATAAATATAAATATGACGAAAACCAGAATGGCTAATAGGAAGTTTGGAAGACCTAAAATTATAGTGTCCATCCAACCTTCTAACTTATCCCATATACCTTTAATTGAATCTTGAATGTTGAAATCCTGCATAAATAATAGTAGTTATTTTTTAACGGGTTTATGTTGTTCACTTGTTTTCATCTTCCATGCATCCAGCATCCAACTGGTTTTTTCCAGTTCACGAATGTAAGCTCCTATAAGGTCTATAGTACCTTCATCACCTCCGGTATCTGCAACTTCTACCACTTTCCGCATTTGTTTTAAAAGAAGACCGTGATCATTCAGTAATAATTCAATCATTTTACTATCAGAAATATCTGATGGAGACTCCTTTAAGTTAGAGTCTTTCAGATAATCACTCATATTACTGGTTGGTTGGTAGCGTAATGTAAGAATTCTTTCAGCAATTTCATCAACTTTCAATTTTGCATCATCGTAAAGTTCTTCAAATTTCTCATGAAGATCGAAGAAATTCTTTCCGATAACATTCCAGTGGAAATTTCTAAGTTTTTGATAATATATATGATAATCGGCTAAAAGTACGTTGAGTTCTTCAACAGTTGTTTTTGTTTTATCTGAATCTAAACCTAAATAATTCATAGTTTTTATTTATTGTTTTTTTAATTTCTATTCAAAAATACGATGACATGATGATTTGCCCAATCATCATGAACGTTTTAATAGAAGTTTAACTTTGGCTAATCAAGTTCGCGATGATCCTTTAGGTCTAACTTTTTCATCATTTTTTTTGAAATCTGCCCACTCGAAATACCATATCCATCTACGAGGAGTCCTTTATGATTATCTGAAGTTGTAATGGCATAAAGTATAGCATTATCATCAGGATTACTCATACCTTCAAAACGTAAAACTTTATCCACTTCAAATTCTTCAGTTCCAAAAGTTTGTTCTTTAGATTTAATTTGAATTTCTTCATCAAGTAAATTAAAGTCTTCTTCGTATCCTTCTTCAAGTTTAAGCTTATTTATTGCTTGCGATAATGTCCCGTAATCTTTCATTTTAAATTGAATTTTATTTAAAATCAAATTACACTGAAAGCAGCATTTAAGCAAACACTACAATGGATTTAGGATAAGTTTAACTCCGTATTTACAGTGGAAAAACTGCCTATTTCTCATTTCGATTAGAGGTGAATATGCCTAATGGAAATACCAGTAATAAAAAGAAATACCAACCTGTAATATATCCAATAATGGTGATAACAGCCGCAAATATGTAAAACCAGTATGATTTTGGTAACTTCATATTATAATGATTATTACAACCAAAAAGATTAAGTACAATAACCAGTAAGGTTTTAAATTTAAGGGGTCTTTTCCGAATAAAAGTTTAGTTAGCTTAAAGTAGAATGATCTATTCTTCGCAATATGGTTGTATCCATGATTACTCAAAGATCTAAATATAGAATTTGAGTTGTATAATTGGTGCCATACCTTATTGCCTGAGTGCCATAAACTACGATAAGCCGAATCTGGCCCGCCGTAAATTTTTCCATCGGTTTCAATAAGTCTGCTGGCTTTCTTGAATTCTTTTATTGGAATATCAGGAAAATGACTGGCGTAATCTTGAAAGGTTTTAAAAACAATTTTTCCTTTTGTTTTCTCCTGCCACCTGGTTTTCCAGAATTTACAAAAACCACAATCACCATCCCAAATTAATATATTTTTAGGTGGCGGATTTTCAGTAATTTCAATCTTTTCGAACAAATCTAAATTCTTTTACTAGTAAAGGACTGAAAAATAAGTGTTGAAGTCAAATCGAAAATCTTTATTTGTGCCAATTCAGGATTTTTTTTAACCTTTATACTCAATTTCCCTATAGCTTATGAAAAGTAAAATAACTTTAAAAGAACTGGCAAAACTACTAAATGTAAGTATTTCTACAGTTTCTAAAGCTTTACATGACAGTTCCGAAATAAGTCCGAAAACTGCTAAACGGGTTAAAGAACTTGCAAGTTTACACAATTACAGGCCTAATCCTGTTGCAGTAAATCTAAAAAAGAGCAGGACGGGTACAATTGGGGTAGTGATCCCTAATATTTCTAATAGTTTTTTTGCGAGAGTGCTTTCTGGGATGGAAGCAGAGGCACAAAAGCATGATCAGCAAATAATCACTTATATTTCTAATGAGTCTTTTGAGCGGGAAAAGCAAATCTGTGATATGCTAACCTCCGGTATGGTTGATGGCGTTTTAATTGCGGTTTCTGAAGAGACGCAGAAAAAGCAGCAGTATGATCATTTATTCGCGCTTT
The DNA here is from genome assembly GCF_000060345.1 of Christiangramia forsetii KT0803. Classification (NCBI taxonomy): domain Bacteria; kingdom Pseudomonadati; phylum Bacteroidota; class Flavobacteriia; order Flavobacteriales; family Flavobacteriaceae; genus Christiangramia; species Christiangramia forsetii. The sequence continues at coordinate 2,157,650 of NC_008571.1, read as the reverse complement.
TGGACTATGACATTCCAGTCGTAATTTATGATAGGATAAATTTAGGGCTACCTGCTGATAAGATTGGTGTTGATGATGAAAAGAGCTTTTTTGATGCAACTAAATTTTTCAGGGCAAAAGGTCTTGAAAAAATAGGTCTGGCCTCTGCAATTCATCATGTGGGAATAGGTCAGCTTAGAATAAAAGGTTATAAAAAAGCTTTAAAGGATGAAGGTGCTGCGATGATGGCCACCAGTACAAAACCTGATGATTTAAAGAAAAAAATAAGGGATCTTATTACTGAAAAGAAAATAGAAGCTTTGCTTTGTACAGATTTTGAAAGTGCAATCATGGCGACCAGAATAGCCTACGAAGAGAAAATAAATATTCCTGAAGACTTAAAGCTTATAGGGTATATAAGTAGAGAAATAGCTGAGTTTTTGACTCCCTCACTAAGTTATATTGAACAGCATCCACAAGAATTAGGTTCCAATGCTATTGAAATCTTAAATAATCGTCTGGATGGCAAATATGAATCAGGGAAATTTGAAGAAAAAATAATAGCAACCACTCTGATACATTTGGAGTCTACAAAGTTCTAAAATAATGGAAAAAGAAAATGCAATATTAATAACCGGAGGGGCTGGTTTTATTGGTTCTCATTTGGTTAGGCATTTTGTTAAAAAATATCCTGATTCTAAAATTTAAAATTTGTACAGTCTTGCATACATTCGTAGTCTTGAAATAGGATAGAACTTTAGAGTTTTTAGATCATTGTTTATAAATGCGAGTATTACTATTATGTATAGAAAAATATTTTATCGAGTACGTTTATTTTGAACAAAAAATCTATCTTATTGATGAAGCACAATATATCGCATTATAAAATTTTCACCAATTAGAGAAGAACCATTTAGAATTGGAAATAATTATTTCTAATATTCATTTCTCTTTAAACAATTGGCAAATGTCGAGGTTTGAGAATGCCCGTTCGAATGAAATAGGCTTCGGTTCTGGCCTATTTTCTGAAAATAGTTATATAATTTTTTTTCCCAGTTAACGCAATGGAAATACTCACGTTAGTGTTTTAGTATATAAAACATTGTTATTTTGGCAATTCTTTAGGGTGGACATTAAGCTTACTTCATTGAGAAATTTTATATTTGCCCACTGAAAACTGTTAAAACTTAACGTATTGATTACTGAATCTCAGAAAGAAAAAATTTCAGCTTCAAAAATTTTAGTTACTGGCGGAGCCGGCTTTATTGGGTCTAACCTTTGTGAAACCTTAATTGGTTTGGGAGCGAAAGTTCGATGTCTCGATAATTTTGCCACTGGCCATAGAAAAAACCTCGATCCTATTATCGAAAATTCATCTTTTGAATTGATAGAAGGAGATATAAGAGATATAGATACCTGTAAAATGGCATGTGAAGGGATTGACTACGTCTTGCATGAGGCTGCTTTGGGATCTGTTCCTAGATCTCTGAAAGATCCTAAAACAAGTAATGACGTAAATGTATCAGGTTTTTTAAATATGCTTATTGCTGTTAAGGAATCGGAAGTAAAAAGGTTTGTGTATGCTGCCAGTTCTTCTACTTATGGCGATTCAGAAAAATTACCGAAAATTGAAGATGAAATAGGAAAACCATTATCGCCTTACGCCATAACTAAATATGTGAATGAGCTTTATGCAGATATATTTCATAAATCATATGGAGTTGATTCCATAGGATTACGGTATTTTAATGTGTTTGGAAGAAAGCAGGACCCTAATGGAGCTTACGCCGCGGTAATTCCTAAATTCGTAATGCAATTTATGAAACATGAGAGTCCGGTAATTAATGGCGATGGAACTTATTCCCGCGATTTTACCTATATAGACAATGTGATCCAAATGAACCTTCTTGCGATAGTTACGGGTAATCCAGAAGCTGTCAACGAGGTTTATAATACGGCAGTAGGGGATAGGACAGATTTAGTTGAGCTTACACAAATTCTTAAAAAGCATCTTTCAGAGTTTGATCCTGAAATAAAAAATATAGAAGTAAAACATGGTCCTAATCGGGCGGGGGATATACCACATTCACTTGCTTCCGTAGATAAAGCTAAAAATTTACTTGATTATAAGCCAACTCACGCCATTGATGAAGGATTAAATGAGGCTGTTAAATGGTATTGGGAAAATTTGTAGTTTCTATTCTATAATTATTTTAGATTAAATGGAAAAACCATATAAAATTTTAGAATGGGATACGGACTTTTTTAATTTCAATGTTGCAGAAATTAAAAAGAATATTCTAAGCGATACCAGCTCAAGACAAAATATTCTTGAATCCATGGTTCGTGAGGAAATAAAATTAGCCTATTATAGTTCGGAAAAAAAGTTAGAATTAGAATTATCTCCAGATTTTGATGTAGACTTAATCATACATAGAGTACCGTTAGAAAGGAAGATTATTGATGAGTTTCCGATTCATCGAAAAATTAGCTTTTATGAAGAAGACTATCCGGACAATTCATTAATCGAATTAGCTCAATTAGCAGGCCGGCAAGGCAGATTTGGTTTAGATCCAAAAATAGCTCCGGAAGTTTGTGACGAGATATTTAAAAATTGGATTATAAATTCAGTTAATAAGAAGCTAGCTACCCACACTTTAGTTTATAAAGAGAATTCAGAAATTGTAGGTTTTGCGACAATTGATATAAAAGACGGAAAGGGAAGAACACCTCTATTTGCTGTTAAGAGGGAATATGAAGGTAAAGGTATTTCATTTGCTTTAATGAGAGCTATGGAATCAGTTTTAAAAAGAGAGGGCTGTCCAATCGTAGTAGGTGGCACTCAAAAATTGAACGAAAAAGCACTCAAGGTCTACAAAAGATATGGTTTGGTTCCGCAGAAACCTGAGTTTATTTATCACTTTTGGAATAAAAAATTATAGAATGAAAGAAAAAAAAATAGCAGTTATAGGGTTAGGATATGTAGGATTACCTCTTGCAAGATTGTTTGCCACTAAATATACCGTTGTAGGATTCGATATCAATAAAGCTAGGGTAGAAGAATTGATGAACGGTCATGATTCAACGATGGAAGTAGAGGATGATTTACTGCAGTCTGCGCTAATAAAAAAGGCTGATTTAAAAAATACTAAGGGTTTATTTTGTTCTTACGATCTTATCGATATTTCTGACTGTAATTTTTATATTATAACAGTTCCCACACCGGTAGATAAAAATAATCGTCCAGACCTTACACCTCTCTATAAAAGTAGTGAAACTGTAGCAAAGGTTTTGAAAAAAGGAGACGTAGTGATTTACGAATCCACAGTCTATCCCGGAGTAACAGAGGATGAATGTGTTCCTGTTCTTGAAAAACATTCTGGACTAGAATTTAATCAGGATTTTTTTGTAGGATATTCACCTGAAAGAATAAATCCGGGAGACAAAGAGCATACGGTTGAAAAAATTTTAAAAGTTACAGCAGGATCTACCCCGGAAATTGGAAAAGAAGTTAACGATTTATATGCTGAAGTGATAACTGCTGGAACTCATTTAGCTCCGACGATCAAAGTAGCAGAAGCCGCCAAAGTAATTGAAAATTCTCAGCGTGATATTAATATTGCATTTGTTAATGAATTAGCAAAGATTTTCAATATGATGGGGATTGATACTCAGGATGTACTGGAAGCTGCTGGTACTAAGTGGAATTTTCTGCCATTTCGACCAGGATTAGTCGGTGGACATTGTATCGGTGTAGATCCTTATTATCTTGCTCAAAAAGCACAGGAAATTGGATATCACCCTGAAATTATCCTTGCAGGTAGAAGGATGAATGATTCCATGGGGCAATATGTCGCTTCTGAACTAGTGAAGTTAATGCTGCAAAATGATATTAAGGTCAAAAACTCAAAAATTTTAGTACTAGGTATCACCTTCAAAGAAAACTGTCCTGATGTTCGCAATACTAAGGTCGTTGATGTAATTAAAAGTCTAAAAGAATATGGCGTAGATATTACTATATATGATCCTCTTGCTAATCCTGCTGAAGTAATGCACGAGTATGGGTTAGAAACAACAAAAAATCAACCAGATTCAAAATTTGATGCGATATTGTTAACAGTGGCGCATAAGGAATTCATTAGCCTGAATTTTGATGATTTAAAACAGCTAGTTTCTGTAGTTTATGATGTTAAAGGTGTATTGGGAGATAGATGTGATAGAAAGTTATAGACATCTCAAGTAATATTATTGTAAGAGTTAGAAATGAGTTGTTAAATTCTCAATATAAATTATTGAATATATTAAAATGAAAATTAAAAATATCTGTTGTATCGGTGCTGGTTATGTTGGCGGACCTACTATGGCTGTAATTGCTCAAAAGTGTCCAGAAATCAACGTCACCGTGGTTGATATTAATAAAGAAAGAATAGCGGCCTGGAATGATGATGATGTTGAGAATATCCCAATTTATGAGCCAGGATTATCGGCGGTAGTATTGGAGGCTAGGGGGAGAAATCTATTTTTTTCAACAGATGTGGATGAAGCAATAGATAAGGCAGATATGATCTTTATTTCCGTAAATACTCCAACGAAAACATACGGGATAGGAAAAGGAATGGCGGCCGATCTTAAATTTATTGAACTTTGTGCTCGCCAAATAGCAAAAGTTGCCAAGAACGATAAAATTGTTGTAGAGAAGTCTACCTTGCCAGTTCGCACGGCTGAAGCATTGAAAAACATCCTTGAGAATACCGGGAATGGAGTAAATTATCAAATTTTATCAAACCCTGAATTTCTTGCAGAAGGAACGGCGGTAGATGACTTGATGAATCCAGATCGGGTTTTGATAGGAGGAGATTTAGATTCTCCAAAAGGAAAAGAAGCTGTGAGGTCTTTAGTTGATATTTATGCACATTGGATTCCAAAGGAACGTATATTAACTACCAACGTCTGGTCTTCTGAATTATCTAAACTTACGGCAAATGCATTTCTGGCTCAAAGGGTTTCAAGTATAAATGCTATGAGTGAATTATGCGAAAAGACGGGAGCAGATGTAAATGAGGTTTCTAAGGCCGTAGGAATGGATACAAGGATTGGGTCAAAATTCTTAAAATCTTCAGTTGGTTTTGGAGGTTCTTGTTTTCAAAAAGATATTTTAAACTTAGTATACATTTCGAAATCTTTTGGATTACACCAGGTAGCCGATTATTGGGAGCAGGTAATAATTATGAACGATTACCAAAAAAAACGTTTCGCTTATAAAATTGTTCAAACGCTATTCAATACCGTTTCAGGTAAAAAAATAGCCATTCTAGGTTGGGCATTTAAGAAAGATACTAATGACACCCGTGAATCGGCAGCGATTTATGTCGCAGATTATTTACTGAATGAACAAGCAGAGATTGTTATATATGATCCAAAAGTAAAAAAAGAACAGATTTATGCTGACCTTGATTACTTGAATACTCGTTCTTCCGAGGAAAACCGTACCAAAGTGAAGGTGGTAAATACTCCATATGAAGCAACAAAGGAGGCTCATGCCGTAGCTTTATTAACAGAGTGGGATGAATTTAAAGATCTTAACTGGCAAATGATTTATGACAAAATGCTTAAACCTGCTTTTTTATTTGATGGCAGAAGATTATTGAAAAGAAAAACCAAAGAGGATATAGGTTTCGAATTTTATGCAATAGGAAATTAATTTATCATTATGAACATTTTAATTACAGGTGGTGCAGGATTTATAGGTTCACATGTAGTGCGATTGCTGGTTAATGAATATCCAGAATACAGCATATTTAATCTTGATGCGTTAACTTACGCTGGCAATCTTGAAAATTTAAAGGACATAGAATCAGAAAGGAATTATACTTTTTTGAAGGCTGATATCAATAACGCTCAGGAAATTAGTGATTTGTTCAAGAAATATAAATTTACTAAGGTAATACACCTCGCAGCAGAATCACATGTTGATCGTTCGATATCTGATCCTTTAATTTTTGTGAAAACAAATGTTATAGGCACCATGAACCTTTTAAATGCTGCATTAGAAAATTGGAAAAATGATTTTAAGGATAAGCTTTTTTATCATATTAGCACTGATGAAGTATATGGTACGCTAGGAGATACAGGATTATTTACCGAAACTACAGCTTATGATCCAAACTCTCCATATTCAGCTTCAAAAGCAAGTTCAGATCATTTTGTAAGAGCATATGGCGAAACTTATGGACTACCTTATATTATTTCTAACTGTTCGAATAACTATGGACCAAATCAATTTCCAGAGAAATTGATTCCACTATTTATTAATAACATAGTTAAAAAGAAGGCGTTACCTGTATACGGAGATGGTAATTATACAAGGGATTGGCTTTATGTAAAAGATCATGCTATTGCGATTGATCTTTTACTGCACCAAGGAAAAATTAAAGAAACATACAATATTGGAGGATTTAATGAATGGAAAAATATTGAACTGGTTCAGCTGCTCTGTAAAATAATGGATAGAAAATTGAATAGAACAGATGGTGACTCTGCTAAATTAATTACTTACGTTAAAGACAGGCCTGGCCATGATAAACGTTACGCTATTGATGCAAGTAAAATTAATGAAGAGCTTGGATGGAAGCCTTCTGTGACTTTTGAAGAAGGCTTGGAAAAAACGATCGATTGGTACTTATCGCATGAAGAGTGGTTAGATAATGTAACCAAAGGAAAATATAGGGAATACTATAATAAACAATATAAATAAAATCTATGAAAGGAATTATTTTAGCAGGGGGGAGTGGTACTAGATTATACCCTATTACGATAGCTGTAAGTAAGCAATTACTGCCAGTCTATGATAAACCTATGATTTATTATCCTTTATCGGTCTTAATGTTGGCAGGGATAAAAGATATTCTCTTTATTACAACTCCTAATGATCAGGAAGCGTTCAAGAAGTTATTGGGTGATGGTACCCATTTGGGCTGTAATTTTGAATATTCAGTACAGGAGGAACCCAATGGACTGGCTGAAGCATTTATTATAGGTGAGAAGTTTATTGGTAATGAAAAGGTAGCCTTGGCATTAGGTGATAACATTTTTCATGGGAATGGTCTTGTTAACTTATTAAGAAGTAAAACAGATGTCAGTGGTGCTTCGATTTTTGCGTACCCTGTAAAGGATCCTCAAAGATATGGCGTTGTGGAATTTGATAAGGATAAAAAAGTCAAAAGCATTGAAGAAAAGCCAAGTTCCCCGAAATCAAAGTATGCCGTACCTGGATTATATTTTTATGATAACAACGTAGTTGAATATGCTAAGAAGGTGACTCCCTCCGATCGCGGTGAAAAGGAAATTAGTAGCATTAATCAAATGTATTTGCAAAATGATGCCCTTGAAGTAGGAGTTATGACCAGGGGTATGAGTTGGTTTGATACGGGCACCGTAGAATCTTTAGATGATGCTACAGAATTTATTAGAGTGCTTCAGAATCGGCAGAGTACTATGATTGGCTGCATAGAGGAAGTAGCTTATTTAAGTAAGTTTATTGATAAAGGTTCACTGGCCAAACTTTACAAGCAATATGGTAAATCTAAGTATGGTGAATATCTAAAAGAAATGGGTGAAACTATTTTGCAGTAATTTCTGAATAATATCCGGATGGAGAGAAGATTGAACAAAATATTTTTAAAAAGTCTTTTAGAAAAGGAAAATTCAATTGTTACAACTGAAGAAGCTCTTAAGTGGATTAAGAGGCAGAATTCAATTATAAAAGTTGAGGTTGAACAAATTGCTTTTTCAGAATTAGAGAGTTGGGGATTTAACGATTCTTCTTTAAGTCATCATTCAGGAAAATTTTTTTCCATCGATGGACTTTCTGTAACCACTAATTATGGGGGGAAACACCAATGGAATCAACCAATAATTAATCAGCCTGAAATAGGATACCTCGGTTTTATCACCAAAGAGTTTAATGGCGTTCTACATTTCCTAATGCAAGCTAAAGTTGAACCGGGTAATATCAACTATGTACAATTATCACCAACATTACAAGCAACAAAAAGTAATTATTCAAGGGTACATAAGGGAAAGGCACCAGCTTATTTAGAATATTTTCAAAAGGCAACCCGAGAAAATATTCTATTGGATCAACTGCAATCAGAACAAGGTGGTAGGTTTCTAAAAAAAAGGAATAGAAATATTATAATCAATGTAAAAGAAGAACTCGAAGTTTTAGAGAACTTTATGTGGTTAAGCTTAGCTCAAATAAAAGAGTTGATGCTAATAGATAATATTGTTAACATGGACACCAGGACAGTTATCTCGGGAATACCATTGGGTAATTTTGAATACGAAAGTCTGAGTCTAGTAAGTTCTATTTCTGAAATTTCTTCCCACGAATTCAATAAAGGTCTTTTAAAATCCTGTGCGAATGATGCTAAGGGTATAAATACTTTAAATGATGTAATTCTCTTTATTACAAATCATAAGTGTAATTTTGAGTTAGATGTAACCAAAATTCCTTTATCTGCCTTAAATGATTGGGTTATTGACAATACTAGCATTCATCACATAGATCATAAGTATTTCGAAATTATCGCTGCCAAAATTAAGATTAGCAATAGAGAAGTTATTAATTGGACCCAACCAATGGTTAAACCAGCACAGGACGGAATCTGCGCTTTTATTTGCAAAAACATCAATGGTGTTTTACATTTTCTGGTTCAGGCAAAATTAGAATGTGGAAATTTTGATATAATTGAACTGGCACCTACAGTACAATCTTTGACAGAAAAATTTACTGCGAAATCTGAAAATCCTATTCCCTATTTGAATTATGTACTTGAAGCTACAGAAGATAAAATTTTATTTGACACATTGCAGTCTGAAGAAGGAGGTAGGTTTTATCGAGAGCAAAATAGAAATATGATAGTTTTTGCTGATAGCGGTTTCGCCGAAGAGATTCCGGATAATTTTATCTGGATGACATATAGCCAATTACAAACATTTATAAAACATAATAATTATATAAACATTCAGGCCAGAAGTCTTATGGCTGCATTATCCTTTAATTTATGTTAAAAAGTAGTTCGAAGATAAGAGTCGGAGTTTTGGGTGCTGCTAATATTGCAATGCGGTCTTTAATACCCGAGATCCAGAATCTGTCCGACAAATTTGAATTTGTTGGTTTAGCATCAAGGCACCCCAAAAATATGGAGGAAACTTCTTATGCCTACACTTTGTACGAAGGATATGAATCAATTCTAGAACAAAATATACTAGATGCAGTTTATATTCCTCTACCCAACTCACTGCATTACACTTGGGTAAAGAAAGCTTTAAAGAAAGGTTTGCATGTATTAGTTGAGAAATCTTTGGCTTGTGAATATGAAGAGGTTAAAGAACTTAATGAAATTGCTAAAGAATCCAATTTAGCTCTCGTCGAAAATTTTCAGTTTAGATTTCATTCCCAATTATCTGAAATAAAAAAAATCATTAATAATGGCGTAATTGGTGATATAAGAATTATTAGAAGTACCTTCTGTTTCCCTCCATTTACAGATTCAGATAATATTCGATATAAAAAAGAACTTGGAGGGGGTGCATTATTGGATGCGGGGGCCTATACCATAAAATTATCTCAAATACTCATGGGGCCCGAACTTTATATTACTTCTGCTAAGAGTAATTCTAATAGTAATTTTGATGTAGATATTTGGGGAGGGGGTACGTTGCAACAGAAAAATGGTAAGTTATTTTCGCAATTTTCTTTTGGATTTGATAATTTTTACCAGTGCAATTTGGAGGTTGTAGGTTCAAAAGGTAAAATGTATACCAATAGAATTTTCACAGCTAAAGAATCTTTCAAACCAAAGATTATTCTAGAAACAAATAAAGATGGCATGAGAGAAATTGAGTTAGAGTCTGATAATCACTTCAGGAATATGCTGATTTATTTTTATGAGTTGGTAACAGGTATTAAAGATAAAAATATTGAATATTCGCAAAATATCAATCAAGCTCGTCTATTAGAGGAATTTAAATCAAAGTCTAATGAATAGTAAAAGAAAATCAATTTTTGTTACTCAACCTTCCTTGGCTCCCTTAGAGGAATATACCGATTTATTAGAAGAAGTTTGGAAATCGGGAATTTTAACTCATAATGGTCCAAAGGTTCGAAAATTGGAAAAGGATTTAGAGAACAAATTGAATATTCCCAATTTTACTTTGGTTCTGAATGGCACTGTAGCATTGCAAATGGCAATAAAAGCTTTAGAGCTTAAAGGCGATATTATTACTACGCCATTCACTTGGGTAGCTACTATTAGTGCGATCAAATGGGAAGGTTGTAGTCCTGTTTTTTGTGATATTGATCCAGATACATTAAATATAGATGAAGAAAAAATTGAAGGTTTAATAACCAAAGATACTGTAGCAATAATGCCGGTCCATGTTTTTGGGACAGCCTGTAACGTAGAAAAAATTGAGAAGATCGCTAAAAAACATAATTTAAAGGTGATTTATGATGCCGCACATGCTATTGGAAGTTCCTACAAAGGAAATAGTTTACTTCAATATGGAGATATTTCTGCGACAAGTTTACATGCTACAAAACTTTATAATACTGGCGAAGGAGGGGCCTGTATCACAACCAGTAGTAGCTTAAGGAAAAAGGTGGAGAGAATTCGGTTTTTTGGGCATAATGAAGAAAAGGAAGTAGTAGAGGATGGATTTAATGGAAAAATGACAGAAATTCACGCCGCTCTGGGGATTGCCAATTTAAAATATTTTGATGATGTATTGAAAGATAGGAAAGAGAAGTATTTAATGTATCTAGATCTTCTAGGTAAATCAGAAAAACTGAATTTTCAAAAAATAAAAGAGAACGAAACCAATTATTCTTATTTTCCAGTAATATTTTCATCTGAAGAAGAACTTCTTAAGGTGGAAAAGGCTTTGAATAAGAACGAGATTTTTCCCAGACGTTATTTTTATCCTTCCGTTAATACATATTCGAAAATTTTAAATCATCAACCTACTCCCATATCAGAAGATATTTCTAAAAGAATAATGTGTCTTCCTCTTTTTTATAATTTAACCCCATTAGAGATAGAGTACATTGCAAAAATTATTCTAGAAAAACTTGAACATTAGATAGATGAAAAGGATATTGGTTATTATAGATAATCTTCAGCAATATGAAAAGATCCAATCTTTAATTAATAAGAAAAATAGAGCAAATTTAAATTTCGATTTTTATCATAGTAATGTTCCAACTGATATTTGGGATCATATAGATTTTAAAAATCAAAATAAAATTTTAGATGTCAACCAAAAGACTGATTGGATTTTGGAAAATTTCCATATGGTTGTATCAGTACACTGCTATCAATTCTTTCCTGCTAAATTAGTTAACGGAATTCGTTGTATAAATATTCATCCTGGGTATAATCCTGTTAATCGTGGGTGGTATCCACAGGTATTTTCTATCATCAATGATCTCCAGATAGGAGCTACTATTCACGAAATGGATGAAAAGTTAGATAATGGTCCCATTATATCTCGAAAATTTGTAGAAAAATTTTCTTGGGATACCTCTCTTACTTTATATAATCGTGTTTTAAATGCTGAAATGGAATTGTTACAAGAAAATTTTGATAAAATATTCGATGGTAATTATTTGACTAAAAAACCGGAAACTGGCGGTAATTTCTTTTCTAAGCGTGATTTTAAGGAACTGCTGGAAATAAATATGGATGAGACTGATACTTATAGAAATATTATAAATAGGCTTCGAGCTTTAACCCATGGCAGTTACAAGAATATGTATTATACTGATCCTGAATCTGGTAGAAAAGTTTATGTCAATTTATCTTTAATTCCTGAGGATGAAAAAGAAAAGGATTAAAGTTTCAGCGTGTATTATTACCTATAATCACGAGAAATTTTTAGAAAAATGTCTGGAATCGGCCATTGGTCAGAAATTGGACTTTGATTACGAGATTATAATTGGAGAAGATAAGTCTACGGATAATACACTAGCTATTTGCAAAAAATATGAACGTAAATATCCTGATCTTATAAAAGTTATTGAGCGAGATCAAAATCTAGGGATGGTGGGTAATTGGCTTTCAACCTTGAAGGAATGTGAGGGTGATTATATAGCGCTGTGTGAGGGTGATGATTTTTGGACGGATAGTCACAAGTTGGAAAAGCAGTTGAAATTACTATTGGAAAATGAAGATTATACAATATGTGGATCTAAAGTGCAAAGTTTAAATGAGTCGAAGGTTCGAAAAGAAAGTGAAGGAAAAATATATGGGGAAATAAACTTGGATCAGGTTTTAAGAAAAAATCAATTTACTACTTGCTCAGCCGTTGTTAAAAAATCAGCCCTGGATTTGCCTCCATGGGAGAACTTTAATGATTTCTTTACAGTAGATTGGCCTATATGGTGCAGTTTACTTCGATATGGAAAAGGTTATAATTTGGAGAGTGTGACTGCACAATATAACATTCATTCAGCGGGAGCAACTTCTGGTAGGAATAGAATTAACACTTTAAAAAATAAGTTAGAAGATAGGATTCTTATGATAGAAAATTTTCCAACTAAAAAAAATATTATCAAAAATTATGGACTGAAAATTATTTTTCATTATACATGGAAATCCTTATTAGGCCGAAAAGATTTTTATAATGCACTTCTAGAGAATAAAAAATTGGTAAAGTCTTATTTCCTTTACTAATATCTTTTGTATAATTCTTTTACTAATCTACGATTGGAATCAATATAAACAAAATTATGAAACCGGATGTTGGAGTTGTCATTGTAACCTACAATCGTTTGAATCTGCTTAAGATCACCTTATGTAAGGTGCTGGCACAAACTTTTAATAATACGGAAGTTCTTGTAGTGGACAATAACTCAACAGATGGTACTAGAGATTATTTAGATTCGCTGAGTAAGGTCAGTAAGTTACTATTGACAGAAAATATGGGGCCTGCAGGTGGATTTTACGAGGGTATTAAATATTTCACAGAAAAATCTGATGTGAAATATGTATGGTTGATGGATGATGATTTTTTTCCATTTAAATCATGTCTCGAAACTTTAGTTACTTCAGTAGATACTAATACCATGGTTTTTCCTTATATAAGAGAAAAAGATTTTATATCCAGAAGAGATCCTGGATGGTGGGGAGTCCTTATTCCAATTTCAATAATAAAAAAAGTAGGCTATCCCATGAAAGAATTATTCTTCTGGACTGAGGATTCTGAATATCTTTTACATAGAATAAGAGGCCAGTATAAATACAAAGCTAAGTGGGTATCTGCTGCTAAAGGAGTACATTTTACTAAGCGAGAAACAAATCATCGGCCTCCTTGGAAATTTTATTACGAAACCAGAAATATGCTATATATGCGTTTGTTTGAGAGGGAGATAACCATGAGAAGATCATTAAAACTGGTAAAAAGTTGGATGAAGCTATTGGGTAGTATCCTTTTAAAGGAAAATAACAAAAATGAAAAGTTGAAAATGTTTTTTCGTGGTACTAAAGATGGGATTCAGCGAAAGCTAGGAAAAAAAGTGGATCCAGTTTCAGGACAGTATTATTAGACTGTTAATATGCTTTCTCAAATCTTATATGATGCAGATACGGTTTATAAAATGATTAAATAAAGTGGTTTTGATAAAAAAAATTATTAGGAAGTATTTTACCAGTTTCGCATATTTTTATTCCTATTTGGGATATAGGGTTTTTATCTTAGTTGGGCTAAGCATATTCGTAGGTATTTTAGATGGTTTTGGTTTGACTATGTTCCTTCCTCTGCTTCAAATGGTTAATAATTCTTCTGAAGTAGATCCTGAAGCTTTAGGAAAACTACAATTCATAGTTGATTTTATCAACGATATTGGTTTTGATCTAAATCTGGTTTCTATACTAGCTTTTATGGCAATTTTCTTTTTGGCGAAAGGTTTGGTTCAGTATGCTTCTGGTATTTATTCAGTAAATGTTCGAGAATGGTTTATAAAAAATCTAAGATTAAATAATATTACTTGGTTGAATAACTTACGTTACAAATATTTTGTAATGTCTGATGTTGGTAGAATCCAGAATACTTTGACTGGAGAAGTAGACAGAGTAGCAGCTTCCTATTTCAATTATTTTAAGGCTTTGGAGTTTGGAGTTTTAGTGTTTGTATACATGGCCTTTGCTTTTAGAATTGATTCCCAATTTGCGATTTTGGTTACGGTAGGAGGTGTTTTAACTAATTTTCTATATAAATCCTTATATAAGAACACAAAAAATATTTCCAGGACCCTTACCGGTGAAAATAATGTATTTCAGAGCCTGGTGATCCAGAATGTAGCGAACTATAAATATTTGAAGGCTACAGGTTCTCTGGAATCTTATGGTAATAAATTGAGAGAGTCTGTAAATAAAATTAAAAAGAGTAATAAGCAGATTGGAAAATTGGATGCATTGTTATTTGCCGGAAAAGAGCCGATTTTAATATTCGTCTTAGTTACTGTAATTTACATTCAAACCTCTTTTTTTGGATCAGATCTTGGGCCTATTTTAATTAGTTTAATATTTTTTTACAGAGCATTAACCAATTTGATGCAAATGCAGACAAGGTGGAACAAGTTTTTAGCCGTTTCAGGATCCCTGGAAAATATGACAGCATTTGGAGAAGAACTTAAAGGAAACAAAGAAAGGAGAGGAGCACTCAAGCTTGAGCCACCCATTGAGAAAATGGAATTGTCTAATGTAGATTTTCACTATAAAAACACTCCCATTTTAAGGGATATCTCATTAAACATAAAAAAGCATGAAAGTATTGCTTTTGTAGGAGAAAGCGGTAGCGGGAAAACAACGCTGGTCAATATAATCGCAGGATTGCTGCCTATAGATAGTGGGAAATATATCCTTAATGGTGAAGACATGGAAAAAATTGATAATCGAAGTATCCAGAAAAAAGTTGGATATATTACCCAGGATCCTGTAATCTTCAATGATACTGTCTTTAACAATATTAGCTTTTGGGATGATGATAATAAGTCTAATAAAGAACGTTTTTGGCTGGCTGTAAAACAAGCATCTATCCTAAATTTTATTAACGAACTTCCAGATGGGGAGAATACTATATTGGAAAATAACGGGGTTAATCTTAGTGGTGGGCAACGTCAAAGAATTTCAATCGCTCGTGAATTATACAAGAATGTTGAAATTTTAATATTGGATGAAGCTACTTCAGCATTAGATTCAGAAACTGAAAAAGCTATTCAGGAAAATATTGATGAACTTAAAGGAGACTATACTATTTTAATCGTAGCTCATAGAATAGCGACAATTAAAAATGCAGATCGAATCGTAGTAATGAAGAAAGGGAAAATATCAAATGTAAATACATTTTCCAATCTAATTGACGAATCTCCTTATTTCAAGAAATTGGTTGAACTGCAAGAAATTTAAATGCTTATTTTAAATTAATTTCAAAAAACCTTAATGGCATTAAATTTAAATATAATTTTTCCTTTATTCCCATGCTAGTTTCTTAATGTATTGGTCAAATAGGTTGTTTGGTTACAGGATATTGTCACTGTTAAAATTAATTAAAAAAAAACCTAGATAACTTATAACCGTTTTAATCTCTTTACTTTTGAAGTTTAAAAAATAATTAAAAATATGTTTGATTTAACTGGTAAATCTATTTTAATAACCGGCGGAACAGGATCCTTAGGAAAAGCCTTAACCGCTCATATTCTTGGCAAACATTCGAATCTCAAAAAGCTAGTTATTTTTTCTCGCGATGAACAAAAACAATTTGAGATGGCACAGGATTATCCTGTTGAAAAGTATCCGCAAATAAGATTTTTTATAGGTGATGTTAGAGATGAAGCCAGGGTTAATAGGGCTTTAAAAGGTATTGATTATGTGATTCATGCAGCTGCTATGAAACATGTGCCCATAGCTGAATACAATCCTATGGAATGTGTTAAGACAAATATTATGGGAGCTGAAAACATAATCAATGCATCTCTGGAAACCAGTGTCGAACGTGTAGTAGCACTTTCAACAGATAAAGCTGCGGCACCTATTAATTTATATGGTGCTACTAAATTAGCTTCAGATAAATTGTTTGTAGCTGCCAATAATATAACAGGCTGGAATCCCATTAAATTTTCAGTTGTACGATATGGTAATGTAATGGGATCTAATGGTTCAGTAATCCCGTTTTTTCTCAAAAAAAGAAATGAGGGTGTATTACCAATTACTGATCCTACAATGACCAGATTCAATATTTCACTTCAGGGTGGAGTGGATATGGTAATGCATGCATTGGAACATGCCTGGGGTGGTGAAATTTTTGTTCCGAAAATTCCTTCTTATAAAATTACTGATATTGCCGAAGCTATAGGTCCAGATTGTGATAAACCGGTTGTAGGTATTCGTCCGGGAGAGAAAATTCACGAAGAAATGATAACCGATTCCGATTCTTATTACACATATGATTTAGGTAAATATTACACAATTCTTCCGGCTACTCATAAGTGGAAATTAGAGGATTTTATCGAGAAATTCAATGCGAAGAAAGTAGCACCAGGTTTTCAATATAATTCGGGAGAAAATGATGAATGGGAATCCGTAGAGGATCTCAGAGATTTAATAAAAGAACATGTAGACCCAACATTTGAAGTATAATATGAATCAACCAATTCCATACGGCCGCCAAAATATCACAGAAGAAGATATTGAAGTTGTAATTGAAACTCTGAAATCAGATTATCTTACTCAAGGTCCAAAAATAGCAGAATTTGAGGAATCTTTTGCTGCTTATGTAGACAGCAGATATGCGGTAGCGGTCTCCAATGGTACTGCAGCACTTCACCTTTGTGCGATGTCTTTAAATATACAATCAGGGGATAAAGTTATAACTACACCAATAACATTCGCTGCTTCGGCAAATTGCATAAGATATTGTGGAGGAGAGGTGGTATTTGCAGATATAAACCCAGAGACTTATCTATTAGATATTGATAAAGTGAGAGATTTATTAGAAAGTGCCCCGAAGGGAACTTATAAAGGTCTAATACCTGTAGACTTCGCGGGTAGAGCGGTAAATCTAGAAGAATTTAGAAATCTTGCTGAAGAATATAATTTATGGATTATTGAAGATTCATGTCATGCACCTGGAGGATACTTTGTAGATTCTAATGGCAATAAACAATTATGTGGTAATGGGCAATTTGCAGATTTAGCTATTTTTTCATTTCATCCTGTAAAACATATTGCATGCGGAGAAGGCGGCATGATTACCACCAATGACAAAAAGCTCTATGAGAAACTTCTGAAATTACGAACCCACGGGATTACCAAAAGTGAAGAAATTTTTGAGAATTCTATAGAATTCGCAGGAGGGGCTTCCGGGAATAGTACATTTCCAAATTGGTATATGGAAATGCAGGAATTGGGATATAATTATAGATTAACAGATTTTCAGGCAGCTTTGGGAACTAGCCAATTAAAAAGAGCTGACGAGGGACTTGAGAAACGAAGAATGCTCGCTGCAAGATATGATCAAGCCTTTGCTGACAAAAAATTTGCGAAGGGGCAGTCTGGAGTTATTGAGGGACATGCATATCATTTGTACGTGCTCGAAGTAGATGATAGGCTGGGCTTATATAATTACTTGCGGGAAAATAAGATTTTTGCGCAGATTCACTATATCCCATGTCATTTAATGCCTTACTATCGTGAACTGGGTTGGCGAGAAGGAGATTTGGCACAATCGGAAGAGTATTATCGTAATTGTATAAGTTTACCTATGTATCCAACTCTGGAAAAGAATGAACAGGATTTTGTGATAGATCACATTAACAATTTTTATGAAGTTGATTAAAAAGCTAGGTTTAGGAACAGTTCAGTTTGGACTTCCTTATGGTATTTCTAATAAAACCGGACAAACCAGCTCTATGGAAGTCAAAGAGATTTTAAATACAGCTAAAGCTTATAATATAGAAGTTTTGGATTCGGCGAGTGCTTATGGAAATTCCGAAAATGTTTTGGGTCAAAATGATTTATCTCCATTTCAAATGGTATCCAAATTTATGCCAGCCAGTATGGAATCTATTTCCATACAACTCGAGACAAGCTTAGAAAAACTCGGACTTGAAAAGTTACATGGGTACCTTGCTCACCGCCCAATGGATTTCTTGGAAAACCCTTCACAATGGGATGAATTATTGGAATTCAAAAGTAAATCTAAAGTGGATAAAATTGGGTTCTCTTTAAACGAACCAAAGGAGCTGGTACTCCTAATTGATAAAGGCTTTATACCAGATCTTGTTCAGGTTCCGTATAATTATTTTGACAGGAGATTTGAAATTCTTTTAAAAGATCTTAAAAAAGAAGGTTGCGAAATTCATACGCGATCAGCTTTTTTACAAGGCTTATTTTTCATGAATCCAAATAAGTTAGACAATTTTTTTGATGAAGTAAAGCGGCCCTTAAGCCAGTTACAAAAAAAAGAATTTTTAAATGGAGCTCTCTTAAAATTTGCCGTGCAACAACCATTTATAGATAAAATTATCATTGGTGTTGAGACTAATAAGCAGTTAATTGAAAATCTAACAAACTTGGAATTAGCTTCACAACTTCCAGAGTTACAATATAAAATAAATGATAATATTTTAATTCCATCCCGATGGCCAAAAAACTAAAAATAGGCGTTGTTGGTATGAGCGATGGGAATGGGCATCCTTATTCCTGGAGCGCCATATTTAATGGCTTTGATAAAGAAAAAATGGAGGATTGCCCTTTTCCTGCAATTCCTGAATATTTAGCGAAACAAAAATTTCCAGAAGCTAGTTTGGGGAACTTCGGTAAAGTCACCCATATTTGGACTCAGGATATAGCCACTTCAAAACATATTGCGGCAGCTGCGAAAATTGAAATTGTAGTAGAAAATCTTGAGGATATGGTCGGGGAAGTAGATGCTGTTCTATTAGCCAGGGATGATGCCGAAAATCACTATAAAATGGCTTTGCCATTTTTGAAATCCGGAATTCCTATTTTCATTGATAAGCCTTTGGCTTTATCTGTATTTGAAGCTAACAAAATTTTAGATGTACAGCAGTTTGAAGATCAGGTTTTTTCCTGTTCTTCTATTCGCTTTGCTGAGGAACTAAATTTGACAGACCAGGAAAAGGACAGTATTGGAGAAATAGTTCATGTAGAAGCAGCTATACCAAAAAAATGGGATACCTACGCTATACATTTAATAGAACCGATTGTTTCCCGTCTGCCTGAAAGAGGCGAACTACTTAATGTTAAGAGTATCCATAATCAACATCTTTCCAGTTGTATGATTGAATGGAAAAATACTACTGCGTATATTAAAGTTACCGGTAATATACCAATTCCTATAAAATTGTCATTTTATGGCTTAAAGGGTGTGATAGAAAAAGATTTTAGGGACTCTTATGCATGTTTTAAAAGTTCGCTTAAGAAATTTGTGAACTTAGTAAATGGAATTGAGAGTAATATCAACAGGGAGGAGACACTCGAAATAATTCAAATTTTAGAAAAAGGTAAAAGATGAAAAATATTTTAATTACGGGGGGGAGTGGTAAAGTAGGTTTTCAACTTGTCAGGCATTTTTTGGGCAATGGGTACAAGGTGATCACTACATCTACTAACCGAGAACGTTTTTTAGATAAAAAACATTCAGAATTATCGGGATATAACCTCGAGAATTTTAAAGTGATTGAAGTTGACTTTTCAGAGAACAGCGCTTTAAATTTAATTAGAACATTTATTCAATCCAACAAAATAGTCTTAACACATGTCATCCATAATGCCCGATCACTTAGGTTCTTAAAATTAGAAAACGATAAAACTATTTCTGCGGAAAATTTTTCCGGAGAATTATTTATGGATGTTGTTTTTCCATATCGGCTATCTATGGAATTGATTAATAATGCGTCTCATAAAATTGAGAATATAATTTTTATATCGTCCATGTATGGCGTAGTTGCTCCCACCCCATCCTTGTATGATAATTTTGAAGAATCATCTGCTGTGCATTACGGGGTTTCTAAAGCAGCCCAAATTCACCTAACCAAAGAATTGGCAGTTCGTTTAGCTCCCGAAATTAGGGTTAATTGTGTTAGTTTTGGAGGGATAAAAGGTAGGACGGATAAGGATTTTGAAAGCCGCTACAAAAATTTAACACCACAGCAAAAGATGCTGGAGGAGGAAGATGTAATAGGACCTGTTGATTTTTTGGTTTCTGATAATTCCAATAATATGACCGGGCAAAATATAAAAGTTGACGGAGGATGGACAATTTGGTAAATAGAAGAATTATTGCTGTAATACCGGCAAGGGGAGGTTCTAAAAGAATACCTAAAAAGAATATTATAGACATTGGCGGCAAACCAATGATTGCCTGGACTATAGAAGCGGCCCTGAAATCTAAATATATTGATCGTGTACTCGTAAGTACAGACGATGTAGAAATCGCTGAAGTAGCAAAGAAATATGGTGCCGATGTGCCGTTTTTACGAGATTCTAATTCAGATGATCACTCTCCTATAAGCCTTGCAACTATTAGGGCGGTGAGCCAGTGGGAAGAAGGAAGTTATGGAAAACCAGAAATTGTAGTTCAATTAATGGCGAATTGCCCTTTAAGAGATAGTGCGGACATAGATGAGGCAATTGAAATTTTCATTAAGAAAGGCAAGGAATATCAGATCAGTTGTTTTAAGTATGGATGGATGAATCCATGGTGGGCTCATAATTTGGATGCAAATAATATTGCAACCCCCATATTTGATAGCGAAGAAAGAATAAAAAGATCACAGGATCAGCCAGACCTTTATTGTCCTACCGGGGCGATTTGGATTGCTAATCGAGATAGTCTTTTTGAAACAAATAGTTTTTATGGTCCGGAATACAGCTTCTATCCCATGCATTGGAAAAAAGCAATTGATATAGATGAGTATGAGGATTTGGAAATGGCAGAATATTTTTTGAATCTGAATGAAAGATAAAATATATATAAGAGCAGATGGAAGTCCGGAAATTGGCTTAGGTCACATTATCAGGTGCTTTGCATTGGCCAAAATGCTCAAAGGCTCTTTTAATATACATTTCGTTACGAGATCCATTCCAAAAATTATCGAGACCACTTTCGTAGTTGAAGGATTTTCAGTGTCAAGAATTTCAGAAGAAGAAGAATTTTTCAATTTTCTGAACGGTGATGAAATTGTAGTGCTAGATCACTACGAATTAGATTCTACTTATCAAAAGAGAGTAAAAGAAATTGGAAGTAAATTGGTTTGTATAGATGACCTGCATGACAAAGTATTTTTTGCAGATTTAATAATCAATCATTCACCAGGTATTTCTCCAAAAGATTATCTAGCACAGCCATACACGAAATTTGCATTAGGCCCCGGGTATGCCTTGCTACGACCAGCTTTTCTCGAGGCTACCAAGGATAATAAAAAAATCGATGAAATCAAGCATGTATTAATTTGCTTTGGGGGTTCAGATTTTAAAAATCTCACAAAATCTGTTTTGGAAATAGTAGCTGAAAATGATATGATGGAAAGAATCTCGGTAATATTAGGCTCTGCTTATACTCACCATGAATCATTGAACGATATAGAAAAAAAGAACCCTAAAATTAAAATTTCATCTTCATTGAATGAGAATGAAATGCTTTCTGAAATTAAGAAAGCAGATCTCGCCATTATACCTTCCAGCGGTATATTACTTGAAGTTCTTGCAGGAGGCGCGATTCCGTTAATTTGTTATTATGCCGAAAATCAACAAAGATTATTTAATTATTTCAAGTATAGAGATTTGTTGCCGTCGTTTGATGCTAATAAATTCGATGGAAAAGAATTGAGTACTGTCATAGCAGACATCCAAAACAATAAAATTAAAATAGAAGAAATACCATTTCGTAAGGAATTAAGAAATGCTGCTAAGAACAATTTAAAAAAATTTAAAAAATTGGTCAATGAATGATGTAAATTTTATTGAAATAAATGAAGACGACCTTGAAACAATCAGAACGTGGAGAAATTCCTCTGAGGTAAGTAAATATATGTATACTGATAATCTAATATCCTCAGACCAGCAAGAGAGTTGGTTTAAAAAGATATCTCTAGAAAAAAATAGTAGGTACTGGATAATTGAGTATCAGGGAAGAAAACTTGGATTGGTATATATTATTGATATTGATACATATAATAGTAAATGTTTTTGGGGTTTTTATCTTGGAGATACTTCAATAAGGGGTGAAGGAATTGGTAAAAAAGTAGAATTTAACCTGCTTAATTATGTATTTGAAGACTTAAAATTGAATAAACTGTGCGGAGAAGTGCTCAGTTTTAATATTAGAGTTCTTGAAATGCATTCCAAGTTTGGTTTTAAAAAAGAAGGGCTTCTAAAACAACATGTTAAAAAAAATGGTGAATTTGTAGACGTAATAACTATTGGCCTTTTAAAAGATGAATGGAGGGATATTAAAGATGAGATCTACCGCAAAATTTATCAAACGGTATGATATGAGTAAAAAATATTAATATGGAATTTAAAGTCGGGGACAGAGCCTCTTTATCTAAAAGATTTTCAGAACATGATGTTTTGAGTTTTTCATCTACCTCTGGGGATGAGAACCCAATACACTTTGATGAAAATTATGCCTCAAAAAGTAGATTTGGGCAGAGAATTGTGCAGGGGCCTATGGTGATTTCTCTTGTTGGGGGAATACTGGGCAGCAAACTTCCAGGGCCAGGAACCATCTATTTGAGCCAGGAGACATCGTTTAAACAACCTGTGTTTATAGACCAAAAAGTAACTGCATGGGTGGAAGTGATTCATATCAGAGAGGATAAACCTATAATAACATTGAGGACCTGGGTGGAGAACGATGAAAAAGATATTGTGATAGAGGGAAAAGCTGTTGCTTTTTTTTTAAAGGAGATTAAATAAATTGCTCATTAGATAAATGTTACAAAACTTAAGGTCGATAAATGATCAGGATTGCACTTTGTTATTCAAATGGGTGAATGACGAAGAAGTCCGAAAGAACTCATTAGATAGTCAAAAAATAAAATGGGAGGAGCATAAATTATGGTTTAATAATAAACTTAATAGTTCACGTTGTGAAATTTTTATCTTTGAAAATGATAATTTACCTGTTGGACAAATTCGATACGATAAAAATACCAATGGAATTTGGGACATAGATTATTCAATTGATAAAGAATATAGAGGCTTGGGTTTCGGTAAAAGAATGGTTGAATTAAGTTTAAGTAGTGTATCAGGTGTGAAGAGGGCGGTGGTACAACGAAAAAATATTGCATCCTGTAAGGTTTTTGAAAAGTTGGGATTTGAGATGGACAAAAAAAATGATGAAATAATTGAATTCCTTTACAAATGAAAAATTACATTGTTCTTTCTGAAAAAGTTTGGCATGAAGAAATTTATTTTAAACTAAAAAACAATTTTCCGGAATTTAAATGGACTTTAATTAAAGAGAGAAATGACTTTTCCTACGAAGAGTTAAAGAAATTAGAACCTGAAAAAATATTTATACCGCATTGGTCATATATCATTCCGGCTAAGATTTTTGAAAATTTTGAGTGTGTAGTTTTCCATATGACAGATCTTCCATATGGCAGAGGCGGAAGTCCTCTTCAGAACTTAATAGTTAGAGGGCATACCCATACAAAGATTTCTGCTTTGAAAGTTGAAGAAGGACTTGATACAGGTCCTATATATTTGAAAAAGGATTTACAATTATTAGGTACCGCTCAGGAAATTTTTATAAGAACTACCACTATTGTGGAAAAAATGATTGGTGAAATTATAGAGAATGATTTAAGTCCAATAAAGCAAGATGGTGAAATAGTGGAATTCAAGCGGCGTAAACCCAAAGACGGGAATATGGCGGATCTCCAACAGGTTTTAGAAATTTATGATCATATAAGGATGCTTGATTGCGATGGATATCCTCTTGCATATATCGAATCTGAACATTTTCGCTTTGAATTTTCACGAGCTTCATTACAATCCAAAAAAGAAATTATAGCAGATGTTAGAATCATTAAGAAATAAAAGAATATTAGTTTTTGTCGCTCATCCAGATGACGAATTATTAGGTGTTGGAGCAACCATGCATAAGCTAATTCATGAATATGGTTGTAAAGTTAGAGCGGTTATTTTGGGAGAGGGTATTACCTCGAGATCGGATAATAGAGATACTGAGAAGTGGTCGGAAGAATTGAAAATTCATAGAGATAATATCGAGAGTGCCCGTTCCGTCATAGGTTACGCATCAGTAGGGGTTTATGATTTTCCCGACAATCGGTTTGATACGGTGGCTTTATTGGATATAATTAAGGTGGTAGAAAAAGAAAAAATGGATTTTCAACCGGAAGTTATATTTACTCATCATCTAGGAGATGTAAACATTGATCATCAAAAAACCTTTGAAGCAGTTTTAACGGCAATAAGACCTCTTAAAGAAGAAAATGTTCATACGCTGATTTCGTTTGAAACACCTTCTGGTACAGAATGGAGAGCAGCTACAGATCCAAAACACTTTATTCCTAATTTCTTCATCGAAGTCTCAGAGAGTAATCTGCAAGCCAAAATAAAAGGGATGGAAAGCTATGAATTTGAAAAAAGAAAATACCCTCATCCAAGATCTCCTGAGGCTCTAAAAATTCAGGCTCAACGTTGGGGTATCGTAGCAGGTAAAGAATTCGCTGAAGCTTTTTCAATTGTAAGAGTAATTAATTAAATTAGACTGAATCCATTTCCAGAAAAAATTTCCTATTAAAATATAGAACATGAAGATTAAAAATTTCAATATTGATCATAATAGTCCGGTATTTATCATAGCAGAACTATCTGCTAATCATAATGGTAGTCTGGATACAGCTATAGAAACCATAAGAGCTGCAAAAAGAACGGGTGCTAATGCAATAAAACTTCAAACATATACAGCAGATACTATGACCCTCGATGTACATAAACCAGATTTTATGTTAAGCCAGGGAACTATCTGGGATGGTAAATATCTTCATGATCTTTATAAAGAAGCTTATACTCCTTGGGAATGGCATAAACGTTTATTTGAAGTTGCTGAGGAAGAAGGTTTAATCTGCTTTTCATCACCATTCGATTCTACAGCTGTGCAACTGCTTGAAGACTTAAATGTTCCAGCCTATAAAATTGCTTCATTTGAGATCACGGATATTCCATTAATAGAACTTGTAGCCTCAAAAGGGAAACCCATTATTATTTCCACAGGGATAGCGGATTCTGAAGACATCGAGTTGGCCCTGGGGGCTTGTAAAAGAATGGGGAACGATGAGATAGTTCTATTAAAATGTACCTCCTCTTACCCGGCTCCTATAGAAGAAGCCAATATGATAATGGTAAGAGATCTAGCGGAACGTTATAATGTTATTTCTGGTTTATCAGATCATACTATAGGAGCTACTGTACCTATAGTATCTACCGTAATGGGAGCTAAAGTAATTGAAAAACATTTTATTTTAGATAAAAGTATAGGTGGGCCTGATGCCTCCTTTTCTATGGATGAAGCTGAATTTACAGAAATGGTGAAAGCTGTAAGAGAAGCTGAATCTGCAATTGGTAAAGTAGATTATAGTTTAACGGCAAAACAAAAAAAAGGCCGAGAATTTGCCCGATCTATATATGTTACTGAGAATATTAAAAAGGGCGAAAAAATAACTAGAGAGAATATAAGAGCGATAAGACCTGGATACGGTTTACATCCCAAGCATTATAATGATGTTCTTGGGAAATCAGCTAATGAAGATCTTGAAAGAGGAACTGCGTTATCATTAAATCATCTTGCTTAGAACTACAATATGAAAGTTATTTTCTTCTGTCCTAATATCCTAAGGGACGCTCATAGACATATATTTCAATTAGATCGACTTGTTAAGGAAGGATATGATATTGTTATGCTTGATGCAACAAAATTTTATGGAAACCAATCGACCGCTACAGAAGCTATAATTCTAAATAATAAGGTTGAATGTTCAAATGAAGAAGATTTTTATAATTTCAAGGAAAGTTTAGGCAAAGATTCAGTATTGTATGTAGCCTTCGATCAGTATATGAATTTTGCGGCTCCTATACTTCGAACTCTTGTAAGGAAACAGGATAAGGTTCTTTCATATCACACTAAAAGATTTTCTACAGCTCAATTTCCTACTAATAAGTTCAGAATTTTATTTGACAATGTTGTTAAGAAAATAGATAAAATATTACCGCTTCATTTCTTTGCACCTATCTATAGATGGAGATATAAAATTTTCATTCCGGATTATTATCTATGTAGTACCAATTACGTAATTCCAACCAAGGCATTTTTAACTATCAAAAAGGATAATAGAATTGTCGTACATGCAGATGATATCAATAATACTATTAACGATGCATCTTCAACGGTTCCAAAAAATTTGAAAACTGGTGTATTCTTGGATCAGGTTCTTCCATTTCAGGATCGTCTACATCCAAAAATCACCCCCCCAATTCCTTCAAATTATATTAAAAAATATTACACAAATCTGGAGAATACTTTATCAGAATTAAAACAAAGCTTGAAGCTAGATAGGGTGGTTATAGCGCTCCATCCAGATGCAGTTAAACTCGAGAAAGAATTGGCAGATAAATTTGATGGATTTGAAACCATGATAGGTTCAACAAACGAACTTATAAGTAATGCTGATATAGTCTTTGGGCATAGTAGCACAGCCTTGGGTTTTGCAGTTTTTTATAAGAAACCGGTAATTCTATTGAAGGATGAATTTTTAATGAAAGATTTTGACCTTATTAAAAAATTCACTTTATTCTTCGAAAACGCATTAGGTTTCAAACAAATTTACATGGATAAAATTTTCGAATTGCCAGAAAAACCTTTTCAAATCGATGAGGTGAAATATAACAATTACATCCGTAAGTTTTTAAAAGATAGTACTATTCAGGAAAATTCATATTATTATGCAATTGAAAAAATAAGAAAGGATTTGCAACGAAATGTATCCTGACTGAACTTAGAAGACGAGTATTTTTCAATTTTGTAAACTGGTTAAAAAGTATTGTTTCAATTTAGTGTTCATATTATAAACTAATTGAATATCCATCAATTTATGAGGGTTTTTACTTTAGATAATTTTCACTACTGAAAATCCTGATTTTCAGCCTAATAACAAAAAAAAGAGGTTTGGGCTTCTTTTTTTTCTAATGGGAGATAAGAAGTATAATGAGATCCAAGATGAATTAGTTTTCAAGTTAAATATGGATACAATACATTTATCTAACGTTGAATATAGATTATGAAATAGCTAGTAAGAGCTTATTTGCTGATAGTCATATCATTAGGGGGGCTAATATCTTTAAGAAGATATAATTTTTGCTATTTATGCAACTCATTAATTTGACCGTAATTAGTTTAGTTAATTTTTATTTAAATTTCACAAGCTTCTGCGCTGTCGGAGATATTAGGTTTATTAATCAATTCAAATTTTTGTTGGCTTTATAGGTTTATAAGATCAATCTCAGAAGTTGTGTGTGAATTGAATTAATAGTTTGATTTTTGTTTTTTAAATAGGAAGCCTTGGATTCATATATTGACCTACTCAAGATTTTATTGCCCGAACTACTGATCACGCATTTTGACCTTACCGGTCATCGTACAGATGGAGATACCTTACACCTGCATTTTGAAGAAAAGTTAAATACTCCCAGAGAGTTTTCCTCAAGCTTGATCATCGCCTATGGATTCCATAAGGAAATAACAATCCAGGATTTTCCTGTTCGTGGTAAAAAGGTATTTTTGCATATAAAGCGCCGTCGGTGGCTGAACAAGCAAAGCAAACAGGTTGTCCAAAGAGATTGGAACTTAGTAGCGCAGGGAACCCGTATGACCGCCGAGTTCGCTGCTTTTTTAAAAGCACTTGGTCAGTACTAAAGCCTCCGACTGCCATACTATTGGTGGATGTTACGGGGTAAGAGGAAAGAAGCTCCAACGCCAGTACAAAGACTACCTGAGTGACTTCAAGGAATGGAAGCATAAACCCCATGCAAAGCAGTGGCTGATCTTCCCCGAGAACATTACCTCTAAGTTGTCCATTGATGAGACGGCACTCTCCAAAGGAGAACTCTACAAGATCATCACTAACAAAAAGGCCAGGGGCAAGAAGGGCAGTATCGTGGGGATAGGTGCCAAGGTCGAACCCATCATAGAACAGTTGCTCAAAATACCAGCTTCCAAACGAGGACAGGTCAAGGAAATCACACTGGATATGGCCAACTCCATGAAAACCATTGCCAGAAAGTGTTTCCCTAAGGCCATACAGGTTACAGATCGTTTTCACGTACAAAAACTTACATTGGAAGCTTTACAAGATATTAGGATCAAGCACCGCTAGGATGCCATAGAACTGGAGAATGAGCAGATAAAACAAGCAAGGTTTAAATAGCAGCCCTTCACTCCAGAAACCTTCGACAACGGAGACACCAGAAAACAACTACTCGCCCGCAGTAGGTACCTCCTTTACAAAGCACCTTCAAACTGGACAGAAAACCAGTACGGGCGAAGTAAGATATTATTTGAACTTTACCCCGATATAGCACTGGCATTTACCCTTGTGCAAAGGCTAAGGGATATATTTAATAAAGCAAAGTCAATAGAAACAGCGTATACAGAACTTGCCCACTGGTACAAAGATGTAGAAGAAACAGGGTTTAAAGCATTCAATACAATTGCAAACACGATAACGCTCAACTACAGATCCATCTTGAACTATTTTATCAATAGAAGCACAAATGCTTCAGCAGAATCTTTCAATGCAAAGATAAAAGCCTTTAGAGCACAGTTTAGAGGAGTTAGAAATGTAGAGTTCTTCCTCTATAGACTAACCAATATTTTTGCATAAACACAACAATTAGGCTTGATCCTTCATAAGGCTCTAATTTAGGCATCCTAATTCTACTCAAATGTTCAGCTTCATTATTCCAGAAACATATGTGATATATTTCGCAAGACATAATAGTCTTCATAAATCTAAAAAATCATCCTACTTCTCGGCAATACTTTATTACTCATATGAGACTTATTTAAGTTGCGTAATTAAAACTGAAACAATATGATTTAATAAATCTTTGAATGAAATGATTCATATCCTTTTATGTTTTCCATATAATTAAGACATAAAAAAGCAGAGGTTGAAACCTCTGCTTTTGAAATAGAATCTGAAAATATTTCTAGACTCTTTAAAATAACTAATAATTATTCCGTAACAATGATCGAAATATCAGCAGAATCTGAACAATCACCTTCAGTTAATGTATAAGTACTGGTGTATATTCCAGTTTTATCATTTGCGTTTACATATCTTTTCGCAAGTTCTTCAATTGAAGGACTCCAAGTTCCTTGTCTACTAACCCCATTCCCTAAAAGTTTACCATAAAGAACTTTTAATCTCGAAACACTATTGTAATTTGATGAGATTTGAGAGGTAGTTAGATTAATTGAATTATCAGGTCCAGCATTTACAGTACAAACAGGATCAGTAACTTCATCCTCTACCACAGTTACAGCCAATTCAGCACTATCAGTACAGTTTCCAGAACCAACTGTATAGGTAGTTGAATAATATCCGGTTTTATCCTGAGCATTAGTATAGCGTGCTGCAATCTCTTCAATGGTAGGGTTGAAAGTTCCGTCGGTATTTACGCCGCTGGCAACTAGACTTTTATATAAAACTTTCAATCTTGAAATAGAGTTGTAATTGTTGTTGACCTCAGAAATTGTAAGAACAGTAGATGTGTTATCAGAACCTGCATTTATATTACATACAGGTACTACATTAACGGTTATCTCTGCAGAATCTGTGCAGTCTCCATTACTTACGGTATAGGTTGAGGTATAAGCACCAAATTTATCAGCAGAATTAACATAGCGTACAGCTAGATCTTGGATAGAAGGAAAGAATTCACCTGTGCCTCTAACATTTTTAGCTAATAAGTTGTTATATAATATTTTCAATCGTGAAACACTATTGTAATTAGCTTCGATTTGAGCAGGAGTTAAATCAATCGAATTATCTGGTCCAGCAAGATTGGAGCAAGCATCTGTAGTTGCATTTACCTCTTCAACCTGTTGATCGTTCAATTCCAGGCTCTCTGTAGAGCAGGATAGCATAGTAGCGCCTAAAAAGGCCATTAGTATTAATTTTTTCATAGTATAAATATTTAGATTACGAGCATCAAAAATAAGTGAGAAATATCATTTAAAGTTCTGTTTTCGAAATAATTAACATAGATATTCGTTGAATGGTATTAATTGTCGATAAGTTGCAGTTTGAGATACAAAAGATACTAATCTAGGCTTTCTTCATTTATCTCACTAATTAATTGGTCATACAGGATTTATTGAGCTAATATCTAGTAGGATATGAAAGTGAATTGGGTAAGTAAATTCTTTCTAAGCACCAGGTGGAAATGTATGTATTCACTATATTGGAAGCCTGATCATCCCCCTAAAATTAGGACAGTAAGTTAAGTTCAAAAACAACTTTAATTTTACTGTATTATGACACGAAGAAAATTCACCCCAAAGTTCAAAACGAAAGTAGTCCTTGAATCGCTAAAAGAGCGTCAAACGACTCAGGAACTCGCACAAAAATTTGAAATCACTCCGCAACAAATCAGTGCCTGGAAACGAGAATTTTTAAAAGATGCTGATGCGGTCTTTTCTAAAGGAAGTAAGTCTAAGAAATCAGAAGAAGAGGAAAAGAAAGACCAACTCCTTAAAGTAATTGGGGAGCTAAAAGTGGAAAATGATTTTTTAAAAAACGCCTTGCGATAAAACCTTTAAAGGAGCGTAGAACAATGATAAGCAAGGATCATTCAAAACTCAGCCTACAGCGACAATGCAGGCTATTGCAAATCCACCGCAGCGGAATTTATTATAAACCCCGCGGAGAAAGCACGCTCAATTTAGAACTGATGCGCCTGATGGATGAACATTATACCGATCATCCCTTTAAAGGTGCCAGGCGGATGCATACCTGGTTTACGATGGATAAAGGATATATGATCAATAAAAAACGTATTGAGCGTTTATATTCCAGAGTGATGGGGCTTCAGGCCATTATGCCTGGGAAGCATACCTCCAGACGCAATAAAGAACATAAGGTACTTCATAGAAACCCTAATTATATATCTAATCAATTTCTCAAATGACACCTAAGAATATTAGATTTTTATTTTGTATGTGTGGATATATTTATTAAACACTTTCTCAAATATGAGATAAACCAATAATATACATATTTCAATATATAATTTTTTGAGTACTAAGATTTAGATTCTTTAAGTACCCGCAATGTGATTGGAATAAGCAATTGTTACGCTGGGCAAGCTGAATTCATTCCTCACCAGTTAAAATTTAAATAGATAGAATTGATTATTTAGTGTTTGTTGATTTCTGAAGCATTTAGGTTAATTAGAAACTCGCTCGTCTTTCAATTTATTTAATTTCTTATGCATTTTACAAATAATTAAAATTCTAAAACCTAAAACATTCTCATCTAAAATAAGTGAGGTTCTATTTCTTGAAAGAAATTTTTTAAAATTGATAGGTAGAGATTGCTTAATTAATTTTAAAATATTCTTGTTCCTAATTTTTTCTTTTCCATTTTCAACCTTTAAATTTTTGATAACCTGGGTTAGAAAACCTTCGGGAAAAATAGTTTTGGCATAATGGGAAGAAAGCTCCTTCTTAATCAAATCTACCATATTTTTTTGCTTTACAATATTAACTACCAATCCGTTAGAGTCACGCTTGGCATATGGTACGTCAATATCTAGTTGGGTCATAATTTGCTTAAACAATTTTTTATTTGTACGCAGGTCGTCAGGTAATGCTCTCATTACATTAACGATCTTTCTGGATAGAAATGGATTTATTTGCTCAACATATGCAAACTTTAAATCTGCTAAAGCACTTTGGATGTAAGGTATTCTATATTGATGAAATATTCGATCTCTCCAAGTATGAATTGATTCATTGTTCTGTTGCAATAAATAATTTGGCTTTTCCTGCTCCAGATTTTGGATAAAATCATATTTTTTTAGATTTGAAAATTCAGAGCATAAAGTTAGGCCCATAAAACTGTTTACGATCAATGGGGAAAAAATCTTATTATATCCAAATACTTCATCGCCTCGAATAATTCCCTCAACTCCATTTTCATAAAGGTTTTTCCAAATTAAAAATCCATCTAAATAACCAGCTATGTGATCGATTCTCCCCTCACCATTTTTCAGAAATTTTTCTACTATTTCATTTACATTTTCATTAGTTAGTTCAGTAGGGAAAAATAGGTGTCTTGTATTTAGCTTACGGGCTACTTTTTGAGCAATTAATACATCACCCATTTCATCATTGATCGCATTTTTCTCTCCCCATGTAATCGTTTTAAATTTGTCTCGATTGGATCTGCTAAATTTTTTTAAAAGAAGTAAAATAGCCCGGCTGTCGTGGCCTCCAGACAGTGTTATATTCCAATTATCAATGTCTTTTATAGATTTAAATGTACTTGCTAATGCATCTAATAGCTTATTTTTTTGTTCTTTGTAAGCTAATTTTTGAGGCTCGAATTTTACAGGATTCACTTTAGAGTATAGCTCCCATTTAGTTTTGTCAATAATTACAGATCCATCTGCAGGAACTTTCTTGATTCTTTTGTCCCAAGAGCTAGATGGTCCTAAGGAGCCAGTGGAAATAATCCACGGTATTACAGATTTATCAAATTGAAAATCCCCAAGAAACTCTATAATACCTCTTTGTGAAGTAGATGCAATAAATATTTCATTATTAAAATAATACCATACACACCTAGTACCAAGATTATCACATACAACTTCTATTTTATCACCATCTGACCTAAAAATAGCATAATTCCCATCCGGATATTCTAATACAGGTTTATCCCAATTTTCAGTTTTATCAAAAAGCTTACCTAATAAAATATTAGCTCCGTCGGTCTTTAAATTTTTTGTGGGATTACTTACTCCATAGAAATTTTTTTCAGAAGTAAAAAGGAGCGTAGGAGCTAGATTAATATCATCGGGATTAAAATTATCGCATATACTTTTAATCTTTCTATTTTGAGAAGAATCTTCGCAGGGATTTCTAAAGTATACATATAATATTTTTGACATAGATGATAGATTTGATAAGTTATAATTTGGTGTTAAAGGGAATATAGACTTTGCAATGGTACAAATTTTATGGTAGGCTTAATGAGACTTATTTCTAACCGAATCTTCCTGAAGAATTCTTATCATTTTTATGATTACCATCAATCGGAAACCTAAAGTGGAAATATCCAGGGTAGAAGCTTGAAATGCTTTGCTCAACATTTTCTTAATTCGTAAGGGAAGAGCTTTAGATAGATATTTTTTTATCCATTGTTTTGGGGTTTTGGATTGCGATGTGGTAGGCTTTTTTAAGGTAGTTATAACTTCATTTAGAAAAGTCACTGGAAAAATATTTTCAGCATCCTTAGAATTTAATTCTTTTAAAATTTCCTCAGTCATATTTTCTTGTTTAAACAACTCTTCTTTGGGTCTGGTGGCTCCAACTTTTGCAAATTCTTCTTGATTGCCCAGGGAAATGAGTATTTTCTTTATAATTTTTTTTTCATTTCGAAATTTATCTGGATAATTTCTAATTTCTTCAACAATAGAATTGGCCAGTAATGGATCATACTGTTCAACATAGGGGAATTTAAGATCTGATAGAGCTGCCTGAATTATTGGAATTCTATAATCTGCCAATATGCGGTCTCTATACTGGTGAAGGTTCTCTGCAGTTTTTCTTTCTAGTTCTTCTGGAATAAATTGTTCTAAAGAATTTAGAAAATTGAGTTTTTTTAAATTCTCAAAATCAGAAATTAGTGAAAGCCCCATAAAGCGACGGATGTCTAATTCTGATGCGGGTTTGAGCCCACTAAATAATTGATTTCCCCTAAGAATACCTTCATAATTGTTTTCAAATAAATATTTCCAAATATCAAAACCATTCATATAAGATGAAATATGATCTATTCTTCCCTCACCATTCTTTAAAAAGCGTTCTAGAAGCAAATCTATAGGCTCGTGGGAGATTTTAGTAGAGAAAAATGAATGATCTGTTTGATAATTTAGAGCTAGATTTTTAGCAATATTTGCATCGCTGCCTTTTTCTTCTTCTGTATTTTTGATTCCCCAAGTGATAGTTCTTATTTTCTCCTTTTTAGATTTAAATTTATTTAATAACAATAATATTAATCTTGAGTCATATCCACCAGATAAAGATAAAGCCCATTTATTAGAGTCAAGATTTTGATTGTCTACGGCATTATAAATTTTTTCACTTAAATCCATTGATTTAAGATTTTCTCCTAGATCATAATTTACCGGTTGAAGTTCTAATTTCCAGTCAGATATTTTTAGAATCAAGCTAGTAGCCGGTGGAATCCTTTTTATTCTTGAGTCCCAGCTATATAATGGGCCTAATGATCCAGTGGAAATAATCCAAGGAATTACTCTTTCATCAAATTCAAAATTTGAAAGAAATTTGATTATTGCTCTTTGAGAAGTTGCACAAATTAGAATCTCATCATCATAATAATACCATATAGTTCTTGAACTTAATTTATCTGTAAAAACTTCTGTAAGCTCATTATTACTTCTAAAAATAGCATAATTTCCGTCTGGAAAATATTTCAATGGATTTGTCCAGTTTTTTTCTTTATTTAGAATATTTCCTAAAAGCACATTAGTGCCTTCAGTTTTTATCACACTTAAAGGATTTGATAAACTGCAAATTGTTCTCCCATTCTGGGAGCAATAGGATGGATTGGCATGAATATTATCAGGATTAAGTTCAGAAGTTATTTGCTTTACCTTTTCTGATGAATCATGTGGGATCTCTTTATTGCGATAAGTGATGTATAATATTTTTGACATTATTCAGGTTTCGTTGTTGATATCTTTACTATGCTAGAGTTTTAGATTAGCAGCCCTTCAGTAACCGTCTGGGAAAATTTAATTATGCTTAGCTCCTAATATATCTGTTAATATTTTCTCCTAGCTAGGGGATTGGGTGCAATTTAATATATTTGCCCAAAGATAAGCTAGCATAAATAACCTCTCCCTATATGAAGGTTAATTATTATTTGTTTGTAACAAATTTATGAGATCAACACTTTACAATTTTCTAGATCATTTTTCATCTATTTATCTCAAACGTCATTCATCAAAACTTAGAGTTCTGGCATATCATACTGTCCCTGACAATGTGAAATTTGAAGAACAGATTCAGTTTCTGATTTCAGAATATAATATTATTAGTATTGATACTTTGCAATTGGTTTTAAATGGAAAGACACAATTGCCAGAAAAACCTCTAATAATTACATTTGATGATGGTGATTTTTCAGTTTACAAGAAGGGACTGCCAGTATTGAAAAAATATCAATTACCGGCCATTCTCTTTATTATTACTGATTTGATAAATACTCAAGAAAATTTTTGGTGGAAACAGATAGAGAAACACTACCAAGACCAAGGAAAGACTTATTTGGAAGCTCGTAAGAAGGTTAATTCATTAAAACAAGTTCCGGAAAGAGAAAGGCAGAAATACCTCAGTAAAATCCCTCCCGTAGAATATCGCCAATTGAGCACGGAAGAACTTGAAGAACTAAGTGTTAACAGAGTTGCAATCGCTAATCATACCCATACTCATCCTATGTTGAATAACTGTTCTAATGAGGAGATAGAAGAAGAATTAAACCAAGTCCAAACGAGATTTGAAAAGTTGACGTTTGCTTATTTTAATGTGTTTGCATATCCTAATGGCAACTGGGATCATCGTACTGAAAAATTAATTCAAAGCAAAGGTATTTCAGTAGCTTTTCTATTTGATCATCAATTAAATAAAAAGAGTTTAAACCCTTTAAGGATTTCTCGTATAGCAGTTAATACAGATGATGATTTACCAGAATTTAAAGTGAAAGTATCAGGTCTTCATTCCAGGGTATTGTCCTTAAAAAAATCCTTATCTACTTGAACTTATGAATTTAAGCCCGATTAATTATTCAAATAATGTTCCTGAAATAGTTGCACTTCTCCGCACCAGTTTAAGTGATAACCATACTACGGAAAATTTTATCTGGAAGCATTACAATAACCCTTTTGGAAAATCCTATGGTTTATTAGCGTGGGATAAGCAAAAAATTGTTGGAGCAAGGATGTTTATGTTCTGGGAATTTCGTCAAGCGAACATAATATTAAGAGCAATACGTCCTGTAGATACTATCACGCATCCAGAATATAGAGGAAAAGGAATTTTTAAAAAATTGACCTTACAGGGGCTTGAAGACTGTAAGGGAGAATATGATTTTGTATTCAATACACCTAATACTAATAGCTTTCCCGGTTATATTAAAATGGGTTGGAACAAATACGATAGATATTTATTTTTTAAAATTGCATTAACGATTAATCTGAAAAGAAAAGGATCGATAAAACTTTTGGGTCAGAAAGAGTTTGAGTTGCAAAATATAGATCTATCATCCCCATATTTCAGGACTAATTTCTCCAGTAACTATCTGCGATGGCGCTATCTGGATGAAGTATATAAGGTGGCTAAATTTGAAAAAGATTCTATACAGTTATTATTGTTTTACAAATTAGAGAAGGTTAAAGGTGTGAAAGCTTTAATTATACAAGATATTCTTGGAGACTACCAAATGCATAAATCTGCGGTAACGTCCTTAGCAGCTTACATCAACGTGTATATTGTTTTTTATCTAAATACGCCATTGCTGAACCTTAATTTTTATATTTCGAAAAGAAGGCAGAATTCGATTGTAGTTATTAAGGGTGATAAAGAAAAAATACCTGCATCTTTAAGTTTCTCCGCTGGGGATTTGGAGGGAAGACTGTAATTTATAAGATCAAAAAACAATATCGTATGAAAGTTTTACTACTAATGAATTCGTTAGGTGCAGGAGGAGCTGAAAGGTCTATGGTTGAATTTGCCAAATTTCTTCATGACAAGCCAGATATTTCAGTATCGTTTGTATGCTTAGAGCGACGTAAAATTGGCTTGGAAGAAGAAGTTGAGGATTCTGGAATAAGAACACTATACTATAATGGTAAGAAGGGGTATAAATCAAAAAGTCAATTTCTCCTCAGAATTCTAAAATCAGAAAGACCGGATATCATTCATTCTGTTTTGGTAGACTCGAATATTGTTCTACGCTTTGCGCGGCTATTTTATAAAAGTGGTAGTGTAGTGCAGAGTCTGGTAAATACGCCTTATTCCCACGAACGTAAGAAAGATAATAAACTGCCCTGGCATAAATTTTTATTAGCAAAACAATTGGATAAATGGACGGCAAGAATGATTCCTGACATTTTTTATCATTCAATTACTAAGGAAGTTTTAAACCATTATATTCCTATATATCGGATAAAGAATAATTTTAGGGTAATATATAGGGGTAGGTATGAAAATAAATTTTTGGGAGTAAAATCAGAAAATAAAAGTTTCACTCTTATAAATGCTGGAAGACAGGAGTTTGCCAAAGCTCAAATAGACATATTAAAAGCTCTCAAGTATTTACGCAGTAAATATCAGTTAACAGATATAAAGTTTCAATTGCTGGGTAGACCCGGCCATTATACAAAAAAGATAAATGAGTTTATTACGGAAAATGATTTGGACGATCAGGTAGAAATCCTGGGATTTGTAAAAAATGTGGAAGAAAGATTAGTGAAAGCTGATGTATTCGTTTTCCCTTCCTATTATGAGGGTCTTGGCGGAGCGCTTATTGAAGCTTTTGCTGCAAAACTCCCCTGTGTTTGTTCAAACATACCTGTATTAAAAGAGGTGGTGGGGAACGAAAAAGGTGCGCTATTTTGTAGTCCAGGCGATTATCAGAAGCTTGGAGATAATATTTATCAATTATATAAAGATGAAAAGCTAAGAAAAGAGCTCAGTGACTATTCTTATGCAAATTTTGAAAAAAGATATAAGTTAGAAAAAATCAATACTGAAATGTTACAAATGTATAGGGATTTAATAAAATCAAAATGAAAATACTGCAGTTGGTAACAAAAAGACAGTATCGTGGCGCTGAAGTATTTGCTGCTAACCTGAGTAAAGAATTGCTTTTACTGGGACATGATATAATTTTTGTTGGCTTATACCGAAATGACAGCAATATATTGGAGGTTCCAGGCGCTCAGCATGAAGATTTGGTTAAAGCAGAAAAAACATTTTCGACTACTTTGATTAAGAATCTCGTAAAATTGATTAAGAGAGAACGCCCAGATGTTATACAGTGTAATGGTTCAGATACATTGAAATTTATGGTTGCAGCTTCTTTTTTTACTTCCTCTATTCCTATTACATATCGAAATATAAGTATGATAAGTGCCTGGTTGAACGGCTCTTTAAAAACCTTTATTTATAGAAAGATGTTTAAACGCATAGACCATGTAACTTCTGTAGGGACGGAAGCGGCTGAAGATTTTGCAGTAGCATTGCAATATCCTAGGGAACAGATTTCAGTAATACGAAGGGGGATACCTCAAAAAAAAATTGAGCATTCCAGTAGAGCCTCTATAAAAGAGGATTTTGGAATGAAATCTGAAGATAGGTTTGCCGTTCATATTGGCAATTTTAGTATAGAGAAAAACCATGAGTTTTTATTGGAGGTATTTGGAGAAATCAAAAAAATCAATAATCACTTAAAATTGGTATTGGTGGGAAATGGGGTGCTTTTTGAAAAAATTAAGAACAGTATAAAAGAATTTAATCTCCAGGAAACTGTATTTGTGACAGGTTTTAGAAATGATATTCCAGAAATTCTTGCCGCTGCTCATTGTTTTGTTTTATCCAGCAAAGTAGAAGGGGTGCCGGGAGTAATTCTTGAGGCAGCCGCTCAAAAAGTTCCTGCGGTAGCCACCAATGTGGGTGGTGTAAAAGAAGTTTTAATTAATGATCATACCGGTTTTATTATTAATGATTTTAATAGAGAAAAATTTGCTGAGAAAGTAATAGAAATTTTAACTAATGAAGCTTTGCAGTTAAAACTTGGTTCTAATGCTAAAAAAATGGTTGAGAAGGATTTTGATCCGGTTAAAAACGCCATAAAATTTGAAGATCTATATAGAAATTTAATGAGCGGTTCTAATGTGGCTCATTCTTAATTTTGGAGGTTTCTGGGAGATGTTAAAGTCTTATCAAATCTCTGGTTTTACGCTGGACTCTTTTTATTAATAATTAATTTTGAAGCTGGGTTTCAAATAAACAGCCAATTTCTATTGAATGAAAAAGATAAAAGTACTCCACATTATCAAATCATTGGGTCGTGGTGGAGCAGAGATGTTGTTGCCAGAAACGCTAAGACTTCATAATAAAGAAAAATTTGACTTCCATTATGTATATTTTCTTCCCTGGAAGAACCAAATGGTTGAGGAAATAAAGGAACAGGGAGGGAAAGTTATATGTATAGCGGCAAATAATAATCTCAGTTTACTCTCAAAGTATAATGATGTCGCTAAATACTGTAAGAATAATAAAATAGACCTTATTCATTCTCATTTACCCTGGTCTGGTTTTCTTTCGAGGCTTGTTTATAAAAAAACCGGCATACCTCTTATTTATACCGAACATAATATACAGGAACGCTATCACGTAGCAACTAAAAAATTAAATGCATTTACGTTTAATTGGCAAAGTAGAGCTATAGGTGTTTCTGCAGATGTTAGTAAATCTATATCGGAAAATATCAACCCGGATATTTCAGTACAAACCCTATTAAATGGAGTGAATACACAGAAGTTTAATAGAGATGAAAAAGAAGCAAGTATAATAAAAAAGAAATATCAAATCCCCCAGAATGCATTAGTAGTTGGCAATTTAGCGGTTTTTAGAGAACAAAAGGATCTAATTTCCTGGGTTAAAGCTTTTAAAACCATTAATCAATCAATGCCGGACGTATACGGTTTAATAGT
Source organism: Christiangramia forsetii KT0803 (assembly GCF_000060345.1). NCBI lineage: Bacteria > Pseudomonadati > Bacteroidota > Flavobacteriia > Flavobacteriales > Flavobacteriaceae > Christiangramia > Christiangramia forsetii. Next base: position 2,117,529 of record NC_008571.1, on the reverse strand, counting down.
TGGTGCTGGTCCAAAAAAAGATGAAATTCAGGAGCTTATCAAAGCATACAACCTGGAAGGAAGAATTATTCTACCGGGATTACAGACTAATACTGTAGCCTATTTATCTGCTATGGATATATTTATGATGAGTTCCCAGTTTGAGGGTTTGCCCATAGCTTTACTGGAAGCCATGAGCATCGGTTGTGCTATTGTTTCTACCAAGGCAGGAGGCGTCGTTGAAGTGATTAAACATAGCAAAGACGGTTTACTATGTGAAATTGGGGATATAGAGAAGCTTGCGGACAGTTGTATTGAATTATTACAAAAAACCGTTTTAAGAAAGAGGCTACAAGAAGCGGCGAGGGAAAGGGTGATTACCGCTTTTAGCCTGGTAAATATGGTTAATGAATTGGAGAAGTGTTATATTGAATTAATAAATCATAATAGGGGATAATTTACTTTAAATATGTGAAGTTTAAATAAATTTGTAGAGGTGCATGCCTTTAAATACTGACATATGTTCATATATGAAAGTAAATTTCTGGATTAAAATATGATTCTAATAAAACTCTAAAGATCTTCAATTTAACTCTTTAATGTCAAGTCTATTTGAGTAGTTCACATATTTAATTAGCATAACAAAAATTAAAGAATAATCATTATTTATGGAAATTAAGGAAGCTGATTTAAACGACATTCCTGAAATTGTAGAGGTCTTAAAAGCTAGTCTGGGAGAAGAACAACTAGAGCTATCAGAAAAAGTATGGAGGTACAAACATATTGACAATCCTTTTGGAAGTTCTGTTATATTAATAGCTAAAGAAGACAACAAAATTGTAGGTGTACGAGCCTTTATGCGTTGGCAATGGCAACATGGAGATAAGAAGTATCATGCTCTAAGGGCTGTAGATACAGCCACACATCCAAATCATCAAGGGAAAGGAATATTTAAAAAATTAACCTTAAGAGCTGTTGACTTCTCAAGGTCAAACGATGATAATTTTATTTTCAACACACCTAATGAACAAAGCAGACCTGGTTATTTGAAAATGGGATGGGAGCAGGTTGGTAATATACAAGTTGGACTGAGACCATCTTTGTCTTTTTTGAAATTTAAAAAAAAACAAAAATTTTATAAGATAAATAAAAATATTTCTAATTCTGAAATAAAAGAATTATGTACTAAATGGAATAAAAGACTAGAAGATAAACTGGGATTGTTTAATCCTAAATCTCCGGAAATACTTAAATGGCGTTATGAAAATAATCCCTTGCAAAAGTATGAAGTTATAGCAGGCCAAGGTTTTTACCTAGCAGCGTACCTAAAAAAAAGAGGTAAGTTTAAGGAATTTAGAATCGCTGAGTTTATTTATGATGAACAATTACTTTCATCAAAAGAACTCAGTAATATTATAAATAATATAGTAAATAATTTTAGCTGCCATATAATTAGTTATGCTCCAAACTTGCTAAGGTTAAGTGGAAAAAAAGGCCATTTCGGGCCGGTACTTACTTTTAATGCATTAAATATAAGTGATAAGGAAAAAGACTACTTTTTAGAAATAGATAACTGGAATAATAGCTTAGGGGATTTAGAATTGTTTTAATATGATAGGAGTTCTTTTTTTAATAATATTATTTTTTCTTGTTAATCAGGTAATTTTCAATGTTTACCAGAAAAAACATAAGTTCTTAGATAAGAGGAAAATGAATCTCCTTTATCTATATCATTTAATTTTCTTTGGTGTTTATTTATGGTATGCTTACAATAACCCTTCAGATTCAAAGGGCTATTACAATAACATTAATATTCACACTGGATCTTGGTTTGAATTATTTGGAACTGACACTGATTTTATAGATTTTTTAGCTTATCCGCTTAGAACAATAGGTTTTAGTTATGAAATGCTAATGCTCGCATTTGCCTGGTTGGGGTACCTAGGTTTTTTTTATGCTTATTTATTTTTTAGAGAAAAGATTCCTGTTAAAATAAAAGTTTTTAAGTCTATTGACTTGCTTACTCTTATTCTTTTTTTACCAAATATGCATTTTTGGACTGCTTCATTAGGGAAGGGATCCACTATATTCTTTGGATTAATGTTGTTTACATATGGAATCGTAAAGCCAGGTTCAAGAATATTGCTGTTAATTTTAAGTTCTTTTATAATTTATCATATTAGACCACATGTATTCATGTTCGTGGCTGTGGGAGCGGTAGCAGGATATATGAGTGGTAAAGAGAAAATTCCTTTTTGGCAGAAGACATTGGTGTTTGTATCTTTAATTGGAACATTAATTTTGGTACAAGACCAAATATTAGCAGTTATGGGTTTGCAAGGCTCTGAGAATTTAATCGAAGATTTTCAAACTCAATCTGAAGAACGCTCAGAAGATCTTAGTGATGCCGGTTCCGGTGTAGATATGTCCTCCTATCCTTTACCCCTCAAATTATTTACTTTTTGGTTTAGGCCTCTTTTTATTGATGCTCCCAATGTTCTTGGTTTGATAGTTTCAGCAGAGAATCTTATTTATCTTTTACTATTTTTTAAAATTCTAAAAAAGGACTTTATTAAATTTATCAAGAAATCTCCTGCGGTGGTAAAGATGAGTTTGGTAATTTTCTTTACAACCTCCCTGGCCATGACCTTTGTAATGTCTAATCTAGGTATTATAATGAGACAGAAGTCAATGGTAATGTATTATATTTTCTTTGTCATCTACTATTATTTGGCTCAGAAGAAATATGACAGAATACTCAAGATACGACGGCGTAAAGCGAAAAGAAAGGAAAATGTGATATCGCCAGTTTGAGATTTCACCTTATTCAGTGAATATTTGTTGATTTGCTAACTAGCTAAAATTTTAAAAGATACCAGGTTTTTTTAATATATAAATAAATGGTTTGTATATCTGCTCCTATATTTTTGGGTTAAGGTTTTATTTGTTGAAAAGTAGTTAAATAACTAACTATAGACGTTTCTATATATGGCGGTATATAATAATGGTGTTTAAAATTTAATGATAATATGAATAATGGAGCTTTGGTAATTTCCCTAGATTTTGAGTTGTTGTGGGGTGTTTTCGATAAGGTTAATTGGATAGAGAAAAAAGAATACTTTCTGAATACTCGAAAGCTTATACCTGAAATTCTTGAACTTTTTAAAGAATACAATATAGCTTGTACCTGGGCTACAGTAGGAATGCTTTTTAATTATGACTGGGATGATTGGAATTCCAATATACCTAAAATATTACCAGATTACGACAATTCGGCCCTATCATGTTATAGTTATGGACGAAAAATTCAATCTAAAGATAATCTAGCTTTTTGCTTTGCCCCCAATCTTATTACACAAATAAAAGATACACCGAAACAAGAAATAGCTACGCATACCTATTCCCATTATTACTGCCTTGAAAAAGGCCAGTCTATTAAAAGTTTTGAAGCTGACTTACAACAATCAATTAAAATGGCTAAAATATTTGGAGTAGATTTGAAATCCTTAGTTTTTCCACGAAATCAATTCAACGAAGAGTATATAATAATTTGTAAAAAATTCGGAATTCAAAATGTACGCTCTAATCCTACTGACTGGTATTGGAGGAATACAGAAAGTAACTCTTTATTAGATAAAATTTTTAGAACTGGTGATGCTTATATAGGTCTTAATAATAAGTCTTATAAATTTTCTGAAAAATCTGTAGCGGGTGATCTTCCTCTTTCTCAAAAAGCTTCTAGATTATTAAGGCCATATTCAAGCAATAAGAAACTCAACAATTTAAAATTGTATAGGATTAAGGAAGAAATGACTAAAGCTGCCCTGGCTAATGAAATTTATCACTTGTGGTGGCATCCACATAATTTTGGGAATCATCCGAAAGAAAGTTTGAATAATTTAGAGCAGCTTCTAATCCATTTCGATATTTTAAGAAAAAAATATGGCTATTTATCTCTCAATATGGTAGAAACGGGAAAGCTTATTGCGGATTGAAAAGATTTTCAGCTTTATACTTATATATTTGCAGGCTTTAATATTGATGTATGTGCGGAATTAACGGTTTTATTACTAAAGGAAAAATTAGTTCGGAAGATTTAAGAGAGCATCTTGAAGGAATGAATAATAAAATTATTCATCGCGGACCAGATCAGGATGGGTTTTTCATTGAATCGAATCAGAATTTTTCAGTTGCAATGGCAATGCGAAGGCTTTCTATTATTGATTTAGGAACTGGAACTCAACCAATATTTAATAAAACCGGAGAAATTCTTATTTTCTTTAATGGCGAAATTTATAATTATCTGGAGCTAAAAAATACTCTGCAACAAAAAAATCACATCTTTAAGACCACTTCAGATACGGAAGTGATCTTAAAAGCTTATGAAGAATGGGGGACGGAAAGTTTTGGGATGTTAGATGGAATGTTTGCTTTTAGCATTTACGATAAAACTAAAAACAAAGTTTTTATTGCAAGAGATTATTTTGGCGAAAAACCACTATACTATTCTAAAACTGGCAATCAAATAATTTGGGGTTCAGAACTAAAATCTATAGTGCAAAAAATTGATTGGAAGCCTCAGATTTCAAAGGAAGGTTTGAATCTATATTTTAGGTTAACCTATATTCCTGCACCATACTCCATTTATGAAAAAATCTATAAGCTCGAGGCTAATCATTATATCGAACTTACACTTGATACTTTTCAGCAGGAAATATTTCCTATTCAAAATAAACAGAGCATAAGCGTCGATAAAGGTATTTCATTCAAAGAAGCTAAATCAAAAACACACGATTTGGTGTTTGATAGTGTTAAAAGCAGATCTATAGCAGATGTACCTCTGGGAACCTTTCTTTCTGGAGGAGTTGATTCTTCAGTAGTTTCTTTGGCCTTATCTCAACAAGTACAGGGTAAAATTGATACTTTCTCCGTAGGTTTTGAAAAAAAATCATTTGATGAAACCGATAAATCGCGCACAGTTGCAAATCTTATTAATAGTAATCATCATGAATTTATTATATCTGCAAGTGATTTAAAGGAAAATTTAGATGAGATATTGCTCAATTTTGATGAGCCTTTTGCAGATTCCTCTTCGTTGCCCACTTATCTTGTAGCAAACAAAACCAGACAGCATGTAAAAGTAGCTCTGACGGGAGACGGAGGGGACGAGATTTTTGGCGGATATAATAAATATTATATCGGAAAAATGAATGAGCAATACTCAGCTATAATTTCAAAAAGCTTACATGATAATCTTAAAAAGATTGCAAATAAAATTTTAAGCACCAAAGATGATAGGCGGGGAAACCGATTTAAAGCGAGAAAACTCATTAATGCGGTTAATTATGAGGGAGATTTTTATTACAATATTATCTCTCTTGCTTTTCAAAATGAAGATTTGTCTCAATTGCTGAAAGCAAAATGGTTAAAATCTGAAATTTTTAATCCTTATAAAACTAAGACGCATGATAAAGCAAGTAGCTTAACAGACTTTAGAAGAATTGATAAAATTTTAAGTCTTGAGGGTGATATGCTTGTAAAAGTGGATCGAACGAGTATGCTAACCTCTCTGGAGTCAAGAGCACCATTTTTAAATAAAAAACTATGGGATTTTACAAGTCAGCTGCCGGAAAGTTATTTAATGAAAGGTTGGGATAAAAAATTTATTCTGAAAGAAGCATTTAAAGATTATTTCCCCAAACAATTTTTGAATAAATCAAAAAAGGGATTTGGTGTGCCCGTGGGAGATTGGCTAAGGGGATATTTGAAATCTGAACTAGAGTCATATGCGGAAGAAGATTTTTTGGAGAGACAGAATTTATTTCATAAAGAATTTATACAGAAGCTCGTAGGTTATCACCTATCAGGAAAACAAGACAATACCTTCAAAGTATGGGCATTTTTCTGTTTTCAAAAATGGTATAAAGAGACGTATCTAAATTTTTAAACCTGAGATAAATGATTATATAGATTCCGAATAGTAACATACAGCTAGACTATGAAAGTCTCACGAATTCTAGACAGAGAATATTATGATGCGTATACTTGCGGTTAAACTTATGCACATTGATTTAGAAAAAGGATTCAGTCACTCCTCCTGAAACTTAAAAACCCATATTTTTTCATTTTTCAGAAAAACCGTATTTTTTTATATTAAAAAGCCTATATAAGTTTCTGTTTGCTTTGTGATCTATTAGCGTCTCATAATTACTTGTTAATTTGATCATCCCCCTAAAATTAGGACAGTAAGTTAAGTTCAAAAATAACTTTAATTTTACTGTATTATGACACGAAGAAAATTCACCTCAAAGTTCAAAACGAAAGTAGTCCTTGAATCGCTAAAAGAGCGTCAAACGACTCAGGAACTCGCACAAAAATTTGAAATCACTCCGCAACAAATCAGTACCTGGAAACGAGAATTTTTAAAAGATGCTGATGCGGTCTTTTCTAAAGGAAGTAAGTCTAAGAAATCAGAAGAAGAGGAAAAGAAAGACCAACTCCTTAAAGTAATTGGGGAGCTAAAAGTGGAAAATGATTTTTTAAAAAACGCCTTGCGATAAAACCTTTAAAGGAGCGTAGAACAATGATAAGCAAGGATCATTCAAAACTCAGCCTACAGCGACAATGCAGGCTATTGCAAATCCACCGCAGCGGAATTTATTATAAACCCCGCGGAGAAAGCACGCTCAATTTAGAACTGATGCGCCTGATGGATGAACATTATACCGATCATCCCTTTAAAGGTGCCAGGCGGATGCATACCTGGCTTACGATGGATAAAGGATATACGATCAATAAAAAACGTATTGAGCGTTTATATTCCAGAGTGATGGGGCTTCAGGCCATTATGCCTGGGAAGCATACCTCCAGACGCAATAAAGAACATAAGGTATATCCTTACTTGTTGCGGAACTTGAAGGTAGATCGTCCCAATCAAGTTTGGGCAATCGATATTACTTACATACCGATGCGGAAAGGTTTTATGTACCTGGTAGCGATCATCGACCTGCATAGCCGCTATGTACTCAACTGGTCGGTATCCAATTCCATGGATGCCCAGTGGTGTAAAGAAACTTTAGAAGAAGCCATTGACGTACATGGCAAGCCTGAGATACTCAATACTGATCAGGGAAGTCAGTTCACCTCGGAGGTTTTTACTCATAGTGTACTCTCTAAGAACATTAAACTCAGTATGGATGGCAAAGGAAGGGCTATAGATAATGTGTTTATAGAACGCCTCTGGAGAAGTGTGAAATATGAAAGCATCTATCTCAATCCGCCAGAATCTGGAGTAGATCTTTACAAACAACTAGAAAACTATTTTGATTTTTATAACCATCGAAGAAGACATCAGGGAATAGAAAATGAAATACCCCTTAACCGATATTTAGAACAAGAAAGAAAAGCTGCCTAATAAATGAAAAATAGAACTTAATTTAGCAGCTAAGCTGTCCTAATAAATGGGGGTACTTCAATCTGACTTGTTTCTAAATTTTTGTATCTTAACAATCCTAAAATACCCATGAATGGGTATTTTTTATTTCTAAATTTAATTCTATCTTTATATTGTAATTAATTATGGATAAGTTTGATCCAATTATTAATTTCTGCTCATAAATCTATAACTATTTTATTTTAACCAGTTTTATTCTGGTCAGGGCATTTGTTATACTTAGCTATTTCTTATACCATTTTGCGGTTTAAAGATTCAAGTAAATCAAATACCAGGCTATTTATATGTTATGTCTAATACATATTTAATGGCTGAAATTCAGTCTCTGGTTAGCCGAAAACAGGGGAGAGTAGGCATTCATGTTAATAGATTTTATTATGAAAAAATTTAATTTTTACACCAAAATTTTTATGCTCATCAGTATTATATTTATTTTGAGTTGTACTCAGGATGAAATTAGGGATGATAGTGTAACAGATGAGTTGGAAGGAATTTATCTTAAAAACCCGCAATTACCCGAAGATCCAAATATATTAGTTGAAATTCTTCCACATTTTGATAAGAATGGATCAATCGATGGGTATTACTATTACGACCAGCCATTCCAGATATTCTCTTTAGAAAAAATAGAAGCTATAGACAGTGATTTGAATAAAATTTCAGCAACCATTACCAGCCTCGTAGGAGATAGAGATAATTTTGGTTATGGTGGAACAGCGGGACCTCCATGTAAATATTATAATCTGAGTACTCCAGAGGATAACGTGGGTAATTTTGACCGATTAATACGGGGATCTGTAGATTTGGAGAAGACTTGGGTACATGATTTTAGAGCAGACCCTCTCTTCTGTTCTGCTTTTGTAGCCGAGGAAGTTACAATTGGAATTAGAGAATATTTTAATGATGATGTTCAAACTATAACTATAGAAATTGATGGAGAAGAGATGAATTTTGTTCAAAATGGAATTTCCAGATGCCAGTATCCAATTATTCAAACTTTTAAATTTGTAGGTGAATCCGCTTCATTTGCAAATGATGGCTTAATTAATATTTCTGTGAAAGAAAATGGAGAAGAAGTGGCTTTAGATTATTCCTTGGTTACTGTGAAAGGTCACTGCGATAATATTGTGATCACAGGTTGCGATACAGGAGTACCGAATCAAACTCTTCTGGATGGGACAAAGATGGAAGATGCTATTTTAGCTCTTGAAGTTGGGGTAGAGAACCACGGCGATTTTGTAAAAGCTGTTACCGAACTTATAAACCAGTGGAAAAAAGATAATTTGATATCGGGTGAAGAAAAAGAACTCATCATGGACTGTGCAGGAGATTCCAGTATAGGGAAATAAATAACATAAAATTTTCAAAACCTTCTATTCCTAGTTTTAAGAATAGAAGGTTTTTCAATTAAAGCTTTGCTGGGATTTAAATAAAACTTCAAGGGAGTATTGGCCTAATTCACATCCTGGATAATAAATTTTTCCTCAACGTAAGTAATCTAAAGGTTGTCATTCTGAAAGATAATTCCCGTAATCCGGCCTATTGACACTAAATTATAACAGACATTAAATGTTTTTATAGAAATGACATTTATTATTAAGTGATGCTTACATTTTAATAAGTTCGATTTTCTTGAAGAATCTATTCTAGTTAGGTGTATTATAATATTTCTAGGTCTTGTTTTAGGATTTTTAATGTTTAAAATGTAATCCACTATAATGATTCTAGCGCTTACCCAGAAAAATGCTCCAAAAAAATTTGTTTCACGATTCAACGGTTTCGGTTATCGCCAGTTGGCGGAGTAGGGGAAGCGGATTTGTCGGCTTAGTATTAGTTTGTTGGTCAAGTTAATTATTTTCTTTCTAACGCTACCGTCTATTGGCGATTAACCGTTGTTAGGCTGCGTTATTTTCTAACGGTTTTATGTTATTGAATTCTTTCTCCTTTAAAGATTTTTCTTCTTCTAAATCGTAATCATCTTGTAAACCCAACCAGAATTTAGCAGTTGTTCCAAAATATTTTGAAAGTCGGAGCGCTGTATCTGCAGTTATTCTTCTTTTCTTTTTAATGATTTCACTTATTCTTGTTTGGGGAATAAATGTTTCTTTGGAAAGTCGGTATGCTGTAATTTCCATTGGATCTAAAAACTCTTCTTTTAAGATTTCTCCAGGATGTATGTTTTCAAGTTTTTTCATTTTTCTATTTTTTAAGTTTAATGGTAATCAACAATTTGAACCTCAAAAGCATTGTCATTTTCCCATTTAAACATTATTCTCCATTGTTTATTAATTCTAATGCTATTAAAACCTTCTAAATTTCCACGCAGCTTTTCCAAATGATTAGCTGGAGGAATTCTTAAGTCATTTATATTTTGAGCATTATTAACCATTCTTAATTTTCGTCTAGCTACGTTCTGAATATTAGCAGGAAGCTTTCTTGATTGTGTTCCATTCCAAATTTTGTCAGCTTCTTTGTCTGCAAATGATTTTATCACAAATAAACTTGTTTTGCGTTACTAACGTCAAAGATAAGTAAAAAATTAAAAATTAGAAGTTCTCAGCACGATAAAATTATGCTGCCTAACTACTTTTGGTTGCTTTATTCTGGAATATCAATTGTATAAGAAACTAATATTAATTATTTCATAACTTTTAATTTTTTTAGCCTATGAAAATTCTACTGAAATAAAACTAAGATTAGAAAAATTAAGTTCGTCCTCTGAAGTACCCCCATTTATTAGGACAGCTTAGCTGCTAAATTAAGTTCTATTTTTCATTTATTAGGCAGCTTTTCTTTCTTGTTCTAAATATCGGTTAAGGGGTATTTCATTTTCTATTCCCTGATGTCTTCTTCGATGGTTATAAAAATCAAAATAGTTTTCTAGTTGTTTGTAAAGATCTACTCCAGATTCTGGCGGATTGAGATAGATGCTTTCATATTTCACACTTCTCCAGAGGCGTTCTATAAACACATTATCTATAGCCCTTCCTTTGCCATCCATACTGAGTTTAATGTTCTTAGAGAGTACACTATGAGTAAAAACCTCCGAGGTGAACTGACTTCCCTGATCAGTATTGAGTATCTCAGGCTTGCCATGTACGTCAATGGCTTCTTCTAAAGTTTCTTTACACCACTGGGCATCCATGGAATTGGATACCGACCAGTTGAGTACATAGCGGCTATGCAGGTCGATGATCGCTACCAGGTACATAAAACCTTTCCGCATCGGTATGTAAGTAATATCGATTGCCCAAACTTGATTGGGACGATCTACCTTCAAGTTCCGCAACAAGTAAGGATATACCTTATGTTCTTTATTGCGTCTGGAGGTATGCTTCCCAGGCATAATGGCCTGAAGCCCCATCACTCTGGAATATAAACGCTCAATACGTTTTTTATTGATCGTATATCCTTTATCCATCGTAAGCCAGGTATGCATCCGCCTGGCACCTTTAAAGGGATGATCGGTATAATGTTCATCCATCAGGCGCATCAGTTCTAAATTGAGCGTGCTTTCTCCGCGGGGTTTATAATAAATTCCGCTGCGGTGGATTTGCAATAGCCTGCATTGTCGCTGTAGGCTGAGTTTTGAATGATCCTTGCTTATCATTGTTCTACGCTCCTTTAAAGGTTTTATCGCAAGGCGTTTTTTAAAAAATCATTTTCCACTTTTAGCTCCCCAATTACTTTAAGGAGTTGGTCTTTCTTTTCCTCTTCTTCTGATTTCTTAGACTTACTTCCTTTAGAAAAGACCGCATCAGCATCTTTTAAAAATTCTCGTTTCCAGGTACTGATTTGTTGCGGAGTGATTTCAAATTTTTGTGCGAGTTCCTGAGTCGTTTGACGCTCTTTTAGCGATTCAAGGACTACTTTCGTTTTGAACTTTGAGGTGAATTTTCTTCGTGTCATAATACAGTAAAATTAAAGTTATTTTTGAACTTAACTTACTGTCCTAATTTTAGGGGGATGATCACTCCTCACCAAGAACGCTAAATGCATAAGCTTAATTGTAAGTAGGGAGTAGGTAGGTATAATCAATTAAAAAGCTCTAATTTTGTGGACAAAATCGATTTATACTGGTGCAAAAATTAGTTAGAATTACTACGATTCCCCTTTCTCTGGAGAAACTACTTGAAGGACAATTAACGTTTATGAACCAGCATTATGAAGTTATTGCCGTTTCCGCTGATAGAAGGAGGTTAGAAAAATATGGCGTAAATAATAAAGTTCGAACGTTTTGGGTTGAAATGACCAGAGCTATTACTCCATTACAGGATATCCAGTCATTATGGCGTTTATATAGGTTTTTTAAGAAAGAAAAACCACTTATTGTGCATACACATACTCCAAAAGCCGGTATCTTGGGAATGTTAGCTGGTACATTAGCCAGGGTGCCCATTAGACTGCATACCGTTGCTGGCTTACCTTTAATGGAAACTACCGGAATTAAACGACAAGTATTGGACCACGTAGAAACACTAACTTATAAATTCGCTACACGGGTTTATCCTAATTCGTTTGAGTTAGAGAAGATTATCTTAAAGTTAGGCTATGCAAAAAAAAATAAGTTAAAAGTTCTGGGCAGGGGCAGTTCAAACGGAATTGATTCTACTTATTTTGATCCTGCAGATTTTAGTTCCTCCTCTAAAATAAAATTAAGAAAAGAACTTGATATTCTTGAATTGGATTTTATTTTCATCTTCGTTGGTAGGCTGGTAAAAGAAAAAGGAATTAATGAATTGATAAATTGCTTTGTAAGGTTGCATAAAATTAAACCAGAGATATCATTGCTTCTGGTAGGTCCTTTTGAACAGGACCTGGATCCAGTAGATAACAAGGTTTATGATTTAATGCATTCACACCCGAAAATTTTCCTTACAGGTTATAAGCAGGATGTAAGGCCTTATTTTGCAATTGCAGATGTTCTTGCTTTTCCCAGTTATCGTGAAGGATTTCCAAATGTAGTAATGCAGGCAAATGCGATGGGCCTTCCGGCTATTGTCACAAATATTAATGGCTGTAATGAAATTATTACTGAAGGAGAGAATGGTTTAATTATTCCAGTAAAAGAAGAAAATAAACTATATGCGGCGATGTTGAAGATGCTTAGCGATTCATCGTTGAGGGAAATGTTAGCTCAGAAAGCACGAAAGTTAATACAGATGGATTTTGAACGTGTGCAATTTTGGCAAATATTGTTAAAAGAATATAAAGAATTAGAAGACCTTAATAAACATGACTAAATTCGCCGCCGCAGGATAAAATTTAGTTCATTTCATCAGCAATTAATGTATAATAAAATTATTAAACCACTATTAGATTTTCTGGTTGCATTGTTAGGTTTGGTTATACTTAGTCCTTTATTAATCCTAATAACACTCCTACTTGCGATAGCTAACAGGGGCAAACCTTTCTTTTTTCAGAATAGGCCTGGGAAGTTAGGCGAAAATTTCAGAATTGTAAAGTTTAAAACAATGACCGATGCTAGGGATAAAGAAGGAAACTTATTACCGGATGCTTCAAGGTTGACTGCGATTGGAAAATTTGTGCGAAAAACGTCTATTGATGAAATACCGCAATTATTTAATGTTTTAAATGGAGATATGAGTATAATAGGTCCCAGACCCTTATTGCCAGAATATTTGGAAATTTATACAGAATCGCAAAGCAAGAGACATAATGTAAGGCCAGGAATTACGGGTTGGGCTCAGGTAAACGGGCGGAATGCAATTAGCTGGACTCAAAAGTTCAGTTACGATATCTGGTATGTTGAAAATATTTGTTTCAGTTTAGATTTAAAGATATTATTTCGAACAATTAGAAAAGTGCTAATTTCAGAAGGGATTAATACTGAGAATATGGCAACAACAGAACCTTTTAACGGAAAAAATTAATGGTTATATACGGTGCAAGCGGTCATGCTAAAGTAATTATTGATATTGTAAGATCTAACAATGAAAAAACGATTGATTTCATTTTTGATGATAATCATTCTATAAAGGAATTATTGGGTATTAAAGTTAGGCATAACTGGACTAATGAAATGCGGAAACGTCCATCGGTGATCGCTATCGGAAATAATATTATAAGAAGGAATATTACGGAAAAGTTTGAGAATGCCTTCTGTGAGGCTTTAGTTCATAAATCTGCAGTACTTTCCACGAATATCTTCATTGGAGATGGATCGGTTATTATGCCTAATGCGGTAATTAATTCATCTGCAAAAATAGGCGTTCATTGTATTCTAAATACAGGATCTATAGTAGAACATGATGTGGTTATTAATGATTTTGTTCATATTTCACCGGGTGTTACTGTTACGGGAAACGTTCAGATAGGCGAAGGCACTCAAATAGGAGCCGGGGCCACAATAATTCCTGGTATAAAAATTGGAAAGTGGGCCACTATAGGAGCCGGTGCAGTAATTATTAATGATGTTCCTGATTTCTCTGTGGTGGTGGGCAATCCCGGAAAAACCATAAAATTTAATAAGTTAGAAAATGAATAAAGATAAAATATGGCTTTCCTCCCCACATATGGGAGGTAATGAGCTTAATTATATCAACGAGGCATTCGCTGAAAACTGGATAGCTCCTTTAGGGCCTAATGTCACAGGATTTGAGAATGATATTAAGGATTACTTAATATCTGGAACCTCTGGTGAAGTTGAGGTGGCTGCATTAAGCTCGGGAACTGCAGCCTTACATCTGGCTTTAATTTTACTGGGTGTAGAAAGAGGGGATGAAGTGCTATGTCAAAGTATGACCTTCGCAGCCTCCGCAAATCCAATTACCTATTTAGGCGCTACCCCCGTTTTTATAGATAGCGAAGCTGATACTCTTAATCTATGTCCAGAGCAATTAGAAATTGCCATTAAAGACCGGATGTCTCAAGGGAAAAAGCTTAAAGCTATTATTGCCGTTCATTTATACGGCATGCCCTATAAAATAGATGAAGTTAGGATCATTGCAGATAAATATGGGATACCGGTAGTTGAGGATAGTGCAGAATCTCTCGGTAGTACCTACAAAGGGATAAATTGTGGAACCTTTGGAGATTTTTCAATTCTTTCTTTCAACGGAAACAAGATAATCACCACCTCTGGAGGAGGAGCTCTGATCACTAAAAATATAGATAGTAAGAAAAAAGCGATTTTTTTAGCCACTCAGGCCCGGGATGAGGCTCCACATTATCAACATAGTGAAATAGGTTATAATTATCGATTGAGTAATATTTCCGCAGGAATTGGCCGTGGTCAAATGGAAGTTCTGGACAAAAGAGTTAAGGGCAGGAGGGATATGTTTCAATTTTATGTAAATTTATTCCGTGATATTGCTGGGGTTAGAGTCTTTGAGGAACCCACTGAAGATTATTTTAGTAATCACTGGCTTACGATTATTAAGGTAGATGAGAATGAAACCGGTGGAGTAAGTAGGGAAGATTTAAGAAATTGTATGGATCTTGAAAATATTGAATGCCGCCCGCTTTGGAAACCGATGCATATGCAACCGGTTTTTAAGGACAAACCTTATTACGGCACGGGAATTGCCGAAGAAATGTTCAAAAATGGCTTATGTTTGCCAAGCGGTTCCAATCTTTTAAATAAAGACAGGGAGAGAATAGCGCAGACAATTTTAAATTGTTTGAAAAAATAGAATTTTTAAATTATGGGTAGAATAAATAGAGCCCTTAAAAATATTCTTACTGGTCCAGACAACGCTTTAGATATCAGAAATCTGAAATATCTTCCCCGTTGGGCTGTATTTTTAATTGATATAGGTCTGGTGTCTATATCAACTCTTATCACCATCTTCATACTTTTAGATTTATCTCCTTTTCAGTATACGTTATTGAGTTTTTTTGAAAAGGCTATAATTATAATAGCTACAAATATTGTTTTCTTCTATCTATTTAAAACCTATGCTGGTATAATAAGATATTCTTCTAATATTGATGCGTTAAAATTATTATTGGCTACATGTAGTGCTTTTTTAAGTTTATTGATAATTAATTATTTATCTTATTTTATAGTTGGGGAAAAGATATTTTTAATTGGAGGCTTACTAATTAATCTTTGGATTTCATTTTCCCTTCTTTTTTTATTTAGACTTGGGGTAAAGCAGGTTTATGAATATTTTAAAATTGTCCAAAAGAATGAATCTTTGATCAAAGCTGTAATTCTTGGAGTTGATGAAAATGCGATATCTATTGCAGGTGCTTTAGAAACTGAACATCCAAAAAGGTTCAAAATCGTAGGTTTTCTTACTCAGGATTCCCATAAACGTTTAAGAATATTAGGTAAGCCTGTATTGAGGCATACCCAAAAAATTCATAAAGAGGTTAGTTCGATGGGAGCAGACGCAATAATTTTCTCAGAAAACATTTTTACCCCCGAGGAGAAATTCAAGCTGGTAGAAGAATGTTTAGAACACGATATAGCTGTTTACAACGCACCCTTGGTTTCCTCCTGGGATGATAACCAGCCAATAGCCAATAAAGTCAAAACTCTTCAGATTGAAGATCTTCTGGATAGAGAGCCAATTCAACTAGAGGTTCAGAATAAAATTGATCAGTTAACTGGAAAAACTATTTTAGTTACCGGAGCTGCGGGTTCTATTGGAAGTGAAATTGTAAGACAGGTCGCAGAATATAATCCTAAAAAACTTATCATTCTTGATCAGGCGGAGACGCCTTTACATAATTTGCAATTGCAAATAGAGGCTAAATTTACCGACTTAAATTTTAAAGTGATTGTTTGCGATGTAGGAAATCAAAAACGCTTGGAATTAATGTTTCAGAATCAGTCTATAGATGTGGTGTATCATGCTGCTGCGTATAAGCATGTTCCGTTGATGGAAAGTAATCCGCATGAGGCAATATTTGTAAATATACATGGTACCAAAAACCTGGCCGATTTGGCGGTGAAATATCAGGTGGGCCATTTTGTGATGGTTTCAACTGATAAAGCTGTAAATCCAAGTAATGTTATGGGAGCCTCAAAAAGAGCTGCAGAAATGTATGTTCAATCACTTTACCATGATCAAATAAGATTAGACCAAAGCAATACTAAATTTATAACTACACGCTTTGGAAATGTTTTAGGTTCCAATGGTTCTGTGGTGCCACTGTTTAAAAAGCAAATAGAAGCCGGAGGGCCAGTAACAATAACCCATCCAGATATCATTCGGTATTTTATGACGATTCCTGAAGCCTGCCAATTAGTGCTGGAAGCTGGAGCTATGGGGAAGGGAGGAGAAATATTTGTTTTTGATATGGGGGAACCTGTAAAGATTATGGATTTGGCTATAAAAATGATTAAACTTGCCGGGTATCAGCCTAACAAGAATATAAAGGTTAGAATTACCGGTTTAAGACCTGGTGAAAAGTTATATGAAGAATTACTGAATGATGAATGTAAAACTTTACCAACGCATCATAAAAAAATTATGATAGGTCAGGATGTGGTACGTGATTATGAAATGATCAATGAGAAAATATTGAAAATCATAAAATCTGCAACTAAATTGAAAAACGATAAAGTTGTGGCAAAGTTAAAAGATTTAATACCGGAATTTAAGAGTAATAATTCTTTATATGAAAAGCTGGATAAACTTCCAGAATTAAAAAAAAATGATTAAAATTTATGAAAAAATTATTTGGGTTATTTGTTCTGGCGCTTTTTTTTACAAGTTGTGCTACAAAGGATGAAATAGTTTATTTCTATGAAGGTAAAGAATCTCTTGAAGGGCAAAAAAATCTCCTTAATTATGAGCCTAAAATTGAGAAAAATGATGTTCTACGGATCAATGTATCTTCATCTTCTATAAATGAAGAAATTGTTGAACCTTTTCAAATGAAAACTGGGGGCCAACAATCAGGTGGCGGGGGTGGTCAAAATTCATCGTTAACAGGTTATTTGGTAAGTCCTGATGGAATGATAAATTTTCCTGTCTTGGGAGAAATAAAAGTAGAAGGATTGACCAGAACAGAAATTCAAAAAAAATTGGAAAGAGAAATTGAAGTTTATGTCAAGGATCCAATTGTTGACGTACGAATAATGAATTTCAGAGTTACAGTATTAGGAGAGGTCGGAAGTCCTGGAAGGGTAGAGATACAAGATGGTCGAATTTCTATGCCCGAATTAATTGCGATGTCTGGGGATATCACCTATGATGGTAGGAGAGAGAATATAACAATCATAAGGGAGGAAAATGGAATAAAAAAAATTGGCCATTTGGATATGACAAAAACTAACTTATTTCAAAGTCCTTACTTTTATCTAAAGCAAAACGATATTGTGTATGTTGAACCTTCTTATAGGAGAGTGAAATCGGCAGGATTTTTCTCGAGTTATCAAGGTATAATTTCAATAGGTACAACCCTAATAAGTCTTTACTTGCTTGTAAATAGTCTCTAATTTATGGAAGAAATAAATGAATTCTCAGAAGAGCAAAATGAATCCAATTTTGATCTCAAAGCAGAGGTGTATAAGTATCTCGCCTATTGGCGTTGGATTCTGTTTGGTTTTTTGATAGGCGGACTAATCGCGTATTTATACAATAGGTATACCATATCTAAATTTCAAACAACTGCAACTATGATTGTAGTAAACGAAAAAGAGAATAATGCAATGAGTGCACTTCCATCGGGAGGTGGAACTATTTTAGCTTTGGATAATGATGGTTTACAGAGCCAAATTGAAAAATTGAAATCAAAGCAATTAGTATCTAGTGTAGTAGAGGAACTGGATCTAAATGTAGAATATCATATCGAAGGAAATATCATTACTGTTGAAGCTTATAAATCTAGTCCTATCTTAGTTGAATTTATTTCTAAAGATTCGTTAGTAGACATCTCCTCCATAAATATGTTTATAACCCCTACTTCAGATACAACCTATTTGCTTGAAAATGAAGATTTAAATTATTCTGCCGAACATAAAATAGGAGAAGTTGTAAAATTAATAGGATTGAAGTTTGTGATTCTTCCTAGATCAGGTAAAGAGGAAGGATCCTTTAAAAGAACAAGCACAGTAAATATTAGAACTTCTCCGGTTAAAGAAGTAACAAATAATCTTATTTCTAGTTTAATTATTGAACCTAAAGGTAAAGCGAAAGATATTTTAGAATTAAATATTGTTAATGAATCCAGTAAAAAGTCGGAAGATTTTTTAAATAAACTAATGCAACGTTTTAATGAAGAAGGTGTGCAGGACAAGCAGGAAGTTGCTGAGAATACTACAGCTTTTATACAGGAAAGACTTGAAATGATTACTACTGAATTGGATTCGGTAGAAGGTGGTATAGCTGATTTCAAAAGGGACAACCGAATTATGAGTGTTGAGTCCGGTGCCGCAGAATTTCAATCTAAATTTTCAGCAGCGGAAGAACAAATATTTGCCCTTGAAACTCAACTTCAATTATTAAGTTCGATTGAAAATCTGTTGGAACAACAAAATAAATATGATTTTTTGCCAGAAGTTGGAATAAATGAAGGAGGTATAACGGGACTAATAAACTCTTACAATACCCTTGTAATGGAGAGGAATTTGTATCTGAAAGGAGGTACGGAAAAAAACCCTATTGTCGAAACCTTAACAGAGCAGTTAGATTCTTTGAGGAATAATCTTTTTGAGAATATTTCTAGTACTCGACAAACACTAAATGTAAGGTTAAAAGAACTTGGACAGAGGGAGAATGTTGCGGTAGGACGATTTAGTAATTTTCCTGGACTTGAGAAGGGTATGAGAAGTATTGAGCGACAACAGCAAATTAAAGAACAGCTGTACCTTTTTTTGTTACAGCGACGTGAAGAAGCTGCAATATCTTATGCGGCTACAGCATCTGTGGCAAGAGTTGTTGATTCCGCATTTACTTTAGACCGCCCTGTAGATCCAGCACCTTGGTTAATTTTGATATCTGGATTTATTATAGGTTTGATTATTCCTGTCCTTATTATTTTAATTAAAAACTTACTAGATACAAAAGTTCATCATAAAGGAGATTTACAAGCTCTAATAAAAGCTGTGCCATTTATAGGTGAGGTGCCAAGGATTTCAGCCGATCAGAATGACGTAATTCACTTAAATGATCGATCACCACTAGCAGAATCTTTCAGGATTTTACGTACTAATCTAGCTTATTTAATTCAAAATAAGGATCAAGAGAAAGGAGACGTTATTTTTGTAACTTCAACGGTTAAAGGAGAAGGGAAAACTTTTATTTCCTATAATCTTTCGAGAACGCTAGCAAGTACGGGTAAGTCTGTTTTACTTATTGGAGCTGATATTAGAAACCCAAAACTTCATAGATACACTGAGGCTACGCCAGGAGCTAAAGAGAAAGGCTTATCTGATTATTTGTATGATTATGAAGTGACCGCTGCTGATGTAACCTCAGCTACTAATGAGAATGGAATTGATGTAGAGGTAATATTATCTGGACCAATACCGCCAAATCCTGCGGAATTATTGATGAATGATCGGATGGAGGAATTGGTAAGACAATCGAGAGAAAAATATGATTATGTAATTGTTGACACTGCTCCGGCTATGATTGTTACCGATACTCTTTTAATTAGCCAACTTGCAGATTATACATTATATGTAACCAGGGCTGATTTTACTGAAAAAAATCTTTTGGAATTTCCAAAGGATTTGAAGAAGCAGGGAAAACTTAAAGGCTTAGCTGTAATTTTAAATGATGTCGATTATTCCAAATTTTCATACGGTGCGCAATATGGCTATTCTTATGGATATGGATATGGTTACGGATTAGATAATGAAAGTAAATGGGAGCGCATGAAAAAAAGATTTTTCAATTAGCGAATAATCTTTGACCGTTATTAATAATCCTATTCAGAGATTTAATATGCTTTTTGGAGATTTTGATTGTTTTAATATTTTCAATATGGCTTAGTTTATGAGCATCACTGCTTATATAGTCAATCAAGTCATTTTCAATTAATCTTAGTGCTATTTTATGAATTCCTTTTCCGTAATGGTTTGATAAGGAAAGCATATTCAATTGAAAATTACAACCTCTGGACTTTATGTTTTTATATTTCTCTAAGTCTCTTGAATGCCAATAGGTATATCTTTCAGGATGAGCTAAGATTGGAGAAAATAAGTTGTTTTGTAAATTGAATAGTATTTGGTTAATGTTAATAGGAGGTTGAAAATAAGACATTTCGACTAATACTTTATTGTCTTTTATTGGTAATAAATTTTGATTTTCAATAATTTCTGTGAAATTTTGATCCATCATGTATTCTGCAGAATAATCTAAATGAGTTGATGTTGATAGATTTGATTTTAGTTTTTTGAATGCGTCCTCTATTGTTTCGATCGTGTTAGGATAATAGTCATTCATTACATGTGGTGTAGCAACAAATTTATTGATACCTATGTTTTCAAATTCCTTAATTAGCGAGATAGATTCTTCAACCGTCTTTGCACCGTCATCGATACCGGGCAATATATGATTGTGAAAATCAGTGATACCTCCTAATAAATCTACTAAATACGTGTTTTTTCCAAATATTGATACCATCATTACTATTTTACTTTCCAAAATTACATAATTTTAATTCTTATTAGTAATATTTGCAGTATTCCTAGATTTAACCCATGAGAATTTACTTTCTGATTATTATTATTTCTGTTCTAAGTTTATCCAGCTGTCTTGGGCAGGTTATATATGATCTCAATTTTGAAGGTCAAGCACAACTATTTTCTGAGGAAAAATCTCCTTTCTGGATGCATACAAATTCACGCGGTCGCGTAGATGAGAAAACCCATTTTACCGGTTTATTATCCTATAAAGCAACTATAGATCTTGAAGAGGAGAGACAGGCAGAATTTGGTTTAGGTGGTTTTTTTCGGGATGGTTACGATGATGGTTTCAAATTAGATGAAGCCTATTTCTCTTATTTAACTGCTAAGATAGGTATTGTAGTTGGAAAAAAGCAGCGAAACGATTTATTCAATAACCTTAGTGCATCCAATGAGAGTATCTTATGGAGTTTAAATGCATCTCCATTGCCAGGAATTCGTTTTTTTACTAGAGATCCTTTATTTATTAAAGGAGATTATGGACTAGGAATTATGGTTAGTCTGGAAGAATATATTATGAATGATGATCGCTTTATAGATAATACTCGTTTACATCATAAAAGTGGGCATATTGTTTATAGAAGTAAGAAAGGTTTTCAAATTTCATTGGGTGGTCAACATTTTGTTCAATGGGCCGGTTATTCTGAGGAATTTGGTGAATTACCGAACTCTTTTGATGCCTATAGAAGAATTTTTTTAGGCATGGCAAGTGAAAATGAAGTTGCTGGAGGAGAGGAGGTTAATGCTCTCGGTAATCAAATTGGTAGTTATGAACTTAAAATAAAAACAAAAATTAATGACGTTGATTTCCAGTTTTTATACAATCATATATTCGAAGATAACTCCGGTTTGAAAGGCGGGAATTTTCCCGATGGCCGATATGCTGTCTATTTTGAGGATAATCGTGATACCTTTTGGGGAAGCTCCTGGTTAAAAGCCTTTATGTACGAATTTTATTATACTAAAAATCAAAGTAGAGATCGTAAAAGTTCAGAGGTGGATGGCGCCGATAATTATTTTAACAATAACCTATATCAGTCTGGGTGGACCTATAGGAATCAGATATTGGGTGTACCCTTTATTTTATTAAATGAGGATACCAGGTTTAGAATAGGAACGAACATACTCACAGTTCATCATTTGGGTATAAAAGGGAAGGTTCTGGAAGAGTTTCCATATAGATTATTGTTGAGTTACCGAAAGAATTATGGTTTGAAAGATTCATTCATAAAACCTACAAAAGAAGTGTTTTCGACATTAATTGAACTGGAATTAATTAATTCCGATTACATTCTAAAAGCCCAGTTTGGTGCAGATATAAAATCTTATGATAGTTCAAGTTTTGGAGTAGGAATAAATTTCTCAAAGAAGATTTTTTAGTTCTCAACTAATTAATTTTTTGTACTTTCCACACACCTAAATCTATCATTCCAAAATTTGAACAAAGAAACTTCCAAAAATATTCGGGGGGCGCTGATCACTGTTTGTTATAAGGAAATTATAGTTTCCTATAATCGTGCTGCTGATCGTCTTTTCAGAAGTTTATATAATTATCAACTAGTTTCAGGAGGAAATTTCTCTTCTTGTTTTCCGGATGGTTTTGAAAATCTTCTTAAGGATAAAATAGCGTCCTGTAGAAAAGGTGAATTTCAATCATTTTCTATAAAAGAAAGCAATAAGGCACTAAATTGTTATTTATCTCCAGTATTGAATGCACAGGGTGAGAATGTACAGGCTTCATTGTCTATTGAAGAAAATGTATCAGATGCTTTTTTTAATCAAACCTTGAATTCTAACGAACTGGAGAAAGAATTAGATTATAGTAAGCAGATATATTCAAATCTATTCTACAATAACCCTGACGCTGTTTTCTCGTTCGATCTGGAAGGTAATTTCATAAATGCTAATAAAGCTTCAGCTAAGCTCGCTGAAACATCTATTAGCAGATTACTCGAAATGCATTTCCTGCCTTTAATTATCGAGGAAGATCACGCAATGGTTTTAAGTAAGTTTTCTAAGGCTCTTAAAGGTAAAAATCAGAATTATCAGGCCGGGTTTATAAGTTTAAAGGGCACGAAAAGAATACTTGAGATAAATAACTTTCCAATTATTTATAACGACAAGATCATTGGTGTTTACGGAATTGCTAAAGACATCTCAGATCAAAAATTAGCAGACAAAAAGGTTATTGAGGAGCGTCAAATGCTTCGTGCTATAATTGATAATATTCCCGATTATATTTTTGTCAAAGATAAGGAGCATAAGTCTATTTTGGCTAATAAAAAGTTTTATACCCAGGTGCTCGGGCATTCAATAGATCAAAGCAGTGAAGGTTATAATCCTATGGATTATTTTGATTTTGAAAAAGGAATCGAAATTATTGAAGATAATGATAGGGTAATGAATACCGGAAAACCGGTAATTAATCGCCAGGATCTGGTTACAAATTGTGATGGGAAGCAGGAAATGGTATTGCTTACCAAAGTACCTCTAAAGAATGAGGATCAGGAAACTATTGGTTTGGTAGGTATTGCTAGAGATATTACCCAGACATATCTTCATAACAAAAAGCAAGAGCTAATCTTCAAGATTATAAAGGCATTTGGAGATAAGCCAACTTTTAATGAAGCGATGATCAAAAGCTTAAAGGTATTTTGCAGAGATCTTGGCTTTGATTATGCTGAAGCTTATAAGGTTAGCATTAATAATCAGAAATTAGTAAGAACTGCCTTTTGGCCTTTAGACAGAGATCTTTCAGAAAAAGAAAATCCTGGAAATTCATATGTATTGGGAGAAGGCTTACCAGGAATGGTTTGGGAATCAGGTCAATTGCAAATTCTACGTCTAAAAGAGCAAACAGGATTGCTTAAGAATATGATTCTGGATGAGAATACCTCTATTAAAACCGCGGTTGGTATTCCCATTTTTTTCCAGGACAGATTGATCTCCATTTATTGCTTTGGATCCGTTAAGGATACTAAAAAAATTGAAGTGGAAGCTCTTGGCGATATTACATTACAAATTGCTTCTGCAATAGAGCGAAAAAGAAGTGAGGATCAATTAAATGATTTTTTCCAGTACTCACCAAACCTAATTGCCATTGTAGGGATGGACGGTTTTATAAAAAGAATAAATCCCACATTTGGAGAGAAATTTGGCTTTTCAGAATGTGAAATGTTAACCAAACCAGTTACAGAATTTATCCATCCTGATGATCTTGATAAAACCTCCAAGGCGATAGAAAATATTTCTAGTGATGGTTCAGATTTTGAATTAAGATGCCTAAAGAAAGATGGAGGTTATCTTTGGATTTCGTGGCGTTTCTCACGTTATTTTACTGAGGATAATGTGGTTTTTATGTATGGTACAGATATTACGCCACTTAAGAAAGTCCATGAAGAATTATCAGAAAATATTTTAGAGCGTAAAAAAGTTCAGAAAGAACTTGAAAATTCTGAACAGAAATATCGAAGTTTATTTGATGCAAGTCCTCTTCCAATGTGGGTTTTAGATAGAGACCAACTGAAATTTTTGAAAGTGAACAATACGGCTATAGACCTTTACGGATATACCGCGGAAGAATTTTCTAAAATGACTGTGAGAGATCTATGGGCGCCAAAACAAGAAGAAAGGATAGACACTATCGTTTCTAAAAATACTGATAGTTTTTTTCAGGTTAAGGTGGAGCATATCAAAAAAAATGGAGAAAGGATATTTGTAAATGTCAATAGTAATCCAATGATTTTTGCTGGCGTGAAAGCCCGAGTATCCCTTGTGAAAGATGTAACTGCCAGAATAAAAGCTGAAGAGCAATTATTTCATAGTGAAAAACGATTTAAAGCTCTAGTGCAGGATGGATCAGATTTAATCGCGATTGTAGATTCTAATTATGATTATATATATAATAGTCCGGCTTCCAAAGCTGTATTCGGATTGACGCCCCAAGAAATGGAAGGAACCAGTTTCCTGAATTATATTAATGAAGAGGACTTAGAGAATGTTTCTTCCGCTATGGCCAAACTGAAAGAAAAAAAGCGAATTCAGTTACCCTCCTATAGAGTGAGAAATTCAAAGAATACATGGAGTTGGATAGAAACAATTATTACTAATCTTAGTAATGACCCGGCAATTAAAGGAATTGTAATGAATTCCAGGGATATTACAGAATTTGTAGAACAGGAAAGGAAACTTTTAGACAGCCTGAAACGCTATGACATTGTTGCCAAGGCTACCAGTGACCTAATAACCGATTATGATATTCAGAAAGATGAAATGAAAGTTAGTGAAGCAGCAGCTGGGATGTTTGGATATTCTAAAGGTAAGAATGGAGTGTATTCTGGAGAATGGTGGGACAATAAAATACATCCTGATGATTATGAGAATGTGAAATTCCTGGCGAATAAAATGCAGGAGGAAGGAATGAAAAATTTAACTGTCGAATATCGATTTAAATGCGCAGATGGCTCCTATAAACATATTTTAGATCGTAGTTATCTTATATTAGATGATAAAGACAAGCCTAAGCGTATTATCGGATCTATGCAGGATATTACTGAAAGAAAACATCACCTTATTGCTATAGAAAATCATAACAAAAGATTGAAAGAAATTGCCTGGACGCAATCTCATGTTGTGCGCGCACCTCTGGCTAAGGTTATGGGATTAGTCGATTTATTGAAAAATTATAAGAATGATCTTGATAACGTTAATGAGATATTGGATAATATTTTAACTTCTGCTCATGAACTTGATACTATTATCAGGGAAATAGCTGTTAAAACCGAAAAAGAATTATAGCCCCAACCCCAAAATACCCTACCTATGTTACGAACATTAATTATTGATGACGATGAAATTGTTAGATTTCTTCAACAAAAAATGGTCACTAAGTGCGAATTGGATCCCGATCCATATGTTTTTAAAGAAGCACAGAAAGCTTTAGACTTCCTAGAAAATGATTCAGATAAAGAAATAGATTATTTAATTATGCTGGATATTAATATGCCGGGCATGACCGGGTGGGATTTTCTCAATAAACTAAAACTAGTTAGTGATAATGAAAGGTTTCATGTGGTTATGGTGACTTCGTCTATAGATAGAAAAGATAAAAGAGACGCTGCCGAAGATCCACATGTCGTAGATTTTATAGAAAAACCGGTTTCAGCAAGACATTGTTCTAAATTAAAAGGTATTGCTAAGTTGTCAGCCTATTTTGAGGAGAGTTGAGATCTAGCCTCTGTCTAATAGGGTCTGCATTTTTAATTTTTTCTTCAGCCCATTCTTTTTCTTCTTCATCTGCTTCGTCAGTATCTTCATTGATCACTTCAGCAGATGGTTCATAATTGAGCTTTATATACATAGGAAAATGATCTGAACCTACATTTTTTTCTCTGGCAATATCTACTAAAGTAAAGTCTTTGGTATGAAAAACATGATCTAAGGGCCATCTTAATAGGAAATACTTAGAATGGAATGTATTAAAAAATCCTCTTCCAATCCTTGGATCCATAAGTCCGCTTAATTTTTGAAAAAGCCTTGTAGTTCTGGACCAGGCGACATCATTAAGATCTCCAAAAACAAGAATAGAATCCTTTTCCACATCCACATCCCTTCCTAACATCAATAATTCGGCATCTCGATTGGTAGACGTATCACTTTCGGTTGGACTCGGAGGCATAGGGTGTAGACAGTGAAACCTTACTTTCTTACCGTTTCTAAGAATTACGAAGCCGTGAATAGAGGGAATATCTTCCTGAACAAGATATCTTACTTTTACCTCCTTCAATTCTAATTTTGAATAGAGATGCATACCGTAAAGATTATCTTTCGGTATTTTCACAGTATTCTTATAATCTTTTTCTAAAACTGAAAGTTCGTCCTCCCATCTTTTATCGCTTTCTAAAGTTAAAAGAATGTCAGGCTTCTTTTCATTTACAAGAGAAATAAGTTTATCACTTCTCTTATTAGGAGTAAGAACGTTACTCACAAGTATTGAAATCGTTGCCTGGGGGTCTGAACCTTTAAATGCCAGGACCTGTTTTCTTGAAATATAGGTATATGGAAATATTTTTTTGAACTGATATAGCAGACTTAAACTTAAAGCTCCAACCGCAATGAACTGCCATGTTTTTTCAAAATCGTAGAAAAATGCTGAACTGGTGATAACACAAATAATAAGGAAACTTATTTGTATCCTGGGGAAATCAAAACCTCTTATCCACCATTGGTCAAATCTAGTAAGCGATGCTAGCGTGGGAATGCACATCAAAACCGAAAAGAATAACAAAATTATTTCTCCAATTGTCATAGGAATTATCCTTTTTTAAAAGGTGTAGTTAAAACCAATACCTTTAGTATCTATACCGGTTCCCATCACATTAGTATCCACCGTTGGATATACATCCAATCTCTCATTTCCGATTTTATGAATTTCAGGCACGAAGATACCACAAGCTGCACCAATTCCAAAGCCAATTAAATTATCTGTGAGGAAATGTTTTCCGGCTTTCGTTCTTAAATAACCCACATATGCCGGTACCGCTACTGCTCCTGCCCAAACAAAGGGTACAGCAGAAGATTCTGGATTAAAATCCTGAAAAACCTTTGCCGTAAAAAATGTGGCTGCTGCAGTTGCAGCTGTATGACCTGCAAAGAAAGATCGCTGTGCATCAGAGTCTAATCTTTCTTCTATTGATAAATTTTTATTGTAAACTAATGGGCGGCTCTTTTCAATATTACCAGCCGTAAGAGTGAATAAAGCACCCGTGGTAGCCATAGTTTCTACAAACATTACCGAGATCTGTCCGAAATTATTTCTTTCATTTTCTCCTAAAAGAAACAATAAAGGCGTGGCAAATGAGGCATAGAATGGAATATAGCTAAGTTCATCGGCATTTTTAGAAAAATTTCCTATAGCATTTCGATTAATTCCCCAAATTTCATCCCTATTTAGATCATCAAGTTCAGCTTTGGTTAGATTAGGTTTATTCTGAATTGAGAGAACCCCTAAAACATTAAGGCCTACAGATCCAGTAATCCAGGCTCCGTCTTTCCATAATTCAGTCTTATAAGGAGAAACATTTTCCTGTGCAGTATGACTAAAGGAGATTAAACCAATAAATAATATATATAAATATTTCGTCATCTATTTTTTTTTCAAATCTCTTATATCCTTCGATAAAGGAGAAGTAATTAAGAAAAGTATAACAAGAAGCCCATATGAATCAAAATGTTTCCATTAACAAAAGTTTAGTTTGTGTTTAGATAAGTTGTTTTTACTTTCTGCTTGAAAAGAATTATTTTTAGGATATGAAAAGGAAAGCAGATAAGGAGATAAGAGGTTTTATATTTGATAAATATGACGCGCCTGAAATTTCTCCTTTTGATAAGTTATTCGAGATCTTTAAAGAGATCATTACACATACATCTGGCGATCTCGACGAAGCGATGGATTGGCTAAAACAGCTTGATGAAGAATATAAATTGACCGATGATGATTATACCCTGGATGATTTCGTAGAAGACTTAAAGAAGAAAGGATATATTAAGGAAGAAATGGATCAGGAAGGAAGTGGCAGTATGGCTATTACTGCCAAAACCGAAAGGGCCATTCGTCAGCAAGCATTGGAGCAAATTTTCGGAAAATTAAAGAAAGGTTCTTCGGGAAATCATAGAACAAACCAAATAGGTCGCGGAGATGAGCATACCGGAGATTTTAGGGCATACCAGTTTGGAGATTCTTTAAGCCGAATTTCGGTAACAGAAAGTTTAAAAAATGCTCAAATAAATCACGGGATTGGAGAATTCAGTATGTCTGAAGATGATCTGGTTGTAGAAGAAACTCATTACAAATCTCAGATGAGTACGGTGTTAATGATAGACATCAGTCACAGTATGATCTTATACGGTGAAGATAGAATTACACCCGCGAAAAAGGTAGCGATGGCACTTTCAGAATTAATCACCACCCGTTATCCTAAAGATACGCTGGATATTCTTGTTTTCGGAAATGATGCCTGGCCAATATCTATCGCAGAATTACCTTACTTAAAAGTAGGTCCATATCATACCAATACCGTGGCCGGTTTAGAATTAGCGATGGACCTTTTACGTCGTAAACGAAATACCAACAAGCAAATATTTATGATTACCGATGGGAAACCCAGCTGTATTAGAGAAAGGGATGGTAGTTATTATAAAAATAGTATGGGTTTGGATCCATATGTAGTAGATAAATGCTATAATATGGCAAGGCAGGCAAGAAAAGTCCGTATTCCCATAACCACATTTATGATAGCGCAGGATCCTTACCTCACAAGATTTGTTCAGGAGTTTACTGCAGCAAATCAGGGAAAAGCGTTTTATACAGGTCTAAAAGGGCTGGGTGAAATGATCTTTGAAGATTATGAGATCAACAGAAAGAAAAGAATTAGAGGCTAAGAAATAATTATATGAATAAAGAAAAAATAAAGAATCTTGGAGAGCTGAAAGAAGCTGGATACAAAAGCAAAAGTATCAAAGATGAACTTCGGGATAATCTTAAGCAAAAAATAAGAAATAAAGAAAATGCTTTTAAGGGAATTCATGGATACGATTATACCGTAATCCCAGAATTGGAAAGAGCTATTCTTTCAAGACATAATATTAATCTGCTGGGTTTACGAGGCCAGGCTAAAACGAGACTTGCCAGGTTAATGGTACAGCTTTTAGATGAATGGATGCCGGTTGTGGAAGGTTCAGAAATTAATGATGATCCTTTACAACCAATTAGTAGATATGCCAGGGAGCTTATTAATGAGAAAGGGGCTAAAACCCCAATTTCTTGGATACATAGGGA
Source organism: Christiangramia forsetii KT0803 (assembly GCF_000060345.1). Taxonomy (NCBI): domain Bacteria; kingdom Pseudomonadati; phylum Bacteroidota; class Flavobacteriia; order Flavobacteriales; family Flavobacteriaceae; genus Christiangramia; species Christiangramia forsetii. The sequence goes on along the minus strand of NC_008571.1, from coordinate 2,087,649 downwards.
TGAGCGTTTTTTTGAGAAATTAGCAACTCCAGATGTCACTGTTGCCGACCTGATCGGAGATGTAGACCCTATTAAAGCAGCCAATTTAAAGTTGAGTTATGCTGATGATAGGGTGATTCACTTCGGAATGATTCCACGTGCAAATAGAAGTATTTTTGTGATCAATGAATTGCCAGATCTTCAGGCAAGAATTCAGGTAGCACTTTTCAATATATTACAGGAAGGTGATATTCAAATTAGAGGTTTTAAACTGAGACTGCCCTTGGATATGCAATTTATTTTCACTGCGAATCCTGAAGATTACACCAACAGGGGAAGCATTGTGACTCCGCTGAAAGACAGGATTGGTTCACAGATTTTAACTCATTATCCGGAAGATATTGCCACTGCAAAGATCATTACCACTCAGGAAGCTCAACTGGATGAAAGACAAAAGGAATTTGTGCACGTTCCCGATATTGCCAGGGATCTATTGGAGCAGATTAGTTTTGAAGCACGAGACAGCGAATTTATAGATCATAAAAGTGGCGTTAGTGCGAGAATGAGCATTACAGCTTTTGAAAATTTATTAAGTACTGCGGAAAGGAGAGCCATTAGAAATGATGAAGAAAAAACCTTATTACGATTTGGGGATTTTCTTGGGGTGATCCCATCGATAACCGGAAAGGTTGAATTGGTTTATGAAGGAGAGCAGGAGGGAGCAGCTTTTGTTGCCCAGCAACTTATAGGAGATTCGGTAAAAACACTTTTTCCAGATTACTTCCCTGCGATTGAAAAGCTTCAGAAACCAGACGAAACTACACCTTATGATGACCTCGTGGAATGGTTTTTTGAAAGTTCAGGATTTGAATTACCTGATGATCTTACAGATGCTGAATATAAAGCAGAATTAGATTCCATAGAACCTCTAAATAAGCTGATAGAGAAATATCAGCCGGAAGTTAAAGATGAAGATAAATACTTCATAAAAGAATTTCTGCTTTGGGCGTTGGTAGAATATAAGAAGTTAAGCAAAAAGAGATTTTCAAAAGGGCTTCAATTCAAAGATCTTTATGGAAGCTATATTAGCGGACTTTAAAATCTATTTTTTAATCATTTGGGTATCCGTTGAAATGAAGATATACTTTTGTCTCCCTGAGCGCAGTAGAAGGGCTAAGAAACTATTTTCGTCAGCGCTTGATGTCACATTTTAGACATAGACTTTATATATCCAGGAATATTTACGGATTTAAATGAAATTAACTCCATAAAATAAAAATAACTGAAAGCGCAGTATATAATATTGCGCTTTTTCTTTAGATCATACTTGAAAAGTAAAGAGCATGAAAGTGAAAAAAGTAAAATTTCTTATCATAGGGGCGGGACTTAGCGGCCTGATTACTGCCAATGAATTACGGGAAAATGGAGAGGAAGATTTTATAATCCTGGAAGCAAGGAGTAGAACAGGTGGAAGAATTCTTACAAAAGAAGGGATAGATCTCGGGGCAACCTGGTTTCAGAAACAACATGTGTATACCAGCGAAGTATTAAGTAAATATAACCTGGATTATTTTGAGCAATTTAGTAAGGGAAAAAGTGTTTTGGTTTATAACAGCATGGCTCCGGCTCATTTATTTGAGAGTGATCCTAATGCTCCAGGTGCAAAAAGAATTTCTGGCGGGAGTGATTCTTTGATTCAAGCTCTAAGTAATCCTGTTGCGGCAAACTTGGAATTGGAATCTCCCGTAACCCATATCAAAATGCAGGATAATTTCTTAGAGGTAATGGTGCAAGGAGAAAGTTATCATGCAGAAAAAGTAATTATTTGTTTACCTCCTAAAATTGCTGAAAATATAGAGTACACTCCACCGCTGCCTGATAATTTGAAGGAGGTTATGCAAAAAACACATACCTGGATGAGCAATGCAATTAAAGTTGGGATTACCTATCCGGAAGCATTCTGGAAAAAGAAAGGATTGTCCGGGACTATTATTGGTCAAATTGGGCCGGTTATAGAATTATATGATCATTGTAATGCAGCTGAAAATGAATATAGTTTGATGGGTTTTGTAAATGAAGGTTTGCGCGAGGAAACAGCAGCTCATAGAAAAGAACGAATTCTAGCCTATTTAGAACAGCATTTAGGGCCTGAAGCTAGAAACTATAAAAATTATATAGAAAAAGACTGGGCGAAAGAAGAATATACCTCGGGGAAATCCTTGAAATCAGTTTATATGAGTCCTCAATACGGAAATTCTATTTTTAAAAAATCTTTCTTGGATGGGAGACTTTATTTTTCAGGAACTGAAACATCTCCCCTATATGGAGGTTACTTAGAAGGAGCCATCTATAGCGGATTAAATACCGCAAAAAAGATCTTATCTTAAAAATAAAAATCATCAATATCTGCATATCCGGTTTTTATCCTAAAAGTTATTCCGTCTCCTTGAAACCTGAGATGAAAATTTCTATCTGGCATAGACAATTGACGTATAATTTTTCTAGCAAATTTATCTTTTCAATAACTTCTTTTTTGCAAGTGTAGTGCTTCCCGCGGCGTAAAATTTTTGAAGCCTTGGAGAAAATTTAGCTGGGGAAGTACGATTTTAATTATGTGGCAACATAATTAAAAACACCTACAAAAAAGTGTCCTTTTTTTGGTTCGTTTTTTTGGACAAGCAAAAAAATGAACAATCTTAAAAACCAAACAAATCATCATCGACCTAAGGGAGATTTTTTTAAATCCACGAAAAAAGGTCAATGCTAATCTATTTTAAGGTCTCAAGTTACTGTTATGTTTACTAGTGTTCTGAGATTTTGAAACAAGTTCAGAATGACGTTCTTTCTCAATTATAGGTCACATTCCGGATATTCAATTCATCAATATGTTAGCGCCTTAAATCTGATTAATATCCTAATTGAAGAAATGGTTTTTATCAGATAAAAAGGAGTAATTTCGCGGCTTATAAAAATTGAATTATGAAGCGCGTTAATAAATACAAGAAGTTATTTAGTGTGGAAGATAAAATTGATCTGAAACAGCTTAAAACTAATTATAGAAACCTGGTTAAACAATGGCATCCAGATAAATTCCAGGAAGGGGAAGAAAGCCATATCCAGGCTGAAATTAAAAGCAAAGAAATAATTGATGGCTATCATTTCTTAGTTAGTATTGCGCCAGAAACTAAAGCTGAAAATTTAGAGGCCTATACTAAAACTATTTCCGAAAGTGGAATTTATGATTTTCAGCATAAGGGGAATGTTCTGGAAGTTTCATTTTTAGATGGAACTACCTACGAGTATTTCGGAGTAAACAAAGCGCTTTATATTAAATTGATCAATTCTCCAAAACAAAATCGCTTTGCTAAAAGGAACATTTTTAATTCCTTTTTGTATAGAAAATCTAAGAAGGATATGGAGCTTCAGGCGGTATAGATTAGTTGGTCTAAAGTAATAAGCGCTGGAATATGGAGAAAAAAGCGATTTATGCGGTAATTTTATGTGCTATACTCGCAGGTAATAATGGTTTGTTGATCAAGTCAATGAATAGCATGTCTACCGGTGGGATAGCCTGGTTCAGAACTGGAATTCCTGTATTGTTTTTAATCCCATTTTTGATAAAGGATAAAGAATTCCATTTTAGAGGGAATACAAAAAAAATGTTTTTGGCTTCTTTTATCAATGCCATTAGAATGTATTTATATCTTCTAGCTTTCATATACACCTCTATTGGCAATGCGGTGGTCCTTTTTTATACATACCCGTTATTTGTGACGGCAATAGAGTATCTTTTTTTCAAACAGAAGTTGCAAAAAGCGCAAACCGGATTTTTAGTTCTTGCATTTATTGGTATTGTAATAACCTATTTAGGGAAACCTTTTAGTTTTGCTTCTAATGATTTTATTGGAATGTTATCTGCCATTGGCGCTTCTATAGGATACGCGGTTACCGTAATTCTCTTTAAATCTGAAACTCCAAATTATAGTAAGAATCAGCTTATTTTTTATCAAAACTTAATTGGCGCACTGGTCTTTGTTCCTTTTCTGGCATTTTTACCGGATGTGGAATTACCACAAATCGGGGTTGGAATTTTGTATGGATTGCTCATAGGAATCGTTGTGTTTAAACTGTTCTTTTATGGCCTTAAAGAATTAACCGCTGCTACAGCTACTACTTTAATGTATCTGGAAGTCGTGAGTGCAATCGTTCTGGGATATTTTGTTTTAGATGAAAAATTGAGCTGGAATATTTTAGCTGGAGGTAGTCTAATTCTTATTAGTAGTTTCTTTATATCTAAACTGAATAGAAAAAAGGTGCAGGAATCTTTAAGTACGTCCGCTTCCTGACTTTTGGAAATTTTAAAACAGCAATAAAATTCCTGACATGGTAAACATATCAAGAAATATAGACTTCAATAGACTTTCATTTAATTTTTGAATATATTTTTTCAAGGGAAATTAGCTAGAATAAAATTCAGCAATTAACATATTGGATCACCTTTATTTCGTGCTATTCGCCTTAGTGTTCATTTGCAAATAATTAAAAATCAACCCGATAATTTACATTATCGGGTTTTTTATGGACTCATTTTATCAATCTCGTAATTCTCAACTTCATTTTAATAAAAAGTTTTGCTCCTAGGATTATTTGAATACCTTTAAATAAGATTTCGAGGAAAAACTGTGAAAAAACTTCAAAAAAATATCAATATTATTACCGGAAGAATTTCTTTCCGCTGTATTACTATTGATATTACCATGACTGGTATTACCCCTTGTGGGGTCCTTGATATATAACTTTCGTCCGTACACCTGTATCTTTAATTTATTAATTTTTAAAAATAATTTCAGTTATGCATATCCTGAAATTTGGCGGTTCATCCCTAGCCACTCCTGAACGTATAAAACTAGTAGCCAAAACTATCCAGAAACATCTAGAAAATGATACTGTTGTAAGTGTCTTTTCTGCATTTGGAGGAGTTACAAACGACCTTTTATTAATGGCTGAATTGGCCGAAAAAGAAGATGACTCCTATAAAGCGATTCTGGCAAAAAATGAGAAGAGACATTTTGAAGCAGTAAAAGAGCTCATTCCGGTTACTGCTCAGAGTGCAATTTTGAGTAAAGTAAAAAATCAGTTTAATCGCCTTGAAACCCTGTATGAGGGAGTTTTTCTTTTAAATGAACTATCTGATAAAACAAAACATGTTATTTCAGGTTTCGGGGAAATTTTAAGTTCGCTGATAATTTCTGAATACTTCAAAAGCCTGAAAGTAGATAGTTTGTGGGTAGATTCTCGGGATCTTATCGTGTGCAAGAACGTAAACGAAAAAGTTCAGGTAAATTATACCAAAACCAACTTTAATCTTACCGAATTCTTTAAAAAGAATAAGTCCGAATTATTTATTGTTCCTGGATTTGTAGCGAAAAATGATTTGGGAGTTCCAAGTACATTGGGACGTGGAGGATCAGATTTTACCGCTGCAATTATTGCCGGAGCATTGGAAGTTGATCAGGTTTTAATTTATACCGATGTAAATGGCATGTTTACCGCAAACCCGAATTTGGTTCCGCAGGCTTATGCGTTAAAAAACATCTCTTATGAAGAGGCCATGGAACTTTCTCATTTTGGAGCAAAAGTGCTATATCCACCTACGTTACAACCATTACTGGATAAGAATATTGAAATATATATAAAAAATACTTTTGAACCAGATAACCCGGGAACCCTAATTTCAAAGTCAAGCGAAAGAAATTTTAGATGGGTTACCGGAATTACTCATATAGATTCGATTAAACTTTTGAATATAGAAGGAAGTGGAATGGTTGGTATTCCGGGCTTTTCCAAAAGATTCTTTGAGATCCTTTTTCAGGAAAATATCAATGTAGTTTTAATTACCCAGGCATCTTCAGAACACAGTATCTGTATTGCAGTAAAAGATGATGAAGCTGAAAAAGCTAAGGAAGCCCTGGACGAAGCATTTGAAGTTGAGATAGGCTATAAAAAGATCAAACCTGTAGAAATTGAAGATAATGTCTCAATTATCGCACTGGTTGGAGACCGTATGAAAAGCCATCATGGTCTTAGCGGAAAAATGTTTAGTGCCCTCGGTAACAATAATATCAATATTAGGGCGATTGCTCAGGGTTCTTCTGAAAGGAATATCTCTGCCGTAATTTCTAAAAAAGATGTAGTGAAAGCGCTGAATACGCTTCATGAACAATTCTTTGAGGTGCCTTCAAAAGAATTGAATTTATTTATTACCGGAGTTGGGAATGTAGGTGGAAAATTATTAGATCAACTTAAAAAGCAGGAACAGTATCTTCTTGATAAGCTTAGGTTAAAGGTTAGAGTTTTAGGGCTTTCCAATTCAAGAAAAATGCTTTTTGATGAAGATGGAATAGATTTACAAAACTGGGAAGGAAATCTGGCTCAGGCAGAAACAGCCGATAAGCAAAAATTCTTTGATAAAGTAAAAGAGCTGAATCTCCGGAATAGTATTTTTGTAGATAATACTGCGAGTCCTGATATATCAGGTTGGTATAAAGATTATCTGGCAAACTCAATTTCAGTGGTTACCTGTAATAAGATTGCCTGTGCCGATGCTTTTGAGAACTATCAAAATCTGCAAAATTTAACCAGGGAGTATGGCGCTTCTTTTTTATATGAGACGAATGTTGGAGCGGGATTGCCTATCATTGATACGTTACAGAACCTTGTTGCATCCGGTGATAGAATTACAAAAATTCAAGCAGTACTGTCTGGAAGTTTAAATTTTGTTTTTAATAATTATGACGGTTCAGAACCATTTTATAAAGTGGTTGAAACAGCAATGAAAGAAGGTTTTACAGAACCTGATCCTAAAATAGACCTTAGCGGAGTAGATGTTGCGCGTAAAATTTTAATCCTGGCTCGTGAAAGTGGTTTACAACTTGAGCTGGAAGATATTGAAAGAGATGATTTTCTGTCTCAGAAAAGTCTTAATTCTGAAAGCAATGAGAAATTCTTTGAGTTATTAAAACAGGATGAAGCAGAATTTAAAAAGATGTATCAAAATGCTGAAAATAATAAATCTGAATTAAAATATGTAGCGCAGTTAGAAGATGGTAAAGCAAAGGTTGGACTGCAGGAAGTTGGTGCTCAGCATCCATTTGCAAATCTTAGCGGAAGCGATAATATTGTGCTGTTTTTTACAGAAAGATATCCTGAACAACCACTTATTGTAAAAGGAGCCGGAGCTGGGGCTGAAGTTACCGCTTCGGGAATATTTGCAGATATCATCAGAATCGGAAAAAAATAGCTATGGAAGAATTAAAAATTTTTGCACCGGCTACGGTAGCTAATCTCTCCTGCGGTTTTGATGTTTTAGGTTGTTGCCTGGATTCTGTAGGCGATGAAATGCTTATTAAAAAGAATGATCTTAATGAGGTTCGCATAACAAAGATTACCGGTCAGGATTTGCCATTGGAAACAAATCTAAATGTAGCTGGAGTTGCCGTAAAAGCACTGCTTAAGAAACTGGATTCAAATCAGGGATTTGATATTGAAATTTCAAAAAGGATCAAACCCGGAAGTGGTATAGGCAGTAGCGCTGCAAGTTCTGCCGGAGCTGTTTTCGCTGTAAATAAGTTGCTGGAAGAACCTTATAAAGTCAAAGAACTTATTCCTTTTGCCATGCAGGGAGAACTGCTTGCCAGTGGTAACGCTCATGCAGATAATGTCGCACCGGCATTGTTAGGGGGATTCAGTCTTGTAAGAAGTTATTGTCCTTTAGAAGTTTTGAGCCTGCCTGTACCTCCAGATTTGAGAGTGGTGGTGCTACATCCTATGATAGAAATCAAAACAAAAGATTCACGATCTATTATCAAACAAAACGTAAGTCTGAAATCTGCGATTAATCAATGGGGCAATCTGGGCGCTTTGGTTAGCGCACTTTATACCGAAGATTATGAATTGCTGGGAAGAAGTCTTCAGGATGAAATTGTAGAACCGGTACGATCTATTTTAATACCTTATTTTCAGGAGCTTGATAAACTGGTAGCTGAAAATGGAGCTTTGGGATTCGGAATTTCAGGTTCTGGTCCTTCAGTATATGCATTGTGTAAAGGAGATGAGAATGCCCAAAAAGTAAAAAATGCTATTGAAGTATTCTATTCCGATAAAAACATAGATTTTGACCTGCATTTATCATCGATCAATAAACAAGGAGTGAAAATATTATGAACTATTTCAGCTTAAATAACAGGGAGCATACCAGTAATTTTGAAAATGCCGTGGTTCGCGGATTGGCTCCGGACAAGGGACTTTATTTCCCGGATAAGATTAAAAAACTTCCTGCCTCTTTTTTTCAAAATATTGGAAATCTGGATAGAACTGAGATTTCCTTTGAAGCAATTAAAGCATACGTAGGTGATGAAATTCCAGATTCAGCGTTAATAGATATTATTAACGAAACGGTAGATTTTGAATTTCCGATTGTTGATGTAAAAAAGAATATTGGAAGCCTGGAACTTTTTCATGGACCTACCCTTGCATTTAAAGACGTAGGAGCCAGGTTTATGGCGGGTAGTTTAGGGTATTTTATCAAAAAAGGGAACCTGGGAAAAATCACTGTTTTGGTGGCTACTTCAGGAGATACCGGTGGAGCAGTAGCTAACGGATTTCTTGGTATTGAAGGAATAGATGTGGTCATACTGTACCCAAAAGCTAAGGTGAGTGAAATTCAGGAAAAACAGCTTACAACTTTAGGTCAAAATATTACGGCTCTGGAAGTTGATGGTAATTTTGATGATTGCCAGGCGATGGTAAAAAAAGCTTTTCTTGATTCTGAAATTACAGATCATAGAAAACTTACCTCGGCGAATTCTATTAATGTGGCGAGATGGCTACCGCAAATGTTCTATTACTTTTTTGCTTATAAACAGTTGAAGGAAATAGACAAAAAATTAGTGTTTTCGGTTCCAAGCGGGAATTTCGGTAATATCTGTGCTGGCTTGCTAGCTCGGGAGATGGGATTACCCATAGATCATTTTGTCGCTTCAAACAACGCCAATGATACCGTTACCAATTATCTGGAAACTGAAGAGTATAATCCGAAACCTAGTGTGCAAACTATCTCCAATGCTATGGATGTAGGAGATCCTAGTAACTTTGTTAGAGTTCTTAAATTATTTAAGGACAAACATGCTAATCTAAAAGAACATTTTTCGGCATATAGTTTTGATGATGAGAAAACGAAACAAGCTATTAAAGAGGTGTATTCAGAAACAAAGTATGTGATGGATCCTCATGGTGCGGTTGGTTATCTTGGATTGAAAAAATTCCTGGAAAGTAATCCTGAATATCACGGTACTTTCCTTGAGACTGCACATCCGGTGAAGTTTTTAGAAACTGTAGAAGCTGCCATTAAGAAAAAGGTAGAGATTCCAGATTCTATTAAAGGCTTAATGGATAAACAAAAAAAATCCCTTCAAATCAGCAATTATGATGAGCTGAAAAATTATCTTCTACAATAGAATAAAGCTGTCTCAAAAGTTTGAAATACGTCATCCTGAATTTATTTCAGGATCTCAACAAAAAGCTCATCAATATTAATTAGAAGCTGAAACAAGTTCAGCTTGACGAAAAATGAACTTTTGAGACAGTTTTTTCTGATCTAATATTTAGCAGGATTTTCTCCCGGTAAGCTATTCTGAATAAATTCTCTTAGATCGTCATTCGCTTTTTTAAGATCATCATTTCTAAGATACATCATATGGCCGCTGCGGTAACCTTTAAAGCTAAGGCGGTCTTTCATTTTCCCACTAGGATCAAGCTGCCACATAGAGTATTTCGCATTGAAATATGTGGTAGCACCATCAAAATAACCAGACTGAATTAAGACGTCCAGGTTTGCATTTTGAGCCATTGCCTGTCTTAAGTTTTCGCCGCTATTATTTCCACTTCTATCCCATGGATGAACAGGACCGAACATATAGTATTTAAGATCGGTCTTAAAGTTTAATTCTTCTCTTAGGTAATAATTGATGGCCGGAGTGAACGAATGCAACCAGGAAGTTAGTTCAGCGTTGTAATCTGGATTATTACCGGCATCTTTAGAATCAAGTCCGCGATATCGGGAGTCCAGACGGCCTACAGTATAACCTTCTTTTTCCCTTAATAGCTCTTTCCAGAAATATCTAAAAGGTACTTCCAGATTATTCTGAAGGATCACCTCTTTCTTTATCCCTGAATAATAGGCCATTTTCTCAGCGACTTCCTGTCTTTTAGAATTCTCATTAAAACCTCCTTTTACTAAAACAGGTAGTAATTCATTGATCGCATAATTCTCCACTTCTGGCAATAATTCATCAAGATCTTTGTTTTGCAATTCTAAAGGTAGCGCTTTATGGTACCATGCAGCTGCGGCGAAATAAGGAAGTCGGTTGGCAATTTCTACCGGTCCTTCACGATCCAGGCCAATCTCGGTAGGAGAAACCAGGATCACTCCATTTAAATACATCCACTGGCTGTTTTGTAATTCCAGTGCCAGACCTGAAACTCTGGTAGTACCGTAACTTTCTCCAATAAGATATTTTGGCGATAACCATCTGTTTTTTCGAGTAACAAAAGTGTTTAGCCATTCTGCCAAATATTCAATATCAGCCTGCACCCCAAAGAATTTTTCTCTGTCAACTTTTCCTTCAGCATCAGGAATAGGTCTGGAATAGCCAGTATTCACAGGGTTTACATAGACAATATCTGCCACGTCAAGAATGGAATGTGGATTTTCCTTAATTCCATATGGCTGAATTGGGAATCCCTCATCATCTATTTTTAAAACACGAGGACCCGTATAAGCAATGTGCATCCAAACGGAAGCAGATCCTGGACCGCCATTAAAGGAGATCACTAAAGGACGATTTTCGGTATTTTTCACACCTTTTTTGGTGTAGTAAGTATAGTAAAGACTGGCTATAGGGTTTCCATCATTGTTCCAAAGTGGCATCATCCCGGTTTCGGCTGTATAATCTATAGATTTGCCATTAATGTTTACTGAATGCTGTGTGGTTACGGCTGTGTCTACCGGAATTTCAACCTTTTGTGCTTGAACTTCAATTATGGAAATAGATAAAAGAAGTAGTAATAAGTAAAGTTTTCTCATTTCAAATTATGGATTCTGAATTTTTAAAATTTAGTTCTTATTATTTAAGTTTTCGTCACGAAATATGATCACATAGCTAAGCACTATTGCACCCACGGCAGCCAATAGGAAAAATAACATGGCCAGGCCGGGATAGCCAAAGATCGTAAAGTCTGATGGCACCTGCATAAGCATGGAGGCTCCAATGATCATGGAAGCTATAATAAGCCCTAGCGTAATACGGTTTGCTACTTTCTGAAAACCATCGGTAACTCTTTTCTCGTCAATAGCATCGATCTTTATTTTGAATTCATTGTTCGCCAGATTCTCTGAAATTTGATTCATTCTTTCTGGCATCTTTTCAATAAAATGCTTGGATTCAATAAGCGTACTAAAGAAATTCTCAGGTTTTAACTCGCTGAGCATTTTCTTACGCATAATCTCATGCACATTACGTTGAATAGCTGCACGCAGATCAAATTCCGGATCCAGCATCGCCACGATCTGGTCAAGATTTAATAGGATTTTTCCGAGGATATTAATTTCAACCGGAAGTTTAATGTGGGTACTAAGTGCTAGCCGGTTTAGTTGAATTAAAATTCTTCCTGTTTGAAGATCTTTAGCCCGGCTGTGCTCACTTTCCATGATCACATCGCTCACCGTTTTTGAAAATTGTTTCTTTTGAGATTCTTCTGTTAGTTCGCTCATTTTTAGAAGGGAATGAGCCGTCTTCTCCCCGTTGCTCTGACTAATAGCTAATAGAAGTTCAATAAGATTTTCCTGAAGTTTAGGACTGAACCTGGCGACCATCCCGAGGTCTATAAGAGCGATCTTATTATCATCGGTAAATTTGATATTTCCGGGATGTGGATCTGCATGAGCAAAGCCATCGTTGATGATTTGCTGTAAATAAGCTTCTACGAGTTCTTCAACTAATTCAGAAAAATCATTTTCCATTTGGCGTAATGGGGAAAGAGATGTGATCTTCTTTCCGCTTACAAATTCCATAGTTAAAACTCTGGTAGAACTGTAATCATCTACCGGAGCCGGAATAATTAAATGTTCGAATTGCTGAAGATTTCTTTTTAAAGTTTTTAGGTTTTGCGCCTCTTTATTGTAGTCCAGTTCATTGATTAAAATCCGCCTTAATTCCGCAAAAACTTCATCAATAGCATAAGTTTTTGCAGTTTCCAGATGGTTTACAGCTAAAGCAGTAAGTTCATCAAGCGTATCCAGATCTTCCATGAATTGCTTAGCAATACCCGGCCTTTGAACTTTTACGGCTACAGGTCTGCCAGAGTGCAATTCAGCGCGATGCACCTGTCCAATAGAAGCGCTCGCCAGAGGTGTTTCATCAAAAGAATTAAATGCCCTTGAAATTTTAGTGCCAAGTTCTTTCTCAATGATTTCCTTTATTTCCCCGAAAGGAACCGGAGAAACATTGTCTTGAAGATTGGCCAGGGCTTTCAGGTAATTATCTGGTAACAAATCGGGTCTTGTAGAAAGTAACTGTCCCAGCTTAATATAAGTAGGTCCCATTTGTTTGAGGTCTTCTACCAATTCTTCAGGACTTTGATCAAATTTATGATCTTCATCCTCTTCTTCGAGTGTATCATTTAATGCTGCGGCACTGGTTTGGCGAAATAAATCGCTGTTCCAGTATTTAAGCATAAAATGAATGAATTTATAATACCTCTTGATCTTATCTGGCGTATTGCTCATTAATGGCGTAAATTGTTAGGTGCCTAAATTTATAAAATTAAGCGAGATTAAAAGGAAAGCAGATTATTTAAATGGTTAATGTTATTTGGATGACCGAATAAGTATAGCAGATCTCCCTGATGAATGATAGTCTCAGGAGAGATTTCAGTAAGATATCTTCTATCTCGTTGAATAGCCAGTAAGGTGACCCGATAATTCTTTCCAATGCCCGAATCCTCGATGGTTTTACCTACAATTTGATGATTGTCTTTTTTAACTTTAAGCGTTACGATCTCTCTATTCGGAATATTTAAATGTTGCAGAGCAGGGGAGTGCGGACTCTTCTTCATGGAAGTAAGCATCTCATAATCTGAAGAACGAATCTGGTTGATAAATTCCTGAATTTCATCAAATGGAACCAGGTACTTTTTTAAAACCCTTGTGAAAATTTCAATAGAAGTTTCAAATTCTTCCGGAATAACTTCATCTGCACCAAGCCGGATTACATCTTCCATTTCCTTAACATACTTTGTTCTTACAATAATTGTCGCAGTTTGGGTAAACTGTCTAATACTCATCAGCATTTTTTTTGTCGCTCCGGGATCTGAAATTGCAATTACGATAACCCTTGCTTCCTGAACATGTGCATGCTTTAAGATGGTATCGTTGGTAGCATCTCCAAAAATAATGGGCTCCTTATTTTCTTTTGCTTTCTCAAAAGATTCTGGATTAGCATCAATGATTACGTAAGGGATTTCGGCCTTTTTCGCCGCTTTTGAGATATTAGAACCGTTAATACCATAACCTATAAGAACCAAATGATCATGTAGGTTTTCTTCTGAAAACTCCTCTTCAGCTTTAGTACTTCGCTTGATGTTTTCAAGACGTTTTCTAACGGAAGCAGGAATGGGAGCTTTAAGAATTGCATAGGTAATTCTTGGAGCTGAAGCAATTAAAAATGGCGTAACACCAATCGTTATAATTGATATCGCCAGGAAGTACTGATAAATATTTTCAGGAATAATGCCATTGTCTTTTCCTACTCCTGAAAGTAACAACGCAAATTCTCCAACCTGAAAAAGACTGAATAAGGATAGAAAAATAGTCCGTACGGGATATTTTAAAATTAGAACCGTGAGACCAACTACCAGCATTTTTAAGAAGATCACTCCAATTACCAGCAGGAAGATATTCAATAAATTGTTAAAGAAAAACTCCAGGTTCAGCAGGGTTCCTACAGAGATAAAGAAGAAACTGATAAAAATTTCCCTAAACGGCAGCACGTTTGCAGTTGCCTGATGGCTATAGTCTGATTCAGAAATAATAAGTCCGGCGAAAAAAGCGCCTAGAGCCAATGATAATCCAACGGTGGAGGTAAGCCAGGCAACACTAAAACAAAATACTACCACCGTTAGAATGAATAACTCCTTATTTTTTGTTTTTACAACCCAGCCGAAAACCTTTGGTACCACAAACCGAGCAAGAATATAAACAATCATAAGCACGAGTAATATCTTTAATACCATGATGATGATCGTAGATACTATATTAGGAGTTTCTCCTGCAAGAAGCGGAGTAAACAACATCATAGGCACTACGATAATATCCTGAAATATCAATATTCCAAGGCCTATTTTACCATGAGGTGTGGAAATTTCACCTTTCTCCTGAAGTAATTTTAAAACAATTGCTGTACTACTTAAGCTAAAAAGGAAACCAAGAAATATGGAAGTATTTAAAGGTAAACCTATAAAATAGGAGATGGCCGCGGTAATTGCAATGGTGCCACCTACTTGCAAACTACCACCAATGAAGATGATTTTTTTTATGGCGGCCAGCCCTTTTAGTGATAATTCTATTCCAATAACAAAGAGTAAAAAGATAATTCCAATTTCAGAAAGTAATTCCACTTCATGTTGGGAGCTTATTAAATTAAAAGCATGAGGACCTGCAATTATTCCTGCGATGAGGAAGCCCAGAATCGCCGGCAGTTTTAATTTTTGAAAAACTAAAATGATAACTATAGATAATCCTAAAATAATAACTATGTCCTGTAGAATAGGTATTTCCATGAATTGGCTGGTTTTAATCGAATTTAAAGATAATAAGTTATGCGGTTTGTATAGAACTTAAAACAAAAAAAGCGGCAGGAAAATCCTACCGCTACTTTATAATTAATAGTTCAAATAATTTATCCCTTTAACCAGGCATTTCTTAGTTCCATCTGGTTTCCATCTGTAGTTTGCATTTCCACCATTTTCATTTCCTTATCCATTGGTTTAGTGACTTTCCCTTCCAGTTTCATTTCTGCGCCATCTCTAATTATGGTCATGCTAATGGCATCTCCTTTTTTCCAGTTATTTGAAGCATTAATCAAATCGTATACATTTTTGATATTGTACTCGGTACCGTTGATAGTTTTTACGATATCTCCACCTTTAACACCAAGGTCTTTAAGAAATGTATTTAATTCAATATTATCTCTAAATATTATTTGCATCGTTTCTTGATTCGCAGTGATATAAGGAGTTTGACCTTTAAGAAAATACCCGACTTCACTCATCATTTCTTTTTCCTCTATACCGGCTTTCGCAAAAAACTCATTATATGGAATAGGAGTAGTACCGGTAATATAGGTATCGAAGAAATCCTGAATTTCAGGATAAGTCAATTCCACAATATTTGATATTAACTGGTCATCATCAAAAGGTTTGTCTTTTCCATATTTAGCATTCAGCTTTTTCATTAAGTCAAGAATACCTGTTTTGCCACCGCTAAGTTCTCTTAAGCGAATATCCAGAGCCATTCCTATAAGTGCTCCTTTCTGATAAACGTTATAATAACTATCCTTATACTCATCGGTTAGAATATTCTTGCTCATTACAGTAAAAGGAACGGTATCATCAAATCTTTTAGATACATTTATTTTATCTACCATTCTATCATAGAATTCCTGGTTACTTATCAATCCCTGGTTTACCTGGAAAAGATTGGCAAAATATTCAGTCACTCCTTCATACATCCATAAATGCTGTGACATTTTTGGATCGTTATAGTCAAAATAATGTACTTCTTTAGAATGTATTCCAAGAGGAGTAATAATATGGAAGAATTCATGAGAAACAATATCGGTCATACTTTTATCAAGCGCGGCAGCTTCCATAGTTTCAGGCATCACAACTACCGTAGAAGTATGGTGTTCTAACGCTCCAAAATTACCGGCATCATTCTGTCCCGGTGTTGCAGATAAATAAACAAGAATGGCATATTTATCTGTACTATTAATGTCTCCAAGGAATTTTTTCTGAGCGCGGATCATTTTTTCCATTCCAGGTTTAAGACTCTCTGCGGAAAATTTCTTATTTGGAGAATATACGTCTATGAGTACCTGCATATCCTGCACCATAAAGCTGGTAGTATCAGGGCTGGAGTACATAATAGGATTATCAATTACTTCAAAATACCGATCCAGATTATAGATGTCGGTTTTGCTATTTTCACCCTCAATCGTTTGATCTACAGTAAGTGCTGTTCCCGGGATTAATTCGGAAGGTCTCTGAATTTCAAGACGAAATTCCTTTTCTGTCATTTTATCAAAATACCCTACAAAAGCATGCAGGTTTAGAAGAAAGTTCTTGTCTTTAAGAATATTAGTACCAGCCATAGAATAAACACCGCCTTCGCCTTCCCAGTCGAAAGAATCGTTAACCTGGTACATGACCTTATCAAGATCTTTTGCATTTTTAATAGACCAGCTGTTTTCATCTATTTTCACAAACTCCATCTCATCACCTTTATAATTTAAGGCTTTGAAGTTTTCTGAAAATTTCCCGTAGTTGTCTGTAGAGTAGGTGCCCGGAACTGTTTTTGGGATATAAAAACTTGTACTGTCTATAGTAAACCTGTCAGGATTAACGGTAACCCATACTTTATCATTTTCTACATCTACCAGATTAATATTAGCAACGGTAGGTTTTGTGGTAGGTGTTTCAGTTACATTTTGAGTTTTACAGGCAAAAAGAAGTGAGACTGTAGCAACTCCCAGAATTATTTTTTTCATGAAATATTATCTTTAGGATGTTAGACTGGATTTTAAGTAATTTGTTACAATCAAAAAAGGCGCTGATTGGCGCCTTTTTTATTTTCTATGAATACTATTCCTTATTCTCTAATATGTCCTTCACCCAACACATAGTATTTATTGGTTACTAATTGCTTAAGACCTAGTGGCCCTCGGTGATGTAATTTATCTGTACTAATTGCCAGCTCTGCACCAGCTCCCATTTGCCCACCATCGGTAAATCGGGTAGAGGCATTATGATATACAGCAGCACTATCTACCTGCTCCATAAAAGTAGCAGCTTCTTCTTTATCTTTAGTAATAATTACAGAAGAGTGCCCTCCGGAATATTTGTTGATCTTTTCAATAGCGTCGTTTGTACCATCTATAGAGCCAAGTACAATTCTCATAGCAAGAAATTCCTCATACCAGGTATCTTCAGAAGGTATTTTCTCTGCGTCTGGAAGTATCTTCGCAACATCATCATCTACCAGAATATTCACTTTGTTTTGAGAAAACATCTCGTAAAGTTCTTTCACTTTATTTTCAAAATCTGGAAGGTTCTTATCAATAAGTACTTTATCAAGTGCATTACAACCTGAGATCTTATCGATTTTGGCATTCAGCATTACTTTCTTCGCTACTTCCATATCGGCATTCTTAGAAACATAAAGGAAGTTATTTCCTCTACCACTTACCAGCACTGCGCCGGTTGCATGTTCTTTCACGAATGCAATTAAACGTTCTCCACCTCTTGGTACTATTAGGTCTAATTGCACCGGTGGATTTTTAAGAAATTCCTGAGTCTTGGTTCTGTCTAAATGAAGGAGTTCGATCCAGTCTTTTTCAAGATCATTTTCTTTCAAGGCTTCATGCCAGCACTCTTCAAGAATTTGATTACTATTTATAGCTTCTTTACCTCCTTTAAGGTAAATTTTATTATTTGCTTTAAATGCAAGTACAGCTGCTTCAATGGTAACATCAGGTCTAGATTCGTAAATGATCATGATGTTTCCAAAAGGGGCTGTTTTATTAGTAATATCAAGACCTGTATCTAGCTTTTTATGCTCTATAGTTTTTCCAACAGGGTCATCCTGATCCATTACCTCTTTTACAGACTGAATCATTCCATCTACTTTCTTGTCATTCACGATAAGACGGTCGTACATGGCCTGATCTTCTTTAGTAAAAGCATCAAGATCTTTTTTATTGGCTGCAATTATTTCTTCACGTCTTTTATCCAGAATTTTCATCATGGATTTAAGTACACTATTTTTAACTTCTGATTTTATCAACTTCATTTCTTCGTTTCTTTAGTTTAGTTAATCTATTTTTTTTACGAGGTAAATTTGGTTCCTACAGGTTTACCGGCCATTATATCTAGTATTACATCTTCACGTTTACCGTTGGCGATGTAAGTAGTAATATTCTTGGCTGCAGTACCTTTAGCGATCTTAATTTTGGATTCCATACCTCCTCGGCCTTCACCTTCACCTTTGTCAGATTCCTGAACGTATTTTTCAACATTTTCATCGACCTGTACATTGTTTAGCTTTTCTGAATCGTCATGTTCAGGGTGTCCGGTATATAATCCATCGGTATCACTAAGAATAATCAACTTTTCAGCATCGATTAATTCAGCAACCAGACTCGCCAATTCATCATTATCAGAGAACATAGACATGGTCACCGATACTGCATCATCTTCATTCGCAATAGGAATTATTCCTTCTGAAAGTAAAGATTCATAACAATTGATCATATTCTCCCTGTGAATTCCAGGGCTAAAATCTCTTTTCGTAGCTAGTACCTGGGCACATCTCATTCCGTAATCATGGAAGATACTATAATAGTGTCTCATCATTCTAGGTTGTCCCACAGAGGAATAAACCTGTCTACGTTTACTTGCATCCTCAATATTAATTTCGCCAAGAATCTCCTTACCAGCGATCGCTGATCCTGAAGAAACTAATACCACCATAATGTCTTCTTCATATAAAGTGGCGATTTGTCTTACGAGGCTTTTTAATACCGGGCCTAATATTCTATTATCTTTATTGGTCATTACATTTGTACCGACCTTTACAACAATTCTTCTCTTTTTATCCATTTTTAGAGTCTTTTGTTATCTCAATTTTGAATATTAATATAATTATTTTTCTTCTCCAAGTTCTACTGCACGGTCAAAAGCCGCATAGGCTGCATCTTTAATTAATTCTTTAACGTTGTTATCGTCCATAGAATCTAATGCTGCTCTGGTAGTTCCACCTTTAGATGCTACACGATCCATCCAGGTGTCTGGAGAAAGATCATTCTGATTGAATAATTCAACGGCACCTTCAAAAGTTTGACTTACCAATACTTTGGAATCATTTTTAGAGAATCCCATTTTTAGAGCTGCTTCCAGCATAGAATTCATAAAATAGAAAACATATGCCGGCCCACTACCAGAAATCCCTGTAGAAGCATCTATATAATTCTCATTTTCCACATGTATGGATTCTCCTGTAGTATCTAACAGATTTCTCACCATTAATAACTCCACGCGAGATACTTCTTTAGATTCTGTATAGGAAGTAACACCTTTTCCAACCTGGGCTGGAAGATTAGGCATAGATCTAACAACTTTTTTAACACCAAGACCTTCCTGAATTTTATTAATAGTTACACCGGCCATAAGAGATACAAATATTTGATCCTTATTAACCATCGACTTCATTTCTTCAAAAAGGTCATCACAGTGGTAGGGTTTTACTGCAACGAATACCATATCTGCTTTGGGCAGGCACTCTTCAAGAGACTCATACACATCAAAGTGGTCAAGATCTCTTAATCTTGCTATCACATCTGCTGACTTATCGAAAATCATAAGGTTTCTGCGATTAAGCATGGCAGATTGTGCCATCCCTTCAGCATAAGTTAATCCCATGTTTCCTGCTCCAATAACTAATGTCTTCATTTTTACTTTTTTGGTTCAATTAATTTTAGCTTTCTGCTAATTAGTTCCGCCCATTATTTGGCAAATACCATGCGATAAAGCCAGTATTGCTAATTAGAATTTAGTTTAGCCTTATAATTTAGCCTGATTTGGCGAAAGCATACATTAATAAAAACATAAATTCCACTAAAATATATTGATTTTTAAGTCGGGATAAGTGTTTAATACTCAATAAATCATTTCATTTTGTGAATATTTCTGTTTATTCACTCCATCAGCATGGAAATATGTAATCAGAAAATGATCTTTATTTTAAGCCTAGATCAATATCTCTTAAAATTATGTTAATTACCGATTCGATTTTCTAATTGGTTCAATTCTTTGCAGAAATGGCAATAATCTGAAATTATGTCATGCTTTTTGGCTTCAATGCTCATTTAAGCTCGTATTTTATTGTTTTTTATCAATATTGAAAGATCTAAACCTTTGGAAACATCAGTTAATACTAATCATTTGCCGCAATAAATGTTTGATTTGTAGTATAAAAAGATGTGAAAAAATTATATTATTACGTTTTGAAAAATTTTGGATATTTTTAGAGTAATAACTTACTGCTCAGATTAATGGAAAATACGAAAGAGGTTTCTACAGTAGCAACTGTAAATGAAAGTAATATAGATCAACCAAGAATAGTTGCAGTTGGAGCGAGTGCTGGCGGATTAGAAGCCTTAAAGGCATTCTTCAAAAATATTTCTGCTAATGATAAAAGTGCTTTTGTTGTAATTCAGCATTTATCCCCGGATTACAAAAGCATGATGGGTGAGCTTCTAAGTAAGAATAGCAATCTACCAATTGTTCAGATCAAAGATCAGATGGAGATTAAAAAGGGGCATATATACCTTATCCCACCAGCCAATAATCTTGTTCTCGAAGATGAAATTCTCAGACTTACTGAAAAGCCTAAAAACCAGACCCTCAATCTGCCTATAGATATGTTTTTCGAATCTATGGCGAAGCAAAGAAAAGAAAGGGCTATTGGGGTAGTATTGAGTGGTACAGGTAGTGATGGTACCAGGGGAACCAGGGCTATTAAGGAAAATGATGGAATGGTGATGGTGCAGAATCCCAAACAGGCAAAGTTTGACGGGATGCCGAAGAGTGCCATTAATACCGGTCTTGTAGATTATATTTTACCTGTAGAAGAGATGGGGCCCGAGTTAAAAGATTTTATTTCAAGTCCTCCTATATTTCATTTTAAAGATGGCGATGTTCAATACGATGAAAAGGAATTAAATAAAATACTTAATTATATCGATGAAAAGTCTGGACTGGACTTTAGAGAATATAAATATGCTACGCTGGCCAGAAGAGTTGCCAGAAGGGTTAATATCTGCAAATGTCAAAATTTAAAGGAATATTATAACTTTTTAACCAGTGAAAATGAGGAAGTAGAAATTTTATATAGAGAATTTCTTATTGGGGTTACAAAGTTTTTTCGTGATGATGAAGTATGGGAATCTTTGATGACTCATGTTTTTCCAAAAATGATTCACGAAAAAGCGGACGGGGAAATTTTAAAAGTCTGGGATGTAGCATGTAGCACCGGTGAGGAAGCATATTCTTTTGCTATGTGTTTACATGAAGAAATGGAAAAACAGGGTAAAAATATTGAGATTAAAATTTTTGCTACAGATATTTCTCAACCGCATCTTGATATTGGTAGTAAGGGGTTCTATCCGGAAAGCATCGTTGCCGATGTGTCTAAAGATTTTTTACTTAAATACTTCGTTAGTAAATCTAATGGATATAAGGTTTCTGATAGAATAAGGAGATCGGTTGTTTTTTCCAGACATAATATTATTAAGAATCCACCTTTCAGTAATATGGATATGGTGGTATGTCGAAATCTGCTTATTTATTTCCAGAATAGTATTCAGAAGAAAGCACTTAATATGTTGCACTATGCTTTAAAGGAAAATGGGGTGCTCGTTTTGGGAACCAGCGAAAGTGTACATTCCCACCAGGAAAATTTCAGCGAGATAGATAGGAAATGGAAGATCTATAAAAATATTAAACCAAGTACCAGACTTAAAAACGGAGTAGGTCAAGCATCTATTTCTGAAAATTCAACAGCAGAATTGCATCAAAATAAGGCTAAAAGAAAACGAAAAGCAACCAGGCCACATTCAAATCCCATTCGGCAAAAGTTACAGGGAGAATTGAATGAAATGATTCTGGAACAATTTGGGGGAGCCTCTGTCTTTGTTGATTCAGATTATAATATTCTTCAGGCTGTGGGCGAGTTCCGGAAATATGCCAATTTACCGGTAAGCGGGTTTTCGATAAACTTATTAGATATGCTGGATACTGAACTTAAATATGCTGTTCAGTCTACATTTAATAAAGCATTTAAGGAAGACAGAAAGGTGGTTTATCGTGATGCAGTAATCAATCAAAGAAGTGAGAGGTTTGGTGCAGATATAATAGTAAAACCATTTAAAGATTATAGTCTTGGGGGTGAAACTAATTATATCATCTCTTTTATAGAAAAGGATATTGATTTTGAAGAAATAGAAGAGGTCGCTAAAATTAGTCCATCAAGTCAAACCAAGGAATATGTCGCAAGCCTTGAAAATGAATTAAAGGATACTAAAGAAGATCTGCAAACCTCACTGGAGGAAATAGAAACCAGTAACGAGGAATTACAGGCTGCAAATGAGGAACTTCTGGCTTCCAATGAAGAATTACAGAGTACCAATGAAGAACTCCAGAGTGTAAATGAAGAGATAAATACGGTAAATGCCGAGAATGTTCAGAAGATGGATGATCTGGCAGCATTAAACGCCGATATGAATAACCTTCTGAAAAGCACCGATATTGGAGTGATTTTCCTGGATTCTGATTTTAAAATTCGAAAGTTTACGCCAGCTATCAAAAAGCATTTCAGTCTTATAAATGGGGATCTAGGCAGGCCTATAGATAATTTCACCAATAGTTTTGGTTTGACCAGGAAACAAAGCTTTCTGGATCGCTGCGATAGAGTGCTGAAAACCGGAAAAGTGCTTGAAAAGCACATTGTTTCGAGAGAAGGGAAGAATTACCTGCAAAGAATTTCTCCTTATATGGAATCTAACAATGAAATAAACGGAGTGGTAATTTCTTTTATTGATATTGAAAGTATTCAAAAATCTAAAGAGCGATTAATTGCTAGTGAAAAGCGTTTCAAATCTTTTTATGAGGACGATCCTGTTTTACATATTAGTGTAGATTCAGAAACTTCAAAAATTATACATTGTAATAAGAAAGCTATTCAAAAGCTTGGATATGAAACTAAAGAGGATCTTATAGGAAAATTAATACCAGATTTATTTGATAAAGATTCTCAGGCGGTAGTAATGCAATTAAAGTCCAGTATTAAAAAATCGGGGGAATTAATCAATCTTGATCAGAATATGGTCACGAAAAAAGGAAGATTATTACCGGTTATTTTAAACGCAACGGCAGAGAAGGACGAGGATGATAAACTTAAAACAATACGTTATACCTGCGTTGATATCTCGGCACTTAAGAAAGCTCAGGAACAATTAAAAGAGCAGAAAAATGATCTTGAAAGAGCAAATCGGGATCTTGAGCAATTTGTATCTATATGCTCCCATGACCTTCAGGAACCTTTGGCAACCATCAAATTTGGTAGTGATGTACTGGGAAAAATGTATGCCAGTAAATTGGATGAAAAAGGTGAAAACTATATAAAATATATTAAGGACGCCTCAGACAGGCTTTCGGCTCAAATACGTGCATTGCTGGAACATTCCAGAATTGGTAAGAATGGTAATAAAACACTGGTGAATACCAAAGAGATGGTTGAGGTTGTTAAATATGACCTCGGAAAAAGAATTAGGGATTCTAAAGCCCAGATACATACAGGCGCTTTACCAAAGATAAAAGCTTATGAGGTTGAGTTAAGATTGTTATTTCAGAATTTAATTAGTAATGCTATTAAATATGTTCCAAAAGACAGAAAACCAGAAATAAGAATTTCTGCCTATAGAGAAGATAAACATTGGGTATTTTCTATCGTTGATAATGGAGTAGGTATTTCAGAAGAAGATCAGCGAAACATATTTACCATTTTCAATAGGGTTCCTGGAAATGATGATATGGAAGGAACCGGAGTTGGTCTTGCCCATGTAGAGAAAATTGTATTGCTGCACGAAGGAACTATTTGGGTAGACTCGCAAGTCGGAGTAGGAAGTACTTTTTACTTTAAATTAAAAGCTTAAAACCATAATGGCTGATAGTATTCGGTATCCCGGAAAAGTTGATCTTTCCAGTTGTGAAAAAGAACCAATACATATTATTGGGACTTCTCAAGCCCATGGGGTAATAGTAGCCTATGACAGGAAGAGTTCTAAAATAACTCAGATTGGTGAAAATTGTAAAGAATTGTTTGGAATTTCCGCAGAAGATCTGCTTGGCCAGGGTCTGGAGTCTATTTTCAGTAAAAATGTTACGCAACGCATTACTAACAGCCTTAAGGAGGACGGAGTTTTTGACATTGAAGAAACAGAGATTAACGGTAAAAAGTTTATAGTAATTCCGCAAATAACCAGTGAAAATCTTATTCTTGATATTGAATTGATCGATGATAAGAGGGAGAGTTATGATTTCCAGAAAGAACTTAGCAGTTTGCTGAATACTTTAACTGCATCACGCACTGCTGAAGAACTTTGTAATGATGCCGCCAGGATTACCAAATCTATTTTTGAATATGATAGGGTAATGATCTATAAGTTTGATGAAGAATGGAATGGGAAGGTCATAGCCGAAGAAGTAAATGAGGGTATGGAAAGTTGGTTGGGACTGCAGTACCCTGCAAGTGACATTCCTAAACAAGCCAGACAGTTATTTCTGAAAAACAGGGTCCGTGCAATTTCAGATGTGAATTATTCTCCTGTAAATATTATCCCTCAAATTTCACCGGTCAATAATAAACCTCTCGATTTAACAAATTCAAAATTGCGAGGTGTTTCGCCCATCCATATTGAATACCTTCAGAATATGGGAGTTGGAGCGTCATTAACCGCGGCCTTGATTAGCAACGGTAAATTATGGGGCTTGCTGGCATGTCACCATAATACTTCGAAGTTTATTAATTATTATCAACGACAGACTTGTGAATTTCTTATTCAGGTATTTTCTAATGAGTTATCGGTAAAAGAGTCAGGTAGTTTTCTTTCAAATATTGAAAAGCTGGATGATTTGCGGGTGAAGCTTATCAACCAAATTCAGAAGAAAAACAGTATTAAAAAAGGACTAAGCTCTGCAAGAACAAAACTTACAGATTTTTTGAATTGCTCGGGAGCCGCAATAGTTTTAAACGGGAAAATAAAACTCCTGGGAGACACCCCGGAGAAAAAAGAGGTTAAACATTTGATTAAGAGTTTTCTTGCAAAACAGAATAAGAACCTATTTTTCACCCAAAATCTTCGACAGTTTTATCCAGAGGCTGAAAACTTTAAAGAAACAGGATCGGGTATCTTAAGTGTAAAGCTTGGACAAAGCGATAAAGATTTTCTTATCTGGTTTAGACCTGAGGTTATCCAGACTGTAGAATGGGGAGGAAACCCTGAAAATAAAGCTACTTATGACGAAGAAAGGAAACGTCTAACTCCACGCAAATCCTTTGAAAAGTGGACAGAAAAATTAACCGGAGTAGCTGATAGCTGGAAAGATTACGAAATAAGAGGAGCCAGTAAATTAAGTGAAAGTGTTAGTTATGTAGTTCTTGAAAATCAAAAGAAAGAGATAGATATATTGAATGAGCAGGTAGTTGATGCTCATAGGGAACTCGAATTATTTAGTCATGGATTATCCCATGATCTAAAAGCCCCGCTTAGAGGAATAGATGCTTACGCCCATATTCTTAAAGAAGATCATTATACAGATCTTCAAAAGGAAGGACAGATGGCTGTAGACACTATTTTAAGTTCTGCGGAGGAAATGAAAAATTTGATTGATGATATACTCTCTTTTGCCGGTGTAACCAATCGCGATATTCATAAGAATACGAATACTACCAATACCATGATCGATGATATTTTTATCTCGTTCAATACAAAATCAAACTATCCAGATACTGAAATACTTGTGGAAGCGCATATGCCTAAAATAATTGGCGATAAACGTATGCTTAGCCAGGTTTGGTCTAATCTTATTGCAAACGCTTTGAAGTACAGCGAAAAATCTATTAAACCCAAAATAGAGATCGGTAGTGAAGTACGAGATAGAAAAACAGTGTATTATATTAAGGATAATGGGATAGGTTTTGATTCAAAATACAACGAAGAAATTTTCAATCTATTTTCAAGATATTCGGGAGGGGATTATCAGGGCACAGGCATTGGTCTGGCAATTGCAAAAAAGATTATTGAGAAGCATGATGGTAAGATATGGGCAGAAAGTAAAGAAAATTGCGGCGCTACATTTTACTTTTTCGTGTAATCAATAAGACCTTTTAAAAAGTATTCATTTATTTTAGTGCATATTCAATTAGGAAATGATCAATAGAAAACTCAATATTTTATTAGTAGAAGACAATCCATCTGATATTTTCCTGATTAAAAGACAAATTAATAAGATTGTTTCTAAACCTGAAATTGAAGTAACCGACAATCTGGAAGGTTGTAAAGAACTCCTTGTGAATTTTGCCCCCGATGTGGTACTTTCTGACTACAACCTGCCAAAATGTACAGGTCTCGATATTCTGGAAATGGTAAAAGATCATGATAGCAGTATTGAGTTCATTTTCATTACGGGAACTATTAATGATGAAGAGTTAGCGGCTAATACAATTTTGAACGGAGCCTCAGGTTATATCTTGAAGAAGCATATTAATAACTTAGGTGAAAAGCTGGAACCACTTCTAAAGAAAGTGGTGATCAATATGATATCTACAGATGATCTGCGTGAGCGTATAAGAAATAACAAAATCACCGTCAATCAGATATATGATTATCTTGATAAAATCAATTCAGATAATGCCGAACAGCGGGACAATATTAAAAATATCAAACAAGCAATAAATAGATTTAACCTGGACAATGGAGATGCTGAATAGCATAAGAGAGGAAACTAAAGAGTTACATGCTAATATTGAAAAGTATAATATTGCTAATAAGATAATGGATCATTCCATTAAACTGGAAGAATATAAACTTCTGCTATTTCAGAATTATATGGCCTATAAAGCGGCAGAATCAGAAATTAAAAAATTCCTTCCAGATTATTCAACAGACAAAACAGACCGGCTAACACAGGATCTTGAAAATTTAGGAATTACAGATTTAAATTTTAAGCTTGATTTTATTTGTGAGAATGAAGCCGAGGCAATTGGTGCTGCCTATGTAGTTGAAGGCTCTGCCATGGGAGGGATGTTGATTGGGAAAGAGGTCAAAAATTGTAAATCCCTTAGTACGCTGCCTTCACAATTTTTCTTTAATGGCGAAAGAAGCGGGATGGCTGGCTGGAATGATTATTTGAAATTTATGAGATCACGTAATTTTTCAGAGCAGGAAATCAGCATTGCAACAAGTAAGGCGAAGGATACTTTTTTACTTTTTAAAGAAGCTTTCAATTTACAACTTTCAGATTGCTGAAGATTTTAGTGACTTTCCGTAGTTCATAAAATATTAAACACATTATTCTGAACTTGTTACAGAATCTCTTCATATTATAAACCAATACAATAAACGGATACCTTATAATAAATTATTGGTGACAAAATAACTATTATTGAAAAAACCAGATATATCAAAATTTGATTTTCCTAAGTTGTTTCCCAATTCATTTTCAACTAGATTTAATTTCTCTAAATCCATATAGATGACCAGTATCTCTAAAATTTTTCTCGGCTTTCTTATACTATTTATCTCAAGTTTTCAATTAACTGCTCAGGGAGGGAGAATTCCTGTTTCTGCTGAAAAAGGAATGGTGGTTAGCAGCCATTATTTAGCTTCTGAAGTAGGAAGGGATATTTTAGCTCAGGGTGGAACAGCGGTGGATGCCAGTATTGCAACTGCTTTTGCCTTATCGGTCACTTTGCCGTCTGCCGGGAATATTGGTGGTGGCGGATTTCTTGTTTATTACGGGGGAGATGCTGAAACCACTACATTTAATTTTCGGGAAAAAGCACCACTTGCCGCAACCCGGGAAATGTACCTGGATGAAAATGGTGAAATAAAGAATAATTCTAATCACGAAGGTTTATTATCGGTAGGGGTTCCGGGAACGGTTGCAGGGTTATATAAGGCACATCAGAAATTTGGAAAATTAGAGTGGTCAGAATTGGTTCAACCTGCGATTGAAATAGCAGAAAATGGTTTTCCGGTAAGTCCCCATTTGGTGGGTTTCTCCAACTGGGTTCTTGAGAATGAAGATGAATATCCTTCGACCGCTGAAGTTTTCTTAAAAAATGGAGAAGCTTTGGAATCTGGGGATATTCTTATTCAGAAGGATTTGGCTGAAACTTTAAAGCGAATCCGTGATAAAGGAGGGGTAGAGGGCTTTTATCAGGGGAAAACAGCGAGCCTGATTGCTGATTTTATGAAGTCTAACGGCGGAATCATTACCAAAAAAGATCTTAAGGTATATGAAGCTGAAGAAATGGAACCAATAACGGGAACCTATCGGGGGTACGATATTATAGGAATGGCGCCTCCAAGTTCTGGTGGAGTTGCGATTGTGGAAATGCTCAATATACTGGAAGCATATGATCTTAAGGAGAAAAAGCATAATTCAGCAGAAAGCCTTCATTTTATTACCGAAGCCATGAGAAGAGCTTATGCAGATCGTGCTCAGTTTCTGGGAGATCTAAATTTTAATGAACAGGTTCCTTTAGATAAATTAACTTCCAAAGAATATGCTGAAATGCTGGCAGATCAGATTCAGGAAAATATAGCCTCTAAAAGCGACTCTGCAAATTTTAACAAAGCCCATTTAGTTTATGAAAGTCCGCAGACTACCCATTTATCTGTAGTAGATTCAGAAGGGAATGCGGTATCTCTTACCTATACTTTGGAGCAATCTTACGGATCAAAGATCGTGGTCAAAGGAGCTGGATTTTTGCTGAATAATGAGATGGGAGATTTTAATGCTATTCCCGGATATACAGATACAAAAGGAAGAATTGGAACAAAACCCAACCAGATAGAACCCGGAAAAAGGATGCTTTCCAGTATGAGTCCAACTATTGTAGCTAAAGATGGGAAGCCGGTGATCGTAATTGGTTCACCGGGAGGGAGGACCATTATCAATACCGTGCTGCAGGTTATTCTGAATATGGTGGATTATGATATGAATATAGCAAAGGCAATTGAATCGCCAAGATTTCATCACCAATGGTTGCCAGATGTTACTTATTTCGAAGAATGGGGGTTTTCACCGGATACTCAAAGAATTTACTATGAGATGGGGCACGAATTTAAAATTCGTGAGTCTCAGGGTAGGGCTATGGGAATTTATTTAGATCATGAAACAGGAATAATTGAAGCTGCTGCAGATAGCCGCAGTTATGATGGCCGTGCGGTTGGGTACTAAAGGTCTACCTTATTCAGTTCAATAACTTCTCCTGCATCCATATTTTTAATGGTTTCATTTCCAATTC
This sequence comes from Christiangramia forsetii KT0803, assembly GCF_000060345.1. NCBI lineage: Bacteria > Pseudomonadati > Bacteroidota > Flavobacteriia > Flavobacteriales > Flavobacteriaceae > Christiangramia > Christiangramia forsetii. The sequence continues at coordinate 2,058,185 of NC_008571.1, read as the reverse complement.
TAACCCTTACTAGTCTTAGGGTAGGAAATCCTACTGCTGAGGTCATTTTTTTTACCTGTCTAAATTTTCCTTCTGTGAGGCTAATGCTTATCCAGCTTGTAGGGCCGTGGCGTTCGTCACGTATTTTCTTTGCACGCTCTGGAAAAGAGGGGCGATTTTTTAATTTTTCCGCTTTACATTTTAAACTTTTGTATGCTTTACCAAAAATGCTTATTTCCACACCATTTTGTAATTTGATCATTGCTTCATCGGTGATATCACCATCCACCTGTGCGTAATATTCCTTTTCAATACCGCCACGGTTAATTTTTGTGCTTAGTTTACCGTTGGTGGTTAGTAACAATAGTCCTTCAGAATCCTTGTCGAGCCTGCCTATAGACATAGTACCTTCAGGGAAGTCATACAGGTCACCTAGCAATTTATGTTTTCCGCCAGGTTTCTGATTTGTGATAAACTGGCTCAGGTATCCGTAGGGTTTATAGATCTTAAAATGCCGATGGTAGTCTGTTTCCATATTCTATTTAAAATATTTCTGCGGAAAATTTATAAAAATTTTAAAAGTTATTCTGGACTAATCTAAGTAAGTTACTATAAATATGAAATTAAAACTTGGGTTATGAACATTGCAATTATTTATTACAGTGCCACAGGTACAAACCACCAAATGGCAAAATGGGCTGCTGAAGCTGCTAAATCTGAAGGAAATCATGAAGTACGGTTTAAAAGAGTAAGAGAAACGGCTCCAAAAGAAGCTATTGCATCTAATGAAGACTGGAAAAAGCATCATCAGGAGACTCAGGATGTTGAAGTAGCTGAACTTGATGACCTTGACTGGGCAGATGCAATAATTTTTAGCATTCCTACCAGATATGGAAATTTACCTTCCCAGCTTCAGGCTTTTTTTGATACGACCGGTGGCCTATGGAGTCAAGGAAAACTGGTTAATAAAGTAGTTTCCGGAATGACCAGTGCACAAAATCCGCATGGAGGTCAGGAAACCACTTTGCTATCTCTTTATAAAAGTATGTATCACTGGGGAGCAATTGTAGCTGCTCCAGGATATACCTCACAGGAACTTTATAAAACCGGTGGAAACCCATATGGTTTCAGTTCTAATGGCGGAGTTGATAACTTAGATGAACAATCTAAAAATTCAATCACACACCAGGTTGTGCGGACCATTAAATTAGCAGAATGCATTAAAAATGGTATGGACTAAAGTATTGTATTAGCTTTAAGAGTAAATTTAAGATTGATATGGATCTAAATAAACTTAAATAAAAAATGCCTTGAAAATTCAGGGCATTTTTTATTAGAATTTTTTTAAATCACTAATTATTATCTTCCGGAACCGGAAAACCACGGTCGCGCATTAAAGCATCAATTTCAGCATCTCTTCCTCTAAACTTTTTATAAGCTTCCGCAGGATCCATAGCATTTCTTGGAGCAAAAAGATATTTAACCAGCTTGGCCGCTACCTCCTTATCATAAAAACCACCCGGTGCTTCAGCAAAAGCTTCCGCAGCATCAGAGGTTAATACATCTGCCCATAAATAACCGTAATATCCCGTAGCATATCCTTCGCCAGAGAATACATGTCCAAAATGCGGAGTACGATGGCGCATCACAATTTCTTCTGGCATATTAAGCTCTTTTAAAGTTTCTCTTTCAAAAGTATCAGGATCAATTTTATCAGGATCTGTGGTATGATATTTCATATCCATAATTGCTGAAGCCAGAAACTCTGTAGTTGCAAATCCCTGGTTAAAAGTGGAGGCTTTCTTGATCTTTTTTACCAACGCATCAGGAATTACTTCATCAGTTTCATGATGTCTTAGAAATTGATTGATCACTTTATCTGTAGATAACCAGCGTTCCAGAAGCTGCGACTGAAATTCTGTATAATCCCTAACTCCGCTATTAAGTGTTGGATATTCAATATTCGCTGATAGGAAATGTAGTGCGTGACCAAATTCATGGAAGAACGTATTCGCATCGTCCCATGAAACCAGTACAGGCTCTCCCGGAGCAGGTTCAATAAAATTTGAATTATTAGATGAAAGAACGGGCTTTTTACCCATTAAATCACTGTAGCTACGATAGGTAGTAGCCCAGGCGCCGGAGCGTTTACCCTGTCTCGCATAAGGATCTAAGTACCAAAGGCCAACGAGCTTTCCGGAGTCTTTATCACTAACTTCCCAAACTTTTACATCTTCCTGAAAAACCGGAACACTCCCTTCTTCAACAGGGGTGAATTCAAAATTGAATAATTCACCGGCGGTAAAGAATAAAGCCTGCGTAAGATTACCCAATTCCAGGTACTGTTTTACTTCTTCACTATCAAGGTCATATTTCTCTTTTCTAACTTTTTCAGCATAGAATCTATAATCCCATGGTTTAATAGTAATATCTGCATTTTCTGAATCTGCTACTTTCTGCATGTCGCTAACTTCTTCTTTAACCCTGGCTAAAGCTGCCGGCCAAACCTGCATCATTAAATCCATAGCATTTTCAGGGTTCTTAGCCATTCTGTTTTGTAAACGCCATTGAGCGTAGTTGTCATAACCAAGTAATTCTACACGCTCATCACGTAATTTCAGAATTTTTTTTACGTTCTCATTATTATCATACTCATCGGCATTATCACCACGAGAATAATAATTATTCCAAACTTTTTCACGCAGTTTTCTTTCTGTTGAATAGGTTAAGAAAGGATCCATAGAAGAACGCGTATTGGTAACCGCATATTTTCCTTGGTTATCGCGATCTGTAGCAGCCTGTGCAGCAGACTTTACATAAGATTCAGGAAGACCTCCAAGCTGATCTTTTTCAAGATATATCACATAATTCTCTTCATCTGCAAGTATATTATTAGAGAAGCTTGTATAAAGCCCCGATAATTCCTTATTAATTGCAGCGTATCTTTTTTTATCTGCTTCGTTCAAATCTGCGCCCTGCATAGCAAAATCTTCATAGATAAGATCTATCACCCTTTGTTTAGCAGTATCTAAAGGATTTTTCTGTGATTTATCATAAACAGTTTTAATCCTTTTAAAAAGCGCTTCATTCTGACTGATCTTAGAAGAAAACTCAGAAATTTCCGGTGCCAATTCTTTTTGAACTTCTCTAAATTTGGGACTGGAAACATTACTGCTATAAATTCCGTAATAAGTAAAAGCTCTATCGAGTTCTGCACCTGCTTTTTCCAGGGGGATTATGGTATTTTCAAAAGTAGCTGCCTCGTTATTGGCAGTTATCTTATCAATATCGGCAAGATGTAACTCCATTCCTTTTCTAATAGCCGGTTTAACAAGGTCAACTTTCATTTCATCGAATGCTGGAACACCTTGATAAGGACCGGTCCACTCAGATAATAATGGATTTTTATTCATAGTTTTTTTTTCTTTTTCCTGGCCATTAGTATAGGCAATGATAGAAACCAGAGCAAATACACTCAGGCCTTTTTTAAGTCTTGGGTTCATATTTTTGTTTGCTTTTAAAATAGGGTTGAATATACGAAGATTTAAAAATTTATGTTAGTCTAAATTGATTCAGAAATAAGTTAAGAAGAACGCTGTTATGAAGAAAGTTAGCTGTTTAAACTTCTGGAGGCTATTTTTCAGGTTTTCCAGGAGTAGATTTACCAGATAGTATCTTCCTTGGGGAAACACCATATTTCGCTTTGAAAATTTTAGAGAAATAGCTTCGACTTGAAAGACCTAATTCATAAACAACTTCACTTACATTTTTATTACCTGTAGAAAGCATATTGAGGGACTTGCTCAATCTAACATCTCTGATATACTGATTAACTGTCTTGCCATAAATAACCTGAAAACCTTCCTGCAACTTATTAGTGTTTACACCTGCAATTTTCGCCAGGTCATTCACCGTACCTGTTTGTGAAATATGGGTATCAATATATTCTACCGCTACTTCAATGGCCTTACGGTCTTTTTCTTTGATATCTTTCTGTTCAAATCGCTGGCTATCCTTTTTAAACCTGGCCAGCATATAACTTAACACTTCAAGTGCTTTTGCACCGATAAAATTAATCCGGGGGAATCCAGTTAATTCGCAATTTCTTATCTCTTTAATTGCGTCAGCTGTTTTAAGGCTATAACTCCCGGTTTCCGAAATTCGGTTAGAAGCCTGGATATCACTAAATATTTTATAGAAAACCGGTTCTAGATCATGAAGGTCAAAAGAGAAGTATTCCTGAAATTTTAATCGGTCAATTTCAAGATAGCAAAGCACAATATCCTTGTCTTTATTAAAAATCAAACTGTGTGTTTCCTTATCTTTGGGAGCAGCAATTAGAAATTGATGATCGGTAATGTTAACTACATCCTCTTGATTTTTAAAATGACTTTTCACCTCACCTTTTACACAATAAATAAATCGAATTGGTTTTATAAAAGGCTGGGAAATCTGTAAACCAAGATCTTTTTTGAGCTTGCAACGATAGGTGTATAGACCTATTCCGTTGGGAAAATTTATTCCTTTAATACTGCCTTCTCCATTGTTCTCAGGTATCACGAGTTTAAACTCACCGAGATGTTCAGAAAAATCACTTCCAAATTCACTTGCGAGTTCAGGTATAAATTCATCTACATCATTTAATTCTAAATGATAGTTCTCCATATCTTGGTTGATTGAATATTTTAAAGTTAGCCAAACTTAAAAGTACGGTCTACTGTAAAAATTAGCATGACGATATCAGTTAAACTTTTAATAAATCCATATATTTTTGGCGTATTTAAAAGTATTTAACCGATCTCCTTCCGAAGCACTACCAGGGGCGGGCTTTTAATTACGCTCAAACTGTTTCCCAGTCCTATAGTCACTACTAAAAGAATAATTCCCGGAAGAAGTACAACAAAAGGAATCCAGGAAGGAATAAAAGTGGTTTCAAAAACAAAATAGCCCAGTAATAAACTGCTGATAAGAGAAAGCAGAATTCCGGAAAGTGCACCTAACACCCCGAGATAGAAATATTCGAAAGCCAGTATTTTTAAAATTTGATCACTTCTGGCCCCGAGAGTTCTTAATAAAACACTTTCCTTGATACGCTGATATTTACTGGTTCGTACAGCGCCAATTAGTACAATTATGCCGGTTAAAATGCTGAAAAATGCCATAAAATTAATCAGCCAGGAAATTTTAGTAAGGATTTTTTCAATGAGCGTTAATACCTGTCTAAGATCAATAATCGTCAGATTTGGGAAATTTTCTACCAGATTTTGTTGGAGTTCTGCGGAACTATTTTCATCTGGTACTTTTGTTGTTAAAACCCGAAATTGAGGTGCATCCTCTAGCACTCCGGCGGGAAAAACAATGGAGAAATTTAGCTGCATTCTACTCCAGTCTACGGTACGAATACTTGCAACCACCGTATTTAATAAAACACCCTGTACGTTAAAATTTACCTTATCTCCAACCTGAACCTTTGCGTCTTCTGCAAAATTATTACTAACTGAGATCGGGATAATTTCATTTTCAGGCTTGTTCCCTATAAACTCACCTGCTTCCAGGACTTCAGAAGAGATTAGAGAATCTCTATAGGTGGTTCGGAATTCGTGTTGCAAGATCCATCCATTTACCTGGGAAGTAGAATCCTCCCTAATATCATTCACAGCAACGCCTTTTAAACTTTCAACTCTCATTGTTACAATGGGAATATTCTCAAGCACCGGAAGATCTTTGGATCTTATAGTTTTAGCGACTTCTTCTTGTTGTTCAGATTGAACGTCCAGTAAGATCATATTGGGACTTTCGGCTTGTTCATCGAGTGAAGCCTGAGCCAATAAAAGATCTTTGGTAAAATAAAGCGTGCTAATTAAAAAAGTTCCAATTCCAATGGCCAATACGAGAATAAGGGTTTGATTTTGTGGTCTGAATAAATTAAGCAGACTTTGTCTTGGTATAAAACCCCAATTGGAGGGGAAATATCTTTTTATGAACTTCATAAATAGATTAGCAACTCCGGCTAGAAGCGAAAATGTAATGATGATCCCCAGGACAAAAAATAGGGAGTATTTCCAGTCTTCCAGTAACCAGAAGGCGAACAGAAAGATAAATAAAAAGATTCCTGCAAGAACTAAAACACCCGCTTTTCTGGACTTGGAAATTTCAGTATCCTGAACTCTTAATGTTTGTAAAGGTGAAACATATAAGGTGACTATTAAAGGGTACAACGCAAATAATACAGACATTAAAATTCCCAATAAGATACCCATAAAGATCACTCTTGGGCTCATTGAAATTTCAACAGTAACGGGTAGTATATCCTGAAGAAATAATGGAAATATTTGCTGTAATAAAAGTCCAAGAGCAGTTCCGGCAACCCCTCCGATAAATCCGATAATTGCAATTTGAATCAGGTAAATTGAGAACGTCTGCTTTTTAGTGGCTCCAAGACATTTTAGCACCGCAATAGAGCGTAATTTTTCTTTTATATAAATATGTATAGCACTGGCAATTCCAACACAACCAAGCAACAGCGCTATAAAGGCAACGAGATTCAGGAATTTCCCGAAATTCTCATAGCGCCTTCCCAATCTCTCACTGGTAGAAGTATGCGTATCGAGATCGGCATCATTTGTATCCAGAATAGGATCTAAATTGTCATCAAATTTTTCAAGATCCATTTTTGGGTCGGCAAGGAAATAGTATTTATAACCAATTCTACTACCTACCTGTACGAGACCGGTTTTCTCAATAAATCTATTAGGAATTATTACTGGAGGAGCAATGGAACTAAAAATAGCAGCACTGCCGGGAACAGATTTCAAAGCTCCTGCAACAGGGATTTCTATATTACCAATCTTTATCTTATCTCCAGGTTCAATCCCTAATTGTAACATAACGGTTGCATCAAGAAGTGCAGCCCCTTTCGTTTGATAATCTTTTGCAGCAGAAGCAGGCTCGGTTTCAAGCTCTCCATAAAATGGAAAATCACCTTTAATCCCACGAACACGAACCAGTTTTGTTCCTTCTTTTCCCGGAAATGCCGCCATGGAAGCAAAACTGATCTCTTCAGCTTTGGGACCGCCAAGAGAATCCATGATAAATGAAACTCGTTCATTCGGTAAATCTTCGGTGTCAATTATATAATCGGCTCCCATCAGGGATTTAGACTGAAGCGCGATATTTTCTTTTAGGTTATTGCTGAAAGATTGAATAGAAACCACTGCAGCAATACCCAAAACAATGGAAGCCATAAAAAGCGCCAGCTTCTTGCTACTCGCTTTTCCGTCACGCATAGCCATCTTTAAAAGCCAGATGAATCCTGCCTTTCCGGAATTATTCTGTTTAGGATGGAACATGTCTATACGTTTAAAGTTTCCATTACTCTTCCACCTTTAAGACGTAATATTCTTTGAGTTTTTTTCGCCAGCTCCATATCGTGAGTTACTATAACCAGAGTAGTGCCAGATTCTTCATTTAGTTCAATAAGCAGTTCTATTACCTTTTTCCCTGTTTCTTCATCAAGATTTCCCGTAGGTTCATCTGCAAAAAGTATCGCCGGTTTATTACTGAATGCCCTGGCAAGGGCCACACGTTGCTGTTCTCCTCCAGATAGCTGCGAAGGGTAATGATCAAAACGTTTTCCTAAACCTACTTTTTCCAGTAATTCTTTTCCTATTTGGGTGGCCTTTTTATCCCCGCGCAATTCCAAAGGGACAGCAACATTCTCCAAAGCGGTAAGAGTAGGTATTAATTGAAAATCCTGAAATACGAAGCCTACTTTTTGATTTCTTAAAACGGCTCTTTGATCTTCATTTAAATCGTTGATCATAGTTCCGCAAAGTTCAATTTTCCCTGAATCTGGCTGATCCAGGCCGGCACAAAGTCCTAAAAGGGTAGTTTTCCCACTTCCGGAAGGACCTACAATGGCAAAGGTTTCTTTTTCTTCTATATCAAAACTGATATTTTCCAAAACAGTAAGCTCTTTTGAGCCACTGCTATAGCTTTTCTTCAGATTTTCAATACTTAATATCTTTGCCATCTACTTACTTTTAGGTTTCTTTATCAATCGAAACAAAATAAAGAAATGATTTCAAATAAATCCACAGAACTATGAGAAGCTTCACCTTATTTTTATCATTGTTTATGTTTTTGTTTATTTCTTCCTGTGGAGAGGTGACGAAAAAAGATGAAAAGGAGACCAACCAGGAGTTAGAAGAAAATGAATCTGAAAAGGATGATAAGCCGAAGGTGATCCTTTTTTTTGGAGATAGCCTCACTGCAGGTTACGGATTGGAACAGGAAGAAGCTTTTCCTGCAATTATTCAGAATAAAATAGATTCTCTAAAGCTTTCTTATAAGGTTTTAAATGCAGGTTTGAGTGGAGAAACTACCTCCGGAGGTAAAAACCGAATAGACTGGGTGCTTAAACAAAATGTAGACGTGTTTATATTGGAGTTGGGAGCGAATGATGGTTTAAGAGGAATTCCTGTAGAGGAAACCCGAAATAATCTTCAGGCAATAATTGATTTCGTAAGAGCTAAAAATCCAGATATTGAAATTATTCTGGCAGGAATGCAAATTCCGCCAAATATGGGTCAGGAGTATACCTCTGATTTTAAAAGAATTTTCCCTGATCTTGCTGAAAAAAATGAGGTACATCTAATTCCGTTTCTACTGGAAGATGTGGCCGGGAACCCTGAACTTAATCAACAGGATGGAATTCATCCAACGGCTGAAGGGCAGAAGATACTTGCTGAAAATGTTTGGGAAGTGTTACAACCGATAATAAATAATTAGAACAATTTAAAGAGACTTTTTAATTTGTTTTAGTGCACAGACAGCACCCAGTGAGATGGCAGCTGTAGTTCCAAGGCTTCCTCCGAAACCTTCAAAATAAGAACCGGTCAAAAGAAAGATCACCGAAAAAATAAAACCCGATAGTCCAATAATCCAGAATTGGCGAATTATTCTGGAAGCAGCCATGCCAATAAAAGAAGCCCCCATTACCACCACAGGAATATTGGTTGTTAGGTAGTTATTCAGAATATCTGGAAAAATGAAAAATAATCCACCTGCTAAAACAGAAATTCCGGCAGATGCCATGACCCCACCTAGTTGTAGTTGGTTATTGAGATAAAATGTCACTAAAGCACTAATTATGCCTGCGATTAAAATTATTGCTATATCCATGCTAAGAGAATAAGAATAAGATTAAAGACATCAATGCAACTCCACCAAAGGCAACAGATCCTAATTTTCCTCCGTAACCATGTAAAGTGTCTTTTGAAAAAATCAGGAGCAGTCCACTAAACAGTCCTGCAATCGCAATAAAAAAATATCCATTAGCAATAATAGGAGCAGTCATCCCCACAAAAGTACCGCAATAGACAGCGACCGGTAACTCTCTTAGAATATCAGATTTTCTATTCAAGAATGGTAGAAATGAACTTATAAGCCCTGTAATTCCTGCTGCCAGAACTGCGCCTATATAATATTCAATATTCAACCAGTAAGTTGCTATAGCTCCAATAACAGTGAATAGGATTAGTAAGATGTCTATTTTTTTTAATCTGGATCTATCAGAATTAAATTTTTTAAAGTAAAAGAATCCTAATAATAAGCTAACGGTAGCAAGTATAAGAAGAGAAGGTATGCTTTCCAGATTTTCAAAAAAGGCTACGATCAAAAAGGAAAAGTGTAGCATCAGAAAGATGAAAATCGGTAATTTTTTGAGTTGTTTTTGCAAACTATTGAAGCGTGAAATTATTTTGAAATAGTTGCCGGCAAAAATGGGATTTTTTAATGTTTATTCATAATTAATCTAACAGCATATATAAGGATAGTTTTATATAAAGAGAAGTGTATTATTAATGAAGTGAATGCATTTATTAGAGAGAATAAAGTAGTTACTTAACTTCCGAAGAGATTTTTACTGGATGGTAGATTTAATGGAGAGGTTTCAACTACTATTAATATTCTTTAGAATTTTTAAATAAATTAAAAGGATAAAGCATTTTATCCCATATTTGAAGTTTCTTAGCAGAAAGTGAATTACGTTAATCAAACCAGTTATAAATAATCTAATATAAAATGTCTAAAGCAAAACTTACAGTATTAAGCAACGGTTCTTTAAAGGTACAGGGTGATTTTGAAATCGTAGATAAAGAGGGAAATGTGTATGATCTTGGAGGTAGAGAACAGGTGTCTTTATGCAGATGCGGATTATCAAAGAACAAACCTTTTTGCGATGGTGCGCATCGAAATCATTTTGAACATACTGCTGAAGCTTTTGATCTACCTCCAAAAAAGTAGGGAACATTCAATTAAGAATATAGGCACTGTCCAGGAGCAAGTTTTTTTACTTGTTGACATGGTGAAAATTATGGTGTTTATGCACCTAAAGACCGGAATCTCTCAGAGATTCCGGTCTTATATTTATTGCGCTATATAAACTAACCTAAAAAATACGGGTTTATTAAATGGAGAAATTCTTGATCAACTCATCTTAATCTTCATTTTTTAAAGTTGTTCACTCCATGTTTTCAGCAGAGATTTTTCACTCCGCTTTATTGCGCATCAAAATGGCCCAGAGGCGTGTTTGTTATCCTCTGTTTTTCATTCCAACGCAGGAGGAATCTTTACCTTGCTAATTTTCCTGAAAACTCTTTTCCTTCTTTCCAGTGCCAAGTCTAAACTTCGTTCTAAGTTTTTGCCTCCGGGGTTTATCACTGTTTTCGTCCTTTACCAGTTGAATATGGAATTTAGATCCAGCTTCCTGGTAAGTAGTTTTTTCGGGTAAAATGGTATTGTCCCTGCTTTTTAGATTATTCCACGGAAGAGACAGCCAGATATTAATATATTCATCCAGCTTCATGCGGCCCTCAACAAAAACATGCAGGGCCGATGACTGAATTTCTGTACGTGGAATTATAATTTCACCATCGATTACTTCAAACGTCTGCCTGATAGGTCTGAAAGCTAACGAATCAAAGCGCTCTTCTTTCATAAGAACAACACTTTCCATAATTGGCTTATAGTTGTAAAGCGCCAGGTCTTTTAGATCCAGTTGGAGCGTTCCATTTACCGAATCCATATTCAGTTGGCCGTTATTATTTAGAACAGCATCAGCATCCAGGTTAAGGTTTAAGTTTCCGCTTAATTTTTCCGTGTCTCGCAATTCTTCATTCTGAAAATAATCTAAACCTTTTACTAATTCTTCAAGGTCTATATTCTCCATGTTCAACTGAATTTTCACAGGAAGATTTTCTGAATTACCTATTCCGGCAACAACATTTAAATTTACCCGACCTTTCAGAAAGTTTAATCTGGTATCATTAATTTTAAAACTTCCATTATTCTGAAAACCTAAATCAGATCTAAAATTTGAAACCGCTAAATTGTCGTATAAAAGCGAATCTATCTCTATTTTTGCGGAAGGATAATAGGAGTTATGGATAGACTTTAAAATGGCCTTAAGTTTTTTGAGTTCTAGTTGCGATGTTTTGGAAGAATCAGTGTTTTTAGAAGTTGAACCGATGAATGTCTTTATATCTTTTTTATTTAGGTAAGGAGATTTTATAATAAAGGTGGATGAGTGAGATTCATTTTCCTGATCATTATTAATAAAATTTGAAAAATTATTGATCGAACCTTTAATATCCAGGGAACTTTTTCCGGGTAGGTCCACGTCCAGTCTTTCCAGGGTGGCAAGATTATTTTCAATATTTAAATCCAGGCTATCTACCAGAATTTGGATATCTGTACCCTCAATGTTTATCCTGGATTTATCCAGGCTTAAATATCCCTGCGCATTTGGATTTAAGATTTTCAAGTCTTTAGACTGACCTGCATAACTTCCCTTAAAATCAAAATTTCCGGATTGAAATACAAAATTTACCGTTTTAAGGAGGTCGTTCAAATCTTTAGACCGGCCTTTTACTTCCGCATAAAAATTAAAAGCAAATGGGTTTTGATTTGAACTCAAAGTACTCACATCATTTGCAGCAATACTTCCGTCAATTTTCGCATTAGAGCCTTTATATTTAATTCTGAGATCTTTTAGCTTAAGGATAGAGTCATTTTCAAAATATACCTGAGCCCCAATATCCCTGGTAATAAGATTTCTAAATTTTAAAGAATCAACAGCCAGGTAAAGTTCGGGACTCAACTCATTAATATTTTTAAAGACTTCATACAATTTGGGATTTTTCAACTCTTTCTCTGAATTGTTAGTGTCTGTACCAAATCCAATTTTCATCCACTCATCCAAATCAATATACGGAGCTTCAATTGCCAGTTTAATACTTCCATTGTTTTCAATTTCATCAAGAAGAAATCCTGGGAAATTTTTTATTTCACTATTTAAAGTGAACGGATAGTGGTCGCCCAATTCCAACTCAAAGCTATTTAAGCTAATATTGGAATTATCTACATTAACCGATAGGGAATCGAATCCAATATCCATTGCAGCATTTGGATAATAGAATCGGGAATTCAAAAGCTTTAGATCACCGCTGGCATTACTCAGTAATTCTTCTGATTTCTGTACGTTCCCGGTAATCTTTCCTGAAAATTGATAGGTGCCAGCATTAATATCAACCAGGCTGATATTAAATAGTTTCTGAAACATTTTAATAGGCCCAGAGGAGCTTGCCTCAAAATCAAGAAAAATAGGTTCAGCAACGGTATTTCCCGGCTCCGGAACTCTAATCGTTCCTTTCAATGCTGTTTTTGCATTGTTGTATTTAAAGTTTAAGTTGTCAAAATAGATAGTTTCAGCATTTGTAAAGCTAATATTGGTGTTGAAATCATTAAAAATCAATTCATTATATTCTACTGAATTTAGGTTTAAGAAAATTTCCGGATGGAATTTATTATAGATCGTTTCAAAAGTCTCATTCAGGGTTTTAAGGTTAGTTGCCTTCTTATTGGATTCAGGCATAAATTCTATAATGGTTGCAATAAAATCGTTCAGGTTAATATTTTGAAAATCCATGCTAACTTTAGTGGAAGTAGGTTTATTTGGATTATCAGATATTAAGGAAGACACATTTGTAATGGAACCTTTAAAAATCAGGTTTTCGCCATTGGGCAGATTTATTTGTAATTTTTCAAGTCTGGAATTTTTTTCACGTAGGTTGATATCTATAATTTCCACCGGCAACTGAAGACTGTTCTTTTTAAGAATTACATTGGTTTTATTTAAAGTAAACCTTCCGTTTGCACGATCAAAAATTTCAGAAATATCTGAAATGTCCCCGTAAATATTTGCTGCGAAAGTGAAATTTCCGCCCTGAAAGTTAAAATTCTCGTTTTGCAAAATTTTGGCCAGGTTTTCATTATTCCCGGCTATATTTACATTGGCTTCAACAAAATTGGCAGACTCCCTAGAAGATTGGAAATAAGAATCTTCGGCGACGATTTTTATGTCATCTAAATGAGCCTGAAAATCTTCAAATAAGACTCTAACATCTGCCTTCGATTGCTTTTTTTGTATTGAATCCTTATCATTATACAACTGATTGGTGAGTAATCCGTTAAAATTAACTTTGGTCAAATTATAATCATTTTCAATACTTATAGAATTAGCCTCTGTAGAAAATTGTCCATAAACCTTCGGGATATCACCATAACGAAATTTCCCATCCAGGGAAAGCATTGTATTTAAGGGATTCGTAATCTCGTACGCTGAAAGTTTAGCAGAAATACTATCAGGAAGAAAACTTCTTAAAGCGCCAAAATCGGTATTTGGATTCTTAAGCGAAAAATTATATTGAGTAACCTCATTAAAATCGAAATTAGCAATTACTTCAAACGATTCTTTATCCAGGTTTAATAAAAATTCAGGAATATTGATGGTGTTATTAATTTCTTGAACTACTATTTCAGGACTACCAGTAAGCATAGCGCCATTGATGTAACTGCCCTTCATTGTATTGAATCCTAAATCATTTACTTTAATGGTGAAATCCAGCGTTCCTTTTATATTATTGTCTTCTTTTTTAAATCTTCCACCAATATTCCTGATTTCAAGATTAAAAGATTTATTCAACATAGTGTCTTTAGAGACAAAATGTATATTTTTAAGTCTGATATTAAATTTATCTGAATGTAACCAGGCTGGCAATTCTAGTCCTTCCTTGCGATTTTTTTGACTTTCTTTTTTTAACTGAATATATGCTGCTACAGATTTTTTGGACAGAATCTCGGTCCTTATTTTAGCATTTTCAACAAGGATATTTTTAAACTGTATATCACCACTCAATAAGTCTTTTGCGGCAATGCTAACTTTTGCCTGTTTGATATAAGTAGTAGTTCTCTTGTCCAGAATAGTATCGGTTCCCACCTGTTGTATATCACTGATAGTAAAACCTACATTTGGAAAGCCTTCCAGAAATGTCGCATCAACATCGCCGATTTCTAAAGTACCGTTATTGTTATTTTTATACCATTCCTGCAATTCATCAATAAGTAGATCTCTACTGAACCAGCCAATAATAAAAAGTGTGGTAGGAACTAAAAATAAGAACCCCACGAATAGGCCAATTTTCTTTAGCCATTTGAGATGTTTTTTCTTGATATTTTTTGGAGCTGTAGAATTCAAACTTTGAAAAATCTATTCATGAAAGATACTGGTTTTAGCAATCTTTCTCCCTTATCATTTTAAATAGGAACTAAGGGATCAAAAATAAGACAAAATCACAGATCAAAGGAGATAGAATGTTTCTTATGTATTTCTTAAAATTCATTTTAAGCTGTTATAATCTCTCTATATTTATTTTTTTCAAAAAAAGAAACAATAAGCCTTTATGCGCATCATTAATGCCTACCAAAATAATCTAAAAAACATTAATTTAAACATTCCTGAAAATCAACTGATTGTGGTGACCGGTTTATCAGGATCCGGGAAATCATCGTTGGCGATGGATGTTATTGCGAATGAGGGATACCGTTATTTTTTGGAAAGCCTTCCGGCATATAGTCAGCAAAATGCACAACTAATTCCTACTGCCGAAGTGGATGATATTGAAGGTCTGCCACCGGTAATAAGGGTAGAGCAATCAAAGCGTTTCCAGTCTGTCAAAGCTACTTTCGGAACCCTGTCTGAGCTTAGTGCTGTGTTTAGAGTTTTATTTGCCAGATATGCAGGTAAGGAAACTATGAGCAAGTCGCTCTTTTCCTTTAATCACCCTAAAGGGGTTTGTGAGCGCTGTCGGGGAATTGGGGAAGCTGAATATATAGATCTTAATAAACTGGTTGGAGATGAAAACAAAACGCTTAGAGAAGGCGCTGTTACCACGACTTTACCTAATGGCTACATCGTTTATTCTCAGATAACCGTTGATGAATTAAATAAAGTATGTAAAGCACATGGTTTTAATGTGGATATTCCCTGGAAGCAGCTTTCTGAAGAACAAAAAGAGGTCATTTTAAATGGTAGTGAGAGGATTAAGGTTTTCTACGGAAAACACAGTATAGAGTCCCGACTGCGATGGAAAGGCTTTAAAGCAAAGCCCAGAGAAGAAGGTTTCTATAAAGGGATTCTTCCTATTATGAGTAATATTTTAAGGCTTGATAGAAATCCAAATATCTTAAAATTTGTTAGTTCCAGTATTTGTCCGGATTGTAAGGGCGCACGTATTAAACCGGAACACCTGAAATTTAAATGGAAAGGCCTGAACTTTCAGGAATGGATGGAGCTTTCGTTAAAAGATTTGTATGATCTGCTGAAGCGTCAGAATCTTGTAGCCGGTGAGCAAGTTCTGGTTGATAAGATCTGTGATCAGTTATTCGATTTAATCCGGCTTGGAATGGAAGAATATTCCCTGAATACTCCAAGTACTGATATTTCTTCAGGGGACGCACAGCGAATCAAACTGATTCGGCAGGTGAATAGCAGCCTGCAGGGAATTCTGTATGTATTCGATGAACCTTCTATTGGTTTATCTGAAGATTACCAGGATTATTTACGCCACATTCTAAATCGTCTAATAAGTCGTGGAAACACCGTAATGGTAGTAGAACACGATTTAAATTTTATTAAATCTGCAGACTGGATCGTAGAATTAGGTCCGAAGGCTGGGGTACATGGAGGAGAAGTTATTTTCAACGGATCTATTCAGGAATTCCTTAGTGCCGAAAAAATTTCCAGTCCTACTTTAGCTGAATTGCGCAACACGACTTTCAGAAATGATAAAGAAGTCAAAAACGAGTCGGTAGATTTATTTCAGCCTCAACCGGATGAATTGATGCTTGTGACCAGGAAAACGCCCCTGATAATGGAGAGGCTATCCAATTATTGTGAAAAGAATGACTTAAAATTACTTAGCGTATCTGATCAACCCATCGGAAAAACTCCTAGAAGCAATCCTGCCACCTATACCGGTTTAGCCGATAAAATTCGTGATCTTCTGGCTAAATCTCCGGAATCGAAAAGCCTGAATCTTACAAAAACTGCCTTTTCCTTTAATAATAAACGAGGAAGATGCGAAGCCTGTGAAGGGGCTGGTGTAATTACGCTTTCTATGAATGTCATGGGAACGATAAATCAGATTTGTCCACGCTGTAACGGGAAGCGTTTTAAGGCTGAGGTATTACAAGTGCACTGGAACAAAAAGAATATTTCAGATATCTATAATTTGAGTATTTCGGAAGCTTATGATTTTTTTTCCGAAGAGAAGCAACTCCAAAAAATACTTTCTTTGATGCTGCAGCTGGGACTGGGATATATCAAACTGGGCCAGCCCTCCAATACCTTATCTGGTGGTGAAGCGCAACGTATTAAACTCACGAAGCATTTCGCAAAGCAATCTAAAAAAACACTCTTGTTGCTGGAAGAACCCAGTATTGGATTGCATCAGCAAAATGTAAGGGAACTGCTAAAGGCATTGCATCAGCTAAAAGCACAAACAGCAGGGATTATTTGTTTTGAAAGTCATCCACTCTTTAGATCTTCCAGTGATATGCTGGTAGATAATGCCTCGAAAACTCCGGAGCTAAAGCCAAAAAAAGTATTAGATCAACGTAGGGATGTGATTTCCATTAAAGGGGCTCGAACCCATTATCTCAAAGATCTGGATATAGATTTGCCAAAGAATCAATTATCTGTAATTACAGGAATTTCCGGTTCAGGCAAATCTTCTATGGTGATTGATACACTGCACGGCTACGGATTACAGGAAATGACGAAACAGTTTTCCGCTTATCAGCAGTCCAGAGTAGGCGTAAATTTTCAATTTGAGGTAGATCATATTGCAGGGCTTAGTCCTACCATCTGCATAACGCGTAAGACAAAAAGCTTTACGGAACGTTCTGATATTGCCAAGCAAACAGGAATAGATAAAATGTTGCGATTTGCTTTTTCGAGAAAAGCACAATATGAAAATAAAGAATTATCTGCCAGTCATTTTTCTAATAATCACGAGTTAGGAAAATGTGCTATTTGCGATGGAATAGGGGAAGAATTACTTCCCGATCTGGATAAAATAGTTTTAGATGAAGGCAAAAGTATAGCCGACGGATTATTTGAGCATAATAAAGCTTTGGGCTATTATGGTCATGCAGGAAGTCAGTATATGGCGATAGTAGAGGAACTTGGAGCAACTTATGGGTTTAGTCTGAAAACTCCTTTTAAGAAGTTAACAAATAACCAGAAAGAGATTCTATTTAACGGAACGGGCGAAACTGTCTGGAATACCAGCTGGCAATTTAAAACCAAAACCAGAGAAGGGGAGCAGGAACTAAGTATGCAATGGGAGGGACTATTCCATTATTTAAAAGAGGAATATTACAAAACCCGTAAAAATAAACATATAGATAAGCTAAAAGCTCTCTTTAGTCTTGCGGAATGCGGTCATTGTTCAGGCAGCGGATTAAAACCGGAACGTCTGGACTTTAAAATTGGAGGAAAATCTATCCATGAAATAAAGTTGCTGAGTTTTGAAGCTTTGGAAGACTGGCTTTCTAATGATAATTTTCAAGAGGAGATAGATAAAAAGCTCCTTTCCAAAATTAAGCCCTATTTATCCAATACGATCAACAGGGCGATGCAACTGCATATCAATTACCTGCAACTTCATCGAAAATCCTCCAGTCTTTCCGGAGGAGAAAATCAACGAGTAGCGCTTATCAAGCAGTTAAACAGCCCGTTAAAAGGCATTACTTACCTGTTGGATGAACCTTCCGCAGGATTATCCAGCGATAATATTCCCGATCTTATCAATATTCTGAAAGAACTTATTGAAAAAGGTAATACAGTCGTAGTCATCGAACATAACAAGGAGATTATTTTGTCCGCAGATCAGTTGGTTCAGGTAGGGCCGGAAGCAGGTAAACCTGGGGGATATATCACGTACCAGGGAACCCCTAAGAATTTTTTAAAACAAGCTATTTGTCATCCTTATCTGAAAAAACCTTCCAAAGCGGTTGCTTTAAAATGCGCCAAGGATGCAATCAATATTCAAAAATTAAATAAACATAGCTTAGTAAAGGATACATTGGAAGTTCCTATAGGAGGTATCACAGCTATTAGCGGGAAATCGGGCATAGGGAAAACAACCTTAGTAAAAGACATTTTAATTCCAAGTATTGAAACGAACACGCCGATAAATTGTGGGAGCATTAAATTTCCACAAACATATAAGGAAGCGCATTATTTCGAAGCTAAAAAGCTACGTTCCCATGCAAAAACCTTATTAGTTTCTTATCTAAATCTTCTGAAAGATATAAGTAAAATATTTGCACACGAAACAGCTCTTAAACCTCGTGACTTTTCCTATAAAACAAAAACGAGTCAGTGTCCTAATTGCAAGGGGAAAGGCTATTTAGAAACCAGTCTGGATGTCGTAGCCAATTCCATTGAAAAATGTGAGGTATGCCAGGGAAAACGCTATAATGATGATATTTTAAGACATACTGTGAGGTCGAAGAATATTGCAGACATACTAGCTTTTAATATAAATGAATTGAAAGAATGGGTACAAGGAGAAGTACCTGAAAAAACACTGCAATTCTTAGATCAGTTAGAGGAAGTCGGGCTGGCGCATCTTAGTTTAGATCAGCCGGTGCAGTCTCTTTCTTCAGGGGAAAAGCAACGTTTATTATTATTAAACTGGCTACAGGATGGGGCTACCAAGACACTTTATATTTTAGATGAGCCCAGCATCGGCTTACATTATGCTGATATTGACCTTTTGTATTCCATTCTTGAAAAGCTCAGCAAAGCCAATGATATTCTAATTATTGATCATAACCCTTACTTGCTGGAGAAAATAGGAGTTGGGGTGGTTTTGGAATAATTCAGGCAATAAGAGTTTTTAAATATAAAAGTTAGCAGGATGAAAACAGGAATTTGTTTACTCGGCTAAACTTCCCAACTACATTATATTGGTAGAATTCTTTTGAAATTTAATCCTCAATCTTATCCTTGACGCTATTGACATTTATACTTGATACATTTTTCTTCTAAATGCTGTTTTTACATAATTTTTACTATTTTTAGGATATTATTAAGAATAATGAAGGTTTTGATTTCATTTGAGCCTTCGTATAGCATATCTTTTAACACCCAATTTCGGGAAAATGATGATGAAACTCTTTAAACCCAAGAAGATAGGGAGAGCTTTTTCAGAATATGTTATCATCCTAAGTAATAGTTTAAAATAATTTATTCAATCAAGAAACAGATAGGTTTTTATGGAAAGAAGAAAATTTGTTCAATTAGCCGGTCTGGGAGCGGGGGCTTTAATGCTCCCAATGCAATTTATGGGAAGAGATATTCCTGCAGAAGCACTCCTGGAGCCCGGTATGGACGTGGCAATAAAAAAGAAAATGGCAGATGTAGCGCTAAATACAGCTAAATCTTTAGGTGCTACATATGCCGATGCCAGAATTGGCAGGTATCTTAATCAATATGTGTTTACCCGTGAAGATAAAGTCCAAAATGTAGTAAATACAGAATCATTTGGGATTGGTATTCGCGTGATTGCGAACGGTACCTGGGGATTTGCTTCTACTAATGAGGTGACCGAAGACGGAATCAAAAAAGCAACCGATCAGGCCGTGGCTATCGCCAAGGCTAATTCTATGATCCAGAAAGATCCGGTAAAATTGGCTCCGGTAGAATCGTATGGTGAAGTTTCATGGAAAACGCCGGTTAAAAAGGATTTTAAAGAAGTTCCTGTTTCAGAAAAAGTAGATCTTCTTCTGGATGCGAATGCTGCAGCTATGAGCAACGGGGCAGATTTTGTGAATTCTGCTTTATTTATGGTGAATGAGCAGAAATACTTTGCTTCCACAGAAGGTTCTTATATAGATCAGGATATTCATCGCATCTGGCCAACTTTTGGTGTTACGGCTATAGATCGTGCTGCCGGTAAATTTAAATCTAGAGACGCAATGAGTGCGCCAATGGGTATGGGCTACGAATATATGGACGGGCTGGAATCTGAAAAACTGGAAGGACCAGCAGGTCTCAAGTTATACAGAAATAGCTATGACATAGTAGAAGATGCCACAATGGCTGCCAAGCAGGCGAAAGAAAGGCTGACCGCAAAATCTGTAGAACCGGGAAAATATGATTTGGTATTAGAGCCAAACCATTTAGGTTTAACTATTCATGAATCTGTTGGACATCCATTAGAATTAGACAGAGTACTTGGATACGAAGCGAATTATGCCGGAACCAGTTTTGCTACTTTAGATAAGTGGAAATCTGGTGATTTTAAATATGGTAGTGATATCGTGAATTTAGTAGCCGATAAGGTTCAGCCGAACTCACTTGGTGCTGTGGGATATGATGATGAAGGAGTTAAAACCAAAGAATGGGATTTGGTGCGTAATGGTGTATTGACCAATTATCAGGCAATCCGTGATCAGGTACATATGATAGATCAAAATGAATCCCATGGTTGTTGTTATGCACAAAGTTGGAACGATGTACAGTTCCAGCGTATGCCAAATGTTTCCCTGGAGCCGGGCAAAGAAAAATATTCCATAGACGACATGATCAAGAATGTTGAAAAAGGAATCTATATAGCCGGAAGGGGATCCTATTCCATAGATCAGCAGCGTTATAACTTTCAATTTGGGGGTACCGTTTTTTACGAAATAAAGGATGGTAAAATCGTTGGGATGTTAGATGATGTAGCCTACCAGTCTAATACCCAGGAGTTCTGGAATTCCTGTGTGAAGATATGTGACAAAGATGATTATCGCATGTTCGGTTCCTTCTTTGATGGGAAAGGTCAGCCTTCTCAGGTAAGTGCGGTTTCCCATGGTAGTTCTACTGCCAGGTTTAATGGGGTGAATGTGATTAATACCGGTAGAACGGTGTAGATACAATTTTCTAAATAAAGATCTTATAATAATGGCAATATATACAAAAGAAGAAGCAAGAAAATTGATGGAAAAAGCCCTGAGCTTTTCTACAGCAGATTCTTGTGAAATCAATATGGGTGGCAGCGAGAGCGGTAATATTCGCTACGCCAGAAATACGGTAACTACGGCGGGGCATCAATCTAACCAGACCCTGGCAGTAACTTCCAGTTTTGGTAAAAAATCTGGAACTGCAACGATCGATGAATTTGACGATGCATCACTGGAAAAAGTGATAAAAAGAGCGGAAGAACTTGCGAAATTATCACCGGAAAACCCTGAATTTATGGAGCCTCTTGGCCCCCAGACTTATCAGGATTCAAAAGGTTTTATTGAAGGCACTGCCAATATTCAACCGGCATATCGTGCCAAGGTTGCAGCGAGTAGTATAGAACCAGCTTCGGCGAAAGATGTTACCGCAGCAGGGTTTTTGGAAGATTCAGCAGGTTTTAGTGCAAAAATGAATTCCAAGGGATTATTTGCCTACAACCAGTCTACGAATGTAGATTTTACAGTAACCATGCGTACTAATGATGGTACGGGTTCTGGCTGGGTAACCAGGGATTATAATGATATTTCAAAATTTAATCCTGAAGAAGCGGCTAAAGTGGCTATTGATAAAGCCGTGATGTCACGCGAAGCAAAAGCTATTGAACCAGGAAAATATACTGTTATTCTGGAGCCCGCGGCTTCGGTAGATCTGTTGGGAAACATGGCAGGATCATTCAACGCGCGTACTGCAGATGAGGGACGTAGTTTTATGTCTAAAGATGGCGGCACTAAAATGGGAGAAAAGATCGTGGATGAGCGTGTAAATATTTGGTCTGATCCACAACATCCAGACGTTCCTACTTCTACCTGGAATGGCGATGGTTTGCCTTTAAAGAAAATGAATTGGATTGAAAACGGAGTCGTTAAAAACCTTGCTTATAGCCGTTACTGGGCGAAGGAAAAGGGAGTAGAGCCGGTACCATTCCCCAGCAATTTCATTATGGCTGGTGGTGATGCTTCCCGGGAAGAACTTATAAAGAGCACTAAAAAGGGAATTCTGGTGACCAGGCTTTGGTATATAAGAGGGGTAGATCCGCAAACGCTACTCTATACAGGATTAACAAGGGATGGAACATTTTATATCGAAAACGGGGAGATAAAATATCCCGTTAAAAACTTCAGATTCAATGAAAGTCCAATAATTATGCTCAACAACCTGGAAGAACTGGGTGAGCAGGTTCGTATTGACGGAAATCTTATTCCGTATATGAAAATTAGAGACTTTACATTTACCAGCTTGTCTGATGCTGTTTAGAACTGATTAAATTTTTTATACTGGTTGTTTGGACTTTGTCTTTACAACCAGTTTTTATTTATCATATTTCCAACACAAAAGTCAGCCGGATTCTATCAAATTGATTAAATTATTCAACGTTTTAAAGTAAGTTGTTGTGAGTAATGAGTTTTTCTTTACCAGGCTGCAGTACGAGTCGGGAGATTGGGATGTAGACCAGCGTATGCCTTCTAATTTACTGAATTCTCTTGTAGAGTATACCACGCTAAGAATTGATAAACAGGAAAATATTGTCCCGTTAGGGAGTGACGAAATATTCGGTTGCCCTTTTTGTTATATCTCTGGTCATAAGCTGGTTCAGTTTACCAAAAAAGAGAAAGAAAATTTCAAGAAATATGTAGACAATGGAGGCTTTGTGTTTGCAGATGACTGTAACCATGATATAGACGGTTTGTTTGCGAAATCTTTTGAACGCCAAATGGAAGAAATTTTTGGTTTTTCAGCATTAAAAAAGCTTCCGAATGATCACGAATTGTATTCTATATTTTTTGAATTTGAAGATGGCCCTCCTACAACCTCACAGGAGCTTAATGGCTGGGGTGATGATCTGGTACATGATTATTTAAAAGCTATAGAAGTGAATGGAAGGATTGGGGTTTTGTATAGCAATAAAGATTATGGTTGTGAGTGGGATTACGATTTCAGAAACAAACGCTGGTATAAAATAGATAACACACGTTTTGGGGTGAACATCGTTATGTATGCGTTGACCTCATAAAATAGATAATATGGAAAAAGACCTGGAAGTTTTAGAACGGGAAGTGCAAAGCCTTACCGGGAAGCTAAAAGATTTAAAACGGGAAATTGCCAAAGTAATAATAGGGCAGGACGAAACGGTAGAACAATTAATAATATCATTTCTTGCGGGAGGTCATATCTTGTTAGAAGGAGTTCCCGGCTTGGCAAAAACATTGATGATCCGAACCCTTTCCCAGGCAATAGATCTAAAATTCAGAAGAATACAGTTTACGCCAGATCTAATGCCTTCAGATATTATTGGAACTGAAATTCTGGAAGAAGATCACAGCACCGGAAAGAAATTTTTTAAATTCAACAAAGGACCCATTTTCGCTAATATTATCCTGGCAGATGAAATTAACCGTACCCCACCAAAAACACAGGCGGCTTTACTGGAAGCAATGCAGGAATTTGAAGTAACCTATTCCGGCCAAACCTATAAACTGGACAGACCTTTCTTTTTGCTTGCTACACAGAATCCAATAGAACAGTCTGGAACTTTCCCTTTGCCGGAAGCGCAACAAGATCGTTTCTTATCCTATATTAAAATTGGTTATCCTTCTGAAAAAGAGGAAACTGATATTTTAATGCAGACTACAGGACTCAAGTCCAAAAAAGTTATACCTGTGCTTAACGGTGAGGATATTCTCAGGTTACAGGAACTTGTTCGGGAAGTGCCTATTAGTGAAGATCTGGTGAAAACAGTTAGTAAACTGGTACGCTCTACCAGGCCGGAAACTACCAATAACGATTATGTGAAAGAATGGGTAAACTGGGGTGCTGGTCCTCGTGCGGGACAGGCCATGATTTTAACGGCAAAAGCTCGCGCATTAGTTCACGGCAGGCTTGCGGTAACCATGGAAGATTTAAAGCATGTTGCTTTACCGGTTTTGCGACACCGAACCATCCTCAACTTTAAAGCGGAAGCAGAAGGCATTAGTTCAGACGATGTAACCCGTCATCTTCTAAAATCAATTAATGCAGAAACAAATACATCGAAGAGGTGAAAACCGAATATAAACAATTATTAAAACCTGAAATTGTAAATAGCGTTTCTGGATTGTCGCTTATTGCCAGGGTGATTGTAGATGGATATTTACATGGGCAGAATCACAGCAGGCGGGTAGGAGCAGGAATGGAATTCAGTCAATACCGGGGATATGAGCCTGGTGATGATTTAAGGCGCTTAGACTGGAAAGTACTGGCCCGTTCCGGAAGGTATTACATCAAACAATCTGAGATTGAAACCAATATTGCGGTAAAATTTATAGTAGACGCCAGTAAATCGATGTTGCATAAAGAGGACGGAATTTCTAAATCGGAATATGTAAAGGTTGTAATAGCTTCTTTAGCTCATCTCTGCCAGAACCAGGGTGATGCAGTAGGTTTGTTTGCACTGAATAATCAAAATGTGAGGAGTGTTTTTCCCAAAATGCAAAAGCAACATTTTAATCGATTTTTACTGGAACTTATCAATATTAAGAATGAAGGTAAATGGCCGGATAATCCTGGAATCATTGAAAACATTCATAATAGGGGGGAGAAGGAACTCATCATTCTTATTTCTGACATGTACGAAAGTAGTACTGAAATAACCAATTTGATAAAAAGCCTGAAAACTTCCCGAAATGAAATAGTTTTATTTCAAATTACCGGGAAAAGAGAAATGGATTTTGATTACAAAGGCACAGTTACTTTTGAAGATCTGGAAACCGGACAACGTATTAAAATAGATGCCGAAAAAGCGAAACAGGATTATCTAAATGCTTTCAAAGAAAAGATTAATACCGTTAAAGACGATTTATTAGCCAACGATATTAGCTACCAGCTTTTCAGGATGGATGAAAATATAGGGCAATTGTTACAAATATTTTTAAAGAACAGGAATAGGTTAGTGTAATATGGTTTTTCTGAATCCCACATATTTATGGGCTCTTCTGGGGCTTGCCGTTCCCATTCTAATTCATTTATGGGGTAAAAAAGAGGGTGCCACCATTAAGATTGGGAGTATTCAGTTTCTTAAGGAATCAGATCCAAAAAAAACAAGTTCCATCAACATTAATGAATGGTGGTTATTATTGCTCAGGATGCTTATAATTGGAGTCCTGGCCTGTATTCTTGCTAATCCAGTTATTTCAAATGATAAAACCACAAAAAAGGTCACATATCTTATAGAACCATCGATTGTTCTGGATTCAAAGTTTGAAAACCTGGTAGATTCTTTAAGATTAGACCATGATTTAAAAGTACTTCAAAATGGCTTTCCAGACCTGGATATAGATAAACTGAAATCTGGAGAAACTATTGCTCCAGATTATTGGCAGCTGGCAAAAAAGATGGAAAAACTATCTGCAGATAGTATTGTAGTGTTTACCCGAGCTATGGTTGCTGGAATTCAGGGGAAACGCCCGGAAATCAATAAAAAGATCAATTGGATACTTTTGAATGCTGAAAATTCCAAAGTCGTACCTGTGGAGGCTAAAAGAAAAGGAAATGATATTCAGCTACTTTCAATGTTGAGTGATGAAAAACATCTAAAGTTTGAAAAAGAAACTGTATCTATCAATGACCCTAAACTTGAACTTAATAATCAGGGCGATAGTTTAAAAATTAGGGAGACTAACAAGCTTCATCAATTAGCCTTGCAGGAGGATAGAGAATTAGGAGTGAAATTATTCTTTTCAGATAGTCTGGCAAAGGAAGCACGTTATATCTCGAGTGCTTTTTCAGCAATTTCAAACTATTTGGATATTGATATTCAACTCACTAAAACCAGAAATAGGGATAGCCTGAATATTCTGGAACAAAATCTCGTCGTATGGCTAAGCAACCAATCGATGCCGGAAACCTCTGGGACTGCACTGATTTACCAGCCAGACAGCCTGGCGAATACTATTGTTGAACCCGGACCCAATAAAAATACATTTTATCTCACCCGTCCCTTGAATGCTGAAAATATTGTAGAAGAACATCTGGCAGAAAAACTGATCGGTTTGCTTGATCTTCATGAAGTAGATGAAAAGATTGAAAAAAATGATACTCGGGTAATGGATAGGGCAACTTTTCTACCCGTAGAGAATTCAAAAAATAAACCAAAAAACCAACCAGTTGCAGCTTCTATTTCCAAATGGTTCTGGCTGGTACTGGTTTTATTATTAATAATGGAGCGGGCTTTGGCCGCTTATAGAAAACAGTGAAACAAACAGGGATAAACATATTGACCAATTTTAAAAAGCGATGGCAATTACTGCTTTGCCTTAAAATTGCTATAATGGCTTTGGGGCCTGCTATATTGATGTTTTTTATCCTGAACAATCTGTTGTGGGCTACTCTGGCTTTTTCAGGAATTGTCGGTTTGCTGGCTATTATTTATCAACCCTGGAAAATAGATCTAAAGAGCGTGAGCAATTCCATAGATCATCAACTGACGAGCATGGAGAACAGCTCCGGGTTGTTATTAGTGTCCACCGAAAATCTTTCTGGTATTGCCAGACTTCAGCAGAAAAAAGTCAGCAGGAAATTACAAGACCATAGAAATGAAATTAAGCCCGGAGTTAAGTTTGGGAAGACAGTAATATTCTTTTTTACCTGTGCAGGGATTGGATTTATTCTTTATCAATTTCATTGGTTTGATACAGCAGAAAATTTAAATTCTTCAGATGAGCAGGAAGAAATTATAAGTTTTAAGCCTATAGATTCAGTAGCCGGTAAAACCACCCCGCCTAAGCTGGTAAAACAGGAACTCATTGTTAGCTATCCTTCGTATACCAATATTTCTTCTTTTACCGCTTCAAATATGAATGTAAAAGCTGTGGAAGGTACCCGGTTGACCTGGAAATTACAATTTGATAGCGCCCCGGATAGTGTTTTTATGGAAAGTATGGGGAATCAATATCCCATGAATTTCAGTAACGAGACCTATACCAGAAGTTCCACCGTAACAGGCTCCGGATTTTACAATTTTCGATTTACAGATGAGCAGAATGCTTCCTATACTTCAGATCTATTTGCCATTGAGGCTTTTGAAGATCAAAGTCCAGTTATCGTAATTAATGACTTAAAACAGTTTGAGACCTACAAAGTGGATGAGAGCAAAGATATTTCCTTTGAAACCTTGCTTACAGATGATTTTGGTTTAGGGGAAGCTTATATAATTGCAACGGTTAGCAAAGGCAGCGGTGAGTCGGTAAAGTTCAGGGAAGAAAAATTAAGTTTTAAGGAATCTATAAGTATTGGAAAAAAACGTCAACGTTTATCCAAAACCATGAATTTGGATGCACTAAAAATGGAAGCAGGTGATGAACTATATTTTTATGTTGAAACCCTGGACCTTAAACGACCTACACCAAATAAAGCCAGGAGTGAAACCTATTTCGCAGTAATTCAGGATACGGCTACGACTAGTTTTGCCGTGGAAGGGAGCATGGGTGCAGATCTTATGCCGGAATATTTCAGAAGTCAGCGCCAGCTCATTATCGATACTGAAAAGTTAATTGAAGAACGATCAAAACTATCGAAAGAAGCCTTCAATACCGAAAGCAATAATCTGGGATTCGATCAAAAAGCCTTACGCATCAAATACGGCCAGTTTATGGGTGACGAGACAGAAGGAATGGAGGCGCAGAATACTGGTGAAGGAACAGAACATGAGTCTCATGATGATCCTTTAGCAGAATATAGCCATGATCACGATGGAAATAACGAACATAATCTTGTGGAAGTTAAAGAGAACCACGAGGAAGAGGATGCAAAGAATCCATTAAGCGAATACGTTCATAATCACAGCGATCCGGAAGAATCCACACTTTTCAGCAATTCTCTGAAAAGTAAATTACGGCAGGCTTTGAATATCATGTGGGATGCAGAATTGTACCTTCGTATGTACGAACCTGAAAAATCCTTGGCTTACCAGTATAAGGCTCTGGCACTAATTCAGGAGATAAAAAATTCTGCTCGTATTTATGTGCACCGCATAGGTTTTGATCCGCCACCAATTAAAGATGACGTTCGATTGTCTGGAGATCTGGAAGAAGTTTCCAGTTTTAGAAAGAAAGAAAACCTGGAGGAACAAGATGCTAGTAATTCGATGCGACTGGCGATTGGCAGGTTGGAAGATCTTAAAAATAATCCGCAAACTATTTCGGAAGAGGATAAGAAGCTTTTTGAAAATGCCGGGGATGAACTTGCCGTTATTGCTATTAACCAGCCGGGCAATTATTTAGATATCCTCCAGCAACTAAAGTCTTTAACGGGAAACCTTGAGATTTCTGAGAAAACACTTACCACGGTTCAACACGGTTTACTTAAAGCAGTAGGAGAATTAAAACCCAGTCCAGCTAAGAACATCAAATTTTCAGGCCAATTAAATAATATGGTTTTGGAGGAACTGGCTAAAAATGATGAATAACATTACTTTTTTAAATATCGATTGGCTTCTGCCGGTAATTTTTTCTGCGATTTTAATTTGGCTAATATTCATCTGGAAAGAATGGTATGTTTCTAAAAGCAAGAGATTTTTGCTAAAGTCTTTTCTGGCATTTTTATCGATTGGATCATTGGCACTAATAGCATTAAAGCCGGTTAGGTTAGTTGAAGCTGAAAAGAATAAGGCTTTAATTTTAACTCCCGGTTATAATGAAGAACAGCTAGATAGTCTCCAAAAGGAAACCAGGAATCTGAAAATTTTGAGATATGAACCGGGTGAACCCGTTTTGGAAGAAGAAGATAAAATAACTTCCGCTTTTATACTGGGACATGGCATTTCCTCTTTCGATTTGTGGCAATTTGATGGGATTTCTTCCAGTTTTTTACCTGGTGATCGTCCTGATGGAGTGATTAAATTGCGCTATAAAGAGAAAAATTCAATAGGGAAATCTTTTATTATACAGGGTAAATATAATAATCCCAAAAATGGAAATCAATTAGTCCTGAAAGGCCCTGGAGGAAGTAAATTGGATTCTATATCCTTGAAGGATGCTAAAAATCAATCTTTCAGCTTAAAAACCAGCTTAAAAGCTAAAGGCAATTTTCTTTATTCCCTGGTAGAAAAGGACTCTTTAGGAAATGTACTTTCTTTAAATCCTGTTCCTGTAAGAGTAGCAGACCGGCAGATTTTAAAAATTTTAATACTTAATGCATTTCCTACTTTTGAAACCAAATATCTGAAGAATTTTCTTGCAGAATCAGGTCATAAAGTTGTGGTAAGGAGTCAGCTTACCAGGGGAAGATTTAAATTTGAATATTTTAATACAGAACGATTACCGGTAAACAGCCTTTCAGAAGAAATTCTGGCAAATTTTGATCTTTTGGTAATAGATGCTAATCAGTTGAAAAATATAGGAGGCACCAATTATGATAACTTACATAAAGCAATAAGAGAGCAGGGATTAGGTGTTTTTATTCAGCCCGATTTAAGCTTATTTAATGCATCGCGAGAGTTTCCTGAATTTGATTTCACAACGAATAATAATTCCGAATTCAGACTAAAAGAATGGCCAAATGTGCCGGTAAAGACCTACTCATTTATAATTCAGGATAGGTTTAGGTTCCAACCTATTCACGAATCTGAGTCCGGAATACTTTCAGGTTATACGAAGCTTCAAAATGGGCGAATGGGGACTAGCGTGTTCAAGAATACTTATCAATTAATTTTAGATGGTAATACCGCAGTTTATCAAGCTTTATGGTCTCAGCTAATAGAAAAACTCGCAAAGAAAAAAAATCCGGTTATTGAATGGAACAGCGATTCTTTTATGGCGTATGCAAACGAACCTTTTTCATTTAAAGTAAGAACTACTATTCAGGATCCGGAAATTATAGATAATCAACAAAATGAAATTCCCATAAAAAGTAATATTGATATTCCCACTCTATGGGAGGGAACTACTTTTTCAAGAGAGAAAGGCTGGCAGTTTCTTACAGCCACGCAGGATACCACTTCTGGATTTTATTATTATGCAGGGGATAAAAAAGACTGGTCAAGTTTGAGAGCGCAAGAGACAATGCAACAGAATCTACGATATTTCAACTCAGACTTAAACTCAAATCAGCTTCAGAAAGTACAGGAGCCTATCAATCTATTCTGGTTTTATATAATTTTTCTGTGTTCTATCGGGTTTTTATGGCTGGAACCTAAAATGAGTAATTGATCTTTTCATACAATTATTTATTAATTATAGGATTGATGAAAACATGAATATGGGGAATTTTTGTTCGAAATATTGTTATAGATATGAAAGCTAAATGAAAGTAACAGGTACCGTATTATAACAACAGCAATGGTGCAATGATGCCTACTCTAACTTCATTCCTATTATAATCTGCAGCATTAAATTGATCTTCGGCATATGGGGTATAATTATAGAACCTACCAATATAAGCCAGGAAAAATTTAAGATTGAAGTCTTTAAACGGACTATAGTATAGCGTGGGAACCATCCCGTAACTTGTTCTCAGACGGTTACGGTCCTCATTCTCTTTACCGTAAGCGTTGCTAGTCATTAGACTTAATAAGCCTCTGAATTTTGGGCTAAACTGGTATTCTGCTCTCATCCAGTTTTCTATATATATCGCATCTTGTGCTACCGAGCCGGTATCGAAGATATCGGTAACAATACCTTTGGTATCAATCTCTTCATAGCTATAGTTAAAATCGTACATCAAGGTGAGGTTGTCATTTTGATACTTATTACCTAAGGTAAAAAAATAGGTTCCTCTACTTTTTACCTGGTTTGAATAACTCAGGCTATAAATCGTTTGAAATTTTCCATCAAAAAAGTTTCCACGCCAATTTCCAACCACTGCTACCGGCCAGATGGGTTCTTCGATGTTTTCTGCCACTTCATCGCCGTAAATATCGTCATATAGCATGGTGCGTGAATTTAATATTTGAAACCCGAATTTGTGATCTTCTTCAGGTTGATACGTAATCCCGGCGCCGGTAACATATGCCAGGGCATTACTTTGAATATCATTGTATTCCAGAACATTCAGTGCGCTAAACTCATATTCATAACCGCCATAAAAGGCATAAGTTTTTCCAATTAAGACATTGAGTTTAGGGCTAGCTTTGATGTCTACGTAGGCTAGTTCAATATTACTTCCCAATTGATCCAGACTTTGAATATCGCTGCCTCTATTAAAACGGTTTCTAAAACGAAAGTTTACCCGTTCATGCAATTTGGCTGCAAATCCAAGTGCCGTAAAACCATTTTCAAACTGCATCCCATTGTAATAACGATCCCCACCCCTAAAAGTATATGCCTGAAACTCTGTACGTAAATCGAAAGTAATATCGATATTATTTAAGAGCTCTATTTTTTCAGCGGAAATAATAGGCTTTGTGAGACTGTCGTTAATCTGGGAATATCCTGATAAAGGTGATAATAAAAGCACAATTATTAAAAATGACTTCATAAAATAATTAGGATTTACGATTTTGATTTAGATGAAATTGTAATAAGAGAGTCAGCGATCGATAGATTTGGCTCAATTTATTTTTGTAGGGGCTTCGTTTAAATTTACTAAAATTTCATCGAAATAAGCGTATAGGCTAATTAGTTAGAATCTTCAATTTTATTGGGTTATTCGATCCCTTTAACGGGAAACTTAATTTTTCAAATTTATTACTGAAATTTGAGCATAAAGATTCAGGAGGAAGAATTGGTATAATCCCACAAAAAAAGTATCCAATCCGGAACAAAACCAATTTCTATAAATGGTCTTAATTTCCTGACTGGATACTTTTTCTTAAAACTTTAAGTTCTTTCTTTATTCTAAATTTGTACTACAAAATCTGCAAACACCTTTTTATGAAGTTCCAGGTCTAAATCTGGAGATACTGAAACTCTGGCAATATAATCTTTGTCATCTTCTTTAGTGGTTCCCTGAGTTGAGGTTGCCGGAATCGTCCAGTAACAGCCTTTTAGCTGACCATAACTCACACAATACTTACTTTCATTTGGGATCTCAGTGATCATCATATCGATCAATTGCAAATTCAAAGCTCTTTTGTATGATTCTCTTTCTTCATCAGTACTTCCTTTCGTAGGAAGATCTAATGAAAACACCGATGGGGTAAAGCCTTCCTTAGCTAATTCATCTGAAACAAAATTGATTTTAGCTTCCGGCAAAGTGGTCTCGATAAAGTTTACAAATTCACGAGTATTCTTATATGCATCTTTTATTCTTTGATTCATAGAAGGTAGTTGCTCTGCTAATATTTCAACCTGAAGAGCGGTAGCTTCATTGTCACAAAGTTCCAGGTGCTTGTCTATTTTATCCAATAAAGATTCCGCTTTTTTGTTCGCTACACAATAACCTGCAGTACATCTTCCTCCACTTGGAAATTTAGATCCGCTTACATATGAGATGGTCCTAATTGCGGAGAGGATACCGTCTTCTCCACAGAACTGTATGTTAGGGCAAAAGGTTTGATCTAGAATAAAAACCGGATCGATGGCTGCTTTACCATAGGCATTTGTACGTTTTTTACTTAAAACCTCCCGTAATTTTTCCAGATCTGGAACTTCAACTCTGGGATTAGTAGGAATTTCGGCAATAATAAATGGTACGGCATCTTCTTCCGCTACTTGTTCCATTACCTTATTGGTGCTTTGAACCATATCGTTATTGCCATCTACAGGTAAGTCTAATATTTCTACATTTTCAATACAAGCCGCCACTCGTCTTGCCTGATCATTGGTGCCACCATAGCAATTTGGAGGCACAATAATTTTGATGGCTTTTCCTTTGTGCTTTTCAAGTGCTTCATCAATAAGTCCCATCATAATGGCATATTGAACAGATAGTCCACAGGAACCCAAAAGTACTTTCGAGGTGGTGGCGGTGATCTCCTGAACCGAATTTATTACACTTGACTTATTAGTTTCGTAGCTGTTCTTTTTCTGAGTTGTTGAAGGTTGGCCTATTAAATCCTGCAATGCAGAAAAACAGTCGGCGGGTGTCATGGCAATGCTTTCTCGTCTTCGAACATGCTGGATTTCTGAAATATAGGATGCATTTTGCGCGCCATTTACCAGTAGAACACTTCCTAGTTCAGCTTGCAGGTTTATATAAAAATCGATATTCGAATTAATATTAATGTCAGTCAGATCATCTTCCCGGGAAATAAAAATAGTGCTGCCATTAAACTCAGAAACATCTTCTGCTTTCACGACCTGTTTTAATTCAAAGTTATAATTGTAAACCTGTTTTAACGCTTGAAAATCAAAACAATCTGGCAATTTATCTGTGTAAACGATCTGGGTATCTTTCTTTTTAAATAAATTCTTTCTTAGCAACGCTAAAACAGGCATTGTTCTCGAAGAAAAACTAATGACATTTTCTGATTTTAGATCATTCAGCTTGGCAATTCCCCATTCTAAGATTGTAGATAAGGGATGTCCCAAACGAATATAATCGAAGGCCGTAGGCAATTCACTAAGAGCGGCTTTTTCAAAATTTTCAGTCTTAAATAAGATTTCGAACCGATCAATAAATTCAGTTTTTGCCAGCTCTTCATTATAAATATCCAGTCGATGGGTGGTAAGTTTTAACCAGTCTTCCGGCATATTTGCTAATACATTTTCTATATAGGTGGTCACTTTAGACGCTTTCATAATCTTCAATTTTAGATCGGTGGGGAATATAAATGAATTGGGTTATTTTAAAAAGTATTATACGTCGTTTTCTATGTATAATTAAGTGGAAAATAGAATTTAATGAGTATTCCTGAAAGGATAGTTTTTGCTCAGATTTCTTATTACAATTTCAGTTAAAATTTTATTTGGGCCGTTAGTTCTATGTAAATATGAAAAAAGAAATGAGCTGAATATTAACTTCAGCTCATTTATTAGATTCATCTTAAAAAGTGCTTATTCAGCTTATTCCTAAGAACGTACCGCTTTTTCTATATCCTGATCTCCGGAAAGAATCTCGAATACCGCATTGTGACGCACTTCATTCTCCAGAACTTCGGTTATAGTTTTAGCAACATCTGCACGAGAAATTTCTCCTCTTTCATTCAATTTTTTCTCCAGTTTAATCTTTCCAGATTCTTGATTATTAGTTAATGAACCAGGTCTCACGATGCTATAAGTAAGACCACTAGACATTAAGTATTCATCTGCATTCTGTTTTGCCTTAAGATAATCCTGAAGTTCATCGCTTACTGAAGGATCATCGGCTCCCATAGCACTTAACATCACAAACTTAGAAATACCTGAATTTTTAGCGGCATCCATAAGTTTTTTGGCTCCTTCCTGATCTACGCCAATTACATCTTTTCCTTTAGAACCGGCGGCGAAAATCACCTTATCGGTATCTCTAGTGGTATGGCTCAGATCTTCTTTTAGATCTCCCATAATGGCGCTCACATTATCTTTTTCAAAAGTTTCTTTTTGATCTTGCTTGCGAACCATTGCCACCGGGGTGTAAGTGTCTGAATTTTTTAATAAATTAATAATAATTTTTCCTGTGGTACCTGTGGCACCTGCTACTAATACTTTCTTTTTCATCATTTCAATTTTTTATTATTTATTATTCTCAAAGGTCTCTGCCAGATTCACAATTACTTTTCCCTGTGCATGTCCATCAGCTAAATATTCAAAAGCTTTCACAGCATCTTGAAAAGAGTAGATAAGATCTATTACTGGTCGAATCGTTCTGTCCTCAACCATTGTTTTAATTTCCTTTAATTGTTCTGCATTTGGTTGCATCCAGGTAAGTGTGTAGTTGGCCGACTTTTCTTTGATGAGTTCACTTAGTATTTCGGGCATTTGATAATCTTCCATCCCCATTTGTTTAGCGGTTTCAGGGTCCGGTGGGCCAACGATGCTGGTAACGCTACCACCTTTTTCAATAATATCGAAGGCTTCGAAGGTATAATCATCGCCTAGCGTATCAAAAACAATATCCAGGTTATTAGATACTTCTTTATAGTCTTCATTTTTATAATCAATTACGCGGTCTGCTCCAAGGGCTTTTACCCAGTCCATATTGGTTTTGCT
The DNA here is from genome assembly GCF_000060345.1 of Christiangramia forsetii KT0803. Classification (NCBI taxonomy): domain Bacteria; kingdom Pseudomonadati; phylum Bacteroidota; class Flavobacteriia; order Flavobacteriales; family Flavobacteriaceae; genus Christiangramia; species Christiangramia forsetii. The sequence continues at coordinate 2,022,749 of NC_008571.1, read as the reverse complement.
GGTGGTGGTATACACAATCGCGCCTTTTGCTTTTGCATACTGAATTGCAAAGCTACCCACTCCGCCAGATCCTGCGTGAATTAGAACCCGATCATCCTTTTTTAAACCGGCCTTTTCTAAGGCCTGAATTGCAGTAAGTCCTACAAGGGGTAGGGAAGAGGCTTTTTCAAAACTAATCTCCTCGGGTTTGTGTGCCATTACAGCACTGTCTACCGCGACAAATTCTGCCAATGTTCCCATATATTCCTGCGGAACCCTTCCAAAAACTGCATCTCCAATTTTGAAATTCTTTACCGCAGAACCAATTTCTACTACCTCTCCACTTACATCATAACCCACAGTGGCAGGAAAGTCAAGCTTTAGCATTTCTTTTAAATTTCCCTCCACAATTTTATAGTCGATGGGGTTTAATGATACAGCTTTTACAGCGATTAATATTTCATTTTCAGATATTTCAGGTTTATCAACCTCATTAAATTGCAGGCTATCTTTAAAGTCTCCGTATTTGGTAATTTGTAATGCTTTCATAAATTTTATTGTTTAGTATTATCTGTTGATTTTTCAGAAGTATCTGAAAGGATATCAATCCATGATTCCAGGGTATTTTTAAGCACAAGCACTTCTGAAAGCTCCATGTTATCGTTTAGCAACGTATTTAATAAATTTTGTGGAATATGAGCCGCCTTTTCTTTATAGGAAAGTCCTTTATCCGTTAGACCCACCAAAACAGTCCTTTCATCATTACTGGACCTATTACGTTTCAATAGCTCGTTTTTTTCCATTCGTTTTAAAAGTGGAGAAAGTGTATTGGTATTTAGCATCAATTTTTCTCCAATCTTATTTACCGAAAGTTTATGCTCTTCCCACAAGACCAAAAGAACCAAATATTGCGGATAAGTCAATTCGAGTTTGTCCAGGTAGGGTTTATAGGCTTTTGTGATTAGTCTTGACACCGAATAAATAGGAAAACATATCTGATTTTCTAATTTTAACTGTTCGTCCTCGCTCATAAATTTGTTTTATACACGATTATATCGTACACGTCACAAAAATATAAAGACTATTTAGTTTTGCTATCAGGTTTAAATAAGTTTTAACTTCTCAAAGTATAAGAAATTACTCTCTGGCTAGTTCTATCAGGGCTTTTAAACTTTTTTAGATCTCAATGTGCTTACGAGGGAAGACTTATTTTGCCCTATTTATCGGTATCATTTTTAATTCCCTTTAATTTTCCATTTAGAAAACCAAAAATTAGGTTGATTAGAATTACAAAAACTGTGAGTGCGAGTAAATGCAGATATAACCCGAATCCTGCCAGACAGCCTGCAGCTGCACTACACCATATTGCAGCCGAGGTTGCCAGGCCCGTTACAGCGGTATTGTTTTTTTTATGTAATATCACCCCAGCGCCCAAAAAGCCAACACCTACCACAACCTGACCTACAATTCTTGTCATGTCGGTGCTTTCTGAAGATTGAAACATTAAAGAAATGCTTATAAAGGTAGCCGCACCGAGAGCTACAAGTGAGTAGGTTTTTAATCCGGCCGGTTTGTCTTTAAATTCTCTTTCCAAACCCATTAAAGCTCCGCTAACAGCTGCCGCACCTAGTTTGATTATAAACTCCCAGATATCTATTTCCATTATCTTTCAATTTAATGTTTTTGGGACTTAAAACTTTATGATTACTATTCATAAAACTGCCAGGTTTTTATTTTAACAGGACTATTCTCAAATTTATCTTGAAACTCATTATTGCTGCTAAAGGAACTTTGGGTCAATAACTTATACTCAGCAGTCACATGAAATTTTCTTTTGGCAAAGACCCAGGGCCTGACCTGAATGTTACCAGATTTTTTTCTGCTAAGCCAGTAGGTTTTTCCTGCAATACTGGTATTAATTTCAATCTCTCTATTTTTCTCAGGTACCTCGTCCTGACATAAAATTAGTGAACATCTGTCGGCAAATACCATTACCTGGTAAATTGTTTCTACTTCCTGCTGAGTAATTTGAAGGTCTTGTAAGTAATTCTTTTCAGTTTGTTCTAATTCTTTCAAAAACTTTGAAACGGTCTTATTTTCGCCCCGCATCTCTTTATAAATAAATTGTAAGTGATGGGCGATTAGCATGGCTATCCAGCAGGATTTTTCATTGGCTTGGGATAGCAATCTCTTGGAGCGCTTTATAATTTCATGGGTATTTCTTTTTTCTAACAGAAAATCCCTGGGAGTGCCCATTTCAGTTAAATAATTTTTTTCTTCAAAATCTAATTGCCGGTCATCATGTTCAATGATTGCAGCAAGAGTAGCCACCCAATTTTCATTTTTATAGGTATCTGTCAGTTCATGAGCGATTTTGCCGGCTAGTAAACCATGACTGGAATGAGAGAATATTTCCCAACCTTCGTTTTTTGAATTTACTATCATGTTTTAGTATTTAAACGGATATTTTTTGGAGGTACACCGTATCGTTCTTTGAAGATTTTTGAAAAATGGCTCCGGCTATTTAAACCAATAGCATACACTATTTCGCTAATACTTTTATCTGTCTTCAGTAATAATTGCATCGCGGTCTCCAATCTTCTGGACAGAATATATTCGTGAACAGTGCAATTGAATAAAATCTGAAATCCTTCCTGAAGTTTCACTTCACTTATACCTTCATTATCTGCAATTTGACTAATGTTATCCAGCTCAGCAATATTGCGATCTATTAACCGAACCACATTTTTAATTTTACCCAGATCTTTGGATCTCAGGATTTGCCGTCCTTCTGCCTGCGAGTCATCTTTATAAAGCATCAGCATATAGGTAAGTAGTTCCAGTGCTTTGGCTCCATTAAAACTGGTGCGTTCAAGACCACTTGATTTAAAGCGATATAACTCCTCCACCAAATGAGCCATCTTTAGGCTATACTCCGTATGATGGTAATGTGTACGGATAGCATTGGTATCTGCAAATAGTTCATGGTAAATTTTATCCATTTCATCCAGAGGAAATGTAAGCTGTTTTACAAATTTCTTCCGGTCTACATCCAGGATCACTGTCTTTATTTTCTTGTTTCCAGGAAATAAAATCTTATTGCCACTTTTATAATTAGCACCAAGGATTACCGATTGGCCCTGATCTAAAAAATGGGTGATCTCTTCATTACTAAATTGATGCTGTAGGTTCCCGAGAATTAAATAGATGAACTTAAAGGGCTGTATTTCTTCCGCACAAAAATCAAGACAATACTCACTTTTAAATTCAAGATCAAATTTAAAAAGTCCTACTCCATTTGGAAAATTAATACCCGAAATATGACCGGAGCCTATTTCCGAAGGTAAGCTAAGAGCATACTCCCCATATGATTCGGTACAGGTTGTATTAAATTTTTTAGCCAGCTCGTTGAATATATCACGGGCAGTAATTGCCTTGATTGAAATGATATTCATAATAGGATAATTTATCTATGTATTGCTAATTTATTAACACTCTGACCTAGTTTTCTATTCATTTCAGTTAAACATTTCCTAATAAGAAGAATATCGTTAAGGCACTCTCGAAAAACGCACGGAAGTTCCTTCTTAAAAGAGGAATTTTGAAAAATTCAATAGAAATAGAAGTTATGAAGAGGAATTTGGAAAAAATTTATGATGATTGGATTCTTGCAGAGGATCATCCATGTATTATGGCGCAGACAGTGTTTAGCCAGAAAAATATAATTATAGAAAATTACAAGCGATTTGGTATTTCCGGATCGACAGAGAAGTTACTAAAAGATCTGGAGAATTATATTGAAAATTATGATTTCAGTTCTAACGAATTTCAGTCATTTATAGCTGTATTTCCAGAATCTGAAATCCATAACGAAGATGAATTTGAACTGGTCTTATGGAAACAACTTTCAGATCTGAAAAAACTGGATAATCGCCCCTGGGATCCTTCCGTTAGTAGAAATCCTGAAGATGTAAATTTTAGTTTTAGTATAGCTGGCCGAGCTTTTTATGTGGTAGGTATGCATCCTGAAAGTTCCCGGATATCCAGAAGAAGTCCTTATCCTTCCATTGCCTTCAATCTACACGATCAATTTGAAAAGTTGAGGGAAATGGGTGTCTATCAAAATGTAAGGAATAAAATTAGGGATCGGGATATGGGATTGCAGGGATCTATTAACCCTATGCTGGAAGATTTCGGAGAGAATAGCGAGGCCCGGCAGTATAGTGGAAAGTCTACAGATAAGGATTGGACCTGTCCCTTTCACCAATAATTCCTGAATGAAGTGCCGAATGATAGAATGAATTTGAAAGAGTAAAAACCAATGAATAAATTTTTCAGAGAAAACAGAAAGGCGATCTATGGCGGAATTACGGCCACTCTTTTTACGGGAATGGGGGTTTTTCTATTAGGGCAGGTTTCCGGTTATGAGGCGAAACAATTGATAACAACCTCACATCAGGGTCTTAATATGCTATGCAATACCATTATCCTGGCTTCAGCGACGATTCTAACTTTATTATTAACCTTACTGGGAATTAGCACCGGAACCGAGTCTAAACTTAAAAGTGACCATTATTACCAGGTCCTGGATATAGCCCAAATAGATACCATTTTGCTTGTAGGAGCTTTAATAATGTTTCAGTTGTTTAATATACCTATCAACGAGGCCGACAATATTCCCTTGGCATGGTATAATACTATTTACTGGCTGAGTTTGATATTTTCTTCCATTTTGAGTGGAATGATGATCACCGTAGTGTTGATGCTTTATGCGACGCTCACTAATATCATCCATATAGTTGGTTTAAAAAATGATCATCATTTAATTTCAGAAGATGAAATGCAGGAAAGTAGAAATGAACCGGAAAAATAAATACAGTTGAACTATGTCTAATCACGCATTACTAGAAAAACATCGCCAGCTAATAGTACACCTGAAAGAAAGGTATGTTCTGTCTACTAATGATTTGAAGGTTTTGGAGGAGATACATACACATACGATCAATTGTGTAGCGTTTACTACAGAGGGAAGTTTTGATGCTAATAATGGCGAATTTTATCCTCAAGAAATAAGAGGGAATTATAAAATTAGAATTCGCTTTCAGAAAAACGAGTCTGATCCTGAGAATACGATCTATTTAAAATTAATATTCTGAAATTTTTTATTTGATTCTGTTTTTGATCATAGTGTGGCTAGTCCTTCAGGTCATAGTTCGTGATTTTTCTCGTATAAAAACATTCAGAACTTAAACACATTGATATGGAAAAATGGTTTGAATTATCACTAGATACCGTAATAGCAATATTTATTTCATGCATCGGAGTATATATTGCAATCATATTTTTTACCCGCATATTTGGCAAGCGTAGTTTTTCAAAGATGTCCAGTTTCGATTTTGCAATGACCGTGGCCGTGGGCTCTATGATTGCAAGTACCGTATTAACCAAATCTGTAAGTTTAGAACACGGGATTGCAGGACTGTTTTTTATTTATTTACTGCAATTAATTGCCGCCTATCTTAGGAGATGGAAAATATTTCAGAATTTAATTGATAATACTCCGCTTCTTTTGATGGAAGGAGATAATATTCTGTTTGAAAATTTAAAAAAAGCGAGAGTCACAGAGTCTGATTTAAGATCGAAACTTCGGGAAGCGAATGTGATGCAATTAGATCAGGTAAAAGCGGTTATTTTCGAAACTACCGGTGATATTGTCGTTTTACACACAGATCAGGACCGATTGGTATTAGATAAATGGTTGCTAAAAGATGTGGACAGGAAATAACACATAATTTTTTTGAGTTCTCTTTAATTCTTTCAATTATCTGAATAAATAAAAATATGATATTACTTATTTCAGTTTTTGCTACTCTTATGATGACCGCGTTTAGTTATATATGTGGCTATATCTCCGGGAATCAGTTTAGAGAGCCGGAATTATTGAATCAATTGATTAATACAAGCAGCCTACCATTACGACCAGAAAAGAAAAGTTTAGTGGGATGGTTATTACATGTACTGCTAGGATTTTTGTTTGCTGAAATGTTATTGCTGAGTTTAGAATATACAAAGCTATCTCCTAATTGGATTTTTGCTTTGATCAGTGGGGTAGTAGCCGGTATTATTGGTATTCTTGGTTGGCAAATCATGTTTTCTTTAAATCCGGATCCTCCAGAAATCCGATTAAAAAATTTTTATTTGCAGCTTGTGGTTGCCCACGTCGTTTTTAGCTTAAGTTTTATATTTATCATTGAATAGCCGGATGGTTTCGTTGAAAGTCTCTATTTGAGATTAAAATTCGAATTACTACTAATTTGATGCTTAACCAATAGAATATAAGTTTTGATTGGTTATGATTTTTTTATAAAACTCTTCAAAATTTTTGGGAATATATATATTCTAATTCTTAATAGATTTGAAAAAAAAATCGGTCATGAAAAAGAGTAAACTAGCATTAATTACGGGCGCATCAAATGGAATTGGTTACGAATTATCCAAAATTTTCGCTAGAAATGGGTATGATTTAATTTTGGTAGCCAGAGGAGAGACAAAACTCAAGGAAACAAAAGAGCATCTGGCTGAATACAATTCAGAAATTAGCATTTATCCCGCAGATTTGAGTAAGTATGATGAAATTATCAATTTGAAGAAATGGGTTGATCAAAATCAAATGAAAATAGATGTGCTGGTTCTAAATGCCGGGAGAGGTTTGGGAGGTTCATTTATTAATTCTACAGATCTAGAAGAAGAACTTAATCTTATTCGTCTCAATATTGATTCAATAGTTCATATGTCCAAGCTTTTTATAGGGGACATGGTGGATAGAAATGAAGGGAAAGTACTCATGACATCTTCAATTTCAGGGATCGAGCCAATTCCTTTTGAAGCCGTATATGGTGCTAGTAAAGCTTTTGTGAATTCTTTCTTCTTTGCTTTGCGTAATGAGATTAGTACTACCAATGTTCGTATGACGTTGTTACTTCCCGGAGCTACAGAAACTAATTTTTTCGACAATGCGGGTCAGTCAGATACAAAAGTAGGATCAATGGATAAAGATGACCCGAAAGAAGTGGCTGAGAGGGCTTACTATGCATTAGACTCCAATCATGAATTTGTATATGGTAGTGACGACGCGGAGTATGAAGGTGAAGTATTAAATAGAGCTCTGAGTTCATCACACAAGGCCCAAAAGCACAGAAAGATCTCAGAACCGGGATCAGCAGAATGACATGTAGATAAGAAGTATGCCTCGAGAAGTGAGGTTTATATATTTAAATTGATATAAGGAAGTGGCACCAAATTGGAACTTCTTTTTTAATGAATTTAGATATAGCTAATTTGGGAGAGCACCCGAGGTCTTTTAGATGTGAAAAGTCCTCAACTGAAAGATGAATATATATGTCACTTTTCAAAAACTAGGAAATTCTCTGTATAGATATGATATTGAATTCCCCTATAGATTTCTAGAGGTACTCTTTTTGTTATCAGTAAATTTTTCAAGATCACTTTTAAGACCTTCGGGGTGCCAAATGCAGGATTTTATAAGCTTTAGTTCTATAGAAGTCGTAATATGATTCGTTTTTTAATATGAGGCAATTCATTCTGAATTCTCTAAAAAGCTGATTTATTGGTATTTGTGCTTATTGAAGATGAAGCTATTGAAAATCAAATTTTAAGCATATTCTGCTTAGATCTATTTAGCCCTCTTTTCTTACACCCATCAATAAATCTGGATGAAGACTCTTCTCTCCATCGCCGTGCAAAACAGACATGTCTCCTGTACTCTCAAGAATAACTGCTTTAACCTCGCTGTAATCAAGCACATTAGCCTCCCTTAATTTTGCAATCAAATCGCCTTCACCAACATTTGCACTTTTCAAATTTGCATAAAGGATTTCTCCATTTTGCATTAAAAGTAATGGGTTATTAGTAGCCATTCTTTTGAACATATTACTTTTTCTGACCAATAATGAAAATATACTTTGAAAGCCGATGATTCCTGCAAGAGCGACGGCTCCTTTGAATAGGGAATGATCGGTACTAAGGACAACAGAAGCAAGTACGGAGCCTACGGCAATTGTAGAAGCAAAATCAAAACTTGACATTTTTGCAAAGGTCCGTAATCCCGATATCCTTACAACAATAATCATTACTGTAAAAATTGCCAGAATTGATATTATTACCTTTATTATAATTGGAGCTGTAGCATAAATCCAGTTTTCCATAATTTCTTTTTTTATCAATCTATTAGTACTGTTTACAGGAATGTGAATAGTAAAGATAAAAGATAGTTACTCCTAATCAAGTAAAATGGCAATCTAAACCCAGTTTATTAAATCATAAAACTTATAAATTTAAGGTGATTCGAAAGTGATTTAAATATAGGCTTTCGTTAATAGAGAAATTATGGAAAAGCATTCACAAATATCAAATGGATTCTTACTGTTCATTTGAATCTTTAGCCGTTGCAAAGTTTTTAAATTAGAAACCAGGAATGTTTTTTATAAATTGAATTCACGGTCATAATTCCTGTTTTTAGAAAATGTATGTCCATATTTTAATCTTATTTTCAGGGGTTTAATTTATAATGATCTATTCTTCGTAATTTGAACTGAAAATATAAAACCTTAAGCATGAGTATAAGAAAAGCGATTTATTATTTCGTAATTCTCGTTAGTACTGTTGTAATAATAGCAAGTCTTCTATCTCTCATTTATGATTTACCTTATTGGTATTCAAAATTGCTGGATTTTCCCCGATTACAGTACTTTATTCTAGGTATCGTTTGTTCTATTTTCTATGTTATCTTAACAAAAAAATGGAACTGGCTTAGCATTTTTCTCGGCCTTGGTTTGGTAGTGTCTTTATGGATCCAATCTATTCGTATATTTCCGTATTGGATTGGAGAGAAAGTTGTATCCGATGCCGGTGATACTATTTCAGTAAAAAACTCCGTGAGTATTTTACTGGCTAATGTTTTAATTTCTAATCGCAAGAGCGAAAAGTTCATAAAAGTAGTTAAAGAGGCTAATCCAGATATAATTTTAGCGATGGAAGTTAATCAATGGTGGTTAGATGAACTTGAAAATTTAAAGCAAGATTACCCCCATGTAATAAAGCAACCGAATGAGGTGGCCTACGGAATGGCTTTGTATTCAAAATTTCCGATAAAAAATGCTCAAATCAAATATTTAAAACACAAAAATGTACCATCTTTTCAAGGGCGCGTAGAATTAGGTTCAGGAAAGGAATTTATGCTTTATGCAGTACATCCGGTAGCTCCAATGCCAAGTGATGAGTATCCCGATAATGTTGGCGAAGAAGAAATTGAGCTAATAAGTGTAGGTAAATCTGTATCGAAAAACCAGATGCCTTCAATTGTTGCAGGAGACTTTAATGATGTTTCATGGTCTAATACATCAAGATTGTTTGAAAATAACGGAAAATTAAATAATGTAAGGCTGGGTAGAGGTTTATACAATACTTTCGATGCAAACTCCAGTATTATGAAATGGCCATTAGATCATTATTACGTAACTAAGGAATTTAAACTGATAGATATAAGACTATTGGATAAGATAGGATCTGATCATTTCCCTATCTATGCTAAATTCTTATTGGATGAATAGAAATTTAAAGCTGGTTATTTTTATGTGAAGTTTCTGCAACTATTGGTTCTTTCCGAATTAAAATTTAAAAATATTTTATTGTTATTACTTGCCAATACAAAAATTCGCAAAAATATTCCCAAGCAGATCATCATTGGTAATCTCACCGGTAATCTCACCAAAATGATGCAGCGCCTGGCGAATATCAATTGCCAGTAAATCTCCCGATAAATCAGCATTCAAGCCTTCTTCTACCTTATTAATCTCCTCTAAAGCTTTTAGAAGGGCTGCGTAGTGCCTGGAGTTGGTTACAATGGTATCACTATTACGCAATGCACCGGTATTTACATATTCCAGCAGCTTTTCTTTTAATTCTTCAACGCCTAAATTGGTCTTGGCCGATAATAGCAGAAATTGTGCTCTCTCTGCATGACTGGAGATTTCTTCAAGCTTGGTCTTTAGATTATGAATCTCTTCATCAGCTAGACGATCGGTTTTGTTAGCGATGATCAATAATGGTTTCTGCGGAAATTTATTTTTGATCTTTTCTATTTCAATCCGAACCTGCTGAAGCCTTTCTCTGTTCACCGCAATTTGAGAACTGTCAACTAAATAAACCACCACCTGCGCCTGACTGATCTTCTCAAAGGTCTTTTTGATCCCGATGCTTTCCACCACATCTTTGGTTTCGCGAATTCCGGCGGTATCTATAAATCTAAAACCTACGCCGCCAATACTCATTTCATCTTCTATCGTATCTCTGGTTGTTCCGGCGATCTCAGAAACGATGGCTCTTTCTTCGTTCAGTAAAGCGTTTAATAATGTTGATTTTCCAACATTTGGTTCTCCAACGATCGCAACAGGAATTCCGTTTTTCAAAACATTCCCGGTAGCAAAGGAGTCCAGAAGTCTTTTTAGTACCGTCTGTATCTTTGAAACAAGGTCCTTGAATTGATCTCTATTGGCGAATTCCACGTCTTCTTCGGCAAAATCCAGTTCCAATTCTATAAGGGAAGCAAAATTTAATAACTCCTCTCTTAATTTCTGAATTTCATTAGAAAAACCGCCACGCATTTGTTGCATGGCCATTTGGTGAGAAGCGGCATTTTCAGAATTGATCAAATCGGCCACCGCTTCTGCCTGACTAAGATCCATTTTTGCATTTAGGAATGCACGAAGGGTAAATTCTCCCGCTTCCGCAGAACGACAGCTTTTTCTTATCAATAATTGAATGATTTCCTGCTGAATATATGGACTCCCATGACAGGATAATTCTACTGTTTCTTCCCCGGTATAAGATTTTGGAGCTCTAAAAACTGAGGCCAAAACTTCGTCTATCGTGCGCTCACCGTCCATTACATTTCCGAGGTGGAGTGTATGTGTTGGCTGCTTGGCAAGGTCCTTTTTACTTTTTGCTTTGAAAAGTGGAGCAACGATTTCCAGGGCATCAGGTCCTGAAACTCGTATTATAGCAATAGCGCCGGCGCCTGAAGGAGTAGCAAGGGCAACAATAGTATCATTCAATTTCATGTGACAAATTTATAAAAGAAATTATTGCTAAGCCAATTCTGTAACAAACCTTGATTCTCCTCGTCTTTTATATAGAAACCATCAATAACCATCAAAAATTTTAGAATGAGAGAAGATAACCAAATGTTAGTCATGACACACTTAAGTCAATTATTAGACCTGGTGACTGGAATAGGAGGATTTATAGTTCCTTTAGTTCTATGGCTAACGCAAAAAGATAAAGTAGCAGGCATGGATATGCACGGAAAGATGATCCTTAATTTTCAAATAAGCCTTTTTATTTACTCTATTATATGTATTCCGCTTATTTTTCTTTTCGGTCTCGGAATACTTTTAATTATTATCGTTGGATTGATAGCCCTTATTTTACCTATTATGAATGCGATTAAGGTGAGCAATGGCGAAATGCCGTATTATCCTTTGACCATAGAATTTTTAAAATAAAAATTTTAGTAGATTTTTCATTTAGTTAGTAATAAAAAGCCCGTTCAAATTAATGAACGGGCTTTTTTATTTTTTTCCTACCTATTGTGACTGGAAACTGGATATTAATTATTCAGCATTACCGGCATGACCAGCATCGTAATTTTTTCTCCAGGATCTAAACCATCAATAGGGGTTAGGATACCCGCTCTATTTGGAAGGCTCATTTCCAGCATTACTTCATCGGCAGTCAGGTTGTTCAGCATTTCTACAAGAAATCTTGAGTTAAAACCAATTTGCATATCGTCTCCCTGGTAAGAACAGGTTAAACGTTCTTCGGCCTTATTGCTATAATCTACATCTTCCGCAGAAATATTCAACTCGGCACCGGCGATTTTTAATCGTACCTGGTGCGTGGTTTTATTTGAGAAAATAGAAACCCTTCTAACTGAACTTAAAAACTGATTTCTTTCGATCGTCAGTTTATTCGGATTCTCTTTTGGAATTACCGCCTCGTAATTAGGATATTTCCCGTCGATCAATCTACAGATCAACTGAGTTTCGTCAAAAGTAAACTTCGCGTTAGAATCGTTATATTCTATCAATACTTCAGATTCACTTCCGGCAAGGATTCCTTTCAGAAGGTTCAAAGGTTTTTTCGGCATAATAAATTCTGCAGCCTGGTTCGCTTTGATATCTTCTCTGGAATATTTTACCAGCTTATGAGCATCTGTAGCCACAAACGTAAGTCCGTCTTCCGTAAACTGAAAGAAAACTCCGCTCATCACCGGTCTAAGATCATCATTTCCGGAGGCGAAAATCGTCTTGGAAATTGCAGAAGCAAGAATATCGGCTTCCACAACCGTACTGCTTGGGTCTTCAAGCTCTACCGGATTAGGAAATTCTTCACCATCGGCATATGCAAGCGCATATTTACCGTGGTTGGAACTTAATTCTATGGTATTGTTATCTTCAACTACAAAAGTTAGCGGTTGCTCCGGAAAAGTCTTTAGTGTATCTAAAAGTAATTTCGCAGGGACTGCAATTTTACCTTCAGAATCTGACTCTACCTTAAGTTTTGCAGACATCGTGGTTTCAAGGTCTGAAGCAGAAACCGTTAGTTCGTCGTTATTGAGGTCGAAAAGGAAATTGTCTAATATTGGTAACGTATTACTGTTGTTAATTACCCCTCCAAGTATTTGTAGCTGTTTCAGCAGATAGTTGCTGGATACAATAAATTTCATCGGCTTTTATTGAATTATTTTAATCACTTACAAATATATTTTAATAAGATAAAAATAACGGCTTGTTCACGGAGTTTTTATTAACAGACTTTGATTGTAAAAATGATGTAAAAACCTGTAAAACAAGTGTTTGAAAAATTAAACTGAATTGAAATTGTTAATATGTAGTTGTTAAAACCTTGATTGGTTTCTACAGAGGCTTTACTTTACATATTTCTGCTTTCTGTAGTACCTGAAAGCAATTCCGAAGATTAACAGGAGAATTATAGGGCCGGCAAGATTTATTAATTGCCATTGTTCTCTTTGCGCAGCAGCTTTTTCCTTATCTAAAAATGCAAGCTTGATCTTTTTGGAACGAATATCAATAAGTCCGGTATCATCTAATAAATAATTTACCGCATTCAGCAGAAATTCCTTATTTCCGTAGGTATTTCCGGTATATCGCTGAAAGCCCAGTTCCATAGCTTTTCCGTCCCGTATATCATTCTTAATCACATCCCCGTCTGAAACCACCAGCATTTTTGAATCTACTCCTTTATCCCGATGATTTGATATTTTAAAAGGTTTTACTCTATTCTTATAAACCGATGTAAATTCGCCTTCCAGCAAAACAACGAGTGGCTGCTCCCCTGAATTGTATAAACTCACATCAGGTTTTTCGCCAACCATATCGAGGCTTATCTGTGCCGGAACTCCTTCAAGTCTGGTTCTTGGGGAACTACTTAAAAGAATGGTTTTTTCAATATTATTAGTAAGGGTATCTATAGGGTTAGCATATTCAAATTTCACAGCCTCAATATTGTTGATAATAGGGTGTTCATTAGGAGAACTTGTTAACGGACTATAGAACCAGGGGTAAGGATTAAACCTTGTATTTTGTCCACTACCGCTGGCAAGAATGATCGGGGCAGAGTAGAGGTCATTGATGAGTTCTGGATTTATACGAATACCATAAGAGAAAAAATAGTCACCCAGGTTAAGATTTCTTGGCAATGCAATGGCAGCTCCACGATTGTTGAAGAGGCTATCGGTTTCCATATTAGTAACTTCAGCCAGCCATAACATTTTCCCGCCATGCATTAAATACTGGTCCAGTATATATTTTTCATTTTCTGAATATGCCTGTGTTGGCTTAGGTTCCAGAATAAGATCATATTCCTTTAGATCTGCCATTGTTTTTTCAGGATTAGTTGCTGCGGAATCCAATGTAAACGGAGCCATAAAATAATACTCCTGAATAGTCTTTACAAAATCGGCAATTTGACTATCGGGCAGTTCCCCGTTTCCACGCATCACGGCGATCTTCTTTTCTCGAGGGTAGATGAGCTTGCTTAATCCATCGGCAAAAACATATTCCAGTTGTTGTACCGAAGCATTTACACGCTCTTCATCGGTAGCACCAATTTGATTTTTCAGCAATGGGATCTTTATCGTTTTATCGCCATAATTTGCAATTGCCCACGGGAAAATAATGCTTTCGCTGTTTTTACCATTTTCCTGAACATTCAGCCTTGCGGGGGTCATTCCCATTTTATAGAATTCTTCGGCAATGGCATGGGCATCTCCGCCTTCAGCTAAGGGATCTACAAAATTGACTTTTATATTTCGGTTATAGGCTGAAAACTCTTCCAGCATCTGGCGGGTCTCATTCTGAAGTCTTCTGAATTCTGAAGGGAAATTACCTTCCAGAAAGACATCGAAAATTACCGGCTGTTTTACATCTGCAACTATTTCTTTGGCTGCAGGGGAGAGGCTGTATCTCTGATCCTGGGTGAGATCGAATCTCAGGTAGAACTCTGAAGCCAGGAAATTTGCAGCTACAAGAATAACCAATAAAATAAGTATGGATTTTATCTTTTTTGGTTTCTTCATTATCGCCGGTTCTTTGTTGCTGAAAGATTGATCTCTGTCAGTTTTAAAAACAGAAATATTAAACTTAGAAAATAGATAAGATCGCGGGTGTCTACCACACCCCGGCTTATACTTTTATAATGAAAACTAATTCCGAAGGATTCAAGAATATAACTTGAAGTACCGAAAATGTTGGTTTGAGCAAGACCTTCAAAAGCATAATAACAAACGAAGCATAGAAAAACTCCAAGTAAAAATGAAACGATTTGATTGGAGGATAAACTGGAGGCAAAAATCCCGATCGCTGCATAACAACCCCCAAGAAAAACTAATCCGATATAAGAACCAATAGTGGCTCCCACATCAAAATTTCCTTGTGGTCTTCCAAGCTGACTTATAGTTAAAACATAAAGCAGCGTAGGAATAATTGCCAGAATCACTAAAAAGAGAACGCCTAAATATTTTCCGGTAATCAGCTTCCAAATTCCGATGGGTTTGGTAAGCAGAATCTCCATGGTTCCCATTCGTTTTTCATCAGCAAAGCTTTTCATGGAAATCGCAGGAATCAGAAATAAAAATATCCACGGTGCCAGGTTAAAGAAGGGTTTGAGATCGGCAAAACCGCTATCCAGAATATTGTAACCGCCTGAAAATACAAATAGAAAGAATCCGCAGGCAATAAGAAAAAGACCAATCACCAGGTATCCCGTAAGGGAAGAGAAAAAGGATTGTATTTCTTTATTTAATATCGCAAGCATGCTTTCAATTATCAATTATCAGTTGTGGGTTATTGGTTACCATTTATTAGTTGTCTGTTGTTTGTCATTTCGACCATCGGGAGAAATCTCACTTTTAATTTCCACATTTCGACTGCGCTCAATGTGACACTATTCAATTTTCACTTCTCAGTTGTATTTAAGTTTTCATTACGACCATAGGGAGAAATCTCATTCCTCCGGAATTATAATTTATGCGATTTCCTTTTTTTGTATTCTATACCGGAGGGAAAAACCTCTTCATTCTATTGAAATTTTAATAAATTAAACTTCTCACTTCTCACTTCTCACTTCTCACTTCTCACTTCTCACTTCTCACTTCTCAGTTGTATTTAAGTTTTCATTACGACCATAGGGAGAAATCTCATATCTAATTACTCACTACTCAATTCTAACTAATCCAAACTAGCCAACTTATCAACACTCCAGGCTTCCGGTTTTTCATTAAACAAAACCTTTGTTTTAGCCCAAACACTTTTAAAAAGTTCAGAATTTCTATAGTTCTCCAAAGCTTCTTCATCTTCCCAGAAACTATACGTGAAAAATTGGTTTGTATTGTCTTTACCTCGATAGAGTTCTAAAAACTGGCAACCTTCGAAACCTCTAATTTTGTCTTTGTTTTCTTCAAAATTAGCAAGAAACTCATCAATTTTTTCCGGTTGAAATCCCATTTTTACTATACGTACAAACATCTATTCAAAATTTACGGTTATGGTATCCAAATACTCAAGTCCGAATAGACTAGCGGCACTTCCCACGGTACTTGGATTACTTTTATAAATAGCCAGTTCTATGTAACCGGCAGAATTAAAAACAGCTAACTTCTTACCATCTTCTTCTTTTCGGTTTTCTTTTTCTACATTAAAATTAATGGCGTGGCTGTAAGTTTCATAGATCATATTAAAATTCACGTTTCTGGCGCTAATTTTAAAATCTCGTCCCTTACCAACACTTTCAAATAATTTCCTGGAAATATTGGTGATCACATTTCCATAGTTATCAACATAAATCACATGACCCAGAATCTGGTCTTTTTCAGAATTTATAAGTGGCTCAAACTGTTTTAGATGCCTGATCTCGCTAACGCTTTTACCTATAACTTCCAGGGTTCCACCACGGGAAATGTGACAGGCAACTTTAACAAACACATCAAGCACTGGGAAGTTGGTCTGTATTTTATCATGAATATTGATTTCCACGATCTTTTCAGGCATTATTTCTGAAGCCAGTAAAGAAAGGATCCCGTTATTGGCGCAAATAAAGTAATGCTCATCCAGTTTTACGGCGAGGTGCTTATTTTCCGGAGTAAGTTCAGAATCTATCCCAATAATATGGATGCTTCCTTTCGGGAAACTTTTATAGGCATTCTTTATAATATATGCCGCTTCACTAATATGAAAAGGAGAAACCGAATGGGAAATATCAACAATTTTAACATCACTAAGTTCGCTGTAGATAGCTCCTTTAACCGCACCAGCGAAATAATCTTTCTCTCCGAAATCGGTCGTTAAAGTAATGATTGCCATGGGCGATTGTTAATATTTTTTTAATCTGAGACTGCTAAATTTCCTTAAGTTTGTATAGAAGGCGAATATAATTTTATTTTTAGGTATTCGCTTAGGCTAAAAGGTAAAAAATGCCATAAATTCGGTTTCAAAATTAGGATATTGAAATGCGAAGGACAAATAAAAATGACCTGAAAAATGCACAATGCTTCATCTTAAAAATCATAGCTTTTGAACGAACTTCTTATTGAACTCTCAGAAATTAGCCCTCGAGAATTTTTCGGGCAACAGAATGAACATATTGAACTTTTAAAAAAATATTTTCCAAAATTAAAGATTATTGCCAGAGGAAGTAAAATCAAGGTCTTTGGAGATGAAGAAATGCTGGAAGAATTCGATAAACGTTTTTCGATGCTTATGGATCATTTTGGAAAATACAATAAACTTGACGAGAATACCATTGAAAGGGTTCTAACCAGTGAGAGTGAAGAAGATTATAATACTTCTAAAGAAAGTGGGGAAGTACTGGTTCATGGAGTAAGCGGAAAGGCTATTAGGGCCCAAACAGCCAACCAACGTAAATTAGTAGAACTTTCTAAAAAGAATGATCTTATTTTCGCTATTGGACCTGCGGGAACCGGTAAAACCTATACAGGTGTCGCTCTTGCCGTAAAAGCATTAAAAGAGAAACAGGTTAAAAAAATAATTCTTACCAGACCTGCGGTAGAAGCAGGGGAAAATCTTGGTTTTTTACCAGGTGATCTTAAAGAAAAATTAGACCCTTATATGCAACCATTATATGATGGTTTGCGAGATATGATTCCTGCTGAAAAGTTAGAAATGTTCATAGAAAAAGGAATAATTCAAATTGCACCATTGGCTTTTATGCGTGGGCGTACCCTGGATAATGCTTTTGTGATTCTGGATGAAGCCCAGAATACCACGCACGCACAGATGAAAATGTTCTTAACCAGAATGGGTAAAAGCGCAAAATTTATGATCACGGGTGATCCCGGACAGATAGATCTTCCCAGAAGAACAATATCTGGTTTAAAGGAGGCGCTACTTATACTTAAAGACGTTAAAGGAGTCGGCATGGTGTACCTGGACGATAAGGATGTGATTCGTCACCGATTGGTGAAAAAGATAATTTCCGCATATAAAACAATAGAACACAACGATTAATTATAAAAGATTAAGCTCTTTATGAGTAATACGATAATCAAAACAGATTTTAATTTTCCTGGTCAGCAATCAGTCTACAAAGGCAAAGTTCGAGATGTTTATTTTTTAGAAAATGACCTTCTTGCGATGATCGCTTCAGACAGGCTTTCAGCTTTTGACGTGGTAATGCCCAAAGGAATTCCTTATAAGGGGCAGATCCTTAACCAGATCGCTACCAAAATGATGGAGAAAACCAGTGACATTGTTCCAAACTGGCTGGAAGCAACACCAGACCCAAATGTTGCGATTGGAAAGAAATGTGAACCTTTTAAGGTTGAAATGGTGATTCGTGGTTATATGTCTGGTCACGCAGCCAGGGAATATAAAGCGGGAAAAAGGGAATTGTGCGGAGTTGCTATGCCTGAGGGTTTAAAAGAAAATGACAAATTTCCACAACCAATTATCACTCCTGCGACTAAGGCTGAACATGGTGATCATGATGAAGACATTTCCCGAGAGGATATTATAAAGAAAGGAATCGTTGCTGAAGGAGATTACTTGAAACTTGAAGAATATACAAGGAATTTATTTCAACGAGGAACTGAAATTGCAGCCCAACAGGATCTTATTCTGGTGGATACAAAATACGAATTCGGAAAAACTGTGGATGGAGAAATAGTTCTTATTGATGAGATCCATACACCTGATTCTTCAAGGTATTTCTACAAAGATGGTTATGAAAAGCGACAGGAAAACGGAGAAGCTCAAAAGCAATTATCCAAGGAATTTGTTCGTCAATGGTTAATTTCTAACGGATTCCAGGGCTTAGAAGGACAATCTGTTCCAGAAATGAGTGATGAGTATATCGAATCTGTTTCAGAAAGATATATTGAACTCTATGAGAAAATCACAGGAGATACATTTGAAAAGGCTGATGTTTCCCATATAGAATCTCGAATTCAGAATAATGTGGAATCATATTTAGAAACTCGTTAAAAAATGTTTCGTGTAAAAACGAATTGTCAGATTGAGCCTGTTGAAATATATAATATAATGATTCCAGACAAGCTTAGGTAGACCGAGTTAGGCAAGTTATACAAAAGAATAAGAAATTATCAGATTTCAATACATTCTAAGTAAAACACCTCTTTTAACCCTTATTACTTTTTTGATTGCATCCGATTTAATAATTTTAAAGACAGAACCGGTTAATCCGGTTCTGTCTTTTTGAATTAAACCAACTTAGATTATGAGTAATTATCACATAAAAAATCTGGAGGAATATTTCCAGGTATATAGAAAATCTGTTAGAGAGCCAGAAAATTTCTGGCAGGAAGTAGCCGAAGAACATTTTGTTTGGAGGAAAAAATGGGATAACGTACTTAGTTGGGATTTTTCAAAACCGGAAGTGAAATGGTTTGAGAATGCCAAACTAAATATTACAGAAAATTGTATAGATCGTCATCTTCTTGCTCAGGGAGATAAAACGGCAATTATCTGGGAGCCTAATGATCCAAAGGAAGATGCTTTACACCTTAGCTTTAATGAACTTCATAAAAAGGTAAATCAATTTGCGAATGTCCTAAAGGATAATGGGATCCAGAAGGGAGATAAGATTTGTATTTATCTGCCTATGATTCCGGAGCTTGCGTATGCTGTTCTCGCCTGTGCGAGGATTGGTGCTATTCATTCGGTTGTTTTTGCCGGTTTTTCAGCTTCTGCTTTGGCAACAAGAACCGTGGATGCAGATTGTAAATTGTTGATCACTTCAGATGGATCTTTCCGTGGAAATAAAACGATCGATCTTAAGGGGATTGTAGATAAAGCCCTGGAGGATTGTCCTGATGTAAATACTGTTCTGGTTGCTAAGCGAACCGGAGCTGATATTAATATGAAAGAAGGCAGGGATAAATGGCTGGCACCTTTGATGGAAGAAGCTTCTGATGAATGTACTCCTGAGATTATGGATGCCGAAGATCCATTATTCATTCTATATACTTCGGGCTCCACAGGCAAGCCTAAAGGGATGTTACATACCACGGCGGGATATATGGTGTATACAGCCTATACTTTTAAAAATATTTTCAATTATCAGAATGATGAAGTTTACTGGTGTACTGCCGATATTGGCTGGATTACAGGACATTCTTATATAGTGTACGGTCCGTTGTTAAATGGAGCAACTACCGTGATGTTTGAGGGAGTTCCTTCATACCCTGATTTTGGGCGATTCTGGGAGATTGTGGAAAAACACAAAGTAAATCAGTTTTACACTGCACCTACTGCAATTCGAGCCCTGGCTAAGAAAAATCTTGATTTCGTAGATAAATATGATCTTTCTTCTTTAAAAGTTCTTGGAACGGTTGGAGAACCTATTAATGAAGAAGCATGGCACTGGTATGATAATAATATAGGTAAAAATAAAAGTCCGATTGTGGATACATGGTGGCAAACGGAAACCGGAGGTATCATGATTTCTCCTATCCCTTTTGCGACTCCCACAAAACCAACTTTCGCTACATTACCTTTTCCCGGAATTCAGCCTGTTTTGATGGACGAGGAAGGGAAAGAAATTAAAGGCAACCAGGTAGATGGTAGGTTATGTATAAAATTCCCATGGCCTTCCATGGCAAGAACGATCTATGGAAATCACGACCGTTATCGCGAGACTTATTTTTCAGCCTTTGAAAATAAATATTTCACGGGTGATGGTGCGTTAAGAGATGAGACGGGATATTACAGAATTACCGGTAGGGTAGATGATGTGATCATTGTTTCAGGTCATAATTTAGGTACGGCTCCAATTGAAGACGCTATTAACGAACATCCTGCTGTAGCAGAATCTGCCGTGGTTGGATTTCCTCATGATGTGAAAGGTAATGCTTTATACGGATTTGTAATTCTGAAAGAATCTGGTGAATCCAGGAATCAGGATAACCTTAGAAAGGAGATCAATCAGCAAATCGCAGATAAGATAGGACCTATTGCAAAACCTGAGAAGATCCAGTTTGTGGAAGGTTTACCAAAAACCAGAAGCGGTAAAATTATGCGTCGTATTCTTAGAAAAATAGCATCGAATGAAACTTCAGATTTAGGAGATACCTCTACTTTATTAAATCCGGAAGTAGTTGAAGATATTATAGAAGGTAAACTGTAAAGGCATTTGGCTAAAAGCACGTAGACATGAAATTTTTATATGTATTGGTTTTTTTAATCCTAAGCATAGGATGCAGTAGTAATGGAGATGATCACTCTTCAGAAACGATACCGGACTTTTCAAAAGTTAAAGAAGTTGTCTATTGGAAAAAATTTGGAACAAATGATTCTACTATATTGGCGGAAAGAGAATATACCATAGAATCGGGATTTGTTACAGAAGCAGATTTTGGAGGTAGTGAAAATGTCTATTTTGAGTATGACGAGGATGGAAGGCTCATTGAAGTGAATGGTGGTACGGGCACTTTGGATTATGAGATAATTTGGAATGGTGAAAATTGTACTATTTCCACTGATTATAGCACTTCTAATCTTATTTATAATAATGGAAATTTAGTTGAATTAGAATATATTCATGAAGAGGGCAATGTATCAATATATCAAAAAAGGAATTTTGAATATTCAGGAGAAAATGTAATTGCTACCTATTTAAATGATACACTTCAAAGTGAATTTTTAGATTATCATTCAGATGTCATCAATCCATTATATTATTTAAAATCCATTGAGCCTTGGCGAGCCACTGTTAATTATAAACCATTTTCAAAAAATATTTTCGATATCAGGAGGGATCAACCTTATAGTGGAGGAGATTATTTTAGTTCTTTGAAAGATTATGAATACATCTATTTAATTAAAGATAGATATAGAGTTGAATCGATTTCTCCAGAGTGGTCAATCTATACTTGGAAATACGAGTTTTTTGATTAGCTTTCAAAAAGACATACTTCTATTAACTATACTCATATTTTGGCGATTATTCTGCTCGCTTGTCTTTAGATCTCTGAATAATATAATCTCGTTAAGAAATTTAGGATTTTTATAATTTGTAAATATCTTTTAAAGTTGAATCTTTATTTTTCTTCAAACGGCTCAGTAATTTCATAAAAATCAAAGCAGTAATATAGGCATCACCAGAAGCGGTATGTCTATCTATAAGATCAATATTATAAGCTTCAGCGATCTCATCTAAAGAATAAATCTTGTCCCGATCTATAAAATTGGTGGCAATACGGGTTTTTTTATAGAGTATGGAAGTATCCAGCACTTTATTCTTCAGTTTAGGAAGTCCGTTTCTGGAAAGTGCCTTATTGATCATTTTCATATCAAAACCAGCGTGATGAGCAACCAATACGGAATTTTGAATATAACTAAGAAATTTTTTTAGCGCTTCTAATTCTGATAATTTCTCGAACTTTTCATTCTGAATGATCCCATGGATCTTAACGGTTTCAGGATTGAATTTTTTTTGTTCCAGAAATACTTCAAAATTGTCGCTTATCTCAATGCTGTTATTTTCAATTCTCACGGCTCCGATACTTAGAACTCTATCTTCATCATAATTAAAACCTGTTGTCTCGGTATCAAATACTATAAATCTAATATCAGAAACTTCTTCCGGTAGTTTTTCTTCGAAACTTTGAGCGTAATTCTGCCAGAAATATGGAAGGTCTTGATTTGGAGTCTTTTTATTAAACCATTTCCTAATCATAAATAATAGGTAGTTTCAAATCTAAGTTTTATGAGTTCCTGAATTTCCTTAATTGTTTTAAAACAGCGTTTTAATTTAATCTTGTCCTCTTTACCAAGATCCTCAAGATTTATAAACCTTCCGTTATCTTTATGTTTAAGTCCTTGCTTGGTTCTAAATTTTATAAGTGCTCTGGAGGAATAAGCGCAAGCCTGGTAAATTTCTTTATTATTAGGTTCTAACTGGGCTAATTTTTCAAATCTTTCAGAAGTATTGCTAATATTTTTCACACGGTGTTCCAGTATCAGTAATCGGCCAGCATCAGTCAAAGGCATAATTCCCCTTTTTTTGATATCGAAAAGATCTTTTTTCTCACCATCCTGTTCTACCAAAAACTGCCTGAAAAAACCGAGGGGTGATGGATTTCTTAAGGCTTGCGCAGCCAATCGATTCAGGAAGTTTTTGTTTCCCTTTAATATATCGAATATATGGTCTGAAATGGAATTAGTGAGTTTTACTTCTCCAAAAGAAATATCAAAATCAAAAAAGATCTGGCATAAAAGAATCTCGTCGTTCCCGGAAGTAGTCACCCATTGCGAAAACTGATCTTTCCATTCAGAAAGGGAAAGACAATATTTTGAATTTCTCGCCATCATTTCTGCAGGACAAAATTCATATCCAATGATATTCAATCGCTTCGTTACTTTGGTGGCAAGTTTCAAAAAATATGCGCGGACTTCTTCAAGTTGATCTTCAGGGACATCTTCAAAAACCAGCGCATTATCCTGGTCTGTATGGAGTAACTGCTCTTTTCTACCCTGACTTCCTAAGGCCATCCAGGCGAATTTAACGGGAAGAGGTGAATCCATTTTATCTATACACCTTTTTATAGTGCGTTTAATGGTGGCATCATTAAGCTCGAATATAATATTTGATGTGTGGGTAAGCGGAATATTACTTTTAAGATACCCGTTTAAAAGGATCATAATTTTATTCCTGATCCGTTTTAATTTCTTGGTGCTGCTGGCCCTGTTGATAGCTTTCATTAAAACAGCCGGATTATTTCCCTGGGAAACAATAATGTCATGTTCAGAAACAATTCCTTTCACTTTGGTATTGGGAGTACCATCTTTGGTAATACAAATATGATTGATATTTTGTTTCATCATTATTAGCTGGGCCTGGGCAATGGTCAGCTTTTTAGAATAACAAATGACAGGCGAATTCATAACTTCACTTATGGGACTTTCAATTGGTAGTTTGCCTGTAGCAACCAATTCTCTAAAATCTACATCGGTCACTATACCAACAGGTTTTTCTTCCTCAACAATTATAACAGATCCCACCCTGCGTTTGCTCATTAATATGGCCGATTTCTGAATACTTGTATCTGGAGAAACCGTAACCATCTTTTTTACAATTGGAATTTGCTGTAATTCAAACAGGGCCTCTTTTTTAAAGCCGATACTCTCATCATCAGAAATTAGTTTCCCTCGATGCTCATTGGAATAAGGATTTCTGGTATTGGAAGCAAAACTCTCCATAAGGAAGTTTCCAACGTGTGGATTGCTAATAGCGTAGGGTTTAAATACAGTTAATGGGATAGCATAGATCACACTTTCCTCATCGGTAATCGCGTTAATTTGGTAATTCTCTTTTGCAAATAAGGGGCGCAATCCAAAAACATCTCCTTCGTCACATTTGTCGATAGTTTCAGGCTCCTGGTTTGCATCCAGTTTCTGTAGATCTACGGCGCCTTTTTGAACTATATAAAAATAATCATGTACGTTCTCATCTCTTGAAAATATCGTCTGCCCCTGTTCAAAGTACATTACTTTTATCTCATTGGCGATTAATTCTAATTGTGAATTATCCAATAATGAAAAAGGGGGGAAGTTACTCAGAAAATCTGCAATTCTGGAAGCAATTGAATTCGTCATAATTCAAATTTATCTGAATTATGACAAATATGGAACTATATTAATCTTCAATTTTTATTTTATAATCCTTTATAAGTTTATGAATTACTTTTTCAGTTTCTGAAAGTTGCGCATAGGTTGGCGCTTTGTCTTCCTTTACTTTTTTAAAATAAGGGATTATCTCGCCTGTTTCATAAGTCTCAATAAGTTTTGGATGAATATAATAACTTCTACAAACAGCGCGAGTATTCCCTAAACCTTCTGCAGCCGCATCAAAACCTTCAAGAATATTCTTTTTATTTTCCTTTTCATCTTCGATATATCCCTTTTCAATAAGTGTTTCAAAAAATATTTTGGAAGCAGACCAGGTTCTGAAATCTTTTGCCGAATACATATCACCGCTAATTTCATGGATGTAGTCATTGATCATTTCACTATCTATACTTTGTTTTTCACCATTTTCATTATAGAATTTGAAAAGCTCCCATCCCGGTATTTCTTCACATTGATTGATAAGGTCTATTAATAGCTTGTCTTCAACAGTAATTGAATGTTCTTTCCCTTTTTTTCCAATAAATTCAAATTTAATTCCGTTTTTAAAGGTTTTTACATGTCGGGTTCTAAAAGTTGATAGGCCATAAGTTTTATTGTTTTTGGCATAATAATGATTTCCGACTCTAATATGTGTTTCTTCCATGAGTCTGATCACAAGCGCCAAAACTTTTCTTTTGGGCATACCTTCTAATGACAAATCTGAATCTACTTGTTTTCTAATTTTTGGTAACATTTTACCAAAAGAAGTCATTTTAAAAAATTTCGTCTGATTTCGAATTTTTGACCAGGTGGCATGATATAAGTATTGTTTTCGTTCCTTTTCATCTCTCCCCACAACTTGAAGATGTCCGTTAGAGAGATGAGTAATTTTCACATCTTTCCATGCAGGTGGAATAACCAATTCTTTAATTCTTTCAAGAGTCTTCTTATCTGAAATTTTTTCTTCCTTTTTATAATAAGCAAAGCCTCGTCCAACTTTTTTTCTTTCAATAGATAAAAGGTTCTCAGAAACGTATCGAAGATTTGCCAGTTTTACAGCTTCGTGTGGGTTAGACATTACTGTTTCAACATCATCAGGCGACAGGGTCATAATTTTTTATTTAAATATACTTCGAAACCTAAATACATATATTTAAAAAATTGTGAAATATTTAGGTCTGAAAAAATTAAACTCCCTGATTTCAGGGAGTTTAACAATAAATTATGTGATGTTGAATCTAGTCGAAGTAACTAAAACTATCTCCTTCTTTAATATTCAGAAGAGATTCATAGATAAGATTAATCACATTTTCAACATCATCTCGATGAACCATTTCTACCGTAGTGTGCATATATCTTAATGGTAAAGAAATCAATGCTGAAGGAACTCCGCCATTACTGTAGGCAAAAGCATCAGTATCTGTCCCGGTAAATCTGGAAGATGCATGTCTTTGGAAAGGAATCTTTTTGTTTTCTGCAGTATCCAGAATAAGTTCTCTCAGTTTATTCTGAACTGCAGGAGCATACGAAATTACGGGTCCGTCTCCAATTTTATTTAATCCATTAGTTTTCTTTTCGATCATTGGAGTGGTAGTGTCGTGAGTCACATCGGTAACAATAGCAACATTCGGTTGAATCCTGTGAGTGATCATTTCAGCGCCTCTCAATCCAATCTCTTCCTGAACAGAATTTGTGACATATAATCCGAAAGGTAATTCTTTCTTATTCTCCTTTAGAAGTCTCGCTACCTGAGCAATCATAAAACCTCCAATTCGGTTATCAAGAGCACGACAAACAAATTTATCTCCGTTCAACACAAAGAACTCATCTGGATACGTGATCACGCAACCTACATGTACTCCCAGTTTTTCAACATCCTCTTTATTATCACATCCAACATCTATACAGATATTGTCCATTTTCGGGGATTGTTCTTTTTCTTTATCTCTGGTGTGAATGGCTGGCCAGCCAAATACTCCCTTTACAATTCCCTTTTTAGTATGGATATTTACTCTTTTAGATGCCGCGATCTGATGGTCGCTCCCACCATTTCGTACAACATAGATTAAGCCTTCATCACTTATATAATTTACATACCATGAAATTTCATCTGCATGGCCCTCTATAACTACCTTATATTTAGCTTCCGGATTTATCACTCCCACGGCAGTACCATAGGTATCAGTAATAAACTCATCCACGTATGGTTTTAAATACTCCATCCATAATTTCTGTCCTTCAGATTCATAACCGGTTGGAGCTGCATTATTTAAATAAGTCTCTAGAAACTCTAATGATTTTTTGTCAAGTACTTCACTTTTCTTCATTGTCATTTTAATTTTTACGAATTTAAAAAGTTTTAGATGGGTAACAACTTGCTATTGATTAATTTTGGAATGATTTTGGTGAAAATGATTCTGAAAAGTTCAAATTATATATGGTGATCAGATTTTTATTCATATCGATATTTTTAATAGGGTTTAGTGTAGCCGCTCAGGATACTCATAAACCTGTTGAAGTAGACTCAATTGAGAATGATACCCTGCAGAAAAAATATATGATCATAGCTGGGGATTCTATTCCTCGTGAAGCAATAGATCTTGAAGAAGTTGTTTTATTACGTAAATTAAAATTTGATAGTAACACAGACAGAAAACGTTACCTTATATTAAGGAGGAAAACTAGAAAGGTATATCCATATGCTAAACTTGCTTCTGAAAGGTTAATAGAATTGAATTCCAGGCTTGATGATATTAAATCAAAACGAGCGCAGAAAAAATACACCAAAATTGTGCAGAATTATATTGAAGAAGAATTTTCTGTAGAATTAAAAAAGCTTACCAGGACTGAAGGTCAGATCTTAGTCAAACTTATACACAGACAAACGGGGATTACTACATTCGATCTAGTAAAAGAGTTGAAGAGCGGATGGAGGGCATTTTGGTATAATACCACGGCAAGCATGTTTGATATCTCCTTAAAAGAAGAATATCACCCGGAATCAGATCAGGAAGATTTTCTTATTGAAGATATTTTACAAAGATCTTTCAGGGATAATATTTTGGAAAGGCAGGCTTCCGCGCTTGATTTTGAATACCTCGATCTTAGCGATAAATGGAATAATCGCAATTCTACAAAAAAAAGAACCAAGTGATCATCACCAGTTCTTTCTGATGTTCAGTAGCTTATAAATTAGTCTTAATTTTTCTTAAAAAAATTTAATAATTTATTTGGCAGGAAGAAAGAAGTTGGTGTATATTTGCAGCCGCTTACAAAACGAGCGAGATGTTCACTGACAGTAATGAGAATGGGGTATACGATAGGAAAGGACTTCAAAAATTAACTAAAAAAAAGATTGTTTTTTATTTGGTTGGAGAGCAGAAGTCGTTTTATATTTGCACCCGCTTTGGAAACGAAGTGATGTTCATTCAGAGAAAGGGGGGTTAGGGAATTGCTGCTGAAGTCTTTAAAAAGAAACTAAAATTTTTATCAAAAAAGTTTTGGTTGGTAAAGAAAAAGCATTGTATATTTGCACCCGCTTTGAGAGAGAGCACACGTTCAAAAATTACAGATTGAGATTAAAAGAGACCGCCGAACGGGGCGAGAGTAGAGGTTCGAATCCTTGGGTTTTAACTAGACAATGATCAATAAACAATAAGCAATGATCATCAGGCAATTTTAGGATTGTTAATTGATAACTGCTCATTGATAATTGATCGAAGTTCATTGATATATTGAATTGACAAGGATTATAGAGTATTTATATTTTATAATCAAGTGTATAAGAATTAAGACTAGAAAAAGTCATACTGAGCAATTTCTTTAGTAGTTGTTGAATATATATAAGATTTAACGATGAAGAGTTTGATCCTGGCTCAGGATGAACGCTAGCGGCAGGCCTAACACATGCAAGTCGAACGGTAACAGGGATTGCTTGCAATCCGCTGACGAGTGGCGCACGGGTGCGTAACGCGTATACAATCTGCCTTTAAGCGGGGAATAGCCCATGGAAACGTGGATTAATACCCCATAGTATTATGATTTCACCTGGGATTATAATTAAACATTTATGGCTTAAAGATGAGTATGCGTCCTATTAGTTAGTTGGTAAGGTAACGGCTTACCAAGACAGCGATAGGTAGGGGTCCTGAGAGGGAGATCCCCCACACTGGTACTGAGACACGGACCAGACTCCTACGGGAGGCAGCAGTGAGGAATATTGGACAATGGAGGCAACTCTGATCCAGCCATGCCGCGTGCAGGAAGACGGCCCTATGGGTTGTAAACTGCTTTTATACGGGAAGAACCACATCTACGTGTAGATGCTTGACGGTACCGTATGAATAAGGACCGGCTAACTCCGTGCCAGCAGCCGCGGTAATACGGAGGGTCCAAGCGTTATCCGGAATCATTGGGTTTAAAGGGTCCGTAGGCGGAATAATAAGTCAGTGGTGAAAGTCTGCAGCTCAACTGTAGAATTGCCATTGATACTGTTGTTCTTGAATTATTATGAAGTGGTTGGAATAAGTAGTGTAGCGGTGAAATGCATAGATATTACTTAGAACACCTATTGCGAAGGCAGATCACTAATAATATATTGACGCTGAGGGACGAAAGCGTAGGTAGCGAACAGGATTAGATACCCTGGTAGTCTACGCCGTAAACGATGGTTACTAGCTGTCCGGCCTAATTGAGGGCTGGGTGGTTAAGCGAAAGTGATAAGTAACCCACCTGGGGAGTACGTTCGCAAGAATGAAACTCAAAGGAATTGACGGGGGCCCGCACAAGCGGTGGAGCATGTGGTTTAATTCGATGATACGCGAGGAACCTTACCAGGGCTTAAATGCAGTCTGACAGGTCTGGAAACAGACTTTTCTTCGGACAGATTGCAAGGTGCTGCATGGTTGTCGTCAGCTCGTGCCGTGAGGTGTCAGGTTAAGTCCTATAACGAGCGCAACCCCTGTGGTTAGTTGCCAGCGAGTAATGTCGGGAACTCTAGCCAGACTGCCGGTGCAAACCGCGAGGAAGGTGGGGATGACGTCAAATCATCACGGCCCTTACGTCCTGGGCCACACACGTGCTACAATGGTAGGGACAGAGGGCAGCTACCCCGCGAGGGGATGCGAATCTTCAAACCCTATCACAGTTCGGATCGCAGTCTGCAACTCGACTGCGTGAAGCTGGAATCGCTAGTAATCGCATATCAGCCATGATGCGGTGAATACGTTCCCGGGCCTTGTACACACCGCCCGTCAAGCCATGGAAGCTGGGGGTACCTGAAGTCCGTCACCGTAAGGAGCGGCCTAGGGTAAAACTGGTAACTGGGGCTAAGTCGTAACAAGGTAGCCGTACCGGAAGGTGCGGCTGGAACACCTCCTTTCTAGAGCTTTGTCACCTAGTGACAAGCGACAATTAGTAAGGGAAGTTCAGAGGCCAATTTGGTCTTGATTCTTATCGTCAATTCGATTAAAAATAGTGAAGAGCGAAAAGTGAAAAGTGAAGAGTTGAAAAACTTTGAACTTTAAAACTTTGAACTTGGAACTGTTTTATGGACAGTCTCATAGCTCAGCTGGTTAGAGCGCTACACTGATAATGTAGAGGTCGGCAGTTCGAGTCTGCCTGAGACTACGACCGCGCAAAGCGCGAGTTTAAAGTTACAGGTTGAAAAGTTTAAAGTTAAGCTTGAGAGACTGAAGTTCATTTGAAATAAATTAAAAGGAAATTCTAGAAGCTAAGGAATTCTAATTCTAAATTCTGAATTCTAAACTCGGAATTCAAAAATGGGGGATTAGCTCAGCTGGCTAGAGCGCCTGCCTTGCACGCAGGAGGTCATCGGTTCGACTCCGATATTCTCCACGATTCCTAGAGATAGAACGGGCATAGTTTTTACAAACAACCAGGGAGCGAAAGCTTTTTAGTTTGTAAGATCATCGAGGTTTTATCGTTAGACAGGAAAAAAGTTCATTGACATATTGAGAAACAAAGAATACGAGAACACTATTAGATAGAAATATTTAATATTAAGTAATACATTATAATACTTCTGTTTTGAGCAATCAAAATAGATTAGAGCATTAAGCAAAGCGCATACAAGCTAGATAAGGGCGTATGGGGAATGCCTAGGCTCTCAGAGGCGAAGAAGGACGTGATAAGCTGCGAAAAGTCGTGGGGATTGGCACATACAAATTGATCCGCGAATATCCGAATGGGGCAACCCACTATACTGAAGGTATAGTATCCGCAAGGAGGCAAACCCGGAGAACTGAAACATCTAAGTACCCGGAGGAAGAGAAAACAATAGTGATTGCGCTAGTAGCGGCGAGCGAACGCGCAGTAGCCCAAACCAATGAGTTTACGGACTTATTGGGGTTGTAGGACTGTAACATTGTTTGTACAAGGAATTAGAACAAGTTGGAAAGCTTGGCCATAGACGGTGACAGCCCGGTATAGAAAACTTCGTATAAAGCATAGCAGTATCCTGAGTAGTGCGGGGCACGTGAAACCCTGTATGAATCCGGCGGGACCATCCGCCAAGGCTAAATACTCCTGAGAGACCGATAGTGAACCAGTACCGTGAGGGAAAGGTGAAAAGAACCCTGAATAAGGGAGTGAAATAGATCCTGAAACCATACGCTTACAAGCGGTCGGAGCCCCTTCGTGGGGTGACGGCGTGCCTTTTGCATAATGAGCCTACGAGTTACCGTTGCCAGCAAGGTTAAGCAGTTCAGCTGTGGAGCCGTAGCGAAAGCGAGTCTGAATAGGGCGTTTTAGTTGGTAGTGGTAGACGCGAAACCGTGTGATCTACCCTTGGGCAGGTTGAAGCTGTGGTAACACATAGTGGAGGACCGAACCCGTTGACGTTGAAAAGTCTTGGGATGACCTGAGGGTAGGGGTGAAAGGCCAATCAAACTCGGAAATAGCTCGTACTCCCCGAAATGCATTTAGGTGCAGCGATATAGATAGTTTTATAGAGGTAGAGCTACTGATTGGATGCGGGGGCTTCACCGCCTACCAATTCCTGACAAACTCCGAATGCTATAAAATGATTCATATCAGTGAGGGCATGGGTGCTAAGGTCCATGTCCGAGAGGGAAAGAACCCAGACCATCAGCTAAGGTCCCAAAATATATGTTAAGTTGAAGAAACGCGGTTGAACTGCCCAGACAGCTAGGATGTTGGCTTGGAAGCAGCCATTCATTTAAAGAGTGCGTAACAGCTCACTAGTCGAGCGGTTCGGCATGGATAATAATCGGGCATAAACATATTACCGAAGCTATGGACTTTCAGTTTACTGAGAGTGGTAGGGGAGCATTGTAACAGAGATGAAGGTGAGTCGCGAGGCTTGCTGGATTGGTTACAAAAGAAAATGTAGGCATAAGTAACGATAATGCGGGCGAGAAACCCGCACACCGAAAGACTAAGGTTTCCTCAGCTATGCTAATCAGCTGAGGGTTAGTCGGGACCTAAGGCGAACCCGAAAGGGGTAGTCGATGGACAAGCAGTTAATATTCTGCTACTTGCCCCACGTTAAAGCGGACGGAGGCGTAAATTTGGTGCGTACTGACGGAATAGTACGTTGAAGGGAGTGGTAACACCCCGATAGTACACAAAAGCTACGGCCGGCGTGATAATCCAGAGGAGCGACTTCCAAGAAAAGCGAGTGGAGGCAACCCGTACCCTAAACCGACACAGGTAGTTGGGATGAGAATTCTAAGGTGCTCGAGAGATTCATGGCTAAGGAACTAGGCAAAATTGGCCCGTAACTTCGGGAGAAGGGTCGCCCCCCTTATGGGGGGGCCGCAGTGAAAAGATCCAGGCGACTGTTTATCAAAAACACAGGGCTCTGCTAAATCGAAAGATGACGTATAGGGCCTGACACCTGCCCGGTGCTGGAAGGTTAAGGGGAGATGTTAGCTTCGGCGAAGCATTGAACTGAAGCCCCAGTAAACGGCGGCCGTAACTATAACGGTCCTAAGGTAGCGAAATTCCTTGTCGGGTAAGTTCCGACCTGCACGAATGGTGCAACGATCTGGATACTGTCTCAGCCATGAGCTCGGTGAAATTGTAGTATCGGTGAAGATGCCGATTACCCGCTGTGGGACGAAAAGACCCCGTGCACCTTTACTATAGCTTAGTATTGACTTTGAACAAGTGATGTGTAGGATAGGTAGGAGACTTTGAAGCTGCATCGCCAGGTGTGGTGGAGTCGTTGTTGAAATACTACCCTTTACTTGTTTAGAGCCTAACTTCCAATGGAAGGACAGTGCTTGGTGGGTAGTTTGACTGGGGTGGTCGCCTCCAAAAGAGTAACGGAGGCTTCTAAAGGTTCCCTCAGCACGCTTGGTAACCGTGCGTAGAGTGCAATGGCAAAAGGGAGCTTGACTGAGAGACATACAGGTCGATCAGGTACGAAAGTAGAGCATAGTGATCCGGTGACACCGCATGGAAGGGTCATCGCTCAAAGGATAAAAGGTACGCCGGGGATAACAGGCTGATCTCCCCCAAGAGCTCACATCGACGGGGGGGTTTGGCACCTCGATGTCGGCTCGTCACATCCTGGGGCTGGAGAAGGTCCCAAGGGTTGGGCTGTTCGCCCATTAAAGTGGCACGCGAGCTGGGTTCAGAACGTCGTGAGACAGTTCGGTCTCTATCTACAGTGGGCGTTAGAAATTTGAGTGGACCTGATCCTAGTACGAGAGGACCGGATTGGACGAACCTCTGGTGTATCTGTTGTTCCGCCAGGAGCACTGCAGAGTAGCTACGTTCGGAAGGGATAAGCGCTGAAAGCATATAAGCGCGAAACCCACCACAAGATGAGATTTCTTTAAAGGACCGTGGGAGACTACCACGTTGATAGGCTATAGGTGTAAAGGCAGTAATGTCATAGCCGAGTAGTACTAATAATCCGTAAAGCTTGATGCGCGATGGCTCTGAGGCCGCAAAACCTCAGAGCCGCCAAATGCTTATTTTATAAGTGTATTACGAATTCTTCTTATTTTTTGTTTCTTATATATGTTAACGATATTTGTTCTAAGCAATTAGAACAGTTTTAAGCTCGACGCTTATAACTTACCTTTTAAGGTGGCTATAGCAACGGGGCTCACCTCTTCCCATCCCGAACAGAGTAGTTAAGCCCGTTAGCGCAGATGGTACTGCTGTATTGTGGGAGAGTATGTCGCCGCCTTCTTCTTGAAAACCCTTTATCCAAAAGATAAAGGGTTTTTTTATGCCCTGTTGTGAAGGATTAAAGGGAAAGTATATTAATTATCATGTTTTTATTTTAGCGTATATATCTATGCTTATATATTCATTATTCTTTATTTCACAATCTTTCATTCTTCCCTCATAATTGAACCCTAAATTTTTTAGTGTTTTGGAGGAGCTTTCGTTTTCTGATTCTACATAAGCTTCCAAACGATGTAATTTTAAATCTTCAAACAGGTAATCGAAAAGAATATTTGCCGATTCCTGAATTATTCCTTTTCCCCAATATTCAGGAAATAGCCAAAAGCCTATTTCAGCTTTATTATGTTCTTTGTTGAAATCATTATAACCAATAGCTCCACAAAATTTACTATCCTCTTTACTTCTTATAACCCACCATTGTCCTGAACCGGATTTTTCTAGATTTTCATACCAGTTCATTTGATCTTCTGTAGCTTCAAAACTTTTATAGTTTACTCCATAATATTTTATAATTCCCGGAAGGGAAAGTCCTTGAAAGACCATCTGTTGGTCTTCTTTCTTAATTTTATTAAGTAGAAGTCTTGCTGTGGAGAAATTCAGGATCGTAGCTTTCAAAATATTTAATTTTGTAGGTTAAAAATAGTAAAAGCAAATTATAGAGATAGAGTCTAACCTAGTCTCATTTTAATTATAAATATCTCTATAAAAAGTAAAGTATTTAACTAATATGAACAATAACCATAATTTTCAGTCTGTTAATGGTGGTATCAAGTAGGCGTATGATCCAGTTAAACTTAAATTGAGCATACTTCAAAATTGAAATAGATTTACAAAATCGGCGTACCAGGAATGTGATCTTTGAAGCAGGAATAATCTCTGGAAGATTTATTCAGTCAGAGCTTAACGTCAAGACATAAAAAAGAGGCTGTCTAAAAAGTGTCATTCTGGATGAAATGAAGAATTTCATAAAAACCTAAATTTGTAATTTTAAGTAAATTGAGATTTTTCGACTTCGCTCAAAATGACATTACTTTCACTTTTTAGACAGCCTCTTTGAATTAGTCATTGTATTACCTATTTAGTGAGAACATACTTACCATCCATTTTCATTGTAAACTCCATTCCGCCTTGAGTAGTAGTGCTTTCCTGATCGATTATAAGAACCATTCTATTTTGTGTAACTTCACTAATTCTCATTCTACCTTCCTGAGGTCCGGCTACACCCTGGCCTTGAACCTGTCCAATAGTTTGTGAAGTGATTATGTAATCGCCTTCTATCTTCCATGTTCCTGAGGATGATGCATTATCGATAGGAACCACTTCAGTTAGTCCCTCTGCACTCAACCTAACGTCGTAACTGCCGGCCATATTAAAAGTTTTATCATCATTGAAACTTAATGTTGCATTAATATTCTCTCCTATACCATCAAAATTGGAGCTAATATCTATACCTTCAAAGTTTCCAGTAGTTTCTCCGGAATAATTGAATGCTTCAATATTCCATTCACCAGTTAGCATGGAGGTGTCTACATCAGGAGCGTCATCATCTGATGAACAGGAGGTAAAAAAAACAAATAATAATGCAAATACTGAAAATCTAATTGTTTTCATCTTTTAAAATTTTGGTTGATTAATTAATAAAACTGAAAAAGATGTGGTAGGGTAAAGACAAAACGTCGCTATCTTTATATTAGTCAAATTACTAAAAAATTATTGTAGCCGATTTAATTTTTAAGAAAATCGTTAAAATCATTAAAAAAATCTTCTAATCGCAACATTTTGCTTGAAAGGAATTTTTTTACTTCAGGCCAGTCTTCTTTATTATATATACTTACATTTCCCATCTCAACATATATTCTTGAAATCTTTTTTTCTTCTGGTAGATCGTAATTTTCAGCAAAGACAATTTCGGGTAGATAACCTTCAGTGAGCACAGTTTTAAGAGAAAGTAATTTTTCAAAATAATAGCTACGTATTAATTCATCATTATCAACAATGTCCAGCGAAACCTGGGCTACTTTCCGATCAAAGGTGAATTTCAGCTGAATTTCCTTCATCTTAGTGTTATACAATAACCATTTATGTGGAAATTCTTTCCCGAAACTGGTCCAGAATTCCTGTCGTAATTGCTTTGATTCCTCTTTGCTGAACATTTTAAATGAAATATGCGAGTAAAATTCCCAGGATGATCACGGCCAGTTTGGTTGCATTAAAAGAATGATTTTTTGAAGACTCGAACAATATGGTTGTAGATACATGTAGAAAAATACCAATTACTATAGCATTTACGTATACAATATATTCAGAAATAAAGGCGATATTATTTTTTAACCAGCTTCCAAGAGGCGTCATTAAAGCGAAAAAACCCAGGAATAAAAATACCTTAGGCTTGCTTAATTTACTTTGAATTAAAAAAACAGAAAGTATAGCGGCAACAGGAATTTTATGAACCACAACTCCATGTAAAAGATGATTATCACTTTCTAGTGGAAAGCCTTCAAGTAATGAATGTAAACTTAAGCTAATGAGTAATAATATAGGAAATGCACTGGTGTTATCATGGAAATGTAAATGACCGTGTTCCACTCCCTTCGATAGAAATTCCAGAACAATTTGTAAGAGCAGTCCAAGCATGATAAATATACCAATACCGGAGTCAGGATTGCGATAAACAGCGGGCAGTAATTCCAAAACAGTTACAGCTAATAAATAAGCTCCACTAAAAGCGAGTAAAAGTTTAAAGCCAGAAGAGCTACCTGGTTTTAATACTAAGGATATAAAATATCCCACAATGACTGCAAGAATTGGTAATAGATAGATATACAGATTTTCTAACAAGATATTTTTGATTGATTGTACCAGGATATTCAAAAACTACGTTCTGAAGTATCCTGTTATTATTATAGTTTCGGACAAAATTAACTTATTTTTGCGGTTCTTTAAAGAAGGATTATGGATAACTACAGAATGATCGCCAAGACCCTTTATGGTTTTGAATCGATCCTGGCAAAAGAATTACTGGACTTAGGAGCACTGGACATCAAAGAAGGTAACCGGATGGTTAGTTTCGCGGGTGATAAGGGCTTTATGTACAAGGCCAACCTATGTTTACGCACAGCCATAAAAATTCTGAAACCTTATGAAAGCTTTAGGGTGAATTCTGAACAGGAATTGTATGATAATATTAAAAAATTACCCTGGGAGAAATTCCTGGCAGACGATGGTAGCTTAGCCATAGATTCAGCTGTGCATTCAGAAATATTTACTCATTCCCAGTATGTAGCTCTAAAAAGTAAGGATGCCATTGTAGATAGGTTTAGAGAAAAATTTGGAAAACGACCTGATGTAGATCTTGATTTTCCAGACCTGCGCATCAACATTCATATTGAAAATAATTTCTGCAATGTCTCATTTGATAGCTCTGGAGATTCCCTGCATAAAAGAGGTTATAGAACTGCAACGAATATTGCACCTATTAACGAAGTACTTGCAGCAGGAATGCTGTTAATGTCCGGGTGGGACGGTCAGTGTGATTTTCTGGACCCCATGTGTGGTAGTGGAACCATTCCTATTGAAGCTGCCATGATAGCCTGTAATATTCCGCCAAATCTAAACAGAAAGGAATTTGCTTTTGAAAAGTGGAATGATTGGGATGAAGATCTTTATGAGAAAATTGAAGAGTCTGCAATGAAAAAGGTAAGGGATTTTCATTTTAAGATCAAGGGTTATGATAAAGCACCTTCAGCAATAATGAAAGCGAAGGATAATGTGAAAAATGCCAACCTTTCAGATTTTATTGATATTGAACAGAGAAGTTTCTTTGAAAGCGAGAAACAGAAAGAAGGATATCTTCATATGCTTTTTAATCCGCCATACGGAGAACGTTTGGAAATCGATATAGAAGATTTCTACGGAAAAATAGGAGATACGTTAAAGCAGAATTATCCCGGAACCCATGCATGGTTTATTGCCACTAATTTCGAAGCGATCAAAAGCGTTGGCCTGCGAGCTTCGCGAAAGATTAAGCTCTATAACGGACCTCTCGAAGCGAGATTATTGAAATATGTGCTTTATGAAGGTTCCAAGAAAAAAAGTAAGCAGGAGAATAATTAATTTCTCGACTTCTTATAGAATGGGATAAGGTAAGAGATATTGTATCCAAATCCTGCTCCAAACTCACTGCTATCATAAGTTCTTCCAAATCCGGGAATGGCAAGGTTGTCAAAGTTAGTCGGTGTATTCTGTCCAATTCTCCTTTTAAGCTGTACGTTAGCTGAAAGAAAGAGATTTTTAATGATTTCAACTTTGATTCCAATCATAACTTCCCCCCAGCTGGCAGTTAAACCTGTTGTTTCTGTATTATCTTCCCTAATGTCTGGACCAAAATAGTTTGAAGATGTATAGATCCTGTATTGATCCAGGGTCTGAGAGAAGCTGGCAAACCCAAAGCGTACACCAACGAAAATTGCATTTTGCATATCCAGCCAGTTTTCATAGGCATTATAATCACCACCAAGTTTTATATAACTGCCATTAGTAAAAGTCTCGATATTATCCCCTTCAAAAGTGATCTTTTCAGTACCTAACTCTGCGGCGGCATAAAAGTTTTTATAAACTCGATAATCTCCTACTAACTGAATTCCACTAAAATTATCATCTAATAATGTGCGCAGTGGTTTGCTTAGATCTATTCCTACCCGAACTCCATATTTCTCGTTATACTGAACAGTATCCTGCGTTGCTTCCTGCTGCTGTGCTGAAACCGATAACCCAAATAGAAGTATAAATAGTAAGCTAGAAAAATATCGATACATGTGCCTGGTTTTGATCATCAACATTAGGTTCATCAATCTGTATATCCTGTATCCAGTTGGGACCGTTAGCCCCGCCATCTACATCTACCTTCAGTCCTACGTAACTCACTTTGTATGCACAGGCGCGATTGATATACTCCTCCTGGCGACCATAAGTGAAATTTATAGTGTCACGCAGACCACTATTAGTAGCTGTGCTGTCATTAGGATCTGTATTTAACGTAAACACATATTCAGTTAAGTCTGCAGAGGTTTTTAAAGGAATAGCGACGCTATCCCTGCTAAATCTGAAGTATTCTACCGGAGTACCACTACCAGTATTAATTACAAAACTTGTACTATCGGTCGCTCTTATACTTAAATTTTGAGGATCTTTTAGCTCATCAGGTTCCTCAATATCATAAAACCTAATGATTAGTAGCGGAGTGGTTTCGATGGATTCAGCACAAATATCATCCCGCTGGCAGGCAAGTGTAGTTATTAATGTGAATACAAGTAAAAAGATGTAAGTATTTTGTTTCATTTGGATACTAACGTTTTTCCAGGCATACCACATTTTCAACATGGTGGGTCTGAGGGAACATATCTACCGCCTGGATTTGAGTTACCTTGTAATGTTCATCCAGCAAAGACAGATCACGAGCCTGAGTTGCAGAATTACAGCTAACATATACAATACGCTCAGGTAATATACCAATTATTTGAGCTACAACATCTTTATGCATTCCGTCTCTTGGCGGATCTGTAATAATAACGTCCGGGTGTCCATGTTTATTGATAAAGCTTTCAGTAAAAACCTTTTTCATATCGCCTACATAGAACTCTACATTCTGTATTTTATTTCTTTCGGCATTCTCCTTTGCATCTTTGATAGCTTCCGGTACGGCTTCAACACCAATTACTTTTTTGGCATTTTTCGCAACGAATTGA
The DNA here is from genome assembly GCF_000060345.1 of Christiangramia forsetii KT0803. Classification (NCBI taxonomy): domain Bacteria; kingdom Pseudomonadati; phylum Bacteroidota; class Flavobacteriia; order Flavobacteriales; family Flavobacteriaceae; genus Christiangramia; species Christiangramia forsetii. The sequence goes on along the minus strand of NC_008571.1, from coordinate 1,983,100 downwards.
GCGATAGTTCCGGTTCCTGTATAAAGATCGTACACAAGTTCATCACCTTTGAGATTGGCATAATCTCTGGTAATCTTATAGAGGTTATAAGCTTGTTCTGAGTTCGTTTGATAAAATGATTTGGCGTTGATCTTGAATTTTAAACCTTCCATTTCCTCAAAAATATGATCACGTCCTTTAAAACAAATGACTTCCTGATCATAAATAGTATCATTTGCTTTAGTATTTACAACGTACTGAAGTGATGTTATTTCAGGAAATTTTTCTGCAAGCGCATTTAGAAGTAATTCTCTTTTTTCCTGATCTTCTTTAAAGAACTGAACAAGAATCATGATTTCCCCGGTGGAGGTTGTTCTAATCATTAAAGTTCTTAGGAGACCTTCCTGATTCCTGGTATTAAAAAAAGCAAGATCATTTTCTATAGCAAATTCCTTTACAAAATTTCGAATGGCATTACTAGGATCTGCCTGTAAGTGACATTTTTCTATATCAAGGATTTTATCCCACATTCCCGGGATGTGAAAACCCAGGGCATTTCTCTGCTGAATATCTTCCCCGCTTTGGATTTCTTCCTGTGTGAGCCAACGACTATCGCTAAAAGAAAACTCCATTTTATTTCGATAAAAGTAGATTTCCTCACTGCCCAGAATTGGAGTGATTTCAGGTAATTCAATTTTACCAAGCCTGCGAAGATTGTTCTCAACTTCATCCTGTTTATATTCCAGCTGAAATTTATACTCCATATTTTGCCATTTGCAGCCTCCACAGGTTCCAAAATGCTGGCAAACTGGCTCCGTTCTTTTATCAGATAATTTATGGAACTCGGTAGCAGTTCCCTGGTAATAGGATTTTCTTTTTCGTGTAGTTTGAATATCAGCTACATCCCCCGGAACGGCATTGTCTATAAAAATGACTCGGCCATCAGGTGATTTGCCTATAGCCTTGCCTTTAGCTCCGGCGCCTGTAATTTCAATTTCAGTAAAAAGCTTGTTTTTATTTCTTCTTGCCATAGCGCAAAAATAGGATAATTAACAAGATTTAAAGAGGAGGCAGTTGAAATTTTCAGCAAACATTTAGTAATTTGCAGCAATTCAAATCTCAGGGATGATTTCTCTCCCTTTTCTTGATTTTTCAATCAAATAAAGAAGGAATTGCATAAAACTAATTCAAAAACGAAAAACTAACATGCCATTACCTAAGATCAAAACTTCAAAAGAAGCCATACAACTTGAGGACCAACATGGTGCACATAACTACCATCCATTACCTGCTGTACTTAGCAAGGGAGAGGGTGTTCACGTCTGGGATGTTGAAGGTAAAAAATATTACGACTTTCTTTCTGCGTATTCAGCGGTAAATCAGGGTCATTGTCATCCGAAGATTGTTGAAGCAATGCATGAACAGGCGTCTAAACTTGCACTTACTTCACGTGCATTTCATAATGATGTTCTTGGTGCTTATGAGCAATATGCTACCGAATATTTTGGTTTTGATAAGTTGCTTCCTATGAATACCGGAGCAGAAGCTGTGGAAACGGCGATAAAAATCGCTCGTAAATGGGCTTATGAGAAAAAAGGCGTAAAGGAAACAGAAGCGGAGATTATTGTAGCCGAGAATAACTTCCACGGAAGGACTACAACCATTATATCTTTTTCTAATGATGAAGGTGCCCGAAAGAATTTTGGACCCTATACTCCGGGTTTCATCAAAATCAACTACGATGATATTGATGCTTTAGAAGCGGCTATTGAAAATAATCCTAATGTTGCTGGTTTTCTGGTAGAGCCTATTCAGGGGGAAGCAGGGGTTTATGTGCCGAGTGACGATTATATGAGCAAGGTTAAGGAGATTTGCAATAAAAATAATGTTTTGTTTATGGCAGATGAGATCCAGACCGGTATTGCGAGAACTGGAGGATTATTAGCCGTATGTGGACACTGTTCTTGCGAAGGACATTGTGAGCGTCAGGAAAAAACGTATAGTAAACCAGATATTCTAATTCTTGGAAAAGCGCTATCTGGAGGTAACTATCCGGTTTCCGCGGTACTTGCAGATAATGAAATTATGGAAGTGATCCAGCCAGGACAACACGGTTCCACGTTTGGTGGAAATCCTGTTGCGGCTGCGGTAGCGGTGGCAGCATTGGATGTGGTTAAAGACGAGCATCTAATCCAGAATGCAAGAAAACTGGGTAATTTATTTAGACAATTGCTTGATGATTATATTAAAGAATCTAATATTGTTGAGCTCGTAAGAGGTCGTGGATTGCTAAACGCAATCGTAATTAATGATGCTGAAGAAAGTTCTACAGCATGGGATATTTGTATGGCGCTAAAAGAGAATGGTCTTCTTGCTAAACCTACCCACGGTAATATTATCCGTTTTGCACCTCCGTTGGTAATGACTGAAGAAGAGTTGAGAGATTGTGTAGCGATTATCGTTAAAACACTGAAACAGTTCGAAAAATAATCTCTAGAACATAAAATGAAAAAATCCCGCAATTTGCGGGATTTTTTATGCGATAAAATTAAAATTTATCCTCCGTATTCTCTCAATATCTCTTCCTGTATTTCCTGCATACCTTCCATACCTCCAAAGAAAATAAATACTATAATAGTACTTAATAATGAAAGGGCGCTAAGTACCAGGCCAATTATTGCTAGGATCTTTCCTGTTTTTACGTTCTGGTAACCTGTATATAATTCAGGATCTGCATTATATATTTCAATAGCACGCTTAGACATGACGAGGGCAATTATTCCAAAAATTACGCCGGCTACTCCATAACAGCAACAGCCTATAATTGATAAAATCCCGAAGATCAGGATTAATGTAGAATTAGGTAATTCTCTTTTTTCCATGGTAAATAATTTTGGTTGGTTAGTTGAATGTATTAATCATTTTGATAATATATGCTCCAGCAATGATAACAGCATTAAAAATAATAAGACCTATTTTGATGTTGTAATCATATTTAAATTTAATAAAAAGATTAATAATCAGAAATCCGAACAATACCACCAGGCTATAAATAGCCGGATACATAACAAATGCTTCTTTAAATTCTCCCTGAAAGAGGAGTAAAGCTGCACGCTGTCCCCCACAACCAGTACACTCTACACCCAACACAGTTTTATTGAGACAGGGAAGCATGTATTGTTCTAAATTATTCAATTCCTGATACTAATTTTTTTAGTCAACTCTTTGTTATCATTAGTAATTACCTTTACAATATAAATAGCATTGCTCAAATTTCCGGTCGAAAAATTAAATTCTTTCTCTTTAGCAATAAAATTTTTGTTTAGAATTAATTTTCCGTGGAGATCAAATAATTTTAAATTCTTTAATTCGGCATTGTACAAAACCTTTGTTTCCAGCTGTTCTAATGAGTTATTTTGAAATATATCAATGGTATTCAATAAAATATTAGGGAGCTTTTTTAGATCAGCTACAGGTGCAATAGAATCTGTTGTGGTGTCTTCTGCAGGCAGTTGCTCTATAAAACTTATAAAAAATCTATCGTTATAATCACCTGCAGGCAAGCTCATTTTAAAATAGCCCGTGGTGATACCAAAATAAAGATCATCCTGTGCGTCATATACAAACAAACGGTCTGGATTGAAATTATTGAATTTAGCCGCTGAAAATTTCAAACTGGTATCTTTTTTTAGGTTGATCTTAAGCGGAATTAATTCCTGATCCACCTTCGGCCTAACATTGATTAGAAAAGGTTCTTCGGAAATTGACCAGCTGATATCCTCTGAGAATCTATCCATTTTTCTTGCATCCATCCCGTGATCTTCATTAACTGTGGAAAGATTATTAAAAGAAAGTGCAAGTTGTCTTACATACATAGAATCTATCTCAATGTTAAAAATAACAGATGGATTTGCAGGTTCTAAAGATTTGAAATTGGAGACTCCCTCAATTTCTTTTTGATACATTCTTTGAGAATTCTGAAAATGAACAACCCCTTCATTTTTTCCAATGATCATAAAACCCTGTGCTATGGGCATCCGCTTTCTGGGATAAGACTCCCCAATTTCGCCGGTTTCGCTTTCGTCACTATATCGTTTAAAAATCGCCGGAATATAAATACCGGCTCCCGGAGAATAAGTTCCGTAGCCACCTTCGTAATCTGAAAGATAGTGTGAGTTGCCATTTTTCTTAGAATCCCAAAAATATGCGATACCCGTGGTTGAAATATTTTCAAATAGAAATTTCTCAAGATCTAAGGAGGACGGATACGGATTACCAACAAGTAATACCTGATCTTTTTTAACAGGAAGTTCTATTTTCCCGTCATTAGGAAGACCTCTGAAATCATACATTTGAGCGCTCCCGGGATTTATCTTTTCTCCTTCGATTAAATTAGAATTACTACCGTTTACGCCTTTCATACTAAAGCCTTCACCGGGAAGAAGATCAAAATGCTCTCCAACGTATTGCCAGTCGGAATAGTTTGCTCCTGAATAGGTATAAATCCATCTGCCGGAAATACTTAACGGGTCGCTATAGCCTTCTAATCCCGTGGTTAGTTTAGCTTTTTTGCTTTCGGTATTTGAAAGGGGATCGTATAAATAATCATTCAATTGATTTTTTCCGGCGAATCCCACCACGGGAAGTCCCCAGTAATTATAATCAAATGCATTAGAAGTTCCTTGCTGAACTACAGCAATATCACCACTTCCGGTATTTATATTAGCTGGTTTGTCACCCTGAAGCAATTGTGAACCTTTCCGAAGATATAAACTGGCTCCGGTTTCATTTTTATTATTTTTAATGAGATGAATCTCGTTCTGGACAAATATCAGCCGATCTTTTGCATACATATAGCTATCAGACTTTTCTGAAGGAGCAATATATAACTGGGCTTTTAGGACAGTTGTACTAAAAATGAAGAGAAAAAGAATGGTAAGCTTCATGAAAGCTATAAATTTGCATAAATGTAATAAATAAAACTTTGCAAATTACCAACCGAAATTTTTTAACTTACTGAAAATGAACAATTCACAAATAATTAATACCGCTCTTATTGTAATTGGTGGAGCGCTTCTTATTTACACAATCGCAGCTGAAAATGCAAATCCGTATTTTAAAATAATAGGTTTAATTATTATAATGCTGGGCTTGTACCGGGCTACAAATTACTGGGTGGCTACTAAAGATGATCACGAGAATGAAAATGAAAATTAAGGAGCCATGAGAGATCTAAAGCCTGGAGATATTGTAGAATTATTAGATGATGATTTAAGTGGAACTGTTCAGCATATAGATGGTGAACAGGTAGAAATCAAAACTGAAGATGGTTTCATCATGCAATTACCTGCAGATGATTTAGTGAAAATTAAGAGTGATATTGATGATATCGCAATGGAAGATTTTGACTTTGAAGAAATATTAAAAGAAAAAGCACCGACAAAAAAACCTGCTTCTAACCGAATAAAGCCAAAAGAGAGGAATGCTCCCCCCATGGAGGTGGATCTTCATATAAACCAATTAGTAAGGTCATCTAGAAGCATGTCTAATCATGAGATGCTCAACTTACAATTGGATACCGCCAGGCATAAACTGGAATTTGCTATGAAAAAAAGAATCCAGAAGATTGTTTTTATTCATGGTAAAGGCGAGGGGGTGCTCAAAATGGAACTGGAATATTTACTTGGTAGATATTCCAATGTGAAATATTACGATGCTGACTATCAGAAATATGGTTTAGGTGCTACTGAAGTTTATATTTTGCAGAATCCTTAATTTGTTTCTTCAGTTTCATCGGGATCTGTCTCATCTGGAGTATCTCCGCAATTCGTGTCCTGGGAAGGACATAGAATAATGTTTATTCCTGATTCACTATAGTTTCCAAAATCGTATGATTGATATTGAATGGACTCTCCTGAACCGTCTTGTTTTGTGAATTTAAGGTCTTCCACGATAATTCTATAGCCATAGCTTCTTGTAATATCATGATCTATATATACATCATGTTGGAGTTCTGCTGTTTGTGCAGCATTCAAATAATTTGAAATTCCTTCAGCCGTTTGGAATAGTGTAGGATTATCTTCATTACCTTCCTGAACTTCAAATCTGGTAAGAACACCATCATCATCATCATCATTATCGAGATAATTGGGAATTCCATCTTCATCCGCAGGTTCAGTTTCCCTTTCTCTTCTAGTTTCTATATTATCACCATCATCATCTACATCCAGGTAATCTGGTATTCCATCTTCGTCTGTATCTAAATGGTCTATTCCATCAGGATCCCAACCTTCGTCAATATTATTCAATCCATCTCCATCTACATCAACATTGGGCGATTCATCTCCAAAACTTGTTGTTATAAATACAGTAGCCCCGGTCCCACTTATCCATTCTTCTACTACCGCTGGTTCTTTAGGCGGAACCACATTGCAGAAATAATCGCTGGGGACTTCAGAATTGAATATTCTATAGACTATTCTGTTGTCTGTACTACTATCACCGGTTAAGTCAAAACTTATTCCTTCATCTTCTTCTGGCGGCTCCAGGTTACCTTCTTCATCTAAGGATACCAAGTTTTTTCTAAATTCCAGGGAAATAGATTCAAAAACATCATTATTGTTTACCGAATAAAATACATTTTTATTAGGCCCCTCACAGAATTGAACGCTACTGTCTTCAAAATCAAAACTAGTAACGATGATCTCTCCATCATCACAAGCACTTAGAAGCGCCAGGGAAAAAATGCTAAAGAATAAACGTCTCATAAAGATGCTTTTTCCACAAAAATAAAGGAATCAAACTTATAAGGAAGAGAAGTAGGAAATTATTTTATTTCCGTTAATTTTGCGACCATGGAAAATGTGTATTTTGATTCAGCAGCTACTACCCAGTTACGGGAGGAAGTGGTCGATAAAATGGCCCGCGTTTTAAAAGAAAATTACGGTAACCCTTCGTCTACCCATAGCTTTGGAAGGTCGTCAAAATCTTTAGTTGAACAGGCCAGGAAAACGGTTGCAGGTATTTTAAATGTAAAAGCCTCTGAGATCGTTTTTACTTCCGGCGGAACTGAAGCCGATAACCTGACTTTGAATTCTGCGGTTCGTGACCTTGGTGTCGAAAGAATTATTACCTCCAAAATTGAACATCATGCAGTACTTTATACTGTAGATCAACTTAAAGAGTGTTTTGAGATCGAGGTGGAATATGTGAATCTGGATTCTAAAGGAAATGTTGATCTTTCAGATCTAGAAAACCGATTAAAGGCTTCAGATAAAAAGACATTAGTAAGTTTGATGCATGTAAATAATGAGATTGGTAATAAACTGGATCTTAAAAAAACTGCGGAACTGGTAAAATCTCACAACGCATTATTCCATTCAGATACCGTTCAATCTATAGGACATTATAACCTGGATCTAAATGATATTCCGGTAGATTTTACTGCCGTAAGTGCTCATAAATTTCATGGACCTAAAGGGGTGGGCTTTGCATTTATACGAAGAAATTCAGGTTTAAAACCGCTAATTTTTGGTGGAGAGCAGGAGCGGGGCCATCGTGCAGGAACCGAAGGTGTCCATAATATTGTGGGGCTGGAGGAGTCCTTAAAACTTGCTTATGAGAACCTGCAAGAAGAAATGGAATATACACTATCTCTAAAAAAACATTTTATAGAAAGCCTTAAAAAGGAAATTCAGGGAGTAAAATTCAATGGGGAATGTGAGAATTTTGATAAAAGCACCTATACTTTAATCAATGTTTGTCTTCCATTAAGCCAGGAAAAGGCACTAATGCTATTATTCCAGCTGGATCTTAAAGGAATTGCGTGCTCTAAGGGCAGTGCCTGCCAGAGTGGAAGTGACAAAGGATCTCACGTATTAAATGCTTTTTGTTGCGAAGAAGACCTTAAAAAACCTTCCCTTAGATTCTCATTTTCAAGTTTTAATACGAAAGATGAGATAGATTATGTGGTAAAAACTTTAAAAGAGTTTATTGAAGGTTAATTAAACTTCACTCTAAAGATAACAAAAAAGCTGAACCATCGGGTTCAGCTTTTTTGTTACTTATAAATAATAATTAACCGTCATTCTGAATTTATTTCAGAATCTGTTAGTTACATATTCCATTGGAAGGAGACCCTGAAACAAGTTCAGGGTGACTTACCAAAGTCTATTTTCTGAAAAATTTCGAGGTATAGGTGGTTGTATTTCCAACGTTATCGGTAACGATCACCTTCAAATCATTTTCAGTTTCTGTTAGAACATTGTCAGAAAAATAATGCGTAAGGCTATTGTTCTTATATTCGTATTCCATCAGGATAAATTTTCCGTTTACCGTTGCTCTAAATGCATCAATACCAGAAAGATCATCTGAAATTTTAACTTTTAAAGTCTCATTTCCTGAAATCCATTGACCATCATAGAAATTAACCGGGCTAACTCTTGGAGCCGTGGTATCCCTGGCTAAAGTATACTTTCCAAAAGTTCTGGTGCCGGTAGTGAATCTATTTCCTTTTTTATAGGTAGTAGAATAACTTGGTCTCCCATTATCTGAGATCCTCGCGATAAATAGTTTATTTTTTTCTTCTTCAGAATAATTACTTACATCAAAGCCAATAGTAAAATTCTTGTGAAGTGGAATTTCATCTTTATGCACTTTTACCGCTTCCTCTGAAAAACTGATATCTAAGTAAGCATCGTCATAAAGACTTCCGCCGGGAATATAAACATCTATTTTTTCACCTTTGGCTGAAAGTCCTTTAGCGTTACTGGCAAAATATTCGGTTTCCAGTTTTTCCTTTTTCTGAATTTGATCACTAATTTGGCCTTTGATGGGGATTCTAACCAATTTTTCATTCCCTTTAAAATCGGTTACTCTAATGGTATATTGATAATCCAGGCTGTCTTTTACATTCAGTTTCCCTTCAGAAGAAAGATTTCCATAAATACTTAATGGGTTATTGGGCGTTCTATAAAGTCTTTGAACGCGGTTTCTATTGTTTGCGTAATATTCATAATCTATAAGCTGATTTAAATGTCTTGTTTCAGCAAAAGAAAATTTATCAAAGTCAATTTCAAAGACCAGATCTCCATTAAGTGTAGCTTCAATTCTATAAACGCCATTATGGTTGTAAGCACCATCTAACTGATCTACAGTAGATATACCGAAGCCTATTTCACCACAAGCTTCAACCTGATTTACAGTGTAGGTGCCATCGTTTAGCGGAATTAGATTTAATTTTTGACGTTCCTGAGAATTGTTAACATGCGCGTCATCTCCTAATGGATATGCAAAAATACCCTGAATCAAAGGTTTACGACTATCGGGAACTTCCAATCCAAACATCTGGGCATTCATTGGCCGCTGACTGCCATCGCGTATTTCGAAATGCAAATGAGGTCCGCCGCTACCCCCGGTATTTCCACTGTACGCAATTAATTCTCCCTGTTCCACAGCCAACTCACCGGCTTCAGGAAAAAGTTCTATTTCATAAGATTCTTTTGCGTATTGCTGTTTTCGTAAATATTCTTTGATTTTAGGCGCAAGCTTCTGTAAATGTCCGTAAACAGTGGTGTATCCATTTGAATGTTGTATGTACAGGGCTTTTCCGTAGCCATAATGCTGAATATTAATACGGCTTACATATCCTGCAGCTGATGCTCTAACTTCCAGACCTTCCCGTTGCTGCGTTTTAATATCTAAACCACTATGAAAATGGTTAGATCGTAATTCACCAAATGTTCCCGCCAGGACAATAGGGATGTCTAGCGGATTTTGGAAATAATCCTGAGGAAGGTTGTTCTGTGCTTGTAATGTAGAAAATAGTACTAAAAATAGCAGGCTTGTAGCGCTCTTCATAAATCTGGGGTAAATTCAATTAAACCTGGGTAAAGTTAATCAAACTTATATAGATAATAAAGTGCTTAATAAGAGAGAATTATCTACATTGTTGATTATTATTTCAAAACAGCTGAAAAAGTATTGGGATATTTCAAAGTGTATGTTAACTTTGTAGGGGTTCACATCGGTTTTAGCGCTTATGAGTGAAATTACAGAAATAGTTGATAACCTTGAGAATAGAATCAGCAAGCTTCTTCATAAATATGATGTTATGAAACAGGCGAATGATTCTCTTCAGGAAGAATTGACTTCTGTGAAAGTTGGATACGAAAAACTGGAGGGTGATTTACAGACCTCTCAGGAACAGGTTCAGACTTTAAAAGCTGCGAACGCGATGCTTGGCAGTACCGACCATAAAAGAGAAACGAAGCTTAAAATAAATAGTTTAATTAGAGAAATTGATCAGTGTATAGTCCAGTTATCTGAATAAGTTTACGTCATGGGAGATAAACTGAAAATTAAAATATCGATTGCAGACCGTGTATATCCGCTAACCATTCAACCCAGTCAGGAAGAAGGTTTGCGTAAGGCGGCAAAAAAGATCGAGGCTATGATTAAACAATTTGAGCAAAGCTATGCGGTTAGGGATAAACAGGATGTTCTTGCAATGTGTGCATTGCAGTTCGCCGCCCAAACTGAGCAAAAGGATATTGATAATTCGAGCGAAATGATTGAAGCAGAAGAGAAGTTAAGGTCACTTAACGAATTGCTGCAACAACATTTAACCTCTTAAGTTCTTTAAATAATAATAAGGTTACTGCCTGTATTAGTGCTTTTTTGATAAACTCAACACGATTCTTTTAAAAAGGATGAGTCTAAGTTGTAAAAGCGGGCCGTGTCCCTTCGTGGGAGAGCGGATTCTTGATCAACTTGTTAATCCTAAACTTGATTTAAAGGAGTTTATAACAAAACCTGACTAATACAGGCTTTTTTTTTATATATAAACAAAAACGAATGGAAATACTAATAATAGTTATAGCCGCAGTAGTAGGTCTGGCGCTGGGTTTTGCAATCGCAAAAATGCTGGAAAAGAAACAGGCTTCTGGTACAATTGCCAGTGCTAAAAAAGAAGCTGGCAGTATTCTAAAAGAGGCGAAAGCGGAAGGTGAAAGTATTAAAAAGGATAAAATTCTTCAGGCGAAGGAGAAATTCATTGAATTAAAGTCGGAACATGAGAAGGTGATTCTTTCCCGCGACAAGAAGATCAATGATGCTGAAAAAAGGATCAAGGATAAGGAATCTCACGTTTCTAATGAATTAGGGAAGAACAAAAAACTTAATAAGGACCTTGAAGAAAAGGTAGCCGATTATGACCATAGATTAGATTTTCTGGAGAAAAAACAGGAAGATATAGATAAGCTTCACAACAGTAAGGTTCAGCAATTAGAAGTAATCTCTGGTCTTTCTGCTGAAGATGCTAAAGCACAGCTTATAGAATCTTTAAAAGATACAGCAAAGGCTGATGCGATGTCCATTATTCAGGATACAGTAGAAGAAGCTAAACTTACCGCGCAGCAGGAAGCCCGTAAGATCATTATCAACACGATTCAGAGAATAGGTACGGAGGAAGCGATTGAAAACTGCGTTTCCGTATTTAACCTGGAGAGCGATGATGTAAAAGGTAGGATCATTGGTCGTGAGGGTAGAAATATTCGTGCGCTGGAAGCAGCTACGGGAGTAGAGATCATTGTTGATGATACTCCAGAAGCTATTATCCTTAGTTGTTTTGATTCGGTACGAAGAGAGGTTGCGAGGTTATCACTTCATAAACTGGTAACAGATGGGCGAATTCACCCTGCACGTATTGAAGAAGTGGTGAAGAAAACCAGAAAGCAAATTGAAGAAGAAATTATTGATATAGGGAAGAGAACAGTGATCGATCTTGGAATTCATGGTTTGCAGCCAGAATTGATCAAGATGGTTGGTAGAATGAAATATCGTTCTTCTTATGGTCAGAACTTGCTACAGCACTCCAGGGAAGTTGCAAAACTTTGTGGTGTGATGGCAGCGGAATTAGGTCTAAATCCTAAACTTGCAAAACGTGCCGGATTACTGCATGATATTGGAAAAGTACCGGAAACTGAAACAGAAGTACCTCACGCAATTTTAGGGATGCAATGGGCAGAGAAGCATGGAGAGAAACCGGAAGTATGTAATGCTATTGGAGCTCACCACGACGAAATAGAGATGAATTCATTATTGTCTCCAATCGTTCAGGTATGTGATGCGATTAGCGGAGCGAGACCGGGAGCGAGAAGACAGGTATTGGATTCTTATATCCAGCGATTAAAAGATCTTGAAGAGATTGCCTTTGGATTTGGTGGCGTCAAAAAGGCTTATGCGATCCAGGCGGGTAGAGAATTAAGAGTGATCGTGGAAAGTGAGAAGGTTTCTGATGAAAAAGCATCTAACCTTTCTTTTGAAATCTCTCAGAAGATCCAGACAGACATGACGTATCCAGGTCAGGTGAAAATCACGGTAATTCGTGAGACCAGAGCTGTAAATGTAGCGAAGTAAGTATTTTTTTATATAAATTTTAAAAAGCCCGTTCAATTTGAACGGGCTTTTTATTTTATAAATTTTGCAATCGTCAAGCTAAACTCGTTTCAGCTTCCCTTTTTTTATAGATTAGATCCTGAAATAAATTAGCATTGACGTATTTTTTAAAATTGCTAATTAAGAAGCGACACAGCTAATTGCAACTACTCTTAAATTCCCGGCCTATCGAAAGTTTACCGTAAAATTTGAAGTGAAAGCACCGTGAAATTTTAGGGTGTTTGAGCTAATCAAACTTTTCTTTACAATTGAATCTCAATAGCGAGTTCCTAAAATTTAGGTGCTGAACGATAAACTTAGATAAAGTTTCGTAAGCCTAGATTTTTTTGGTTCGTTTTTTCATCCATGGAAAAAATGAACAAGCATCTTCAAAAAATGTCAATTTCCAACGCTGGATAAAAATTCTTATCTCAGGTCTCAGGAAGACGTATTACTTTAAATAGTTTAAATTGTCCTTCCATTCATTTCGAACCGGAAAGTAGTGGAGGGAGAAATCTGGTGATTAACAAAGAGATTTCTCAGTCGCTTTACTTCTTCGAAATGACAGCCCTAGAATTTTCCTAAAATGAATTGCGGGGTTCAATACTAGTCATTATAAATATTCTCATAAGAGTTTCCTTCCATTTCGAAGAATTTTCCCGTAACATATCTAAAATGATAATCCAGGTCTGCAATCTCTTTTAGATCATCTTCCTCTAGCTGAAAACCTGTACTCATCAAATTTTCCTTGATTCTACCTTCATTGGTAGATTTAGGAATAACACCGGTTCCTCGCTGCTCGCTCCATTTAATAAGAATTTGTCCCGGGGAAGCACCATGCTTTTTGGCAATTTTGTTGATCACCGGATTCTCCAGAAGTGAAGGTTCATCTGCCGCTTTCATTTCATCAGGCCGGTCACCACTTCCCAGAGGAGAATAAGCTGTTACATTGATGCCATTCTTACTGCAGAATTCCAATAATTTATTTTGCTGTAAATAAGGATGAAGTTCTACCTGGTTCATTTCAGGAGTATGATCTGTTTCTGCCATTAAATCTTTTAGTTTTTCAATACTGAAATTTGAAACTCCTATATGTTTTACTAATCCCTGTTCTTTAGCTTTTAGCATTTCATTCCAGGTTTCTATTATTGGAGCTTCTTCCAGCGATAAAAAATCATCAGCTTTCTCTGGAAATCCCACATCTGGTTTAAAAGCCACCGGCCAGTGTATTAGATATAAATCGAGGTAATCCAGCTCTAGATCTTTAAGTGTTTGTTTTAAAGCAGGAATTACATCCTCTTTTTTATGAGCATTGTTCCAGAGTTTGGATGTAACCCAGATATCTTCTCTTTTTACCTTTCCATTTTTAAATACTTCTGAAAAGGCCTCTCCAACTTCAGCCTCATTTCCATAGGTTGCAGCGCAATCTATATGTTTGTAACCATTATTCAGAGCGATTTTAACTGCTTCGGTTACTTTTCCTTTTTCAGATTTCCAGGTTCCAAGACCTATGGCGTCCATAGTGTCGCCATTTTTAAATTTTAGTTGCTTCATAATTCAATTTTTCATGAATTTAAGCATTCAAATGCCGTGGTAAAAAGAATGCAGTTGGTTTAGCAGAATTTTAATATTCTATTTCCTGGGATGAAACTGCTCCATAACCTGTCTTAGATGCGATCTATCCACATGAACATAAACTTCGGTAGTAGTAATGCTTTCATGACCTAGCATTTGTTGTATCGCCCTAAGATCGGCTCCATTTTCTAAGAGATGGGTAGCAAAAGAATGTCTAAAAGTATGCGGACTCACTTTTTTACTAATGCCGGCAACTTCAGTCAGCTTTTTTACAATGGTAAATATCATTGCACGAGTTAGCTTGTTCCCTCTACGATTCAGAAACAGCGTATCGGTTGCTTCGGGTTTGATGTCCTGGTGATTTCTAACCTGATCTTTATAGAGATTGATGAATTTTACGGTGTATTCTGAAATTGGAACAAAACGCTGCTTATCTCCTTTTCCGGTAACTTTAATAAATCCCTCTTTAAAGAAGAGATCCGATATTTTGAGATCTGTCAATTCTGAAACTCTTAAACCACAACCATAAAGGGTTTCAATAATTGCCCTATTTCGCTCACCTTCATTTTTACTTAAATCTATGGCCGCGATTATTTTATCTACTTCGGCAATTGAAATGGTGTCTGGTAACTTCCTTCCAATCTTTGGAGACTCCATTAAATCCAAGGGATTATCTTTTCTATAATCCTCAAATAGGAGATAACTAAAAAAACTTCTTAGACCTGAAATTAAACGGGATTGAGACCGGGCATTTAGATCTTTTGAAACACTGTAAATAAATTCCTGAATCCATTTTTCTGAAATTTTATCTGGACTAATCTGAATTTCATTAACATCTAAATAATTAATCAGTTTAATCACATCCAAACTATAGTTTGCGATGGAGTTCTCTGAAAGTCCGCGTTCAAGCTTTAGATAGTACTGATAGTCTTTTAGCGCATTTTGCCATTTCATGTGTTAAAGATAAGAATTGGAGGCTATCAGTCTTAATAATACTTTAGGTTTAGCTAAGGTTTTTTTAACAAGATGACACCTACATTTGCCGCAGAAATAATAAAAATAATAATTATGAAGAAGACGTTTTTAGTAATTGCTATTGCAATCTTTGGAGGTACAATTAGTGCCAGCGCGCAGGAGTCATGGAATTTTGGTATTAAAGGTGGTTTAAATTTTTCTACCGTGACCGGAGATTATTTTGATAATCCAAGTTCAAGAACAGGGTTGAATTTTGGTCTATTAGCTGAAATTCCGGTGGCAAATAGGGTTTCTATTCAGCCTGAGGTATTGTATTCTGCCCAGGGATATGATTTTGCTTCCATAGATGAAGATAACATTTTTGATACAGACGATAATATTGAATATCAACTGGATTATATTCAGGTTCCTGTGTTAGCTAAAATTTATGTTTTGGATGGTTTAAGCGTGCAGGCTGGACCTTCTTTTAATTTCAATGTAAACGAAGAAATTGATTACTCTCCAACCGAAAATGGGGGAGATGTAGAGCTTGATGGTCTCGTTAATGATTTTGAATTCGGAGGTGCTGCTGGTTTAGAGTACAAACTGAATAATGGTTTCTTTATCCAGGGTAGATATACTTATGGATTTACAGAAGTCTTTGAAGGCTCTGATGCGCATAACTCAGTATGGCAGGCAGGTATTGGATACCAGTTTTAAGAAATAAGTCATCTATAATGATTAAAAAGCGGAGAATTATTCTTCGCTTTTTTTATGCCTTATAATTAAATATTTATTTAAATTTTTGAAAATCAGGTATCAATCATAATATTTAATCTCATAGGGGATTTTTCCCCTGTCTCTCTAGAAATTTTTAACATAGGAAACTTTTTTAATATATTTAGTTGATAATTAACAACCTAAAAATTTCATTATGAGAAAATTATTGATCATTGGGGCATTAATAATGTCTTCGTTTTCGTACGGCCAAGGTTTTAAAGCTGGAATAAATGTTGGGATTCCAACGGGAGATGTTTCAGATTTTTATAATCTCCAGGTTGGAGCTGATGTAGCTTATATGTTCGAGGTAGCAGATAGGCTTAGCATTGGACCTATGATAGGCTATATGAATTTTTTCCCTGAAGAATCTGATTTTATTGACAACGGACAGTTTTTACCAGTGGCTGCTGCTGGACGTTATGGACTAACAGATTCTTTCTTTCTGGGAGCAGACCTTGGTTACGGAATTGGTATCACAGATGGACTTGATGGAGGGTTTTACTATCGGCCTCAGGTAGGTTACGATTTTGGACTTGTAGGCTTGATAACTTCATATTCGGGAGTAAGTGTAGATGGCGGTAGTTGGAGTTCAATAAATTTAGGAGTCGAATTCGGACTTTAAATTAGATATTTTTTGAAGTTTAAAGCGAGAATGAATTTTCTCGCTTTTTTTATGCTTAAAAGTTAGTTTGTTTTTCTTCCAAAAACTGAAGTTTTATAGTATGTTTGCCGCTTCAATCAAATAAATCGAATCAATATGTTTAAAAGATCTTTACTATTATTAATGTTTGCTGTTTTATCAATCAATGCCAATTCTCAGGAATTCTCTTTTGGTGCTAATGCCGGATATTTAAATATAAATGCCTCCGTAGAAAATGAGGTTGATAGAATTAATGTGTCAGAATCTGCTTCTGGTTTTTATATTGGAGCAATTGGAGAATTAATGTTATCTCAAAATTTCGGACTGGAAGCAGCTGTGAATTATGGAAATGTTGAAGAGACTAATTTTCTTATGGTACCGGTACTTGCCAAATTGTATGTGGCTCAATCTAAGGTTTATTTCCAGGCTGGACCACAGGTAACTTTTCTGCTTGAAGATACTTTTGGATTTTTGAATACCGTAGGAATTGATCTTAGCGGAGGTGTTGGATATGATATCAATGAAAACTTTTTCGTGAGCGGAAGATATTCCTATGAAATTACAAATAGAATTCCTTCTAAACACAGGGACGGGGTCTATGAAGATATTAATGGACAATATCACAGCTTGAATATTGGTCTCGGGTATAAATTCTAAAATTGCATTAATTATATACATTTAAAAGCGAAGCGATTAGGCTTCGCTTTTTTTATTTTATAACGCTTAGGAATAATATCTATAATTAGATTACGTTTTATATAAACCTGAAATTCTAAATTATTAAACTGACTGACTTAATCTTAATTGCTAAAAAATATCAGTTTAATTGTACTATTCAGCATTCTGTCTCTTTGTGCACAGGCGCAGGAAAAAGAATCTGAATACCAATCATTAAAATTTAAATGAGAATTAATATAAAAAAGCATTTAATGGCTTCCGGTTAGGATTAAAGTTTAGATTGTAGAAAAGCAGGTTGTTCTACGTTTTTTTTATGTCTGGACGTTAATTTATCTTTAAAGTAGATCGTTTAAATCTTATTATTTAATAATTTCAGTAAAACTGCTTTTATGTCTTTTAGGTTAACAGTTCTTTTTTCTCTGATTTTTATATTGTCTGGTATCTCGCAGGAAACAGAAAATAATAGTATTCTAAATTTTCCCGGTAAATACCAGAAATATGATGCTTCTTCCATTCAACTAAATGGAAATTTGAATCTAAATAATGGAATATATAACGGACTCTATAATCTCGAAGATATTACTAACGGATTATTTCTACGTCCCGAAACCTTTGAGATAAGCACTCCTAATGTGATAATGTTTGAGATAGGTCATACCTTAAAATATTATATAGGGAATTCAGATGTTTATATTCTGGGAGGACAGCAGACGATTATTTCTACTAGATTTGATGGGTTTAGATCTTATGATTTTGGATTGAATGCAGGATTAGGATACGATGTAAACAAAAAAATCCAGATCGAAGGAAGAACGTTTCAGAGTTTGTATAACACTTCACCCGATGATGCTTTTCAACCTATTCAATTAACACCTATACAACCACTAAGTTTAAGCTTTAAAACCAAATTTTAGTTTTCGTCTCCCCATATTTCATGAATAAGATTAACAATTTGCTACATTTACATTATGAAGCTACTAATACTTAACGGGCCAAACCTCAATCTCCTGGGTACTCGTGAGCCTAAGAAATATGGAACAGAGAGTTTTGAAGATTATTTCTCAAAGCTACAATTTAGATTTAGAAATATTGAATTGTCATATGATCAGACTAATATTGAAGGAGAACTAATAGATAAAATTCAGAATGCCCGCGAGGATTATGATGGAATAATTTTAAATGCTGCCGCGTATACACATACTTCTGTTGGAATAGGAGATGCCGTTGCAGCTATAGATACTCCGGTAGTAGAAGTTCATATCTCGAACACGTTTTCCAGAGAAGAATTTCGTCACAAATCTTACATTTCACCAATTGCCAAAGGGATTATTGTTGGTTTTGGATTGCAAAGCTATGATCTTGCTATCCAGAGTTTTTTAAATGATAAAGATGAATAAGGCTTATCTAAACTGGAGCAGTGGTAAAGATTCAGCTCTTGCACTTTATTATGCTAATGCGCAGAATGCATATAAGGTTGAAAAACTGCTTACCACAATAAATAAAGATGTAGGAAGGGTGACCATGCATGGAGTTAGAAAAGAGCTCTTGCTAAAACAGGCAGAAAAAATAGGATTGCCTATTGAAATTTCTGAGTTAAGTGCTGAAACTAGCATGGAAGAGTATAATCTGAAAATGAAGAAAGCAACAGATTCTTTGGTAGATGCTGGTTTTACTCATAGTCTTTTCGGAGATATCTTTTTAGAGGACCTCAAACAATACCGGGAAGATCAGTTAAAAAATATTGGATTAACTCCTGTGTTTCCCTTATGGAAGAAGGATACTAAAGAACTAATATCAGAATTTTTAGAGCTTGGTTTTAAAGCGATAGTGGTTTGTACTAATTCTAAATATTTGGAAGAATCTTTCTGCGGAAGAATTATAGACCATGATTTTATTTCAGATCTACCGGAAAATGTAGATCCCTGTGGTGAAAATGGAGAGTTTCATACGTTTGTTTTTGACGGGCCTATATTTAGTTCGCCTGTTGAATTTGAAATAGGGGAGAAGGTAAAGAGATCTTATAAACCTGCTGAAAATGATGATGATAATTGCTTTCAGGACGAAGATAAATCCTGGGATACCGAATTTTGTTTTTGTGATCTTATTCCGAAATTTTAGAGTGTATTTTTGAAATTGTCATCTCGAAGGAGTATAGCGACTGAGAAATCTTGTTAAAGTGTTTTGTACTTTTTTAAATCATTCATTTAAGCTAAAATCAAAAGAGATTCTTCCCTGCTGTCGAGATGATTGTAAAAGTTGATTGTCTTTCAGAACGCAATGCAGTGGAGTGAAGAATACCACGAGAGATTCCTCCTATCGTCAGGATGACAAAAAACAAAAAAATCCAATTCTATAAGATCCTGAAACAAGTTCAGGATGACGAAGAGTTGATCTAAATAGTTTGTCATTTCGAAGGCATATAGCGACTGAGAAATCTCATAGCAAGTTCCAGAACTCTTTTATATAATCCATGAAAATCCAATTTTGAAGAGATTTCTCCCCACGGTTGAAATAACAATAAAAGTTGATTGTGATTCAGAATGCAACGTAGTGGAGTGAAGAATCCCACGAGTGATTCCTCCTATCGTCGGGATGACAAAAAACAAAAAAATATGATTCTATGAGATCCTGAAACAAGTTCAGGATGACGAAGAGCTAATCTAAATAGTTGTCATCTCGAAGAAGAGAACCGACTGAGAAATCTCATAGCAAGTTCCAGAACTCTTTTATATAATCCATGAATATCCAATTTTGAAGAGATTTCTCCCTAAGCTCGAAATGACAAAAAATTAAAAATCCCACACTCTTTTGAATGCAGGATTTTTAATTTTATCTAACGTCTAACGTCTAACGTCTAACGTCTACTACAAGTGAATTACTTCATCATAAGCAGCTGCAACAGCTTCCATAACGGCTTCACTCATGGTTGGGTGAGGATGAACAGCTTTTAATACTTCGTGGCCTGTAGTTTCCAGTTTTCTGCCTAAGACAGCTTCCGCGATCATATCGGTTACACCGGCACCAATCATATGGCAACCTAACCATTCGCCGTATTTCGCGTCGAAAATTACTTTAACGAATCCGTCCTTTTTACCGGAAGCACTAGCCTTTCCTGAAGCTGAGAATGGGAATTTCCCAATCTTAAGTTCGTAACCTGCTTCTTTTGCCTGCTTTTCAGTCATTCCAACTGAAGCGATCTCTGGAGTCGCATAGGTACATCCAGGAATATTTCCGTAGTCTAATGGCTCTACGTCCATTCCCTTGATCTTTTCAACACAAAGAATACCTTCAGCTGAAGCAACGTGTGCTAAAGCAGGGCCATGAACCACATCTCCAATAGCATAAATTCCTGAAACATTGGTCTGGTAGAAATCATTTACAACGATTTTATCTTTTTCAGTCTTAATATTAAGATCTTCAAGACCTATATTTTCAATATTTGATTTAATCCCTACTGCAGAAAGTACAATATCAGCCTCAAGCGTTTCTTCACCTTTTTTGGTTTTCACCTTAGCTTTAACTTTTCCGCCAGATTTTTCAACGCTCTCTACGGAAGAATTGGTCATCACCTTAATTCCAGCTTTTTTGATGCTTCTTTCAAATTGCTTAGAAACCTCTTCATCTTCTAAAGGCACCACATTTGGAAGGTATTCAACCACAGTAACTTCAGTTCCCATAGCATTGTAGAAATGAGCAAACTCAACTCCAATAGCTCCTGAACCAACCACGATCATAGATTTAGGTTGTTTTTTCAGGGTCATTGCCTCACGATATCCAATTACAGTTTTACCATCCTGCTTAAGATTTGGTAATTCTCTTGAACGAGCACCGGTTGCGATAATAACATTATCTGCCTGGTATTCTGTTTTCTTATCTTTACTGTCAGTAACTTCTACTTTTTTGCCTGATTTCAATTTTCCGAATCCTTCGAGAACATCGATTTTGTTCTTCTTCATAAGGAATTGAACACCTTTGCTCATTCCATCGGCTACATCTCGGCTTCTTTTTACTACGGCTCCAAAGTCTTTGTCGGCTTTTTCAAGCTTTAAACCATAATCTTCAGCATGCTTCAGGTAATCAAAAACCTCTGCACTTTTAAGAAGTGCTTTGGTTGGGATACATCCCCAGTTAAGGCATACACCTCCAAGGCTTTCTTTTTCAACAATTGCGGTTTTAAAACCTAATTGAGAAGCACGTATCGCAGTTACATAACCACCCGGGCCGCTACCTAATACTATAATATCATATTTACTCATATTCGGAATATTTTGAATCTGGTTATAGAGTTTGCGAATTTAAGGAATTAAACCCTAAACTGAAAGTTAGAAAGTAGAGAGAAAGGCATAAAAAAAAGCCTGTATTAAAACATACAGGCTTTGCAAGGTTAAGATATGTAGATCGAGATGAATCTATTTTATATCAAGATCGAATCTTTTCTGAACTTCACCAAAATTAGAGAAATCTACATCTGCATTGGCTTCAAAAGTGGCAGATGGTAATACTACAATTCTGAAGGTCTGATTATCAATAAATTCACTGCTAAGATTACTTAGATCGAAGTTTCCATCTATAATTATTTCGACATCACTTACTGTATGATTGTACACGTACTGAATGGTCCCATCTCCAATAAAGAAATTTTGAGGGATTAGACTCCACGAATCAATAGTTCCACCATCGTCGGCGTCTAGTATTTCCAGACGATAAACAAGAACTGCATCAGATTCAGGTTCGAATGTTGCCACATCATCTGGAATTTCGATTAATTGAGAATATAAATTGGCATCAGAAAAATAATCAAAATTAATTGTACGCTCGTATGTATACCCAAGTCCATCAAGGCCGTCGATTCCATCTTCACCCGCAGGTCCTTGTGGCCCTCGTTCGCCGTCTGAAGAACATGAGACAAAAAATAAACTGGTTAATACTATAAGGGATAAAAATTTTTTCATGATAAATTAGATTTAGTTATTTATTAAATTCTATACTGGCCGAATTCACACAGTAGCGCTGGCCTGTATCTGTAGGACCATCATCAAAAATATGGCCAAGATGGCTACCACAGTTTGAACAGAGAATTTCCGTACGTATCATTCCAAAGGTTTTATCTTGGATATACTCCACTTTTCCTTCTATGGCATCATCAAAACTAGGCCATCCACAACCACTTTCAAACTTAGAATTACTTTCAAAAAGTTTGTCTCCGCAAGCCGCACACTTGTATTCGCCTTCATCAAAATGCAGATTGTATTTTCCGGAATTTGGAGCTTCTGTACCTTTCTCTCTAAGCACTCTGAACTGTTCAGGAGAAAGTTCTTTTTTCCACTCTGCTTCGGATTTTTCTACTTTATATTTTTTCATTTTATTCGTTTTCAGGATTAAAGTCCATTGCAATACCGTTAATACAATGCCTTTTCCCGGTAGTTTCCTTTGGACCATCATTAAAAACATGACCTAAGTGACCACCACATCTGGCACAATGTACTTCGTCTCTCTGGTATCCCAACTTTGAATCACTACCATAAGCCACTCCACCTTCAATAGGACGATCAAAACTCGGCCATCCGGTACCGCTCATAAATTTGTGTTCGGTTTTATAGAGTTCATTTCCACATGCCGCACATACAAAAGTACCGGGCTTTTTAATATCGTTGAGCTCGCTGGAAAATGGTCTTTCTGTTGCCGCTTTTCTTAACACATCAAATTCTTCTGAAGTAAGCTCTTCTTTCCATTCAGATTCAGTTTTGCTGACTTCATAATCTTTTGAAGATTTTTTAGATGTTTTTTGAGCATTCCCGTTACAGCTCATTAGAAAAGTTGCGAGAACAGTGAATAAAAATAACTTTTTCATAAAATTTTTCTTTCCAATAAAATTACAAAGATTGTGCCGTGATAAAAGTTGTGATTTTGTTAATAACCTCAGGATTTCCTAAAACACGTCTATGTCCTTGTCCTGAAGTGATCATTAGTTCGCTATTTTTCAGTGTTTCATGTATTTCGTAAGCCGAATTAACTTTAACATCTACATCTTTTTCATCGTGAATAACCAGGGTAGGTATTTTTACATTTTCCGCAGAAATAGCGCCGGAAAGTGTATCCATATCTTCATTAAATTTTGCATCCAGATAGTCTTTCATCTTTGCAGCTACCTTATGATTCATCTTCATATTTTCGGCAAAATGCCTGGTGATTTCAGTGATATTATTTGCGGTTCCAATAATGACCAGCTTCTTTGTTTTTAAGCCTTCGCTTATTGCTTTCAAAGCAGCCATTCCGCCAAGAGAATGACCGATGACAGCTTCAAATGAACCATGCTGCTCGTCCAGATAATGAGCGGCTTTAATAAAAAATGGCATCATGCTCATTTTTCCATCAGCTTTTCCGTGCGCTGGTGCATCAAAACTAATAACCATATAGCCTTTAGCTTTTAACGCTTCAGCTATTTTGGCGAGTTGTGTTCCTCTTCCGCTCCAGCCATGAACCAATAATATTTTCTTATCACCTTCTCCGTATTCATAAGTAACTATCTCACGATTCATGGATGGCACAATTACCGTCTTTTGAACCGAATTAGAATCCATTTCTTTTTCTCTTCCCGGTAATTTGTACTTAAAGGGAGTGAGAAATAATTTTGCCGCAAATCTACTTGCTAAAAAAGGAGAGATCTTTGTTAGAATTGTGGAGATCGCCAATATATAAGAAGGTACCAGTAGCCTTTGAACCGGTATATTGTCTTTTGTTTTTTTGGTCATATTTAAGAATTCCTAAGTCTATTATATTTTTTATAACATTAGCTAAAACTAGCCTCTTAAGCCTTGTAGATACTGCAAATATCAACAATGGTATTGTTTTTGAAACATTAGTTAGTGTTAAATCATACTTAAACCATCTGCAGCGAGTAGACTGCTTTTGTACTTTTAAGTTACTAAAAACCAAAAATCATGAAATTTAGAATTACTTTTTTATGGTTAAGTGTGCTTCTCTTAGTGGTAGCATGTAAGACCAATCCCTTTACAGGAGAGAAGAATCTTAACTTTGTATCTAACGATCAATTGTTCCCTTCTTCTTTTGAACAATATAACCAGTTTTTGAATGAAGCCGAAGTAGTTCGCGGAACTGAAGATTCAAGAATGGTGAAGAAACTTGGAGAAGATATTGTGGTGGCCGCCGAGCGCTATCTCAATGCTAACGGTTACCAGGGTTTTATGAGCGATTTTAAATGGGAATTTAACCTGGTAAAAGATGATCAGGCTAATGCATTTGCAATGCCGGGTGGAAAGGTAGTTGTCTATACCGGAATCCTGGATGAAGCTAAGAACACTAACGGATTGGCTACAATTATGGCTCATGAGATTGCTCACGCGCTTGCAGACCACGGGGCTCAACGAATGAGTGCGGCACAATTGCAACAGATTGGTGCTGTGGCAGGTTCTGTAGCAGTAAGTGGAAGAAGTGAAAGCACTCAACAAATTTTTGCTCAGGCTTATGGCCTTGGTTCTCAGCTTGGAGTAATGCTTCCATTTAGTAGAAGTCACGAATCTGAAGCAGATAGAATAGGTCTTAGTATGATGGCAATTGCAGGTTACGATCCTCGTGAAGCTCCAGAATTATGGAGAAGAATGCAAGCTAATGGGGGGCAGGCTCCACCAGAATTCTTAAGTACCCACCCTTCTACGCAGACGAGAATTAACAACTTGACACAATGGGCTCCTGAAGCAATAGAGGAGGCCAAAAAATATGGAACGACCAGTTTCAAATAAGATATTCTAAAAATAAGATTGAAAAGCCACCAGATTCGGTGGCTTTTTCTATTTTTAGTGCATGAAGCAATTACCAAAAGGAAGTAAGAAGCTTATTCATGCCTGGGCTTTTTATGACTGGGCCAATTCTGTTTATAGCCTGGTTATCTCTTCCGCGATCTTTCCTATTTTTTATGGAGCCCTCACTATTATTAAAGATAGCGATGGAAATAAGATAAGTGATACTGTTACTTTCCTGGGCATAAACTTTAACAACGATTCCCTTATAAGTTATGTAACCGCAGGCGCATTCCTGGTGGTTAGCTTTTTGAGTCCATTTTTGTCTGGTATTGCAGATTATATTGGTAACAAGAAGAATTTTTTAAAATTCTTTTGCTACCTGGGAGCCATTTCGTGTATTGGCTTATTCTGGTTTAGCCTTGATCATCTATGGTTTGGTCTTTTATGTTACTTTCTGGCGCTGATAGGATTCTGGTCCAGCCTTGTATTCTATAATTCTTATTTACCCGATGTCGCTTTTCCAGATCAACAGGATAAAGCCAGTGCCAAAGGCTTCTCCCTGGGTTATATTGGGAGCGTAGTCTTACTTATTTTATGCTTACTAATGATTTTAAAATATGAGTGGTTTGGTTTTGAAGATGAAGGCCTGCCTACCAGACTTTCATTTGTTCTTACAGGGGTTTGGTGGATCGGCTTTAGCCAGTACACCTATTACTACTTGCCAAAAGGGAATAAGAAAGCTAAACTTACCAATGATGTTCTTTTTAATGGATTTAAAGAGCTTAAGGGAATCTGGAAATCCATTGAGCAGAATAAAACTTTAAAACGCTACCTCATAGCATTTTTTGTCTATAGTATGGCTGTACAGACGATTATGTTAGTTGCCACGTATTTCGGGATCGAAGAGTTGGAGTGGGGAGATCAGGATCCAACTACGGGACTTATTATTAGTATTTTATTAATTCAATTGGTAGCAGTTGCGGGTGCAACTTTAACGTCAAGGTTAGCCATAAAATTTGGTGATATAAAAACTCTTATTTTCATCAATTTAATATGGATCGCAATCTGCGGCTATGCTTATTTTATTACAACGCCTATTCAATTTTATTTTGCAGCGGCTTCTGTAGGACTTGTAATGGGAGGTATCCAGTCACTCTCGCGATCTACTTATTCCAAAATGTTGCCTGAAAATGCTTTGGATACCGCCAGTTATTTTAGTTTTTATGATGTAGCGGAAAAGATAGGAATAGTAATCGGAATGTCATTATATGGTTATGTAGCCCAAAGTACGGGAAGTGTAAGAAATGCAATCTTATTTTTAGTTGTGTTCTTTATAGCGGGTGTGATCTTATTAATGAGAGTGCCGAAAAGAATTATTAAGGAATAAAAGAGGTGGTGAGAAAAATAAGCTTAACTCTCATTACGAACGTAGTGAAGCAGTCTGCCAGTTGATGATTACTAATTTGCAGATTGCTTCGTGCCTCGCAGTGACATAAAATTAAACTTTTTACACAGCCTCTCAACATTGTAAACTATTTAATTATTAATGGGAAGTTACACTTCCAGACCCATGGGTTTTAAAATCCTGTTTAGCAGGGTTTCCTTTATATACTATATCCCCAGAACCAGAAACAGAAGCTTTTAATGAATTGCTGGCATTTACCATAATGTCTCCTGAACCTGATACTTTGGCCTCTACATTTTCAGCCTGTAATTCGAAAGCTTCAAAGTCTCCACTGCCAGTAACGGTACATTCAAAATTCTGACTTTTTCCTTTTAATTTTACATCTCCAGATCCTGTCACCATTCCTTTAAGATCTTTAACTTCCAAATCAAGCTTCAAATCTCCCGAGCCTGTAACCTGTACCTTCATGTTTGAAGATTTTAGCCTGTCTTTTGTCCAGATATCACCAGAACCCGTAACAGAAACTTCTTCTATATTTTCAACAGGTACGGTAATAAGTATGTCATCTTTTGGATTAAGGTTAAAACCTTCTTCCGTGGAAATTCTAAGTTTTCCATTTTTCACTTCTGTTTTAATATATTCCTGTAGATTGCTTTCTGCCTGAATTTTTAAAGTGCCTTCACTTCCTGAAACTAATTCTACATTCATGGAGCCTACAAGCTGTACTCCGTCATAGGAGCCTACATTTCTATCTTTAGTGACCACATCACCATTTCCTCTTACTCTCTCACCACCCCATTGTGCGCAGGCAGTTGCCATAAATAATAGAGAAGTCGCGAATAATAAAATTGATTTTTTCATAATTTTAGTTGTTAGATGAAAGATTAATTTTTGTTGAATTTCACGCTACCATAGCTGGTAGATATATTGATCTTGGTATCATTTGATGATGATCCATAATATCCTGAAATACTGTGATTTGAGTTACCCTGATCTCTTTTTCTAATTTCAAGATCTTCCATTCCACTTATTCCGCCGTAGGAAGTTTTTATATCAAACTGAAAGCTCATTTCGTGGTCATACCCAATGTTTACTCCAGCATAATCAGTATTAATATCAATTTTACTCGCGTCTTTAACTATCTTTTCTATAGAAAGTGAGCCGTAATCCATATTCAGATCTAAAGAATTAAAAACGCGGTCTATTTTAGTGGTTAAATAATCACCATTACCAACCAGTACTTTTACTTTGCCTACTTCAACGCTACCATAGTCACAGTTGAATTCCATTTTAGATACTTTCCCTATTTTAGATTTAGAGTAATCAGCACTAATAGTTAATTGTCCGGCTTCTTCAATTTCATAATCTGAATAATCTGCATTAATTTCTGCATTGGTAACATAACCTATACGACTGTTGCGAGTATAATCAAAATTAAAATAATTAGATTTCCCTCTTAATTCGCCGATGTCTATTTTGCCATAGTCACACCTAATTTTGGCATTTCCTGTAGTTTTATCAATATAAATTCCGCCGTAATCGTTATTAATGTCCAGATGGTTTCCTTCAGGAGCCCTTATAATATAATTTACTTCCATATTCACATTATCAAATCCACCGGTTAAACTTTTCCACCATGATTTTTCTTCTTTAGAAAATCTGGTTTTTGCACTTACTCCGGAAGAAGACTGATCAAAATCTACATGGATTTCTTCCAGTTTTTCCTGAACTTTATCTTCATCATTTCCATTGGTCTTGATAATAACCTCAATGACAACCCGATCTTCATCCCATGTGGTAATATCAACATTTCCATAGCTGTTATTGATGCTTAGATTGGAATTTGAATTTACATTAAACTCTTCTGTGATCTTTTTCTCTTTAGTATGTTTTCCGTTGAGTTCATTTTCTAAACTGATACAGCTTTTTATAGCCATATTTGCATCATAATAGGGGAGTCCTGGTGCCAGCACCGCAAAAATTAGGATACTAGATAATATTGTTTTCATAACTGTCTTTCTTTAGTGTTTTAATATTTTCAATTTGGGTCAAAACGTTATTTAAGAGGTCTATCCTTTGCTGGAAATTCTGAATCATAGCGTGAATTACTCTATTATCTTTACCACTTTTTATAAGGTCTTTTTTTAGATTTTCATAGTTTCTATCCAGTTTCTCCATTTGAATTAAAGCATCATTAATAATGACTTCGGTCTCAGGTGACTTTTCTTCATTTAGAGCTGTTAATTCTTTTTTGATCACGCCAGTATAAAATTCCTGCGTTTGTTTCATTTCAGAAGAGATACTTGCCAGATCTGAATTTTTGGCTGAAGCAGCCGGAGTGATAAACTCACCTAAAAGAAAAAACGCGAGCAAAAAGCTGGCAGCAATTCCAATTATAGGAGCCCATAAGCTGCGTACTTTTCCTTTTTTTTCCGAAACTCGTGATCTTTTACTGAGCTTCTTAAAAAATCGTTTTTCGTGCCCGGTATGGGGCTCTTCGATATCGAAATTCAAATCTTCGAAAAGGCCGTTAAATTCATTATTTTTCATGATCCTGTAACTTTTTTCTTAGGCTTTCTTTTGCCCTGGAGATCATCGTTCGGCAATTGGCATAAGAAATATTCATTATTTCACAAATTTCTTCATAGTCGTATCCTTCAATTAGATGCAAGGTTAAACCAAGTCTGTAATTCTCCTTAAGAGACCTAATTTGTTGTAGGATTAAACGAACTTTAGTATTGTTCTTATCATCTTCATTCAAAGAAACACCTCCATCATCAGCTTCATTTTTTAACGCATCATTATAGCTTACTTCGCCCAGCTTTGTAATTTTCTTATAAGCCGTAATACTTTCGTTCACCACAATTCTCTTTAACCACGCTCCAAAAGTGGAATTTTCTTTAAAACTTTCAATTTTTGTGAAAGCATTTAAAAAAGACTCCTGCATAATATCTTCGGCTTCAGCAGAATGCCCCGTGATACGATACGCAGTATTGTACATCGCTTTGTAATAACGATCATAAATTTCCATTTGAGCACGTTCATCGCCATGACGACAACGTGCTACCAGGTCTTTAATATGGATGATGGTTGGTGTCAATTAAAACTTGGTTTCTATAATAAAGATGGACTTCTTTTTTATTTGTTACACTTTTGAAAAATTATTTTGCTTTCAGCGTGGCATAAGAATTGAATATTTGAAATAGAAAATCTGAAATAAAACTGAAAGCCTTATCTATCAGGGCTTTTAAATAACTTCTCAAAATTAACGAATATTAGTTTTGATGACAGTTTGACTTAAATATAATTATGACGAAAACAAAGTTTAGTAATATTGACAGTTTGTCATTGCAGGGAATTGATGAAGATGCAGAATTAATCCCGTTAATGACTCCTGAAGATGAAGAGGAAATAAATCGTGAAAATCTTCCGGAAACTTTACCTATACTTCCGCTTCGGAATACAGTGTTGTTTCCTGGAGTAGTGATACCAATTACCGCAGGAAGGGATGCTTCTATTAAGCTTATTAACGAAGCGAATAACGGGAGCAAGACCATTGGAGTGGTGTCTCAAAAAGATGAGGAAGTGGAGAATCCTACTTCTAAAGATATTAATAAGGTAGGAGTAGTAGCAAGGATCCTTAGGGTGTTGAAAATGCCCGATGGGAATACCACCGTGATTATTCAGGGTAAAAAGCGTTTCCAGATTACCGAAGTGGTGACCGAGCAGCCTTATATGAATGCTACTATTACTGAAGTTCCTGATAACAGGCCGGAAAAAGATAATGCAGAGTTTTCTGCAATTATCGACTCTATAAAAGATCTGGCGCTCCAGATCATCAAAGGAAGCCCTAATATTCCTTCAGAAGCATCTTTTGCGATCAAGAATATTGAGAGTAATTCCTTTCTGATAAATTTCGTTTCTTCTAATATGAACCTTAGTGTTGAGGAGAAACAGAAGCTTTTAGAGATGAACGATCTTAAGGAGCGTGCGCTGGCAACTTTAAAGCATATGAATACAGAGAACCAGAAACTGGAACTCAAAAATGATATTCAAAGCAAGGTGCAGAGTGATATGAGCCAGCAACAGCGTGAATATTTTCTTCATCAGCAAATGAAAACCATCCAGGAAGAACTTGGGGGTGTTTCTCATGAAGGGGAAATCGTGGAGATGCGTGATCGTGCGAAGGATAAGCAATGGGATGAAGATGTTAAGAATCATTTCGAAAAGGAGCTTTCCAAGATGCAACGAATGAATCCGCAGGTTGCGGAATATTCGATTCAAAGAAATTATTTAGACCTGTTTCTGGATCTTCCCTGGAATGAATTCAGTAAAGATAAATTCGATCTTAAAAGAGCCAAGAAGATTCTGGACCGGGACCATTATGGTTTAGATGACGTTAAGAGACGTATCATTGAATATCTTGCTGTGCTAAAGCTAAGAAATGATATGAAATCGCCTATTCTTTGTCTTTACGGACCTCCGGGAGTTGGTAAAACTTCTTTAGGTAAATCTGTAGCAGAAGCTTTGGGCCGGGAATATGTGAGAATTTCATTGGGAGGTCTTCGTGATGAAGCTGAAATTAGAGGTCATAGAAAAACCTATATTGGTGCAATGCCCGGTAGAATTATCCAGAGTTTAAAAAAGGCGGGAACCAGTAATCCTGTTTTTGTGCTGGATGAAATAGACAAGTTAGCAGTCGGAAATTCTGGAGATCCATCTTCAGCATTATTAGAAGTGCTGGATCCTGAGCAAAATTCTGAATTCCATGATAATTTTCTGGAAATGGGATTTGATCTTTCTAAGGTGATGTTTATTGCTACCTGTAATTCTTTAAGTACCATTCAGCCTGCATTGAGAGATCGTATGGAGATCATTAATGTTACCGGTTATACTATCGAAGAAAAAGTAGAAATCGCAAAAAGGCATTTATTGCCAAAACAGCTTGAGGAACATGGGTTGAATTCAGATCATCTTAAGATTGGTAAAAAACAACTGGAAAAAGTAGTTGAAGGCTATACTCGTGAATCTGGTGTTCGTGCATTAGAGAAACAAATTGCGAAAGTAGTTCGTTATGCGGCCAAGAACATTGCGATGGAGGAGGAGTATAATATCAAGGTATCTGGAGAAGATATTATTGAGATTCTTGGAAGCCCAAAACTGGAGCGTGATAAATACGAAAATAATGATGTTGCCGGTGTAGTCACCGGTTTAGCATGGACCCAGGTAGGTGGTGATATCTTATTTATAGAATCAATTCTTTCAAAAGGAAAAGGAAACCTTAGCATTACCGGGAATCTTGGTAAGGTGATGAAAGAGTCTGCTACTATTGCTATGGAATATATTAAAGCAAATGCTGAGAGACTAGGAATTACTCCTTCTATATTTGATCAATATAACGTACATATTCACGTTCCTGAAGGAGCCACACCAAAAGATGGACCAAGTGCCGGTATCACGATGCTCACATCTTTAGTTTCTTTGTTTACCCAGAAGAAGATAAAGAAAAGTATAGCGATGACGGGAGAGATTACCTTGAGAGGTAAAGTATTACCTGTTGGTGGTATCAAAGAGAAGATCCTGGCTGCGAAAAGAGCCAGAATTAAAGAGATTATTCTTTGTGAAGATAACAAACGGGATATTGAAGAGATTAAAGAAGAGTATGTAAAAGGTCTTACTTTTCATTACGTTAAAGAGATGAGCGATGTGATAGATATAGCTCTCACTAATCAAAATGTGAAGAACGCAAAGAAGCTATAAAGATAAGCCCCGAAAGGGGCTTTTCTCATTTTAATACCTGAATGCTTTTATAAAAATTTACCTTTGTAAAAGAATTGCAATTACATGGAAAAGAAAATAACGATCGCCATAGATGGTTTCTCTTCAACAGGAAAAAGTACAGTAGCTAAAGGGCTGGCTAAAAAACTTGGTTATGTATATGTAGATACCGGTGCGATGTATCGTGCGGTCACTTTATATATGATGCGTAAACTATTTGTATCTAATACGAATTTGAATGAAGAAGCCATTGTGAGGCATCTTCCATTTATTGGTTTAAAGTTCATTTTTAGTGAAGAAGCCGGTTTCGGAGAGATGTATCTTAATGATGAGAGAGTGGAGAAAGAGATCCGCTATATGGAGGTTTCGGAGCAGGTGAGCAAAGTAGCCGCTATTCCGCAGGTAAGAAAGAAACTGGTGGAGCAACAGCAGGAAATGGGCAAGGAAAAAGGTGTGGTGATGGATGGCCGTGATATTGGAACTGTAGTATTTCCAGATGCTGAATTAAAGATCTTCATGACTGCTTCTACTGAAAAGCGTGCTCAAAGAAGATACGATGAGCTAAGGGAAAGAGGTGATGAGGTAGCGTATGATGCGGTTCTTAAAAATGTAAAAGACAGGGATTTTATGGATTCTACCAGGGAAGATTCTCCTTTGATAAAAGCCGATGATGCCGTAGAATTTGACAATTCAGAATTGAATCTCGAAGAGCAATTCGACAAAATCTTAAAGATCGTGGAAGACAGAATATCCGAATAATCTGAAATGTCTGAAAATAGAGGCATAAGTAAATCGGTGCTGTATTTGATGTCTGCCAGTGCCGGTTTTGTAGTAGCCAATAATTACTACAATCAACCCTTATTAAATTTAATAGCGAACGATTTTGATGTATCTGAAGCGGCCGTGAGTAATGTCCCATTATTCACGCAGCTTGGTTATGCCTTTGGACTGTTGTTTATAATTCCGTTAGGAGATAAATTCCCGCGGAAGAAAATGGTGATGATAGATTTCATTTTCATCATTATTGGCCTTTTGGCAATGGCCATTGCACCAAGCTTACCCATATTAATTATATCAGGATTCATAGTAGGGTTTTCCTGTGTAGTGCCCCAGGTATTTGTACCCATGGCCGCACAATTGGCGAAACCTGAAAATAAGGGTAGTGCGATAGGTATTGTTATGAGCGGACTCCTTATTGGAATCCTCGGGAGTAGATTCATCAGCGGTTATGTAGGAGAATATTTTGGATGGCGAGCTATGTATTATGGAGCTACCGCAATGATGCTCGTGCTATGGTTACTTCTAAAATTGAAACTACCCGAACTTCAGCCAGATTTTAAAGGAACTTATAAAGAACTCATGCGTTCTACCTGGCATTATTTCAAAACTGAAAGTCCGGTGCGCCTGGCTGCACTAAGAGGTGGATTGGGATTTGCTGGTTTCAGTGCTTTCTGGACCACGCTGGTATTTGTAATGGAAGATAACTTTAATTATGGAAGCGGTGTTGCCGGAGCTTTTGGGTTGCTGGGAATAGGAGGAGCGCTTGCAGCAACGGTCATAGGTAAGTTAAGCGACCGCATGAATAAAAATAATTTGATCACCCTGGCAACAGTCATTATGCTATTAGCCTGGGTAATCTTTGAATTTTCAGGGAATTCTATCATTGGTTTGGTCATAGGAGTTCTATTGGTAGATATGGGATTACAATCACTACATATTACCAATCAGAATATTATATTTTCCAGGAATCAGAATGCCCGCAATAGAATTAATACCATTTATATGGTAGGATACTTTGCCGGAGGTGCCTTAGGGACGATTACCGGAGCTTACGCCTGGGAGCTTTTTCAATGGGAAGGAGTCGCATCATTAGGTCTTTTCTACACGATAATTATCCTTATTGCTCACTTTAGTTTCAAGAAAACTGAATCTGCTTAAAAATAGAGCACTAGGGGTTTGAATAATATAAAATAAGTTGTATTTTTGCACACCTTTTTGGCAGAAGACCGGAAATCCAAAAAGGCTTGAAAATCAAAACTATAAATAACTTCTGTAGTTTCTGTTTTGCTGAAAGATTTCCGAAGAAACACAGAATACAAATTTAGGAGTCAGTAATGGCTGAAGAAACAAAAAACAAAGAAGTTCAGGACAACACTGAAAATGTTGAGGTTCAGGACGTAGCAGGTATGGATTCTCAATCTCAACCTGAACAAGAAAAACAACAGGAAAATCCTGAGAAATTCCTTAAAGAATTCAACTGGCACAACTACGAAGAAGGAATTGATCCTATCGACGATAAGAAGCTGGAAGAATTTGAAAAACTGGTAGCAGCAAATTTCGTAGACACTTTAGATGACGAAGTTGTAACAGGAAAAGTAATTAATATTACAGATCGTGATGCAATTATCGATATCAACGCAAAAAGTGAAGGTGTAATTTCTCTTAACGAGTTTCGTTACAATCCAGACCTTAAAGAAGGTGATGACGTTGAAGTACTCATTGACGTTCGTGAAGATTCGACAGGTCAGTTGATCCTTTCTCACCGTAAGGCGAGAGTGATCAAGGCTTGGGAAAGAGTAAACACAGCACACGATGAAAGTCTTGTAGTAAACGGGTTTATTAAATGCCGTACTAAGGGTGGTATGATCGTGGACGTATTTGGTATTGAAGCTTTCTTACCTGGTTCACAAATTGATGTGAAGCCAATTAGAGACTACGATGCTTATGTAGGAAAGAACATGGAATTCAAAGTGGTTAAAATTAACCATGAATTCAAAAACGTTGTGGTTTCTCACAAAGCGCTTATCGAAGCAGATATCGAAGAGCAGAAGAAAGAGATCATCGGTCAGCTTGAAAAAGGTCAGGTACTTGAAGGTACTGTTAAGAATATCACTTCTTACGGTGTATTCGTTGATCTTGGAGGTGTTGATGGACTTGTACATATTACAGATCTTTCTTGGTCTAGAATCAACCATCCAAATGAGATCGTTGAGCTTGATCAGAAATTGAATGTTGTAATCCTTGATTTTGATGAATCTAAATCAAGAATTCAGTTAGGTCTTAAGCAACTTAGCCAACACCCATGGGATGCACTTAATGAGCAACTTAAAGTTGGTGACAATGTAAAAGGTAAAGTAGTTGTAATCGCAGATTACGGTGCATTTATTGAGGTTGCTGAAGGTGTTGAAGGTCTTATCCACGTTTCTGAAATGTCTTGGAGTACGCACTTGCGTTCAGCTCAGGATTTCGTAAATGTTGGTGATGAGGTAGAAGCACAAATTCTTACTTTAGATAGAGAAGACAGAAAAATGTCTCTTGGTATCAAGCAATTGAGCCAGGATCCATGGACTGATATTACTTCTAAGTATCCTGTAGGTTCTAAGCATGAAGGTATCGTTCGTAACTTTACTAACTTCGGAGTATTCGTTGAGTTAGAAGAAGGAATCGACGGACTTATTTATATCTCTGATCTTTCATGGACTAAGAAAATCAAGCATCCATCTGAATTTACGAATGTAGGTGATAAGCTTGAAGTAGTAGTTCTTGAGCTTGATGTTGAAGGTAGAAAACTTAGTCTTGGACATAAGCAGATCGAGGACAATCCTTGGGATAAGTATGAAAAAGACTTTGGAGTTGGATCTAAGCATACTGCAGCGATCACTGAGATCGTAGACAAAGGTGCTACTATAGACTTCAATGAAGATATCACGGCATTTATTCCGCAAAGACATCTTGAAAAAGAAGACGGAAGTAAACTGAAGCAGGGTGAAGGAGCAGAATTCCAAATTATTGAATTCAACAAAGAATTCAAGAGAGTGGTAGCTTCTCACATGGTAATTCACAAAGAAGAAGAGCAAAAAATTGTTAAGCAGGCTGCTAAGAAATCAGCTTCACAAGGCAAAGATAGCGCCACTACTATTGGTGATGTTAATGCTGATCTTCAAGCGTTGAAAGATAAAATGGAAGGTAAGAAATAATCTTTCCCGATATTTATAATTAAAAACCTCCTTAGGCAACTAAGGAGGTTTTTTTTGTGCCAAAATCTAAGAGTTCATTTATATAATAAAAATGTTGCATTGCTATTCAAGTCATTTTTAAAAGTTATTTATCTATTTCCAATCTTTTCCTTGATCTCCTGGTATATAACTTTTCAGTTTTAGTACTTATCATTTCGTCTACTTTCAGAATAGATGGTATTGCAAGCAAAACATATATCATAGTAAAACAACAACCTGTAGGTTTCAATTTTGAATAAGAATTTACTTTCATAGATTAATTTAAAAAATCGTTGAAATTCAGAATATCGCAATTAAAACACTTCATAGTTGTTAATTATAAACTAATAATCATAAATATATAAAAAATTGAGAACCAAGCACTTGTCTGTTCCGTATGTATTATAAATGTCCCCCCGATATTTATTAACCATTAAATATTTTATTATGAAAAAACCCATCATTAATGTGGAGTTTTCAGATTTACGATCTGAACAGAAAGACAATTCACGGAGAAAATTTCTCAAAAAATCCGGACTGCTAGTAGCAGGCACCGGGCTTTTTATGTATTCCTGTAGCGATGAAAACCTGGAGGAAGATTTCCAGGTAGCAGATGCAAATGGAAAAGGAAGCGGACAGGGACAGGTATTTAATCTGGGAAAAGGTGATTTGGCTATTCTGAATTACGCTTATATCCTGGAACAGCTGGAAGCAGCATTTTATGCTAATGTAGTAACCGATACCGGATTATCATTTTCACCAGTAGAAGACAACGAAGAGCAAATCTTTACAGAATTGTATTATCATGAGGTAATACATCGTGAATTCTTTAAAAAGGCTCTAAATACAGTTGCACCTCCGGGGAAAGTAGCACCAGATCTAGATTTTAATTTTAGCAGTGTAGATTTTACAGATAGGCAGCAGGTGTTAACTGTCTCGCAAATCTTAGAAGATACTGGAGTTTCAGCTTATAATGGTGCGGGCACGCTCCTGGAAAATCTTGACTACTTACTGGTAGCAGGAAAAATTGTTTCTGTGGAAGCAAGACATGCTTCAGCAATTAGAAACCTGATTGCACCTGGTACGACCAATTTTGCTTCAGATGATATCCTGGTTAAACTTTTTGGTACCGGACCGGCATACGATAAAGCTACTCCACCGCTAGAAGTTCTTCAAGCTGTAAAGGCTACGGGATTCTTAGAAACCAAGCTTATTACCAACAATTTTCCAACTGCGTAACTGAATCTCAATTTTAAATAAAAAATTATGAATATTATAAAATTCTTAGAAAATATTTCCGATCCCGAGGTATTGAACGCTCGGATGTCGCGAAGAAATACCCTGAATAAAATTAAAAATACAGGCAAAGACCTTGCATTGGTTTCTATTCCATTTGCAATGGCCGCAACCAGTAAAAATACTTCCGCAGCAACCATGTCTATGGCATCTGCTGCCTACCAGGCTTCTCCTACTGAAGTACTCAACTTTGCATTGACGCTGGAATACCTGGAACGAAATTTCTACCAGATGGGAATTGATTCCGGTGTGATTCCAGAAGCTGATAGAGACGTTTTTGGATTGATCCTGGATCATGAAAAAGCTCATGTTAATTTTCTTGTAGCAGCCCTTGGAGATGCAGCGGTCGGTGAACCAAATTTTGATTTTTCTGCAGGTCTTGGGTTAATGCCTTTTGACGATTATAATACATTTCTTGCTTTGTCTCAGGGGTTTGAAGACACCGGTGTAAGAGCCTATAAAGGTCAGGCCGGGGCTTTGGCAAATGATGATGCACTCTTGGAGTACGCTTTACAAATTCATTCGGTAGAAGCCAGACATGCCAGTCAGGTAAGAAGAATGAGAGGCTCTAAAGGTTGGATCACATTTGATAATCACAATCTGGGTGATGCTTTTGATCCGATATATGCGGGAGAAGCAAATACCACCCATCTTGGAATAAACCTTTCGGGCGAATTTCCAAACTTCGGTGGAGATGCTGCCGTTACCGAAGCTTTTGATGAACCATTAACCATGGCAGAAGTAAATGCCATTGCTGGTCTTTTTATTGCATAGGGAAAATAATTGCTATGATGAATCCCGGAAATTTTCCGGGATTTTATTTTTTAATGTTTTTTCTTAGATATAATTATCTCCTTTCCACTCATAATAATTACTGAATTAAAATGATAAAGAGAATCCAGATTATATAAAAGCCTACTAAAATTTTGGAGAAAAGTTTCAAATAATTTCACAGATCATTTTAATTTAGCTGGAGTAAATTGATAGCCAATACCTGTTAAATTTTAATTAACTGGCAATTCGTAATAGTATAGCAGTAAGTACCGGAAATAATCCTTATCATTGAATATGAAAAAAAGATACTGGGCTATCTTTATTTTTATTTTAGCCCTTGCCATCACTTATGTTTCAGGTCCTGTTCCTTCTAAACCTGAGTATTCAAATAATTTACCGGAATTACCTGAAAACCTTCAGGTTCTTAAAAATTATATAGCGAAAAAAGAAGATTCCATGCCAGTTCGTAAAGATAACGAAGCAAGGATTATATGGCAACATAATGATTTTCAAAAGACAGAATATAGCATAGTTTATCTACATGGTTTTTCGGGAAGCTACAGGGATGGATATCCTGTAAATAAAAATATAGCCGATGCGCTTAAAGCAAATATTTACATGGCGAGATGGGCTGGTCATGGATTAGAACCAGCAGCAGCTTTAGAAAATTTTTCAGCAGAAAATGCCTGGGAATCCGCTAAGGAAGCCTTGATTATAGGTAGTAAGATTGGCGAAAAAGTAATTATAATGAGCACTTCTACCGGTGGGACACTTGCTATTAAATTGGCTGCAGAATTTCCCGATCGCGTTCATGCGTTGATTAATCTCTCACCAAATCTGGAAGATGATCAACCCGGAACCTTTGTTCTAAATTCTCCCTGGGGATATGAAATAGCGAATCTTATATCCTTCGGAAAGATGAAAAAGATTGAGCATAAACAGAAATTAGCCAGACAATACTGGGATACAATATATCCTTCAAAAGCACTGGTAGATCTTCAGGTACTGGTTGAAACTACTATGCTCCCAAATACATTTAAGAAAGTAACCTGTCCTGTTCTAACTCTTTATTACCACAGAAATTTTATTGAAGAAGATGAGCATGTAGAATTGAGCACTTATAAAGACGCCCACAAATTATTATCCACAGCAGATTCAGTAAACGTATTGAAGCCATTAAAAACACCCGGCACACATTTTATTGGAAGCCAAATAAAATCTAAAGACACTAATGTTGTAGAAAGAGAAATTATTGATTTTCTGAAAAATAAGATGGAAATAAATTTTTAAAGGTTTAGATAAAATTGAAGGTATAGACACATAATATGCTAAGGCGAATTTACATATTTCAGGAAAGCATACTTCGAATCCTGAAAATTAGTAATATCGGGGTATAGCTTTTTTAACCCAGTCTAAAAAAAACATTACTTTTGTTGCAATCTACAAATAGTCTTATGAGCCGAAAAGTACTACTAGACTCTAATCAACTCAATATTATTCTACATCGCCTGGCTTGTCAACTGGTAGAAAAACATACAGATTTTAAGAATACGGTACTTGTGGGAATCCAACCCAGGGGAATCTATGTAAGCAATAGAATTGAGAAAATTTTAAAAGACGAATATGGCTTAAAGGATATTAGAACCGGCCAGTTGGATATTACATTTTATAGAGACGATTTTAGAAGAGGAGAGAAGCCTCTGGAAGCGAATAAAACCATGATTGATTTCGTAGTAGAAGATAAACGAGTGGTTTTTATTGACGATGTTCTTTATACCGGACGAAGCATTCGTGCGGCATTAACGGCAATTCAGTCGTTTGGAAGACCAAAGGAAATAGAGCTTTTAAGTTTGATAGATAGAAGGTTTAGTAGACATTTACCCATTCAGCCGGACTATAATGGCAGGCAGGTAGATGCAATTAATGAAGAAAAAGTAAAGGTGAGCTGGGAGGAGAACGATGGAGAAGATGCGGTTTACCTTATTTCAAAATAGATAAAAAATGAGCAGCGAATTAAGTGTAGATCACTTATTAGGAATCAAATATCTAAAACCTGAAGATATAGAGCTTATCTTCAAAACAGCCGATCATTTTAAGGAAGTAATTAATCGGCCCATAAAGAAAGTTCCTTCATTAAGAGATATTACCATTGCCAATCTATTCTTTGAAAACAGCACCAGAACAAGACTTTCTTTTGAACTAGCCGAAAAGCGATTAAGTGCAGATGTTATAAATTTTTCAGCTGCATCTTCTTCTGTTAAAAAAGGAGAGACTCTTATAGATACTGTAAATAATATACTTTCAATGAAAGTGGACATGGTGGTGATGCGTCATCCAAATCCGGGAGCGGGTATTTTCCTTTCCAAACATGTAGATGCAAGTATTATTAACGCGGGGGATGGAGCGCATGAACATCCAACTCAGGCATTATTAGATTCCTATTCTATAAGGGAAAAACTAGGAGATGTAAGAGGTAAGAAAGTAGTGATTGTTGGAGATATTCTTCATAGTAGGGTAGCACTTTCAAATATTTTTGCACTGAAACTTCAAGGTGCTGAAGTTAAAGTATGTGGACCAAAAACCTTACTGCCAAAGCATATAGAATCTCTTGGAGTAGGAGTGGAGATGAATTTAAAGACTGCCCTGGAATGGTGTGATGTGGCCAATATGTTACGTGTTCAAAATGAGCGGATGGATATTAGCTATTTTCCCAGTACCAGGGAATATGTAAAGCAATTTGGATTAAATAAGAAGTTGCTCGATAGTTTAAAAAAGGAGATAGTTATCATGCATCCTGGCCCTATAAATCGCGGAGTAGAGATTACAAGTGATGTTGCAGACTCTGAGCATGCCATTATATTAGATCAGGTTCAAAACGGAGTTGCGGTGAGAATGGCTGTGATCTATCTTCTGGCATCAAAGATCAAACAATAATCACGACTTTAAAGAGGTTTTCTTTTTACTTAACTTAGACAGAAATTAGAAATTGTATATGAAAACTGCCAAAAAAGAGAATTTTCTGCTTATCGAGAATGAAAATGATTCTCTAACCGACTTTTCTTCGGAACTTACCAAACACCATAATGATATTGAGAATGAAAATATCGTTGTGAACTTAATTAGATATAAAGATATAGCTGCGGATCGCTTACTGGCGTTTCTTGAAATATCGAATTTGCATAGAAAAGCAAATAAAAGCTTTGTTCTGGTTAATGATGCTGTTGGAATAGATGAGCTTCCGGAAGAATTAGTGGTAGTGCCTACACTTCAGGAAGCTGAAGATATGATACAAATGGACGAAATTCAGAGAGAACTGGGATTTTAAAAATCTCTACAGCTTTCTAATTGAAAATGAAGATTGAATGAAAATCACCATTCTTGGTTGTTATGCAGCCACCCCCCGAAGTTTTACCAATCCTACTTCCCAGGTTCTGGAGATAAAAAACCATTTATTTCTTATAGACTGTGGTGAGGGCACACAAGTTCAGCTACGACGTAATAAGATCAAATTTTCAAAAATAAAGCACATCTTTATTTCTCATTTGCATGGGGATCATTTTTATGGTTTGGTAGGTCTGGTGTCTACTTTCAGACTGCTTAATCGTGAAAGTGAATTGCATATTTATGGTCCAAAGGGAATTAAGGAGATTATAACCTTACAATTGAAATTGGCAAATTCCTGGACTAACTTCCCGTTGATCTTTCACGAGCTGACTTCTAAGGAACCTGAATTGTTATTTGAAGACACCCAGGTTAGTGTGAGTACGCTGCCTCTTAAGCACAGGGTTTATACCAATGGATTTCTTTTTAAAGAAAAGGAAGGGGATAGGAGATTGCTAATGGACAAGGCTGAAGAGTACAATATTGATTATACACTTTTCAAAAGTCTGAAAAAGGGAAAAGATGTAGTTTCTGAAGACGGAAAACTTATCCCTAACCGTTTAGTGACTGAAGATCCATCGCCTCCAAAATCTTATGCTTTTTGTAGTGATACAGTATTTGATATGGATCTGGTACCTATGATCAAGAATACCACCGCACTATACCATGAATCTACTTTTCTTGAAGATCAGTTAGAGCTAGCCTTTCCTACAAAACATTCTACCGCAAAACAGGCAGCAACTATTGCGAAAGCTGCTGATGTACAAAAACTTATCCTGGGTCATTATTCAACGAGGTATCAAAATATCGAATTGTTTCGTACAGAAGCCTCTGAAATCTTTTCTGAAATCATTTTAGCCGATGATGGAGAGGAAATAATCGTTGAATAACCATCTTTTAATACAAACTATTTTAGGTTGTTAGTCGACTGACTCACAGCATATTTACCGTAAATTCCTACAATAAATGTTAAAATACTCCAAAATTTAGCATTTTCTTAGCTTTCATGTGTTCTTAATCGATAAAAGATGTAGATTTATCTTCCCTGAATCTAATATCTGAACCTATGAAACAAATTACTTTAACAAGCTTTATGTTAATATTTTGTGCGGTATTTCTTACCTCTTGCGCAAAGGATAGCATTAATGAAGAGGTTTCTTCTTATGACCAAACGGTAACCGAAAGGTTAGAGTATAATTATAACGGGATCGAGGTTGAAATTTTGGACGAATTAAATTTATATAGAAGAGCGCTTGGTTTAAGTGAATTGAAAGCACTGGTAAATGTTTCTGTTGAGTCTGAAGGGCACAACGAATATATGATCAATAAAGGTGTAGTAAGCCATGATAATTTTTCGCAAAGAGCATCATTTCTTATACAGGAGGTAGGAGCAAGTAAAGTTGCAGAGAATGTAGGCTACGGTTATAGAACTTCAGAAGCTGTGGTTAATGCCTGGTTGAAGAGCAAAGGACATAGAGAAAACGTTGAAGGTGATTTTACCCATTTCGGAATTTCAGTTAGACAGGATGCAGATGGAAAAAATTATTTCACCAATATTTTTATCAAAAAATAAAATAATAAAGTTTTGTTTCCCCCCAAATCGAAA
The DNA here is from genome assembly GCF_000060345.1 of Christiangramia forsetii KT0803. NCBI lineage: Bacteria > Pseudomonadati > Bacteroidota > Flavobacteriia > Flavobacteriales > Flavobacteriaceae > Christiangramia > Christiangramia forsetii. The sequence goes on along the minus strand of NC_008571.1, from coordinate 1,940,064 downwards.
AAAAGGGTTCAGGCTAGAGGCTGACCCTTTTTTTTGTTCTTATATTTACGTTTTAAAATGTTAATTGAGAAAGCTCTTTAACATAATAAAAATTCAATTCTAAAATCAACCTTCCATAATTCACCGGTTAAGAGAATTTAATAATATAAACTTTTAATTAGTATTTAATTAAGATCATTTACTGTATTTCAATAATAAAAAAGTTCAGGATATTAACCTGAACTTTTTTTCTTTTAATAAAATTATGCTCTTTAAAGTGATGTTCTAATCTATTTATCGAGCTTTGGAAGTTCGTTAATATACATTCTTTGATATTCAATATTATTCATATCACTCTCGCCAAGTTGCTGAAAGTCCAGTCTTTTTATAGCAGATTTGCCAATTTGTGATCTGCCTAAAATAGAATTGATAGCTGTTTCCAGTAGAGGTTCATTTTCATCACCAAGAATTCCAAAGTCATTTAAGTTTTCGGTATAAACAATATCCGGTTGTAATCCATCAACATAATCTGATTTTCCCGCAGAATTAATCGATTTGAAAACTAGGGGTTGCATTGCGTAAGTATGATTAGTGCTTGCGTCATCCTTAGCAAAATCGTCACTATCATACAAAGTGACCGAAGCCTGAAATTTTCCTACCGTTCTATCACCAACCTGAACCACATTAATGTATGGATCAAGACCATTTATGATAAGCTCACTGGCCGAAGCACTGGATGCAGAGGTAAGAACATAAACTTCAGAAAGGTTCAAACTATTAATAAGATTGCCGTTTCTAAGCTTATTATCAAAACGATTTATAAGAGCTTCCGGATTTTGAGTTTCATAGAAATTCTGATATTTATCATTCCAGCGTTCCTTTATAAAAACCTTATCATTGAACTGACCCGTGATCATACTTGCAAGGTCTTTCGCAGACTCTACAGATCCACCGCCATTATATCTTAGGTCAAGAACTAAATTAGTCACACCATTTGCTTTAAATTCGGCAAATGCATCATTTAACTCATCATCAAAGTTAGCTGTAAAGCTGTTGTACATTATATAACCAATTTTTTTTCCGGAGATTTCAAATGTCTTTGCGATATAAACCGGATTTTCAGTATAAGCATCATCGCTCAAATTTACCGTTTCATCGGTTAGTACAATTTGATTGTTCTCTATGTAACCAACATTAATAGTAAAATTTTCTTTATCTATCAAACTTGAAAAATTAGCGGAGGTTAGTTTCTGACCATTTATTTCAGTAAAAATGTTACCTCTTTTCAAACCGGCCTCAGAAGCCGAAGTATTGGGTAAAACATATCTAATAAGTCCGAATACATTTCCGGTGCCTGAAATTTGACCTACACCAAACTTAATACCTGTTGCACCGCTCATTCCTTCAAAACGTTCTTCCAAACTATTATAATCATCGGTTATAAAGCTGAAACGATCAAAATTAGCAGTTAGATTATCGAATAACATCTCGGGAGAAGTAGCATTTGCCAGAAACTCATTTCTATTATTAGAAGAACTGAAATGAGTATCAGCAAGTTCAGGCACATCTGCCTTATAAAGATATAGTTCATTAAGGCCATTGTAAATAAAGCTCTCAACTTCTAACTCATCATTTTCGGTACTATTTGTAGCTTTATTTTCTGAGGCTGTATTATCAATAATGTCTTCATCTTTTGAGCATGATGCAAGTATTGAAATTAGAAAACTACTCAGTATAAATATGTTTTTAAGTTTCATCAGGTGTATTTTTAGCAGAAAATCTGTTAGATTTTTCATTGTTAAATAGATGTTTCAGTAACTATGCCAGAAAGTGTTAAAGGGCTTTTGAGCTAATATAGAAACCTAAACTGCTAATATATACGTAGATAAATGGAAAAAGGTTCAGGCTAGAGGCTGAACCTTTTTCTCTTCAATCGATTTGTTGGGGTCGATTTGAATTATCCTGATAATCATCCTTAGTCTGATAATTACCCCGTCATCGATGCTGAGTTTAAAGTAATATTAAATAGAAAGAGGCTAACTGAATTTTTCTGTCTGCATCCGCGCCGGCGCTATATGCAATAGGGGGGGATACAGTAAAAAATCCAGAGCGCCTCTTTCCTTCTGGTTAGTTATATGGTTATTCCATTTTTACTACGCTAAACATAGATCTTCTGTTTAACTGATGATCTTTTTCAGAACAACGGTCACAGTCTATCGCTGGTTTAGTTTCGCCATAACCTTTGAATTCAACGATTCTATCTTCTGAAATTCCTTTTGAAACCAGGTAATCATATGTGGACTTGGCTCTTCTTTCTGCAAGCTTTTCGTTATAAGAATTGGTTCCTCTACGATCTGTATGCGAACCTATTTCTATAACAAGTTCTGGATATTCATCTTTCATAAGAGCTACCAGTTTATCTAATTCTGTGGCAGCATCAGGTCTTATATTGGATTTGTCAAAATCGAAATAGATATTGTCAATTTCAGCAAGATATTCTACATCCTTTACAGGGCTTAATTCAATATCATAGATCATTTCCTCTTTTTCATCAGAATCCATAGTGCTTATTTCTCCTTCAAAAGTCTCATACTCAATTTCCTTTGCTTCCACAGGAAACTTTTTATCTCTGGCAATCTCAGTTTCGTAGTTGCCTTCTTCATCTGTTTCCAGAAAAGCTATTTCTTTTTTATTTTCATCCATTAACCTTACCGTTGCAGCTGCTATAGGACTTCCATTCACGGCATCGGTAACCTGACCTTTTAGGATAAGCGGATTCAATTTATTGAATACAAATATGTCATCACTTCCACCTTCACGGTTAGTTGAGATGTACCCCTCTTTGGAATCTGAAACCTGGAAATAGGCAAAATCATCCATATTACTATTTACCGGTTCCCCTAAATTTTCAATTCCGTCTTCTTCAGTCATTCTGAAAATATCAAACAAGCCTAATCCCGCGTGGCCATTAGATGAAAAGTATAATGTTCCATCTGTATCCATAAATGGGAAAGTCTCGTCGAATTCGGTATTCACAGGTTCCCCTAGATTTTCTGGTGTTCCGAAGTTTCCATTTTCATCAACTGAAACCATATAAATATCGGTTCCTCCGAATCCATTTGGCATATCTGAAGTGAAATAAAGTGTTTTCCCGTCTGATGATAGGGAAGGATGTCCAACAGAATACTCATTACTGTTAAAAACAAGCTCCTTTACTTCAGCCCATCCATTTCCTGAATTTGTTGCTGAATATAATTTTAAATGGTTTGTTTTTTCTTTATCTCTTTTTCCCTCTTTATTTCCCAGGTAATTATTCCGTGTAAAATATATAGTATTACCATCTGGACTTACAACAGCAGGACCATCATGCAATTTAGTATTCACATCTCCGCCGATAGGACTTACATTGCCCGAAGCTTTATCTAAAACATAAATATCAAGAAATGGCTCACCATTCCAGCTATAGGTTTTATCTTTTACATTTACATGTTGTGCTCTGGCTGAAACGAAATATACCTGATCATCTTTCACAAAAACCCCAAAGTCACTAAACTCTGAATTGAAGTCGGAACTTTTAAGTTTATAGGTAGCTTTGCTTTTATATTCATCCTTATTAAGCATCGTCTGGATCTCATCAGATTGCTTACCGCTTTCGAGATATTTTCTAAGCCATTGTCTGGATTCGTCATAACGTTTAACTCCTCTGAGTGCCTGGGCATACTTGTAGTAATATTCAGAAGAAACAGTAGTATCCTCAATAATATCACCATAGTAAAAAACGGCATTCTCAGGACTTCTTAACATCATGTAAGTATCCCCTAATTTTTTAGAATTATAAGTGACATTATATTCGTTTTCAATTAGCTCTTTGTAAACATCGGTAGCTTCCAAATAGGCGAAATCTTTATAAAGTCTATCTGCTTTTTTTTGCTTTCCGCTCTGTGCCTGCATACTAAGTGAACAGGAGAGAAGTATTAAAAATAAAGAGTATATATTTTTCATAATCTACAGGCTTTTGGTTAGAAGAAACGTGGTGATTTATACCTGGTGTTTTTAAATCTGAATTCGTAAATCAATAAGAATTCATGAGAACCGGAAGTATATGGTTGAATGTCAGATATTGAATATTCATAAGCATATCCTGCCCTGAATCCGTCAAATAATTCTACATCTAAAAATGCTCCAATTGCGTCATCTATTCTATAATTCGCACCCAAATAAAATTTCTCATTAAAAATTCCAGTTGCGGTCATATCTACTGAAAGAGGTGCCCCACTGGTAGCTTTAACTAAGGCAGATGGCCTTAATTTAAAACTATCACTCAGATCAAAAACGTAACCTGAAGTAAGATAATAATGCACCTGCTCTAAAGCTTTGAATTCTTCCAGACGATTATTGTCTTTGTTGATTAGTTTTGGCGCTGAGAATCCCAGGTACCATTTCTGAGCTGAGAGGTAGGCCCCAGCTCCAAAATTTGGGGTCCACCGATTAAAATCATCAGAAAAGAAAGGATCATCTCCAAGTGTTGGATCATCAAGACCATAATAATATGCTCCCGCTTTTAAGCCTAATCTTAGCGTAACATCTGCACTAAGATCTACTCTATAAGAAAAGTCTCCATAGACGAAAGTGGTGTTTTCATCACCAATCTTGTCATTAATTACAGAGAGTCCTAAACCTATTTTATCATTCCTTAATGGGGAGTTGATAGATAGCGTTTGAGTTACAGGAGCTCCATCTACACCTGCCCATTGGTTTCGGTTAAGTGCTGTTATGGAAAACGCATCTCTACTGCCGGCATAAGCAGGGTTTATAGAAATTGTATTATACATATACTGCGTAAACTGAGGGAGCTGTTGCGAAAATCCTGGGGCTGCAACAAATAAAATTAATATGATTAAATAAACTTTTTTCATGGTTTCCCTTTTTTATTTAGTTCCTAAGTAAATATAACCTTGAATTGGCTCGAAGTCACTGTTTCTTATCTCCAGTACGTAGAAGTAAGTTCCTGATGGTAGCTGATTAGAGCTTGTAAACGATGAATCTGAATAGCCATCCCAATTGTTCTGGTAATTTTTAGCATCAAATACTTTTGCCCCCCATCTGTTAAAGATTTTCAGGTCATAAGTAAAGCCACATTCAGTATCCAGATCTACTTCAAAGAAATCGTTGATATCATCATTGTTTGGAGTTACCGCTTTAGAGATGCTATCCTTAAGATCTTCAACGCTACAATCCAGGACAATACAGTCATCGTTTATAAGTACGCTCACCGTAGTAGTTGAAGGACAGTTTCCATCTATCTGATATTCGAAAGAATAAGATCCGACGGCTAGCAAAGATGGATCTACAAATCCATTATCAAGTGCACCGGTATTATTAACATCTACCCATACTCCCGTATCGTCGAAGTCTCCTGTAAATAATTCAAAAAGGTCGAAAGTTGAATCTTCTGTACAAAGATCAATAACTCCATTATTAGCAAGTTCTATCTCTTGAGCCACTGGATCTTCAATTGTAACAGTAGTAAATTCAGATAATTGACCGAACTCATCCTGAGCAACTATATCATATGTTCCAGGAGCAAGCGCTGTAAATATTCCTTCCGTTTGATAGTTTTCTCCATCGATGCTGTAAGAAAGACCTTCCTGCGCAGCAACTGCAATAGTTCCAGTTGGTACAGCACAAGTTGCCTGAGTTACATTAACTTCTGGAGCTTCCGGTGCAGGTGGCGGTGCAGGTGCTGGATCTTCATCGACAGTAACGGTAAAGCTACAGGTAGTAGAATTTCCAGATGCATCAGTAACAGTAAAGGTAACTTCAGTATTACCTACAGAGAATTCTTCTCCTGAAGCAATTCCTGAAGTCATTTCAACGGTAGTGCCTTCGCAGTTGTCTGTAGTGGTAACAGCTTCGTAATTTACTACCACGCTGGTAACACCATTTTCAACATTTACAGTCACATTATCCGGACATTCAATTACCGGAGCTTCATTATCATTTACAGTTACTGTAAAAGATGTCGTCGCAATATTTCCATTATTATCGGTAGCAGTATATGTTATTTCAGTAGTTCCAACCGGGAATATAGTTCCTGGTTCTAAACCTTCAGTAAGTAATACGCTTTCTACTTCACAATTATCGGTTGCACCAGGAGTATTGAAATCTGCAACAGCTCCACACATACCCTCTTCAGTATTTAAAGTGATGTTATCCATATCTTCGATTACCGGAGCCTCGTCATCGGCAACTGTAACAATAAAGCTACAATTCACGGAGTTTCCAGCAGCATCGGTTGCAGTGAAAGTAACGGTAGTAGCTCCAACAGGGAATACATCACCGGATTCTAATCCCGCAGTTTGCTCAACACTTACATCTCCAGAATTATCAAATCCAGCAGGAGTTTCAAAAGTTACCGCTGCTCCACAAATACCTGCATCTACATTCTGAGAAATATCAGAAGGGCAGGAGATTGTTGGATCTTCGTTGTCTTCAACAGTCACCGTAAAGCTACATTCTGAAGTATTTCCAGCAGCATCGGTTGCAGTGAAGGTTACCGTAGTGGTTCCAATTTCAAACTGTGATCCTGAAACAGGTCCGCCAGTTTGTTCAACACTTACTGAACAGTTATCAGTTGCAGTGGCATTAGTAAAGTCTACAGTTGCATAAGAAACACCAGTTTCAGTATCAACAGTCATATTAGAAGGACAGCTGATTTCAGGAGCTTCATTATCAACAATTGTCACGGTAAAGCTTTCCGTGGAAACATTTCCATTGATATCTGTTACTGTATAAGTTACTGTAGTTGTTCCTACCGGAAATTCTGAACCAGACTCGAAACCTTCAGTAATTACTATTGAATCAATTTCACAATTATCAGTAGCTGCAACAGTATTGAAGTTTACAACAGCTCCACAAATTCCATTATCATTATTCGTGGTAAGATCATCCATTTCTTCAAGAACCGGAGCTTCAGTATCTATTACAGTTACATCAAAGCTACAGTTCGCTGAGTTTCCAGCTTCATCAGTTACGGTGTAAGAAACGGTAGTAGTTCCAACCGGGAACACATCACCAGATTCTAATCCCGCAGTTTGCTCGATAGTGGCGAAACCTGAATTATCTGAGAATTCTGGAATTGTGAATTCAACAGCTGCTCCACAAACTCCGGCATCATTCGTTAGATCTATATCAGAAGGGCAGGAGATCGTTGGATCTTCGTTGTCTTCAACAGTCACCGTAAAGCTACATTCCGAAGTATTTCCAGCAGCATCGGTTGCAGTGAAGGTTACCGTAGTGGTTCCAATTTCAAACTGTGATCCTGAAACCGGTCCGCCAGTTTGTTCAACACTTACTGAACAATTATCAGTTGCAGTGGCATTAGTAAAGTCTACAGTTGCATACGAAACACCAGTTTCAGTATCTACTGTTATATTAGAAGGACAGCTGATTTCAGGAGCTTCATTATCAACAACTGTCACTGTAAAGCTTTCCGTTGAAACATTTCCGTTGATATCTGTCACTGTATAAGTTACTGTAGTTGTTCCTACCGGAAATTCTGAACCAGACTCGAAACCTTCAGTAATTACTATTGAATCAATTTCACAATTATCAGTAGCTGCAACAGTATTGAAGTTTACAACAGCTCCACAAATTCCATTATCATTATTCGTGGTAAGATCATCCATTTCTTCAAGAACCGGAGCTTCATTATCTATTACAGTTACATCAAAGCTACAGTTCACGGAGTTTCCAGCTTCATCAGTTACGGTGTAAGAAACGGTAGTAGTTCCAACCGGGAACACATCACCGGATTCTAATCCCGCAGTTTGCTCGATAGTGGCGAAACCTGAATTATCTGAGAATTCTGGAATTGTGAATTCAACAGCTGCTCCACAAACTCCGGCATCATTCGTTAGATCTATATCAGAAGGGCAGGAGATCGTTGGATCTTCGTTGTCTTCAACAGTCACCGTAAAGCTACATTCTGAAGTATTTCCAGCAGCATCGGTTGCAGTGAAGGTTACCGTAGTGGTTCCAATTTCAAACTGAGATCCTGAAACCGGTCCGCCAGTTTGTTCAACACTTACTGAGCAGTTATCAGTTGCAGTGGCATTAGTAAAGTCTACAGTTGCATACGAAACACCAGTTTCAGTATCTACTGTTATATTAGAAGGACAGCTGATTTCAGGAGCTTCATTATCAACAACTGTCACTGTAAAGCTTTCCGTGGAAACATTTCCATTGATATCTGTTACTGTATAAGTTACTGTAGTTGTTCCTACCGGAAACTCTGAACCAGATTCGAAACCTTCAGTAATTACTATTGAATCAATTTCACAATTATCGGTAGCTGCAACAGTATTGAAGTTTACAACAGCTCCACATATTCCATTATCATTATTCGTGGTAAGATCATCCATTTCTTCAAGTACCGGAGCTTCAGTATCTATTACAGTTACATCAAAGCTACAGATAGTCGAGTTGCCTGAAGCGTCTGTTGCAGTAAATTCAACAGTAGTAGTTCCTACCGGGAATACATCTCCAGGTACAGGACCTGCTGTTTGAACTATCTCAGCTCCTTCAGCATTATCTGTGAATTCCGGGATAGTGAAGTTTACAACAGCTCCACAAATTCCAGGGTCGTTATTAAGATCCATATTTCCAGGACATGCAATCTCTGGTCCTTCAGTATCGTTTACAGTGATCGTTACTAGCGCTGTATCGGTTCCTCCATTTCCATCAGAAATTGTATACTCAAAAGTATCTACTCCTGTAAAACTATCATTAGGAGTGTAAGTAACCGTTCCATCAGTATTAATTGTTACCTCACCATTGCCAGGTGTTGTAGTTTCAGTTACAACCAATTCACCTCCATCAATATCAGAATCATTCTCAAGAACTGAAACAATTACAGGTGTATCCTGATCTGTAGTTGCAGTATCATCCAAAGCAATTGGAGCGTCATTTACAGGATTTACCGTTACCGTTACCGTGGCCGTATCCTGAAGTCCTTCTTCATCCTCGATCGTGTAATCAAAAGTATCCTGTCCGTTAAAATTGTCGTTTGGAGAATAAGTAATTGTACCGTTCTCATTAATTGTTACAATTCCATTGTTAGGACTTGTAGTAGAAACTACGATAAGATCGTCACCATCAGGATCTGAATCGTTGTTTAACACTGCAATTTCTACCGCAGTATCTTCATCAGTATTTGCTGAATCATCTACCGCAATCGGAGCATCGTTCACCCCGCCAATAGTAATTGTTACTGTTGCAGAATCGAACCCATCATTTCCATCAGTAATGGTATACTCAAAAGAGTCGGTTCCATTATAGTTTTCATTTGGCGTATAGGTGATGGTTCCATTTTCATTGATCACTACCGTTCCGTTTTCCGGAGTAGTAGTTTCCGTTACAGAAAGTGGATCATTATCAGGATCTGAATCGTTGTTTAAAACTGCAATTTCTACCGCAGTATCTTCATCAGTATTTGCTGAATCATCTACCGCAACCGGAGCATCGTTCACCCCGCCAATAGTAATTGTTACTGTTGCAGAATCGAACCCATCATTTCCATCAGTAATGGTATACTCAAAAGAGTCGGTTCCATTATAGTTTTCATTTGGTGTATAGGTGATGGTTCCATTTTCATTGATCACTACCGTTCCGTTTTCCGGAGTTGTAGTTTCCGTTACAGAAAGTGGATCATTATCAGGATCTGAATCGTTGTTTAAAACTGCAATTTCTACCGCAGTGTCTTCATCAGTATTTGCTGAATCATCTACCGCAACCGGAGCATCATTCACCCCGCCAATAGTAATTGTTACTGTTGCAGAATCGAACCCATCATTTCCATCGGTAATGGTATACTCAAAAGAGTCGGTTCCATTATAGTTTTCATTTGGCGTATAGGTGATCGTTCCATTTTCATTGATCACTACCGTTCCGTTTTCCGGAGTTGTAGTTTCCGTTACCGAAAGTGGATCATTATCAGGATCTGAATCGTTGTTTAAAACTGCAATTTCTACCGCAGTATCTTCATCAGTATTTGCTGAATCATCTACCGCAACCGGAGCATCGTTCACCCCGCCAATAGTAATTGTTACTGTTGCAGTTGAATTATCACAGCTCCCATTTGTGATGGTGTAAGTGAATAAATCTTCTCCATTAAAATTCTCACTTGGAGTATATTCAAAAGTATTATCATCAGTTTGAGTTATAATACCATCTGAAGTCTGAGTAAATGAAACAATCGTTAAATCGCTATCCTCAGGATTGTTGTCATTTGCTAATACATTAATAGTAACAGATGTATCTTCATTTGAATTAGCTGTATCATCATTTGCAGTAGGGCCCATTGGTTGTTCAGCAATTTGAGCACTATTAGATTCTTCAGAAATACAGTCATTATTACTTGCCGTAGCAGTATATGAACCAGGAACTACATCTTCAAAAGTACCTTCAGATTGAGTATAGGCGGTATCATCACCTTCGTTATCAACTAAAGTATAAGTAAGCGTACTGTCATAATTTGTAATTGTAATAGATCCGGTGGCACTTGTACAACTAGCATCTGTTGCAGTGATAATTGGAGTGGTTGGAGTTTGCTCGCTATCTTCAATGGAAGCTGCAGCAGATATTGCGTTACAATCATCATTATTAACTCTTACAGTATAAGTACCAGGAACTACATCTTCAAAAGTACCTTCAGATTGAGTATAGGCGGTATCATCACCTTCGTTATCAACTAAAGTATAAGTAAGCGTACTGTCGTAATTTGTAATTGTAATAGATCCGGTAGCACTTGTACAATTAGCATCTGTTGTAGTGACAATCGGAGTGGTTGGCGTTTTATCACTTCCTTCAACTGTTGTTACAGAAGAAGTAGCATTACAATCATTGTTAGCTGAATTCACAGAATACTCTCCAGCTGAAAGTAATTCGAAAACACCAGATTCGCTAATTTTTTCAGCAGTAGGATTTCCTTGACTATCAAGTAAAGTATATGAAAGTGAATTGTCATAATTTGTAACTGTAATAGACCCAGGATTCTCACAATCAGCATCCGTTGCAGTAATAGTTGGAGTGGCTGGCGTTTCAGGTTGCTCATTAATTGTTACCGAAGTAGCATCGCTCACACATTCTTCCCCGGTAAACCTGGCGGTTACATTATAAGTATCGGCCGCTAGCCCTGAGAAAGTTCCATTAGTTTGATAATCTGTACCGTTAATGCTGTATTCCACCCCTTGTGTGATTGAAACAGTGAATGATCCTGTCGCTAAGTCACAAGTTGGCTGTGTAGTAGAAACTACTACTGGTGCATCCGGAGTATTTGGTTGTGGGTCGATTGTTACCGAAGTAGCATCGCTCACACATTCTTCCCCGGTAAACCTTGCGGTTACATTATAAGTATCGGCCGCTAGCCCTGAGAAAGTTCCATTAGTTTGATAATCTGTACCGTTAATGCTGTATTCCACTCCTTGTGTGGTTGAAACAGTGAATGATCCTGTAGCTAAGTCACAAGTTGGCTGTGTAGTAGAAGCTACTACTGGTGCATCCGGAGTATTTGGTTGTGGGTCGATTGTTACCGAAGTAGCATCGCTCACACATTCTTCCCCAGTAAACCTGGCGGTTACATTATAAGTATCGGCCGCTAGCCCGGAGAAAGTTCCATTAGTTTGATAATCTGAACCGTTAATGCTGTATTCCACTCCTTGTGTGGTTGAAACAGTGAATGATCCTGTAGCTAACTCACAAGTTGGCTGTGTAGTAGAAACTACTACTGGTGCATCCGGAGTATTTGGTTGTGGGTCGATCGTTACCGAAGTAGCATCGCTTACACATTCTTCCCCGGTAAACCTGGCGGTTACGTTATAAGTATCGGCCGCTAGTCCGGAGAAAGAACCATTAGTTTGATAATCTGAACCGTTAATGCTGTATTCCACTCCTTGTGTGGTTGAAACAGTGAATGATCCTGTAGCTAAGTCACAAGTTGGCTGGGTAGTAGAAGCTACTACTGGTGCATCCGGAGTATTTGGTTGTGGGTCGATCGTTACCGAAGTAGCATCGCTCACACATTCTTCCCCAGTAAACCTGGCGGTTACATTATAAGTATCGGCCGCTAGTCCGGAGAAAGTTCCATTAGTTTGATAATCTGAACCGTTAATACTGTATTCCACTCCTTGTGTGGTTGAAACAGTGAATGACCCTGTAGCTAAGTCACAAGTTGGCTGTGTAGTAGAAGCTACTACTGGTGCATCCGGAGTATTTGGTTGTGGGTCGATCGTTACCGAAGTAGCATCGCTCACACATTCTTCCCCAGTAAACCTGGCGGTTACATTATAAGTATCGGCCGCTAGCCCGGAGAAAGTTCCATTGGTTTGATAATCTGAACCGTTAATGCTGTATTCCACTCCTTGTGTGGTTGAAACAGTGAATGATCCTGTAGCTAAGTCACAAGTTGGCTGGGTAGTAGAAGCTACTACTGGTGCATCCGGAGTATTTGGTTGTGGGTCGATCGTTACCGAAGTAGCATCGCTCACACATTCTTCCCCGGTAAACCTGGCGGTTACATTATAAGTATCGGCCGCTAGTCTGGAGAAAGTTCCATTAGTTTGATAATCTGAACCGTTAATGCTGTATTCCACTCCTTGTGTGGTTGAAACAGTGAATGATCCTGTAGCTAAGTCACAAGTTGGCTGGGTAGTAGAAGCTACTACTGGTGCATCTGGAGTATTTGGTTGTGGATCGATCGTTACCGAAGTAGCATCGCTCACACATTCTTCCCCGGTAAACCTGGCGGTTACATTATAAGTATCGGCCGCTAGCCCGGAGAAAGTTCCATTAGTTTGATAATCTGACCCGTTAATGCTGTATTCCACTCCTTGTGTGGTTGAAACAGTGAATGATCCTGTAGCTAAGTCACAAGTTGGCTGTGTAGTAGAAGCTACTACTGGTGCATCCGGAGTATTTGGTTGTGGATCGATCGTTACCGAAGTAGCATCGCTTACACATTCTTCCCCGGTAAACCTGGAGGTTACATTATAAGTATCGGCCGCTAGTCCGGAGAAAGTTCCATTAGTTTGATAATCTGAACCGTTAATGCTGTATTCCACTCCTTGTGTGGTTGAAACAGTGAATGATCCTGTAGCTAAGTCACAAGTTGGCTGGGTAGTAGAAGCTACTACTGGTGCATCTGGAGTATTTGGTTGTGGATCGATCGTTACCGAAGTAGCATCGCTTACACATTCTTCCCCGGTAAACCTGGCGGTTACGTTATAAGTATCGGCCGCTAGTCCGGAGAAAGAACCATTAGTTTGATAATCTGAACCGTTAATGCTGTATTCCACTCCTTGTGTGGTTGAAACAGTGAATGATCCTGTAGCTAAGTCACAAGTTGGCTGGGTAGTAGAAGCTACTACTGGTGCATCCGGAGTATTTGGTTGTGGATCGATCGTTACCGAAGTAGCATCGCTCACACATTCTTCCCCGGTAAACCTGGCGGTTACATTATAATTATCGGCCGCTAGCCCGGAGAAAGTTCCATTAGTTTGATAATCTGAACCGTTAATACTGTATTCCACCCCTTGTGTGGTTGAAACAGTGAATGATCCTGTAGCTAAGTCACAAGTTGGCTGGGTAGTAGAAGCTACTACTGGTGCATCCGGAGTATTTGGTTGCTCATTAATTGTTACCGAAGTAGCATCGCTCACACATTCTTCCCCGGTAAACCTGGCGGTTACATTATAAGTATCGGCCGCTAGCCCGGAGAAAGTTCCATTAGTTTGATAATCTGAACCGTTAATGCTGTATTCCACTCCTTGTGTGGTTGAAACAGTGAATGATCCTGTAGCTAAGTCACAAGTTGGCTGGGTAGTAGAAGCTACTACTGGTGCATCTGGAGTATTTGGTTGTGGATCGATCGTTACCGAAGTAGCATCGCTCACACATTCTTCCCCGGTAAACCTGGCGGTTACATTATAAGTATCGGCCGCTAGCCCGGAGAAAGTTCCATTGGTTTGATAATCTGAACCGTTAATACTGTATTCCACCCCTTGTGTGGTTGAAACAGTGAATGATCCTGTAGCTAAGCCACAAATTGGCTGTGTAGTAGAAGCTACTACTGGTGCATCCGGAGTATTTGGTTGTGGATCGATCGTTACCGAAGTAGCATCGCTTACACATTCTTCCCCGGTAAACCTGGAGGTTACATTATAAGTATCGGCCGCTAGTCCGGAGAAAGTTCCATTAGTTTGATAATCTGAACCGTTAATGCTGTATTCCACTCCTTGTGTGGTTGAAACAGTGAATGACCCTGTAGCTAACTCACAAGTTGGCTGTGTAGTAGAAGCTACTACTGGTGCATCCGGAGTATTTGGTTGTTCTTTGATGATTATTTTTTCAGAATCTATAGATTCACAATCATTGTTATTTTTAGCGGTAAGGGTATAGTTCCCTGGTTCTAAATTTGTAAAACTCCCAGAGTTTTGAAATTCGCCACCATTTAAGCTATAGGTTAATCCTTGCTCAGTTCTTACACTAAAAGACCCGGTTGTAGTCTCGCAACTAGGTTGCATAATAGAGCTTTCTATTACCACAGGTGCATCAGGAACCTCTATAATTTCAAAATTTGCGTTGGTTGTTTGAGTACAACCATAAGAGACATAAGTATAGGACACTATGTAATTTCCAGGAATACTTTCAGAAACATTTACCTCGCCGGTTGAAGGATCAATTTTTAAACCTTCTGTACTGCTATATATTCCACCTTCAACACCATCCAGTGCTACACTGGCAGTTTCTATATCGCCACACACGGGGGTTGTTTCATAAACAATTGAAGCGGAACCAATTTGGAAATCTACACTAATAGGTTCTATAAAATCCTTTAATGTTGCATTGTCTTCATCTGAACTTTTAGTCTTTATAAAAACAGATTTAATGGCAACAGCTTCTCTACAATCACGGGCGAGTAATGCATTTACCGTATTCAGCGCAGCAGTTAAATTAACAGCTCCTTCAATAAATTGCAATGGGGAATAACTAGTATTACCATAAGCCCCTGCGGGCATAGGAGTAGAAGTTTGATTAACCTGTGCACTAGCACTAAGGCTTGTTTGTTCAACGAATAAAAATTCGTCTCCTACCTTTTTCCATAAATAATAGATTAACCTAGGATTATCACCTCCATTAGAATACTCCAGAGTAAGTAGAATATCATTGATAGTTCTACCTCCATCTGGACCGGCAGTCGAAAAGCTTCCACCATTTCCATTATTAGTTATGGTTAATGGAGATTGATAAAAAGCAAAGTCAATATAGGCGGTACCTACTGTTTTATTCCGATCAGCTCCTACAAACATCCATTGATTACCTAAGGCATCACTACTTAAGTGAAACATCCCATTGTTGATGTCTCCTTTGTCTATAGGATTATTTATAATTTTCCAGGTCCAAGTATTGGGATCATCGTTCCATTTTTCACCACCTTTAAAAACATTATCATTGGCGCCAAAAGCATCTTTTTTAAAGCTAGTGGTATTTGGATCAATAGGAGTACCATCATTTAATAATACATGTCCCCCAAATCCAGAATCACCTTCAAACCAATCTCCTATTCCCTTGGTTGTAAAATTAGATAATAGATCTCCATCAATCCCAAAGCCACCATTGGGTACTGCTACTTCTACAACTTCATCCACAAGCTGGGCATTCGCATTTTGAATAGTGAATAGAAATACGGCTAAAAAAGCCAGGGTTAGCCTTTTAGAAAAAGCATTCAATATCCTTTTTTGAGATATTGAAAATAGACCAGTAAATTTTGAAATAGTAGTTTTCCAAATCATATCAATAATGTTTAGAATTATCAATTCTGTTTATATCGTTCTTAGCGATGATGTTTTAATAATTTCAATAATTTGACTTTCAAATAAAATCGCTTTTATCTGATTTGGGGAGTCCAGTATTTTTTAAAAAAAAGTAAGGGTAATAACACCTTTAGTCTTGAGGGACTACTTAGAGAAGTGTGGGGGTGACTCTATAGTGGCGTAATTATGAAGTAAATCTATCACAAGAAAACCGGTATCGTATGGGATATTTTGATTTTTAGATATAACGTGGAATAAATTCGTTAAAAGACACTTAAAATG
Source organism: Christiangramia forsetii KT0803 (assembly GCF_000060345.1). Taxonomy (NCBI): domain Bacteria; kingdom Pseudomonadati; phylum Bacteroidota; class Flavobacteriia; order Flavobacteriales; family Flavobacteriaceae; genus Christiangramia; species Christiangramia forsetii. The sequence continues at coordinate 1,923,934 of NC_008571.1, read as the reverse complement.
ATTTTTGAGACTGAATATAATACATTATAACTGCTGTAAATTGTAGGAATTTTGTAGGAATCAATTAAAATTTATAAGGGAAAACCCTTAAATAGTGAATGAAAACAGCTGTTTAAATAGTTGTTTTTTAAGTGATTAAGGATTGTATTTATGTAGTCCTATTTATGGTTCATTGAGAGTTGTTTCTGTACTAATATTTATGAAAATAATTGCGCTTCAACGAAAATATTTGCTGCAAACCCTAAAGCATCTTTAATTAGAATAAAAAGATTTCAGCCTTGTTTAATAAACTTGTAAATTGCATTAAACTATCCTTCAAAAAATGGAAAAGGACTTAGCAAATTATCGAAGATCATACGAAAAAGGAGAATTACTGGAACGGGATATTCCAGACGATCCGTATATATTATTCGAATCCTGGTTTAATTTAGCCGATAATTCCAAGAATGTTGAAGAAGCAAATGCTATGAGTATTTCTACGGTTGGTAAAGATTTGATGCCAAAAACCAGGGTAGTTTTATTAAAAAGTTTTGATCCAGATGGCTTATATTTTTACACTAATTACGATTCTGTAAAAGGAAGAGATCTCGATGAAAATCCAAAGTGTTGTATTTCTTTTTTTTGGCCTTCTCTCGAAAAACAGATCATTATACAAGGTGAGGTCGTAAAAGTTAGTAGTAAAAAGTCCGAAGAATATTTTCATTCCAGACCGCGAGGTAGTCAGCTAGGGGCTCATGCTTCAAACCAGAGTTCGGTAATTCCTTCAAGAGAGTATCTTGAAGAGAGGTTAACAAAACTAGAGCAAAAATATCTTAAAAAGGAAATTCCAAAGCCTAAAGAATGGGGTGGATTTTTATTCAAGCCAGTTGCTTTTGAATTCTGGCAGGGTAGGGCAAGCCGTTTACATGATAGGATCTTGTTTACAAAAAAAGATGATAATTGGAAAATTGAAAGATTAGCACCATAATTATGAAAAGATTGATTTTAGTTAGGCATGGAAAATCCTCATGGAATAATAATCTTCCAGATCACAAGAGACCTTTAAAGAAAAGGGCATATAATGATGCAAAAATTGTTATTAATGCCTTTAAGCATTTTTATGAATCCGGCGCTTCCTTTAGAACCAGCTATGCTGTAAGGGCACACGAAACGGCAAAATTATTTAAAGAAGCTTTGAATGTACCAGAACAGGACTTTAAAGTTCTGGAAGAACTGTATACTTTCAATCAAAATGATCTTTTATCGGTAATAAAATCTTCTTCAGATAAAATTGGTAAACTTATTGTTTTTGGTCATAATCCAGCCATGACCATTCTGGTAAATTCCCTGGGAGATAAAAAAATTGAAAACCTTCCTACAACAGGATTATGTGTGATAGATTTTGAAGAAGACTCCTGGGAAGATTTGCGAAATGGAAAAACGATCTTAACCTTATTTCCCAAAAACTTACGATAAGCTTTTATGGCTGAAAAACGTTATATAAACAGAGAGTTGAGCTGGTTATCTTTTAATGCCAGGGTTTTACAGGAAGCGGCTGATGAGACTGTACCATTGATAGAAAGGCTTAGATTTCTTGGAATTTTTTCAAACAATCTCGACGAATTTTTTAAAGTACGTTATGCTACGGTAAAACGTATAGACCTTGCAGGGAAAGCTGGGAAAAAGGTGCTTGGAGGAATAAAAGCGAGCAAACTTTTAGAGGAAATTACAAAGATAGTGATAGATCAACAGTCTGAAAGCCTCAAAATATTAGAGGATATTCAAACAAAATTGAGGGATCACGATATTCATATAATTAAAGAGGATCAGGTAACCAGAAATCAACAGGACTTTATTAAGAACTTTTTTCTTAGCAAAGTAAGCCCAGCCTTAGTGACCATAATTCTGAACGATCTTCCCGAGATGCCATCATTAAAGGATAGTGCTGCATATTTAGCAGTAAAAATGGTAATGACAGATGAAACCGAGCCTGCTCAGGGTATTTCAAAAATTCTAAATAAATCAACAAAAGAAAAGAGGTACGTTCTAATCGAGATTCCGAAGAATATAGAACGTTTTGTAGTGCTGCCAGAAGAAAATGGAAAGCAGTATATAATTTTATTGGATGATCTTATACGTTATAATCTCAATACTATCTTCAATATTTTTAAATATGAAAGTCTTTCCGCTCACATGATCAAAATTACCAGAGATGCGGGATTGGACCTGGATAGTGATTTGAGTAAAAGCTTTATTGATAAAATTTCAGATAGTGTAAAAGACAGAATCAAAGGAGATCCCGTAAGATTCGTTTATGATAAGAATATAGATACTGATACCCTCACGTATCTTATGAATAAAATGGGAATTGAATCTACAGATAGTATTATTCCCGGTGGTAGATATCATAATCGTCGGGATTATATGGATTTTCCAAGCTTGGGAAGGGGAGACCTTCAATATGAAGTGAGAGAGCCTTTGCCTATTCCCGGTTTAATTCTGCAAACAAGTGTACTAAAAGGAATTGCAGAAAAAGATTATCTTTTATATACACCCTATCAGAGTTTTGCCTACGTGGTAAAGTTTCTTCGGGAAGCCGCTTTGGATCCTAAGGTAAAAACTATAAAAATCACTATTTATAGACTGGCAAAGATATCTCATATTGCCAGTTCCCTTATAAATGCCGTAAAGAACGGAAAAAAGGTTACCGTTCAAATTGAGCTTAGAGCCCGTTTTGATGAAGTTGCCAATATCCGGTATGCAGAACAGATGCAGGAAGAAGGCGTGAAGCTAATTTTTGGAGTGCCGGGACTTAAGGTTCACTGTAAAACCTGTATAATAGAAAGGGAGGAAGAAGGTAAATTAAAGAAATATGGTTTTATAAGTACAGGGAATTTCAATGAGAATACGTCCCGTTTATATACCGATTATACTTTATTCACCGCAGATGCTTCAATTTTGAAAGAAGTGAACCTGGTTTTCGACTTTTTTGAAACGAACTATAAGGTAAATAAATACAAGCATCTTATTGTATCTCCGCATTATACCAGGAATACCATTTATAATTTGATTCAGAATGAGATTGATAATGCTAAAAATGGAAAGCCTGCTGGTATTCGTCTAAAACTGAATAGTCTTTCAGATAACGGTGTAATTGATAAGCTTTATATGGCAAGCAAAGCAGGTGTTAAAGTTAAATTACTTGTGCGCGGCATATGCTGTTTGATTCCAGGAGTTGAAGGACTAAGCGAGAATATTGAAGCTATTAGTATTGTAGATAAATTCCTGGAGCATCCTCGAGTCTTTATATTTGACAATAAACAAGATCCACGGGTTTATATATCTTCCGCAGATTTTATGACAAGAAACCTGGATCAGCGAGTAGAAATTTCATGTCCTATTTACGATAAAGATATTAAACAGGAACTCATTGAGACTTTCGATATAAGCTGGAAGGATAATGTGAAAGCAAGAAATCATTGTCGCGGCATGGAAAATCCATACCGTAAAAGTACAGGCCCGAAGGTAAGATCTCAGTTTGCCTTATATGATTATTATTTAAAAAAAATTGACATTAACGAGTAATGATAAATCAAAAAACATACGCAGCGATTGATATTGGTTCTAATGCCGTAAGACTATTAGTGTCTACCATTACCGAAAAAGAAGGCAAGGAAACAAACTTTAGAAAGACTTCACTGGTAAGAGTGCCAATTAGATTGGGTGCAGATGTCTTCTTAAAACAAAAAGTTTCTGAAAAAAACACCACAAGAATGATCGATACCATGCATGCTTTTAAATTAATTATGAAGTCACATGGAGTAGAAAAATATAAAGCCTGTGCAACATCAGCGATGAGGGAAGCAAAAAATGGAGCTGAAATTGCCGATATTATAAAGGAAAAATCAGGAATTGAAATTGAAATTATAGATGGAAGTCATGAAGCGGCAATTATTGCGGCTACAGATTTGCATGCGCTTATTCAAAATGACTGTAATTATTTATATGTAGATGTAGGTGGTGGGAGTACGGAATACACGATGTATAGCAATGGAAAAACTGTTACCTCAAAATCCTTCAAAGTGGGAACGGTAAGAATGATGGAAGATCTTGTAGAACACAAGACCTGGGAAGAGATGCAGCAATGGGTGAAGGAAACTACCAGGGAATATGATGATATAGACCTTATAGGCTCAGGAGGAAATATAAATAATATTTTCAAAACGAGCGGTAAAAAAGAGGGGAAGCCTTTAAGTTTAAAATATTTAAAGGACTATGACGAAAAATTAAATTCCCATACATATGAAGAAAGAATCACAGAGCTTGATCTTAAAAATGACAGGGCAGATGTGATTATTCCTGCTTCTAAAATATATGTAAACTCTATGAAGTGGGCTAGAGCTAATTGGATCTATGTGCCAAAGATTGGTCTGGCAGATGGGATTATCAAGTCACTTTATAATGATACTAGATCTAGGAAAAAGACCTAGCCGTGAATACTTTCATTTTCACCCAAGTCTTTCATGATAGCGCCCTCGAACTCTAAAAGGTCCTGCCATTTTTTATCTACAGTTTCCCGGTCACCATACTGCCTCGCAAATTTCAAAAACATGGTATAGTGATTCGCTTCACTTACCATAAGATCACGGTAAAATTTAGCCAGCTCCTTATCCTCAAGTTCCTCAGAAAGTAGTCTGAATCGCTCGCAACTTCTTGCTTCTATTAATCCCGCAATAAGAAGACGGTGAACTAATTGGGTGCTTCTGCTTCCCCCTTTAGGGAAGAACTCACGTAGTTTTAATACATATTCATCTTTTCTATCCCAACCCATGCTGAATCCCATTTTAAGAAGACGATCATGCACCATCTTAAAATGTCCCATTTCTTCCCTGGCGAGGGCGGTCATGGCTGTGACCAATTCAGAATATTCTGGATACGTTACAATCAAAGAAATTGCCGTAGACGCTGCTTTCTGTTCGCAGTATGCATGGTCTACAAGTATATCTTCAATATTTTTTTCTGCGATATCGGCCCATCTGGGATCTGTTGGTAATTTTAGTCCTAACATAATTAAACGTCTAAATCAAATGTTGCCCTTAATTTATCAAGTAGCGGGTTTGCCTCTTTTAGCTTTTCATATTTCTCCTGTGGAGTAAAAGCATATTTTCTGGAAGTGGCTTCATCTACATGAATAATAAGGCTAATATGCGTGTTTCGTAAATGAGCTTTTAAATAGGTCATCAACCTGTTTTCTTCTCTTTCGAGATCCAGTTTCATGGTCTCATTTGGGAAAGTAAGATGAATGTTCCTATCTTCCAGAGTTGGAATCTGCGATTCAAAAATAGAAGCAAGTATTTTTTCTCCTTTTCTCTTTAATTTTTCGGTGTAATTTTTCCACTGTTTAACAAGATCTTCTTCATTAAAATCATCATCCATCACTTCCTCTACAGGCATCATCGCCTTTTGCTGCTCAGCAAGTTCTTTTTTCCTGCCAATACTTTTAATGGAGAGGCCAGAGACCTTTTCCCTTTTAATATCAGGAAAAGCTTTTTTTGCAGGTTGGGTTTCTTTTGAAGGTTCTTCTGCAGCAGTCTCGAAGGCATCCTTATCGTCCTGATTTACAATTTCAGAATTAGAAGTTTTTGGTTTTTCTGAATCTTCTTCACCTGTTTTTTGAGCTTCATTTTCAGTAAAATCACTGATTTCAGTTTTTTTCTGAATTTCAGCTTCTTCAGGTATTTCTCCTACGGAATTTATTTCTGCAGGACTTTCTTCTGAATAATAAGGCTCTTCATTTTCTTTTGCGCAGGTTTCAGTGGCAACTTTAGGTTTGGGAATTGAACTTTCTTCTGAAGGAGAAGAAATATCATGTTCATTTTCTCTAACAAGTTCTTTTTTTTCAGAAGGAATGCTTACTGCTTCCTGTTCAAAATTTGAAGCTGGAATTATTTTCCGGTCAGACTTTTTTTTTTCTGAATCAAAGGTGATAGAAGCAAGTTGCATCATGCAAAGCTCTACCAGCAATCTTTGATTATGACTGCTCTTATATTTGAGATCACAGGAATTAGCAAGCTCTATAGCTTCAAATAAAAACTGATGTGAAGCTTTTTGGGACTGCTCGAAATATTTGGCTTTTGTTTGTTCTCCAACCTCTAGAAGAATAATTGTTTTTTGATCTTTGCAAACTAACAGATCTCTGAAATGGGATGCAAGACCGGCTATAAAATGATGTCCGTCGAAACCGCTGGATAAAATATCATTGAATTTGACCAGTAATTGTGGAATATTATTTTCAAGAACAAGGTCGGTTACCTCCATATAGGTATCGTAGTCCAGAACATTTAAGTTTTCTGTAACTGCCTGCCTTGTAAGATCATTTCCACTAAAACTAACAACTCTATCATAGATGGAAAGAGCATCACGCATGGCGCCATCTGCTTTCTGGGCAATAATATGTAAGGCGTCATCTTCCGCATTTACGCCTTCCTGTTCAGCGATATGGGCTAGGTAATTTTTTGCATCGGTAACGGTAATTCTTTTGAAATCGAAAATCTGACAACGGGAGAGTATCGTTGGGATAATCTTATGCTTTTCTGTAGTTGCCAGGATGAAAATAGCATGTTTTGGTGGCTCTTCCAGTGTTTTCAAAAATGCATTGAAAGCCGATGCAGATAACATATGCACCTCATCAATAATATAGACCTTGTAATTCCCAACTTGCGGAGGAATTCTAACCTGATCGATTAAATTTCGAATATCATCTACAGAGTTATTAGAGGCGGCATCCAGTTCAAAAATATTGAATGCGAAATCCTCATTGGGATCCTGCGTTTCCTTCTGATTGATCATTTTTGCAAGAATACGAGCGCAGGTAGTTTTACCAACCCCACGAGGTCCCGTAAATAATAATGCCTGAGCCAGGTGGTTATTATTTATGGCATTTGCCAGGGTATTTGTGATAGCCTGCTGGCCAACGACATCCTTAAAGGTTTGTGGCCTGTATTTTCTTGCCGATACTACGAAATGCTCCATCAAAAAGAATTGAACTACAAATATAAAAATCACAGGGCTAAACTCTTGTGAAAGGAGGCTTATTTATGAACAAATACCGGAAGAAATCAACATAAAATCACTTACATTTGCGGCAAGCAGGCCGCCTTATCGTTCCGACATTTCCCGATAGCTATCGGGATCGGAGAGGAAAGTCCGGACACCATAGGGTAGCATAATGGGTAACGCCCATCGGTCGTGAGATTAGGACAAGTGCAACAGAAAGAATGTACAGGTTAAGCTGTAGTGAAACCAGGTAAACTCTATGCGGTGCAATGCCATGTAAACCGGCATCTAAGGATCGCCCGTCCGTTGCCGGAGGGTAGGCAGCTAAAAATTAGTGGCAACGCTAATTTCAGATAAATGATAAGGAGCCCGATCAATTATCGGGTGACAGAATCCGGCTTACAGGCCTGCTTTTTTATTCTTCAATTTTCTTGTAAACTCTTACATAATCAATAATAAACTTCTGGGGGAAAATTTCGGGATTTACTTCTCCCGCCCAGTTTCCTCCAAGTGCCAGGTTAAGGATTAAATAGAAAGGCTTTCTAAAAGGATTGGTCTTTTCTCCGGCTTGATCAATATCAAAACTGTGATATACAGAATTGTCAATTAAGAATTCGATCTTTTCATCGGTCCAGCTAACCGAGTACACATGAAATTTTTCGGAAGGATTATCTAATAACCGGGTTCCGCCATTAGATGTAATTCCCTGCGGATTATCCCAGGGATAATGAACGGTAGCATGAATTTCATCTGGAACCTTACCAACATGTTCCATAATATCAATCTCCCCGGCATAGGGATATTCAATCTCTTCGAAATTAGCTCCTAACATCCAGATTGCCGGCCAGACGCCCTGTCCCTTTGGAAGTTTTGCTCTTACCTCTACACGACCATACTTAAATTCGAATTTATCTTTGGTGTTGATACTTCCGGAAGTATATTCTGCGAATTCGGTATTTATACGGTAGTTTTGTACTTCAGGATCAAACCTTTTATTCTTGATTTTTTCTTTCCGGGCAATGATTTCCAGCTTCCCATTTTTAATTCTAAGATTTTTTTTTCTTTTAGTATAGATCTGTTCCTCGAGATTTCTAATAAATCCGGTTTCGTAATTCCATTTTTCAGCATCAGGTTTTCCGGAATAATTAAATTCCTCATTCCAGATCAATTTATAATTTTGAGAATGCAGCATTTGAATAAATAAGATAGTGAGAATTGAAAATGCTGAAATTTTTTTCATCGGAAGTTAGTTCGACTTTAGAACTCTATTTGCCCAGACTATTGCCTCTTCCTTATTTTGAAATAATTCGAACGGAACGGGAGAAAACTGCTTTTCAAAATTAGCAGTTTTAAGTTTATCTATATTTTCACTAATAACGCCAACTCCTTGTAAAGTATTAGTCTTTATTAAATCTATATAGATAATAGGATTCACGTTATAATTGTGCTTCCTGTTTGCGATATATATAAATTTACCTTCGTTAAAGTGTTTAGCACAAATGGACCTCAATTCACTAATATGTTCTTTTTCGAAAAGTACATCTTCTTTTACCGTGGAGATAACTATGGAATCGTAAAAATCCAGCCTGGTAAAGCTAAGCTCTAATGTCTTTGTAGATTTGGTCATAGTTGAAGATAAGTAATTATTCAAAGAAACTAAAAACGGAACTTCCATATTTACGACTTTCCTTGAAATTTTCAAGTTTTGAAAGATCGGTGTGTTTAGAATGTTCAATAATCAATTGTCCGTCTTCATGCAACATATCATGCTTAAAAACTAACTCAGTAATTTTAGCGAATTTTTCATCTTCAAAATTGTAAGGAGGATCTGCAAATATAATATCTGCTTTTACCGGGGCTTTCTCCAAATATTTAAAAACATCACTTTTAATAGTGATAATGGGGAGTGCAAGTTCAGCTGAAGTCTTTTTAATAAATTTCACACAGTCGAAGTTGGCATCAACAGCAGTAATATTTTCAGCACCCCTTGCTCCAAATTCGTAAGCGATGTTCCCGGTTCCGGAAAAAAGATCTACAATGCTAAGCTCTGGAATATGGTAGTAATTATTCAGAATATTGAAAAGTGCCTCCTTGGCAACATCGGTAGTAGGTCTTACCGGTAATTTTGAAGGTGCAGTGATCCTTCTTCCTTTATGAGTTCCTGAGATAATACGCATTATAATGACTTTATTAAAAGATACTCTGAAAGTTCTTGTGTTGGTTTACTTTTCGTCTCAAACTGAAATGAATGAAATGGCCTCATAAATGAAATATTCTTAATATAGTTCCAGGCGATTTTGTACTCTTCAGAATCTTTCGAGATCTCACCAAATAAAATGAGCTCAAATTCATGTGGATCTAGATTTAACTGTTCTGCAGTGAATAAGAGGTAATAAAGAAAATCTTCCTTAGTATCATATTCAAAACTATTGGCAAAGATCAGTTTTCCGTTTTCAATCACTATTAACTCATAAGAATTTAAGTGTGAATGTAAATAAACCTGGGGCTTAAGCTTCTTATTTTCCAGGCCCAATAAAGATTCAATAAGTACACTTAAACTATGCCGATATTCAAACTCCCCGTATTTATCAAAAAAGTAATTAATGATATTCGCATAAGGAATGTAAATATTTACGATTTCGCTATTGATTTTGTCAAAGGCTATAAAGTCGGTTTTAAGAATCTTAGTATTAAACTTAAGGTAGCTGGCGGCATTATCTTCATCAAATAATTCCTCGGGAACAAGAGTAAACAGGCTACTGGAGAATAAAAGAATCACTTCATCCACCGGTTGTTTTAGAGATTCTTCCTGTTCATAGGTAATCTCAATTTTCGAGAGTACTTTAATAGGATCCAGTTGTTTTTCAAACTGAATTTTCTTGAAATATATAATTTTGTTATCCTGCTGATTTAGGATACAAAAAGAAAGTCCATTCAAGCTAACCTGAATGGACAATTTCTTATAGTTTGTATTTTCTCTAATTGTCTTTATCTCCTCCATATCGGTCAAACCCATTACCACTCGTGCTAACTTCGGTCATAGAACCAACACTTATATAACGGCCATTAACGTCATCAACAGATTGCACTTCATTTTCCTGAAGAATTAAAGTTTTATCCTGATCTGAAAGTACTACTGCCTTGGCAACTTTCGCCTCGAACACGGGGATTTTGTTGTCTCCCTTAGTAATTGTTCCAGCTTCAAGTTCGAACTTTGCATCTACACCATCAATTGGCACATTCATCATAGTACGATATCTCTCCTCATTCCCTTTAAATAAAGAATCTTTAACTGGAACGAATCCAAGCGTATCAACAATCACTTTTTCTATATATTGATCTACACCGTAAGTCTTCTTATATTCCTCATCAAGTAAGGTAGTATCACGACGTTGAGTAATAGCAAATTCGGCAGTATCAACAAATCTTACCAGTTTGTCCCAATCTCCCTGGAACTGTCCGGTCACCTCTTGGTGCGCTAATTCTGCGTTTCTAATGTCTTTAAGGTTTTTGATGACCTTGGTGTATCTTTTCTCTTTAACCTTGTTAAATTGAATCGGTTCGTAAACCGCGTTGAAAGTAAGATATGCCAGGAAGATAATCACCAACCAAAGAAGTATCTGTATTACAAATCTCATGCTTTAATAGTTTATGTTTTAATTTGAAGGTTATTGGTTACACGCAAATCTACAACTTTTTTTTATTCGTAAAAGTTTCTGCCATAAAAATCCATTCTTATCTTTGATATTTTATGCACTTTCTATGGAAAAAACTACTCCGGATTCATTTTTTAAATTGTTAGTTGAAGATCTTGGATTTACAGCAACAGATAAACAGGATGTAGCTTTACAGATGTTGTCTGAATTTGTTGTTAATGGTGGAAAAGACAGACTTTTTCTTTTGAGAGGATTTGCCGGAACAGGTAAAACAACGATCATCAGTACGTTGGTTAAAAATCTTTGGAAAATAAGAAAATCAGGGGTTTTGCTGGCACCAACAGGACGTGCGGCAAAAGTGATCTCCAATTATTCTAAAAAAGAAGCCTTTACTATTCATAAGAAAATCTATTTTCCGAAGAAGTCGAGTGGAGGAGGAGTACAGTTTACACTTCAACCCAATAAGCATAAAAACACCCTGTTTATAGTAGATGAAGCTTCCATGATTTCTGATGATGGGGGGAATTCCAAATTATTTGAAAACGGTTCTTTACTGGATGATCTCATTCAATATGTCTATCAGGGTCATAATTGCCAGTTAATTCTTATTGGTGATACCGCACAGTTACCACCTGTAAAGATGGATTTAAGTCCTGCGCTGGAAGAACAAAAGCTGGAATTAAATTATAATAAGGAAGTTACTTTTATTGAGCTTGACGAAGTAGTCAGGCAAAGTGAAGAGAGCGATATTTTGCATAATGCCACATTAATTAGAGAAAGCCTACAGGAAGAATTTTACGAAAGTTTTAAGTTTGAGCTTTCAGAAAATAAAGATGTAATTCGATTGACTGATGGCTATGAAATTATGGATGCTATTCAGGATTGCTACAGTTCAGACGGTTATGAGGATACCAGTATCATTGTTCGTTCTAATAAGCGGGCAAATATGTATAATCAGCAAATTAGGTCCAGGATCCTTTTTCAGGAAGAAGAACTTTCTGCCGGTGATTATTTAATGGTAGTCAAGAATAACTATTTCTGGGTGAAACCTACCAGTGAAGCAGGTTTTATTGCCAATGGAGATATAGTAAAAGTTTTAGAGATCTTCGGATTTAAAGAACTTTATGGGTTTCGATTTGCAGAAGTTCAGGTACAGATGGTAGATTATCCAAAGATGCGGCCTTTTGAAACGGTGATCATGCTGGATACGTTAACCAGCAATACTCCGTCCCTTAGTTATGAAGAATCAAATAAGTTATATGAAGAGGTGAAAAAAGATTATGCCAATGAACGATCTAAGTATAAACAGTTTATGAACATTAAGAATAATAAATACTTTAATGCTCTTCAAATAAAATTCTCTTACGCTATCACCTGTCATAAATCACAGGGTGGGCAATGGAAGAATGTGTTTATTGAGCAACCTTACCTGCCAAATGGTGTTGGAAAAGAGTATTTAAGGTGGCTTTATACTGCGATGACCAGGGCACAGGATAAATTATATCTCATTGGTTTTGGAGATGATTTTTTCGCTGCTAACTAATTATTACTTTTACTGAAAATATTAAATGAAAGAGCCTTCTAAAAATCGGATTGTTGCGATGATCCCAGCCCGTTACAAAGCTTCCAGATTTCCAGGTAAATTAATGAAAGACCTAAATGGTAAGACAGTGATTGCCCGTACGTATGAAGCTGCGGTAAATACAGAACTTTTTGATGAAGTCTATGTCGTTACAGATAGCAATAAGATTTTTGATGAAATAGTGAATGAAGGCGGACAGGTAATAAGGAGTAAAAAGGAGCATGAATGTGGGAGTGACCGTATCGCTGAAGCTGTTGAAAATATGGACGTGGATATAGTTGTAAACGTTCAGGGGGATGAGCCATTTATAGATAAAAATAGCCTTGCGAAACTCCTGAAGGTTTTTGAACAGGAAGGAGCAGAAGAAATAGATCTTACATCTTTAAAAACACCATTGAAAGATAGCGATGATATTACCAACCCTAATAATGTAAAGGTAATCACCGGGAAAGATGATTTTGCCCTTTATTTTTCAAGATTTCCAATTCCGTATCGCAGGGATACTTCTGCAAATGTCACATACTACAAACATATTGGTATTTACGCATTTAGAAAATCTGCACTAATGGATTTTTACCGCTTGCCCATGTTACACCTGGAAGCTGCGGAAAAAATTGAATGTATACGCTATCTTGAATACGGTAAAAAGATCAAGATGGTAGAAACCAGTGTGAAAAGCGTAGGTATAGATACTCCGGAAGACCTTGAAAAAGCCAGGAAACTGTTGAGTTAATTACTAACAGCTTCCTTATAGGTTTTTAAAGCTCTTTCTCTGGCTTCTTTGTGATCTACCATTTTTTCAGGATAGTCGTCGGTTCCAAATTCTGGAACCCACTCCTTTATGTATTCTTTATCCTTATCGAATTTTTCAATTTGTGTGGTAGGATTGAAAATTCTGAAATAGGGAGCCGCATCCACGCCGCTACCGGCAACCCATTGCCAGTTTCCGACATTCGAAGACATTTCGTAATCCAGTAATTTTTCAGCAAAATAAGCTTCGCCCCAACGCCAGTCTATTAATAAGTGTTTACAAAGAAAAGAACCTACGAGCATTCTTATTCTATTATGCATAAACCCAGATTCATTTAATTGTCTCATCCCCGCATCGACAAGTGGATAACCGGTTTTACCCTGTTTCCATAGCTCAAACTCATCTTTATTGTTTCTCCATTCAATTCTGTCGTATTTCTTTTTAAAAGCTTCTGTTACCGTATCCGGAAAATGGAAGAGTATTTGCATAAAAAATTCCCGCCACACCAATTCATCCAGAAAAGTCTTATTACTCTCCTCATCTGCATCTCTAATCATTTGCCTAACGCTCACCGTTCCAAATCTTAAGTGAGGTCCTAATCTTGAAGTCCCCTCTACGGCGGGATAATCACGCTTATCTTTATAATCTTTTATTAAACCGGGGGTGACCTTATAATCAGGAACTTTTAAAGAAGATTTTTTAAATCCAATATCTGCCAGGCTCAAATTTGGAAGTCGGCTGTTTTGATAAAAATTATCCATATACCTTGTGGTGTAATGGAAATCAAGGTCTATCTTACTGAATTTCTCCCTCCATAAATTTTTATAGGGAGTATATACCACATAAGGATCTCCATCTTTTTTTACAACTTCATCTTTTTCAAATATTACCTGATCTTTAAAATCTTCAAATTCAATATCATTACCAGACAAAATCTTAGCAATCTTTTGATCTCGCTCTTTAGCATAAGGCTCATAATCACGATTCGTAAAGACCTTTTCAATTTCGTAATCTGAAATTAAGTTCTTGAAAACTTTTTCCGGTGTTCTATAAAAAATAGCAATGGAACTTCCATGATCCTCTTGAAGTGTACTCCGCATTTCTTGAAGTTCTTCAAAAATGAAAGTTACCCGAGCATCATCTTCGGGTAGTTTTTCCAGTATTTCATGATCAAATATGAAAATAGGTAATACTGGTAAATCGCCTTGGAGCGCTGCTTTTAATCCGGCATTGTCATCAAGTCTGAGATCTCTTCTAAACCAAAATATATTTACTTTTTTACTCATTAATTGCTGTTTATCGTTGATAGACCTCCATCTACTCCAAGAACCTGACCGGTGATCCAGGAGCTGTTCTCACTTAATAAGAAAGCAGCCAGATTGGCTATGTCTTTAGGTTCTCCAACCCGTTTTAACGGATGTCTTTGATCCATTTTATTTCTTTTATCATCGTTTGATAAAAGCTTTTCAGCTAAAGGCGTGTCGGTCAATGAAGGTGCGATGACGTTTACTCTAAAATTGGGAGCATATTCTGCTGCCATGGATTTTGCAAATCCTTCAATGGCTCCTTTTGCAGCCGCAACACTTGTATGAAAAGGCATTCCTACTTTCACTGCAACCGTACTAAAAAATACCAGGCTTGCCTGATCTGAATTTTTTAGTTTATCAAGTACACCATGGACACATCTAACCAATCCGAAGAAATTAAGATCCATTTCTTTTTCGAAACTCTCAGGTTTCATCATTTTAAAGGGCTTGAGGTCGATGCTTCCGGGACAATACACCATACCGTCTATAGTATCTGGCAGATCTAATTCTGAAATATCATCTTTCAAAACATCGAATTCTAAATGAGTGATTTTATTGGTGTCTAACTTGCCTTTATTTCTAGAAGCTATTATAATATTATTATTCTGATTTAAAAGTTCTGCTATTTGATATCCAATTCCGGTGGAACCTCCTATCAATAAAATATTCTTTTTCATTTCTATTAATTTAAAATGTCCTGTTTAAGGGTTTGCGAATTTTTAGATTCTTCCTGAAACTCCCCAAATAGTTCAGTTAATTTCTTTTTTCGATAATCGAAAATTTCCTTTAGCTTGGACTTTACCAGTATGGGATGCGCTAATTGCCCAAGGATTCCAAAGGGTAATTTGTAATCTATTATATCTTCCATTTCCACACCACCTTCAACAGGTTTTATAAAGTGCTTGTGATGCCAAAGGGCATAAGGCCCAAACCTTTGCTCATCCACAAAATATTCGCCTTCTTTCACATGGGTAATTTCTGTAATCCATTTTGTTTTAATACCTGCAATAGGGGTTACGATGTATTGAATTATTTGACCCTCGAACATTTGTCTGTCTGCTCCAGACAAAATATCAAAACCCATATAATCTGGAGTGATCGTTTTTAAATTTTTAGGATCGGACAGAAAGTCCCATGCTTTTTGCGGACTTATTGGTAACTTCTGAACACTTTGCAGGGTATAAAGCTTCATTTTATCTAATTTCTAGTAAAGCTACGTTTAGTTTTGTTTAAAATAAAAATATAATAGTTAAACAAAATTTAAATTGATTAAATGCTTTAGTAAATAGTTTCCAATAGAGATAAAGCTTCTTAGTATATTTACCCGAACTAAAACTATAATCAAATGAAAAAATTACTATCACTGGCAGTCATTTTTTGCCTTACATTTTCTGTAAATGCTCAAATTGAGTCTCCGCAGCCTAGTCCCTTTGGGAAGATCGAACAAAAAGTTGGACTTACAGATGTGACCGTAGAGTATTCAAGACCTGGTATGAGAGGCAGAACTATTTTTGGTGACCTGGTTCCTTTCGGAGAAGTATGGAGAACCGGAGCGAATGCAAATACCAAAATCACCTTTAGTGACGATATCAAGATCAATGGGAAAGAACTAAAAAAAGGTTCTTACTCTATTTACACGAAGCCTCAGAGAGATTCCTGGGAAGTAATGTTTTATTCTTCTACAGACAACTGGGGAGTACCACAAGAATGGGATGATAGTAAAGTGGCTCTAAAAGCTACTGCCGAGACCATGGAGATGCCAATGAACATGGAAACTTTTACTATTGTTATTGATGATCTTAAAAATGATTCAGCAGCTCTGAATTTTATATGGGAAAATACTGTCGCTATGTTGAAAATGGAAGTTCCAACTGAAACGAAAGCAATGGCTAGTATTGATAAAGTAATGAATGGCCCTACTGCGAACGATTATTTTGCTGCTGGAACTTATTACCATGAAGCAGGAAAAGATCTTGACAAAGCTTATAAATGGGTTTCTAAAGCTTCTGAAATGGCCGGAGATCAGGCATTTTGGATGTTAAGAAGAAAGTCTTTGATAGAAGCTGAAATGGGTAAAAAGCAAGAGGCGATAGCTACAGCAAAGAAGTCTATGGCTTCCGCTGAAAAAGCTAATAATGCCGATTACGTGAAAATGAACAAAGAATCTATTGCAGAGTGGGGAGGAAGTAAATAATTCCTGAAACTACTTTTATACAGAAAGGTTTTCTAGGATCTGTTACGTCATCCTGAACTTGTTTCAGGATCTCATGAGAAGCTGAAATAAATTCAGCTTGACGATTTAAGACTTTAGAAAACCTTTTTTTATTTAGTATTTCAATCCTATTTCTTCACGAATAGAGTCGAGCAAAGTCATAAGATCTGTAGTCTGGGTATGACTCCAAATATCACTTTCAATTCTTCCTTTTTGATACATTTCGGTCACATGTGCTGCTTCAAAATTGTATCCGGTAGTATGTACTCCAAAATCTTTTATTACTTCTTTTCCTTCGGAAATAACAGTAATCGTGGTCGGTTCATGAAAGCGTGAATTGAGTATTATCTTTCCTTTTTCAAGCAGAATTTCAGCGGTAGTAGGTGTTTTTTCTTGAAATGTTGAAAATAGATCTGCTTCCACACCATCAGCATAATTAAATTTCATATTACATGCTGAATCAACACCGGTTTCGGTAAATTCTGCTGAAGCCTTAATATTCTCTGGTTTTCCCAATATGCTATAGGCCAGAAAAACGGGATAGATCCCAATGTCTAATAAACTACCTCCTCCAAGTGATTTATTAAAAAGCCTTTTGTTTTTGTCAAATTCGGCTGGAAATCCGAAATCAGCTTTTACAGACTTTACTTTTCCAAATTCCCCTGAATTTATTCTTTCACGTACATATTGAAAATGTGGTAGAAATCTAGTCCAGAGAGCTTCCATTAAGAAGACTTTTTTCTGTCTGGAAAGCGTAATCATTTCTTCAGCTTCCTGAAGATTCATGGCAAAAGGTTTTTCGCAAAGAACCGCCTTTCCATGGTTAATGCATTTCAAAGTTAGCTGATGATGAAAAACATGTGGAGTAGCAATATAAATTACGTCCACATTCTCATCGTTCATCAATTCTTCGTAGGAACCATAGGCCATTTCTGAATTATGAACTTTTGAAAAATCATTCGCTTTTTCAATTTCTCTGCTGGCTACCGCATATAATTCAGCATTACTCACAGATTTGAGATCTTCGGCAAATTTATTAGCGATTTTTCCCAGTCCGATGATTCCCCATTTTATCTTCTTCATGTTTTGCTTAATTCAGAATTATCCGGTTTAATAACCTGTAATATCAAAGCCAGGGATATCACTAATAGACAACCGAGTACATTGAGCCATAAGTAAGGCATAAGATCAAGTTCAAAAACTAAAAGCACGATTGCCTGGGTAATAATTGCGGCGATAAAAACGGCGTTGCTTTTTACAGATTTAATAAAGAAAGCTAGTAAGAATATTCCAAGAACATTTCCGTAGAAAATACTTCCTATAATATTTACCAGCTGAATGAGATTGTCAAACAGATCTGCAAGGCTTGCGAAAGCAATAGCGATAACACCCCACATCAAAGTGAACCACTTAGATGCAGCGAGATAATGTTCTTCGCTCTTAGCTTCCTTATGATTTCTTTTGTAGAGATCAATAACTGTAGTGGAAGCCAGGGCATTTAATTCTGAAGCTGTTGAAGACATCGCAGCAGATAGGATAACCGCCAGTAAAAGTCCTATAAAACCTTTGGGAAGATTATTCAGAATAAAATGGATAAAGACATAATCCTTGTCATTACTTTCCGCCTCTACATCTGAAGCATCTATGAATATTTTTGATTCTTCCCTTATTTCATTTTGTTCTTTATCCAGCCTCGTATATTCTTTCTCAAAATTTGCAATTTCAGCTTCATTCATTTGAGATTTATTCTCGGCATAATTTAAACCAAGACTTTGTTTCTCTAACTGAATTTCTTCATGCTCAAGCATTAGATCTTTATACTGCTCGGCATAATTAGAATTTAAAACAGTTTCTGTTGCTGCAGGATTAAAATTTAAAGGAGCAGTATTAAATTGATAGAAAACGAATACCATGACTCCAACCAATAAAATGAAAAACTGGAGTGGCACTTTTAATAGTCCGTTAAAGATCATTCCCATCTGACTTTCCCGAACGGAAGCTCCAGAAAGATATCTTTGCACCTGGCTTTGATCTGTACCAAAGTAGGAGAGAGCAAGAAAGCTTCCTCCAATAAGTCCGCTCCATAAGGTATAACGATTCTCAAAATCGAAAGAATAATCTAAGATATCCATCTTGCCTCCGGTTCCTGCAATTGCGAGTGCATCGGTAAAGCCAACAGAATCTGGTAAGTAACTTAGAATAATAAAAAAAGCAACTACCATACCCGTAAAAATCACGGCCATTTGCTGTTTATGGGTGACACTAACCGCTTTAGTCCCTCCTGAAACGGTATATATGATTACCAGAGCTCCAATAATAATTGTTAGATAGGTGAGATTCCAGCCTAATACTGCTGAAAGAACAATCGCAGGTGCAAAAATGGTAATTCCTGCCGCCAGTCCTCTTTGTATTAGGAATAAGATTGCAGTTAAGGTTCTGGTTTTTCTATCAAATCTGGACTCCAGATATTCATAAGCAGTATAGACTTTAAGCCTGTGGTAAATGGGAATAAAGACCATACAAATAATTACCATCGCGATGGGTAATCCAAAGTAGAATTGTACGAATCCCATTCCATCGTGAAATGCCTGGCCGGGTGTGGAAAGAAAGGTGATTGCACTTGCCTGAGTGGCCATCACCGATAGACCGATTGTCCACCATTTGGCATTTTTACCACCTCCAATATAATCTTCTACATTTTTACTTCCGCGAGATTTATAAACCCCATACCATACAATAAAGGCAATCGTTCCAGTAAGGATTATCCAGTCTATTAATTGCATATCAGGCGAAGTAATTCATTATTAAATAAAACGCCAGAACGTAAATTGCATTGGCAATTAGGACAAGGCTGTAGCTTTTTTTCCAATGGTATTTTTCGGGTGTATCCATTATTTACCTATTGAAATTAAATTTGCAAACAACCTGAAAGCGCCCGGAACTGCTTCCGGAAACTGCCTGAAAAAACTGATTCCCGTATAAATATAATATCCATCGCCATACTGCGCTACCAAAAGACTACCATTCTTAGGGCTTTCACTCTCATCATGCATACTTAAAATAGGAGTAAAATTTTCATCCCAATTATCAGGAAAGTAGAGGCCACGTTCCTGTACCCATCCTTTGAAATCGTCTTTGGTTAGTTTATTGGGAGAATTTAGAACCGGATGTTCAGGAGACAGAAAAGTCACTTCCGCATTTTCATTGGTAACCCTGTCTCTGGAAATTTCTAAGTTATAAGGCGCTATATTATCTAAAAGTAAGCCTCGATTAGTATTATATTGAACGATCATTGTCCCGCCCTTTTTTACATATTCCAAAAGAACGGACTGCTTGTATTTTAATTCCTCAACAATATTGTAGGCTCTTATACCTACCACTACGGCATCAAATTTCTTAAGCGAATTATCTGAAATTGAATAAGGTGAAATTTTTGTGACATTATACCCGATTTGCTCGAGACTTTCTGGTATCACATCTCCGGCGCCTTCTATGTAAGCGATATTCTGGCCTTTCTTTTTTATATCAAGTTTAACCAGTTTTAAACCTGCTGGTATGATAAGGTTTTGATTAGGAAAATGATCGTAATTTATTTGAATAAGCTTTTCAATATAAATCTTGCCATTTACAATAGCTTCAGGGGTAAGATTAGTTTCATTTTGAGTTTTGGGAGGTGTGATTTTGAAAACCAGGTTTGCGTTTCCTCCAGATTGAGCAATTGAAAAATTGGTTTTTACCGGTTCGATTTTCCAGTTTTTATCAGCCATCAAAAGTAATTCACCCTTAATATTTGCTTTGTTAGCGGTCACCTGAACAATAACTTCTCTCGGTTCAGAATTATTGAAGATTAATACCTCTTCATTGAAACTAACAGTAACCGCAGGAATTATTTCGAAGTTTTTATAAGTTTCTCCATAAACCTCATCGTTATATTTATAAACTACAGGTTGGTGAAAATCTATTTCTGTTCCATTAAAATTAATCTTAAAAGTTGCTTTTGTACGTAAAGGAGTTTCTGGTAGTCCTATTAAATTCTGGTCATTTACAGCGTACACGCCCATTGTTCCTTTTTCTTCCAGCCAATACGGTGTAGTAAACTCAGCAGACTCAGGGATTTTGAAATTTATATCACCATCCCAGCCTTCATTGTTTGCGAGTTTTACCTGAGGTGTTATTTTGGAATTATTTGGAGTTAACTCAACCGAGCTTAACTGTATATTTTCGCTACTTCTATTGATAGCCTCTAATCTCACTGGTAATTCTTCTGAAGGCGTTGTAAATGCTTTTTGAGCAACTGCTTCCAGGTACAAACCAGAAGATGCATAGATAATTTCCTTAATTTCTTCGGTTTTTATCTCTTTCCAATGTGCATCTTTCAGATTTTGAATAAGCTTATAAGCTTTCAATAATTGCGGGATATGCTGTGAGGGTTTTTCAAAATTGAAATTTTCTTCAACTTCTTTCAGAATGTTTCCTATTGCTTCACCACCTGGAACACGATTCCATGAAGTATTAATTCCGCCAAAGATGCCAGCATCTTTCGAAGGTAAATCTCCTTTTAGTAGCTCAATATATTCCATTTGCTTGCCACGACTACCAGTGCTGCCAAAGCCTTGTGAACGGTGTTGGCTCCTGCTTAAAGATGCGATCTCAGGATTAGATAAACCTCGAGTAGGGAAATAAGTTCCAGTGTCAAAGCTTAAAAAATTAGATTTATCAGCTTCCTTAAAGGCTTCATCACCTCCATAAAACCAGGGAGAAGTATTAAAAAATAAGCGTTTTGGCTGGTAGACCTCTAAATAGTCTAAATGAGATGGGTAGGCATCTTTTTTACCCGCCATATCAAAAGCTTCAAAGCTTAGCATGGCAGAGGAAGTATGATGTCCATGCGTACTGCCTGGCGTGCGGTGATCAAATCTATTTATGATCACATCGGGTCTGAATTTTCTAATGATCCAAACCACATCACTCAACACTTCATCTTTATTCCAGATCTCCAGCGTTTCTGCGGGAGTTTTGGAATATCCAAAGTCATTAGCCCGGGTGAAAAACTGTTGTCCGCCATCAATTCTTCTGGCGGCAAGTAATTCCTGTGTCCTTATTAAACCAAGTTGTTCCCTTAATTCTGGCCCAATAAGGTTTTGCCCACCATCACCTCTGGTTAAGGATAAATAGGCAGTTCGCGCATTTTTCTCATTGGAGAAATAGGAGATAAGCCTGGTGTTTTCATCATCGGGATGTGCCGCGATATAAAGAACTGAACCTAGAAAATTAAGCTTTTTTATATGATTGTAAATTTCAGAAGAACTCCATTTTTCAGGAGCTTGTGCTCCACTAATGCAGAAACTAAGAAGAAATAGTACAAGAATTAATTTTCGCATGGAAATTATGGGTTTCACCAAATATAAAAACTTTCAAAGCTACTGAATGAATATTTTCGGCTTCTTTTAGAATTTAGAGCGCTTCTTTACCATCATCATGTCTTCTTTCAACTTCGATAAGAGAAACTGCTTTTTGCAGGATCAGGTTGTTAGGGTAAGTGATCAATTCGCCATCTGCTGTTCTAAGATGTAAATGAAACGCCTTGATATCTTCAATTTCGGCTTCAATGGGAATGTCTTTATCATGAATTTTAATGGTATCACCAATCTTATAAGGGAAGGAGAAGAACATGATAATTCCTGAAGTAATATTGCTAAGAATAGACCAGATGGCAAAAAGTGCCACCCCTATCACAGCAAATGTTGAAGAAAATATTAGCGCTAGTTCAGATAATCCAACACCCCAGGCAAAGGAAAGCAGGAATGTGGCTATTAGAAGAAGCAGGATATTGATGTACTTGAACATTAGTCTTGTTCGTGTGATATTTATCTCACTTCTTTTACCAACCTTATTCGCTGCCTTTTTTAAAACGAACTGGATGATCGTTAAAAGTATAAGTACTGCAAGTGAGTACATTAATTGTTCGCGATAGTTGATGAGTATTTCGTACATTATCTTAAATCCAGTTTATCACGTAAAGGTAGATTTTTATTCGAATTTTTATTCCAGTAATCACTTTTTATACGCTGTTTTTTGACCGCTTTTGTAGTTAGAATTTCTGCATTTTCTCCAAAACCTGAAGGATAGGATTCTTCCCATTTTTCAATACTAAAAGGAAATTTTCTGCTAAAATAAATTTTCAGTTCCCTTTTTAGTTCTGGATACGTTAGCTGATACACATCAAGTTCGTCTACAGTATAATATTCTCCCATTACAGAGTAGGCTTTGAAAGGCTTATGACTAAGCCGCAAATATTCGAAAGAAGGAAGCATTTTAAAGTTACCGGTTGGCAGTTGATCAGGTGTTATTCTAAGTTGATTCCATATTTCATTCTCCAGAGGAATCTTTTCAATTTCCATTTGTTTATCTGCCTCTCCCTCAAAATAAGAATGACTGGAAATATTGAAATTTTCACGATTGTTAAGTTGCGTATAGGCCTGCCCGCACCATTCCTGTACAGAAGCTGAAATTTTAAGTGCATGCGTTTCTCCATTTAATGGAAAGAAACTGCTTTGCATAATACTGTAAGGATAAATACCTGTAAGGAAATTTTTGGTGGAGTTTAATTTTAAAACCGAAATATTTTTCTCGTTTTTATTCCAGGTTTTCACCTGTTCTTGCGGAAGAAAATCTTCGGTAACATAAATTAGAACCGCTTCACCTTCTCTTATTTCACCATATCTGGCCTGTTCCAGATTATAAGAAGTGATTTCTGCCTCTCCCGAATACCAGTAATCTTTAAATTCATTAGAGAGTTGCAAATCATGTTTTTCTTCAGGATTTTCGCAGGAAAAACAGAGTGTAGCAAAAAGGCAAATATTGACTAACCGAATCATATTTTTTCTTAAAGTTACAAATTTCAGGAGTTAAGCATTTCCTTGAGAGTTTTATAAACTTCATGCGTCGGAAGTCCTACCACATTAAAATAACTGCCTTCTATTTTTTTGATACCAATGAGACCAATCCACTCCTGGATAGCATATCCGCCGGCCTTATCAAACGGTTTAAAATTGGTGACATAATATTCGATTTCTTTTTCGGTTAACTCTGAAAAATAAACCCTGGTACTATGATTAAGGACTTTTTGATAATTTTTAGAAGTAAAACATACTGAAGTAATCACTTCGTGATTTTTTCCGGAAAGAGAACTAATCATTTTTACCGCTTCTGCATGGTCTTTTGGTTTTCCCAGCGCCTTAGCCTCATTATAAACAATGGTGTCGCTGGTGATCAATATTTGATTTTCTTTGAGGTCATTCAGGAAAACTTCCGACTTAAGGACTGAAAGAAAATCTGTTATTTCCTCTTTTTTTAGATGTTCTGAAAACACTTCATCTACCGGTCGGACATCTATTTTCACAGGGATTTCCAGATCCTGAAAAAACTTTTGTCTTCTGGGCGATCCCGAAGCCAGGATGATCTCATGGTTTTTCAGTAATTCTTGTAACATAAATTTAGAGTAAAATGAATTGCAGTAATCCGATGGAGGTCAATCCAAAGAAAAGTACCATTTTCAGTATAAAACTGAGTCTTTTATATTCAGATTTTTTTTCGGCACTCCAGATATTTACTAGAAAAAATAGGAGAGGAGCTACCAAAAGCAACAAAACATATATTACCGCTGATACATTCTCGAATAAATATTGATATGTATAGTAGATCAAAAAGCCCAGCGGAATAAGTCCAGTAATAAAAAGAATAATATTAGTGCGTTTCTTTCCCAAAACAATGGGGAGTGTTTTATATCCGGCGTTGTAATCCCCATTAATATCTTCCTGATCCTTAACTATTTCTCTGAGTAAATTCACTAAAAATGCAAACATGGAATAATCTATCAATATTGAAAATATGGTGGATTGTGTTTGCTGATTTTGCGGTGTAATGGCCGGTAAAAGATCATAGAGACCCACCCCAACAGGGATAAGGCCAACAATAATACTTACTAATATATTTCCAACTAAAATTGTTTGTTGTAGCTGAGAGTTATAAATATACAATATCGCTGAACCGAAGATAAAAAATGCCGAAAATCCTGGTCTGCCGATCATATTCGACAAATAAAAACCCAATCCAACGCCGACAATACTGAGGATAAAAAAGAGCCTGTAGGCGACCTTTTCTGAAATATTGGTGTTTATAAGCGCTCGATCTGGTTTGTTCTCTATATCGGCGGGAATATCAAAAATATCGTTGATCACATAACCTGAAGCTGCAACACAAACTACGGCCAACACCAGCATAGAAAATCCAAATAAATTAAGGGTGATCGCAACTCCAAAAGGTTCAAATAAGCCATATTTTATTAAAAACATGGTTAGAGCAATAAAAATGAGGTTACCTGCTCTAATAAGCTTTAGGAAATTAAACATGCAATCAAGAGTTTTTGTCCATCCACTTCCCCTGCACCTTCATAACCTGCTCGATCACATCTCGCACACAGCCTTCACCACCGTTTTTGTGAGATACATACAAAGACACCTCTTTCACCTCTGGAACGGCATCCTGCGGACAGCACGGCAATCCTACAAGTTTCATGGGGTAATAATCTGGGATATCATCTCCCATATATAAAACCTGTTCCGGCTTAATTTCATAAATATCAAAGAATTCGTCCATTTGTTCCACCTTATCATGAACACCAAGATAAATGTCTGTAATTCCAAGGTCTCGAAGGCGTTGCCTTACTCCTTCATTTTTCCCTCCGCTAATAATACAAACGGTGTAACCCGCATTTTGAGCCATTTTCATAGCGTAACCATCTTTGGTGTTCATAGTTCGCAGAAGTTCTCCTTTGGTAGATATCTGGATAGATCCATCGGTTAGAACTCCGTCAACATCAAAAACGAAGGTATTTATCTGGTTTAGATGTTCTTTATAGCTTTTTTCCATGTAACTTCTGAATAGATTCGGTTAATAAAGTATAGATTTTTTTACGGTCTTCATCCAGCATTTCAAGATGAGCCGATATTGTTTTTTTATCATTTCTAAGGGCCGGACCGGTTTGGGCCGAATAAGGATCCAACGTTTCCAGTTTGTCTACCGTTTCTTTGATAAGTGGTCTTAGAATATCAAAAGGTAATTCTTCTTTTTTGCAGAAATCTGCAGCCAATGTAAACAGATGATTGCTGAAGTTATTTACAAAAACTGCTGAAACATGTAATGCTTTTCTTTGTTCTGAATTTACTTCAAAAATCTTGTCGCTTATCAATGAAGCAATGTTCTTTAAATATTCAAGATTCTCTTCGGAATTTGCTTCAAGGCAAAGTGGAATTTCTTTAAAATTTACCGGTTTAATTTTAGAAAAGGTCTGAAGCGGATAAAAGACCCCGGAATTCTTGAATTTTGACAAAATTTGAAGCGGTTGACTTCCTGAAGTATGAACTACGATTCCGTTTTTTGTATCCAGTTTCTCAGTAATTTCTTCAATAGCTTCGTCTTTAATGGCGATTAAATAAAGATCAGCTTCCTTTAGTTTGGAAATATCCGAAACTTTTTTAGAAGCATTATCCACAAAGTCAAGGTGATCTATATCCCTGTTAAAAACCTGAATTATATCCAGTTGCTTTGTTTTTGTAAAGCTTTTGTATAAGTGAGTTGCCACGTTTCCGGCACCAATAATTATCACTTTGATCATGGGGCTAAAATACCAAAATTTTCAAGCAGTTAAAATTAACATTCGTAGACTTGAGAATGAATGCTAATAAGCGGCAAAACTGATAATAAATCGTTAAATTTGCAGCCGTAAAAATGACACTTCTTCCATGCAGAAAAAATTAGCCTCAATCCTTTTTTCTACCCGAATAATGGCCGTTTTATTTGTGATTTTCGCAGTCGCTATGGCCATGGGGACATTCATAGAAACCTGGTATAGTATCGAGACCGCAAGAATACTGATTTATAATACCTGGTGGTTTGAGGGAATTATGCTTTTTCTCCTCATTAATTTCATCGGGAACATCAAACGATTCAAACTTCATAAAAGGGAAAAGTGGAGTAGTTTATTATTGCACCTGTCGTTTATCCTGATTCTCATAGGAGCATTTATCACAAGATATATTAGCTATGAAGGCGTAATGCCTATTCGAGAAGGTGAAACTACCAATGCTTATATGACCCATGATACTTATTTTACATTCTTTATTGATGGGGAGATTGATGGGGAGCCAAGACGTAGGGTGTTGCAAGAGGATGTGCTATTTGGTCCAGAGGTGGAGAACGATTATGTTTTGAATACCGATTTTAATAGCCAGCCGGTAACATTTGAAGTGAGTAATTTTATTCATGGAGCAGAAGAAGCACTGGTTCCTACTGAAGATGGAAAAAACTATCTAAAAATTGTTGAGGCGGGAGATGGACAACGTCACGATCATTACCTTGAAGAAGGACAAGTTAGCAATATTCATAATGTACTATTTACATTAAATAGTCCGCAGGATGGTGCTATTAACATACAGGTTAATGAAGCGGGTGAATATGTGGTAGATTCTCCGTTTGATGGTACTTATATGCGGATGGCAGATAAGATGGAGGGGGAGCTTGTAAAAGACTCTACCCAGACTTTAATGCTTAGATCTTTATACAATATTGGTGAAATGCAGTTTGTTATTCCGGAGCCGGTAGTAAAAGGAGAATATGATGTAGTTCCAACAAACCCTAAGACAAGACAGGATCTGGATGCAGTTACGCTAAAAGTATCTTCCGGTGGAGATTCAGAAACACTTACGTTACTAGGAGGAATGGGAACTATTTCAGACCCTGTACAGCTTAATCTGGGAGGTCTGGATATATTCGTGAACTACGGATCTATAGAACAGGAACTACCATTTGCTTTGAAACTAAATGATTTTATTGCTGAAAAATATCCCGGAACTGCTGATAGGGAAACACCTGGTTATGCATCTTTTAAAAGTAAGGTAGAGATTATAGAGGAAGGTAAAGAGCCTGAACCTTATGACATATATATGAATCATATTTTAGACAAGGATGGTTTTCGATTTTTCCAATCGAGTTTTGACCCTGATGAAAAAGGAACGGTACTTTCTGTAAATCACGATTTCTGGGGAACCTGGATCACTTATATTGGTTACTTCCTGCTTTATTTCGGACTTATGTGGATTCTTTTTGATAAAGGCTCGCGCTTCGGAAATCTTAAAGTGATGCTGGACAAAGTAAAAGCCAAGAAGAAGTCGTTAACTACACTACTTGTCTTGCTTTCTATGTCTTTTGGAATGATGGCGCAGGAAGATGAGCATATGCATGCTGAAACTGCCAAAGCGCAAATGGACAGTATTATAATGACCAATGCGGTTAGTGAGGAACATGCGGCAAAATTTGGGAGACTGGTAATTCAGGATGCCGGGGGTAGGATGAAACCCGCAAACACCTATTCTTCAGAATTGCTTAGGAAGCTTAGTAAGTCTGACGAGTATGCCGGTCTAAGTTCAGATCAGGTGTTGATTTCGATGACAGAAAACCCGATGGTTTGGTATAACGTACCGTTGATCTTTGTAGAAAAAAACAATGATAGTCTTCATAATCTATTGGGCGTTGAGGAAGGAAGAAAATACCTGTCATTAACAGATTTCTTTGAAAGAACGGGAGAGTATAAACTGTCATCTCAGCTGGATGAAGCATATAGAGCAGCAGTTCCGAATAAATTTCAGAAAGATTTCATAGAAACCGATAAAAAGGTCAACCTTCTTTATCAGGCGCTTCAGGGCAAGATCTTAAAGATCTTCCCAATTCCTGAAGATGAAAATAATAAATGGCTTTCGTATAAAGAAGTTGATGATTCTGGATTAAAAGGAATGGATTCAGTGTATACCAAACAGATTCTTCCGCTTTATATGAATGCTTTACGAACTGCACGGGAATCTGGAGAATATTCAAAAGCGAATCAGTATCTGGAGAGTATAAAGAGTTATCAGCAGAAATTTGGTTCAGAAGTAATGCCTTCCGAAGAAAAAATAGACGCCGAGATAACTTATAATAAATACGACATTTTTAAGAACCTCTACTGGATGTATATGCTGGCAGGGCTTTTTATGCTGGTTTTTGTGATTATAAGGATCTTCAAAGAGAATAAGATAATTCGAGGATTAATTTATTTGAGTATTGGGATTGTTGCTATTCTCTTCACATTACATACTCTGGGGCTTGGAGTAAGATGGTATATATCTGGTCATGCCCCATGGAGTGATGCCTACGAATCTATGATCTATGTGGCCTGGGCAACGATGTTCTTTGGTTTAGCTTTCGGAAGAAAGTCTAATTTAACTATTGCATCTACTGCTTTTGTAACCGCTATGGTCTTGTGGAGCGCACACCAAAGCTGGACAGATCCTGCGATAGCTAATCTGCAGCCAGTCCTGGATAGCTACTGGCTAATGATTCATGTTTCGGTAATTGTTGGTAGTTATGGACCTTTAACCCTGGGAATGATCCTTGGTGTTGTAGCGCTACTTTTAATGGTGCTTACTACAGAATCCAATAAGAAAAAACTTTTACTTAATATCCGGGAAATAACCATTATTACCGAAATGGCGCTAACCGTTGGTTTGGTGATGCTAACTATAGGTAACTTTCTTGGAGGACAGTGGGCTAACGAGAGCTGGGGAAGATACTGGGGTTGGGACCCTAAGGAAACATGGGCATTAGTTAGTATTATGGTCTATGCATTCGTTATTCATATGAGATTAGTACCCGGCCTTAGAGGAAGATGGATCTTCAACTTTATGTCAATTGTCGCTTATGCTTCTATTATGATGACTTATTTTGGAGTGAACTTTTACTTAAGCGGACTGCATTCTTATGCCAGTGGAGATAAGGTGATCACCCCAACTATTGTGTATTATTCAATTGGTGGTGTCGCCATTCTTGGAGCTTTATCTTATTGGAAATATCAAAAGCATTATGCTAAAAAGGCAAAAAAGGAAATCAAAAGAAATGCTGATACGATCTAAGCATTTGAGTATATAAAATTAAAGAGCCCCGAAATTATTTATCGGGGCTCTTTAATTTTATAAGAAATGGGAAGTATTTTATTTTGTATTTCCAACCATATCTTTAGGATCTACCCAATCATCAAATTGTTCTTCGGTTACATAACCTAAGTTCGCAGCTTCTTGTTTAAGAGTTGTTCCATTTTTATGTGCAGTATTTGCGATTTCAGCAGCTTTATAATAACCAATTTTGGTGTTAAGTGCGGTTACCAGCATTAATGAATTATTCAGGTGCTCCTGGATTCTCTTTTCATTCGCTTCAATTCCTCTTGCGCAATGCTCCTCAAACGAATCGCAGGCATCACCTAGTAATTGTGCACTTTGCAACAAGGCATTTGCCATAACCGGCTTGAACACATTTAATTCAAACTGACCCTGCATTCCACCAACACTCATAGTAACGTCGTTTCCAATAACCTGAGCACAAACCATAGTTAAAGCTTCACATTGGGTAGGATTAACTTTTCCAGGCATAATAGAAGATCCTGGCTCATTTGCAGGAATATTGATCTCTCCAATTCCACTACGAGGACCAGATGCCAGCATTCTAATATCGTTACCAATCTTATTAAGGGAAACAGCCAATTGTTTTAAAGCTCCGTGAGTCTCAACAAAAGCATCGTGCGCAGCAAGTGCCTCAAACTTATTTGCGGCAGAAACAAAAGGCAGATCTGTAAATTTAGCAATAAACTCTGCCACTCTTTTAGAATATCCTTTTGGAGTATTTAATCCCGTTCCTACGGCAGTTCCACCAAGGGCAAGTTCAGCAAGGTGTGGAAGAGTGTTTTCCAATGCCTTGATACCATAATCAAGTTGAGCAACATATCCGCTAAATTCCTGACCTAAGGTTAGGGGAGTAGCATCCATAAAATGCGTACGTCCAATTTTAACGGTGTTCTTAAATTCTTCTGATTTTTTCTTTAAGGTATCCCTTAATTTTCGAAGTCCCGGCAAAGTTACCTTAGTGATCTTATTATAGGCAGCGATATGCATCCCTGTTGGAAAAGTATCATTAGATGATTGCGATTTATTTACATCATCATTAGGTTGTAAAGTTTTATCTCCTTCACCAATTGTTTTTCCTGCAAGTTGATGCGCACGGTTGGCAATTACTTCATTTACGTTCATATTGCTTTGAGTACCGCTACCGGTTTGCCAAATCACTAACGGAAACTGGTCGTCATGCTTACCTTCAAGAATTTCATCACATACTTGCGCAACAAGATCTCTTTTGTCAACAGGTAAAACTCCAAGTTCACAATTTGTATATGCTGCTGCCTTTTTTAAGTAGGCAAAGCCATAAATAATATCTAAAGGCATTGATGAAGCAGGACCAATTTTAAAATTGTTTCTTGAACGTTCGGTCTGTGCGCCCCATAATTTATCTGAAGGAACTTTTACTTCCCCCATGGTATCTTTCTCTATTCTGTAATCCATAGTACAAAAATTGGTTGTTTCGCAAAGTTAAGGTTTACCAGATTTCTTTAATCTAAAAAATGTTTAAAATTAAAACCTATTAACTTTTGACTAGATAAGCTTTGTTTTCTTTAGAGATACGAAGTTAATTTTAATCGTAAATAACTAGTTATCAGAAAGTTATTATGAAAAAAGGGGGTATTCCCCCTTTGCTGTTTTATAGGGGAAACGTAACTTTATATCCTAGAAATTATAAAAGAAATTATTATGATAAACTTAATAAAGTTCTCATTAATTCTATTGTTTGGCTGTTTTCTTTTCTCAGGCTGTAGTAACGATGACGATAGTAATATTTCAAATCAATATTTAACGGCTAAAATAGATGGATTAGACTTCGCAGCTGAACCAATTAATTCTATTAAAATTTTACGAAATACAGATAACTATGGAACTAACCTATACGTAAAGGGGATTTCTTTGGAGGGTGATTTTATTGAATTTGTAATCTATAGTTATAAGGGTCCCGGTAAGTATTATTTTGGAAATAATTATTTTGATAAGAGCTGGATTAAATTTCACCAGCTTTCCAGCCTGGAAGAGTGGGAAACTATAATGGATTTAAATAAAAGATCAAATTTCGTTGAAATAACATTAAATGACGGGGTTTCCATAGAAGGTAATTTTTCATTTGATGGAAAAAGTAAAATGACGGGTGTCTCTAAATTAATTTCTGACGGGGTTTTTAGGGCAAATTACTAAGGAAGCTTAATTACAAATAATCTATTTGAGTTTAGATTTTATATAGTTATAACCTTAATTTTTTAGAACGAACTCTCTACGGAGTGTCATTTAATAGTGGTAGGACTAAAATAAAAATTTAAGATTATTTGTGATAAGCCAGCTAGAGTTCATATCTTTGACCAGATTCAAATCAAACTTTGACTGTTATGTTCGAATTCGATCAATACCTAGGTTTCTTAGCTTTTCTAGCAATTTTAACGATGGGTTTCTGGCTTATGATCTTTTTAATGGCATTCCTTCCTTACTGGATAGGAGGTTCTGTTGGAGAGCTAATAAAGGAAAAACGTGAAGCCCGCAAGAAAGCTAAAGCGGAAAAAGCATAAAAAAAGGGACTTTAATTAGTCCCTTTTTTTATGCTTCATTCTTTCATTTTAAAATTCTCCCTCGTCATAATCTTCATTTCCGCCATTTCTTTGCTGACGTTGTTTCTGCTGGTTGAAACGGTATATAAAGGAAACATTTACAGACTGTCCTTGTCTCCATTGAAATTCACTATCCTGTTCAAAGAACTCGGTAGTAGTAAAACTATTTCGTTTCCTTCCGTTGAAAATATCCCTGACATTTAAAGAAAGTGTGGCTTTCTCATTTAAAATTTCTTTGCTGAATGCGAGATCCACATTTAAGATACCTTCCTGGGTTCCCTGAATTTCATCTGAAGGCCCACGGTAAAATAAGTTTGTTTGCCAGTCAATTTTAAGTGGTAAAGTAACTTTTGAACTAAACCTACCAAACCAGCTTGAATTATCCTGACTGTAATCTGTGCCATTAAATTCACCATCCAGCTTAAAACGAAATACATTCACACTACCATTTAATCTTAACCAGTCTGCCGGGTTGTATAAAAACCCTAATTCACCACCCATTCGGTCGTTGGTAGCTAAATTAAAAGGAATACTTCTAATCACCTCAATCTGTTGGTCTGAAGGTCCGCTGATAAAAACCTCTTCCTGAACCCTTTGAAATGCATCTGTTTCTCTTTGGTAATATACAGAAGAAGTAAGCGTAAGTTTATCCCATTTCTTCAGGTATCCTAAATCAAAAGCATTGGAAAAAGCCGGATTTAAATTTGGATTCCCCTGGAAAATATTATTTCTACTGCTTCGGGAAGGGAACGGGTTAATGTACCATCCTCTGGGTCTGTTTATTCTCCTGTTATAGCCCAGGGTGATGTTCTCATCTTCTCCCAATTCATAAATAAGGTTCACCGTTGGGAATAAACCAAGATAATTATTATCGAAATCAGTATCTATAGGAAAGGTAAATTCTTCCTGTAGTTCTTCTTCGGTCAGCTCTGAATCTATTTTACCTTTTAAATTCGTATTCTCCAGTCTTAAACCTAAAAGGAAACTGAAACTTCCAAACTTGGTTCCATATTGAGAGTAAATTGCCTGAACATTTTCTGAATAATCAAAAACATTCGTCTGACTTTCATTCAGAATAAATTCTCCTGCGTTGTTCTCCTGATAAAGTTGATAATCTGTAATCTCGTTTTCAAAATTACCACGATATCCTGCTTCAAATTGTGATTCTTCTCCTATAGGTAGTACATAATCAGCCTGTATAAGATATTCTTTTTGGTCTTCTTTGGTAATAGTAGATTCAGAAGGGATATCGATATTATCTCTTTCGGTATTATTGTACCTAACTACTTCTTCAATAAAAGCATCCTGGGTTTCATTATCGTTCTCGAACTGAAAATCTGCCGTAAGTTGATGTCCTTTATTATCAAATTTCTTTACATAATTAAGGGAAAACTGAATACTTTCGTCTTCTTCATTTTCAATCTCACTTCTGTTTGTGCCCAGTAGTTCTTCACTCCCCATTAGGTAATCATTGAGGTTATTGGTAACATCGCGGTCATCACCAATTCTGTAAAAAATTGCTCCGGTGATTGAAGACATATCAGATAAATAATACTCCATTCCAAGGTTGGTGTTAAAACCACGATTAATCCTATCGTAATCCCTGTCTTCAATATTTCTATCATAAGAAATGCTATCTAAAAGCACATCTGCACGTGGTTCGAAATAACGTGTGTCAAAGAATGCGTAACCCGGTGATTCCGAATATCTGTAACCTGTAGTGGTGAAAAGATTGAATTTATCGGTACGATAGTTCAAATTGGCAGAAATACTACCATTTTCAGGAATTCCTCCGTTTACAGTAACAGAACCATTGAATCCCAGTGTTTCTTTTTTTCTAAGAATAATATTGATGATACCAGCAGTTCCTTCAGCATCATATCTCGCAGAAGGAGAGGTGATCACTTCAACTCTTTCAATAGCTTCTGCAGGTAACTGGCTTAAAACATCGGTGTTACCAAATCCTGCCATGGCTGAAGGCTTCCCGTTAATCAGGATTCTAACGTTCTCATTTCCCCTAAGGCTAATTCCTCCCTCGATATCTACAGAAATTGAAGGAACATTGTTTAGCGCATCGCTAACACTACCTCCGGCAGTGGTAAGATCTTTCCCAATATTATATATTTTTTTATCAAGTCTAATATCAACCTGGGTAGTTTCTGCTCGTACTACAACTTCATCTAGATTTTCTGAACCAAGTCCGAGTTTAATAGTTCCCAGATTTAAGTCAGTATCCACCTGTCTATTATTGAATTCCTTTGTTTCATAAGAAATGAACTCTACTAGAATATTATAGGTGCCTTTTTTTACTTCAATAGAAAACTCTCCATTGGCATTAGTTACTCCGCCATTAACAATTGATGGATCGTCAACATTTTCTACGGAAATGGTTGCGTATTCCAGGGGAACTTCCAACTCATTATCAATCACTTTTCCAGAGATAGTATATTTAACTACTTCTGCGGGAGCCTGGGCATAATTTTTTGAAACAAAAAGGCTGAGAATGCTTAGGATTAAACTAAGCGAATAGATCTTTCGGATGGTCATTGTCAATTTTTTTAATATGACCAATCCGAATCATAAAGGTTTAATTAACGGTGGTTAATATTATGTTAACAACCGATTTACTTTTGATACTGGATTAAAAATCTAAAATATATGTTTTAACCTCACTAATTATTTTAAATAGCTATATCAGGTTTTCCAGTATGTAATCCATAGAGATAGCTAAGATTTTCTAGTAAGTTGTCTATTTAGAAGGATGTAATTATCAAATTGTTCTTCGTTCATAAACTTTTTTAAAGTTCTATGTTCACTTTTCTGAATAGTCTTTAACTTACTAATCTGTTGTATATTCCCAAGACTGGAATTAATGATTTCATTTTTCTTGATGGTATATTCAATGATAGCATCTTCCAACAGTTCGGTTTGCTCGGGAGATAGATCAAGATGTCCTTTCCATGTATGAGCAAGCTCAGCAGCAACGTCTCTAATTTCCTTGCGATTCTTTTCGTGTATAAATATTTGGGAATAGACGAAACCTGCCACTGCAGCGGCTGCGACACTTATTAATGCAATTCTGTGTTGAAGTTTCATTTATGTTTTCTTTTATAGCAATTTTTCAATATCTGAAGGTGGCCTGCCTATAACAGCTTCTTTTTCTGTTTCAACTATAGGCCTTTCAATTAATTTAGGATTTTTGACCATGGCCGTAATGATCTCACGGTCACTTAAATCTCTATTTTTATATTCCTCTTTCCAGATCTTTTCATTTTTACGAACTAACTGCATTGGTGTGATTTTTAGCTTTTTTACCAGGCTTTCCAGTTCACTTTCTTCCAGTGGTTCTTTAAGATATTCCTTTATTTCAAATTCTTTACCTGAATTCTTTAAAATCTCCAATCCTTCTCTGGATTTCGTACATCTTGAGTTATGATAGATCTTTAGCATATTATAATTTTTTCTTTTTCAAAATAATCAAATAAATTAAATTTTAAAAGTCGAGAGATAAACTTATCAATCTTCGTTCCGTTGACCCATCATCATTAAAAAAGATTTTAAAAAAGCATCTATGTTACCGTTCATAACATCATCAACATTCCCTGTTTCTTCAGCGGTTCTAACATCTTTCACCAATTTATATGGGTGCATCACATAATTTCGAATTTGCGATCCCCATTCTATTTTCATCTTAGAATCTTCAATCTCTCTTCGCTGTTCCTGTTTTTTCTGAAGCTCAATCTCAAACAACTGACTTTTTAATAGTTGCATTGCTTTATTTTTGTTCTCCAATTGAGAACGCGTTTCAGAATTTTCAATGACAATTCCGGTGGGCTCGTGGCGTAAGCGTACGGCAGTTTCCACTTTGTTTACATTTTGCCCACCAGCACCAGAAGATCTCATAGTCTCCCAGCTAAGATCTGAGGGGTTAATGTCAATTTCTATGCTGTCATCTACCAGCGGATATATATAAGCCGAAGCAAATGAAGTATGTCTTTTTGCATTAGAATCAAATGGGGAAATACGTACCAGTCTATGTACACCATTCTCACCCTTTAACCAGCCAAAAGCATATTCGCCTTCAATTTCCAGCGTGACCGTTTTTATTCCGGCAACATCGCCAGCCTGATAATTGAGTTCTCGAATCTTATATTTCCGCTTTTCAGCCCACATCAAATACATTCTCATAAGCATCTCTGCCCAATCGCAACTTTCAGTTCCGCCGGCACCGGCAGTGATTTGAAGCACGGCGCTCATACTGTCACCTTCTTCAGAAAGCATGTTTTTAAACTCAAGGTCTTCTATAAGTTCTACGGCTTTATCATTTCTCTGCTGAACATCTTCAGCAGTAGCTTCATCCTCCTTATAGAAATCGTAAATCACTTCCAGGTCTTCTACCAAAGTTTCAGCCTTTTCATAATCTCCAACCCAGCTTTTTTCAGCATTGACCTCTTTCATGATCTGTTCGGCCTTTTTCGGGTCGTCCCAGAAATCAGGAGCAAAGGTCTTTTCCTCCATATTGGTTATTTCAATCTTTTTGGCATCAATGTCAAAGATACCTCCTTAACGCAACCAGGCGCTCTTTAAGATCTCTAATGTTCTCTATTGTTATCATTCATGGTTGATTTGTTGTAAAAATAGAATTAAAGGGAGTTTCGGAAAAGTATTTAACGATTATTTTATAGTTTTAGAAAGCTTTAAAAACACACTAAATGCGCACTAATCTATTTATAATTCTGGCACTCAGTATTTCACTTATTTCAAATGCCCAGTTCCTGGAAAAAAAGGAAGATCTTAAAAATTATGAAGGCTATTTCAATTTTCATTATAATGAAAAGGAAGATGAAATCTATCTGGAAGTAGATAGTCTGGATCAGGAATTTCTTTATACTCATTTTCTGACTACCGGAGTTGGATCTAATGATATCGGATTAGATAGAGGACAACTAGGTGGTACTGCGGTGGTCAAATTTCAAAAAGCGGGCAATAAACTTTTGTTGGTACAACCAAATCAGGATTACAGGGCTATAACTGAAAATAAAGCTGAAAGGGAAAGCGTTTCTGAAGCTTTCGCTCAATCTGTGTTATTCGGATTTGAGATTAAAGAGACCAAAGGGAATACTTATATAATTGATTTCACTCCCTTTCTAATGCAGGATGCACATGGAGTTTCAGATAAGCTTAAAAAAGGTGAATACGGAACTTATAAGCTGGATAAATCTAAAAGTGCCCTGGCATTAGAAAAAACCAAAGCTTTTCCTGAAAATGTGGAATTTGAAGCCTTGTTGACTTTTGAAGGGGAACCAAAAGGAAGAACGGTAAATTCCGTGGTTCCCGATTCGAAAAATATTAGTGTCACACAGCATCACTCGTTTGTGAAATTACCTGATGATAAATATGAAAAAAGGTTGTTTGATCCCAGAAGCGGTGCCATCTTTATTTCGTACATGGATTATGCTTCTCCAGTGTATGAGCCTATAAAAAAGCGTTATGCGATAAGACATCGTCTTAAAAAGAAAAATCCGGAAGCAGCTATTAGTGAGGCTGTGGAGCCAATTATTTATTATTTAGATACCGGAACTCCGGAGCCGGTTCGTTCAGCATTAATGGATGGAGCGAAGTGGTGGAATGAGGCTTACGAAGCAATTGGATATAAAAATGCGTTTCAGGTGAAAATGCTACCTGAAGATGCCGATCCTTTGGATGTACGATACAATGTGATACAGTGGGTACATCGTTCTACTCGCGGCTGGAGCTATGGTGCCAGCGTAGTAGATCCAAGAACTGGCGAAATAATCAAAGGACATGTGAGTCTTGGAAGTTTAAGAATTCGTCAGGATTTTATGATCGCACAAGCTATGATGAATAAGCCATTTGCCAATAATGATAAAAATCATGATCCCATGATGGAACTTGCCCTGGCAAGGATTCGTCAGTTATCTGCTCATGAAGTTGGACACACGATTGGTTTTGCTCATAATTTTGCTGCAAGTACTAAAGGACGTGCTTCAGTAATGGATTATCCACATCCTCAATTTGGATTAAATAATGGTGAAATTGAATTTGCAAATGCTTACGATACCGGAATAGGAGAATGGGACAAAGTAACGGTGAATTATAGTTACAGTGATATTCTTGAAGATAAAGATGAAAAGGAATATCTCAATACTATTTTAGAGGAAGCCAGAGCAGAAGGTTTAATTTTCATTACCGATTCAGATGCTCGAGCTTCAGGAGGAGCAAATGCACTGGCGCATTTATGGGACAATGGGAAGAATGCCACAGAAGAGCTCGAAGAAGTCCTGAAAATCAGAAAAAAAGCGATAGAGAATTTTTCAGTAGATAATATTAGAACTGGTGAGCCTTATTCAGTGCTGGAAGATGTGTTTGTGCCACTGTATTTCTTTCATAGATATCAAACCGAAGCGGCTGTTAAATTAATTGGCGGACTACAGTATGAATATGCGGTCAAAGGAGGTGCTAATGAAATTGTTAACCCCGTTGACGGAAAAATGCAGGAAAAGGCCTTAAAGACTCTTCTAAGAACTTTATCTGCGGAAGAACTTACCATACCTTCAGATAAATTAGAATTATTTCCTCCGCGAGCTTTTGGTTTTTCAAGAGACAGGGAATCTTTTAAAAGTAATACCGATGTTGCTTTTGATGCCTTTGGGGCTCCGGCAACTGCAGGTGAAATGACGTTAAGCTTTCTTCTTCACCCTGCGAGAGCCGAAAGACTTGTTCAGCAAAATAGTCTGAATCCAGACTTGCCAGGGCTTGAAAATGTACTGGATGAAATTATTTCAGAAACTATAAAAAGCAATGTCAAAGGAAATTATGAAGCAGCTGTTCAGAATACGATCAATTTTGTTGTTTTTAAGCATCTTTTGAATCTGGCGGTCAATAAAAAATCCACTCCATTAGTAAGAGCTATTACCAATGAAAAAATAGATGAACTGGCAGACTGGTTAAGAGGAAAAGATGCTGTGGTTTCAAAAGAAATGTACAGAAATATTAAAATATTCAGAGAAAAACCTGAAGAGTTTAAACTGGAATTAAACGTTCCAAAAATTCCTGATGGTTCGCCGATTGGAAGTTTTTAATGATTGAAAAATGAAGAGTATTAATCGAAAAATGTTGGAAAATCAGGTATTACCTTAATAGTTTAAAAAACTTGGATTATGATATTATTTTGGATAGGGATCGCTATTTTATACTGCATTATCGTCTTTTTCGTCCATAAACTTTTCTACAAGGAAGTTAGAGGTGACGAAGAGTCAAACAAAAGGGAATGGAGAATTTGGGGAATTCGCACTGCGTACTGGGAAGGAGCTTTATTGGTAAGCCTGGGAGTTATAGCTGTAATACTTTTTATAGCAAAATGGGCGAATATTTTACCTGAAATGAGTAAGTAGAAATTAACTTGAATATAGGCACTCTAAACTTTTTTTTATTCCGGTTACTGCTGCTAAGATTCCTAAAATAGGATGCAAACTTATATTGAATATGAAATTATTAGAAAAGAATCTTTAAGTTTTTACCTTAGCATTCAGTAAAAAATAATAGAATGAAAGAGATAGATCTTAGGAGTGATACGGTTACCAGACCAACCAAAGGAATGTTGCAGGCTATCATGTCTGCGGAAGTAGGGGATGATGTATATAAAGAAGATCCCACTATTAATAAGTTAGAGAAGAAACTGGCCGATATGTTCGGGAAAGATGAGGCATTGTTTTTTCCAACGGGTAGTATGGCAAACCAGGCGGCTATAAAACTTCATACGCAACCGGGAGAACAGTTGATATGTGATAAATGGGCGCATGTTTATAATTATGAAGGTGGAGGAGTTTCCTTTAACAGCGGAGTATCCTGTAAACTGGTAGATGGAGACCGCGGAATGATTACTGCAGAGCAGGTGGAAGAAAATATAAATCCGCCAGATTTTTATCATAGTCCGTTAACTACATTGGTTTGTCTTGAAAACACAACAAATAAAGGTGGGGGAGCTTGTTACGATCTGGAAGAAATAAAAGAGATTAGAAAAGTTTGTAATAAAAATGAGCTTGGATTGCATCTGGATGGCGCCAGACTTTTTAATGCCTTGGTTAAGACTGGAGAGAGTCCAAAGGATTTTGGTAAACTTTTCGACACTATTTCAGTTTGTCTTTCTAAGGGACTGGGAACTCCTATGGGATCTGTATTAATTGGCGATAGCCGACTTATGAAAAATGCCATACGAGTAAGAAAAGTTTTAGGAGGAGGAATGCGCCAGGTTGGGTTTATGGCTGCTGCCGGTATTTATGCTTTGGACAATCATATGGAAAAGCTTAAGAAAGATAATGAAAGAGCGCTGGAAATTTCTAATCTTTTAAAAAATCAAGCTTACGTTAAAAATATAGAACCTACAGAGACCAATATTGTTATTTTCTACTTGAAAGACACAGATAAAGAATCCGAATTTATGAACCAACTTTCAGAAAAGAATATCAGGATAAGCAATATGGGACAGGGGAAATTACGAATTGTGACGCACCTGGATTATTCAGAAGAAATGCATCAATATTTTTTAGAAACACTTCAAAATATAGACTTGTAGTTTAAATAAGCTTAACTAAATATTAGCAGGCCTTTAATATGGGTTGGATTCAAATTCATTTAATTTTCGGAAAAATTAGATCATGAAAAATTTAAAACCCAGACAGGAAGTTCCAGAATTAATTGTAAAAACCACTAAAGGTTTAAAATGGAACCTACGAGATAACAAACCAGATAATTTTACGATGGTAATTTTTTATCGTGGAATTCATTGTCCCGTTTGTAAAAAATACCTGGAAGAGTTAAACACGAAGATAGAAGATTTTAAAGATAAAGGAATAAATGTTATTTGTGTGAGTTCTAACAACGAAGAGCTGGCTCAAAAAACAGTGGAAGAATGGGATATTGAAAACCTCAATATTGGATATAATTTTAGTGTTGAAGATGGTAGGAAATGGGATTTATTTGTTTCAGAAGGAATAAAAGATTCAGAACCTGAGGTGTTTGTAGAACCGGCACTTTTTCTGATCAAACCAGACAATACGCTTTATTCAGCAAGTATTCAATCCATGCCTTTTGCCAGACCTAAGTTTGATGAATTGCTTAAATCTATCTCATTTGTATTGAAAGAAGATTATCCTGCCAGAGGAGAAGCATAGCTATTAAACGTTGAGAAATTAAAACAGAAAAGCCCGGAAAATTTTTCCG
The DNA here is from genome assembly GCF_000060345.1 of Christiangramia forsetii KT0803. Classification (NCBI taxonomy): domain Bacteria; kingdom Pseudomonadati; phylum Bacteroidota; class Flavobacteriia; order Flavobacteriales; family Flavobacteriaceae; genus Christiangramia; species Christiangramia forsetii. Next base: position 1,882,526 of record NC_008571.1, on the reverse strand, counting down.
GGCTTTTCTGTTTTAATTTTTTCGTCACCCTGAATTTATTTCAGGGTCTCAAGTTATCTAATTGGATTCTTAGTTTTATGAGATTCTGAAACAAGTTCAGAATGACACTATTTCTGATATTTGAGGAATTACAATCAGTTTTTAGAACTATTTAGCACCAAAAATTATTTCATTAAACCGTCCATTCCAGGAATATCTGGCATTCCATCTTTCGCAGCAGCACCAATTTCAGCTTCATTGATGTTGGTAGCTTTTTCAATTGCCTTGTTCATCGTTAAAACCAGGTAATCTTCCAATTGTTCTTTATCTTCAAGAAGTTTATCGTCAATAGAAATATTCTTTACCTCTCTGTTGGCAGTAATTGTAATTTTCAGCAATCCGTCACTGGATTGTTCATCCACCAAAACGGTATCTAATCTCTTTTTAGTTGCTTCAACTTTTTCCTGGGCTTCCTTCAGTTTATTCATCATGCCCATCATATCTCCAAACATATTTTTTCAATTTAAAATTTGTGAGATCAAATTTACTAAATTACTGCATTAAACCAGTCAAAATGAAAAGACTATTCGTTATTCTATTAGGATGCGTTACATTTGCAACCGCCCAAAATAAAATTGATTTGAAAAAAGATATTCAAGCCCCCAAAGCAAAAAAGATTTCTGAAAAACTCGAAAAGCATGGAGATGTGCGTATCGACAATTATTTCTGGATGAATCAGCGCGAGGATCCTGAAGTAATCGCTTATCTGGAGGCCGAAAATGACTATAATGATAAAATGACTGCTCATACAAAAGAATTTCAGAAGAATTTATTTGATGAGATGAAAGGTCGTATAAAAGAAGATGATGAGTCGGTTCCTTATAAATTAAACGGTTACTGGTATATCACGCGGTTTGAAAAAGGTTTTGACTATCCTATTTATTCGCGGAAAAAGGAAAGTTTAGAAGCACCGGAAAAGGTCATTTTCAATGTAAATGAGATGGCTAAAGGTTTTGATTATTATAGTTTGGGAGGACTGAATGTTACTCCAGATAATAAACTCGTAGCCTTTGGAACAGATACGGTAAGCAGAAGAAAATATACGCTTAGGATTAAAAATCTTGAGACCGGAGAGATTTATGATGAAGAAATAAAGAATACTACCGGAGGTTCTACCTGGGCTAACGATAATAAAACACTTTATTATACCAAGAAAGATCCTCAGACTTTAAGATCGTTCAGAATTTACAAGCATATTTTAGGGACAAATCCTAAGGAAGATGAGTTAGTATATGAGGAAGAAGATGAGACTTTTAACACCTACGTCTATAAATCCAAATCTCGGGAATATATTATTATTGGTTCTCATAGTACCCTGACTACTGAGTATCGTTTTCTAGAAGCTGATAAACCTGAAAAAGCATTTAAAGTATTTCAGCCAAGGGTGCGTGGATTGGAATATAGTATTTCACATTTTAACGGAGACTTTTATGTGGTTACCAATAAAGATGAAGCGACCAATTTTAAGCTGATGAAAACACCGGTAGGCAATACCGGAATGGAAAACTGGATAGATGTGATTCCGCATAGAAAGGATTTTTTATTGGAAGACATAGATATTTTTAAAGAATATCTCGTAGTTAGTGAGCGAACCAATGGTCTCAATAAAATAAGAATTATTAAATGGGACGATAGCGAGGAGTTTTATATTCCTTTTGATAATGAAACTTACACAGCATTTACATCTATAAATCCAGATTTCGAAACCGATCTGTTGAGGTATACCTATAACAGTATGTCTACACCAACTTCAGTGGTTGAGTACAATATGAAAACCGGTAATAAACTTGTATTAAAAGAACAGGAAGTTGTTGGAGGAAAATTTGATAAGAATAACTATACTTCCGAAAGGCTTTGGGCAACTGCTGATGACGGAACTAAAATTCCAGTTTCCTTGGTTTACAGAAAAGGAATTAAAATGGATGGAAATAGTCCGTTGCTTCAGTACGCCTATGGTTCGTATGGTTCAACCATAGATCCATATTTCTCTACCGTTCGATTAAGTCTGCTGGATCGTGGTTTTATTTATGCCATTGCTCATATTAGGGGAGGAGAATATTTAGGTCGTGAGTGGTATGAAGATGGGAAGTTGTTTACCAAGAAAAATACTTTTACAGATTTTATTGACGTTTCAGAATTTCTGGTAAAGGAAAATTACACTTCTTCTAATCATCTTTATGCTATGGGAGGTTCTGCCGGTGGTTTGTTAATGGGGGCTATTGTTAATTTGGCTCCTAATCTTTATAACGGGGTGATTTCTGCAGTACCATTTGTAGATGTGGTTACCACGATGTTGGATGATAGTATACCGTTAACTACAGGAGAATACGATGAGTGGGGAAATCCTAATGAGAAGGAGTATTATAAGTATATAAAATCATATTCACCATATGATAATGTGTCGGCTCAGGAGTATCCAAATATGTTGGTAACAACAGGATTACATGATTCTCAGGTTCAATATTGGGAGCCGGCAAAGTGGGTCGCAAAATTAAGAGAGTTAAAGACAGATGATAATATTCTCCTATTCCATACCAATATGGATGCAGGTCATGGCGGAGCATCAGGTAGATTTGAAGCTCTAAAAGAAGTAGCCGAGGAATATGCGTTTTTACTGGATTTAGAAGGTATAAAGCAATAATTAAAAAATTTGCCTTAAATTTGACCGGTCTTAATAAGTACTGCTTTTTAAGACCTTTTGTAAAACGAACTTCGATTTATGAGAGAAGACTTGAAAGTTTATGACAATGTACTGCAACTAGTAGGTAATACTCCTCTAGTACATTTAAATAAAATAACCAGTGGTTATAAGGGACAATTTTTTGCTAAAATTGAAGCCTTTAATCCTGGACATTCATCTAAAGATAGAATAGCCCTCCATATTATAGAAGAAGCTGAAAGAAAAGGCCTTCTAAAACCTGGTGATACGATCATTGAAACTACTTCTGGAAATACCGGATTTAGTATTGCAATGGTAAGTTGTATTAAAGGCTATGAATGTATTTTGGCAGTTAGTTCGAAATCATCGAAAGACAAGATCGATATGCTGAAAACGATGGGAGCAAAGGTACACGTTTGTCCTGCAAATGTTCCTGCCGATGATCCACGTTCTTACTACGAAGTTGCGAAGAGACTTCATAAGGAAAAAGAAGGATCAGTTTATATCAATCAATATTTTAATGAGTTGAATATAGATGCTCATTTTCAAACGACCGGTCCTGAAATATGGAAACAAACTGAAGGAAAAATAACACACTTAGTGGCCTGTAGCGGAACTGGAGGAACGATCTCCGGTACTGCAAGGTTCCTTAAAGAGCAAAATCCTAATATTAAAATTCTTGGAATTGATGCTTTTGGTTCAGTTTTAAAGAAATATCACGAAACCCGCGAATTCGATAAAGAGGAAATATATCCTTATAGAATAGAAGGTCTTGGGAAAAACCTAATTCCAACTGCTACAGATTTTGAGGTAATCGATACCTTCACTAAAGTTTCTGATGAGGACGCTGCGCATACTGCGAGAGAAATAGCAAGAACTGAAGGCCTCTTTGTTGGTTATACCAGTGGAGCGGCTATGCAGGGGTTAAAACAATATAATGAAGAAGGGGAGTTTGATGAAAATTCTAATGTTGTAATTATTTTTCCAGATCATGGATCTCGCTATATGAGTAAGATTTACAGTGATGATTGGATGAATGAGCAGGGTTTTTTCGATGCAGAGCACGAAAATGTTTCGCAATCTATTGAAGTGATCAAATAAGTCTTTATTAACACTTATTAACAAAAGCATCCTATTCTTTGTAGGATGTTTTTGTTTTTATTAGATTTCGATGTTTATAATTTACTTTGTACAATTGAGCCAAATTTCAGTATTTTTGCGGCTCGTCTAAAAAATGACCGATGAAGGATTTATTTGATAAAATTTACAAAGACAAGGGACCGCTAGGTAAATGGGCTGAGCAGGCAGAAGGATACTTCGTTTTTCCAAAACTGGAAGGGCCAATTTCAAACCGTATGAAATTTCGCGGTAAGGATGTAATTACATGGAGTATCAACGATTACCTGGGACTTGCCAATAATCCTGAAGTTCGTAAAGTAGATGCTGAGGCAGCAGCCGAATATGGCTCTGCGTATCCTATGGGCGCTAGAATGATGAGTGGTCATACAGATCTGCATGAGAAATTACAGGATGAACTTGCTTCTTTTGTAAATAAACAATCCGCATATTTATTGAATTTTGGATATCAGGGAATGGTTTCTACCATTGATGCTTTGGTATCTAAACAGGATGTTATTGTTTATGATGTAGATGCACATGCCTGTATTATAGATGGAGTTAGATTGCATTTAGGTCAGAGGTTTACCTATAAGCATAACGATATGGAAAGTATCGAAAAGAACCTTAAAAGAGCAACTAAAATTGCTGAACAAACCGGTGGCGGTATTCTTCTTATTTCAGAAGGTGTTTTCGGAATGCGTGGAGAGCAGGGAAGACTTAAGGAAATTGTTGAGCTTAAAAAGAAATATAACTTTAGATTATTTGTAGATGATGCTCATGGTTTTGGAACACTTGGTAAAACAGGTGCCGGAGCAGGAGAGGAGCAGGGAGTTCAGGATGAAATAGATGTTTATTTCGCCACTTTCGCAAAATCTCTGGCTAGTACGGGAGCATTTATTGCAAGTGATAAAGAGATCATAGATTATTTAAAATATAACCTGAGATCACAAATGTTCGCTAAATCTCTGCAAATGCAGTTGGTAGTGGGAGCATTAAAGCGTTTGGACATGCTTAGAACCATGCCGGAACTTAAGGAAAAGCTCTGGGAGAATGTAAATGCACTTCAAAACGGATTGAAAGAGAATGGGTTTGATATTGGAACTACACAAAGTTGTGTTACTCCAGTATATCTTAAAGGAAGTATTCCTGAAGCAATGGCACTAGTGAAAGATCTTCGTGAGAATCATGGAGTTTTCTGTTCTATAGTGGTATATCCAGTGATTCCTAAGGGCTTAATTCTTTTGCGCATGATTCCAACTGCTACACATACCCTTCAGGATATAGAAGAAACACTTACGGCCTTTTCTGCTATTAGAGAACGTCTTGAAAATGGAACTTATAAAAGACTTTCAGCATCTGTTGAAGCTGCAATGTCTAATAAATAAGAAGTTTTAGAAGAAGCTGTTTAAAAAGTTTTACCATCGGGTCATTGCGAGGGACGAAGCAATCTGCAAATTGCTAGCAATCAAGTAATAGATCACTTCACTTCGTTCGTAATAACTTTGGATCAAACTTTTTAAACAGCTTCTTTTCTATTTAATTACTTGGCTCATTCCCATCACCATTTTCATCTTCACCAGTAGTATCATCTAACCTTTTCTTACTTCTCTGTCTTCTTTTATTTCCTTCGTTAGATTCTTCCAGGAATTCATCAACCTTGTGTAAATCTAATCTATATGAAATTCCTCCGGCAACCTGCCACCTTGAAGGTGTATCTTTGAAATTTATAAGTCCAGAAACGTCAAATTGAAGATTTTCACCAACTAAATAAGCAGCTCCTGCACGAGCAATATCATCTGCATAAATATCGCTTTTTATCCCCTGGTATTCACCAAAGAGAGCAAAATTTGGGGTTACTGTATGGGTTACTGTAGCGATACCGGCATAACTTCTAAAATCTTCTGTTAGTTTATCGGCGATTAGATTCAAGACTAAGACCCATCGTCCCCAGTTATTCTGAGTGATAATTGCTGCTTTTGGGCTGAATTTTCCTTCTCCGGGATATAAATATGGATTATCCCCAAATGAAAAGTTGGCGCCGGCATAAATCGAAACTGCCGGAATAAGTGTTTTCCATTTGAATTGCTGATTGGCTTTCCAGCTATAAAGATTAGGTTTATCCTCTCCCAGACTCACATAAGGATCAAAAATCAGATATTTTGCACCTATTGTATTCGATTTGAAATTTCGAAGAGTAGCTTCTCCGGTAGTTCCAAGAAAGTTTCTGGTGATATCTTGATTTTCGAATGATCCTGAAATATTCAATTCCAGTCTTTCAAAAAGAAGACCGTAGCGTAATTGATAATCAATACCCCAAATATCGGTGTCTGTTCCCAGACCGGTATGATCATCATTTCCAAAGTAAGGCCCAGTCTCAAATTGTAGTACATTAGTACCTACGCTGAAAGCACCCTGAGATTGTCCGGGTCTATTAGAATTAATAGTTTCAGTATATTGGGCGTGAAGACTGGTAGTTGCTATAATTAGTAAAAAGCTAAATATGGCTGATTTACGCATAGTTATTCGGGTTGATTCTTTCAAAGATATAAGATTTATTATAATTTTATAACCGAAGCGTCTCTGTTTCTGGAGGCTTATTTTTATTTTTGTCAAAAGATTAAAAATGTTGGAAGCATCATTATCTGGAGTATTAAAAACGGTACTCATCGTTTTGTTAGTATACTTTGGTTTAAAAATATTATTCAAATTTTTCGGCTCGCTTATTCTGAAATATTTTATGAAAAAGATGGGGCGTAAATTTGAAAAGCAGTTCAATCAGCAATTTGGGGGTGCACAACCATCTCAGGAGAAAAAAGGGAAAACGAGTATAGATAAAAAACCAAAAGCCGGCAAGGGCTCTAATAAAAATGTTGGTGAATATATCGATTACGAAGAAATTGATTAATTTCGGATTTTAGCAAAGCCTACCGGTTCTGGCTTTGCGTTGCACAAAATTGTGATTAAAATCAAAAGTCCGATTAATGGCTAAACTGAAGCGATTCTTACCTCACCTGTTAGTTTTTGCAGGCTTTATTATATTATCATTATTTTATTTCCACCCTGTTCTTCAGGGTAAAGAAATTTTCCAGAGCGATATTGTGCAATACATCGGGATGGCACAAGAACAAAAAGATTTTCGAGCTGAAACCGGTGAAGAACCATATTGGACCGATGCGGCTTTTGGAGGAATGCCCACCTATCAGTTGGGAGCTCATTACCCTCATAATTATATAAAAAAACTTGATAGTGTTTTAAGGTTTCTGCCCAGACCTGCAGATTACCTATTTCTCTATTTTATAGGTTTTTATATTCTTTTGCTTTGCATGAAGGTTGACTACAAACTGGCATTTTTAGGTTCTATTGCTTTTGGTTTTTCAACCTATCTCATTATAATCCTTGGAATAGGGCATAATTCAAAAGCCCATGCAATCGCTTATATGCCGATGGTTCTTGCCGGAATAATTGCCATTTTCCGGCATAGGAATATTTGGAGCTTTTTACTGCTCACTGTAGCTATAGCGCTGGAAATTCAGGCGAATCACTTTCAAATGACCTATTATCTTTTACTCCTGGTAATTATATTAGGTATTGCATATTTGGTAGATGCTTATCAAAAACAACTAATTCCTCAGTATTTTAAATCTATTGGAGTTATGGTGGTTGCCGTAGTTCTGGCGATCGCCGCAAATGCCACCAATCTATTGGCCACTAGTGAGTATACCCAGTTTAGTACCAGGGGAGAATCAGAGTTAAGTATTCAGCCTAACGGAGGTCCTAAGAAAAAATCTGGTTTAGGCTTTGAATATATTACTTCTTATAGCTATGGAATTGTAGAGAGTTTCAATCTCATGGTGCCCAGGTTTATGGGAGGTGGAAGTTCTGAAGATATAGGTAAAGACTCAAATATCTATAAATCTTTAAGAGAAATTGGCGCTTCCCCATCTCAGGCTGCAGGTTTTGCCGAAAATGCTCCCACTTATTGGGGGAATCAGCCTTATGTTGGTGCTCCGGCCTATATTGGTGCAACAGTGATCTTTCTATTTGTCTTCGCACTTTTTTTGATTCGCGGACGCTTAAAATGGTGGATCGTTGGAGGAAGTATTTTAGCATTGTTGCTTAGCTGGGGAAAAAACTTCGAGTTTCTTACTAAATTCTTTATTGAGTTTGTACCATTATATGACAAATTTAGGGCAATCACCTCCATTCAGGTCATCCTTGAGCTTTGTCTACCTTTACTTGCAATAATGGGACTTTACAGATTATTTCTGAACGAGGTTAAAAAAGATGAGAAACTATACGCATTAAAATGGTCCTCAATTATAACAGGTGGTCTACTATTAATATTCCTGTTATTTAAATCTGTACTTTTTGATTTTGCCGGGGCAAATGATGCTATGTATAGCAAGCAGTTTGGGATGGACTTTATGAATGCTTTGGAAGAAGATCGAAAATCTATTTTCAATAATGATGTGATTCGTTCCCTGATTTTTGTCCTTATCGCTGCCGGACTTATTTGGGCCTTTTTAAAAGCTAAGGTGAATAGGAATATGCTTATTGGAGGCTTGGCTATTCTAATCTTAGTAGATCTTATAGGAGTTGATAAGCGCTATGTAGATGAAGATGATTTTGTACAGGCGAGGGAAATGGAACAACCTTTTCAAAAGATGGCGGCAGATGATGCAATTCTGGAAGATCAAACTCACTATAAAGTATTTGATGTCTCAGGAGATCCTTTTAATACTGGGAGAACCTCTTACTATCACAACGCCTTAGGAGGGTATCACGCGGCTAAACCTGGAAGAATTCAGGATCTGTTTGATTTCTATATTTCAAAGAATAATATGAAGATATTGAGCATGTTGAATGTGAAATATTTTATCGTTCCAACTGAAGAAGGTAACCAGGCTCAGCAAAATCCGGACGCTTTTGGAAATTCCTGGTTAGTGAATGATGTAACATGGGTGGAAAGCCAGGATCAGGAAATATTGAGTCTGGAAGATGCAGATCTAAAATCTACGGCTATAATCAATTTTAAATTCAAAGATGAAGTTCAGAATGATTTTAATTTTGATTCGGAAGCAAATATTGAATTAATCAATTATAAGCCAAATGAATTGAAATATGAATTTTCAGCAGATTCTAATCAATTTGCGGTTTTTTCTGAAAATTATTACCAACCGGGATGGAAGGCTTATATTGATGGAAAACCCACTCCTCATGTACAAGTGAATTATGTGCTAAGGGGAATGAATATTCCTGCAGGTGAACATGAGGTCGTTTTTAAATTTGAGCCGGAAGTAGTTACTACTGGGAGTACCATTTCTTTAATAAGTTCCATACTTATAGGACTGGTTGTCGTTGGTGGAATAGGTTATGAGTTGAAAAAACGAAAGTGATCTTATCATTTGATACTGAATGAAGAAAGTTCTAATTATAACATATTATTGGCCGCCGGCCGGTGGGCCTGGTGTTCAACGTTGGCTTAAATTTGTTAAGTATTTAAGGGATTTTGAAATTGAACCTGTGATTTATGTTCCTGAAAACCCAAGTTACCCAATTACAGATGAAAGTTTTGAGAAAGAGATTCCAGAGGGAATAAGAGTAATTAAGAATAAAATCTTCGAGCCTTACGCAATTGCAGGAATCTTTTCTAAAAAAGATACTGAAACAATTAGTTCAGGGATCATTCAGAAAGAAGAAAATCAATCGGCTTTACAAAAAGCGATGCTTTATATCCGGGGGAATTATTTTATTCCGGATGCTCGGAAATTTTGGGTCAAGCCATCTGTTAGGTTTCTAAAGAATGAAATAGAGGAAGGTAATTATCATGCGATTATCACTACAGGACCTCCTCATAGTTTACATCTTACTGGTTTAAAGCTTAAGGAAGTTTTAAATATAAAATGGATTGCAGATTTCCGGGATCCCTGGACGCAGATAGGGTATCATGATAAACTAAAACTGAACAAGAGTTCAGTAAAAAAACATAAAGCCCTTGAAAAACAGGTGTTAAATGCTGCAGATCATATAATCACAACTAGTTTTACCACCAGGAATGAATTTACCTCGAAAACATCTAAACCTGTAAGCCTAATAACCAATGGTTTTGATACGGAAATTAATGAGAGTGAGTCACCACAAGATAGGTTTGAGATCGCTCATATTGGCTCTTTATTATCTGGAAGAAACCCGGAAAATCTCTGGATATCACTTAGGAATTTAGCTGAAAGTAATGAGAATTTTAGAAGCATTTTTAAATTAAGACTTGCCGGAAAAGTTAGCCAGGAAGTCTTAGATAGTATTAAAAAGTATAAACTAAACAATTACCTCGAGAATGAAGGTTACGTTAGTCATTCCAGGGCTATAGAGATGCAAAGGCAAGCTTCGGTACTTTTGCTTATTGAGATAGATTCTGAAGAAACCAGAGGGATTATACCTGGAAAACTTTTTGAATACATGGCATCAAAAAAACCAATTCTGGCTATTGGTCCTGAGAAATGGGATGCAGAAAAAATAATTTCAGAAACTGAAGCAGGAAAGGTTTTTTCTTATTCTGATGCTTCTGGAATAAAAAACCATATAGAATTTTTGTTTCAGCAATTTATGGATGATGGCATAATTAGTAAATCCCATAATATTGAAAAATATCATCGTAAGTCAAGAACTGGTGATTTGGCTAATTTGATAAAACAACTTTAAATGGGAATCATAATTAACCAGTCCTTCAAAAATATGGTAACCACGTATATCGGGTTCGGGATAGGGGCGGTTAATACACTATTTCTTTTCACCTATTTTCTTGAGAAAGAATATTATGGACTGGTAAGTTTTCTACTATCAGCAGCCAATCTCATCTGGCCATTTTTGGTATTTGGTGTTCACAGTACTTTAATAAAGTTCTTTAGCTCGTATAAGACCAGGGGAGACCAGGACCGGTTATTAAATCTGGTTCTAATACTTCCAGCAATTGCTGGTTTAATTATTGGCTCTATTGGGTTGATCTTTTATGATTATCTTCTGGAATATTTCAATGGAGAGAATGATCTGGTACAACCATACATCTGGCTAATCTTTTTAATTGCCCTTGCTACTTCTTATTTCGAGGTGTTTTTCTCATGGTCAAAAATATACTATAAAAGCACCTTTGGGAATCTTATGAAAGAGGTTTTTCATAGATTCTGTATTAGCGTTTTATTATTCGCGGTCTATTTTAAATGGATAAGTATTGAGCTGTTTATTTATGGAATCTCCGCCGTATTCGTGATTAGAACAATATTGATGGCGATGTATGCTTTCTCATTGCATAGACCAAAATTCAGCTTTAAATTTCCAGAAAACCTTTCACCTGTTTTAAAATATTCGGCATTGATACTTTTGGCAGCTTCCGTAGCTACTGTATTACTGGATCTGGACAAGGTGATGATAGAGTATTATTTGCCTATAGAAAATGTTGCTATTTATGGGATAGCAGTCTATATAGCAACAGTGATATCTGTCCCTCAAAAGGCTATGCACCAGATAACGCATCCACTAACTGCCGAAATGCTGAATAAAAAGGATAAGGTAGGTTTAAAGGACCTTTATGAAAAGAGTTCTCTGAATCTTTTGATCGTGAGCGGACTTATTTTTATCTGGATTATTACCAATATTAATTCGTTATACCAATTGATCCCTGAAGAGTATGATATTGGTATTCTGGTAGTGCTATTAATTTCTCTGGTGAAGCTCTATGATAATATTTTGGGGAATAATAACAGCATCGTATTTAATTCAGATTATTATCGTATCGTGCTTGCAGTGGGGGTAATCCTTGTATTGGTAGCATTTATACTGAATATTCTTCTTATTCCAGAATTTGGAATTGAGGGAGCTGCTATTGCCAGTTTTATAGCTTTTGTGCTCTATAATACATCCAAAATGTTTATTGTATATAATAAGTTTAAAATTCATCCTTTTACTTCTAAAACCGGCTTAGCGTTACTTCTAACAGTCCTGTTTAGTGTAAGTTTCTATTTTCTGAATTTTTCCTTTCACCCAATTCTAACTATTGGATTGAAAGCTGTTCTAGCCGGTGGATTTTATCTAGGGATAATTTATTTTTTCCGGTTTTCAGAAGATATAAATCAACTAATAGATAGATTTATAAAAAGGTCATAAAACGAGAAAACCCCATCAGCTTGGGAGCTTCAAGGGTTTTCCAACTAACCAACCAAAAAATTAAATTATGAACTTGTCATTTATATTCTATTATTCACATTTCGTGCCGAACTTCTCGATCCAGAGGAATTTTTTGATCTGACTGATTGTGACCTTGTTGTTCCTGATGAAGACCTTGTTCTGGCAGAAGAACTAGATTTTCTTGTTTGACGCTGTACTGTAGGTTTCCTTTCATAATTTCTATTATTTTTTTCTATAGTTCTACTTCTGGTAACCGGAGCCGATCTTTTAACTTTGGAATTATCTTTTGTTTGAACAGATCTTTCCCTTGTATTTGAAGTAGGTCTCTCTACTCTTTTAGAACTTCTGTTTCCAACTCTGGTAGAGGCTCTTTGCTGAGGATTTCTAACCGATCTTTCATTTGTTGAAATTTGTCTTTTTTGTTGAGCGTTTTCAATACTGGAAGATCTTCCTCCGGAATTAGTACTTCTTTCATTCCTATTACTATAAGAGCGAGATTGTTTGTTCGAAGAGTAACCTGTGTTTCTCGTTCTGTCCGTTCTATCAGGGCTAATTCTCTGAGACCTGTTGGTATTAGAATAAGACTTGCTTCTGGCTACATTTTGTCTTGAAGTAGCATTTCTATTGTTAGATCGAGCCCTCGTATTTGCTATAGCACGTTTTGAGGCAGTTCTTCTTCCGTAATTATAAGATCGTACCTTTTGAGAAGGTCTGTAAAAATTCCTTTTTCTTTCTTTATTTATATAATAGTTATTATAAACTGTTACGTACTTATTATAAGATACTCTTTGTGGTTCATAATACGCTCTATATGGTCTTCCAAATACAACACTAACATTCACACTAGGGCGGCGATAGTAATCATGCCATGATCTATAAACATACTGTCTGTTATAAGAATTTATAAAGCCGGTATAATGAGTTATATGATGGTGACGGTTATAATGAACATATAGATTACCCACTCTACCAAGACGGCCAAAATTATTATAACTTAAAAATATGTCCCCTGCCTGAATAACTCGTCCGTAATAATCATAATATATAGGAACATTTTCAATTTGAATCACAGCTCCATAATCATCGTACTGTATATAGGGCTCATAATTATATCCTGAATTATAGCTGATATTTACATTTGGAGATGAAACATGCACAGAATTCCCTCTTCTGAAATCTGGATTAAAATAGAAATCAAATTCACCATTTGGATAAACCGAAAATTCTACGCCTCCTTCAACAAAAATAAATGAATCGCTATAATTAATATATTTGGTGGCTGGTTTCGAATTTTCAGATGCGGATACTGACCATCCAATAAATAAGAATGCGAAAATAAGGGTCAGGTTTCTCATGGTAGTGGTGTATTTAATTAAGAACATTTTCCTTAACAAATACAAAGCACGTGCCAAAATCTGGTGCCAGTGAATTCAGTAACTAACTACCAGTCAATTTTGATAGTAAAATATTGATATTTAAATATTTAAATTCAGGAAAGTTTTTCTTTTAGATATTTAGAAGTGTATGATTTTTTAATTTTGGCTAATTCTTCGGGTGTGCCCTGGCCAACAAGATAACCTCCATTTTCGCCACCTTCAGGACCAAGATCTATCACATAATCTGCACATTTAACCAGATCCATATTATGTTCGATTACGATTACAGAGTGACCTTTAGAAATAAGAGCGTTAAAAGATTTAAGAAGTTTCTTAATATCATGGAAATGCAATCCTGTGGTTGGTTCATCAAAAATAAATAGCGCCTTGGTTTTGGTGTTGCCCTTCACCAGGAAAGAAGCCAATTTAATCCGCTGCGCCTCCCCACCAGATAGGGTAGAGGAGCTTTGCCCTAATTGTACATAGCCTAATCCCACATCTTTAAGAGGTTTTAATTTCTTAACGATTTTACTTTGATCATGATCTTCAAAAAATTGTGTCGCATCATCGATGGTCATATTTAGAATATCATCGATATTCTTATCGTGGAATGTTACTTCAAGCACTTCTTTTTTAAAGCGTTTTCCGTTACAGGTTTCGCATTCCAGGTGCACATCAGCCATAAACTGCATTTCAATAGTAACTTCACCTTCTCCTTTACAGGTTTCACATCTACCACCATCCACATTGAAAGAAAAGTGTTTCGCTTTAAAGCCTCTTAGTTTGGATAAACGCTGATTAGCGAAGAGATTTCTAATATCATCATAAGCCTTTATATAAGTTACGGGATTAGACCTGGAAGACCTTCCAATTGGATTTTGATCTACGAATTCAACGGTGCCAAGATTTTTAAAGTCACCTTCCACACCACTAAATTGTCCTGCCTTTTCTCCATAACCTCCTATTTCTTTTTGAACAGCAGGATATAGTATTTTTTTAACCAAAGTACTTTTTCCACTTCCTGAAACTCCCGTAATAGCCGTAAAAACTCCCAATTGAAATTCTACGTCTATATTTTTTAGATTGTTCTCTCGGGCACCTAATACTTTTATCTTATTTTTAGAAGTTCTTCTTTTCTCCGGAACTTCAATTTCCATTTTTCCGTTAAGATAACTGGCAGTTAGAGAATCAGATTTTAAAATGTCTTTCATGGTTCCGGTAGCGACCACATATCCGCCGTTAGTACCGGCTTCAGGACCAATGTCAATAATTTCATCGGCTGCATTCATGATCTCTTCATCATGTTCTACTACGATCACGGTATTTCCAAGATCCCGAAGATGTTTTAGAACTTCAATAAGCTTTTCAGTATCTTTTGGATGCAGACCAATAGAGGGTTCATCTAAAATATACATAGATCCAACCAAACTACTTCCCAGGGAAGTGGCGAGATTTATTCTTTGAGATTCTCCACCTGAAAGCGTATTGGATTTTCTATTTAGCGTAAGGTAATCAAGACCTACGTTAGAAAGAAATTGAAGCCTATTTTTTATCTCTGTAAGTAGCCGTTTAGCAATCTGTTGGTCATACTCGTTTAATTCCAATTCATTGAAGAAAGCTCTCACTTTATCCAAAGGTTTTTCAACAAGATCGGTAATGCTGTGGTCACTTATCTTCACATATTGAGCTTCCGGTCTAAGCCGTTTCCCTTTACAGGCAGCACATTTTGTTTTTCCCCGGTAACGGGAAAGCATTACTCTATTTTGAATTTTATAAGCTTTGCTCTCAAGAAATTGAAAGAATTGATTTATTCCTTCAAAATATTTATTTCCATTCCAAACCAAGTCTTTTTGTTCAGCAGTAAGTTCGAAATATGGTTTATGAATGGGGAAATCAAATTTATGGGAGTTATTCACCAATTGATCTCTGTACCAGCTCATGCTGTCACCTCGCCATGGAAAAATTGCATTTTCATAGACAGAAAGTCCGGTGTTTGGAATTACAAGTTCCTCATCAATACCTATAACATCTCCATAGCCTTCACATTTTGGGCAGGCTCCATAAGGATTATTAAAACTGAATAAATGGACGTTTGGCTCCAGAAAACTTATACCGTCCAGTTCAAATTTATTACTGAAATGTCTGGAAGTATTATCTGAAAGTTTTTCTATAAATAATTCTCCCTTTCCTTCAAAAAAAGCGGCATCCACTGCATCTGCCAGTCTATTATAAAAGTCCTCTTCATCTTTGGTGATAATTCGGTCTATAACAAGCCAGGTATTATCATCTTTAGCTTTGCTAAGGTCGGTTTCGTCAATTCTAACAACGTTGTCATCTATTTTGATTCTGCTATATCCTTGCTGTGCAAGCACATTAATTTTTTTCTCAAGAGAACGTCCTTCTTCAACATGAATAGGTGCAAGAAGTAAAAGTTTTTCCCTTTCAGGAAAATCTTTTACGTAATTTATAACGTCTGTAACCGTATCTTTTTTTACCTCATTTCCGGAAACAGGGGAGTAGGTTCTTCCAATTCGAGCGAATAGTAGTTTTAAATAATCGTAAATTTCAGTAGAAGTACCCACCGTAGACCTGGGGTTGGTAGAGTTCACCTTTTGTTCTATAGCGATAGCAGGAGCGATACCCTTTATATAATCAACTTTAGGCTTATTAAGTCTTCCAAGAAACTGTCTTGCATAAGAACTCAAACTTTCTACATAACGGCGCTGACCTTCCGCATACAAGGTGTCAAAAGCCAAACTTGACTTACCAGAACCAGAAAGACCGGTAATAACAACAAGTTTATTCCGTGGAATAACGGCATTGATATTTTTGAGGTTGTGCAGCTTTGCACCTTTAATGATAATATTTTGCTTCGGATCTACTTTAGATATATCTGCTGTCATGCTTTATTTCTGATAGAACGGCAAAGTTACTCAATATGAAGCGGGAAAGAAAGCTTCCTAAAACCTATAGTATTGTTAAAATATTAAGCTTTTGTTTGCATTTCTCAATTTTATCTTGCTATATTTGAGCCATAACCTAAAATTATAGTTGCCTATTAAACACAGTTACTTTTTTAAAACTAAATAACCTAACCCGCAGGAATCTTTAATTCCTGTACATTAAAGTAACTGTTATGAATAACACTAAGGTAACTGACGCTTCGCTCGTCCGTGATTATCTTGATGGAAATGAAAACGCACTTGGCGCCCTCATCAATCGTCACCAACATCGTATTTACAGTTTTATTTATTCAAAAGTCTATAATAGGGATATTACTGAAGATATTTTTCAGGATACTTTTATTAAAGTAATTAGAACTTTAAAGAGAGGAAAATACAATGAAGAAGGGAAGTTTCTTCCCTGGGTAATGCGTATTGCCCATAATCTTGTCATAGATCATTTTAGAAGGAATAAGAGAATGCCAAAATTTGATAATAGTGGCGACTTCAATATTTTTTCAGTTTTGAGCGATGGAAATCTTAATGCTGAAAAGCAATTGATCAAAGACCAGATAGAATCTGATGTTCAGGAATTAATAAAGGAATTACCAGAAGATCAATTAGAGGTGCTTACCATGAGAATTTATAAAGACATGAGTTTTAAGGAAATCTCAGAACGAACCGGAGTTAGTATTAATACGGCTTTAGGGAGAATGCGGTATGCCTTAATAAATCTGCGTAAAATTATAGAGAAGAGAAATTTAATTTTAACTAATTAGAAAAAACAATATCCCCTCGTTTGTATCGTTATTCTATAAAACCATCATAAAATAATAACAAATGGGGAAACTTTACTTTAAAAAATCTTCGAAAGAAGAAAAAATTAATCATCTACAACCAAAAAAAGAGACAATTGAGTTTCTTTTGAATTATTCTAAAGCACTTAGTGTAATTGAGTATAAGAAGATGAAATTTGAGGCGCTTCTGAATTAATTTTAAAAAAGACCTGTAATATTAGCCTGCAGGTCTTTTTTATTTCTTTTTAGCTCGATAATCATTTATAACAGATTTTCTGCCAATAGTATTGGTGATCAAATCTTTTTCTAGATCCCAGCCTCTTGCAGGCGAATACTGCCTTCCGTACCAAATGATTTGAAGATGAAGTTTATTCCAAAGGTCCTTTGGAAACAATCTCTTAGCATCTTTTTCTGTTTGCTTAACGTTTTTGCCGTTACTCAAATTCCAGCGATACATCAATCTGTGAATATGGGTGTCTACCGGAAACGCTGGAATATTAAATGCCTGTGCCATTACAACACTGGCAGTTTTATGTCCTACAGCAGGCAATTCTTCTAAGGCATCAAAACTAACAGGAACCTCGCCGTTATATTTTTCAATCAAAATTTCTGACAGCCCATGAATTCCTTTAGATTTCATAGGGGAAAGACCAACAGGTCTTATGATTTCCCTAATCTCTTCTACTGTTAACTTCACCATTTTATATGGATTATCTGCAATTTGAAATAGTATAGGAGTGATCTGGTTAACTTTTACATCGGTGCTTTGAGCTGAAAGGAGTACAGCTATTAATAATGTGTAAGGATCTTTATGATCAAGAGGAACTGGAATTTCCGGGTAAATATCATTTAACGTATCAATAACGAACTGTACCTTTTCCTGTTTGGTCATAAAGTTTTAATTTAGGGCAAAAGTAATAATTATGACAACATTGAAAGAAGGGGATAAGGCTCCCGATTTTAAAGCTGAAGATCAGGACGGAAATGAGATCAAATTATCAGATTATAAAGGAAAGAAGCTAGTTCTATTCTTCTACCCAAAAGCCAGTACTCCTGGTTGTACCGCTGAAGCATGTAATCTTAGCGACAATTATGATGCTATGAAAAAGAAGGGGTATGAGATTTTGGGAGTGAGTGCCGATTCAAAAAAAAGGCAGCAAAATTTTAAAAATAAATATGATTTTAAATATCCGCTTTTAGCCGATGAAGAAAAGGAAGTTATAAACGCTTACGGTGTTTGGGGACCTAAAAAATTTATGGGAAAAGAATATGATGGTATTCACCGAACAACTTTTATTATTAATGAGGAGGCTAAGATCGAAGAGGTAATTAAAAAAGTAAAGACCAAAGCTCATGCAGAACAGATCTTAGAAAATTAAACTTTTTCAGGAAAATTATAATAAAAGAAGGCGAATTTTTATTCGTCTTTTTTTATAGTAGCATTTTTTATAGTCGCTGTACTATCACAATTTTCAATTTCCAACTCAATATTGGTATCCTTAGATAATCCAGAGACTATATAGATACTACAAGGCTTAGCATCTGTATTACTTTTATTAAAGTCTACATCGCCATCATATAAGATTTCTGAAACTGCCGAAGTATCTATACTATTTGATTGAAAAAACCTCATTGAATTTTCAGAAAATTGACGCTTTTTAATTCGGATATTCTTAAGAACTCTTGCATTTGGAGAGTAATCACAGGATGTCTTTTTTCCTCCTAAGAAGAAAATTAAAATAACGATTCCAAAAAAAAGTCCTAATCCATAATAAGCCAGGCGATGGACAAATTTCATACTTTAAAAGATCAATAGATTTATATCACGATAGGAAAGATTAAACCAGTCAGCTATTGATTTGCTGGTTAAAATTCCGTGGTAAAAATACAAACCATTACGTAAACCACGATCAAATCTCAGGGTATTTTCAAGACCACCTTCTTCAGCGATATGTAAAAGATAAGGGGTGAAAATGTTACTTATTGAGAGTGAAGAGGTTCGTGCATATCTGGATGGAATATTTGGAACGCAATAATGAATTACGTCATGCTTTGTAAAAATAGGCTCGTCATGAGAAGTGATCTCACTGGTTTCAACACAACCACCCATATCAATACTAACATCTATAATTACAGCGCCCCGTTTCATGGTTCTCACCATTTCTTCAGTGATTAGAATCGGAGATCTATCTTTACCGCGAACTGCACCAATTACAACATCTGCTCTTTTTAGTGCTTTTAATAGATTTTTAGGCTGAATTGTACTTGTATAGAATGTATTTCCCAGGTTGGCCTGAATATTTCTGAGTTTAGTAAGAGAGCTATCAAAAACTTTAACGCTAGCACCTAAACCAATTGCCGATCTCGTCGCAAACTCTCCAACGGTTCCCGCACCAATTATAACCACTTCTACTGGCGGGACACCACTAATGTTTCCAAACATTAATCCATTCCCTTTAGCATGATTACTCATTATCTCTGAAGAAATAAGCACAGAAGCTGTGCCAGCGATCTCACTTAAGGCACGTACTATAGGGTAGCTACCATCATCATCTTTAATGAATTCAAAACCAAGTGCGGTAATTCTTTTTTCTGCTAGCTTCTGAAAATACTCTTTACATTGTGTTTTGATCTGTAAAGCAGAGATCAGTATTGTCTGAGGATTGATATACTCAAGCTCCTCCATGGATGGAGGCTCGATTTTTAATATGGTAGGGCATGAAAAGATTTTTTTAGTATCTTTTGTAATCTCGGCACCAGCTTCAGAATAATCTTTATCACTAAACCGGGCCCATTTTCCGGCTCCAGATTCTATCATGACTCTATGACCGTGAGCGGTGATTGCGGCCACCGCATCTGGGCTTATACAAATACGTTTTTCCTGGTACGCTGTTTCTTTAGGAATTCCAATAAAGAGCTGCCCTTTTTTCTTGTAGATTTCAAGGGTTTCTTCCTGTGGTATTAATTGTTCCTTGGTAAAGGGTGATACCTGCTGTTTGCCCATATATATAAGTTAAAGCAGTTAAATTACAACTAAATTTAGAAAAAGAAGAAAATAGGATTATAGTTTACGGTAATAGTCTTCAATAAGCACGTTGGACTCTTCAAAATTTTCTGAATCATCTCCCTGGAAATCTTTGATTTCTTTTCGGTCCTTATCCGAAACTGGTGAGAAAACAGCGATTTCTGTTTCTTCTAATTCTGAAAGATCCAGACCATATAGCCGGTCAAAAATTTTAATCCTTATCAAATAGACAATGGAAAGAATGATAATAAAAAAAGGAGCTAGGTAGATGAGGCCATTTATATCCATAAAATCGACCTTCATATAGACGTCTTGATAAAATATTACGACTAACTGATAAGTATACATAGAAATCGGAATCAAGATGACATGATACCACCAATGCTTACAGGTGAAAAACCAGATTAACAAAAGAAATAATGGTGTTATTTTGCCCGTATAAGTCCAGGCAGCCGTCATTACATCCTCGTAGTATTTACTTTTATAAACAAAAAAAGAATTTTCCCAAACAGGACCGCTTGGGAAAATTTCATATAAATAAAATATATAAGGTGAAAACGCTATTAGTATAGCAATTATACTACCCAGCAGCAGGAATTTTGATCTTTGATCTTTGGACAGCTTGCTCTTTAATTTCATCTTTATTAATATCGTCGTTTGAAGTTGAAGTTACAAAAAAACTAGCTCCAAATATTGCTGCTGCGAAAAGTACTGCTTTAAGTTTCATAATTATAGGTTTTAAAAGATTGTTGATTCGTTTTGTTTTCTAGAACAAACATATAACAACTTAAAAACCTGTCAGCTAAAACATTAGTCGTACCTTTGCGCCTTTTTTAGAGCAAAAAAATGCTCTGAAAATCGCTTTAAAAACTTAAAATATGTTAGTTTAAATTTATTTATAAATCGTTCAATGAATTAAATCATTTTAAATCACTTTATAAAACACCTGCAAAAGTAAAAAAATTCTTACAAACTATTTTACGCCGCTATTTTCATATTTTTTGTTTTTGTTAACAAAACTTTAACTTTCGGGTATTCGAAGATTCGACCTGAATTAGCAATTTTTGGGTGTTATCACCCAGTAATTTTTCTATTTTTTCAGGCCACTCTATTAAATTCCATTCTCCGGAATCCAGATAATCTTCTAAACCAATATCTAAAGCTTCGACATCATCTTCGATCCTGTAAAAGTCGAAATGAAATACCGGCCCTTTTTCTGACTCGTAATGGTTAACTAATGAAAACGTAGGACTTGAGGCTGTGTCTTGCACGCCAAGTGCTTTTACCAGCTCTCTTATGAGCGTAGTTTTTCCTGCACCCATGTCACCGTAAAAAAGCAAGGTCTTGCTCTTTGTATTACTAAGTATGTAATCTACGGCTACATCAAGTTCTTGAAGTTTATAGGTTAACTCCATAATTCAATATGTCAGATTTGGGATTGTAAAGATATATAAAAAATATATAATATCGTACACTCGTCTGATTACCAGGGAGGTAAGAATGTAATTTGTGTTTTTAATCGATAAAATATGCTTTTTATCGATTATTTAGGATTTAAGACTACAAATGGGATTACAACTTCTTCAAGTGAAATACCTCCATGTTGGTATGTATTTCTATAATAACTTACGTAGTGGTTATAATTATTAGGATAAGCAAAAAATAGATCCTCTTTTGCAAATATGTATGAACTACTCATATTTATAGTTGGGAGGTGTACCGATTTTGGGTCTTCTATCGCGAGAACCTCTTTGTTTTCGTACGTCAAGCTTTTACCGGTTTTATATCTTAAATTAAGACTGGTATTCTTGTCTCCAATAACCTTGGAAGGATTCTTTACATTTATAGTTCCGTGGTCTGTAGTTATGATCAGCTTAAAGCCTGATTGCTGAGCTTTCTGGATGATTTCTAACAGCGGAGAATTCTTAAACCAACTTTGCGTAAGACTCCTATATGATTTATCGTTTGAGGCCAGTTCTTTTATAACTTCCATTTCTGTTTTAGAGTGAGAAAGCATATCTACGAAATTATAGACAACCACAGTAAGATCATTAGATTTCTGGGTTTTAAAATTATCTACCAGTTTTTTTCCTCCTTTTAAACTGGTTATTTTATGGTATTCAAATTTTAAATCGCTTCCCAGACGTTTTAACTGTTCTCTCAAAAACTCAGCTTCATAAAGATTCTTTCCTCCTTCTTCTGTGTCATTTTTCCAGTATTTAGGAAAAAGCTTTTCCATGTCACTAGGCATTAATCCGGAGAATATGGAATTACGTGCATATTGGGTAGCGGTTGGCAGAATGCTGTAATAAGCACTTTCCTTTTCTTTCTTATAATAAGGATTGATTATGGGTTCTAATGATTTCCATTGATCGTACCTTAAGTTATCTACCACGATCATCAAAGTTGGTTTGTCTTTTTCAAGTTCAGGTAAAACTTTTTTCTTGAAAAGGGTATGCGACATAACCGGCGGTTCTGCATTTTTCTCGAACCAGCTTTGGTAATTTTTAGAAATAAATTTAAAAAATTGATTATTCGCTTCCTGTTTTTGTGATTCCAGAATTTCAAACATTCCCGAATCTTCAATCTCTTCTAATTGAATTTCCCAGTAAACCAGTTTCTGATAAAGTTCTGCCCATTCTTCATAAGAATTTACCTGCGACATTTCCATCGCAATCTTTCTAAATTCCTGCTGATAGTTTGAGGTGGTCTTTTCTGAAACTAATCTGGAATGATCCAGGTTCTTTTTAATGCTTAGAAGAATCTGGTTTGGATTCACCGGTTTTATGAGATAATCGGCTATTTTAGATCCAATGGCCTCTTCCATTATATATTCCTCTTCACTCTTAGTGATCATTACAATAGGAACTGTTTCCCTTTTTTCCTTTATTTCAGCCAGTGTTTCCAGTCCGGTTAAACCGGGCATGTTCTCATCCAAAAATATAATATCAAAATTCTCATTTTCAATTTCTTCTAATGCTTCAGTACCACTTTTACAGGTTTGAACTTCGTAATTACGTGATTCCAGAAACATAATGTGAGGTTTCAATAAATCAATTTCATCATCTACCCACAATATTTTGATATTACTCATATGCTTTATTTATTTTTTGATTTTGAATGAGCAAAATGCTAGTAATTTCTATGGTTTTAAAGATATTACCACGGCTCATTTCATATATGTACCTTTGTTATTGAATTAAATAAAAATATAGCTTGGCTTCGCAAACTAAACTTAAAATATTAAACGATCCAATTTACGGTTTTATTACCATCCCGAACGAGCGGATCTTTCGTATTATTGAACATCCATACTTTCAAAGACTACGCCGAATTTCACAAATGGGTCTTTCATATTTGGTGTATCCGGGAGCACATCATACCAGGTTTCATCATGCTCTAGGCTGTGTGCATCTTATGCAAAAAGCTGTGCGAATCCTTAAGTATAAAGGCGTTGAGATTTCTTCGGAAGAAGAAGAGGCACTTCTTATAGCAATTTTGATGCATGATATAGGTCACGGTCCGTTTAGTCATGCCATGGAGCATAGCCTTGTAGAAGGTGTTGATCATGAGACTATTTCGCTTCTTTTTATGGAAGAAATGAATTCAAAGTTTAACCAAAGTTTAACGCTGGCCATCAACATTTTTAAAGGAAGTTATCATCGTAAATTTATGAATCAACTTATCTCCAGCCAGATGGATATGGATAGGCTGGATTACTTGAAGCGAGATAGTTTTTATACCGGTGCAGTAGAAGGTAATATTAATAGTGAACGTTTAATTACAATGCTAAACGTAGTTAATGATGAACTGGTAGTTGAAGAAAAAGGAATCTACTCTGTAGAAAAGTTTCTCATAGGTCGTAGGTTAATGTACTGGCAGGTATATCTCCATAAAACCAGTTTAGTGGCAGAACAGCTTTTAATAAGAGTTTTAAAAAGAGCGAAAGAGCTAATAGGGCAGGGAGAAAAATTGCATGCCAGCGGCTCATTAATGTACTTTTTAAAAAATAAAATTACCAGGGAAGATTTTGATAATAAAACCCTGGAAATGTTTTCTCGTCTTGATGATAATGATGTAATTTCAGCAATGAAAGACTGGATGTATTCCGATGATTTTGTTTTGAGCAATCTTTCAGAAATGATTATAAATAGAAACCTTTTAAAAGTTAAGATCAAGAAAAAGCGACCTTCAAAAGAAAAGCTGGAAAAACGATCTTTAGCGCTTCAGAAGAAATATAATATTTCAGAAAAAGAAGCATCTTACTTCGTTTTCGAGGGTGAGATCGCGAATTTGGCTTATAAAAAAGAAATAGATAATATTAATATTCTCCATAAAAATGGTAAGATCAATGACGTAGTGAAGGTTTCAGACCAATTTAATCTAAAGGCCCTAACAAATACGGTAACAAAATACTATATGTGTTACCCAAAAGTTAAAGATTAACTCATTTTTTTTACTTTTGCCAGAATGAAGTTTACTGCAACGCAAATAGCCGAGATACTAGACGGCAAAGTTGAAGGCAATCCCGAAGCCGAAGTTTCGGAGTTAGCCAAAATTGAAGAGGGGTCTGAAGGCTCCCTGACTTTCTTAAGTAATCCTAAATACACTTCTTTTTTATATACCACCAATGCTTCAGTCACTATTGTGAATGATGATTTTGAAGTTGAACAACCTGTAAATACTACTCTCATTAAGGTAAAAGATGCTTACAAAGCATTTTCTACTTTGCTGGAATATTATAATCAAATAAAACTGAATAAATCTGGAATTGAACAACCAAGCCATATTTCTGAATCTGCTAAATACGGTGAGGGGCTCTATCTGGGAGCATTTGCTTATATAGGAGAAAATGTAAGTATTGGAGAAAATGTAAAGATCTATCCTAATGTTTATATTGGTGATAATGTAAAGATTGGTAATAATGTCACGCTATTTCCCGGGGTTAAAGTATATTCTGAAAGTCTTATAGGCAGTGAAGTTACCATTCATAGCGGTGTGGTAATTGGCGCCGATGGTTTTGGATTTAGTCCCGGAGATACCGGGGAATATAGTAAGGTTCCACAAATTGGAAATGTCATTATAGAAGATTATGTAGATATTGGCGCGGGAACAACGATAGATCGTGCTACTTTGGGATCTACTATTATAAGAAAAGGAGCCAAGCTGGATAATCATATTCAGATCGCCCATAATGTTGAAATTGGAGAAAATACTGCCATAGCCGCTCAAACAGGAATAGCTGGTTCAACCAAGATCGGAAAAAATTGTTTGATAGGTGGACAGGTTGGAATAGCAGGGCACTTAACAATTGGAAACCGGGTTAAAATTCAGGCACAATCTGGAATTGGTCGCGATATCAAGGACGATGAAATGCTACAGGGATCTCCTGCAATTGGATATAGCGATTACAACAAATCATATATACACTTCAAGAATCTGCCTAAAACGATGAATATTATACACCAACTGGAAAAAAAGATAAATAATGGCTGATAGAATTTCAAAACAAAGAACCATCCGAGAGGAAGTCTCTCTTGAAGGTGTTGGCCTGCATACAGGGAAAGAGGTTAAATTAACCTTTAAACCTGCGCCGGAAAATACAGGTTATGTTTTTGTAAGAACAGATCTTGACGGAAAACCTCAGGTAGAGGCAGATGTAAGTTATGTGGTAAATACCCAAAGAGGAACCAATCTTGACAAGAACGGGGTAACTATTCAAACTTCTGAACATGTACTCGCAGCCTGCGTAGGTTTGGAAATTGACAATCTTTATTTAGAACTGAATGCGTCTGAACCACCTATTATGGACGGTTCTTCCAAATTCTTTGTAGAGGCTTTGGAGAAAGCCGGAACGGTAGAGCAGGAAGCGGAAAGAGAAGAATACGTGGTAAATGAAATTATCTGCTATCGTGATGAAAACGGAAGCGAAATAATAGCCATGCCTGCAGATGAATACCAGGTAACTACCATGGTAGATTTTGGTACAAAGGTTCTCGGGACCCAAAATGCTTCTATAGAGCATCTTTCAGAATTTAAAACTGAAATTGCAGATTCCAGAACTTTCAGTTTCTTACATGAGATTGAAACATTATTAGAACATGGCCTTATTAAAGGGGGCGACCTTAATAATGCTATTGTTTATGTAGATAAAGAGATTAGCGATGAAACTCTAAAGAAGCTTAGAGTTGCTTTCAACAGGGATGAAATTTCAGTAAAACCTAATGGAATTTTAGACAATCTTACGCTACATTATCCTAATGAAGCTGCAAGGCATAAACTTCTTGATGTTTTAGGAGATGTAGCATTGGTGGGAACTCGAATTAGAGGGAAAATCATTGCAACAAAACCCGGACACTATGTTAATACTGAATTTGCGAAGAAGCTTGCTAAAATAATTAAAGCCGAAAAAAGAAATAACGTTCCTAAAATAGATTTTTCACAGGCACCCTTGATGGATGTGAATGATATTATGGATACACTTCCGCATAGATCACCGTTCTTACTTGTTGATAAAATATATGAGCTAACAGATACTCACGTTATTGGGATGAAAAATGTCACTATGAATGAACCTTTTTTCGTGGGGCATTTCCCTGGGAAACCAGTTATGCCCGGTGTACTTCAAGTAGAAGCTATGGCTCAAACAGGAGGTATTTTAGCATTAAAATCGGTGCCAGATCCTGAAAACTATCTTACGTTCTTTATGAAGATAGATAATGTGAGGTTTAAAAGGCAGGTAGTTCCCGGGGATACACTTATCTTCAAACTGGAATTATTGGCTCCAATTAGACGTGGAATTTGCCAAATGCAGGGTTATGCCTATGTAAACGGACAACTAGCCACAGAAGCCATTTTGATGGCACAAATCGTTAAATCAAAAGAAAAAGAATGAACCAGCCCTTAGCATATGTACATCCGGGAGCTAAAATTGCCAAAAATGTTGTAATTGAACCTTTCGCGACCATACATAATAATGTAGTAATTGGAGAAGGTACCTGGATTGGTTCCAATGTAAGTATTATGGAAGGTGCTCGCATCGGGAAAAATTGTAGTATTTTTCCGGGTGCAGTGATATCTGCCGTTCCACAGGATAAAAAATTTAATGATGAAGATACTTTAACTGTTATAGGAGATAACACTACCATTAGAGAGTGTGTCACCATTAACAGAGGTACTACAGATAGAATGAAAACAGTAATTGGTAATAATTGCTGGATCATGGCGTATTGCCATATTGCTCATGATTGTATTGTGGGCGATAATTGTATTTTTTCAAATAATAGTACGCTGGCAGGTCATATTAACGTTGGAGAACATGTGATACTTGCCGGAATGGCGGCAATTCAGCAGTTCTGTAGCATTGGGAAGCATGCATTTGTTACCGGAGGTTCTTTAGTAAGAAAAGATGTACCGCCTTTTGTTAAAGCTGGACGGGAACCACTAAGCTATGTTGGTATAAATTCCATAGGTTTACGAAGAAGAGGTTTTTCTACGGAAAAAATTCGCGAAATTCAGGATATTTATAGAATATTATATCAGAAGAATTACAATAATTCTCAGGCAGTCGCTATTATTGAAGCAGAAATGCAGGCAACAGCAGAAAGAGATGAAATTTTAGAATTTATTAAAAACTCACAACGAGGTATCATGAAAGGATACTTCAGTTCAAACTAAAGAATAATGGCATCAACTAGTGATATTAGAAACGGACTTTGTATTAGATACAACCACGATATTTATAAGATTACTGAATTTCTTCACGTTAAGCCTGGTAAAGGCCCGGCTTTCGTAAGAACGAAGTTAAAAAGTGTAACTACAGGTAAAGTATTGGATAACACTTTTTCTGCGGGACATAAGATTGAAGAGATTCGGGTAGAAACGCATAAATTTCAGTTTTTATATGAAGATGGAGAATTCTGGCATTTTATGAATGTAGAGGATTACACTCAGATTAGACTTACTGAAAATGCCTTGGATATGCCTAAGCTCATCAAAGAAGGTGAAGTTGTGACTATTCTTATAAATACTGAGGATAATATGCCACTTTCAGTAGATATGCCGGCAAGTGTTGTTCTTGAAGTTACACATACAGAGCCCGGTGTTAAAGGAAATACAGCAACCAATGCAACTAAGCCTGCGACGGTAGAAACTGGTTTTGAAGTGAACGTCCCATTGTTTATAAATGAAGGGGATAAGATCAAGATCGAAACAGATAAGGGTACCTATAAAGAAAGAATAAAAGAGTAAGCATTTTATATGAAATTTCCTCACGAACATTCCCTTAAAGAAATTGCTGCTATCATCGATTGTGATTATGTAGGTGATAATGATTTCCCTGTACAAGGGATGAATGAGATCCATGTGGTGACTCCCGGCGACATTGTATTTGTGGATCATCCCAAGTATTATGATAAAGCTTTGGAGTCGGCAGCGACTATTGTTCTTATCAATAAGGAAGTTGAATGTCCAGAAGGGAAGGCACTTTTAATTTCTGACGATCCTTTTAGGGATTTTAATAAACTAACCCGGCATTTTAAACCTTTCCAATCGCTTAATGGCTTAATCTCGGAATCTGCGGAAATAGGAGAAGGAACTATTATTCAGCCTAACGCAGTTATAGGGAATCATGTTAAGATTGGAAAGAACTGTTTAATAAAGTCAAATGTAACTATCGGGGATAACTGTGTGCTTGGTGATAACGTAATCATCCATAGTGGAACTGTTCTTGGTGGTGATGCATTTTATTATAAGAAAAGAGCAGAAGGTTATGATAAATTACTTTCCGGTGGTAGAGTAGTGGTGGAGAATAATGTAGAAATTGGCACTAATAATTCTATAGATAGAGGTGTTACCGGTGATACCATCATAGGTGAAGGTTCAAAACTGGATAATCTAATTCAAATAGGTCATGATACTGTAATTGGAAAGAACTGTCTGTTAGCCTCCCAAATAGGAATTGCAGGATGTGTGGTTGTGGAAGATGACGTAACGATCTGGGGGCAGGTAGGTATCAGAAGTGATATCACCATAGCTAAAGGCACTGTCTTAATGGCACAATGTGGGGTTTCAAAGGATACTGAACCTAATACTACATATTGGGGCACACCTTTTGGAGAAGTAAGAACTAAACTTAGGGAATACGCGGCAATCAAAAAATTGCCGGAAATTGTAAAAAAGATAAAATAACGTTTACTATGGGTTTAAAGACAAAAGAAATTGTAGAGCAATTCTATCAATCCAATTTCTATAAAGATGAAGATGTTTTAAGAAGTTTTCTTCATCCTGATGTTGAGCTTTCCTGGTACGGTACTACCGGGCTAAGGAAATTAAACCTTGCCGGAATTGCAGAAATTAGTGGGCAGTTGGCAGAATCATATGAAACATTAAGGGCAGAGATCGAAAAAATTGTAGAAGATGGAGAAAATGCAGCTATACATTTTACGTATCATGTAACTACCATCGAGAATCCAGAAGAAGAGATGCCTCTTGCTCATTTTATAGCTATATGGGAAACTAAAGACGGTAAGCTTTTCAAAGGTGTTCAAATAGGTCAGTTAGGAGAGGAGATAGAAGATAACCCCTGGAGCTAACATTTTTCGCTAATCTTCACCCTCTTTTTAGAGGGTTTTTTATTTTATTTATGTTCTACGCTTGTAGAATTAAAAAATTATTCTACATTTGTAGAGTAAATAAATATATATGGAACTTTCAAACGCTGAAGAACAATTAATGCAGATCCTCTGGAAAAAGGAAAGGGCTTTTATGAAAGATCTAGTGGAGGCTTATCCAGATCCTAAACCCGCTTTAACTACGGTGGCTACTTTATTGAAACGCATGCAGGATAAAAATTTTGTTGGTTACGTACAGGAGGGGAGATCACGTGAATATTTTCCAAAAGTTACTAAAAAGAGCTATTTCTCTAAACAAATGAATGGGATGATCAAAAGCTTTTTTAATGATTCCGCATCTCAGTTTGCCTCGTTTTTTACTGAAGAATCAGATTTATCTGAGAAAGAACTTATAGAACTGCGAAAGCTCATAGATGAAAAGTTAAAGAATAAATAAGATGTTAGAATACATTATAAAATCGGGATTATGTCTTATAGTGCTTTTTAGCTTTTATAAGCTATTTCTTGAAGCTGAAAGCTTTCATGGGATTAAAAGATTTTATTTGATCATGATGCTGGCTGTTTCATTGATCCTTCCTTTAGTTAGTTTTAGTTATGAGGTGAGAATTCCTGTTGAAGATTTCGGGGAAAGTGTTGCATTAACAAGTACCCAATCAAAAGCGATAATCTCTGAGGTTTCCTGGTGGCAAGAACACCTACCTAAAATATTATTAGTTGTTTATATCACTGGATTTTCAATAGGTAGCTTTAGGTTTTATAGAAACTTTAAAGCATTAATTACAGAGGCTAAGAAAAATGATCAACTTAAAGATCTTCCTTATATCTATGTGTTGCTTAGTAGAAAATTATCACCGCACTCCTTTTTTCATTATATATTTCTGAATAAGGAAGAATTCAATAATGATGAGATTTCCGAAGCGGTAGTGGAGCATGAGAAGGCACACGTAGATCAAAAACATTCTCTGGATTTACTTTTATTAGAATTTATTCATATCGTATTCTGGTTTAATCCCGTTTTTATTTTCATCAAACATTCGGTTAAACTTAACCATGAGTTTTTAGCCGATCATAGCGTTTTACAAAAAGCGTATAATCCATTGGAGTATTCCAACATATTATTTCAATACAGTTCCGGGCATCATCACAATTCATTATCGAGCCCAATAAATCATTCATTAATCAAAAAACGAATTATTATGATTACAAAAAGTTTTTCGCTAAGGCGTTTATTATTGAAGTCCTTCATATTTCTGCCTGTACTGGGAGGCTGTGTGTATCTCTTTAACGAAGAAATAGTGGCAAAACCAGTATTAGCCAATTCTGAAACTGTAAATACTATTTCAGGAATATTTCAGCAACAGGATCGCACGATCACACTTCAGGTTAAAGATGAAAACATTCTTTTGAATGGTAAATCAGTAAGCCTTGACAATTTTTCAGAAGCAATAAATGAACTAACAGAAAACTGGTCTAAGGAAGACTTAAAAAACCCGTGGTTTGAAATTGATTTTTCTAATTCCAATACAAATTTCATTGAAAGATTAAATAGGGAATATCGTAAATCCAGATTATCGAAAATTTCAGAAACGGAATTTTTAGCTCCAAGTCCGGTAGCTCCAGGAGGAACTCCACCACCCCCACCGCCACCACCGGTGCAACGAAGAAATGGCAATGTACCTCCGCCACCTCCACCTGCTCCGGAACATTCAGAACATGAACTGCAAAAAGAAAACCTGTTCAGTATAAAAATTAAAGGAGATAGACTTCAGGTTAATGGAAAGTCCACATCACTAAACGATTTTAAAGAAACTTTAGATGATCTTACAGCTGCAAGGACAAAGGAAGAATTGAAAAACTCCAATTTCCATATGCAGATCCTAGATCCAAAGCCTGGATTTATGGAAAAACTGAATAAGGAGTTCAAAAAGACCAGAATGTCCAAAATAACAGGGCATAATATTTTACCACCGCCTCCTCCAGCTCCTCCCAAATTGGGAGTAAATCATAGAGGAAAAGCACGAGAATGGAGAAAAATGAAGGATAATGAACGAAAAATGATAGTAGAAGAGCGTGAAAAGATAAGAGTTATAGAGAAAGAATTACAGGAGGATAAAAAACTAACTCAATCTGAACGAGCTAAAATGCAGGCTGATCTTCGAAAAAAAGAAATTGAGATCAACCGTAGGAAGAAAGGGATTGAAAGAGATCGAAGAGAAATAGAAAGGGAGCATAAAGCTTTGGAAAAAGTGCAATTGCTTGAAGCGCCTCCAGCACCGCCAGATCCATTGAAAGCAATTAATGAACTGGAAGAAGAAGGTGGAAGCTTTTATCTTGATGGAAAAGAGATTTCAGCACAGGAAGCTCGAGAGCTGATTAATGCTAAAAATTATTCAAAAATAAATATTTTACAAACGGGTGGTCCTGATGGAAAACTTGAAATATCAAGCAAATAATTAATTTTTATTTTCAAAAATCCCGATTATAATGAATTGGGATTTTTCATTTAAGGTCAATTTTATAGGAATTTTAAGGTTTTTTACAGCAATAATCTATAAAATGACTTTAGGTTTTATATTTAAAAACATACTTTTGTAATCCAAAATTAAAAGACACTTATGAGCGTTTTAGTTAATAAAGATTCTAAAGTAATTGTGCAGGGTTTTACGGGAAGTGAAGGTACTTTCCATGCCGAGCAAATGATAGAATACGGTACAAATGTAGTTGGTGGTGTAACTCCTGGTAAAGGAGGTCAAAAACACCTTAACAAACCGGTATTTAATACAGTATCTGATGCTGTAGAACAAACCGGGGCTGATGTAACTATTATTTTTGTGCCGCCAGCTTTTGCTGCAGATGCAATTATGGAAGCTGCAGATGCAGGTATTAAGGTGATTATTACTATTACTGAAGGTATCCCTGTTGCCGATATGGTAAAAGCTTCAGATTATATTAAAGATCGCGATTGTAGATTAATTGGTCCTAACTGTCCTGGTGTTATCACTCCTGGAGAAGCGAAAGTTGGTATTATGCCAGGTTTTGTGTTTAAAAAAGGTAAAGTAGGAATCGTTTCCAAGTCTGGGACGCTTACCTACGAAGCTGCAGATCAGGTTGTAAAACAAGGTCTTGGAATTACAACGGCTATCGGTATTGGTGGAGATCCAATTATTGGAACTACCACGAAAGAGGCTGTTGAATTATTGATGAATGATGAAGAGACTGAATGTATCGTAATGATCGGTGAGATTGGTGGTCAGTTAGAAGCAGATGCTGCTCAGTGGGTTAAACAAAACGGAAACAGAAAGCCGGTTGTTGGTTTTATCGCTGGTGAAACTGCTCCTGCAGGACGTACTATGGGACATGCTGGTGCGATCGTTGGTGGAAGTGAAGATACAGCTCAGGCTAAGAAGAAAATTTTGAGAGAGAACGGAATTCACGTAGTAGATTCTCCAGCTGAAATTGGAAAAAAAGTAGCTGAAGTTTTAAACAGCTAGAAATAGAATATAATTTTTTTGAGAATCCTTCTGTTTAATTCCGTTTTCGGGATATTTCAGAAGGATTTTTTATTAGAGGCCTGCTTAGGTTTTGCTATATTTGAGAAGTCAATTAAGGATGATCATTATTTGTGAAATGAGCCATAATGAAATTTCGATAATAACCGAAATGACTTTTGGTAAATTACATCTGACCGATTAAAAACAAAAAATATAAACAGATGAAATTATTAGAAGGAAAGAATGCTATAATTACAGGCGGAAGCCGCGGAATTGGTAAAGGTATCGCTGAAGTTTTTGCTAAACATGGAGCCAATGTTGCTTTTACGTACAATTCTTCTTCACAGTCTGCTGAAGAACTTGCGAAGGAATTGGAGTCTCTTGGAGTAAAAGCTAAAGCCTATCAATCTAATGCAGCAAGTTTCAAAGAATCCCAGGATTTGGTTGATAAGGTTGTGGAAGAATTTGGTGCTATCGATATCGTAATCAATAATGCAGGGATCACAAAAGATAATCTTCTAATGAGAATGAGTGAAGAAGATTTTGATAAGGTTATTGAAGTTAATCTTAAGTCTATCTTTAATATGACCAAAGCGGTACAGCGTACTATGTTAAAACAGCGCAGCGGTAGTATTATTAATATGAGTTCTGTGGTTGGTGTAACCGGAAATGCGGGTCAGGCGAATTATGCCGCTTCTAAAGCAGGGATCATAGGTTTTTCCAAGTCGATGGCTCAGGAATTAGGTTCTCGTAATATCAGGACCAACGTTATCGCTCCAGGTTTTATTGAAACTGAAATGACCGAAAAACTTGATGAAAAAACGGTACAGGGATGGAGGGATGCTATTCCATTAAAAAGAGGTGGTTCACCTGAAGATATTGCCAATGCCTGTGTTTATCTTGGAAGTGATCTAAGTTCATATGTTACAGGACAGGTTATTCACGTAGATGGAGGAATGCATACCTAGAATTTAGACTTTAGAAGTGATAAGTTAGATTTTCAGCGATAATGAATTTTTAGCGCGAAGAATAATTTAATTAACTTGGCTTTTTGAGCCTAAAGCTCATAACTTCTAATTGTAAATGGATATAAATACACTATTATATATAGCCCTGGCTCTCATCGTAGCGCTGGGGTTTGCTTTTTTTCAGTATTTGTATAAGAAAAATGATAAAATTAAGAAGGATTATATCTTCTTCACCCTAAGAACGCTGGCATTATTTCTGGTGCTTCTAATCCTGATCAACCCAAAGATTACCTCTACAGAGTTTGAGATCAATAAACCGGAGCTTGTGGTGCTGGCAGATAATTCTCAATCAATTTCATACCTGGAAGAGG
The DNA here is from genome assembly GCF_000060345.1 of Christiangramia forsetii KT0803. NCBI lineage: Bacteria > Pseudomonadati > Bacteroidota > Flavobacteriia > Flavobacteriales > Flavobacteriaceae > Christiangramia > Christiangramia forsetii. The sequence goes on along the minus strand of NC_008571.1, from coordinate 1,847,929 downwards.
AAGAGAGCTTTCGTAATATTTCAGAATTTTTAGCAGGGAATGAGAAGATTCAGGAAAATTTTGAGGTAAGCCAATTGTATTTTGGAGAGAAACTGGAGTTGAAAGATTCCCTGGATTTTTCTGCAAACCAAACCGATATATTTTCAGCCTTATCGGAAACTGAAAAGATCTTTTCAAGTAATCAATCAGCAATTGTATTATTAACCGACGGAAATCAAAGCCTGGGACGGGACTTTCGATATTTTAAAAAGAAAGCAGGAAGTTATATTTTTCCTCTTATTATTGGGGATACCACCAGTTATAAAGATTTAAGCGTAGAGAGGATAAATGTCAATAAGTATGCTTTTCTGAATAATAAATTCCCGGTAGAGGTATTTCTTAATTATTCCGGAGAAGAAAATGTAAATGCAGATTTCAGTATAAAATCTGGTCAGACAATTGTTTATAGTGAAAAATTGAATTTTTCGAATGGTTCTAATTCTGAAATAATTAGAACTGAACTACCCGCAAATTCATTAGGAGTAAAAACCTATCAGGTTGAAATTGAACCCATCTCTGCTGAAAAAAATAAGGTAAATAATACCCGAAAATTAGCGATTGAAGTGATCGATGAACGAACTTCAGTCTTAATTCTAAGTGATATAACCCATCCAGATCTGGGGACGCTTCAAAAGGCAATTGAGAGTAATCAGCAGCGCACGGCAGATATTAAATATATAGATGATAAAAATTTACAAATATTAGATTATCAATTAATTATACTTTATCAGGTAAATAGAAAGTTTAATGATGTTGTCGCTGAAATTCTTGAAGAAAATTATAATTATTTGATGATTACGGGTGCTAAAACGGACTGGAATTATTTAAATAATCTTGATCTTGGATACTCCAGAAGTGCAACTAGTCAATCCCAGGAAATTTTCCCTGTATACAATCCTACTTTTAGTTCTTTCCAGTTTGAAAATATAGGTTTTGACGATTATCCTCCATTATTGGATAAGTTTGGACCATTGGAATTTGACCAAAATAAATTTAATGTGATGCTTTCTCAGGAGCTTCAGGGGTTAATTACCGGAGAGCCTTTAATGGGAGTTACACAGAGTGTTCCGAAGTCTGGCTTTTTATTTGGCGAGAATATCTGGCGATGGAGGGCTAAATCGTATTTAGATCATAAATCTTTCAAGGAATTTGATGATTTTATAGGAAAACTGGTTCAGAACTTAGCTTCAAAAACATCACGCCAGCGGTTAACCGTAGATTCAGAAAATTTCTATTATGCCAACCAGAACGTTATTATTTCAGCCCAATATTTTGATGAAAATTACCAATTTGACGCAGGGGCTAATTTGAAAATTTCCATTAATAACAAGGAAACTGATGAGAAATTCAGTTCAGATTTAATTCTTAAAAATAATTTTTATCAGTTTGATGGTGGAGATTTAGATACCGGTCAGTATACATATACACTAAGCGTTCAAGGAAGTAATCTCTCTAAATCTGGCAGTTTTGAGGTAGTGGCGTATAATACAGAACAGCAGTTTGTTTCTTCCAACCTATCTGGAATGCAATCATTTGCAGAGAATAATGAGGCAAAACTATATTATCCAGATGAACTTAATGATCTCGTAAATACTTTACTTACTGATGATAAGTTCAAACCTATTCAGAAAAGCCGCCAAAAAAACGTACCTTTGATAGACTGGTACTACCTCCTGTTTATCCTGATTACTATTCTTGCCGCTGAGTGGTTTTACCGAAAATATTTAGGACTAATTTAAATTTCAAATTTTATATATGGAAAGATTACCGAAGATTGCAGTACCTCTATTTATTGGTATTGTTATTTTAATCATTGTTATAGCAAAATCTACAGTTACGATAGATTCTGGTGAGGCCGGAGTTTTATATAGAACCTTTGGGGGTGGTGTGGTTACCGAGGAACCAGCATTATCTGAAGGTTTTCATTTTGTGGCTCCCTGGAACAAAGTATTTGTTTACGAAGTTCGTCAGCAATCGATCGATGAAGAAATGACTGTTCTTTCTTCAAATGGATTAGAGATATCCTTAGATGCTTCCGTTTGGTTTCAGCCAGAATATAAGGCGCTGGGAAAATTACATCAAGAAAAAGGAGAAGCTTATATTCAGCGTTTGCTTCAGCCTGCCATACGTTCAGCAACGAGAGCTGTAGTGGGAAGATATAATCCAGAGCAATTATACGCAAGCAAAAGGGAAGCAATTCAGAAAGAAATTTTTGACGAAACAAATCTCTTACTTGATGAGCAATACGTTCAGGTTAACGAAATTTTGGTTAGGGATGTAGCTCTGCCATCTACCATTAAGGATGCGATTGAAAGAAAGCTAAGACAGGAGCAAGAATCACTAGAGTATGAATTTAGACTGACTAAAGCGGAACAGGAAGCCGAGCGTCAGCGTATTGACGCAGAAGGTAAAGCAACCGCTAACCGAATTCTTAGCGAATCGTTAACAGATAAGGTATTACAGGAGAAAGGTATTCAGGCAACTATAGAATTGTCCAAATCTCCTAATTCTAAAGTAGTAGTGATAGGTTCTGGTGAAAGTGGAATGCCATTAATTCTGGGTAATAATTAATAAACAAATCTTAAAATAATTATTTCAGGTTTTATATCTGAATTTTTTAATTAGATTTGCGTTCACAATGAGAAAATATACTGTACATCATCATCATTTTTCTATCCACGCTCAGGCGAGGTGAATATGATATGTTGTAACATTAACTAAAATATCATAACCCGTTTGAGCAATCAAACGGGTTTTTTTATTTCTAATAGCAGCCATTAAAATTATGAGTAAAGAAAAATTAAGAATTGCAGTTCAAAAATCAGGTCGATTATTCGAAGATTCCATTAGCATTTTAAAAGACGCTGGAATTTCAATCGACAACGGAAAAGAACAGTTAAAGGCTTCTTCGAGGAATTTTCCTTTAGAAGTAATGTATTTGCGAAACGGCGATATTCCTCAGTATTTGCGTGATGGGGTAGTAGACGTTGCGATTATTGGGGAGAATGTATTAATTGAAAAGGGAAAAGATATTATTAGAGGAGAGAAACTTGGCTTTTCAAAGTGTAAAGTTTCTCTGGCAGTCCCGAAGTCTTTTAATTACTCCAGCATTAAAGATCTGGATGGTTTAAAAATTGCCACTTCCTATCCTAATACAGTGAATGAGTTTTTAAAAGAGAAAGGTATTTCAGCGGAACTTCATATTATTAATGGTTCTGTAGAAATTGCTCCAAATATTGGTCTGGCCGATGCTATTTGCGATATTGTTTCCAGTGGAAGCACCTTATTTAAAAATGGATTGAAGGAAGTTGAAGTAATGCTTAAAAGTGAAGCGGTTCTTGCTATTTCTCCCCAGATTTCTGAAGGAAGAAAAGCAATTCTTGAAAAGTTGCAATTCAGAATGAAATCTGTGTTGACCGCCAGGACATCTAAATATATCCTTATGAATGTCCCAAATGACAAGCTTGACGATGTAATAGAGCTTTTACCTGGGATGAGAAGTCCTACTGTTTTGCCGCTTGCTGAAGAAGGCTGGAGTTCGGTTCACACGGTAATAAATGAAGATCGCTTTTGGGAAGTTTTAGATGAGCTTAGAAATTATGGAGCGGAAGGGATTCTGGTAGCACCCATTGAAAAAATGGTAATTTAATAACTGCTGAAAATTTATAAAATGAATAAGATTTTAAATCCAGCAAAGGCAGACTGGCCTGAGATTTTAAAACGGCCTACTCAAACGCTTGCTGATATTGAGCAAACCGTAAATCAAATCTTTGATGAGATACGAACAAAAGGTAATTCTGCGGTTGCGAAATACACTGAACTCTTTGATGGAATAAAGATGGAAAGGCTAAGGGTTTCTGAGGCAGAGGTACGAAATGCAGACAAGGAGATTTCAGAAGAATTAAAATCAGCAATTCAACTTGCTAAAGCGAATATTGAAAAATTTCATTCCGCACAGAAAACGGGACGTGTTAGCGTTGAGACGACTTTTGGAGTAAGTTGCTGGCAGGAAAAAAAACCGATCCAGAAAGTCGGATTGTATATTCCTGGAGGAACCGCTCCCTTGTTTTCGTCCATTTTAATGCTGGCAATTCCTGCCAAACTCGCCGGATGTGAGGAAATTGTACTATGTACGCCTCCAGATAAAAATGGCAATTTAAACCCTGCAATACTTTATACTGCCGAACTTTGTGGTGTTACTCAAATCTTTAAAATAGGAGGGATTCAGGCCATCGGAGCCATGACCTTCGGAACTGAAGATGTGCCTCAGGTTTATAAAATATTTGGTCCGGGAAATCAATTTGTGACTGTTGCCAAGCAACTTGCTACAAAATACCAGGTAGCCATAGATATGCCGGCAGGACCTTCAGAATTGCTTGTTTTTGCAGATGATTCTGCCAATGCTGCTTATGTTGCCTCAGATCTTTTGAGCCAGGCAGAACATGGTAAAGACAGCCAGGTAATTATGGTTTCAACTTCAGAATCGTTTATCAATAAAGTTTCAGATGAAATTGAATCTCAAATAAAAGATTTACCTCGTAAGAGTATTGCTGAAAAGGCTATTGAGAATTCAAGACTAATATTGGTAGGTTCTAAAGAAGAAGCACTGGAACTTATCAATGAATATGGACCGGAACACTTTATAATATCATCTAAAAATGAAGATTATTTTGTTCAGGGAATTATTAATGCAGGTTCGGTTTTTATTGGGAATTATACGCCTGAAAGTGCCGGAGATTATGCTTCGGGAACCAATCATACGTTACCAACAAATGGTTATGCAAAGCAGTATAGTGGGGTAAATCTGGATAGTTTTATGAAGACGCTTACTTTTCAAAAAATTTCAGAAGAAGGGATTAAAAAAATAGGTCCTTCCATTGAATTGATGGCAGAAGCAGAAGGTTTACAAGCGCACAAGAATGCGGTGAGTCTTAGATTAAAAGATATTAATTAGATGAAGGATTTTAATATAAACAAGCTGGTAAGACCTAATGTGGCTGGTTTAAAGCCTTATTCTTCGGCCAGAGATGAGTTTAAAACACAGGGAGCTGAGATGGTTTTTCTGGATGCGAATGAAAACCCAAATGATAACGGATTGAATAGATATCCGGATCCGCAGCAAACATCGGTAAAGGAAAAGTTATCGGAAACCAGGGGAGTTTCCCCAAATAATATTTTGCTAGGTAATGGAAGTGATGAAGTTTTAGATCTAATTTTTAGGGCATTTTGCGAACCGGGGAAAGATAATGTGATCACGCTTCCACCAACCTATGGCATGTATAAGGTGCTTTCTGATATCAATAATATCGAAAATAGGGAGGTGCTGTTAAATCATGATTTTGAGCCCGATCTTACCGCAATCTTTAAACAAATCACTAAAGATACCAAGATCATTTTTCTTTGTTCTCCAAATAATCCTTCGGGAAACTCATTTGAGGCTGAAAAAATAGAAATGATCCTGGAAAAGTTTAACGGACTCGTGGTAATTGACGAGGCGTATATTGACTTTTCAGATAGTAAAAGCTGGATACATAGACTAGAAGATTTTCCTAATCTTATTGTTACTCAAACTTTTTCCAAAGCATTTGGAAGAGCGGGAATTCGATTGGGAGTGCTGTATTCTTCAGACGAAATTATTGCAATTCTGAATAAAATTAAGCCTCCATATAATGTGAATCAATTAACTCAGAAAGAGTCTCTTAAAATATTATTTAATTTAGATTCAATAAAATTACAAGTAGCTGAAATTAAGAATGAAAGAACGATTTTATCTAAACAATTACTTGAAGTTAATTTTGTTTCAAAAATATACAGATCAGATGCTAATTTTCTATTAATTGAAGTAGATCATGCTAATAAGCGATATGATCAATTTTTGGAAAAAGGAATCGTAATTAGAAATAGAAGCAACCAGCCCCTATGTGAAAATTGTTTACGAATCACGATAGGAACTAAAGAAGAAAATAAAAAATTGATCAAGGCTTTTAAAGAACTAGAGAATGAATAAAATATTATTTGTAGATCGTGACGGAACATTAATTCATGAGCCTGAAGATTACCAGATTGATACGCTTGATAAGCTAGAATTTTACCCGGAGGTATTTGCCTATTTGGGTAAAATAGCTAAAGAACTGGATTACGAGATTGTGATGGTAACTAATCAGGATGGTTTGGGAACTGATGAATTTCCGGAAACTGATTTCTGGCCAATCCAGGATTTCATTATCAAAACTTTTAATAATGAAGGGGTGGAATTTAGTGATGTTTTGATAGACCGAACCTTTGCGAAAGATAATGCCTCTACAAGAAAACCTAATACCGGTTTACTGGAAAAGAAATTTATTGGTAATTCAGATTATGATTTGAAGAATTCGTTCATGGTAGGAGATCGGCTTACAGATATAGAATTCGCTATGAACTTTGGGGGTCAGGGAATTTTTATAGATACTCATGAAGATCTTGCAGAAGATGAAGTTAAGAATGACAAATCTGAGGTAGAACGAAGAATAGCTTTAAAAACCAATTCCTGGAAGGAGGTCTATGAGTTTTTGAAGTTGCAGGATAGAACGGCTTCTGTAGAACGCAAAACCAACGAGACCGATATTAAAATCGAACTCAATCTCGACGGAACCGGAAAAAGTGAAATAAGTACTGGTATAGACTTTTTTGACCATATGTTGGATCAATTGGCCAGACATGGACAAATGGATCTTAAAATCCTTGTAAAAGGTGATTTGGAGGTAGATGAGCACCATACGATAGAAGATACGGCGATTGCTTTAGGAGAAGTCTTCAGTAAAGCGCTTGGAAATAAATTAGGTATAGAGAGATATGGATTTTGTTTGCCTATGGACGATTGTCTTGCCCAGGTAGCAATAGATTTTGGTGGTAGAAACTGGCTGGTTTGGGAAGCAGATTTCAGTAGAGAGATGATAGGTAAGATGCCAACTGAAATGTTCAATCACTTCTTTAAATCGTTTACCGATGGAGCTAAAGCGAATCTTAATATAAAGGCGGAAGGTAAAAATGAACATCACAAGATAGAGGCTATTTTCAAGGCATTTGCAAAAGCGATAAAAATGGCGGTGAAAAGGGATACCGAAAAGATGATTTTGCCATCTACAAAAGGAATGCTCTAAAAGAAGTTAAACTTTAGAATTGAGGGGTGAGAACCGCTCCTAAAGTAACTTCATTAAATTTTTACGATGAAAGAGAATCAAAAAATAGTAATTATAGATTACGGAGCAGGGAATATTCAGAGTATCAAGTTTGCTATTAAAAGACTTGGTTTTGAAGCTGAGCTTAGCAGTGATGCTTCAGAAATTAGGAATGCAGATAAAGTTATTTTTCCCGGTGTAGGAGAAGCTGGAAGTGCTATGAGAATGCTAAAATCTACAGGGCTTGATGAAGTTATTCCTACACTTAAGCAACCAGTACTGGGGATATGTTTAGGAATGCAATTAATGTGTAATTCATCTGAAGAAGGAAAAACTAAAGGCCTGGGGATTTTTGATGCTGAAGTGAAGAGATTCAGTAATCATGTAAAAGTTCCTCAAATTGGTTGGAACCAGATTTCAAATTTAGAATCAGCACTTTTCGAAAAAGTAAAAGAAGGGGAGTATGTTTATCTAGTGCATAGTTATTACGTTCCGGAATGTAAAGACGAAATTGCCAGAACCGAATATGGAGTAAATTATTCCACGGCTCTACATCGGGATAATTTCTACGGAGTACAATTTCACCCGGAGAAAAGCAGCATCACCGGAGAACAAATTTTAAAAAACTTTTTGAAGTTAGAATTAGCTGAATAATTAAAATTAGGATTGAAAGAAAGATTTTCTCAATTCTCAATACTAAAATCTCAATACTAAAAATGCGAATAATACCCGCTATAGATATTATCGAAGGTAAATGTGTAAGACTTTCTAAAGGTGATTACGCTACCAAAAAAATATATAATGAAGATCCATTAGAGGTAGCAAAGTCTTTTGAAGCTCATGGCATTGAATATTTACACCTTGTGGATTTGGACGGTGCTAAGTCCAGTCATATTGTCAATCATAAAATTCTGGAGACGATTGCTAATAAAACAAGCTTGAAAATTGATTTTGGAGGCGGATTAAAAACCGATAAAGATCTTCAAATTGCTTTTGAAAGTGGAGCAAGCCAGATAACCGGAGGTAGTATTGCTGTTAAAAATTCAGATGTATTTCAAAACTGGATTCAGAAGTTTGGGAATAAAAAGATCATTTTGGGTGCTGATGCAAAAGATAGAAAGATTGCCGTTTCCGGTTGGCTGGAAGATTCAAATGAGGAGATCATTCCGTTTATTCAGAATTATGAAGAAAAGGGAGTGAAATATGTAATATGTACAGATATTTCCAAAGATGGAATGTTGGAAGGTCCTTCTTTTGAACTTTACAAAGAAATTCTTTCTGAAACTAAAAATATTAACCTGATCGCTTCTGGCGGAATCTCGGAGTTTGATGAATTGCCAAAACTGGCAGAGCTTGGCTGTGAAGGAGTTATCATAGGTAAAGCGATCTATGAAAATAGGATTAGTTTAAAACAGTTTGAAAATTATATATTAAATCAATAGAAGAGGTAATTAGTTATATTAAAAATAAATATACCGTCAAGTGGAACTTGTTTCAGCTTCTAATTTTTGAGATCCTGAAACAAGTTCAGGATGACGGAAACAAAAATTTTAGAGAAAAGAATTCTAATTTCTAAAATCTAACGTCTAAAAAGATGCTTACAAAAAGAATTATTCCCTGTCTGGATATTAAGAACGGCAGAACTGTGAAAGGAGTCAATTTTGTTGATTTAAGAGATGCCGGAGATCCCGTGGAACTTGCTGCTGCTTATGCTGAAAAGGGTGCAGATGAGTTGGTTTTTCTGGATATTTCAGCTACCGAGGAGAAAAGAAAAACTCTGGCGAAACTTGTGCTTGATGTAGCCGAACAATTGAATATTCCATTTACCGTAGGTGGTGGAATTTCTTCCGTAGAAGATGTTGATATACTTTTGAAGAATGGAGCAGATAAAGTATCCATAAATTCTTCCGCAGTTAAAAATCCTGAGTTGATCAATCAGCTTTCAGAGAAGTTTGGGAGTCAGTGTGTGGTGGTAGCTATCGATGCCAAGAATATTAATGGTAAATGGACGGTTCACCTGGTAGGCGGAAAAGTTCCCACCGAGCTTGATCTATTTGAATGGGCAAAAGAAGTGGAGCAACGTGGAGCTGGAGAGATTCTATTTACTTCTATGGATCACGATGGTACTAAAAACGGCTTTGCCAATGAAGCTCTGGCCAGACTTTCAGAAGATTTGAATATTCCCATCATTGCTTCAGGAGGAGCGGGTAATATTCAGCATTTTCAAGATACTTTTCAGGCTGGAAAAGCAGATGCTGCTCTGGCTGCGAGTGTGTTCCATTTTAAAGAGATTGAAATATCAGACCTTAAAAACCAACTAAGAACAGCCGGAATTTCAGTAAGATTATAATTACTAATTTCCAGCGATATTAAATGTCGTGCTGAATTTATTTCAGCAACTTAACAGAAAATAATGATCCTGAAACAAGTTCAGGAGGACCTATAAAGAAATAAAATGAATATAGATTTCAATAAAAATATCGACGGACTCGTGCCGGCAATCATTCAGGATTCTAAAACCAGTAAAGTTTTAATGCTTGGATATATGAACGAGGAAGCTTTCCTAAAGACAAATGAGACTAAAAAAGTCACTTTTTACAGTCGGACAAAAGAGCGTTTATGGACTAAGGGGGAAGAAAGTGGGAATTTTCTGAATTTGGTTAATATAAAACTGGACTGCGATAATGATACGTTGCTTGTGGAAGTAAATCCTGAAGGCCCCGTTTGCCATAAAGGAACTGATACCTGCTGGGCAGAAGAAAATACAGTTGAATATGGATTTCTATCTAAACTTGAAGGCATTATTGAAAGCCGAAAGAAATTAAGCGAGACTGAACCTGAATTGAGAAAAGAAAATGACAATAGTTATGTTGTTTCACTCTTTGATAAAGGTATCAATAAGATTGCACAGAAAGTAGGAGAGGAGGCCGTAGAAACGGTTATTGAAGCGAAAGATGACAATGATGATCTCTTCTTAAATGAAAGCGCAGATCTTTTATTTCATTATATGATCCTGCTAAAGGCCAAAGGTTTTGGATTAAAGGATATTGTTAAGGTTTTAGAGGAAAGGCATTAATAAATATAGCTGATATTCTTTTGTTGAAGATCTAAAATAAGGAACCATTGATGTATTAGGAAAATGCTTTAATTTCTAGGCCTTTAGCACGCAAAGAAATCTTACAGGTTTTCGAAAACCTGTAAGGTTTCTTTGGTTTAACCTGATTCTATATTATTAGTGGTATGTGTAAGCACCTAATTCAGTAAATAAAAACCAAATAGAAAATTCGCAAGCATTTTCGTAAGCAAGCTAAAACTAGCCATTAATTATATACGGTGTTGGTATTATTACCTTTCTGTCCAGATTAGTTCAAACCTTACACAAACTATTAGCATTTCTTCTGTCGGTTTTTTTCCGCTTTCCTCCAAAAAGCTTTCAAAAAAGTCCCAATGTGCTTTTTTCCATTTTTTGAGCGGTTCAATTTCCGTTCCCATATCCAATTCAGCGTATTCTTTGGAAATTTTATTAAATGGAATTGTATCTACACTTGAATTTTCTATAATCGCTTTTGCTTTTCCGTCAAAATCCGTTATTATTTGTTTTGTTCCGGCTTTCGGAATTTCAACATTATATTGCTTATACAAACTATATAAGCCAGAAGAGGCTTTCTTTTTTCCATTCACGGTTAATTCCGCCAGTCGATCTGCATCTTCTCTATTATTATGAGAAAATTCGGGCTCTGGCATTTCTTCATTCTTAAATCCAGGATTTGCTTTGATGTAATTGTTCCACATTTCGTAGACTGTTATGTCAATTCCGCTTTCAGTTTCCAATTCCGATTCAATTTCCGTTCTCGATCCATTCTCCATTTTTGTTTCGGTTTCATTGTAGTTTTTGCAACTAACCAAAGCCAAAATAAAAATGATTATTAAATGTTTCATCGGTTTTTTTAGTATTAATGCCAACTCATTTTAATTGAAATATAAAACTGTCTCTGGGTAATTTAAAGAATAATTCTGAAAAGTTTTTATATTCCTTCTCCAGTTAAGGTCGAAACTTTGTAGCAGTTTATAGTGAGGTCATTCCCATTTCCCCATTTTTCCCGACTTATAATCTGCATAAGCCTGCTGAATTTCTTCTTCAGAATTCATAACAAATGGTCCTCCAAAGACTACTTTTTCTTCAAAAGGTTTAGCATGCCCCAATAATAGAATACTATTTTCTTTTGCTGAAATATTTAAAATTTCGCTATTCTTTGAAAATTCAGCTAAATGAAGTTCCGGAACTTCAATTTCATTAACTTCCAGTTTTCCGCGAACTACATAAAAGAAAATATTATCAGATTTTGGGATTTCTAATTGCACTTTAGATTCTTTATCAAAATGCACCAAAGAAAGATCCACTGAAGTTGGAGTATCAAAAGCGCCACGAATACCTTTAAAATTTCCAGAAACTACCTGAGCTTTTATGGTTTCCTCTTCATTCGTCCAAATCGAAATCTTGTCCTCCTGAAGACCACGATATACAGGAGCCATCATTTTCAACCTTTTGGGAAGGTTCACCCATAATTGCAGAATTTCAATTGGCCCTCCAACTTTTTTAAAGTCTTCTGAAGAAATTTCAGAATGTAAGAGACCTTTACCCGCTGTCATCCATTGTACGCCGCCACCTTTAATTACACTATAGTGCCCGTCGCTATCTTTATGAGCAATATCGCCATCCAGAATAAAAGTTACGGTTTCCATTCCGCGGTGTGGATGTGGTCCAAAAGGCAATCCGTTATTATTAGGGCCATAAACCTGAGGTCCGTGATGGTTAAGAAATATAAAGGGATCTATCATCTGCAGATTTTTGGTAGGTAGGGGAGACCAGGTCTTTAGATCTCCCATGGGCCTATATTCCGCTTTATGAAGTTTCTTGATATTCCTCATTTTCAGGTTTATTTATTTCTTACGTAAATAAGTTTGAATTTGGAATTGGCATTTTCCCTTGATTCAATTTCAAATTTATCTATGGAATTTATCATAGGTGTTAATTTTTGAAACCCATAGTTTCTGGAATCGAAATTTGGCTGCTTTTTCTGAAGTAAACTTCCAACATCTCCCAAAAATGCCCATCCATCTTCATCGGCAACATCAGAAATAGTATGGGAAATAAGTCTGATTACTTTGGGCGTCACCTTCTCTAAATTTGTTTTTTTACTTCCCTTCTCTTTATTGTTCTTATCGTTTTCAGCTTCCTTAGAGTTATTTTTAAGGATTTCGATATAAATAAATTTGTCGCAGGCAACGATAAACGGATCTGGTGTTTTCTTTTCTCCGATTCCAATTACTTTCATGCTGGCTTCTCTTAATCGCGTTGCCAGCCTGGTAAAATCTGAATCACTCGAAACCAGGCAAAATCCGTCAACTTTATTAGAATAAAGGATATCCATGGCATCGATGATCATTGCTGAATCTGTGGCATTCTTCCCTTGAGTATAACCATATTGCTGGATGGGATGAATGGCGTTCTCTAAAAGAACGTTTTTCCATTTATTTAAATGAGGTTTTGTCCAATCCCCATAAATTCTTTTGATTGTAGGATTGCCATATTTGGCAATTTCTTCCATCATTTCTTTTACATGAGCAGATGGGATATTATCGCCGTCTATAAGTACGGCAAGATTAGTTTCCATTAATAGTAATTTTAAGGGGCTAAAGTTAAGCTTAAAAAATTAGTCGGGTAAATTTCTGAAGAAAATGCATAAAAAGAAGAGGCTGTCTAAAAAGTATTGATGGTCGTTACTGTAAGATACCAAACAATTAATATTGTTTAAACAGCCTCTATTGCTCCTTAGAATCTTAGTAAAGCATTCATTTTTGATTCTGTATTGGGCATAAATTCATGTTCTACCAGATAAACTTTTCCACCCATCTCAATGGTTTTTTTTGCGGCAAGATTTAGAAGTGAGATATTGCCATTTTCCTGCTGATCAGAAAATTCAACTTTCATTTGATCTTCATTAAAATTACCCCATATTTCCGCACGATTTTCTATAAAAAGGGTATCAACTTTTCCCTGATATACTGAAGATATAATGTCGCTTACTGCAGAGGAAGTATTTTCAGTTTTACTTAACTCCTTATATTTTTTAATTTTCTCATTGCGGTTCTCATTCAAATACGGCTCAGCAATTTCCAGAGCTTTCTGTTGAATTCCAAGCATATCGGTATCATTAGGATTACCAGAAATCACTTTATCTATTAAATGATTATAAGTATTAGCATCTTTATAAATAGGGAATAAGTGATCCTGGCAGAATACTATCAATGGTAATTTATCTTTTGTTAGATAGTCTTTTAATCCCTGGTCTACAGCTCTGAAAAATTGTTTAATTTCTACATTCTCGTCTCTTTCGTTTCCACCATGACCGTGGAATTGCGTTTTTTCCCCACCTTCTCCCTGGGTTCTAAACTGGAGTGCCTTTTCCTTATAATCAAAACCGACTCTTTCTTCCAGGCGGGAAGGAGTAAGGTCATCAATTTCCACCTGGCTTATACTATATTTTGATGTTTCATAAAATTTAACGTCTTCCAGCTGAATTGACAGAATATTAAATCTGCCATCGCCAGTCATTACCGGAACCAGTGGTTTCACGTAAAATTCTGTTGAAATATAATGGTAAGCTTCAAAGTTTACCGGGAGGGTATAATTTTCAAAAAACTCTGAGGAAGCAAAAATTGCCAAACCATCAGATTGATGACGCCAAAAGTCTCTATCATCTATTAAAGCCAGAATGGGATTACCAATTTTTTCAATTGTTTCATCAGCAACCTTATCTGATTTTAATTTCTTTCTTATCTCATTCCATTGGGAATTGAGATGCTTTTTATTCTTTTCTTCCAGAACTTCTTTCCCCGCTCTTTGAGTAGGAATAAAGGTTGAAATACAGGTTTCATTATTATAACCTGCTAGTTTCTTAAATTCTTGCTCATTAATCATCGACATAGTTTTATTTTTTTGTGGTTAACTTGAAATTTAAGATACACTTAAACCCATTGATATCAAAGCTTCAAAGGCTTGCTTTGTGCTAAATATTTCTTAATAACTTTGAAAGTTTTCTTAGTGTCCAGAAGTTAATCAGAGCTCGTCGTCTGGTTCTACATGTATAAGAACGTCTGCAATCTGTGGAAGTTTTTCAAGCACATCGTCTTTAACTCTATGGGCGATATCATGTCCTGCCTTCACACTAATTTCAGAATCTACAGCGATATGAAGGTCTACATGAAAAGTCATTCCGGTTTTTCTAATAAAACATTTTTCAGTTTCGACCACTCCTTTATTGTCTTGAGCAATAGCTCTTATTTCAGATTCAATATCATCATACCTGTGCTCATCCATCACTTCTCCCAGAGCTGGTCTCAAAATGAGGTACGCATTAAAGAGTATAAATCCGGATGCAAATAATGCGGCCCAGTCATCGGCATTTTCATAGCCTTTTCCCATATAGAGAGCAACGGAAATTCCGATGAAAGCCATAAAAGAAGTGATCGCATCGCTGCGATGATGCCAGGCATCAGCCTTTAACGCAGAGCTGTTGGTCTCTGTCCCTTTTTTAGAAACAAAGCGATATGAAACCTCTTTAATAATGATGATTACCAATAGAACAATTAGCGTGTAAGGTTCGGGAACTTCATGAGGAGTGCTGATGTTTTCAATACTTTCATAAGCAATAACCGTTGCCGAAACTATGAGAAATCCAACCACCATAAATGTAATAAGCGGTTCTGCTTTTCCATGACCATAGGGATGGTTCTCATCGGCCGGTTTATTGGCATATCTTAGGCCAAGTAACACCAAGAGAGAGGAAAAAACATCGGTGGTAGATTCAATGGCATCGGCTATAAGCGCATAAGAGTTCCCAAAAATGCCTGTCACCGCTTTAGCAATTGCTAAAAGTGCATTTCCTGCAATACTAAAATAAGAAGCTTTTACCGCTTCCCTGTAGCCCGGCTGCATAAACTTGATTTTGAAGTTTACAAATTTAATAGAATTATAAAGTTTAGATTACCACCAAACAATAAAAAAACTGTGAATGCTTGATTTTGTCTTCATCCAAACTAATGGCGCTTTGTTTTCTTTAAAAAGAAATTCAATATTCTGTAATAGTTCTTCCTGACTCATCCAGTCTGAATTTTTTCCCGGATCGCAACTCCAGTTTTTTTTCTTCGGACTATGAAAAAGATTTTCCTGCCAATTCATTTTCAGGAAATCTTTAAATTTAAACCACTTGCCACTATAACATTCGGGATTAATATTCCCTCGATCATCCAGCTTATTATTTTTAGGAATAAAAAGTTGAGCTTTAAAGCATAGTTGTTGTTTAATCTCTTCGGAAACAAGCCCCAATTTATTTAAGTAAATAGAAGTTTCAGGTTTGTATAATAAAGGAAACTGCTTCGATTTCAGTTTTTCTAATTTCATAGAAAAACTATCACGTCTATTAGGGCCTATCCATCTTTGATTTTCCGAAGGAAATGTTTGGTCGTAGACATAAAGCTTGTAGACGAGCTCAATATGTAGAGGCGTTGAATTATGTTTATCGAAAATTAAGAAATCCAGTTCACCAAGGGTTTGTTTATTATGAATGATCTGAATGTTCGAATCTATAAGTTCATATCGTGAAGAATACTTTATAGCTATTTCAAAAAAACTTTCCATTCTTTTTCCCAGAACTGAATTTCGAGGATGGTCTAATTTTTCGAGATCGGCTATTAAATTATTAGTAATATCAACTTCCGGAAATTCAAAAGTAGTAATATCAGTATTATGATTTTTTGGAAAAATATCCTGGGTATCCAGAAAACCTTGAAACTGATTTAATATGCTGGGCTCTGTCAAAAGAAGTTTAGGGTTCAGGATTTATTTTGCTGTTATTGGGATCCAGATATCTTCCTTAGAATCCGGGTTTTCAGGACCTTTATAATCTGCTCCTAAGACTTCAAAATGTGGACGATCATCCAGGTCATAATCAGAATTAGGTAACCATTCATTAAAAATATAGTTCGAAGTTTCAGCGAATTCGCTTGCGGTACCTTTATGGATAAATACAGCATATTTTCCGGCGGGAATCTCAAGTTTTTCCAGTCCTTTCGGAATTTCTTTAAAATCTGAAACTTCTGTTGCCGCCCATTTATTGAATTTTGACTGTGTATCAAATTCACCTTTCATAAAATTTTCTCCATACTCCTGAACAGAATAAAGACTTTCTCCTTTATTACGTTCTATAGCGCCTCTTAACCTCATAAACCTATTCCAAAGCAGGCTGGTCTTATCATCTGCCAGGCTAGTCGTAATACATATACCTATCAGTTTTTTAGATTTTAATTCTTCAATCTTAGGTTCTGAAATCATTATAAGCTATAATTTTAAAAAGTTTTATTTTAATATGTTAGTAGCTAAACTACTCTAAATATATAATAATAGCACAATATTCTACTAAAGACTAAAATACGTTAATCCAGATCATAACAGTCCATCCATATACCTGTATTACCTTCTAATCGTCCTGGTACAGGAGAATCGTATGTAATTAAAAGTTTACCGTTCGGCAAAAATGCCATCCCTTCAGCTTTATCTGCTCCATGCTCCAATTCTGCACCCCTGGCTACATCAAAAAGTCTTTTTGGTTCATGGATAACACTTGCATGATTATCTGGCAGGCCACCTTTAATTTTATAAATACTTATGGTTCCATCAAGATCCATCGTTGGTCCTGCAAGAAGGTAGAGATCTCCATTTTTTGTGATGTTCAATTCTCTTATTCCCATGCCATTTAAGTCTATAAAATGTTTTCTATATAGCTTACCTTCTTCCGAATTTTTAGTCAAGAGCAGTTCACCATCAAATTCTTTACAGCCAATTTCTAGAATTATAGCATAACCATTTAAGACTGGACCTCGTAAACCTATAAATATTCTTTGGTTATAGATAGCAAGACCTTCAATATCAAATCCATTATCCTTACATGGGATCATCATAAATCTTTCAAGGTGTTCATCTGTCATTAAAGCATTATGTAGTTCGGTGCTTTTTGTTCCGCCGCGAAGCATTCTTGCCGTTATTTTTTCACCGTTATATTCAGTTTCTTTTAAAAGCTCATACGTGCCATTTTTCTTAATGCAGGGTATGCGACCTAAACTGAACCTGTTTTCATCTATTGCAACATCGCTTAGGCTATTTAATTGCTTTCCCAGAGAATCTTCTGTAGAGGGTGAGTTTCTCTTTAAACTCATACTCCCGCAAAACCATAAATACGGTTCTTCGTATGCGAGCGCTTCCATATCTACTTCATTGTCTTCTGCTGGAAGATCAAAAAAGTCGAACAATTCATAATGTTTATGATGATCGTAGCCATTCTCTGTACTGGTTAACCGCTCTATTCCGGCATCTTCATCGTAGCTTAGCCATAGATTATTTTCCGTAGCTAAACAACTTGAGATTTCTGTTCTTAGATCTTCAATATTTGAAAAACCTTTTTCAAACTGAATAAGACATTTATGAGCAATTTTCTTCTGGTTGGGTTTCATTTTCAAATGGTTTACTCTCTCAATGTACTGAGAATTCAATAATCGAGGAATTTAGATGCTATGTTTTAAGATTACTTTGTAATTCCTGAATCTTCTTTGTTAAAGCTTCCCTGATAGAATTTTAAATACCTTTGCCAAAATTGCAGATTTGTTTAGGAAAAGATTCTATTACTTTATAAAAGTTCAATATTTAGGATACAGATTACACGGATGGCAAAAGCAGCCAGATGTAAAAACAGTGGAAGGTCTGGTGACAAAAACATTAGGTTGGGTAATACCAGATGCAAAATATAAGATTCTTGGAACCAGTAGAACAGATGCCATGGTTTCTGCTGAAGAGTCGGCTTTTGAGTTGTTTCTTGATCATGAACCCCTAGAAGATCTGGATGGTTTTCTCCATTTGTTCAATAAGAACTTACCTCAGGATATTAGAGCCTTAAGTATAGAAGAGGTTGATGATAAGTTCAATATCATTCAGCATTCCAAGACAAAGGAATATGCCTATCTCTTTAGTATTGGTGATAAATTTCATCCATTTTGTGCACCGTTTATGGCTAATTTTCAGGAAGATCTTGATGTTGATAGAATGAAGGAAGCCGCAAAATTATTTCATGGAATTCATAATTTCAGGAATTACTGCATTCGGGTATCCGAAAAAAGTACGTTCGAAAGAGAAATGCTAAAATCTGAACTTGTAGAGAACGATATCTATACCGCTAATTTCTTTCCTGAAAAATCTTATATCTTTCATATTCATGCTTCGGGATTTTTAAGGCACCAGGTTAGACTCATGATGGGAAGCCTTGTATTGGTGGGTAGAGGAGAACTCAGCCTTCAGGATATTGAAGATAGTTTAAAACCGGATAGTCCACAATTGCAAATGGATTATATCGCACCGGCTTCAGGGCTTATTCTTCGGAAAATTGAATTTGAATAAGCGCTCTTAACTTTCTTTGTCTTCAAGAATTTTAAGCGAAATTTTGATGGTTTCATAAGGGATGGCCTCTTCAAAATGTTCAAAATAAGCTCTTAAGCTTCCAGGGTTGTCAAGTTCTTTTTTCGCCTTTTCAATAGATTTAAGATCTGAAATTGGAATAAATTGATGTAGGTTTATTTCTTCTCCTTCATCATAAAGTTTCACCAGATGGGTGAAAATGGTGTTTTTAGCAATGCCTCTTTCTGTTGCCATCTCTTCAACATTTAAACCCTCATTATAAAGAGATAAGGTTTCCTTGAGAGTATTTCCTTTTTTCGCTTTTTTCTTCGGCTTCTTTTCTCTTTTATCTTTACTGAAAGCGGTGATCTCTTTAATAAATCGATAACCATAATCTTCCATCTTTTTTCTTCCAACCCCATCTATAAGCAAAAATTCAGAATCGGACATTGGTCTTTGTTTTTCCATATCCTTAAGTGCAGCATCATTGAAAATGAGATATGCAGGAATGTCTTCTTCTTTGGCGATTTTTAGGCGTAATTGTCGTAATCTTTCAAATAATGAATTTTCAGCGACACCAGATTTAGCAGCCTGATTGTTTTGCTTTTCTTCTTTAACATCGGCTAGATAGACCTTTTCTTTTTCAAATAAAACCTTTTTCGCCTGCTCTGTTAATTGTAAATGGTTGTTCCTGTCGAAAGCGATCTCTATATACCCAAGATTTATAAGCTGAATAAGATACTGCTGCCAGTGATGCCAGGAAATATCCTTACCAATCGCATAAGTGGAAAGTTCCTGATAATTATTTCTTCTTATAAGTTCATTCTGAGAACCGCGAAGTACATCGATTACTGCAGAAATAGGTTCAGATGCTTTTAGCCTGAAAATACAGGAAAGCGCTTTTTGAGCGATAACGGTTCCTTCAAAAAATTCCGGAGGATTTCTACAAATATCACAATTGCCGCAGTCTTCCTGTAAATATTCTCCAAAATAGCCAAGCAAAATCTTTCTTCTACAGCTAAGGGCTTCAGAATATTGCTTCATTCGGTCTAATTTCGCTAACTGAACCTCTTCATTCTTGGCATTCGATGCGAATTTCTGAAGCTGTATTACATCAGCATAGCTATGGAAAAGTAGCGTGTCTGAAGCTAAACCGTCACGTCCTGCACGCCCAATTTCCTGATAATATCCTTCGAGATTTTTAGGCATATTGTAATGGATTACCCAGCGAATATTCGATTTATCGATGCCCATTCCAAAAGCTATGGTCGCACAAATGATTTGTTTTTCATCATTTATAAAATCATCCTGAATTTTTGAACGATTTAGATGATCTATCCCTGCATGATATGCTTCAGCCTTAAATCCTTTTCTTTTTAGTTTAGAAGCGAGTTCTTCGGTAGTTTTTCTACTTAAACAGTAAATGATACCACTCTCACTCTGACGGTTTCTAAGAAATTGAGAGATCTGTTCAAATCGTTTAATTCCGGGTTTAACTTCAAGACTTAAATTTTTACGGTCAAAGGAAGCGATATGTTTTTTCGCTTTTGGCACATTCAGCTGCTTACAAATATCGTTTCGGGTAGCTTTATCTGCAGTTGCAGTTAACGCCAGTATGGGAGTAGAAGGGAAGCGGTTTTTCAGGTAGCCCAGTTGTGTATATGCCGGTCTAAAATCATGCCCCCAACTAGAAATGCAATGTGCTTCATCAATAGCGATTAGACTTACCTTACCATCAACCAGAAGTCGATCTACAAACTGAAGGCTTTCCGGGGCAACATATAATAATTTAATTTCTTTATTATCAATTTTCTGAAAAATAGCCTGCTTATCGGCCTCTTCCTGGCTACTGTTCAAATAAGCTGCAGGAACTCCGTTTGCATTTAATCCATCCACCTGATCTTTCATTAGAGCAATAAGCGGAGAGATCACCAGGGTTATTTCAGGAAGCAGAATTGCCGGGAGCTGGTAACAAATAGATTTACCGCCTCCGGTAGGCATGATCACCAGATTGTCCTGGCCTTCAAAGACCGAATTGATTATTTTCTTTTGTAAAGGTCTAAAATTTTCATAACCAAAATACTCTTTGAGGGTATCAAACAACACAGCTTCTTTCATAATTGCAAAGGTATGATTAAGCGTAAATTTTTAGTAATTCTTAGTGATGATTTCCGCAGAAATATTCAGATTTCAACCAATAGATCTCATTGCGATTGCTGTTAAGGGATTATTAGTATTTTTAAAGAAAATTTATTCTACTTATGGCTAAAAGGAGAAAACTAATGCTGAGGCGTCCCAAAACCACGAAATCTGTAAATCAGATTCCCGGTACCATGACGTATGTGGGAAACAAGGAAGCTTCTGAAACGAAACTGGATGTTATAGACTATAATCTTGAAAATTATGAAAGGTTTAGTTCTACCACCCCTGAAGATGCTTTTAAATTTGTAGATGAAAAAAGCGTTACCTGGTTCAATATTGATGGTTTAAGTAATGTAGCCGAGATCGAAAAGCTTGGAGATTATTATGAGCTACATCCATTAGTGATGGAAGATATTGTGAATACAGGGCAGCGTCCAAAAATTGAAGAATATCAGGACTATCTCTTTATCGTGGCTAAAATGCTTTACTATAAAAACGGAGAGATCGAAAATGAGCATATAAGCATGATCGTAGGGAAGAATTATGTGCTTACTTTTCAGGAGTCTGACGGTGATGTATTTGATCCTATAAGAGAGCGAATAGAAACCGCCAAAGGTAGGATACGATCCCGTGGTGCAGATTATTTGATGTTTGCCTTACTGGATTCTATTATCGATAATTATTTCCTGGTGATCGATGATATGAGTGATCGTATAGAAAGTCTCGAAGAGAGTCTTTTTACTTCCAGACCTAGTGACGATATTACTTATGAGATCCAGGACCTTAAAAGAAATATATTAAGGATTCGAAGGGCGGTTTTTCCACTTCGGGAGGTAATTAGCCGAATGGAAAAAATGGATAGTGAATTAATAGATCCTCATACCAGTAATTTTATCAGGGATCTTTATGACCATATAATTCAAATTTCAGAAAATATAGATATCTATCGGGAAATGATCTGGGGACTTATGGATATGTATATGACCACGATTAGTAACAAAATGAACGAAGTAATGAAGGTGCTAACCATCATGGCAAGTATCTTTATTCCACTGACTTTTATCGCCGGAATCTATGGGATGAATTTCGAATATATGCCGGAATTACAGTGGGAATACAGTTATTTTGTACTTTGGGGAGTAATGATCATTGTTTTCTTATTGATGTTATATTACTTCAAAAGAAAAAAATGGATATAACCCTAAATTTCTAGTAATGAAAACTTCAATAATACTATGCTTTATTTGTTTAGTGGTAGTCAATTCTTCGATTGCTCAGGAGGAGACCGGTAAAATAAATGATTCTATTAATAAGATTTATGTTGGAACCTACACAGAAAAAGAAGGCCATGTGGATGGAAAGGCAAATGGTATCTATTTGCTGAATCAAAATTCTGATACCGGAGCGCTCAAATTTAAAGGAACTGTGGCCGAAGTAATGAACCCTTCTTTTGTGAAAGTTGGCAAAATGGGGAAGTACCTTTTTGCGGTAAGCGAGTTAGGACCACATGAAGGGGAAAGCGGTTTTATTTATTCTTATGAAATATTGGAAGATGGGAAACTTAAGGAGATTAGTAAAAATTCAACCGGCAGTTTTGCTCCATGTCATATAGCTCTTGATAGATCGGGTAAATATGTATTTGTAAGTAATTATATGGGCGGAGTGGTTATGTCTTACAAAATAAATGAAGACGGAAGCTTGACGCAAAATCAAAAAATTAATTTAGAAAATCCAACTAAATCCCATGCTCATTCAGTAAAAATTAGCGGTGATAACCGTTACGCTTATATAGCCGATCTTGGAAATGACAAAATTTGGATCTATGAATTCAAAGAAGGACGCTTATCACCTCACGAACAGAAATATGTTGAATTAGAGAAAGGTGCTGGACCGAGACATATGAGTTTTTCCAGAAACGGAAGTTTTGTCTATTCTATGAATGAATTGAATAGCTCGCTAAGCGTTTTTGAGGTTCTTAAAAATGGGGGGCTTAATTTAATTCAAAACATATCTTCACTACCAAAAACTTATAAGCAACAAAATTCTGGAGCAGATATTCACATTCATCCTTCAGGAAAATATATTTATGCATCAAACAGAGGGCATAATAGTATCGCGATTTTTAAAATTGAAGATTCGGGGAAGCTTAGTAGTCTCGATTTTGTGCCTGTAGCGGGAAAAACACCCCGAAATTTTGCAATCTCCCCTTATGGTAAATATTTGTATGCGGCAAGTCAGGATACGGGCAATATCACCACCTATAGGATCAATCCTGAAAATGGAAAGTTAAAACCTCAGGAACCAGTATTTGAAATTAAAACCCCGGTTTGCCTGGAGTTTGTTAAGTAAAAAAAATGATGGATTATAAGGTATTAATTTATCTTTTTAGAGAGCAATAAGATCTACAGATGCTCAAATATTTAGATAAGACTTGAAATATTATTTTTTAGGAAAACTAAGGTTTTTTGAATGGGGGAAGAAATAAAACTGTTGAAAAGTGAATATTAAAGTTTAAGATCAATTGATGCAAATTGCAAGAAAATCTTAATAATTGAACTTTTCAACAGCCTTACTTTTTAAGAATAATTATAGATCTATTTTTCCATAAGATGAGTACCATGGGTTACGGCGCCTCCTGCTCTTAAAGCGGCTACGACGAAAGTTGCTTCAGCAAGCTCCTCTTCTGAAGCTCCAGCATCTATGGCAGCTTTTTTATGGATTTCGATACAATATGGACATTGCGTAGTTAGTGCTACCGCAACAGCCATTAACTCTTTATATTTTTTAGGAATGGAACCATCTTCTAATGCTGCTTTATCAAAAGCTTTATAAGCTTCCATAGCTTTAGATGATTTCTTTTCCAGTGTACTTAACTTTTTAAGATTATTGTCGTTATACATAAATAATTAATTTTTTGATTCCCGGTTTCAGTCGAAATATTTTCTGTGACTTACTATTCACTAAGTCTTTAAGAAAAATTTACAATTTCAGAAAAACAGTTCAGACTTCATTTACAACAAAAAAACCATCATTCCCTTGTGCTTGATATAATGGCATAAAGATATAAGCATCCCATTCACTCTTCACTTCCTTTCCGTTCTGTATGGCTAAAAGCTCTCCTTTTTCAATCTTTTGGAAATTCTCATAACCCGGCTGCATTTTAAATTCATCAGAATCTTCCAGACCATGTCTGTAAAGAATTTCAAAGGTCTTTTGTTTAGGCGCATTCTTTTTTGCAAACCTGTCCACACATTCGGGATAGGTAGAAATTTTGCTGACGTCAAGATTACAGGCCTCTTTTAATGCCAGCCAGATCACTCCTTCATGGTTCTCCTGTGAGGTCTTATCTGTATGTTGACCAGCTTCAAAAACAAATCCGGTCATTCCCGTTCTACTTAAGTAATGGTCAATATCACCAGTAATTATATCACTAAAACCACGAATAATATAGGTTGGGAATTTATGAGCCCATGCATCATTATCGTTCACCTCCTGAACGGAAACATATGGTAAGCTTGCAGAAGAAGTAGTATGACAATCCAGGAAATACCGTTTGGTAAAATCTCCTTTAGATTGCTCTTTTAAAACTTCAATAATTTCAAACATTTCTCTTTCCTCATGAGAATCTGGCTGGTTTTTTTCTACATTTTCTTCAGTCCATGTCCTGTTGAGGTCTTCATCTATATAGCGTTTGTTTTCATTTAAAGCCTGTTGATTACCGGAGACGCCAACAATAGTTCCACTAATTTGCGGCTTTGTCTTTTTCAGTTCCTCAAAAACATTCATTAGCGCTTTCACTCCGCTAGGTTCATTTCCATGAATACCAGCTGTTACAAATAGTAAAGGGCCTTTTTTTTCGGAACTATATTTCCCAATGATCCTTGGAACATTTTTATTTAATTCTTCGCTCATAATATAGATTTAGTCCATAGTGGCTAAGGTTCTATTGCTTAGCTGACCTTTATAAATTTCTTTAAATTCTACTTTTCGCTCTATAGCTTTGATGATATAGTCTGTAAATGATGGAAGACCGATATCTTTAAAACGTTCCATTCCACCAGGACTTAAAACATTAATTTCAATAAGTTTATCATCTACGATATCAAGACCCACGAAAAATAATCCGTCACGAATTAATTTCGGTGCAGTTAGATCAATAATACGCTGCATTGCAGGTGTTAAGTCGCTACTATCAGCGGTAGCACCTACAGAAAAGTTACTTCTAAACTCTCCTTCACCACTAACTCTTCTAATAATTGCCTTTTTGCCGTCTTTTTCCATCACCTTTCCGTTCACTAGCAGAACACGAACATCTCCATCTTTCCCTGCCGGAAGGTATTCCTGTGCAATCACATAACCCTGAGTACTTAAATGTGTAATAATTTGATTTACATTCTTTTCATGTTCATCAATAAGGTAAACATCCTGTCCTCCTGAACCTTCTAATGGTTTTAGGACCATTTTTTTGTTTTTCTGGTTCTCCCAGAAATCCAAAATTTGATCCTTATCCCTGGTGATAATTGAGTCAGGTTTAATTTCCTGCGGTAGTTCTTCAAAGTATAATTTATCTATAAAAGCATGCGATAGGGCATAAGCATCATTAAGCACTAAAACCTCTTCCTGCTGCACCATCCTTCCAAAAGCTATTCCTGCCTGTTCTGCCCATTGACGCCCTTCTTCTTCTGTAGGGTTATTTCGAATAAATACTACATCAAGCTTTGATGAATTTATTTTCTTCGGCTTATTCTTTTTATCATGTAGTGCCTCCAGAAATTTTTGAGGAGACTTACTTTTAAAACTTTTAGGGACAGTAACCGCATTTATACTTATAGGTTCATCATGATGGAATGTAAAATCTCCAACTCCCATAGCATAAACTTCGTGGCCTCTTTGATGAGCCATAGACATTAATGCAGTAGAAGTACCATTTTTCTCTGTTGCAACGTCATTCAATACAAAACATATTTTCATTTACATACCATTTGTGGCAGGCTAAGGCCTTGCCTGATTAATTCTAATTTTTCATACATTTTTTCACTGTGCAGGTAACTAGGTTTAACCTGCACAGGATTAAGAACTTTTCTATCTGTAAGCTCCTTTATAATACCGGTGTGTTTTATTCCATATTTTCCGGCTAGAAGAGGTTCATAGTCTCCTCCATTTTTCAAATGTTCTTTAAGTAATACCAATCCTTTTAAATAGATAATATCTTTCATAAACCCACCTCCTTGCATTATTCGTGAGGTAATATTAAAAGACCTTTCAGCAGAAAAATTATAGGTTTGTTTTAATAATCTAAAGATTTCCTGAAAGTTTCCTCCTTCCATCAATGCTTCACCAGCAATCACACGCCCGGCAAGTATTCTTAATCTATTGGCAGTAAGTCCATCTACCATAAATTCTGACATTACGGCAAGGCCTTCCTGAAGCGGATCGTAATCTGCCAGTCCAATACTCATCTGATGTAAAGGTTGGTTGCTACCATTATAATAGGTGAGAACATGTGTTCCTACCTCGTGTTGGATAAGCGCATCTGCCTCAACCCGGCTCATTTTATAATCTGCAGGAACATATAGTTCACCATGCGATACCATCATGATATTCACATCTTTCCTAATATGCACTTTACATTTAAAATTTTCGTCTTGTTCGTGATAATAATCAAACTCTTTTCTTGCCAGACTACTGAAAGCTTTAGAGTCTATTAGATGGTCTTCCTGGGTTTCAGTTTTTTCTTCAACTTTGTTCAGGATATTCCGAGCTTCTTCACAAAGACTTCTTTCAACGCCTTTGTAAAGACGAATACTATCATATTTAAAATTTTGGGTACCCCGCTCGTTTAACATGGTGATCTGCATATCTAGCTCTTCACGTTTTTCTCTAAACAGAAAAGACATGGCGGGATCATCGATATCCTCAATTTTAAGGTTATAAAGTTTTCGCTTCAGCACATCTGGATCTACCGGTAATAATCTGTAATGGTAATCTATGACATTTTGATATTTACTATCGAAAAACTCCTTTTTAATATCGTAGATATTTGCTGGCGAAACGAGCCAAAGAAATTGATAAGATCTTTCTATATCTGCCAGTTGCTTATCAATATCAAAAACTATTTGCTTTAAGTACTTTCTTCCAAGTGCATTAAAACTAGCTACTCCACCAGATGTTTGAACTCTAATGAATTCAAAAAATGAACGATGGATAGCTCTAATTAAATAATCCTTAAAATTTCTAAAAAAGACTGGATATAGATGATTTTCCTCAGTTCTATAAACAGGGGGAATTTCAAGTCCAACAACCACCGCACCACAGCTTTTTGCATCTTCAACTTCCATAAGAGATAGTTCACCTTCTGCCTGTCTATTTGGAGTGTCTATAATTTCTGTATCGAGATAGATGCCCGTGAATTGTTTATTTATTTTCAGGAAATCTTCTTTTAGGGTATCTAAAGCAGACGGTAACCTTTGAGCCGGTCCTTTAATTTTAATTTTTGCTGAATCATGCTTTCCGGAATAGATCTCGAATAGGAGGTAAGATTCCATCTCAGCCGATAATTGATCGGAAATTTTATAAAGTAAATTTTGATATCCCGCGAAGTCTTCGGTCCCAATAATCAGGTAAGAAGATTCGTTGGTGACAAATCTTTTAGTTCCTTTATCGTTACTTTTTTTCCGGTAAATAACCAGATATGGAAGTTCCTTCTCGATATGTAAAACTCCTTTACCGGGTAAGTTGCAACTAATTTCCTTTTCTTTTTCAAGAATTGTTAAAATTTGCTGAATGGAATTTTCAGATAAATCAGGTATTTCCTGCATTACTTTGAAAACTTAATTTGATAATAGCCTATAGTTGCTATTATTATGGGTTATTGATTGATTTGTATTTGTACTAAAACCTAATTTAGGAAGATTAATAAGTAACCAGCCCGAATTTTTAGCTTTTGACAATATTTTATGAAAGCCTTATAAAGTAATGTGAAAGAATAATCTTTAAAGTTTTCAATATTATTCAGGATAAAACTTGAAATACATAGATGATTTTAACGGAAAATATAATGTGAGTTTGCAATGATTGTCATTTCTCATTTTTAAATCTATTTTTGCTCAAATTTATTTTTCAGTATGGATTATAGTCTTACGATCATTGTTCCTTTATATAATGAAGAGGAGAACCTGAAAAGGGTAGAAGAAAAAATGATGGAGTATATTTCTAATTCCAGGATAAATACCCAGGTACTTTTTGTAAATGATGGTTCAAAAGATAATTCAGAAAAGTTAGTTATTGATATATGCCAAAGAAACCCTGAATTTAAATATATCAGCTTTGAAAAAAATGCAGGCTTGAGTGCTGCGATTAAAGCCGGATTCGATTATTCTGAAACAAATCTAACAGGATATATAGATTCAGATCTTCAAACCGATCCTTTCGATTTTAATCTTCTATTGGATGAAATTGATAATTATGATCTTGTGACCGGTTATAGACATGAGCGAAAAGATTCTGGGATTAAAAATTTATCTTCACACGTAGCCAATACGGTGAGAAACTGGTTTACACATGATGGAATGGATGATACCGGCTGTCCATTAAAAATAATAAGAACAGATTACGCAAAAAGAATTCCTATGTTTAGTGGGCTTCATCGTTTTCTTCCTGCCATGATTTTGTTGCAGGGTGGGCGTATTAAGCAGGTACCTATAAAACACTTCCCTAGAATTGCCGGAACTCCAAAATTCGGTCTTAGAAACAGGTTAATCAAACCTTTAATGGACTGTTTCGCCTATTTATGGATGAAGAAAAATTATATAAACTATAAGGTTGGAAGGAGATCTTAATTATTTTCCGAAGCGCAAATCGAATTAATAGAGGTGCCCAATCTCAATATAGGATACTATAAGATTTATGTGATATCATTTTGTGCCAGATGAAATTTTATAGGACTTCCAATTTCTCGAAAGCCCTTTATTTAATTTTAGCGAGACCGAGATTTTAACTCGGGACCTCCGGGTTATCACGCAGATGATCACTAGGCTGAATGTATTTCTTATGGCTTACAGTAAGCTAGATTTAAATAACATATTAAATGGTCTATTACTTTTAATGCGAATATTATAAATGTATGCTACTATTCAACTGTCATTAAATGTCCATATAGATTGGTTCAATCTTAATCTATCTCTTTTGAGTTGGCCTGATTATAAAACTATATGAATAGGATTTAGGTTGGATTGTATATTCCGGGTGTACCAGCCTTCCCCAGGAAGTATCACCACCAACGCCCATTTGCAGATGATCTATATTCCATTGCATATTTTCACCAAATTCAATATCAGCTCCATGCTTTTTAGTTACCGGTACAAGTCCGGAAGCAGATGCCGCAATTTCATTTTCTTCCAGATCAATTTCTGCCATTTCAAAAGGCCATATACTTGAATTCAATAACGAATTCGTCGCAAATGCTGAAAGAGTAAGACCCTCAGACTCCAGCTTCATCCATCTAACCTCTGTTTTATTGCCCGTTTCCTGCGGTCTTAAGTACCTATGAAATTGATCTTCGATTTTACCTGAATAAATACCGGTTTGTTGACCCGTTTTGCGATCCCAATAAGTCTCTCCCGGTCCTTTACCATACCAGCTTACTTCTTTGAAGTCGGATGGTAAAATCATATACATTCCAATTCTTGGAATATTTGGTAGCTCCTCTTTCAGTGGTTCAAATTTATAGTTGATTTTAAGATCACCATTAGAATTTACTTCGTACACTACATTTATCTTCGCAATATTTTCAGGAAGCTTATAAGCCACTTCAAAAGCAACTGTTTTATTGTTAAGCACTGGTTGTTTAGTTAGTTTCGAAGTATAATTATGCGTAGCCGTTTTCCATATTTTAGCCCATTTATCCATTCCGTTTCCAAGGTCATTATCTGTAGGAGCACGCCAGAAATTTAAGTGTATGGGCTCATTGGTAATCAATTTATTATTATATCTCCATTCCTTGATTTCCCCGGAAATCTTATCCAAACTTAATTGAAAGTTATTTCCTTTGATCAAAATGGTGTTATGTTGAGAAGTAATATTTACGTCATCGTTGCTTACAGGTTTGAAATCTGATCCTTCAAATGCTGATAATAAAAATTCTTCAAAAGCTAATAAGTGATCTGCCGGTAGTAGAACTTCTTCGGAATCGGTTTTTAAATAAACCTGTAATATAAGTTCATTTTTATCTGAAGAGGCTCTGTCAAATTTTAATTGATAGTCCTGTTCTGTTCTCGGTTTGATTTCATTTAAAGAAACCCTTCCTGAGTCTATGCTTTTTCCATTTTCCAGAAGTTTCCATATAATTTGTTCATCATCAAATGTTTTAAAGAAATTTTTATTGAAAATTTGTAATATCGAAGAAGCTTTATCAAATTTAAATTCAACCGGTTGGTAAACTTTTTTTACTTCAGATAAATGTGGGTGTGGATTCCGATAGGGATCAACCAAACCATTATTTAAAAAATTTCCATCGGTAGGAAGATCTGGGTGGTAATCATATCCATAAGCTAAATAAGGTTTCCCATCGGGATATTTATATTCAAGGGCTTGATCTACCCAATCCCAAATAAACCCTCCCTGAAGGACATCATAATTCTCTATGATGTCCCAGTAATCCTGTAAATTCCCTACAGAATTTCCCATCGCATGGGCATATTCTATCATTATTGCCGGTTTTTGAGGATTGCTTTTAGCGTAATCTTCTAAATGCTCCGGTGAAGGGTACATGGGGCAATAAATATCTGTATAATGCTCTGTTTTTGCAGGTTCATATTGAACAGGTCTTGAGTCGTGATCTTTCAACCATTGATAGGTGGTCTCAAAAACCTTTCCGTGTCCCGCCTCGTTGCCCAGGGACCAGATGATAATAGAAGGATGGTTTCTATCTCTGTAAAACATTCTTTTTGTACGCTCCGAATGAGCAGGAATCCAGCTTTCTTCGTTCCCTATTTGGGTTTTTTCATCAATCGCCAGAGGATGACTTTCTATATTAGCTTCATCAATCACATACAGTCCGAATTTATCAGTAAGATCATACCAATAAGGATCGTTGGGGTAGTGGCTACTCCTTACCGCGTTAATATTATTTTGTTTCATCAACCGGATATCTTTTTCCATACTTTCCCTGCTTACCACATGTCCGGTAAACGGATCGGTTTCATGCCTGTCTACACCTTTTATGTAAATTGGATTTCCATTTACCAGTAATTGATTTTCCTTTATTTCTACGGAACGGAAACCGACTTTCTTTGAAATAAAAGAAGGGGAGATATCATTGTCCGGGTGTAATCCAAATTCCAGCGTATAAAGGTTTGGAATTTCTGCCGACCATTTTTTTACATTTTTAAGTTCTTCAAAAAAAGTTTTCTCTAGGGAATCATTCTTTATTATAAATATTTCTTCTGAAGCTGAATAGACAATTTTCCCATTTTGATCCTTCAGTTTTACCCAAAGTTCTGCTTTCTGATTTTTTTCAGAAGTATTTTTTAGAAAGAAAGTCGCTTTAAATTCTCCGTTCTGATAGTTATTTACCAGACCTGCTTTAATTCCAATATCCTGAACTTGAACTTTGGGAATACTATAAAGGTAAACGTCCCGTTCTATTCCGCTCATTCTTAACATATCCTGACTTTCCAAATAACTGGCGTCGCTCCAACGCACCATCTGCAACGCTAGCATATTTTTGCCATTTTTCACAAGATTTGTGATATCGAATTCTGCGGGGGTTTTTGAACCTTCCGAATATCCTACGAATTCCCCGTTCAGGTAAACTTCCATAGCTTTTGCACCGGCAAAGTGAAGGATAATTGTGTTGTTCTTAATAACTTCTGAAGATATTTCAATGTTTTTACGATAGGTGCCCACAGGATTATATTCATAAGGAATATCTGGCCAGGTTTCTTCAAAAGGATAACGCTCATCAAGATAAATGGGATTGCCATATCCCTGGGTTTCCCAATTCCCCGGAACATTAATTTTGCCCCATCCTTCTGTATTTATTTCAGTTACATAATAATTCTCCGGTCGGTCGTTTAAAGATTTTACCCATTTAAAATCCCATTTCCCGTTCAGGGAAATAAACCTTTCCGAAAGTTCTTTTTTGCCTTTTTCGGCCAAAACTTCGGTTTCAAAAGCGAAAAAATCGGCTCTTGGGTCAAGTTTGTTGATTTGAAAAACGGTATGGTCTTCATAAGGTTTTCTTTCTTGGGCAATTGTATTCGTGCAAAGCAGCACGAGCGATAAAAAGCAGTATAGTTGATTTTTCATTATTTGAAGGATATTAAATATTGACATTCATATCACCTGATTGTAGTACAATCCTAAGGTGATGGATAAAATAATCGATCTGGTTTCTAGTTATAACTATTGGAGGTTTCAATTTTAGCACGTTATTATCCGGGCCGTCTGTACTCATTAAAATTCCCCGGTCTTTCATACAGTTTACCAGTAAGTCGGCTGCATGGGGTAGGGGGTTTTTGTCTATATCATTAAGCTCAAAGCCCAGGAATAATCCTTTTCCTCTAACATCACCAATAACCGGGAATTTACTTTGTAAGATTTTAAGCTGTTCTTTTAAATAGTTCCCGTTATCCAGGGCATTTTCCTGTAATTTCTCTTCTTCAATTACTTCCAGTACTTTTTTTCCAATTGCACAGGAAACAGGATTTCCGCCAAAGGTGTTAAAGTACTCAATTCCATTAGCGAACGTAGTTGCGATTTCCCGGGTGCAAACCACAGCTGCCAGTGGATGACCGTTACCCAATGGTTTCCCAATGGTCACGATATCGGGAATCACCTGGTGTTCCTGAAAACCCCAAAAATGATTGCCTATTCTTCCACAGCCCACCTGTACTTCGTCTGCAATACATACGCCACCTGCTTCCCGGGTATATTTATAAGCCAAATTCAGATAATTTTCGGGCAATTCGATTTGACCGCCACAACTAATGATACTTTCACAAATAAAAGCAGCAGGTTTTCGATTTTTACTATGTATCACGTTTATCGCTTCCCTGATATGGTCAGCATAATCCGGGCCGGTATTATCCCCCCGATATTTACCCCTGAATGAATCGGGGAGCGGAACTATTTGGGTATGCTCTGGTGCTCCTTTTCCGCCTTTTCCATCAAATTTATAGGAGCTTATGTCTATACAGGCATTGGTGTTCCCGTGATATCCTACTTCTACCGCTATAAAATCTTTTTGACCGGTATGGGATTTCGCCATTCTAATGGCCAGTTCATTGGCTTCACTCCCGGAATTTACAAAATGAACCACCGAAAGTTCTTTAGGGAATGTTGCTAAGAGTTTTTTGGCAAACTGGAGGATATTATCGTGAAGGTACCTGGAATTGGTGTTGAGCATTTCCATTTGCTTTTTTCCGGCTTTTACCACTTGCGGGTGCTCATGACCCACGTGGGCCACATTGTTAACCATATCCAGGTATTTACGGCCTTTGTCGTCGATAAGGTAAGCTCCATCACCCCTTACAATTTTCAGAGGATCGTTGTAGCTCAAACTAAGGCTTTTGCCCAAAAAAGCTTTGCGTTCTGTAATCAGCGTTTCGGAATCCAAGCTATTTTCTGGTACATTCAGGTCTTTAAATAGAGATAGAGGATTCGGAAAAAGCTTATTGTAGACTTCTTTATCTCTATACAAACAATTGGAAACAGGTGTTAGATTTTGGGGATTTTGAAGACTAATTTGGAAGAAAAAAGCATTCTTTTCTTTGCGTTTGTGTTCTCCCAATAAAGCACTTCTATCAATTTTCTGATCAAGCTGAAGAGAAGGGTCTATTTTAAGATACCGATAGATAGAATAAAACTTTTCTTCTTCATCAAAGGAATGCTCAATAACCAGAAGTTTTTTAGTTTCATTCAATTCAATAATTTTCCCCGGAATTAGGGAACTCACCTTAAATTTTTTGAAATGCCAGAACTGTACACCCAATAATATATTTCGCCAGTAGTCACCTTCTAAAGTTGCTATACTATTTTCTTCTTTGATCAATTCCGGTCTAACCTCGTTATAGCCACCAAAAAGGATCTTTTTATTTTCTTTTAACCAAAGCTCCTGAATCTTACTGGCCATTTTTCGCTTGTCCCTGGCATCGTCAAAACTGCTAATGGAATCTGAAGAAATATCTAAACTCAGATGTTTAAATGAAGTTATCTTTTTGGTTTCAATAAGATATGAAAGATGATATTTGTTTGAATGACAGAATTCCTGAAATTGTAAATTCTTCCCGTCTTCACTATAGCCACAAGAATCTTTAAAAAATGCGCCTGTCAAATAAGGATTTAAGTCATACCACTTTTTTATTAAATCCCAGGCCCCAATAGTACTTACCTGATGGTATTTATTTTCAGGTTCAGATTGGGCATTAATTTGGGATTTTGTAAGGCTAATGATCAACCGGGCACCTACCAGCCAGTATAGAATATCCAATTCTTCCTCCTCAAGGGGAAAAGAAGCATGATAGCCCTTAATAACCTCTAGAGCAGCTTCAAGAGTCTGCTCTTTCTGCATAATTGCATAGGTAATACAAATCGCCAGATCATTGATCGTGGCGGTGTAGGTAGCGTCTCCAAAATCTATAAATCCGGTTACTTTTTCAGTATTAGGCTGAACAATGATATTATTATCATTAACATCATTATGTATGATACCTTTACGGCAATGCATTAGTTGATATTCTATAGATTTGAAACCCTGATAAAAATAATCGATGTACTTTTTTCTTTCTGAATCAAAAAGGTTTTGGTGATTTTTGGTCCAGGCAGTTTGTGAGATATCCCAGTCGAATTCTCGCTGCCTGGGGTAGGGGTCTTCAAAATCACTTAAAAGATTAGTGAGATGTCCGGCTTTTTTACCCAGGTCGTACAATAAACCTTTAGTGTGTGAAACCGTTTCACTCCAAAGCTTCCCAGGCAACCAGCTCAATAATCTAACGTAGAATTTATTACCATCAATTTCCAGTTCTTCGATAGACTTCCCGCTGATGCTAATGATTGTTTCCGGAAGCAAAAGCGTAGGATCACCACCATTTAAATGATCGAGAAGATTATTCTGAAATTTCAGAAAATCCAGATCACATTTTTCCGTAGAAGCTATTTTCAGGATATAGTCCCCGCTTTCTGTCTTTATTAAAAAATTAAGGTCCAGTTCTCCGGGAAGTAGTTTAACAGCTCCGGTTTTATGGTAGAGCTTTGCTGTTATTTCCTCGACCGTATTCTGGTCAAAATCCAATTTTAAATTTCCCATAACTATTCGTTTAAAAGCAGAAGTAAATAATGCGCGGCAGACCAGCTAAAGTTGTAAGCTTCCAGGCCTTCTCCCGTTACTGGGTTATAGTTTTCGCGAATGGCCTTTCCTTTTTTAGTTACTCCTTTAGCATTATGGATTAATTTTTTGGTCAATTCGTTTGCCTCCTTATTGTATCCGTATTTTCTTAGTCCTTTGATCCCGAAATACGATTGATCTATCCAGGTTGGTCCACGCCAATAGCCTCCATCCGGTTTAAATTTTTCTGAACTGGCATCTAATGTTTGTAGTGGAACATGCGTATTAAAGTTTGTGCTATCCATCATGATTTCCATAAGATTTTTGGCTTCAGATTCTGAGGCGACTCCAGCCCAAAGAGGGATCCAGCCTTCGCTGCCTTTTACTTCAATAAACGACTTACCGTCTATAGAAGTATCGTAGAACCAGCCATCCTTCTCATTATAGAATTGCTTCCGAATTTGCTTTTTCAGGGTTTTAGCTTCATTTAAGAATTGTATTTCTTCTTCTTTTTCATCTAGAATATTTGCCAATTTCTTTAAATAAAGTTTTTCAGCATATAAATAAGAGTTGAGATCCACGCTTTCCTGATCCATTGAATAAGCATTTTCAACATTTTTAAGCAATTTTGTATCGTCAAAACGAACGGCGTTGTCCATCCCGCTTTCCCACTTAGCGGCAATTAAAGTTCCATCGGTAGAACCATATTCACAGAGCCCGTCTTGATCATGGTCACGGTATTGGTACCACCAGTCATGTTGTTTTTTGATTTTCGGGTATATTTTTTTAATGAATTCCTTATCGCCATCCTGTTGAAAAATTACCCAGGCAGCCCAGGCAGAAAGCGGGGGTTTAGTATTCCTGTAGTTATTTTCTTCAATTAAATTATCACGATAAACACAATCGGGTATAAATCCGGTTTCGGTTTGATAATCATACATGGCCAGCACTTGCTGTTTTGCCAGTTCAGTATTGTAAAACGCTACTGCCACCGCATGTTTCCAGCTGTCCCAGGCCCAAAAACCATAAAACCATTTATAATTATAACTAGGGAAAAATCCATCATATTTTAATCCGCCGGAAGCTGCTCTCCAATTGTTTTGAAGGGTGAGTAAAGATTTTTGAGCCACTTCATAATAGGTTGAATCACGCCACTGTTTTTGCATTTTATTATTGATTGCATTGATGGTAGCTAGTTTTTCACTTTTTACTTCTCTATACTCTTCCGTGAAATTTTTCTGAACAGTTTCAATTAATGCGAGTTCCTTATCATCGAATTCCGTAGCGAATGAAAAAGAATAAACTAACTCATAGGTTTCGCCCGGAGCAATAGTAATAGGTTCTAAATTTGCCGTATAGGAAGTATCTGAAACCATTATTGAAGAAGGTTCAACTTCTTCAGGCAGGTCAAGCAAACCATAGAAATTATTGACTTCACTTTTCACTTTTATAAATTCTTCTGTTTTTTGTAACCTGAACTCGGCATCAAAGATTTTCCCTTCTAAAACTGGTTGGATAGAAATCGATTTATTCTGAAGGTTTTTGAACTGAAATTTAAAAACCGCCGTTTTAGAAGAAGCAAAAAACATGGAATGCGATATTTGCCAGTTTTCGGTTTCTTTCTGAAATTTTAAACCGGATAATCCTCCCTGGTAGGTTTTTTTAACTGCCAGGGTATCATTGACTACATTTAAATTTTTTATGCGAATTTCAACGAGAGAAGGTGCTAACCAGGCACCATTTTCCTGCGACATTATAAATGGGCCTGAAAATCCGTTTTGATCTGATGCTGTAGGCATGGAATAACCAAACCAGGAACCTTTATCTGAGAAGACAAGAAACGATTTATCTTCTGGGGAATTTGGGGTACCATTATAGTCTAATAAGTTGTAGATTTCTTTTTCGGTTGATCGATCATAGTTCTTCTGAGCGAACAAGAAAGTAGCACCAATAAAGAAAAAAAGGCTTAGCAATAGATATTTATTCATTTTTATAAAAGCTTATTATCTGACAATTCAGAAAAGGTTACTTAAATAGAAATGAATTAAATGGAAATAAAATCGTGATGTAGAAAATCAAGAATGTGGACGGGTGCAAATTACAAAAAATTAGCAAATGCCAAATAAATGGTTTAAAAAAAATTCAAAAATTTATAATTCAGTTGGTTTAATTGAAATAAGATCAATAAAATGTTAAAAGTTCATTTCAAAAAATTGTTTAGCTCGGTTAAAATATCTTGTTTTGTTTAAATATTAATAAAGAGTGGAATTAAATCTTATTCTGGAAAGATTAAAGAAAAAAGATAAAAGAGCTTTTCAAAAAGTTTTTGAGGCTCTTTATCCACGCTTGGTATCCTACTCATGTAAATTCACCCTGGACCAATCGGCAAGTGAAGATCTGGTTCAGGAAACCTTTATCTTCTTATGGGAAAACCTTCCTAACCTAAAAATTAAAAAATCCCTTCAGGCTTACTTATTTACTATGGTTAGAAACCGTAGTCTAAATTATCTCAAAAAAATAAAAGTAACCGATTCAGATTATATTATAGATATTTCCATATCCCTGTCTGAAGATTTTCAGGGAGAAATTCTAACGGAAAAGGAGATGTACCAACTTGTCCAAAAAGCGGAAGAAATCTTAAAATGCTTACCGGAGAAGATGCAGGAAATATTTAAACTAAAGGTAATGCATGGTTTAAGTTATAAGGAAATTGCGGAAGAAATGGAAATCTCCATTAATACCGTGAAAACTCAATTAAAACGCGCCAAATTTAAAATTGAATCGGCTCTCTTAATTATTTCTATGCTCGTTTTCTTTAACTGAGTTAAAAATAAATCTAAAAATTGTCACCCTATTCGTAAAATAATTTGTCTTTAGTATAAAGGGCAACATACCTGAATGATAATGGAGTATAGTTTATTAATAAAAAGAATTAAAAAAGGCTTAAACCTTGAGGAAGAAAAAGAATTTCAGCAATGGTATTCTTCTTCAGAGGATCATCGCCAGTATTACCAAAAATTAAAAAAGGACGATCATAATAGTGACGCTATTAATATTAATACTTCCGGTGCCTGGAAAAAAGTTGAATCCAAAACTGTAAAAAACAATACTCCATATTGGAAATATACTGTTGCAGCAATCCTGGTGATTGGCTTCCTGAGTTTCCCAGCCTATTACTTTCTAAATAATCCATTTGAACAGGAGAACCAGATAGTTGATGTTCAGGAAGTAGAAAAAAAATCTGAGGATATAATCTTTGAAGATCAAAATGGAACCTCAATAGCTTTTGGAAACAATGATTCTGTTGTAGCCGGTAAATATTACCAGGGAAGTAAAGATCAACTTAAAATAGATAAAACCCAAGCAACATCTGGGACGAATACTATTATAGTCCCAACCGGAAAACAATTTACTGTTGAGTTGAGCGATGGAACTAAAGTTACCCTAAATGCAAAATCCAAACTTGAATTTCCTTCCAGTTTTGATCAAAAAGATAAGCGGGAAGTAGTTCTGGTATACGGTGAAGCTTATTTTGAAGTAACTCCTGCTTTGCAGAATGCAGGAAAGAGATTTGTTGTTAAAAATTCTAATCAGGATATAGAGGTAGTAGGGACTTCATTCAATATTGAAAATTATAATGAAGGTAAAATTGTGACTACGCTGGTTGAAGGAGAAGTAAACCTATTATATGGTAAAAAGGCGGTTACCTTAAACCCAGGCCAGCAATCGATCATTGAAAACAATTCTTTAGAAGGCATAAAAGAAGTAAACGTATATGATTATATCGCGTGGAAAGACGGGATGTTCTTATTCAAAGATGAATCTTTAAAAGACATTTTTGAGGTTTTATCCAGGTGGTATGATATAAAGGCCGATTTTCAGATAAAAGAATTAGAAGAAATGAAATTTAATGGCAGGTTCAGAAAAGAGCAAAATCTTGAAAGTATCCTGGACATTATAGAAAATACTAAACGAGCACGATTTGAATTAAATGGAAATAAAATCAAAGTGATGCAATACCAGGAATGAAAAAGGAATGGGGTTTATATCTGGACAATCTAAACCCTCATTCCCATTAATTAAGTAATTAACTAACTACAAATTTATGAAAACTAAATTGAATGGTAAACTATTGCCTTTACGCAAGGGAGTATTAATCTTTATTATGAGAGTCTTTATCTTATTTTTTTGCATTAGCAGTTTCGGATTTAGTTCTAATGAACTATTTTCTCAAAATGCTAAAATTAAAATTGAAAAGTCCACAACCATTAGTGTTGAAGATGCTTTTCAACTGATTAAGGAGCAGACAGATTATACTTTTATTTATCCAAGTAACCTTTTTGATGGAGCTCAACCTCTTAGAGTAAAAGCCGGAATTATTTCAGCAAAAGATCTATTAAATCGCTGTCTTGCTTTAGTAGATTATACCTACGAGTTTACAGAAGAACATGTAATCCTTCTAAAGGAAAAGGATGTTTTTTTTGATTCAGAAACGAAAACGATTTCGGAACAATCAACAGTAACCGGAGTAGTGACAGATTCTAAGGGAATGCCGTTACTTTCGGTTAATATTTCTATTGAAGGTACTAATAGGGGAACCCAAACCGATTTTGACGGGAATTATTCTATTGAAGTAGCACCAGGTGAAAAATTAAGTTTTCAATATATAGGATTTCAAAAGAAAACAATTGAAGTTGGCGATCAGCAAATTATCAATGTAACCCTGGAAGATGATCTGGAAAGCTTAAACGAAGTGGTTGTTGTGGGTTATGGTACTCAAAAGAGAAGTGATGTTACCGGAGCCATTAGTTCAGTGAAAAGTGAAGAACTTAATAAAGTGGTAAGTACCAATCCGTTGGATGCCATTCAGGGTCGGGTGTCTGGAGTAACAGTAACCAACTCTACCGGTAGCCCCGGTTCAGCACCCGAAATTTCTATTCGTGGAATTGGAACCTTTGGAAATAATGAACCGCTTTATATAGTGGATGGGGTACAAGCCGATCCTTATTTTATTAATACCAACAATATTGCAAGTATTGAAATTCTCAAAGATGCTGCTTCTGGTGCCATTTATGGAACCAGGGCCGCTAATGGTGTAGTAATTATTTCTACTAAGAAGGGGGAAGAAGGAAAACCCAGGATAGATATTGAATCTTCTTTAAGTATAAACACACCGAGAGAAGAAATGCAACTTCTTAATGCCGATGAGTATATTTCTGTTCACCGTCAAATGTATGAAAATGCCGGAGCTGAACTTCCACAGTATGTAGTAAATTCGCCTATAAATGATACTGACTGGATTGAGGAAACTCACCGTACGGGCTATCTTTCAACCAATAACATTAGAATTAGTGGAGGGGGTAAAAATATAAATTACAGCGTTGGCGGAAACTATGCGGACGAGATAGGTTTGTTGATAGGTTCCAATTTCACCAAAAAGGGAGTGAATTCACAATTAAACCTGGATAAGGGAAAATTAAAAGTTTCTACTAACCTCAATTACAGTGAAACTTACAGAGAAGATCATAAATTCTCCATTAGGGAAACTTATTTCATTTCTCCATTAATTCCTGTCTTTGATGAGGAACATGAATCAGGTTTTGGTTACAGAACCGGTGATCTACCAGATCATAGAAACCCGGTTGGGGAAGATCAATTCTTAGAAGGTTATACCAAATTAAAATACTTCTTAGGAAATATAAACTTTGATTTTGAAGCATTCAAGAATTTCCACATAGGAGCTGGTTTTAGTGTATCAGATCTTCAAGATTACACCTATAATTTTCATCAGCCTTTCCGTGTAAGGGATGTGCAGGATATTGCAGAACGTGAATTTTCATTTATTTCTGAATTTCATTCAGAATTTAGAAGGTTAAATGAAGAATATACGGTTAGATATAATTTTGAGATTGATAAACATGCAGTAGTATTATTAGCAGGGTATCAAAGAATCAGGGAGCCGTTTAAAAGTACTTACGCCCAGGCAGAGGGATATAAACTTGATGATGAAGGGAATAAGGTTGCAGCAACTATTTTAGATCCTAATTTTAATACGCTCGATGCGTTTAGCGATGGAACTTATTCAGCCAGTGGATCTAATGCTGAATATGCTTTAGTCTCCCAGTTTGGAAGGATCAATTATGCCTTTGATG
Source organism: Christiangramia forsetii KT0803 (assembly GCF_000060345.1). NCBI lineage: Bacteria > Pseudomonadati > Bacteroidota > Flavobacteriia > Flavobacteriales > Flavobacteriaceae > Christiangramia > Christiangramia forsetii. The sequence continues at coordinate 1,806,613 of NC_008571.1, read as the reverse complement.
ATAAATATCTGGTGCAGGCCAGTTTAAGGCGAGACGGAAGTTCCAAATTTGGAAAAAATAACCAGTATGGTGTTTTTCCTTCGTTTGCATTAGGTTGGAAAATTACAGAAGAAAACTTCATGGAAAATCAGGAAGTGTTCAATTTTCTGAAATTGAGATACAGCTGGGGACAGGCAGGAAATGATAGTGCCTTAGGGTATTATGATTATGTTGCTTTAATATCACAAGGAAAAAGTCAGGACGATGGAGGCTATGTTTTTGGAAGTCCACAAAACTCTTATTTAGGGAGTATCGCTCGCGATCTTCAAAACGATGACTTGCAATGGGAAACGAATACTTCGGCTAACTTCGGACTGGATTTTGGCATTTTTGATAATAAACTTCAGGGTTCTTTAAACTATTATAACAGTAAGACTGAAGATTTATTAATTACAAAAGAAGTTTCACCTTCCGCAGGAATTAACAATCCAATAGTGAATGTGGGCGCATTCGAAAATAATGGATTCGAATTTGAAGCAAATTATCGCAACAGGGATAATGAATTTAAATACGCTGTAGGAGGAACTTTTACTACTATAAACAGTGAGGTGACCAAACTAAGTAATGAAGATCAGGTATTGTATGGGGTTGGTTTACTATTTGGATCAGATCATTTTGTGAACCAAACAAAGATTGGTTATGAACCGGGAGCATTCTTTTTACCTGTTGCAGATGGAATTTTCCAGAGCGATCAGGAAGTACAGACGCATAGCGTGAATGGAAACCTTATTCAGCCTAATGCCGAACCCGGCGATATTAGGTTTACAGACCAGAATGGTGATGGGGTAATTAATGAAGACGATGAAGTATACGCCGGAACAGCTATTCCAAAATACGAATACAGTTTAAATCTAACAGGAGAGTATAAAAACTTTGATCTTACCATATTCTTTCAGGGTGTGGGAGGTAATAAGATCTACAACGGAAATGATTTCAGGCTTTTGAGTCTGGACACTGGTAGAAATTACAGAACGGCTGCACTCGATGCGTGGACACCTTCTAATACTAATACAGATGTTCCTCGTGCAGTTCTAAATGATCCTAACAGAAATAACCGTGCTTCTACCAGATTTCTGGAAGATGGTGATTACTTAAGATTAAAAACACTGCAACTTGGATATACTTTATCTCCTGATGTGCTTCAAAAGACTTTTATAGAAAGCGCGAGAATCTTCGTTACGGGGCAGAATCTTTTTACGCTAACCGATTATTCGGGACTTGATCCCGAAGTTGGAGGTAGCGTACTTTCCAGGGGGATTGATCTTAATCTTTACCCAAAATATAAATCTTTAATAACTGGAGTTCAACTTAGTTTCTAAAAAAATATTAAAATGAAAAAATATATAATAAAATCTGTTTTTCTACTGAGTATTTTACTGACTATTGGATGTTCTGATGATGAATACTTAGACAAACAACCACCAGACCAATTAACTTCAGAGAATTTCTGGCGCAATGCCGAAGATGCACGATCTGGTTTAACTGCGGCTTATTCAGAGTTGGAAGCCAGAAGTAATTTCTGGGATGGCTGGCAGGAAGGCCGCTCTGTAGTGGAGTATTTCCGATCAGACTATGTTTTGCCTGGTCCTGATGCCACCAATTATTCCCATTGGATGTCTATTTATAATTTCAATTATACCAATGGCCATATATTCCTGGATGTGCTTTGGAGTACCAATTATAAGGGAATCAATTTTTCCAACCAGGTTATAAAAAATGTTTCTGAAATGACCGCAGATCAGATTTCCAATAGTGAAAAAGAACAAATTTTAGGGGAAGCTTATTTTCTGAGAGGATATTATCATTTCAAATTGCTAACTCTGTTTGAACAAATTATCATTAGGGATGATATCGTTGCTCCAGCCACCTTAGATAAAGCTTTAGCAACAAGACCTGAAGCCTGGGATTTTGTCATGCAGGATTTTAAAACGGCATCTGATAGGCTAAGTTTTGAAATTCAGCCTCAGGACTATGGCCGGGCAAATAAAGGTGCGGCTCTTGGTTATTTGGGGAAAGCCTATATGTACAAAGCAGGGGACGAGTCCTCCAATACCAGTGATGATTATCAAAACGCCGCCGAAGCTTTTGCTAAAGTTATAGAAAGCGGGCAGTATGCTTTAGTCGACGATTTTAAGAGTCTGTTCAATGGTGAAAATGAGAATAATAAAGAATCTATTTTTGAATTGCAGTTCAAAAGTGGTGATGCAACTTCCTATAATGCAACCCGTTTACATTCTTTCGTAGCCGATTGGGCCATAGGAGGCTGGGGTGGTATTTTAGCCGATGACCGTTTAGTAGCCGAAATGAAAGAAGAAGGTATGATTGCTGAAAATGGTCTTTATGACAATAGATTATATTCTACCCTCTATTTTGATGATCCTTATTTTAATGATGAATCTACCAAAAGGATGGAAGGTAGTACGTGGGATAGTTTAATTGAAGCTACTTATGGAGATCCCAATGCTAAAGACGATGTAGCAATTTTCAGAAAATGGCTGCCGGAACCTTTAGAGGGGAACGGATATATAGGCCTTAACGTCACTTTACTTAGATATGCTGATGTTTTATTAATGTATGCGGAAGCTTTAAATGAAACCGGAAATACAGAAAAAGCTGTGGAATTGATCAATGAAGTAAGAACGTTACACGGAAATGTTCCAGCTGTTGCACTAAATTCCAAAGAAGAGGTATTTGAGCAACTAATGCATGAAAGAGTGATGGAGCTTAGCCTTGAAAGCACGAGATTCTTTGACCTGAGAAGATGGGGAATGCTGGATGAAGCGATGAGTGCTGCTGGTAGAAACGGATTCAATGCTCAGGAACATTCTTATTTGCCTATACCATTATCAGAAATACAAACTAATACTGAAATTAATTAATAATAATTTGAGTTAGCCAGGTAGTGAATTCGACTTATTTTAGGTCGAATTCGCTATTTTTAAACAAAATTAAAATAATGAAATTCAGCAAAGAAAGCGATTTAGATAAAGTATTAAACTCATTGATAATTCCTTACAAAGAAAGGGTTCCTGATGTTTATAAGGTCATTGATGGAATGCTGAAGGAAGGGATGATCTTTAAGGAGGAAGCTATTAAAAATGACCATATTGCTTTTCGTACGTTGGGAGTTCCTAATCTTGGGATTGCTTCACTGGAAAAAATTTTTCTGCATTATGGTTATGAGAAGCGTGATTATTATTTTTTTCCGGAGAAAAAATTAAACGCTTTCTGGTATTCCCATCCTGAACCTAGATACCCGAGAATCTTTATAAGCGAGTTAAGGGTTTCAGACTTAAGCCAGAATGCCAAGACGATAATTAAAAAATATACCGGGAAGATAAAAAAAGATCCTGTAGATAAGTTGGATTTTGAAAATGTGGATGAGGTTTCTACATTTTTTACTTCTGCCTTATGGGAGCTGCCGACACTTGCTGATTACCAAAGTTTACAGGAAGAAAGTGAATATGCTGCCTGGGTAATTTACAACCGATATTATTTAAATCATTTCACCATAAGTATTCATGACTTGCCTGATGGCTATAACAGTCTGAAAGAGTTCAATACATTTCTAAAATCCATAGGGATAAAATTGAACAATGCCGGTGGGGAGATAAAGGTAAGCAAGGATGGATTTTTAAAACAAAGCAGTTCTGTAGCCGGTAAAGTAACGGCTAATTTTCAAGGTTCAGAAGTTATTGAAATACCCGGCAGTTATGTAGAATTTGCTGAACGGCTCGTATTACCTCAGTTTCAATCCTTACCTAAATCTGAAATAGATAGGAAACATCGTCGTGATGGTTTTGAAGCCGCGAATGCTGATAAAATTTTTGAAAGTACATATGAATCTCAACAGGAGTAAGTGTTCAATATTAAAATTTAGATCTGTTGATTAAAGCTAGCTTGAAGATTTTTGATATAATAAATGAATCCCTTTATTAATTCATAGGAATCCATCTTTTACGTAGCATAGTTTATTATTATAGTGCCCCATATTAAAATCAAGTTTACCTGAGAAATAGGATTATAGATTTGAGACTTATATGCCGTCTTTTATAAATGGCAACTTTATAGATAATTATTTTTGAGCTAACTTTTTATCCAAATTAAAATCAGAGTTTGATTTAGCAGATTCACACAAGCACTTTATTTTATAATTGCGCTTTAGATACTCTTTCTTAGAATTTTATAAATATCATTCGATATATCGTATACGTTTTCGTGCTTTTGATTGGTCAATATTACAATCGTAATACCATCTTGTTTAAATCTTCGCACGATACATTCGTAATTCCCACTCGAACCATGATGGGAATGTTCCATAATTTTATCGTTTTGCCATTCACATGAGCCAAGTGGTGATTGAATATTAAAGCCCCATTTTGCTTCTTCGGAAAGAGTTTTTATAGATTGTTTATTAACTACATTAAAATCATCTAACTGTTCGAACCATAATGACATATCCCTTGCAGTTGAACTGATCAAGAGATTTTTAATTGAGATTTCGTAGTCATCTTCTTTAAAATTAGTATCAAAAGGAATTGCCATTAATATTTTCTCCTTGTATGGAAATTGGTCATTAATTACGGTACTATTCATATTAAGTGGGTTAAATAGGTTCTCCTGTACATAATCACTAAATTTTGATTGTGTTATATTCTCAACTATTTTAATCAATAAAATAGGGTTGTTATTTGAGTATAAATAATCCGAACCTGGTTCAAATTCTAGATTTTCAATAGTTAGAAGATTTTTCATAATATCTTCATCGGTAATTTTAATTCCTTTACTGAAATATTCGTCCCAGGGTATTTGTGGTAAGCCACTAGAGTATTGTAGTAAGTTTTTTATAGATATTTTTTCCGCCCATTTTGGTAATCCAGAGATGTGCTTAGAAAGTTTATCATTTAAGTTGAGATGGTTTTTTTCTTTTAATTGCATAATTGCAACAGCGGGAAATTCTTTAAAAACAGAACCAATATCAAAGCGATAATCTTTGTTCAACAATTCACTTTTAGAGCCATCAGTAAAACCAAACGATTTTTCATAAACTATTTTGTTGTTTTTAGTTACTAATATATTCCCATTAAGTTTTCCATTTTGATATAATTCATTCAAATAAGAGTCTATGCTCTCATGATTTTGACATCCGAAAAGTGAAATTATTAAACTTAGTAAAAGAATTTTGATTGTGATTTTAGCCATTTTGATTGATGAGTTGATGAATATCTATTTAATGACAAAGCAATTAAACGATTGTTACAGTTTGTCTTCTAAGAATTTTTTATAATGCAACTTATTTGACAGTAACATGATTTTCATAAAGTATTCATACAACCGAATGAGTCAGATTATGTTTGTCGCAGCCATTTTTCACAAACTGTATTCCAGCCTTTCTTCAGGAGAATACTTTGCATAAGAAAGCTTATTTATTTCGGCTATGGATTGCCTTAAATTTTCAGTATAAAACATATGTGTTACATAAAAAAACATTTGAATTGAACGAGGAGCCATATACAGCCTACATTTATTTTTTAAACATAGTCTTATATGAAATTCAAATTAATGCTCGGCGCTCTCGTATGCATTCTCATTACATCAAAAAATTATTCACAAGAATTAACCATTCCACCAAAAAAATATGTGGATACTGTAAATATTAAAAAAGCGGTTGTAAGGCAAAATAATGATTTTCCAATATCAGACCAGGCCAACACAAAAAACTGGGATCTGCTCGAAAAATATTCTGATGAGTTTGAAGCGAACCAATTAAATGAAGCTATCTGGTATCCCAATAATCCAAAATGGAAGGGACGCCCACCTACCTATTTTGATGGTTCCAATGTAAAGCTTGAAAATGGAGAGCTGGTAGTACGGGTGAATCAGCACCAGGATGTAAAATTACCTGAAGGCTTTACCCATAGCACGGGTTTTATCAAGAGTAAAGAGAAATTTTTATACGGTTATTTTGAAGCAGAAGCCAAACTGATGGATGCTCCATGGGTTTCGGGGTTCTGGATGACAAATGTGGACAAAGACTGGTGGACAGAGATCGATATTTGTGAAAATGCGCCGGGTGTTGAATATAACAGGAATGATCTTAATTCAAATATTCACGTTTTTAGATCTCCACCGGAACATGGAAATGTAAAAGAACATTTTTCACGTACAAAAAAATATTATTTCCCGGAGGAATTACAGAAAGACTACCATGTATGGGGACTGGAATGGACCCCTGAAGTGATACGCTTTTATATTGACGGGATTTTATTCAGAGAAGCTGAAAATACTCATTGGCACCAACCTCTGGAGGTGAATTTTAATTGTGAGTCCAATAAATGGTTCGGTGCATTGCCCGATGAAGAACGTCTGGATGGAGAGTATCATGTAAAATATTTTAGAGTTTGGAAAAGAAAGTAATCAGTAAACAAAGAATAATGAATACAGTAAAACTAAGCCTCTTACTATTATTAATATCGTCCCATCTTTATTCCCAAAATAGTGATCTGCCGGAAGGATTCCCAAAGACAGACCGTTCTAAGATCAATATTAATAATGGATGGAAATTCCATTTGGGGGAGGTATCGGGAAATCCGGGCAAAATTGAATTTAATGATGTTCAGTGGAAAGAAGTTTCTGTTCCCCATACACTTCAACTGGTTTCCTACGAGTTGGATAGCATAAAAGAAAGTTGGGTGCAGGAAAAATATTTGAGGGACTTTGGTTGGTACCGGAAAAATCTCGTCATAGATGCAGCAGCCGATGAAAAGGTGTTCATTGAGTTTGAAGGCGTACATAATGCTACGGAGATTTGGGTAAATGGAGAACAGGCGGGAAGTTTTAAAATTAACGGGTACGTGCCTTTTCACTTTGATATTACCAAATATGTAAAACCAGGTCAGCAAAACCTGATCGCTATCAAAGCCGATAATAGTTATGATAAAAGCATTGCACCTGATCCCCACCGGACAGATTATGTGAAATTCGGAGGGCTGTACCGGGATGTATATCTGGTAAAAACTAATAAACTCCACGTAAATTTTAACTGGGAAGATTATAATGCCGGGGTACATATCACCACTCCTACTGTAAATACCAATAACGGGACGGTTTCTATAAAAACCACCGTAAGCAACGAATATGATGTTCCCCAAAACACTAAAATTGCGACCAGGATCATTAACGATAAGGGTTACGTGATCAAAAATTTAGAGAATGAGGTTTTGATCCCTGCAAATAGTACACATACATTTTATCAAACTACAGGAATAGATGATGATTTTCATTTATGGTCTCCTGACACTCCATATTTATACCGGGTAAATTCTGTTATTTACAATGAAGAAGAACCGGTGGATTATGTCGAAAACCGTTTTGGATTCCGGACTTTTAAATTAGTTGAAGGAAAAGGTTTTGTGCTGAATGGTGAACCTATTTTCCTTATTGGAGTAAACCGGCACCAGAATTTTCCCAATATCGGGGATGCAGTTCCTAATGCCTTGCATTATCAGGAAGCTTTGCAATACAAACAGGCCGGGATGAACATAATCAGGTTGGCGCATTACACTCAGGATGATGCTTTTCTGGATGCCTGTGACGAGCTAGGACTTTTGGTTTATGAAGAACCTTCTACCTGGATAGAATGGGGTGGGGAAGAGTGGTTCTCTAAGCTTGATAGAGCCACCAGAATTATGATAAGAAACCATAGAAACCATCCTTCCATCGTTTTTTGGGGCGCAGGAATCAACCACCGCGGACCGGTTCCCCAGATGCAATATGTGGCAAAAGAGGAAGATCCCAACCGCTTAACAGCCTCAGCGTCCAGTCCATGGAATGGGGTGAAAAATGCCGGAATTACCGATGTACATGCTACAATGGACTATCGCCGTACCGAGTGGCCTGAAAGTGATTTTAATATGGTTATGGAGCATGGTAGTTCTGCCAACGCTGAAGTGAACCAGTTCCATATTTCAAGATATAAAGCCAGTAAGCAGAATATTGCCGCGATTGGCTGGTTGGGAGCCGATTATAACCATCTGCAACCGGATATTATTGACAGCCGATGGAAGCGTGATTTTATGACCACTTACGCCGTTTTAAGTGCTTATCGGGTTCCAAAACCTGTATATTATTGGTATCAATCTGAACTGGTGTCTAAACCTATCGTTCATATAGCTGATGAGTCCGTTTCCAATAACGGAAAAATTCGTGTTTTTAGTAATGCCCGGGAAGTAGCATTGTATCATAACGATTCTCTGATTTCACGCCAGTTGCCAGATAACGATCCTGAAAAGGCAAATCTGGAACATCCTTCCTTTACCTTTCATTATAACTGGAAAGAAGGTGAGATTCGGGCGGAAGGATTTATACATGGTGAAAAAATAGGGGAACATTCCAGAACGAAACAGGCTGAACCTTACGAGATAGAAGTGAAAATTAGTGACGGTGGAGATCAGGCTTTTTACTCCGGAGGATCCGATTTACGTTTGGCACATGCCTATGTACTTGATAAAAACGGGGAAATAGTAACTTCAGCTGAGAACAGGATAAATTTTGAAATTTCCGGGGAAGGGGAGTTCGTGGATAATGGTAAAATTGAAGCTAACCCTGCATTATTATATGATGGTGTGGCTTCTATCTACGTAAGATCTACAGCTGCAGCAGGAAAAATAGAAGTTATGGCTTCTTCCGAAGGATTAAAACCTGGAAAAACATCTATTACTACCGCAACTTTTAATCCCGACGAAATTGCCCGCACCGCACAACCTATTTATGACTTTCCCGTGGTAAAAATAGATATAGGGGGTGAAAAGCAATTGGTACAGCACGAATGGCAGGCATGGACCGGAAATTCAAATAAAGAACTTCGGTTTGAATTGAAAGATTTTCAGGATGCGAAAATTAAAATAAGTGGAGCTGGAAAAATCAATTGGTTTGGAGATGATGCATCTATGCTTGGTGATCTCAGTTTTATGGGTACCGATGGTGTTTATTCCGAAGAAGGAGAGCTTCAATTAGAATTTTCAGGATTGGAAAATGGGGAATATGTACTGGAAACCTATCACCATACTAGAAGAGGGGATGCTAAAATGACCAATGATATTGAACTTGAAATAAAAGATGCTAAAGGTAGTTTTACCAAAAAAGCAGATGATCATCTAGTGGATTATTATCAGCACGATAGTACCGGTGAAAGAGAGCCACTTTCGGTTAAAACTATTTTTAATACCAATGGGGACAAAGAAGTAATTATTTCATTTAAAAATTTAGAGGAAGGTGATATTTGGTTAAATGGATTTATTCTGAAGAAGGTAAATTAGGATTGGCCATTACAAATTTATATGCTATAAGATTTGGCTGGTTTCTTCAGGAATAAGCCAAATTAACCATCTGTGTTAAGCTTGAAACCATATCTACCTCATTAACAGTAGGCTTGCAGTTATATTTGGAAGTAAACCAAATAAAACTGTAATTATGAATTTGAAACTACTTTTCGCCTTTACCCTAGTTATTTTCTGTAATGAGATGCAAGCGCAATTACCTTCCCCTCCGGAAGGAAAACGCTGGATAATAAATGAACCCTATTCCGACGAATTCAATGGAACTGAACTGGACAAAAACAAATGGTATGATTCCCATCCGTATTGGACAGGTAGGGCACCGGCCATGTTTTTGCCATCCCAGGTAAGCACTGAGAATGGAAATTTAAAAATTCAGAATACAAAACTTGAAAAGGATTCCATAGTTTATAATGAATGGAACGATACTTATACAACCTATACCATAGGAGGCGGTGCAGTGGTTTCCAAAGCCCAAAAAGCACATTACGGATATTACGAGGTACGGATGAAGGCTTCAAAAATATCAATGTCCTCAACCTTTTGGCTTAAAAATCTTGCTGTTTCCGATGGTTGTACCTCAAGCAAAACAGAGCTTGATATTATAGAAGCTATTGGCGGCGCTAAAAGATTCCCCGGTTTTTCCACACAAATGAAGTCCAATACTCACATATTCCATAAGGATTGTAATGGAGTGGAAACCGATTATGCAGTGGGTGCAAACGGAGATATAGGAGGGAATGCCGCCGATGCCTACCATACTTATGGTGCCTGGTGGAGAGACCCTAATAATATAGATTTCTATATCGATGGGGAATACAGCCATTCAATTCAACCTTCCACGCAAACCGATCCCACGCCTTTTGATAGGCCTATGTGGATAAACATGGTTACCGAAACCTACGATTGGGAAATCCTACCCACAGACGAAGAACTTGCAGATGATAGTCGTAATACGACTTATTATGATTATGTACGTGCTTATTCTTTGGTTGATGTAGATGAAAAACCCCAGGGAGGAGCACTTTTGATCAATGGGGGTTTCGAGACAGGAGATTTTACCGGCTGGATTGGCTGGGGAGGAAATCCGAAAGAAGTGGTAAACAATAACCAGTATGCTGGAAATTACGCCGTTCATATTGTGGGAGGCGGTGCGCCGGAACAGGTAGTGACTTTGAAACCTAATACCCAGTATAATTTATCTGCCTATGCAAAAGTCCTTTCTGGGGATATAGTTTTGGGAATCAAGCAAAATCAGGGAGGTGCGGTAGTGGGCAGCGTAGCATTTACAGCAAGCGAATACACCCAGAAATCTTTTACTTTCACCACCGGCAGTGATGCTAACCTGAAAGTATATTTTTTCGCCCAACCTGGAGAAGAAGCTTATGGTGATGAGTTTGCACTGACAGAGGTTGGTAGTGGAACTTCTGAACAGGGATCCATGCCATTGGAAGAATCCATCGGGTATTATCAATCACCAGAATATCAGCAGGAATCCACCAGTATAAGTGCCAAAATTGAATATAAGGCCAGTATAGAACGTGACCTGGTGTTTCAACTTTTGAATGCTTCCGGGGAAATAGTCCAGGAGCTTAACGGAAATGCCCTGGCAGGATTTGGCAAAAAAAAGGTGATGCTGGAATTAGAGAACCCCATAGATTTAAATAAGGAATATAACCTGAAAACGCAACTTGTGAGTGCCGGCGAAACTCCGGTGGTTGTGGATGAAATCACGGAAGCCGTCAGATTACCGATACCCGAAGTCATCGCTTTTGCAAAAACACCAGACACCTTGGAGATACAGGATAATTACAGCTTTGATATTGCTTATACGGCAAGGGAAAGCCGTGATATTGTTGTGGAAATTTGGAGTTCCCCTACACAGTGGATGGCCAGTAAGAAGGTAAATGTACCTGCTGGAAAAGATACCGTGCAGGTAAATATCCAGTTGAACAACCTGCCAGAAGTGGGAAATGATTACGTTTTAAAAAGCAGCTTACGGCCCGTGGGAGGTGATTGGAGGACGAATATTACTATTGAAGAATTAAGGAATATTGTCATGATCGAACCAAAGATCCCCGCAACGGGAATTTCTATAGGTATTCATGAAACTATTCTAAAGGTTGGCGATACCCTTACTATTCCTGTTACCATATCCCCGGAAGATGCTACCGATAAAGATTTTTCCTGGGAAATAAGTGATGAAAATATACTGAATATCGATAGCGAAGGTATTTTTAGCGCAACAGCAGGTGGGACTGCCTTTGTTAAAGCAATTGCTTCTGATGGGGACTTTACAGATTCTACCAAAGTCCAGGTACAGGGGCCATTTACAGAAATTGCCCTGCCTTCGGTAATCCAGGCGGAAGATTATGATCTGGGTGGTGAAAATGCTGCATATTTAGACCTTTCTGCGGGAAACTCCGGAGGTGTATTTAGAACTGATGATGTAGATATAACTCCCACAAGCGATTTGAGTGGCGATTATCATATAACCGATTTTGAAAATGGGGAATGGCTGGAATATACTGTCAATGTTACCACAGGGGGAAATTATTACTTTTCTGCCAGAATTGCTTCAACTGTAAGTTCTACACTTCAGTTAAAAATAGCTGATATTAGTAAGATTCTTAGTATCCCAAACACGAATGGAAAATGGCAAACTTTGGCTTTGACCTTACCATTGGCTATTTCTTCAGGAGAAAAAGTATTACAGATTAGTATGAAAGGAGGGAGTTTTAACCTGAACTATGTTCAATTTGGAGCAGTACCAGCGGTATGCGAAGGGGTCGCTGACTGGAATGTCCAAACTATATACAGCGATGCGGGAACAGAGGTGATTTATAATGGATTAAGGTATAGCAATAAGCATTATACCACAGAAGCACCCGGAACCGGCAATGCATGGATTTTTGAAGGTTATTGCGGTGCGGCAAAACCTGATTGCTTTGATTTGCCAAGCTGGTCCGCTACTAATGTTTATCCAGATGCGGGGACGGAGATAGTTTACAACGGCAATTTATATAGTAATAAATGGCACGCCAGTACAGGAAAGGAACCCGGAAATTCCAAAGTATGGGAATTTATTGGGCCTTGCAGTTCAAGTTCACAAAATACCACACCCACCACATGCCCCGAAAACGCAAGTGTTTGGAATCCTAAAGCAGTATACAAGGAAACTGGAAGCCTTGTAATTTTTAATGGAACCTTATACAGCAATAAATGGTATGCAAGTGCGGGCCGGGAACCCGGAAAAGCCAATGTTTGGAAAATAGAGCGCGCATGTACATCAATAGAAAGCACTTCTAAAGTTTCTATGACAATTGAAAAATCAGGTATGGGAGAAGCAATTTTAGAAGATGAAGCATTTAAAATGTACCCTAATCCTTTGCAAAGTCAGGTTTTGAATTTAGCTTTTTCAGAAGATTTCGGAAAGGCAGAATTGACGATAGTAAACATGGCCGGCACCAGTATTTTTGAGAAGATAATTGAGGCTGACGGAATACTTTCTGTAGATTTAGAAAAGACATATTTATTAGATGGCCTATATATTTTAAAAGTGAAGACAGAAACCAGGTCGTTTACCCATAAGCTGATAGTGAAGCGATAAAACACCGATGATAACTTGAAAACAAAAATGACCTTAAATATTAAAAATTTAAGGTCATTTTTTATGATTACCTGGTCAGGGTTCTGACTTCATCTTTGAGTTTTGGAAGATGAGTAACCAATACGGACCAAATATTTTCATCTGAGATATTGTCGTACACGTGTATAATCTGATTTTTTAGCGCTATGATAGATTTTGCACTCGATATTTTTTTTTCAAACCTGGGATCTTTTTTTAAAATCCTGTTCACAGCTTCTCCTATGATTTCTAAATCCCTTTCAACAGCCCTTTTACATTAAATTCTTTTTGTACTTATAAAAGTCCATTTCCGCACCTGCAAAATAACTTTCAATTTCTTCAATTGCCAGTTTAATATCAAAAAGCCATTTTAGAATTTTTTCATCCATAGATTAATTCCTTCGATTTGTTTATTGAATTAATCAAAATTGGGTTTTTTAGTGTTTGTTCTTCCACTAAATCAACCTCCCGTCCTAAGAGGCTTTTCAAGTTTTCTTTAAAGTCTATATAATTATCGAAGTACTCCGACAGGTCAATTGATCCAAATCTCACTAAAAAATCTATATCGCTCTTTTCCGTGAAATCCGATCGTAAAGCAGATCCGAACAAGTACAATTTATCAACTTTGTGAGATTTACAAAGACGATTCAATTTTTCAATATGATTCTCAATTAATTGCATATTTCAAATTTAGCTAAAAATCTCTTATGACTTTGTTCTTAATTCAGAATGAAAGGAATGCTAAATTTTGAATAAATATTCAATCCAGTTTTTTGATTTTGATATCTTTAAACTCTACACCCTGGCCTTCTGCCTGTAAAGCTATATACCCACTGGTAAGAGGCTTTCCATCTTCTTTTAGAGTAGGGTCAAAACCCGTGGCGACTCCGCCGCCAATTTGGGGTTTACTATACTCCAACACTTTATTCCCATTGATTTTATGGATGATAAGGGAATCACGATAAACAATAAGTTCCGCATTAACCCATTCGTCCCATCTATAAGTTCTAGAGGATGAACGAATACAATGCCGTGGATCCATTTCACCATCGTAATACACTTCGGTACCTGGAGAACACATATTTCCGGTGGGTCTCGGTTCACCATCGCCGGCATCGGCAAGCATTTGATATTCTACGGAAATTGGCCAGTCCTGTTCTTTTAGAATAGTCTCTGGTGCCTGGGAATGGAACATCACGCCGCTATTGCGATAGGTGTAATCTGGCGCATCTTTTAACCACTGATCTGTAAAACGATATTTAAATTTAAGATGATAGGAAGAAAATGGCTCTTTGTAAAACAGATGGCCATACCGCTCGTTAAATCCGGTATACTCATCGTAATTTACCTGGATTACCCCGTTTTGCACCCTGAAGGTATTAGCATAATTATCGCCCACTTCATGATGGTGGATCTTTACAATCCAATCGTCAAGGTTTTCCCCATTAAAAAGGGATTGCCAGTTTTCGCTGCTGTCTTTTTTGATTTTCGATCCACATGATAAAGCAATGAGCATTACGGTAAGAAGGAATAATACAGATACTTTTTTCATAAAATTTAGAATTTATGTTATTCAGCTTTTTCCCCTTTTGCTACATGGGAAGTTCTTCTTTTGGAGGAAAATCGCATGATGCTTTGGTAGTCACTATTGTTATAAATATGTGATAATCCCCACCCTAAAATTGCCCCTGGCTCCTCAGATTCATCAGTATTAAGTTCGCGGTTAAGACCAATAGCATGCGGCGCACCCTTAATAACTGATTTTATACCAAAGTTAACGCCATCTGGAGCCCATTGGATCGTGTTTTTTTCAGGTCCGTCGGTGGTGATCAGCGAGGCAATGCCCCCATTATGTTTCCAAACACAAATTTCATGGCCACTGTTGCTAATTGGGTTGTAAGCAGATTTCACATAAGGCCCTTTGGGATTATCAGCTATGGCTACTCCGTGACGTATCTGTCTACCCCCAAAAGTGATTTCTTCCCCCATTTGTTCTCCTTTGTAGTACAAATAATATTTGCCATTGTAGGGAATAATGCAGGGATCGTGTACTTTATGACTGTCAAAATCACCTTTTTTTTCAACTGCAAACCTGTTTTGTTCTTCCCCTTTCCAAATACCGTTATCAGCTGGACTTAAGATAGGGTCTTTACTTTTGGTCCAGGGGCCATTGGGAGAATCTGCCCAGGCAAGTCCCACCTGGTTTTTGGTTCTTACATTGTAAGGAGATTGAATAGTCTGATAGGATAAATAATATTTGCCTTTGTCTTCCATAATTTCTACGGTAAACACAGAACGGTCGTCATATTCCCCTTTTTCACCACGAGCAACGGCTATACCCTGTTCTTCCCAGGTCCAACCATCTTCTGAAGTCGCATACCAGATATCACAGCGATCCCATGGGAAAACCTTGTCATTTTCAATATCTCCCCCAAATCCCTGCGTAGGTCCAACACTTTTAGTATACCATACATAATATTTCCCATCATGCTTTAATAAAGCACTGGGATCACGCCTTACCACACCTTCTTCGTAAGCAAGATCGCCTTTCAGGGGTTGCAGTTCACTGAATTCAATAAACCATTCATTACCCACATCCGGCCAGTCTAATGCCCTTACTGAAGCGGCGCTAAGGGAATCTGGATTGGTAATTCCCAGCCGATCAATATCTACCTGAGAAATTTCCGGCTTATCTTCTGTCTTTTCCGCGGAAATTTTCTCCGAAGTATTATTACAACTATATAAAGTAGCCATAAGACCTATAACAATTAAAGCTTTAGTTTTTTTGATCATTTTTATTTTTGATTATGGGTTGATGATATTTTAATTGAAGTGGTCTCTTTCTTCAGGCCAGGAGCTTTGACATTTACCTTAATGGTTGAAGGCTGGTTGGTACCTTGAATAATTAAAAGTGCTCTTCCCTGATCTGTAATTATGGAGTTTGATTGATAATCCTGTACATTATCCCCGGCACCGTTATCTACTCCAAGAATTTTTGCTTCACCTTCAATAGTAAATTCAATTTTCTTTTCCTGGGTTTTGACCGGATTGCCCGAATCATCTATCAATTGGGCTACAATATGGGCCACGTCACGCGAATTTGCGGCTATGCTGTTGTTTTTCGTGCTAAGCTCGATTGCTACGGGCGGGCCGGCAGTTGTACGTTGAATACTTACAATTTTGCCGTTTTTTGTTCCTTTCGCGATCAAGGTGCCATCAGTAAAAGGAACAACCCATTTATAGATCCTATCATCAAATTGATCCAGTTTTTTACTGCCGAGTGATTTATCATTTAGAAACAATTCTACTTCCTCCAGGTTAGAATATATTTCTACGATAACGGTATCATTTGCTGAATAATTCCAGTGCTCGTTTACGTCATGCCAGGTCCACAAAGCCTGTTTCCATGCGCCGGGTTCTTTTTCTACTACATCCCCTTTATTCTTATCATACCTGAAAATCGATTTTTCAGCCTTTTGGGTTGCGATATAAATATGGGGCTCATCATTCCATAAAGTTTTTATCATATGGTAAGAGGGTTTTTTAAACCCAGCAAAATCAAGCATCCCGCTGGTAGTCCCTTTTCTTGGCCATTGAGCGTTAGATTCCCCCATATAATCAATTCCCGTCCATAAAAAAGTTCCTGCTATAAAAGGTCGTTCCATTACAGCCTTCCATTCATGCCACTGCACTAAATTCTCTGTTCCCATTATAGGTTTATCTGGATAGTTTTTATGGCCATAATCATACATAACCCTACGGTAGCTATATCCTACTACATCCAGTGCATCGGTATATCCCGAAACATGACTTACCGAAGGCAGGATTAAATTGGCAGTTACTGGTCGGGTAGTATCCATTTCCTTTGTCCAATTGGATAATTTTTTTGCTGTTTCGGCCAGGACATATTCATTTTCCGGGCTTTCATTATATAGTTTTTTAATTTCTTCAGGGGAAATTGGGGGCTGTTCCCAAAAATAATTTCCTTGCCAGTCCATGTTGAAAAAGCCACTGGAATGGGAGTAGCGGGGATAGGTCCATTCAATCTCGTTCCCTATGCTCCACTGGATAATAGAAGGATGGTTTCTATCTCGTAGCATGGTATTTTTGAGATCTTTTTCAGCCCACTTCTGAAAATGTTCCGTATAGCCTCTGGATATATAATCTGAATGTCTTTCCTGTTGGTTTAATCTTTTATCTTTTGAAAAACCCCATTCATCAAAAAATTCTTCCTGGATCAAAAAGCCCATTTCATCGCAAAGATCTAGGAAGTCTTCTGAAGCCGGATTGTGGGCAGTGCGTATGGCATTTACCCCTGCTTCCTTTAACTTTAACAAGCGTCTTTTCCACACACCTCTAGGGACGGCGGCTCCTACAAGCCCAGCATCATGATGTAAATTGACACCTTTTATCTTCATGCTTTTTCCATTTAGAAAAAAGCCATTGTCTTTGTCAAACCTAAATGACCTGATCCCAAATGAGGTTTTATAGTGATCTATATTTTTGTCGTTACTTTTTATGGTGGTTATAGCGGTGTACATATTGGGAGTATTTATATCCCATAGAAGTGGGTCGTCAACTTTCAATTCCTGAACGATAGGTTTTTCAGAATTACCTTTTAAACTTATATTTTCAGAAATACTGGCTACTATTTTATCCTGCGGATTATATATTTCTGTGATCAATTGAAAATCCATATTTTCAGAATGGTCATTTATAAGGCTAATTTCGGCATTAATAGTTGCTTCTTTTTCTGAAATTTTTGAAGTTGTAAAAAAAGTCCCCCATACTGGTATATGCAGCTTATCGGTAGTAATCAATTTTACATCCCGGTAAATTCCGGAACCTGTGTACCACCTGCTATCAACATATCGGGTGCGATCAACTTTAAGCATTAAAAGGTTATTTATGCTGTCTTTTTTAAGATAGGCGGTGATATCGAAATAAAAAGGGGAGTAGCCATAGGGATGGAAGCCCAACTTATTCCCATTTAGCCAAATTTCAGCATTGTTATAGACCCCATCAAAATATAGATAGGTTTTTTCATCTTTGGTAACCTTAGTTTTAAATTCCTTTTTATACCAGCCGATGCCGCCGGGAAGATATCCGGTCGCGCCCTCGCCGTTTATAGAGTCGAAAGAGGCTTCCACACTCCAGTCATGGGGCAGCTGTAGCTTTTTCCAATTTGCTTCGTGGTGAGTACGGCTGCTATCTGAAATTTCGCGTAAGGAAAATTGCCAATCCTGATTGAAATCTATTTCTCTTTCAGCAACCATTTTTCTATGCTCCTGGGAATAAGAGCTATTACCCAAAAAGGAGAGTATAAGAATAAAAGCATACAATTTAGATATTGCAATATTTTTTAGTTTTTTATTGTTCATTTTATAAATGCTTTTTTTACAGATTGCTAAAAACATGATCATTTCTTTCTAAACTCCAATTTGTTCATCAAAGAACCGGAGACTAAGTTCCAAATGCTTTTGCCAGTAGGACCATTCATGTCCGCCTTCAAACTCTTCAAAGCTGTGTTTTACGCCAAGTTCAAGTAGTTGCCGATGCAATTTTCGGTTAGCTTTCAATAAATCATCATTTCTTCCACAATCAAATCGAAGGTTGGGCAATTGATCTTGATGTTCTAAAATGACGTCTATGACATTCTTTTCCACATCCTTCAAATTATATAGGTTCAGGTTCTCTTCTACAAAAGCCGCCATTCCTTTAAATGTTGTAATAGCACTATGTGCTGAAATTGCCTTAAATTTTTGAGGATATTTAGCTCCTAACATCAATGCACCGTAGCCACCCATGGAGAGCCCGCCAATGCAGAGTTTAGATTTCTCCCCTGCAGATGGGATATTTTCGATAATAGCCTTTGGCACATCCGAAACAATCCATTGAGCAAAGTCTTTTTCCTGGTGAGATAAATAGGACGAACCATCTCCCCAAAGTCCATCTGAAGGCATGGCAATAATGGCTGGATCAATACTGCCATTGTCCATTAATTGCTTAGCGGTATGGTGGGCACCGCCTTTTAAAGCCCATACCCAGGCACTCCCATAAACACCATGCAACAGGATATAGATGGGCAGGTTAGTTACATTTTCAGCAACTTCGGGAACAAAAAGGCAAATATCGCCCCGCCCTTTCAGGTTTTTAGTTTTAACTGTTAGAAAGCGCAGCCCATCAGTCTCAAAGTTTTTGTCTGAAAGTTCAATAGTTCTTAAACTGCTCATTTTATCGATTTATTCACTTAATTATTAGAACACCACCACTCCCTTGGCATTATTGCCAGCAAGCATATCATCAAAAGCTTTTGGCAGATCTTCGAGCTTGTATTCTTTCGTAATCATTTCCCTTAGTTTCAGATCCCCTTTTTTAAAAAGGTGCATCAACTTAGGAAAATCTATCTGTGGGCGACATTTTCCGTACAACGGGTTTATATAAACCTTATCCCACTCAAACAATCGCATATCTACATTTATCTCCTGTTCTATACCACTAACCTGAACTGCGGTACCCGCGTTGCGGATCATTGCCAAAGGTGCAACACCCAATTCTGGAATAGCAGTGCATTCAAAAGCATAATCTGCGCCACGGCCATCAAATATTGTTTTAATTTGTTCAGCTATTTTATTTAATCCTTTATCAGTCTTTTCGGCTAAAACGATTTTTGTAGCGCCAAATTTTTTGGCCAGTTCCAGTTTTTTAGGATTGATGTCCACGGCAATAATCCTACTTGCACCTGAAATCTTACAGGCATTTATAACACTTAAACCTACCCCGCCACAGCCCAATACTACAGCTGAACTACCTGCTATTAATTTTGCTGAATTTACCACTGAACCGTAACCTGTCATTACACCGCAGCTTATGATACTCGCAGCAGAAAAATTCAGTTTTTCTTCCTCCACCTTTACGACGGCTGATTTTTTTACCAGGGCATATTCACTCAACGTACCAATATTGAAGGATCGTTCTATAGCTTTTCCATTCCATTTAGAGCCTTCCAGATGGGCGTGACCCGGAGTATGACCGTTACTGCCGGCTACCACGGGTGAATTATTCTCACAAATATGCTGGTTTCCATCCTGACATTGAAAACATGTCATACACGGAGTAGCCCAGTTTAAAATAACCTGGTCACCTTTTTTCAGGTCTTTTATCGCGTTCCCCACCTTTTCCACAATTCCGGCGCCTTCATGACCCATCACTAAAGGTTTGCCCCAGGAAAGGGAATCATAATCGGTATGGCAAAGTCCGGCAGCTTTAATTTTTACCAAAACCTCGTCTGCTTCAGGATCTGCAAGGTGTATGTTATCTATTATAAAAGTACCGTCGCCTTTGGCAACCGCGCTTTTTGAAATAATCGGCATGTTTTATTTTTTAAGCTTTATAGAAGGGTTTTATGACCAGAGGCTCTTGATTTTCTTATCTGAAAAATATATTATTAGCATCTTGTTTTTATCTGCATCCTATGAAAAAGGAAATACAATTTTCTAATGGAATTTATTTTTCAAATAGCATGGGAAAAAATTTACCTTGCATTTTCTCACCTTTTTCGATTACCGGAACACCTTTCAATAATTCTTCATTCGTATTACTGATTGTTCCATCTGCAAAAACATTAAGAACAAATGCACGGCGGCTTATATCTGATTTATTCTCATAGGAACCGTGTACCATTAATGGATGATGAAAAGAAGCATGGCCTTTTTTTAATTCTATAGGAACCGGCTTAAATTCATGTTTTTGTTCTTCGGTGAGGTAATTCATTATTTTATCCATATCACCCGCCAGTTCTGGTTTGTCGAGCAAGCCCCATTTATGGCTTTTTGGTATATAATGAAGACAACCATTTTCAGTAGTGGCGTCATCAAGTCCCGTCCAACAGGTTAAATGCTGCATAGCGGTAGTGCGGGTCCAGTAAGAATAATCCTGGTGCCAGGCTACCACGCCTCCATGTTTTGCCGGTTTGCAGAATAACTGGTCATGCCAGAACCTGACAGCTTTATTTCCCAATAACTGACTGGCAGCCATAACAAAAGCCGGGTTCCACAATACATCATGAAAACCTTTGGTTATACGCCAATGTCCCAGGGAATGGAAAAGTACCGAATTGGGATCTTCAGATTCATTGGAATGAAATTCATAAAAAAGATCGTGTTCGGGGTGTTCGGGATCCTGGATTTCTTCTAGTTGTTTGTTTAGTAGATCAATTTGCCGGTCGTCCAGCAGTTTTATCCCCGATAAGTGCCCATACTCGTGGTAATAAGCAACCTGTTCTTCAGTAAGCTTATATTTCTCCCACTCTTTTGCCGTTTTTGGCTGCGGAAAAATATCTGTTAGCGGATGATGGTATTCTGCGAGATCTCTCATGGTTTTATTTTTTATGGTTTAAATCACATTATAGTTTCTCTAGTTTGATAGCATCTATAAAGGCAGTTGCTCCTGTAGCGGCAGTAAATGAAATATAGACTTTGTCGGTATCGCCGGTATTAAAGCTAAATTCATCTTCCTGCCATGATGTATTATTGTTTGCCGCATTTTTAATATCATAAACTTCCACCTGTAATTCTTCATTTTCAATTTTGGAACTCCAGCTTAATCTATACTCAGTATTTTTTTCCACATCAATTTCCTGTATAACACTGCCTTGATCCTTTAATTCCAGGTATATCACGCCTTCATTTAGATTTAGGGTATTGTTATTGATTTTTACATCGCCTTTCCAAAGCCAGCCATTCAATCCATTAGATTCAAATGAACCATTGGTCAGCAATCCGGAATTATAAGAGACTTCACTTTTTTTATAAGTCCTTACAAAATCTATATAAGCGGTATTTTTTGAATCGTCATTCAGGTTTTCTACTAACGGTAATCCCGGCAGACCCCAGGAAGCGGTATAAAATGAAAACACCTCTGTATCAAAGATCATTTTCAAGTTTTCTTCAAATGAGGTGGGCGGGGTAGTGGTCATCACCAATTTCCCATTATGATAGAAATGAAGGGTATTGGCGTCTTTCCACCATAGTCCGTAAACGTGAAACTCTTCTCTCCCCAATGTAGGCATGGTCCATTCATTTCTAACCACATCAATTACTTCTGAACCGAAGTAATGAAAAGCATTCGTATGGTATTGATAGCCCAGGTTTTTATCCCTTGTTTCTGAAACAGGATTGGAAGCATTCCCAATATGTTCTATAACATCTATTTCAGAATATTCTCCCACCCTGAACCAGAACGATGAGGTCATGGAAAGGGAAGATGCTTTCATTGAAGCTTCGTAATAGTAACCGGGTTTCGCGCTCCAGTCTTTAGAAACCATCGCGGCTGAATTTACCCAGATATCGGTATCAGGATCTTCAACTTCAGAAGGATCTTTAAGCAGGGTAGACCTTAAATTAAGCCTGCCATTTTCTACAAATGCATTTCCTTTTTTGAATTTACTTGGAGCCCTTCCTGCCCAATGTGGATGGTAATCATCCCATTTGGTTTCATCCAGGCTTTCGCCCTCAAATTCATCGGTTAATTCAGAGACTATGGCCCATTCTTGTTCTTCAGGTAACCGGGAATCACTATTTTCAAGTATTTGATTTCCTGAAGAATAACCTTCCGTAGGATCAATTTGAGTAACTGGAGGTGTAGTAACCGGTGGTTCCTGTGGTTCAGTATTGCTATCACCTGAGCAGGAGCTGAAAACTACACTAAGAAGTAATATTAAAAATAATTTCATTTTTATAAAAATTTGATAAATGATTGTTTTTCAACTATGCTAGTTTGTTTTAAAAACAAAAGTTGATTATTGTCGTGCTGAGCTTGTCGAAGCACATTCCAAAAGCCCTTCGACAGGCTCAAGTCGAAACGTTTTTGTTTCAACTTTCGACTGCGCTCAAGGTGACAAAAACTTATGTTAGGCGTCTAAACGGATTAGCATATAACATAACCATAGGTATGCTTTCTTTATAAAGCTTATTCTTTTATTGTTTGGCCAGTTTAAAACCATCTACATACACACTGAAGTTTCCGGTATTCTCAGCAGTAATAAAGATTTTAGTATTATCACCGGAATTAAAAGTGAGGTTCTTACTGCTCCAGGAATCATTGGAGCTTATAGTTTCTTCCTCGATATCGAAAATTCCAATTTTAGCAGAGCCTCCCGGATTTTTCACCTTATAATTTAAGGTGTATGCTGTATTTTTTTCTACCTGAACTTCCTGTAAAACTGCTCCCGTTGGGGCTAATTGCAGGCTAAATACTTCTCCGTCATTAATCAGGGTATTGGTTTCAAGGGCAATTGTGCCTTTCCAGTACCAGTTAGCAAGTTCAGACTGATTAAAACTTCCATTCTTCACTAGGCCACCATCAAAATCTGAAGTTGCAGGTTTGTACGTTCTTACAAAATCTACCAGCATGGTGTTTTTACTATCGTCTTTTAAATTTTCAATTTTTGGTAAGCCAGCCCATGTGAAAACTTCAGTATCAAAAATTAGATACAAGTCTTCTTCAAAAGGAACTGCTGGAGTGATTTCCATCACCTGTTCTCCATTCAGATAGAATAGGAGGGTAGTGGCATCTTTCCACCAGAAACCATACACATGAAATTCTTCACGGCCACGGGTACCCATTTCATAAGTCGCTCCAATTGGTTCGGGACCCTGTTCCGGGCCATAAACGTGGGTGTTCGCTGCATATTCGTAAGACAGCCTTTCAGCCAGATTCTCTTTACTGGAATGCCCGAGATGTTCGATCACATCTATTTCTGAATATTCACCAATACGAAACCAGAAAGAAGAGGTCATGGATAAGTCTGAAGCTTTTATAGATGCTTCATAGTAATAGCCCGGTTTCGCTGATTTCGCTTTGGAAGTCATGCTGGCCGCAGCGACCCATACATCATTCTCTGGATCATTCACTTCAGAAAGGTCGTCTACCATAGAGGTAGATTTCAACCTCAAATTGCCATCTGCCTGGGTGGTATTCTCCCTTACAAAATTGCTGGGAACGCGTCCGGACCAAACAGGGTGCAAACCATTCCATTTTTCTTCATCTAAGGAAGCCCCGTTAAATTCATCGGTTAATATTTCTTCTACTTCCCAGTTTTCTTCAGTAGGAGGATGGCCCATTTCCCCGTCAATGGAAAAATTTGCTAGCATATATCCTTCGGTAATGTCAGGTTCCTGTGGATCAACCACTTCTTGTTCGGGTTCCTGTTCTGTACTATCATCGCTCTTTGAACAGCCTAAAATCGGCAGGATAATAAAGCTCAGGAATAAAATTTTAATTCTCATTTTCATAGTCAATATTTTTAAACTTCACATGTTCTACATTCTACATGAGATAAAAAAAGGGACGGGAAAGTTATATTCCAGCCCCTTTTATTTGATTGTGATAAAAATTTTAATTCCTTACCACGGTGATATTATCTAAATAAACATCTATGTCCAGATCTGCATGGAATCCCGGATTCCACATTTTAAACATCACATAATAGTCTCCCGGAGCAAGATCAACAGAGGTAGTTGCCGTAAACCAGGAACCTCCTGCTTTTCTGAAAAATTGCTTATTGGCTTCAACATCTGTAGCTGCATTTACTAAGGAAATTTCAAAAACAAACTCGGTTCCTGATGAAGAAATATCTCCAAACACATCCATAGATAATGTATAGTTACCGGCTTCATCTACTTTTACCAATACTTCCTTATACCTTAAAAAGTTATCAGTAAAAGCTGGAGCTCCAGGTTCGCTGTACGAATATTTCAGACTACCACTACCTTCTGAGAAACGTTCAGTAGATACCGAAAAATTAGCGTTTCTATCTTCACCACCATCTCCGGTGATTACCCAGTCTGAAAGGCTTTGTTCTTCCCCATCATTATTGCCACAGCCTACCAGATTAGATTCATCATTACAGTATGGCCCGGTAGCTTCAGTTACGGTAATAAATTCAGCTTTGGTAATGCTTTCGCTTTCACCATCCTGAGACCTGTTTACTTCTAAGGTTACATCGTAAACACCTGCCTCGTTATAAACTACTGTTGGATTTTGTTCTGTAGAGGTTTCCGGAGTTCCACCAGGGAATGTCCATTTCCACGAATCACCATCTCCGCTACTTGAATCCGTAAAGGTGATTGCTTCGCCAGCCTCAATTGTGGTAATATTTGCTGAAAACTTAGGTTCTATAGGTATAGCTGCCAGAATGGTGATATAGTCGGTTTTCACTTCTATATCATCATGTTCAGGAGCTGCACGATGTGCGGTTAATTTTACATTATAAACGCCTGGTTCCGGATACGTAACTACCGGGTTTTCTGCAGTACTCGTTGCTGGAGTTCCGCCTTCAAATTCCCAGAGGTAACTATCTTCTTCACGTTCAAGTTCAAATTCAGATCTTCTGTTTTTTGTGAGATTGGTAAATTGAACCGTACTTCCAAACAGCGCTGAGGTTTTATCGGCTGTAAAAGCCGCTTCCACTTCAGGATAGACTATTACTCTAAAAGTATTACTTTCAGTAGTTCCATCGTCATGTTCCACTTCCAGCGTAGTAAAGAAACCTGTAGATTGCTCAGCCGGATTTACCGTATCAAAGGAAGGTTCAGAATACATTACTTCAACTTCCTTCTGATCTGATGTGGTAATATCGGCACCGTTAAATGTCCAGGTGCGTGAGGCAACATTTAAAGAAGAATCTATATAAGTTATGGATTCTCCTTCCGTTATTAATGCAGTATTGGCTGTTGCTCTAAAAGTCACTTCTCTAATTCCGTCCCTTAAATTGGAATCTGGAGTACAGCTTATAAAAGCGATAACCATTACCAATACAACCAGTCCTAAGTTGAAGAATTTTCTATTTAAAAATTGTTTCATAATTATCAATAAAGATTATTAATATCCTGGGTTCTGTTCCAGACTTGGGTTTAACTCGATTTCTGAATTAGGAATTGGCCACCTTATTTCAAATTCATTATAATTTGGACCAGGATTTCCAGCTGTACTGAAACCTTCCTGGTTGATAGCATTTATCGTTTCTTCATATACCCCAAAACGGATCAAATCATTACGTCTCCACCCTTCTAAGGCAAGCTCTCTACGTCTTTCTGCGAGAATCTCGGCAGCATTTTCAGACTGACTTCCTAAAGCCATATCTGGAACTGCAGTAGGTTCTAATCTAACTCTTTCCCTCAGACTGTTCACAGTCATATCAATCACAGCTTGACTTAACTCTCCCTGGCCGTTCAATGCTTCCGCATACATTAGTAAAACATCCGCAAAACGAATATATGGGTTGTCAAAAGGAGCATCGTTTACATAGTTATTTGGCTTTTCTGCATGCCATTTCCAGGCTCTCCATGGTACTTTATTGGTACCCCAGGATTCCGGGTTGAACATTCCTTCTTCTGGTGTCCAGTTATTAGCATTGTGTTTTGCTACATTGTTTAATAAACGGATGTCATCACGGTCGTAAGATGCTTCCCATTCATGATTTGCATATACGGTTCCAAATCCTCCACCTTCATTTACATTTCCGTTAGGTCCGTAAAAAGCACCCAGGTAAGATCCTTCATTTTTACCAGGTCCTTCTTTTCCTATTGAAAAGAGGATTTCTTTGTTTTGCTCATTGGTATAGTCAAAAAGATCTGGATAAGAATCTACCAGGCCATAAACACCGCTGTCAATCACTTCTTTAAGTTCAGCTTCTGCAAGGGCAAACTTATCATCCTGATTTAAAGGGAAGCCGGTCATTTGCAGGTAAACTTTCCCCAGAAGTGCCTGAGCTGCACCTTTAGTAGCTCTTCCTCCTCCCTGTTCCATAGGAAGAGTAGTTTTAGCGGCCTGGAGATCTTCAATAATAAAAGCATATACTTCTTCAGGTGTAGCCTGTGGTACTTCTAAATTATTTAGGCTGGTAGTTTCATGTTCTATGAGCGGAACGTTTTCCCAGGTTGATACCAGTGCAAAATTGATCATAGCCCTTAAATATCTTGCTTCGGCTAAAATTCTTTGTTTTGGCTCATCTTCAATTTGATCTGGAGTCATAGCACCCACTCTGTCTACCACACTATTAATACGGTTTAATGAAATATACATGCTCTCCCACATTCTTCTAACTGTAGCGTTAGAAGGAGTGAGCTGATGAAGAAATATCAATTTTCTATCACCTCCCCAGCCAGGAACCACTACTTCATCTGCTGCCAATGTCCCCCAGTGGTTTAACCAACCGTCGGCATCATCGGTTACTATAATATCCTGAACGGCATCATATGCTCCCACTAAATAGATTTCAGCTCCTTCTTCATCTGTTAGTAATGCATCTGGACTAACAAAAGTTTTTGGATTTTCATCTAAGTAATCATCACTACAGGAGGTCAAGGAGATAATCCCTATCAGGATCATCCAGACTCCTTTAAATTTTACTGTTTCCATAATCTTTTTATTTTAGTTATTAATTCTTTTTACAAACCTATATTCATTCCTATTCTGAAAGTTCTTGCTCTCGGATAAGAGTCAACATCCAAACCTGGTGTTAATTGGTTGTTTCCAACGCTAACATCAGGATCATATCCTGAATAATCTGTCCAGATATAAAGATTGTCTACCGCTCCATATACTCTAAATGATTTTAGCCCCATCTTATTTGCAGTGTCATTAGGAAGATTATATCCAAAAGTTATATTACTCAATCTGATGTAAGAACCATCCTCAACGTAGCTGGAATAAGTATTACCAGAAATACCGGCATCTCCGTATCCCCAAATTCCTGGTACATTAGTATTTGGGTTTTCAGGGGTCCAGCGGTCTCTTACCTGCCCATATTTATTAAAAAATGGAATATCCTGTGAAGTTCCTTGTTTTATATTTTTGTTGTAAACATCATTTCCATAGGAAAAAGATGTTAAAACAGATAGGTCAAAGTTTTTGTAAGTGAAATTATTATTGAAACCTCCGAAAAATTCTGGAAGCGTATTTCCAATAATAGTTCTGTCATCTGAATTTACAATACCATCACCGTTTTGATCTACAAATTTTGGTATTCCGGGACGATACTGGGTATTATCTGGTTGTCCAGCAGAAGTTACTACTCCGTCTTTTAATGTATAAACCAAATCATAGTAAGGAATTCCCTGTGTTGCGGCATCCTGACGGATTTGTTCGGCTGCTTGCGTATCTGTTAGACCATCAAAAGCGGCAAAGTCTCCATAATTATAAACTCCCTGCTCTTCAATTCCATAAATCGATCCAAGCGATTCACCTACTCTTACAATATAATCATTCTGTATCTGGTTATCACCAATAGCAGTAACGAAAAACTCATTCGCTCCCCCCAGATTTTTTATTTCATTTTTGTTGAAACTAATATTAAAGCTTGAGTTCCAGGTGAAATTGTCCTTTTCTATGTTTATAGTATTTAGAGCAAATTCTAAACCTTTATTTTCAACCTCTCCTAAATTGGAAAAGGAAAACTCAAAGCCCGATGTTGTAGGAAGAGGCACTTCTAATAATAAATCTGTAGTGCTTTTATTATAATAATCTGCATCAAGAGTAATTCGGTTCTTGAAAAGACCCAGTGACAGCCCAATATCATATTGTGTGGTGGTTTCCCAGGTAAGATCTGGGTTTCCTAATCTGTCTATCGCGACTCCGGTTGCTAATTGATCACCGGCAAAGATATAGTTGGCAAGAGTTCCGGCTGCAATAGATCTATAAGATCCAATTTGCGTATTTCCCGTTTCTCCATAACTGGCGCTTAATTTTAAATTATTAAAGGTCTTACTGTTTTCCAGGAATTTTTCATTAGAAACCTTCCACGCGACCCCCGCTGAAGGGAAGAAACCCCATTTTTTATCTTCTGCAAACCTTGATGATCCATCGTAACGAGCACTTAAATTTAAGGTGTATCTATTCTTAAAATCATATTGAACCCTACCCAAATATGATTTTAATGAATTATCATTATATCCTGAGTTTGTAGGTAATGTTACCGTAGCTGTCCCTAAATTATCAAGATTTACTCCGGGTAAATTGAAACCGGTAGATCTGGCTACTAAAAACTCATTGAAATTTTGCTGTTGCTCATAGACTGCTGTGGCATTTATTCTATGATCGTCAAAAGTTTTATTAAAACTAAGGTTTTGTTCAGTGATAAAGCCAGCACCCCTGGATTCATTAGTAAAAGCTCTACCATTGGCAGACTGTCCCCAACCAAATTTTTCAGAGTAGTAAGCCTGTCCTTTATTGGTATAGAAGTTTCCTCTAATAGAAGATTTGAAACTAAGGGCATCTGTAAAATTGTATTGAACGAATATATTTCCAAAGCTTTGGAAGTTATCTCCTTCATTCAGGTTTCCTTCAAGAATCCTGTTAGGATTTACAATGTCACCCCCTCTTAATGATAGTAATCTACCATCATCATCATATTCTGCATCATCATAACGGGTTAGACCCTGAACCGGTGAAAATAGAACAGCATTGGTAACGATTCCCGATCTTCCGTTTGCATTTTCAGTAGCTGCCGAAACAACTCCACTTCTTTTGTTATAACCAATATTTACATTCAGACCGGCTTTCCATTTGTCAGATATTTTTTGATCTACTTTAATACTGGCTGCATAACGTTCAAAATTGGAAGTTTTGATAACACCCTCTTGATCTAGATAAGAGAAGGAGCCCGCATACGAAGTATTTTCGCTTCCTCCAGATAAGGATAATTTGTAATTACTTGTTATTGCAGTCCTGGCAATTTCATCCTGCCAGTCTGTTAGTATAACATCAGGATTATTAAGATCTATCGGGTTTCCAAACTGATCCCTGTAGGCTCCTACAAATTGACCGGTAGGATTGTTAGGATCGAATGGAGTATACTCATATCTCCAGTCTACAAATTCTTGCGCAGATAAAAGGTCTATAGGTCTAACAATGTTTGAAACACTGGTATAGGCTTCAAAGTTTAGATCTGTTCGTCCTTTTTTTCCACCTTTGGTTGTAATTAAAACAACACCATTAGCCCCTCTGGAACCGTAAATTGCAGTTGCAGAAGCATCTTTTAGTATTTCAATGGATTCAATAGTACTTGGATCTATTGTAGAAAGCGGACTTGTGGTACTGTTTCCTATCCCGGTAGATGTGCTTACCGGACTTCCCGGTATGGCAAATCCGTCAATTACATATAATGGATCATTACTGGCATTAATAGAGGAACCTCCTCTAACCCTTACCTGGAAACCAGCTCCAGGTCCTCCTTCAGATTGGGTCACCTGAACTCCGGCTGCTCTTGAAGCAAGTCCTCCCTCAAATGAAACAGGTTTTATCTTATCCAGTTCTTCAGCTTTTACAGAGGAAATAGAACCTGTTAAATCACTTCTTTTGGCTGTACCATAACCAATTACAACAATTTCGTCCATAGCTTCAGCATTTGCCTGTAGAACTAAATCAATCGTTGTTTTTTCGCCTACCGTAACTTTTTGGGCATCATATCCTATAAATGAAAACACCAAAACATCTGATGGAGAGGCCTCTAAAGAGTAAAACCCATCAAAGTCGGTAGCAGTTCCCTGATTTGTACCTTCTATAAGGACAGTTACACCGGGCATAGGAATATTATTGTCATCTATAACCTGGCCTGTTATTTCCTTTTGAGCATTCCCATCCTGAAAACTCATAAATAATAGTAATTGGACGAGTAAAAAGAAACTCCTTATTAAAGCTTTGAATTTTTCATTCATACTTAAAGTTTTAGTGTTATGTAAATTATTCTGATTTATCTTGTTAAAAAAGAGAATAAAAAATTAATCTTTCCTTAACATGTTGTAAAGGTGTATAATAAAAGCTCTGAACAGGATAACATATGTTTTGAAGGTTGCAACATATGATTTTTATTCTCGTAAATTGAGTAATAGCCTTGCTTTTAAAGTTTTTCCGTTGAATGTAGAAATTATGAATTCCTA
This sequence comes from Christiangramia forsetii KT0803, assembly GCF_000060345.1. Classification (NCBI taxonomy): domain Bacteria; kingdom Pseudomonadati; phylum Bacteroidota; class Flavobacteriia; order Flavobacteriales; family Flavobacteriaceae; genus Christiangramia; species Christiangramia forsetii. Next base: position 1,775,672 of record NC_008571.1, on the reverse strand, counting down.
ACTGTCTTAAGAAAAACGTACTTCACAAGATAGAGTGTCCATATTATGGAATGCCTTATAAGAAGCTTATAGATAAGCAATAAGGTAGTACTTCACTTTCCTCAGTTCTGTGATGCAGTTTTAAATCTCATATAGGCAAATAGCGGGATTTTGCAATAATTTCTCTGAGTAAAAACCATATGTTACCTTAAAGAAAACATACGTAATCCTTATATGTAAAGAAAAATTACAATTTAGCAGCAGAGAAGAAGTTAGATCACAATTTTAAAAATCAATAAATGTTCAGACCAAAACAAATCCTTGTCTATATGTTTTCGCTGGTATTACTATCAGCTTGTGGACAGGGAGAGAAGAAGATGGATTTAGGAAATATGCAAAATTTTTCCCAATCTGACAGTACGGTAAATTTCCAGCCAAATTGGGAATCCATCAAAGAAAACTATGAAGACCCGAAGTGGTTCAACGATCAAAAATTCGGAATTTTCATCCACTGGGGTGCTTATTCAGTACCGGCCTATGGATCTGAATGGTATCCTCGTTTAATGTATATGGATACGGCAGTGTTTACGGCACAATTGGATCACCAGAGCTCGGGACCTTCAGATGTTTATAAACATCATGTGAAAGAATGGGGTAAGCAGAAGGATTTCGGATATAAAGATTTTATCCCGATGTTCAAAGGGGAGAAGTTTAATGCAGAAGAATGGATTAGCCTTTTCAAAAAAGCGGGAGCAAAATATATAATTCCGGTCGCCGATCATCACGATGGTTTTGCAATGTATGATTCTAAAACCACACGTTGGAATTCTGTAGATATGGGGCCAAATCGTGATATACTCGGAGAGCTTTTTCAGGAAGGCCGCAAGCAGGATATGATAATGGGAGCTTCTTCGCATTTCGCTTTCAACTGGTCTTTTTACAACAAAAAAGATCATTTTGATACTACCAATCCTGAATATGCCGATTTGTATTCTTCCAAAGGACAGAATCTTGAAGAACCGGTTTCCGAAGAATTTAAAAAGAGATGGTGGAATAGAACAACCGATCTAATTGATAACTATCAACCTGAGATTCTTTGGTTTGATTTTTATTTAGATATCCCGGATTTTGAAGAATTAAGACCGAAAATAGCGGCCTATTATTATAACAAAGGAAATGAATGGGGCAAAGAAGTCGTGATCAATGATAAGAATTTTAATCATGAGGCTTTTCCTGAAGGTACGGTGATATACGATTTGGAGCGCGGAAAACTGCCTGGCATTAGAAAACTGCCCTGGCAAACCGATACTTCTATTGGAAAAAATTCCTGGAGTCATGTGACTAACTGGGAATCTAAAAACACTAATCAGTTAATAGACGATCTCGTGGATATCGTTTCAAAAAATGGCAATTTATTGCTGAATGTAGGTCCCAAAGCTGATGGTACTATTCCAGAAGACCAAAAAAAGATCCTTTTACAAATTGGGGATTGGCTGGATGTAAATGGAGAAGCTATCTATGAAACAGAATATTGGGAAACTTTTGGTGAAGGTCCTACAGAAGTAAAGAAGGGACATCACTCTGAAGGTGAGAACAAGGACTTTACTGGTCAGGATATTCGTTTTACTAAAAAGGGAGATAAGTTGTTTGCTATTATGATGGCGTGGCCGGAAGATGGAAAAGTAAATATCGAATCCCTGGGTGATAATAGTGAATTCGGAAGAGATTTTAAGGTAAAGAATATTCGTTTACTGGGAAGTGATGCAAAAGTGAAATTTGTCAGAAATGAAAAAGGTCTTAAGGTTGAAAACTTAGGAAAGAAATCGGGTGATTATGCCCACGTTCTAGAGCTTACAAAAGCTTAATTAATAAAAGATCATTGTAATGAAATATATAGTATGTGAAGAACCTGGAAATTTTCAGTTAAAGGAAAAGGAAAAACCGGTTCCGAAAGACAATGAGGCTCTTTTAAGAGTTAAAAAAGTTGGGATTTGCGGTACAGATTTGCACGCATATTCTGGAAACCAGGCTTTTTTTACCTATCCACGTATTCTTGGTCACGAACTGGCCTCTGAAGTTGTTGAGATTGGTGAAAATGAACGAGGCTTAAAATCTGGGGATAATGTAGTAGTGATGCCCTATATAAGCTGTGGGGAATGTGTGGCCTGTAGAAACGGAAAGACCAATTGTTGCTCAAATATAAGTGTAATCGGGGTGCATTCTGATGGCGGAATGCAGGAGTACATTACCGTGCGCCAGGATTTATTATTACCTGCCAATCAGTTATCGAATGATCAAATGGCCATTGTGGAACCATTGGCAATTGGAGCACATGCTATCAGGCGAGCTCAGCTGAAAAAAGGAGAGACCGTTGTGGTAGTGGGTTGTGGCCCAATAGGTATTGGGATTATCAAACTGGTCCAAATAGCTGGAGCGAAAGTGATTGCCCTGGATATGAATGATGACCGACTGGAATATGCGAAAAATGAAATTGGAGCAGATCATATAGTGAATGTTTCAAAAGATCCGGTTGAGAAAATCACTGAAATTACCAATGGCGATCTGGCCGATGTAGTCTTTGATGCAAGCGGTCATAAAGCAGCCCTGGAGAGTGGACCCGATTATATGGCTCACGGTGGGCGGTATGTTTTGGTAGGCTTATCTAAAGGCGAATTAACTTTTACCCATCCAAAAATTCATGCAAAAGAATCATCTATTCTATGTAGCCGAAATGCCACTGTAGAGGATTTTGAGCATGTTATAAAAGTGCTGGATGAGTTTCCAACTTCTTCTTTTATAACCCACAATGTTCCATTTGGCGATATGATTGAAAATTTTGATAGTTGGACCAAACCGGAAACCGGAGTTATAAAAGCAACGGTAGATTTTTAGAGATTTATTATATGCATAAAGTAATCACATTTGGTGAAATTCTAATGCGTTTGTCGCCTCCAGATAATCGTAAGTTTAGTCAGGCGAAAAATTTCGAGGTTATTTATGGTGGGGGAGAGTTTAATGTTGCCGCCTCTCTATCAAATTATGGAATAGATACTGAATTTGTAACAGCCCTGCCTGATATTGCGATCGGGGATTGTGCTTTGAGCGCGACCCATGAATTTCAGGTTGGGAGTAAACATATTATACGTCAGGGAGAACGTTTGGGAATTTATTTTATTGAAACAGGAAATTCCATACGCCCAAGCAAAGTAGTTTATGATCGGCGTGGCTCCGCGATATCACAAATAGAAAAAGGTGTTTTTAACTGGGAACAGATATTAGAAGGAGCGAACTGGTTTCATTGGAGTGGGGTAACGCCTGCCCTTTCTCAGGCCACTGCTGAAGTGTGTCTGGAAGCAATTAAAATGGCCGACAAGATGGGACTTGGTATTTCCACAGACCTGAATTATCGCAGCAAATTATGGCAATACGGCAAAGCGCCCCATGAGGTAATGCCGGAAATGTTACAATACAGCAATGTAATCCTGGGAGATATCGATACGGCCATGTTTATGTTGGGAAAAGATAAGGTTGCTCCTAATTATTCTAATGATGAAGAAATTAAAACGCATTTTTCAGAATTAACAGATCTTCTTCCTAAGCTAAACACCATAGGTATGACTTTTCGGGATTCGGTAAATGCTTCCCATCAGCGAATTGGAGGTTTTTTATTCAAAGATGATATATTATATCGGGCTAAAAACTACGAAGTACAACCCGTTGTTGACCGTGTAGGAACCGGAGATGCCTTTATGGGCGGATTTCTTTATGGACTACTGGAGTTTGGAGGGGATATGAAAAAAACGATTGATTTCGCAACATCCGCCTGTGCTTTAAAACATAGCATTTTTGGTGATGTGAACCGGGTAACCAAAGAAGAAGTTTTAGAGTGTATGGCCAGTGATGGTTCTGCTAAAGTAAATAGATAATAGTAACCAAAAGATAAAGAATAATGGCTCAGTTTTCAAGAATAGAAGTAACAGGGATCATGAAGGAAACAGGGATGGTGCCTTTATTCTACCATCCTGATATTGAACTTGGAAAAAAGGTATTAAAGGCTTGTTACGATGGAGGTGCCCGGCTTATGGAATTTACCGCCAGAGGTGATTTTGCCCATGAGGTTTTTTCAGCATTGAACAAATATGCCATAGAGGAATTACCAGGAATGATTATGGGCGTTGGCTCGGTGACAGATGCGGCAGCAGCTTCTTTATACATGGCCTTAGGAGCGAATTTTATTGTAACCCCGGTCTTAAGGGAAGACATCGCTTTAGTGTGTAATCGTAGAAAAATATTATGGTCACCAGGTTGTGCAAGCCTTACTGAAATTGCCAAAGCAGAAGAACTGGGTTGTGAAATTGTAAAGTTATTTCCTGGAAATATTTATGGTCCCGGCTTTGTAAAAGGCATTTTAGGGCCTCAACCCTGGACATCTATCATGCCTACCGGTGGGGTAACCACCGAAGAAGAAAATTTAAAAGGCTGGTTTGATGCCGGCGTGACTTGCGTGGGGATGGGGTCAAAATTAATTTCAAAAGAAGTACTTGCAAATAAGAATTTCGAGGGATTGGAACTTAAAGTAAAAGAAACACTTGCACTTATACAGCGAATAAGAAAAAGATAATTTTTAAAATAGCATACACCATGGCTAAGATGGCTCAACCATATTCACAGATAGATACGCGGGATAATATTATCGTGGCGATCCAGGATTTGCCAAAAAGCACTATAGTCAATATTGCTGGTAAAGATTTCCCTCTGGAAGAAGCTATTAAACAGAAACACAAATTTGCACTTTATGATTTTCAAATTGGAGATGAAATAATTATGTACGGGGTGCTGGTTGGAGAAGCTATTCAGCCTATAAAAAGGGGTGCTGCCATTACTACTAAAAATATCAAACACGCTTCCGCAGAATTTAATTCGGAGCAATCTAAATATAAATGGACGGCGCCAGATATTTCAAAATATACCGAGCGGACTTTTAAAGGCTATCACCGGGCAGATGGATCGGTAGGAACCCGTAATTACTGGCTGGTAATTCCTTTAGTTTTCTGTGAGAACAGGAATATTGATGTGGTGCAGGATGCTTTAATGGAAGCATTGGGATACCAAACTAATAAAGATTATTCTGTAGACACCCCAAAGCTTATTGAGAAATATAAAAATGGCGCGTCTCCTGAAGAACTTATGGAAACTTCCATTGTGCACACCACCGAAGAATTAACTAAAAATCGTTTATTCCCGAATGTTGATGGGATCAAGTTTTTAAAACATGATGGCGGGTGTGGCGGTATCAGGCAGGATTCTGAAACCTTATGCAGGTTACTTGCCGGATACATTACAAATTCCAATGTGGCGGGGGCGACCATTCTAAGTTTAGGTTGCCAGAATGCACAGATGGATATGCTCCAGAACGCAATCGCCGAAAAAGACAAAAATTTTCAAAAACCGGTGTATTATCTGGAACAACAGCAAATAGGGAATGAACGAAAGTTTATAGAAACCGCCGTTAAAAAGACATTTATCGGCTTATCCCAGACAAATAAGATAGACCGTAAACCAGCAGCTTTAAATAAGCTGGTTCTGGGGTTGGAATGTGGGGGATCCGATGGGTTTTCGGGAATTTCCTGTAACTCGGCCCTGGGATATGCATCAGATTTGCTTACCGCCCTGGGTGGTTCTCCGGTGCTTTCTGAATTTCCAGAACTCAATGGAGTAGAGCAGGAACTCATCAACAGATGTAACGAGAAAGAAGATGCCGAAAAATTCGCCAATATCATGAATCGATATTCGCAACGTGCAAAAGATGTAGGTTCTGGATTTGAAAACAATCCTTCCCCGGGAAATATTAAAGATGGCCTGATCACAGATGCGATGAAATCTGCCGGTGCAGCTAAGAAAGGTGGAACATCCCCGGTAACTTCGGTATTAGACTATACCGAGAAGGTAAAAACGCCAGGCTTAAATCTTTTATGCACCCCCGGGAATGACGTGGAAAGTACGACGGGGCTTGCCGGGAGTGGGTGCAATATGATCGTATTTACTACCGGTCTTGGTACGCCCACCGGTAATCCCGTTGCACCGGTCCTAAAAATGTCCAGCAACACCGCACTTTTTGAGCGTATGAATGATATCATTGATATTAATGCCGGTACGGTGATTACTGGAGAAGATACCATACAATCTATGGGTGAGAAGATCCTGGACGAAATTATTTTGGTGGCCAGTGGGGAAAAAGAAGCAAAGGCAGTATTACAAAATCAAAATGATTTTATTCCCTGGAAAAGGGGAATATCATTATAAAATATGAGCAAAGACCTCCCAAGTTTTAAAAACCTGTGAAGTCTGGAAAAACAAAATATGCTTATCTATTTAGAGACCTTACATAAGTTTTTGTCACCTTGAGCGCAGTCGAAAGGTCAAAAAATGTCTTGACTGCGGTGGACGTGGCAATTTAATTCATGATTTGCTTATAAGGTGCTTTAATGAACGAGCATAAAACAAAATATCAAATGAAACAACTTAACAGAAATACAGCAAATAAACCTATTGAATATCCCGAACGTGTACTACAGTTTGGCGGAGGTAATTTTTTGAGGGCTTTCTGTGACTGGATGATCAATGAGCTGAACGAAAAAACCGGGTTTGACGCCGGGGTAATAGTTGTAAAACCTACTGAGGGTGGAAATTACAAGGAATTAAAACAACAAGATGGTCTTTTTCATGTGGCGCTGGATGGAATAAAGCGGGGAGAAATGCTTTCCGAAGTGAAATTGATAAGCTGCGTGAACCGGGTAATTCATTCTTACAACGAATGGGATAAATACTTAAAAACAGCTTTACAACCAGAGATACGCTTTATTATTTCTAATACTACCGAAGCTGGTATTAAGTTTTCTGACTCAGATAGTTTTGAGGATCAACCACCAAAAGAGTTCCCGGCAAAACTGACTTTATGGTTGTTGTACAGATTTGATCATTTTAAGGGAGCAGAAGATAAAGGTTGCATCGTTTTACCTTGTGAATTAATAGAAGATAATGGAGAAGAACTATTAAAAACCGTACTGCAATATATCAAACTGTGGGATTTAGGAGATGATTTTCAACAATGGATTGAAAAGCACAACTATTTCTGTAGTACACTGGTAGATCGAATAGTTTCCGGTTTTCCTGAGAATAGGAAGAACGAGATTCAACAAAAAACAGGTTTTAAAGATCCATTATTAGTTGCCGGCGAGGAATATCATAGTTGGATTATAAAGGCACCCGAAATCGTGAAAAAAGAACTGCCATTTGAAAAGACAAATTTGAATGTACAGTTTGTAGATGAGCTTGCTTCTTACCGGGAATTAAAAGTTAGGATATTGAACGGAGCGCATACTTCGCTTGTTCCTGTAGGTTACCTGGCAGGCTTACGAACAGTGAGGGAAAGCATGGATGATGACCTGGTTTTAAATCATGTGGAGCAGGTATTACGAGAAGAAATTAAACCTACACTAAATAAGTTTCCAGAATCCGAAATAGATGCATTTATAGACGCGGTATTAGATAGGTTTAAAAATCCTACTTTAAAACATTACCTACTTGCTATTTCTTTAAACAGTACTTCAAAATTTCAGGCACGTTTGCTGCCGGCATTCAAAGAATATACTTCCGAAAAAGGCCATTTTCCCAAGCGAACCGCTTTCTCACTAGCATGTATGCTTCGGTTTTATAAAGGGGAATTTAAGGGGGAGAGTATAGAAGTGAAAGATGATCCTGAAGTACTTTCTTTTTTCAATCAGCAATGGGAGAAAAAGGATAAAAAGCTTATAAATACTGAAGAATTTGTAGAATCGATACTTCAGAATAAAATAATTTTCGGAGAAGACCTTACTCAATTTGAGGGTTTGGTCAGGACCATTGCCGTTTACCTTAACGAAATAGAAGCTGAAGGTATTCGGGAGAGTCTAAGAAACCTTAAAACCCCGATTTATGAAAATTGACGCGCACCAGCATTTTTGGAAATATAATCCCGAAAAACACAGCTGGATTAGTGATGATATGAAGGTGATACAAAAAGATTTTCTGCCGGAAGATCTTAAACCTATATGCAAAAAAGAGGGTATAGCGGGTTGCGTGGTTGTACAGGCAGATCAAACCGAAGATGAAACTAATTTTCTACTTGACCTGGCTGAAAAACATGATTTTATAAAAGCCGTTGTGGGATGGATAGATTTACGTTCCCCGGATCTTGAAGAGAGACTCGAGCACTATAGAAAATATGAAAAGCTAAAGGGGTTTCGACATGTGGTGCAGGATGAACCGGATGTGAATTTTATGAAGCTCGCCGATTTTCAAAAGGGGATTGCTTCCCTCGAAAAATATGGATTTACTTATGATATTCTCATTTTTCCCTCACAAATGGAAGCTGCGCTGGCTACGGTAAAAAAGTTTCCGAAGCAAAAATTTGTGATCGACCATATCGCCAAACCGGATATTAAAAATGGAAAAATTGATGAGTGGAAAGAAAAGATGAAAACCCTGGCATCGCATAAGAATGTGTATTGTAAAGTTTCCGGGATGGTCACCGAAGCAGACTTGGAAAAATGGGAATATTCCGATTTTGCACCCTATCTGGATGTAATATTTGATGGCTTTGGATCGGAGCGTATTATGTTTGGATCTGACTGGCCGGTATGTTTACTGGGAGGTAGCTATTCTGAGGTTAAAGGAATTCTGGAAAACTATATAAAGCCGCTTAGTGAAAGAGAAAAAGAAGATGTGTGGGGCAGAACGGCACAGAACTTTTATGATGTATAATTTAAAAATATTTGAAGATGGACTTAGGATTGAAAGATAAAGTAGTAGTAGTAACTGGTGCCGCCGGGATAAAAGGTAGTATTGGTGAGACGATTGTACAATCGTTGGCAGAAGAAGGAGCCATTCCTGTGATCGTATGTAGGAATGAACGGGGTATTGGCTATGCAGAAGAATTACAACAAAAAGGAATCGATGCAATATTTATAAAAACAGACCTTTCTGATCCTAACCAAATTGAAGATGCGGTAAAAACTATTGATAAGAAGTATGGTCGTATGGACGCGCTTATCAATAATGTTGGGGTGAACGACGGCGCCGGACTGGATAGCTCGATAGAAGATTTTATGTACTCTCTAAAACTTAATTTGGTCAGCTTTTTTGCAATGACCAAATATGCGTTGCCGCTTCTAAAAAAGACCAACGGAAATATCCTAAATATAGGATCCAAGGTTGCCTTAACGGGACAGGGAAGTACTTCTGGATATGCTGCTTCTAAAGGGGGCGTTTTAGGGCTTACCCGTGAATGGGCCGTAGATTTAATCAAGGATGGAATAAGGTGCAACGCGCTTATTATCGCCGAAAGTATGACGCCGGCTTATCAAAACTGGCTGGATACTATGGAAGACGGCCAGCAAAAGAAGAAAGCTATAGAAGACAAAATCCCTTTAGGTAACAGGATGACAACTCCCGAAGAAATTGCAGATGCGTGCCTGTTTAATATTTCAGAAAAATCATCACATACCACAGGCCAGTTTATTTTTGTGGACGGTGGTTATGTTCACCTGGATCGTTCATTATTAACCGAATAAAAATAATTAGATGGAATCTACCTATACAGCTAAATTGAACAAAAAAACAAGCATTCCCGTAGTATCTAAATCGGTAATTGTTCCATTTATATTAATCACTTCGCTTTTTGCATTATGGGGATTTGCCAATGATATTACCAACCCCATGGTTTCAGCTTTTAAAAAGGTATTGGAACTTTCTAACACTGAAGCATCTTTAGTTCAGGCGGCCTTCTATGGAGGATATTTTACCATGGCTATTCCTGCAGCACTTTTTGTAAATAAATTTTCCTATAAAAAAGGGATAATGATAGGCTTAGCGCTATATGCCACGGGAGCTTTCCTGTTTTTTCCTGCTGCCGCCTATGAAAGTTTTAGTTTTTTCCTGGTAGCATTATACATATTAACATTCGGACTGGCCTTTTTGGAAACCACAGCCAACCCTTATATTCTGGCCATGGGAGCCCCGGAAACTGCAACCCAGCGTTTAAATCTGGCGCAAGCCTTTAATCCTGTGGGTTCCATAGCAGGTCTATTAATTGCCAGAAGTTTTATTCTCGATGCGCTACAATCTGATGACACCAATGAATCCGGGGATGTGTTTTACGATCAGCTTTCAGAATCTGCCAAAGCGACGATTAGAACAGCAGACCTGGAAATCATAAGAAATCCTTATGTGATCCTTGGTGGGGTAGTACTGGTCTTCCTTATCATTATCGGGATTATGAAAATGCCGCGAAATAAGGAACAGGAAGGAAAAGTTAATTTTTTCGAATCTGTGAAACGTTTATGGAGCAGTAAAAAATTTGCAGGTGGGGTCATCGCTCAGATCTTTTATGTGGGGGCACAAATCATGTGTTGGACCTACGTCTATCAATATGCAGAACCTTTGGGTATAGATAATGCCACAGCAATATATTATGGCGCAGCAGCCCTGATCATATTTCTTATCGGCCGGGCAGTAGGTACCGCTCTAATGCGATATGTGAATTCCGGTAAATTGCTGATGTATTTTGCAATTGGAGCGTTTTTATTGACCCTGGTGACGATTTTCGTGGGAGGGATGACCGGACTGTATGCCCTGGTTGGAGTTTCGTTTTTTATGTCTATCATGTTCCCAACTATTTACGGGATCGCTTTGGAAGGACAGGGCCCGGATGCCAAATTTGGAGCTGCTTTTCTGGTAATGGCTATTGTTGGAGGCGCATTTATGCCTTATTTACAGGGATATATTCTTGACTTCGGCGGACCGGGTTATGTAGATACTCTCATCTTAGGAGTTCCTGAAGTGAATTTCTCATTTATTCTACCACTAATATGTTTTGTAGTAATTGGTATCTACGGAAGACAGGTTTATAAAGTTTACCATACAAATTAATTTCAGAAGAAAATGAGTGCTATAAAAAGATTATGTTATTCCTGCGACCTAAAGGATGACCCGCAACTGATTGAAAAATATAAAGAATACCATGCTGCGGGCAATGCCTGGCCAGAGATTACCAGAAGCATTAAGGACGCCGGGATTATAGACATGGAAATCTATCTTACCGGTAATCGGTTATTTATGATCATGGAAGTGGATGAAACTTTTGACCATGAAAAAAAGGCCAGAATGGATGCTGAGAACCCTAAAGTAAAGGAATGGGAAAAACTGATGGATACATTTCAGCAAAGATTACCGTGGGCTGAAAACGGGCAAAAATGGGTGCCTTTGGAGCAAATTTTCAAGCTAGAGTAGTGATATATTCTAATTTTAAATTACTTTAATCTGAACTCAGATTTTAACTTTTCAGGATAATATTTGCTTGTTTAACCAGCCAATAGTTGTCTCTTACTACATCCTTCGTAAAAAATACTAGATACAGTTTCAAGGATGTCATTCCAAAGAAAGAGGAATCTCTTGATCCCTGTATTTCTTCGCTTTGATAACACAAAACAGGGCTTTCCTTTAACTAAATTCCTGCTCCGCTTGGTATGGAGAGAAACAACAAAGAGACTGAAGCCGAAAAACAAAGATTAGATTTGGTTTTACAGAACCTTTGGACAAGGATTAGGATATGTTATCCAATTTCATAATTTCAGAATACAATCAATTTTATTCTAAAACCCCACAGGCTGTATTTTTATTTTATAAATATAATTTCCCGGAGGAATGCGATATTTCTCTAAAGGTGCTGCTTTCCAGCTCCAGGAATTAAAACCTCCAACGCCCATCTGCTTGTGATCTATATTGAGTGTGGTATAATCGCCTTCTTCCAATTCACAGATGTTGGTCGCTTTTTCTAAATTTTCATTGGAATAGGGATAAGCACTAAATTCAAATAAACTACCAGTAAATTTGAGGCCATCGCCCTTTTTATCTTTAAACTGAACCCAGCGCGTATCCATTCGGTTAGCATTTGCCTGGGGATAAACATAGGAGGTCGGGAATTCTTCGAGATTACTGTTGTACTGTCCCACAAAAGCAGCTTCACTACGATCATTATAATTTTCGTGCGGGCCTTTGCCAAACCATTTAATTTTGGATAGGGAAGGAGCCAGACCTAGTTCCACTCCAATCCTTGGGATCCATGACAAATGGTTGCTTGTAGAAAGTTCGCTGGTGATTTCTATGCTGGCATCAGAATTAATAGTATAGCTTGTTTTCTGTGTGGCACCTCCATCGGCAAGTTGATGATAGGTATTGATAATAATAGTATGATCATCAATTTTTTCTTCTTCAATTTTTAATAATGTTTGGTTTTGAGTGGCACTTTTCCAGAATTTGAGATTTTCATCGGTATGCCATCCCAGCCGGTCATTATCGGTCATCGCCCTCCAGAAATTAGGTTTTACAGGACTGGTAATTAAATCTTTATTCTTAAAGCTGAATTCTTCCAGTGTACCAACTTTTGTATCAAACACTACTTCAAAATCAACATTTTCAATAATGAGTTTTACATCCTGTTCTTTAATGCTGATTTTTTCTCCCTGTGCCTGTGGAAATTTTAATAAAGTCTCGGTTGCTGGTAGCGCAAATTGTTCCTGCGCCTGGACATAGCCTTTATCAGCCCATTTTGTTTCCTTTTTTAATTTTGCGTAAACATTTAAATGATATTCTTTTCCTTTCTTTTCGGTATAATTAGAGTCTAATATTACTGAATGTGTTTCTTCTGAAATATTTGCTCCATCAGCGATTGCACCAGTAGCAATTGAGATTCCGTCTTCCTGAATTTCATATGAAAATTCATAATCATTCCATGCTGCAAATTTTCGGCGTTTAGTTATTTCTAACGTGTTTTTTTCAGCATTGAAATTTTCAAAAACAAATGGCTGAAAAATATACTTGCATTCATACATCACCGGTTTCACCGTTTGATCTGAATTTATAATCCCGTTAATATTGAAATTGCTATCGTGGTAGGGTTCGCCGAAATATCCACCATAAGCATATTGCTCACAGCCATCCTTTTCTACCAGTATGCCCTGGTCCATCCAGTCCCAGATGAAACCACCAGCCCAGCGTGGACTTGCATGCACAATATCCCAAATATCTTTTAAGCCACCGTTGGAGTTCCCCATGGCGTGTGAATATTCTATGGCGAGTAAAGGTTTCATTCCTGTTTGTGAAGCATCCATTTCCAAAAACTCCTGTGGGGTAGGGTACATTCGGCTAACAAAGTCGACAATATTATAAGGGTCTTCAGGGGTGTTCCTGCTCTGGGGAGAAAGCTTGCCTCCACCGCCATTGGCCCCTTCGTAATGAACCAGGCGATCTGGATCCATATACTTTGTATAGCCGGAAAGTGCACCATGTAGCGGGCCAAGTCCGGACTCATTTCCTAAAGACCAGGAAAATATACTGGGATGATTTTTATCCCTTTCAACCATTCGTATCATTCGGTCTAAAAAAGCATTTCCCCAGGCAGAATTATTGGTGAGTTCTCCCCGTAAACCGTGGGACTCTATATTAGCCTCATCCATTACATAGATCCCGTATTCATCACATAGGTCATAGAATTCAGGATTGTTTGGATAGTGACTGGTTCGAACGGCATTGAAATTATATAATTTCAGCAGCTCAACATCCCGTTTCATATCTTCATAACTAACCGTCTTCCCAGTTTTCTGGTTGTGATCATGACGATTTACCCCATAAATTTTTACAGGCTGGCCATTTACCATAAATACACCATCCTTGGTTTCATATTTTCTAAAACCAACACTGGTGCTTTTTACTTCGGTAATTTCTGAATTTAAATCTATTAAACTCAGTGTAAGTGTATACAGGTTGGGCGTTTCTGCCGTCCATTTTTTAGGATTTTCTATCGGAATATTAATGAAATCGAATTTTTCAGTCCATCGTTGCGAATACCTGTAATCGGTTATTTCTGAAAGTGGAATGGTTTCCTGAGCTATAGGTTCTCCTTCAGTATCAAATAATTCAGCTGATAATTGCCAATTCTTATAATCGGTGTTTTCCGAAGTTTTAATAGATGGCTTAATGAGTAATGTTGCGTTTTTATATTCTTTATCCAATTCAGTCTTTACAAAGAAATCTGATATGGCCGTTTTTGGTTCAGCCAGCAATAAAACATCACGGTGAATCCCGCTGAGTTTCCAATGATCCTGGGCTTCCAGGTAGGAACCATCAGACCACCTAAAAACTTTGGCAATCACGGTATTTTCTCCTTTTTTTAGATAAGGACTAATATCAAATTCTGCAGGTAAGCGACTTCCCTGGCTATAACCTACTTTTTCTCCATTTATATACAAATAAAACGCCGAAGTTACCCCTCCAAAATGAATACGCACTTGCATATCCTGCCACGAATTGGGAACTGTAAACTTCCTTTTATAGATTCCAACGGGATTATTGTCTTCTGGGATATTGGGGTAATCATTGGTTCCCCACGGATGTTGGGAATTTGTATAAATAGGCATTCCAAAACCCTGCAATTCCCAATTTGCAGGAACTTCAATGCTTGTCCAATCTTTAAAATATTTATTTAGAAAATTTTCAGGAGCCGATGAAGGGCTGGTGGAAAAATTAAATTGCCAGGTACCGTTCAGAGATTTTACACGATCTGAATTTTCTTTATTCAAATTTATAGCTGCCTGCTTATTGGAAAACGAATACATAGTAGCCCTTGCAGGTAGTTTATTGATACCTGTTACGGCCGGATTTTCCCAGTCGTTCAAATCCTGCGCATTTAAAGCAGGGATATGGATAAGAGCGAATAGTGCAACTAATAGAATATTAATTTTCATGGAGATATATTTTTCTTAAAAAAGGGGGAACTATTGTTCCCCCAAAGGCTAATCAAACAATTACGTAAACTTAATTTTCCCAGTGTTCATCAATAATTTTCTGGATGTGGGGATAATTTTTATCAGTTTCGTTAAGTTCTTCTCTGAGATCTTTCAACCTGATTTTCAAATTCGAAATGATCTCCTTATAATAAGGATCGTCATATGCATTATTCATTTCGTAAGGATCGTTTCTTAGATCATAAAACTCCCAGGCCACCGGGGTGTGCCGTTTAAAATCGTTCCCCCAGCTTTCCTTGTTCCAGGTAGCATTGGGGTCTTCAGTATCTACCCAGTATTTTCCATAAAAGAAAATAAGTTTAAAATCCTTTGTCCTTATACCAAAATGTGCTGGGTTTCCATGTTTATGAGCCATATGCATCCAGTAACGATAGTAGGTGGCATCCTGCCAATCTTCAGGTTCTTTCCCGGTTTCGAGGATGGTTTTAAAACTGTGTCCCTGCATATAATCAGGAGTTTTTCCGCCTGCTAATTCTATAAGGGTAGGAGCAAAGTCTGTATTGTTTATAATGGCATTGGTACGGGTGCCGGCTTGTATGGTTTTGGGATATCGAACAAAAAAAGGCATGCGCATAGATTCATCATACATCCAGCGTTTATCTATATAATCATGCTCTCCAAGCATAAACCCCTGATCCCCGGTATAGACAATAATGGTGTTTTCCATTAGCCCTTCCTGCTCCAGGTAATCGAGCAATCGTTTTACATTATCATCAACACCTTTCACTGCCCGAAGATATTTTTTAAGATAATCCTGATATACAGCACTAGTATATTTTCGTTCTTCGGCATCCAGTTCAAAAGGAATATGTTCGCTAATATCAATATCTCCCGCATCCCGATAGTTCTTATATATTTCTTTTTCGGGATAAATATTCATGGCCTGGTTTCTTACCAAATTTCTTCTTGAAACCGAGGAACCTATAATTCGCGTAAGGGAATCGTGGACACCTCTTGTAGCGATAGAACCATTATCAGCGTTATAATACATGCTGGCCGGTTCTGGTATAAAAGCATTTTTGAGATAGTCTTCATATCTGGGGGCATGTTCAAAGTCATCATGCGGCGCTTTAAAATGATGCATCAGAAAGAATGGTTTGTTCGGATCACGCTTATTTTTTAACCAGTCTAAACTAATATCGGTAATGATATCTGTAGAATGTCCTTTAGTTTTTATCACATTTTGTGGCCAGGACTTTTCACCGCGGACTCTGAAGTCAGGATCAAAATATTTACCCTGCACC
The DNA here is from genome assembly GCF_000060345.1 of Christiangramia forsetii KT0803. Taxonomy (NCBI): domain Bacteria; kingdom Pseudomonadati; phylum Bacteroidota; class Flavobacteriia; order Flavobacteriales; family Flavobacteriaceae; genus Christiangramia; species Christiangramia forsetii. Next base: position 1,759,549 of record NC_008571.1, on the reverse strand, counting down.
GGCAATACCTGGTAGTAATCAAAAGCTGCAGGTTCGTCATGTAAGTGCCATTTACCTACGAGCGCAGTTTGATAACCCAGTTTGCTCATTTCTTTAGGCAAATATTGTTTTTCTACGGGAAGTGTTCCTTCCAGATCTATCACTCCATTAGTCTGGGCCCGTTGACCTGTTAAAATAGCCGCTCGACTGGGTACGCAAATGGAGTTGTTTACGAACGCATTGTCAAAGATCATCCCATCACGTGCTAAACTATCCAGCACCGGCGTTGGGTTTAGTTGGGCAAGCCTGCTTCCGTATATGCCAAAAGCCTGCGTAGTATGATCATCTGCCATTATATAGATGATATTAGGCTTTTTCTGGCTATTTTTTGAAACATCTGATTGTGCATTTGTAGCACAGGATATAAAAAATACAATAGGTATAACCAGCAAGTAATGATGCTTCGTAAAAATTGCTTCGGAAATTTTGAGAATATACTTCTTCATACAAATATGGATTAATCCCACTGCTTATATATTTTGAAATAACAAAGTAGGTAAATATTGGATTTAACCTGTAAAATGAAGGCTACGTATGTTTAAAAAGCTATATCAAATGTTTCGCGGGTATTCTTTAAATTAAATTTATTTTATTTAAGGTGCTTGTAATCAGTAGTTATAGCGAATATTTAAAGAAGGTAGATGGTTGAATTTCTAATTAAATCTAATTGCTGTTTTTTATTCTCGAAAAGTTTGAATTCAAAATAACACCTATCGAATTTGAAATCTATGATCAGGTATTATTTAATTTATTCACGTATTCGCTAGGAGTCTTACCAAACTGTTTTTTGAAACATTTAGCAAAATAGGAGGCTGTATTAAAACCTGTCATATACATTATTTCCTTCACCGAAAGGTCACTTTTTTCAAGTAACTGGACTGCTCTTTTTAATCTGATACTGCGAATAAATTCACTTGAAGAAAGACCGGTAATTTCTTTTAGTTTCAGGTAAAGATTGCTTCGACTTAATCCCATTTCCTTAACGAGCATTTCCACACTAAAATCGGTATTCATCATATTATTCTCCACAATATCCATGGCCTGCTGAAGGAATTTTTCATCGGCAGAGGTTACCGTAACATCTTCTGGTTTTAGAATGATTTCCCTGTTGAAACGTTTCCTTAGATGATTTCGTTTTGTAATAATATTCTTCAGTTTTAACTGAAGGAGCTCCAGGTTAAAAGGTTTTATTAAGTAATCATCGGCCCCGCTTTCCATGGCCACCAATTCACTCTCCTGGGAATCTTTAGCGGTTAATAGTAAGAATGGAATATGGCTGGTAGCCGGGTCATTTTTACAATGATGACAAAATTCTATGCCATCCATCTCAGGCATGATAAGGTCACTAATGATAATATTGGGAACTATTTCTTTTGCTTTTTCAAAACCTTCCCTGCCATTTTCAGCTTCCTGAATATTATAATTATCCTGCAGGCTTTGTCTTATAAATTTCCGGATATCTTTATTATCATCTACTACCAGTATGATTGGTAGTTCAGGCCGGTCTTTAAAAATGTTTTTATCATTTTTCTCATCACTTAGAGAAATAAGGTAGGACGACGAATTTGCCGGATTTAGAAGGATCTCTTTATCCTTCCCTTTATATAGTTTGATACCTTCTTTATTGATGTAAGAGCTTTTATCTTTGGGTAGGCTTATAACGAAGGTAGAGCCGCCCTTTTCATTTTTATCAATATTTATAGTACCTAAATGATGATCTACCAGGCTTTTGGTATAACTAAGGCCAATGCCTGTTCCCACCATTTGTTTTTCCCTTGAAATATCTTTGCTATAAAACCTCTTAAAGATTCGCTCTTTTTTAGCTGCTGAAATTCCAGCTCCGGAATCGGTCACTTCTATAACGACCACTTCTGAAACTTGTCCGTCTATCTGCTTTTTATCAATTTTTATTTTGACTAAAACATAGCCGTCTATAGGGCAGAATTTAAACGCATTAGATAAAAGGTTGTTCATTATTTTCTCTAAGGCATCGGGATCAAAACAGGAAGTGATACTACTTTTTTCAGTTTCAAATTTATATTCGATATTCTTCTTTTCGCTAATAAATTTAAAGGGCTCACCAACTTCTTTAAGGAATTTTACAATATTACCTTCTCTAACGGTCAGCTTCATTTTACCCTGATCCATCTTTTCAAAATCCAGTAATTGCGTCAATAACCTTAATAAGTATTTCGTGTTTTTATACATCATAGCATACTGGTTCTCAATAATGCTATAATCCAGATCTTTACCTTTTTGTTGTAAATATTCCAGAGGGCCTTTTATTAACGTAAGAGGCGTCCGAAATTCGTGAGAGACATTCGTGAAAAAATCCATTTTCATCTGTTGCAATTCCTCATTTTTTTCTTTTTCCAGATGCTCCATCTCCAGCTGATGTTTTTTAGTAGTGCTGATTATCGTGTATTTAAGAAGCGCATAGAGTAAAGCAATAAAAAGCAGAAAATAGATCACATAGGCAGTATTGGTCATCCAGAAAGGGGGGATTACCTCAATTGCCAATTCTGCTGGTGTGGGATCCCATATTCCATCATTATTAGTAGACTTGATTTTTAAGATATAATCGCCCGGGTTTAAATTAGTATAGGTTGCAAAACGCTTTTCAGAATCTGTATAAATCCAATCTTCATCAAAACCTTCTAATTTATAGGCATACTTGTTTTTTTTAGGGGAGGCATAATGAAGCCCCGCGAATTCAAAGGAAATATTATTCTGATTGTACTTTACTTTAATATTTTCAGTTTCCGTAATAGATTTATCCAGAACAATTCTTCCTTTTAGCTTTTCATCTATTTTAACGGGTTTATTCGCAATGGAAAAATTGGTAATTACTGTTTCCGGAGGGTAGGGGTTCTCTATAATTTTACTGGGGTAAAAGGCATTAAATCCATTGATTCCCCCAAAGAGCATTTCACCGTCATCCCGCTTCAAAAAAGCTAATTCCTGAAATTCATTATTCTGGAGTCCGTCATTAACATTAAAATTCTTAAAGGTCTCTTTTTCCGGATTAAACCTGGAAAGTCCTTTATTTGTGGATAGCCATAAATTTCCTTTTTCATCTTCAAGAATTCCTTTAATCACATTATTTGGCAGGCCATCTTCTTCGGAATATGAAATAAAACGTTCAGGTTGGGATTGTGACGCCGGAATAAATTTATCCAAGCCACCACCAAAGGTTCCTATCCATAGCGCTCCGTCTTTGCTTTCATGCAGGCTTAAAATATAATCATGACTTATACTGGTAGTATCGCCTTTTTGATGTTTGTAATTGATGAAATCCGGATTCTCTTTTTCAATCTGATCCTTTTTTAGCCGTGCTAATCCATCCCCCGTGGCAAACCAGATATTTCCTTTACTATCTTCATAAATGCTCCGAATAATATTATCTGAAATGCTGTTAGGATTATTTTGCTCGTTTAAAAATTGTTGTTTTTTAAATCCGTCAGGAGATGCTGAATCCTTAACCCATCTGTGTACCCCGCCACGATACGTTCCTATCCATAAATTTTCGTTACTATCGGTCAAAAAGGAAAAGACGCTATATTCAATTTCAGGAATCGGGATGATATCACTTTCTTTAATTTTTTCAGGATTGGAAATATCAAGTTTATAAAAAGAAGGAGTTCCTTCTGCACCAATAAGCAGGGTTTTCTTATTATCGATTTCAATTTCTGATAAAGCAAAAGGCTTTAGGACGGTTTCAAAATTTTTAAATCCTGAATAATTCCGGTTATCTTCCTCTAATAACATATTCAAGCCTCCACCTTCGGTTCCTATCCATAAAGTTCCGTTAGAATCTTCATACATAGCCCGTATCTTATCATAGCTTAAGCTATTATCGGCAGTAGTTTTTCTTATATGTCGAAAATCTTTATGCCCGGGATCAAATTTATTGATACCACCACCATTGGTTCCAACCCAAATAATTCCTGTGTCATCGGTATAAAGGGATTTTACAATATTTTTGCTGAGACTGTTTAAATTTCGGGGATCATACTGAAAATGGTCTGTAACAACAGGCAATTTTCCATTTTCAAGATAAATCAGTCCTTTATTGGTTCCACCCCAAATATTATTTTCTTTATCTATTTGAATATCGTTGAAGAAACCGTCAACCAGACGAACAACATTTTTCGTTTGCTGCGTTTGATCGGATAAAAAATAGAGTCCGTCAGAAGTTCCAAAAAATAATTTACCGTTATCATCCTGTGCAATAGCTTCTACCATCCCTTCGGGAAGATTAAGGTCCTTATTCACTTTTGAAAAACCGGTGGCCCCTTCGTTATTCGACTTTAATTTATATAAGCCAATTTGACCTCCAGCCCAAATTTCACCGGAACTGTCTTCGAAGATTGAATAAATAGTGTTATTCTCAGGACTTCCTTTATCTTTTTCTATATAGAAACGCTGAAAGCGATATTCATTCTTTGATTTGCGAAGATCCAGTAGATTCAAACCATCCCGGGTTCCTATCCATAAGCGACCTTTCTTATCCAAGAATAAACAGGTTATATGGTCATTGCTTAAACTGTTTGCATCCTTTTTATCATTCCTATAAGTGGTAAATTTATCGGTGGTTTTATCGAAAAAATTGAGGCCGCTACCCGTAGTCCCTATCCATAAATTGCCTTTTTTATCACCGGTGATTGAAAAGATTAAATTACTGCTGATAGAATTTTCATCCTTTTTTGGCTTATAAACTGTAAAATTATAGCCATTAAATTTATTAAGGCCGTCATGGGTCCCAAACCAGATAAAACCGGTTTTATCCTGGTAAATGGCATTAATATCACTTTGGGAAAGGCCATCATTAGTAGAGATTCGTTCAAAACTAATTTGATTTTGAGCAGACAAATTTAGATAGCATCCAAAAAATAATAGCAGGCTTATTATTGGTCGGTAGATTAAAATTGTCTGTTTAATAAGAGCGAGCATAGAGTTTTTAAAAATAATGTATGGATAGAATGTTCTTAATATTTAAATATTTTTAAACCATATATTTATTAAATGCAATTTAGTAATTATGTTAACATTCTTTAGGAATATAATTTTCAAATGAAGTAGGAGAATGATTATGTACAAATAATCACTTTCTCTCAAAAGGATAGTTTTGGATTTAGTCTTTGAATACCTTTACAGGTAGCTAACCTATCAACCATTTCTTAAATTTTCTTCGTTAGAATTGTAATTTTTTATCCCTAACTCTAGTGAAAATCAGACAATAGATATTTAGATAATTAAATAATCTGGACAGGAGTTCGGTCTAAATATGTTTGACCTTAATAATTTAAAATTGTCCATTTTTCAAATCAAAACAATTTAATTTGAATACGATTAAAGTTTTTGAGAATTCTAATTTTATCTATCTCATTCTTCCTGCCAAATTATTTTAGGTGATTGATTGATATCCAATATTACCCTAAGTTCCTAGTGCAAATTTGATCATCATATAGAAATCAGTCATCGGAAAATGACTTTCAAAGTTCTTCCATATAGCTCATTCCGTTTTGGAAGAATATCTCTCAATAAAGGATAAGCTTTCGTAAATGTCAAAAAGAACTTTTAAATATAATCACCTGAAAATAAGATGGATAAGTAAGAAAATAACTCTTGATTAAAACCTTGCATCATAAAAACAGCAAATAAAGCGATGTCTTGGTTATGATTTGAATAACCTTTGGAAGGTTATAGTTCTTTAGAAACGGGAAGTAAGATAATTATTGGGAATTTTTATTACACAATCATTCCAAAAAATATGGGTTGAATTATAAACTGAATTAATAAACAGATAGTACTAAAATAGGCTGTACAAATTCTTAAGTTATTTTCAGTAATGTTGTTAAGTGAGGATCATTAACCGAAATAATGAATAACCCAGATGTAGAATTGAACCCTATGTTTAGTATAAAATGTCTGAATTTTTATTCTAACCATTAAAAATATTATCTAGTTGTGAAATTTCGCTAAAATATTCTTTGTGTGCGTAAAGTAGGTGTTATATAAAAATAGTAGATGTGATAAATTTTAATAAAAACAAAAAAGCCTCCCGTAAGGAAGGCTTTTCGTGATCGCACCAGGATTCGAACCTGGGACCGCCTGCTTAGAAGGCAGGTGCTCTATCCAGCTGAGCTATGCGACCTTTTTGCGGTTGCAAATATAAGCCACTTTATAAATAATACAATGTTTTTTCATCTAAAAAATCACACATTTATAAAAAAATAAAACTTCCCGAGGGAAGTTTTTGATTATCAGTATATAATATTTTTGATTTTTTCTAATTCTCTCTAATTAATTGTGTTTCCAGTCCCTTTGAAGTGATCACTAGCTGATTTAAATTACTGGGAGTGGTATTATTTTCTTCAAAAACCTGGATATGTAAATTATTGAAACGGCGAATTAATTCTAGTGTCTTCAAAGAAAGATTAAAAAATGTACCAGATTCGTGAATATTTTGAATCCATTCTTTTACAGATTCGATCTGTTTGTATTCTTCCTCAGTATTGAGGATATAATCCTGTTGTGTCAGCATGACTAATAAATTTTTCTGTTAGCCAAGCAGGGTATTTCAATAGATTTGGAGTTTCAAATATAGAAGTAAAAATGAGTCATACATATTGCATGATTAGAAAATCTTCAAACTGCTAAAATTAATCGGTAAAGGACAATATCATGGGTTCGAGAAATAATATTAATTTAGCTGAAAACTTCCTGATCACATTTATGACGACTTTATTTCAATGTATTGATTGTATTAAAAATGATATTTTTTCATTATTTAAGATGATCTCAAGAGATGGATAGTTGGTTAATTTATACAATAGGTTTTTTTGCACAATTACTTTTCTCTGGGCGTATGATCCTACAATGGATTCTTTCTGAAAAAAGTAAAAAAATAATTACTCCCATTGTATTTTGGCACTTAAGTTTACTTGCTTCTTTTTTACTATTCGTTTATGGTTATTTAAGGAATGATTTCGCAATTATGATGGGGCAAACGCTAACTTATTTTATATACATAAGAAATCTTCAACTACAAGGTGAATGGCATAGGTATCCCAAGTTATTTAGAATATTTCTATGGATATTTCCGTTGCTCATAGTTATTTATGGTTTCAATAATAATCAATATGATGCCGCAAAGTTATTTAGAAATGAAGCAATACCATTTTGGTTGTTAATTCTTGGATCTTTAGGACAACTAATTTTTACCTTAAGATTTATATACCAATGGCTCTATTCAGAAAGGAAGAAAATATCAAGTCTCCCCCTGGGTTTTTGGTTATTAAGTTTACTTGGTTCGGGAACTATTACAATTTATGCAATACTTAGAAAAGATCCCGTTTTATTAGCAGGTCATGGAATTGGATTGATTATGTATATTAGAAATATTTATATTCAAAAAAATGAAGTTAAAGGATAATTATCTTCTTTTATTAGTGATGGTTTGTATTGCGATATTTTTCGTTAATCTCGATGCGATACTGGTGAATATTATGGAAGCCCGAAATTTCGCTACAGCCCGGGAAATGATTAATCTGGATCATTGGATCTTCACAACACTAAATAATGAACCTAGATATGAAAAGCCTCCACTTCCAACATGGCTAACGGCTCTGTCAATGTTGCTATTTGGAATGAAAAGTCTTTTTGCGTTAAGGTTGCCTGCAGCAATAATGGGAACTATAACCGTAATTTTTATTTATAAATTAGGTTTTAAAATTACTGCACATCGAAAATTTGCATTTATCGCAGGTTTAATTGGCGTAACCTCATTTTATATACTCCATTCGGGTAGAGATGGACAATGGGATATACATACTCATGCCTGGATGATCATGGCTATATATGGGATGTATAGAATTTTTGCTGAAGAAGGTAATAAATATACAAACGGTGTAATTGCGGGGCTCTTATTGGGCTGTTCATTTCTTAGTAAGGGCCCTGTCTCTATGTATGGATTGCTCTTACCCTTTTTAATTGCCTACGGAGCAGTTTATAAATATAAAAACCTCAGAAGCAAATGGAAGCCTTTAATATTGATGGTATTAATTGCTTTTATCGTTTCAGCCTCCTGGAGTCTTTATGTATATTTTTTCGATACTCATGCCGTTGCTAAAATAACTGAAAAGGAAACAGGTCGTTGGCTTGATTATAATACCCGTCCAATCTATTATTACTGGAGTTTTGTAATTCAAACGGGAATATGGACGATTCCGGCATTTGTCAGTCTGCTTTATCCATATCTTAAAAACAGGGTTTTTGATAAACCAGGCTATAAGTTTACACTATGGTGGACTTTAGCTTCAGTAGTATTGCTTTCTATAATACCTGAAAAGAAATCAAGATATCTCTTACCGGTTTTAATCCCGCTTGCTTTGAATACGGCATTTTATATAGAATATCTTTTTAGAAGGTTTGATATGATGCCGAAAAAAGAAAAGCTGGTTGTTTATTTCAATTTTTCGCTAATCGCTCTTATAGGTCTTGCCTTTCCAATTATAGGGTTCTATTTCTTAAAAGATATATTTTCAGAAATATGGCCCTGGTTTCTAATTACTTCCATTTGCCTTGGATTAATAGGCATCCTCATATTTTATTATTTAAGGAGAAATCGTATCAAACCGGTATTTTATTTAAGCGTTTGGTTTATTATCTGTATCATATTTTTTGCTTTTCCAATTGCAAAAAAAATGGAACTAAATCCTTCTTACAAAAGTATTTCTGTTATTGATCAACATTTTGATGAGGATGATTTACCCGTATATGAATTCAGTGGTTTTACACCAGAATTAATATGGGAGTATGGAAGACCTATTAAAGATTTGAAAAATGAAAATGCTTATGATATTCCTGATAAGGAACGCTTCTTATTATTAGTTACTGAAAGCCAGACCAAGGAGATGAAAACTGTTCTATCTGGATTCAAAATAGAGAAGATCGATGAGATTGATATGAATGCGAGTCTAAACAGTCATCGGGAAAGATTATACAGAAATCTATTTTTAATTAGTAGCGAATAAATTAAGAATCTATTAGTTATGATCAACTATCCAATCAAATTTAAACCCATTCTTCAGGAAAAAATATGGGGAGGACGTAAATTAAAGGATCTTTTAAATAAAGATACCAGCAAGAATAATATTGGGGAAAGTTGGGAAATTTCTGGTGTGAAAGAAAATATTTCTATAGTTGAAAATGGTTCTGAATCAGGTAAAAAAATCACTACTCTTATTTCAGAATATAAAGGTGAATTGGTTGGTAAAAAAAACTACCATCAATTCGGGAATGACTTTCCTTTGCTAATTAAATTTATTGATGCTAAAACCGATCTTTCTATTCAGTTACATCCCAATGATAAATTAGCAAGACAGCGTCACGACTCGTTTGGGAAGACCGAAATGTGGTATGTAATGCAGGCCGATAAAGGATCTAAGCTGAATATAGGTTTCAAAAAAGATCTGGATAGAACAGAATATTTAGAATACCTTGAAAAAGGTAAAATAACTGAACTACTGAATTTTGAAGAAGTTCAAAAAGGAGATGCGTTTTTTATTAATACCGGTAAAGTTCATGCGATTGGTGGCGGCGTTCTTTTGGCTGAAATTCAGCAGACTTCAGATATAACCTATAGAATTTACGATTGGGATAGAGTAGATGTTGAGGGGAAAAGCAGGGAGCTGCATACGGCATTAGCCATTGATGCAATAGATTTTAAGAAAAATGATGATTATAAATTAATATATGACGCGGAAGTGAATGCATCTTCAGAGATTGTATCCTGTGAATATTTTACCACTAACTATTTGCCAGTAAACAGAAAATTAGAAAAGGATTATTCTCAATTAGATTCTTTTGTAATATTTATGTGTCTTGACGGAGTTGCTAAGATAACACTTGATTCTAATTCTGAAATTTTAAAAAAAGGGGAGAGCTTATTAATACCGGCTTTTGCCGATATTATTGCAATAGATGCAGAAAAAGCGGAACTTCTGGAAATATACATTTAGCAAATCCAGAAGTTCCTGCTATTTAATAATTCAAAATAGTATTAATTTCCTTTAATTCGGTGTCATTAAAATGAAGGTTTTTAATTGCTTCAATATTATCTTCTAACTGCGAAACCTTGCTAACTCCAACCAGAACAGAGGTTACACGCTTATCTTTTAAAAGCCACGCAACTGCCATCTGAGCAAGACTCTGATCTCGATTTTGTGCTATTTTATCTAATTGCTGAATTTGATTAACAACTTCATCTGTAATTTGCGATTTATCAAGGTAGCTGCCTTCAGTTGCTGCCCTGGAATCCTCTGGAATCCCACGAAGATATTTGGAAGTGAGAATACCCTGCTCTAATGGAGAAAAAACAATACTTCCAATTCCCACTTTTTCAAGAGTATCTAATAAACCATTTTCTACCCAGCGATCCATCATATTATATCTTGGTTGATGAATAAGAAATGGCGTTCCTAGATCTTTTAAAATTTCAGAAGCTTTAAGAGTATCTTCAGCACTATATTGCGAGATACCTACATAAAGAGCTTTTCCCTGTCTTACGATTTGATCCAGTGCACCCATCGTTTCTTCCAAAGGGGTTTCAGGATCCGGACGGTGGTGATAAAAGATGTCTACATATTCCAACCCCATTCTTTTTAAGGACTGATCTAAACTGGCGATAAGATATTTACGAGATCCAAAATTTCCGTGAGGACCTGGCCACATATCCCATCCGGCTTTTGTTGAAATAATTAATTGATCCCGATAATCTTTGAAATCTTCCTGGAATATCTTTCCGAAATTTTTTTCAGCTGAACCGTATGGAGGCCCATAATTATTAGCAAGATCAAAATGGGTAATTCCATTATCAAATGCCTTTCTAAGTAAATTACGGGAATTTTCAAAATCGTCCTGATCTCCGAAATTATGCCAGAGACCTAATGATAATAAGGGAAGTTTTATTCCACTTTTACCACAGCGTCTATATTGCATTTTGTCGTACCTGTCCTTTTGTGCTATATATTGATTCATCTCTTTTTATTAGTAAATGCAATGTACTAAATGAGCTGAAAAAAGACAGTTGAAGAAAAGTAAAAATGACAAAAAAAGAAGAGTATTATACTTTTGCTGTATAATGCCCTTCTTAAAGTGTATTGATTAGCGCTAATAATTAGTTCTTGCTAAAACTAAGTCTCGCTGTATTACCATTTTCACTATCCTGAAATATCAGGTTAATCTCTTTTTTATTGGCAGAGATCACGTCATAATTACTGGTTAGTTCTCCAAACTTACCATCTGAAGAAAAGAAAACATTAAAATCTACGTCATTGTATGATTCAAATTCGCTGCCCGAATCATTACTAACTCTCCAGGTTCCGTTGGTCTGATCATTTGAAGAAGTAGCAGAAAGATCATTCGACTCTTCAAATACAAAAATATAGTCTTCATAATTGGCCGTTTTTTCAGAAGCATTCAATGAAAATAGAGAAATTCGCCATTCTCCTTCTTTAACTATTAAATTTAATTCTTTAGCCTCGGCTGTTGATAGGTCTATATCATCCATATCGGTGTCACAAGAAAGAAAAAAACTAACCATGATAAAAACCAGTGTAATCTTAAAACTTTTCATAGGGTATAGGATCTTTTTGTTTGGTTCTGTAGGAACGTAAAGTTAAAAATCCTATTGTACATATTTAAGGAAATTTTAAGATTTAACATTTTAGAATAATAGTAGAATTTACTTACAACTAGTTAACAAATAGTAAGTTGTGTTATTTAGAAGAATTTTTGCTGGCTATCGGCGTCTTTAAAAAACATTTTTATAAGACGAAAACAAAATAGATATAATGGTACCTGTTGAAAGGTGAACTCAAGTTTAACAAGAGCTTATATAAGTTTGAATTTTACTTATATACTTTTCTCGATTATTAGTTGCTTGTATTTAGTACAAAAATAATTCATCGATAAAATTTAGTAAGGAGCAGAGCTATGAAGCTGATAAAAGTTTTAAAATTAAAGGATAAATACGAAATCAAAGCCTTGGTTAGTTATAAATTCTTGAATATTCATTTTCTATCAATAGAAAAATCTTTCACTAAAAAAGAAGGATATGATTGCTGGTATAGTACAAAAAATAATAAAAAAGTATCAGAAGCAAGGAAATTAAAACTTGATAAATGGTTAAAAACTCATCAGAAATTTATTGAAAAAATTTAAGCTTTCGTTCCATTAGAAATAGAGATGAAATATTAAATAATTTGTATAGAATACAAATGCCTCCTTTCTTTCCAAATTTTTTAGCCATACCTTTTAGAGTTTAATTTTATCAATTACTATGTATAAAATTTGTTTTCAATTCATAGTAAATTAATAATTACAGCAAAATTAGCTAAAACAAGTATAAAATTTTTCTAAATACTATTAAGTCCATTGAAATTCCTAGTACTTTAACGGAGACTATTCAACCAAAAAAATAATTCAAATGAGTAAAAGAAAAAATTTCGCACGCTTTGGAATGGCTGCAAAAGGGGCAGTATATTGTTTAATTGGGGTTTTAACCGCTCTGGCCGCCTTTGGACAGGGAGGAGAAAAATCTGGTAGCAAAGGTGCCTTACAATATCTTGCAGAACAATCTTATGGCCAAATTTTATTGGTTATTATGGGAATTGGTTTATTAGGTTATCTTTTCTGGAGAATGTATCAGGTTTTTGCCAATCCTAATGAATTTGAAGATAATTTGAAAGGTTACGGTAAACGTATAGGATATTTTATTAGTGGACTTATCTACGGTGGTCTGGCCTTTTATTCTTTAAAATTAGCTTTTGGAAGCGGTTCTTCCAGTGGTTCAGGTGGAATGATGGGAGGAATAATGTCTGGTTCCAATGGAGATACCATAGCCATTATTATTGGTGTTGGAATTGCAATCAAAGCAATTTATGATCTTTACCGTGCATATTCGAATAAATTTAGAGAAGAAGTGGAAGAAGCAGGTATGAGCCGAAAGGAACAGAAATTACTTATCAATGCAGGAAAATTTGGGCATACTGCCAGAGGTGCTGTTCTTGGATTAATGGCGTATTTAACCTTGAAATCTGGCCTTTCCAGTGGGAGTAGTGTAAAAACTCAAACAGATGCGTTTAGTTATATACAAGCTGAATTTGGATCTATTGTCTTAGGAATAGTGGCTATAGGTCTTGCCGGTTATGGTGTTTATATGCTTATTAAAGCAAAGTACCCTTCTATATCTGTTGCAAGTAGCAATTAAAATTTAAGAAGCATAAAATATAAAAAGCCTGTTAATTGATAGATTAACAGGCTTTTTAAGTTGGGGTAGGAGACTAAATTTCGCCTTCTTGTATTTCTTTAAATTCAATACATCCCTGATTTCTATAAGGAGTTACATGGCAATTTTGATAATTGATCTAATAAAGCTTATCCCTGGAATAGATAAAACTTCTGTTTTATCAGGATTTTTATAACATAGAAAAATGATAGTAATACGCAGTAAAATAACTTAGCATGTTATCTCAGTTTCGATAAGAGCTTTAGAAGTCCGTGATTTTTTAATGGCAGTTAATTCTTTACATTTTTTATTATAACTGACATATTTAGCTTTGAGGAATATCCTTACTTATTTCCAGGATGTTTTTTACTTTCTCCTGTAATAATTTAATTTCAAAAGGTTTATAAATAAAATCTGTAGCTCCCGCAGCCTTACACTCTTCTTCAACATCTGGAAGTGCAGACATCATGAGAATAGGAGTATTGTAAACCTCTTCGGTTTTTCTGATTTGAGTACATATATCTGTCCCATCTATACCAGACATTAGCTTATCCATTAATACCATATCAATATCTTCATCTGTAAGTATATCAATTGTCACTTCCGGCTTTTTAGAGAGTATAATATCATAACCTTTAAATTCGAGTATATCCTTTATCATAAGGCCAAGGTTATGATCATCTTCTACAATAAGTATTTTATACATTTCTACAGATTGATTTTAGTTGGTAATAGATTTTATAGTCAATTTATATACAATACCACTATTTTTTAAGCGAGCGCTGAATTTAAAATCTTTTCAATTTTTGAAAGCAATATATTTTTCTCAAAAGGTTTTTCAAGGAAAGCCGACGCCCCCGCTTGTAAACAATTCTCTTCAACTTCAGGAAGAGCAGACATCATTAGAATAGGAATTCTACTGGTAGATTCGTTTCCCTTTAATTCTTTACACACCTCTATACCACTAATCCCAAAAAGAAAATGATCCAGAAGTATCACATCAATTTTCTTTTGATGAACTATGTTTAAGACATCTTTCGCTTTTTCAGACACAAATACTTTATATTTATTAAATTCTAGTATTAGTCTTAGCATTTCCCTTATCACCCGATCATCCTCAATCACTAAAACTTTACGCATTTTCACTTTTTTGTTGATTTACTTTTAGTTATCGTTGGTATAGTAAATATAAATTCAGAGCCTTCGCCTTTATTGCTTTTCACAGCTACATTTCCACGGTGTCGTTCAATTATTTCCTTTGCCAGAAATAAACCAATACCAAAACCAGAATAGGTTTCATCATTTTTTTGACTTACACGATAAAATCTTTTAAAGATGTTCTTTAGATGCTTTTGGTCAATCCCAATACCATGATCCTTCACACTTACAGAAACTTTGTTATTACCAGACTCAAAAACACGTACTTCTATATTCTTATCATCGGGTGAATACTTAATCGCATTGGTAATAAAATTAATGAGTACCTGGCCAATCCTATCCATATCGCCACACACCTCAAAACTACCCTCGTGATCTATATCTATATTAGATTCTCTGCTGGAGTATTTAATATCCTGGATAGATTCATCAATCAGATCATTTAGATTAAAAGCTTTTTTATGTAGTACCATCTTATCACCTTCAATACGAGATAAATCAAGTATTTCTGCAATAAGCCGGGTCAAACGAGACACCTGGCTGTCTATTCTTTCTAAAGAAGGTTTTAAGGGAATAGAATCTAAATTAATTTCGGTACTGGCCATTAACATATCCAACAGTAACTGGGTGTATCCCTTAATTGAAGTAACCGGCGTCTTAAGTTCATGGCTTACCATTTTTAAGAAATCTTCCTTTCTCTTTTCTTCTTCCTTTAGTTTCTGTATTTCTGTAGTTGTACCTATCCAGAATTTTATCTGTTCTTTTTCGTCTTTTACCGGAATAGAACGAACCAGGTGCCAGCAATAATCTCCACTTTTATTTAAGATTTGAATTTCCATTTCAAATGCATCACCAGAATCTACAGATTTTTTCCATTTTTTCTTTATCTCCCATTTTTCTTTAGGATGAAGGAATCCATTTAAGCTCGTTTCTTTTAATTCATCACGAGTTAAGCCCGTATAATTTAGCCAGCTTTGGTTATAATATGTTACCTCTCCTTCGGCATTTGCTTTGGTAATTTTATCTGGAATAAGCTCTGCCAGTTGCCTAAAATGTTCCTCACTCTTTCTTAAAGTCGCTTCAGCCTGTTTTTGAACTTCAATATTTGTAAAAGAACCAAACCACTTCATAATTTCCCCATCAGGATTATAGTAAGGCATGGCTTTGGCCAGGTACCAGTTATAATTTCCCTCTTTCAATTCCAGCCTTGTTTCTTTGGTAAACGATTTACCGGTATCTATACATTTATTAAATTGATCTTTAAATTCTTTAAGGTCATCTGGATGAATTGCTTCTTCCCACATCCCATCTTTAATAGATTCTCCGGAATTGATACCCGTATAATGTTGCCATTGCGGATTAAAAAACTCGATATTTCCTTCTGCGTTTGAAATCCAGATTAACTGGGAAATTGAATCTACTAGTAATTTGAATTTAATTTCACTTTTTTCAAGGTTCTTTTCGATCAATCTTTTATCAGTAATATCACCAAATACCAATAATATCAACTTTTCACCACCTTCTTCTCTGATAATTTCCCGTCCATTAAGCAACATGGTCCGCTGGCCAAGTCCCGGAAAATCATGGGTGATCTCATGATCGTAAAAACTGGAATGCTTCGGAAGAATTTCTCTTAGTAAATTCTTTAATTCCGGAATATTCCATCCTTTATTTTCCAGATCAAATATTGCTTTACCTTCAATCTCAGATTCATCTAAGTGGAACTTTTTATAAAATGCAGCATTTGCCGATTTTACATTCAAGCTTTTGTCCAATACTACCAGTGGTTCTCTAAGGGTTGAAACGATATCTTGGGAATAATTTTTAGAGACCGTTAATCGCTTGTTATTATTTACCAGCTCATCATTTAATGTAATCAATTCTTCATTGGTACTCTGCAGTTCCTCTTTACTGGTTTCTAATTCTTCATTTAAACTTTGCAATTCTTCTTTACTACTTTGCAACTCTTCATTGGCACTTTGTAATTCCTCGTTTGTTGCTTCCTGGTCTTCGGTTATACTCCGCATATCTTCGCGGGCATGGGAAAGTTCCTGCTCCAGCTGGTGAATACGGGCGTCTTTAGAGTTTTCAGTAGATTTTATGGTCTGGCTTGCTTCCAGTTCAAAACCATCGTCATGAAAAAGAATTAAGTAATAAGGCTCTACCAGATTAGGCAAAAGCATCGCTTCTAGAGAAACAATAAATTGCTGGCCATTGGTCTCTACCGGAATATTTTTTTTGATAACTGATGGATTGTTACTCATCTCATCGGTTAATTCTTTTTTTACTTTATGCAGGATATTCCTTAACTCAAAAGACAATCCCATTTTTGCCATTTTCAGCAGATTATGAGTTGGCTTTCCGGAATATTGTTCCAGGAATTTACTGGTATTGCCTCTAAAATAAACAATATCCATAGCTTCATTTACAACTACTCCGGAAGGACTGTATTTTCTCAGGATAAGATCATCTGCAGACTTTTGAAAATTAGTTTTTTTATTTTCAGAAGGTGGTTCGCTATGAGATTCCAAATCTTCCTCAGATGGCGCATTACTTGGTGACGGCTTGTACCTACTTGTTTTATCTTTTCTAGAAAATAATTTATCATCCCTTTCGGCCACTGTAAAGAATTCTGAAGCGCTACTAATGGTCTCGGATTTCCCTAGTAATAATAATCCGCCCGGATTTAGGGCATAGTGAAAATTAATAAGGGCTTTCTTTTGAAGGTACGGTTGCAGATAAATTAAAACATTCCTACAACTCATAAAATCCATTTTCCCAAAGGGTGGATCTTTTAAAAAATTGTGCAGGGAGAATACGCATAGTTCTCTTAAATCTTTATGTACATGATAGCTGCCATCGGTTTTAGTGAAATAAGTTTCAAGTATTTCATTGGAAATCCCTTCAACTTCATTCGCTTTATAAATTCCTCTTCGTGCTTTAGAAATGGCAATTTCATTAATATCTGTCCCGAATATTTGAATTTTATAATTTTGTGTTCCTTCTTTTTGGCTTTTTAAGTATTCCAAAAGAGAGATCGCAATGCTATACACCTCTTCCCCGGTACTACAACCCGCAATCCAGACTCTTATAGTTTTATCTGTATTTTTATTCTCTAAGATCTTCGGAAAAACACTGCTGGACAGGTTTTTAAAAATTTCCTGATCCCTGAAAAAATTAGTCACCGGAATTAGTAAATCCTGGTATAATAAATCCTGCTCTTTGGCAGTATTTCTTAGATACTGAAGATATTCTGTAAGAGTTTGCTTATTGGTCAAAGCTACTCTACGCAGAATTCTTCTGCGGATGGTTGTTTGCTTATAATAGGTAAAGTCTATTTCTTTTCGTATTCGTAATAATGCCAGTATTTGCTGAAATATTTCTGATTCTTTTTTACTACTGGAAGACTCTTTTTCTTTCTTAACCGGCTTCTTCGCATCCTTTGTGGTCTTCTTTTTTATTTCTGAATCCTGATCCGAAATCAACTCTTCTCCCTGGTGAGTATTAAATTCAACTTTATTGATAGTTTTTGCAACATCCAGGATTTTACCGGGAATTTTACCTGGGGACATTATAAAATCTACCACATCTGCTTCCGCAGCATTTTCAGGCATCGCCGGGTAGGCTGCAGATTTTTTATCTTGGGCAAAAGTTATTCCTCCATGATCTTTTATAGCTTTTAAACCTTTCGTTCCGTCAGAACCTGTGCCAGATAGGATTACACCAATAGCATAGGAGCCATATATCTTTGCAAGCGAAGTGAGAAACGAATTAATGGGCTGGTAAGGAGAAAGGTCGTTGCGTTTATCACGAGCCTTTAAAACCATCTCCTTATTCTGAAAGCTTAAAGTTTTATTACTTGGGATCACATAAATATGGTTGGGTTTTACCTCCATCTTGTCCCTGATCTCTTTTACCGGAATTTTCGTATTCCTTTGTAAAATTTCAGGCAACTGGCTTTGATGTTCAGGATCCAGGTGTTGTACAAGTATGAACGCCATCCCAGAATCTTCAGGCAGGGCTTCGATAAAAGTATTAAAAGCCTCCAGGCCACCGGCAGAGGCACCAATGCCCACGACGCAGAATTGTTTGGACGTTTCTTTAGGTTTATTGGTCTGGTTTGGTTGGTTGTCTTGTTTCATTAATTTATCCAATTAAAACGAATAAGCCTGGAACATAAAAATCCGGCATTTCGAGCAAGGGAATTTAAGGAAGTTTAAACAATTATTAAATTATTATAGAAACTTAAATATCGTGAATATGTTTATGTAAAAAAGCCAAAAAATTTCATCTTGTAATTTTGTATAGATTCAATGTGAAATAGTCCGTTCCTGTTAACAATCCCCAATTTGAAAAATTCCCGAACCTATATTCACATTAAACCTATAAAAAGTGAGGTTTTCGTCTAAAAAAAACTCGAAAGCAAATATATTCATAGATAGATCCCAGGCTTAACTATTTAGCTACAAAAACTAACAAAATACTTTAGATATGTTATTATTTAGAATATTTAACATAACTATTCGTTTTTCAGTTTTTTCATATGATTGGGACTGTCTTTCCATAATGCAGACCAACCTCCACCATAGCTTTTTGTTACCTTTCCACCAAATTTTCCAGTCCTATTCCCGAAAGTTCTTCGCTAATTTTTCTCTCAAATAAAAACCTAAAAGCCAACTGCTTCCACTTATATGCCACCTCCTTAAATTAAAAAGGAATGCTAATCTATTTATTGAAGTTGTAAACCATCCTTCTCAATAAAATTTGGTCTGTAGATTATTGATCCAGAATTTAACGTAGCTTTTATATTCGTTTACAATCTTTTGTTAATCATTAGAGCCGCCTTTATTTAATTTCTAATTTAAGGTTTAAACCAAATATTTAATCTCAAAAATTTAAAATTATGAGTATTATAAAAGTGATTGAAGTTCTTGCAACTTCTGATGAGAGTTTTGAAGCTGCTACTAAAAAGGCAGTAAGTGAGGCGGCTAAAACGGTTAAAAATATTAAATCTGTTTATGTTAAAGATATGAACGCAAAAGTGGAGAATGGAAATCTCGTATCTTATGGGGTAACTGCTAAAATATCCTTTACAATAGGATAATATACTGTAACCTTAGAATGGGTTGTCCAAAAAAGATAAAGAGTCTTCGAAGGAATCTTTGGAACTTTTTTGGACGATCCTATTCTTTTCTATTGCTCGACAACACCTTAATACCTTCGCAATATATTTATATCCCATGGCTGAAAAAGAAAAATCAAATGAAATCGAAGCTGAAAACCGTGAATGGCTCGAATCCTTTAGGTGGATATTAAAAAATGAATCTCCGGAAAGAGCTAATTATCTTCTGAACTTGCTAAAAGTTGAAGCGGTAAAGAACGGTATCTCTCTAAAAAAAAACATTAATTCCCCCTACATTAATACCATTGCCACCCAGGATGAGATCGCTTATCCCGGAGATCTCGAAATTGAAGAAAAATTAATGGGGATGATCCGCTGGAATGCCATGGCCATGGTAGCTAAAGCAAATAAAAAAAGCGCCGGCATTGGCGGGCATATTTCTACCTATGCTTCTATTTCAAATTTATGGGAAGTAGGTTTTAATCATTTCTTTAAAGGAATTGATGAAGGACGTGGTGATAATATTTATTTTCAGGGACATGCTTCTCCCGGGGTTTATGCAAGGGCATTCCTGGAAGGCAGGTTAGATAAAGAAAACCTGGAAAATTTCCGCAGGGAAATTAAATCTGAAAAAGGCATAACTTCATACCCACACCCACGTTTGATGCCTGAATTCTGGAATCATCCCACAGTATCAATGGGACTGGCTTCCATAACTGCCATTTTCCAGGCACGTTTTAATAAATACCTGGAACACCGAGGACTTATAAAAGAAAACAATCAGAAAGTCTGGGCTTTTCTGGGGGATGGCGAAATGGACGAACCTGAATCTCGTGGAGCCATTAGCATTGCCGCCCAGGATAAACTGGACAACCTTATTTTCGTGATTGACTGTAATTTGCAACGTCTCGACGGGCCGGTTCGTGGAAATAAAAAGATCATTCAGGAGCTGGAAGGCGTTTTTAAAGGAGCAGGCTGGAACGTGATCAAAGTTCTTTGGAGTAGTGACTGGGATCCTATTTTCTCCAAAGACAAAAATCATAAGCTTATCCGGAAACTGAATAAAATACCGGATGGGGAACTACAAAAATATGCCTTTGAAGAGGGTTCCTATATGAGGGAACATTTATTTGAAGATGATGAAGACCTGAAAAACCTGGTTAAAAATCTATCAGATAAGGAATTAAAGGAATTACGACGTGGTGGACATGATCCCGTGAAGATCTACAATGCCTATAAAGAAGCAGTGGAACATAAAGGTCAGCCTACGGTTATTTTGGCGCAGACCATCAAAGGATACGGGCAGGGGGATGCGGGTGAAGCCAGCAATGTTTCACACCAGACCAAAAAAATGGATAAAGCCGGATTAAAACATTTCCGGGATTATTTTAATGTGCCTATTTCAGATGATGATTTGGAAGATATTCCTTTTATAAAGCCGGAAGAAGATAGTGAAGAACTTAATTATTTAAAGAAACATCGAGAAGATCTTGGAGGTTTTGTTCCGAAGAGAGAAGACAAAAGTGAAGTTTTAAAAGCGCCTGATGATTCGGTTTTTAGTAAATTTTTTGAAGGTTCTGGAAAAGACGAAGCGGCTACCACCAGTGCGCTTGTACAAATGCTAAGTAAATTACTGAAAGATGATAATGTGGGGAAAAACATAGTCCCAATAATTCCTGATGAATCCCGGACTTTCGGAATGGAATCTTTATTTCAGCAGGCCGGGATCTATGCGGAAGGAGGCCAGAAATATGAACCGGTAGATAAAGACAGCCTGCTCTATTATAAAGAATCCAAAGAAGGGGTGATCCTGGAAGAAGGTATCACTGAGGCCGGTTGTACCAGTGAATTTATTGCCGCCGGTACCGCTTACATCAACCAGGGGCTAAATATGATCCCTTTCTATTTTTTCTATTCCATGTTCGGATTTCAGCGTACGGCAGATCTTATTTGGGCCGCCGCCGATGCCGGAGCGAAAGGTTTTTTAATTGGCGGAATTTCCGGAAGAACAAGTCTGCCGGGAGAAGGCTTACAACACCAGGATGGAAACAGCCATTTATATGCCCTCGCTTTTCCAAATTTAAAAGCTTATGACCCAGCCTTTGCCTATGAAGTTGCCATCATCGTAAAAGAAGGCATTAAGGAGATGTACACCGAAAAAAAGAATTACTTCTATTATATGACTGTGGGTAACGATACTTATGCGATGCCAAAAATGCCCAAAGGCAGCGAAGAAGGATTATTAAGTGGAATGTATCGCTTTCAGAAAACTTCGAAAAAATATAAGAAAAAAGCGCATCTCTTCGGAAGTGGTGCTATTATGAAAGAAGTGCTGCAAGCAGCAGAGATCCTCGAAAAAGATTATAATGTGCGTACCGATATATGGAGTGTGACCAGTTATAAAGCTTTATATGATAATGCGCAGGATATAGAACGGGAGAACAGGCTTAAATCCCAGATGAATAAAGAAACCAATTATATAGAAGATTGTCTAAAGGATGAAAAAGGGGTTTTTTTGGCAGCAACAGATTATGTAAAAGCTTTGCCGGAAGCGGTGGCGAAATATTTTCCACAGAAATTAACGGTGCTGGGTACCGATGGTTTTGGCCGGAGCGATGCCCGGGAAGAATTACGGAATTTCTTTGAAGTAAACGCTGCGCATATTGTTTATACGGTTTTATATGAGTTTGCGCTACAAGGTGAGATAAAATCTAATGATTTAAAAGAAGCCGCGAAAAAGCTGAATATAGATCCTAAAAAAATAAATCCCAGGACCTCATAAATCCGTCAACTAAAAAATAAAAGCATGGCTAAAGAAATAAAGATCCCACAGATCGCAGAAGGAGTAGAATCGGCTACCGTGACCGAAGTGCTGGTTAAAGAAGGAGACAGCATAGAAAAAGACCAGTCGATCATCGCGGTTGAATCAGATAAAGCTTCAGTGGAAATTCCCAGTCCGCAGGCGGGAACTGTAAAATCCATTTCGGTAAGTGAAGGGGATGAAGTAGAAGTGGGTGACGTGATCCTGGAGTTGGAAGAAGGGGACGCTGAGGAGGATCCTGAAGAAGATAAAGAGGAAGAGAGCGAGAAAGATAACGAGTCTGAAAAGGATGAGGATTCAGAAAAAGAGGATTCAGAAAAAGAGAATTCTGAGGAAGAAGAAAAAGAGGATAAGAGTAAAAAAGATAAAAAAAGCACATCAGAAGAAGAGGATTCAGGCAGTTCTGAAGAAAAAGAAAAAGCTTCTGAAAATAAGGAAGAAGATGCTGCTGATGAAGATGGCGAGGATTCTGAAACAAAAAAGAATAAAAAAGATCAGGATAACGACTCTGAAGATAAGAAGGATTCCAAAGGAAAAAAGAGTAAAAAAGATCAGGAAGATGATTCCGAAGATTCTGAAAAAGATGATTCCAAAGATTCTGAAAAAGAAAAAACTTCGAGAACGGAAGATGTAGCGGCGGCGCCGGGGGTTCGGAGATTTGCCCGGGAACTTGGTGTTGATATTAGTGAAGTAAAAGGCAGCGGCGAAGCTGGTAGAATCAGCAAAGAAGATGTGAAGGCTCATAATAAGGGAAGTAATAGCCAGCAAGGAAAAACTTCCAATGATCTATCGCTTCCGGATTTCAGCAAATGGGGAGAAACCGAACGAAAAGCAATTTCGGGGATCAGGAAAGCGACGGCAAAGAATACTTCGGCGGCGTGGAGCACTATTCCGCATGTATTTCAGTTTGACGAAGCCGATATTTCAGACATTGAAGAGCGTATGGAGAAACTTCAGGAAAAAGCTGATGGAAATCTTACCATTACTGCTATTCTCGCTAAGATATCGGCCAGCGCTTTAAGACAGTTCCCTAAATTCAACGCCAGTATCGACATGGAAAACGAGGAAATGATCCTTAAGAAATATGTGAATATCGGGATCGCGGTAGATACTGAAAAAGGCCTGCTGGTGCCTGTAGTTAGAAATGCAGATCAAAAAACAATTATCGAGATCTCTACTGAAATCACTGAATTAGCGGAGAAAGCCCGGAACGTGAAACTCAGCGCCGAAGAAATGAAGGGTGGAAACTTCACCATTTCCAATCTTGGGGGAATTGGTGGTACTAATTTCACTCCTATTGTTTATCATCCGCAGGTAGCTATTCTCGGGGTCTCCAGGGCGAAGAAACAACCGGTGTATAAAGATGATGATACTTTTGAAGCACGGGATATTCTCCCGTTGAGCCTTTCTTACGATCATAGAATTATTGATGGTGCAGAAGGTGTGCGATTCCTGCATTGGATTTCCCGTGCGCTTGAAGATCCTTACGAAGCTTTATTGGGAGCTTAAAAACCTGAAATTACTGTCAAGCTGAGATCTGTGGTAAAAAATTATCTAATGTAGGGAATTGAATTATTGTTTAGGATGCTTGTTTTTTTTTCCATTGATGAAAAATGCAATCCTCTTCCTTTGGTCGTCGGTTGCAAGCAAAATCTAGGCTTACGAAAGTTTATCTAAATTTATCGTTTAGCACCTAAATTTTAGGAACTCGCTATGGAGATTCAATTTCAAAGAAGAGCTTGATTAGCTCAAACAGCCTAAAATTTAACGGTGCTTTCACTTCAAATTTTACGTTAAACTTTCGATAGGCCGGGAATATTTGAAATTAACTGTTTAGCCTCATCGTTACCATTTTTAAAGAATATGCCAATGATAGCGCAGTCGAAGTTTTGAGATACTAATAGTTAAGTAACCTTCGACTACGCTCAGGCTGACAAACCTTAATTATAATACATTTTTGATATTCTCAGTTGGTGAAAATGTAAATAGAAAATTTATAATCTATGTCTAAGAATGAGAAAAAAGAACTTATCATCATCGGAGCCGGTCCCGGGGGTTATGCCGCCGCTTTTCGTGCTGCCGATCTTGGTTTAAAAGTGACCCTGATAGATCCAGAAGCCAATCCCGGTGGGGTTTGCCTTTATCGCGGTTGTATCCCTTCCAAAGCCTTGCTGCATATAGCAAAAGTAAAACAGGAAGCTATGCAAGCAGCCGAATGGGGAATCGAGTTTGAAAGTCCGAAGATCGATCTTAAAAAACTTCAGAAATGGAAAGATTCAGTGGTGGAAAAACTTACCGACGGACTTGGTCAGCTTTCAAAAAGTAAAAAAATCGATTACATCAAAGGAACTGCTGAATTCATTTCCGATAAAAAAATAAAAGTAAACCCGGTAGAAGAAGATCCTTACGAACTAGAATTTGAAAATCTTATTCTGTCCACCGGTTCTGTGAACGTTTCCCTGCCCGGAATAGAGATTGATCACAAGAAAGTAATTGATTCTAAAGATGCGCTGGATTTAAACAAGATCCCCAAATCTATGCTGGTGATCGGCGGTGGTTATATTGGCCTGGAACTGGGCAGTGTATATGCCGCTTTAGGTTCAAAAGTATCTGTGGCTGAAATGACTTCAGGATTCCTTCCGGGCGCAGACAGGGATCTTGTAAATGTATTTGAAAAAGAACATCCTTTTGAAGCACTTTATTTTGATACCAAAGTAGAAAAGGCTTCGGTTACTAAAAATAAGGTAAAAGCAACCTTGAAAGGCAAAGATGATAAAACCAAAGAAAAAACTTTTGATCAGATATTAGTTGCCGTGGGGCGTAAACCAAATACAAAAACTCTGGCGCTAAATATGGCAAATATCGAGCCGGACGAGAATGGCTTTCTTAAAGTAAACCGACAAAGGCAAACGAAAAAAAAGAATATTTATGCCATTGGTGATCTTACCGGCGAACCTTTACTCGCTCATAAAGCAACTTATGAAGGCAAGGTTGCTGTAGAGACCATTGCCGGGGAAAAAGGCGCGGCTTATGATCCAAAATCTATTCCGGCGATCGTGTTTACCAATCCGCAGATGGCCTGGTGCGGACTCACCCAGGAGGAAGCCAAGAAAAATAACATTGAAATTAAAGTCCTAAAATTTCCCTGGAGCGCTTCTGGTCGTGCTGTAGCAGTAGGTAACCCGAATGGAGTTACCAGGCTTATTGTTGATAAAAAAACCGGAAGGATCCTGGGTGGCGGGGTAGCGGGAAAAAATGCCGGTTCGTTAATATCAGAAATCTCCCTGGCCATAGAAATGGCAGCAACGGCAGAAGATATTGCGTTAAGCATTCATCCGCATCCTACACTTTCAGAAACAATTATGGAAGCTGCGGAAATATTTTCAGGCAGTCCTACGCATATATCTAAAAACTCTTCAGAATAATTGGCCTATCAACGAGGTTAAAATGACTTTCATCGATTATAGATTTTGCAGCCTAAAAATATGCTATTCTGCAACTGAAAATCTATTTTCTAAAAGCTTCGTTAAAATAATAAAATAGCCATAATCTTTAATAAAACTGATTATATAAATCCGTAGAAAGCTAAACAAACTCTGTAATAATATATTTTCGATGGTTAAAACGAAACTATTGAAATTAATACAAGTTAATTCGCTTCCTCTAGAACAAGTTATCGAGAATATAGCTAGCGTCCTACAAGTTGACTACCAGGAAAATTGCAATGAATTTTTTATAACTATACCTCCAGATTTAGGAGAAGGTTTTATTAGGGGAATTAGCTTTAAAAGTGGACTTGGCCTGATGCAATATGACTGTACTTTTAAAGAAGATGTAGAAATCCAATTTATAGTAAATAGGGTTCATCCATTAAAATTTCTCTCCACTCTTAAAGGAAGTTTGGGACATCGTTTTGAGAATCAGCAGGACTATCATGAAATTCAGCAATATCAATGTGCTATTGTTGCCAGTAACAATCATCACGGTCATATCTTGTATTTTAAGGCTAATGTTAGCACTAGTTTTAATAGTCTCGAAGTTGCTCGAAAAGATTTTTTAGATAGAAAGGAATGTGAACTCAAAAAGCTTTCTAATGGATTGGAAGATCTGTTTCATGATGTTGAAGCCACACATTCATTCTATCACGAGGGATTTTATAGCCTTCAAATTGCCGATATATTCCAGGAAATAAGGGATATGAATGAAAAAGACTTTCTAAAAAACCTCTTTTTAGAAGGGAAAATTTATCAGGCGCTTTACCAGCATATACTTCAATACCAGGATGACATTACAGATGAAAGCAACAAGTATTTGCTAAGGAGATCTGAAATTAATCTTATTAAAAAGGCGGCAGATATCATTGATAACGAAATTACTAATACCGGAACTATAGAAAGTATTGCCAGAAGGGTGGGTTTAAATGGAAATAAACTACAAACAGGATTTAAAAAATTATACAAAGCAACGGTGAACGGCTATATACAACAAAAGCGTTTAAATATTGCTAAAAGCCTTTTGAGGAGTACAGATCTTAATATCTCTGAAATTGTGGATCAAATTGGATTAAACAGTAAAAGTTATTTTTCGAGAATATTCAAGGAAAAGTATGGATTATCCCCTTCAAAATTCAGGTCTAAACATTTATCGAAAAACTAAAGTATGGTGAGTGCAAACAGTTTATTTTAAATGATTTAAAGAGAGTTATTACTATTAAAAACCAGCTTCTTAATTGCTTTCTATAAATAACTCACAATTTAAAGCTCACTCCGGATTATTAGCTGTACTTTAAAAATACCTGAAACACTCAAAAAAATGAAATCAATCCAAATTCGTTCCATTCCGGTACGTGAAGTAATTGCTGATTTTGCTAATGCTTTTGATACCACCTATAAGGAAAACTGCCGTGAATACTGGTTGAATATACCTGCGCACCTTGGTGAAGGAACTATAAAGGGATTTGAATTTTCAGGAGGGATAAGCATTCTAAATTACGATTGTAAGTTTAAAGAAGATACTGAGATTGCTTTTATTGTTGATGATATACATCCATTAAAGTTTTTATATAGCCTCGAAGGCAGCATGGATCATCGTTTTGAAAATGAAGAAGAATGTCATACTATAGAACAATATCAAAATGTGATTGTAGCCAGCAGCGGTAAAAAAGGTCATGTGCTTACATTCGCCAGGAATTCAAAAACGTGCATGAATAGCCTGGAAATTAACCGATCTAAATTCTATGCTCATATGGAGTGTGAACTAAAAGATTTAGAAGATGATTTAGCCAAGATTTTCAGAGATATTTGGGCTTTAGAATCTTTTTATTATAAAGGTTATTACAGCCTTCAAATTTCTGAGCTATGGGAAATGAGTTTACTTTTAAAGCATAAAAATTTTGTACGGAAAGTTGCCATGGAAGGGATTGCCTACCAGATGCTTGCAGAAGAAATTTTGCAATATCAGGATGGGCTCAAAAAAGATGACGATGGTACTAAAGGTATACTTACAAGGATAGAAGTCAAATTAATTAATGATGCCGCTACTCATATAAAAACCGAACTTGGCGATTTAGGAACTATAGAAGATATTGCCCGGAAGTTTGGCTTAAATGTAAATAAACTCCAGGATGGTTTTAAAAGGATATACAAATTAACTGTAAACAGCTACATACATAAGATTCGGCTGGACCTGGCTATTTACTTACTCACAAATTCAGATCATAACATGTCTGAAATTGTGGAGAAAATTGGCCTGAATAGTAAAAGTTACTTCTCGAAAATTTTTAAGGAATCTTATGGATTATCACCTTCTCAATTCAGAAGGAATAATCATAAGAAAAATATAGAGACCGAGGTTTAAATTATAATACGACCCCACATAATAGTTCTTATCTACCTTCCCTATATCTTGATTTTATACAAAGAAATACTGATTTCTATAAAAGCCATTATTTAAACTTCTTTTATAGTTCATTATACAGAGCAGTAATTAATCTATTTTCTTCAATTTGAAATCAAAAAATTTTCTTTAAAATTATTTTAATTAACACTTAAAATTTTAATAAAAAACCGATTGAGTTATTTTTTTAAGGAATTGCGATTTTTAATGATTCTTTGATTATTTAAATTGAGAATAATTCAAAAAAGGATGGATTATGAAGGCAAAAGATTCAATTCATGTGGCGCGTTGCTTAAATAGGTTAAAAGAAAAATATAAATTAAATGCTACGGAAGTAAAGCAACTTAAAGATCTGGAAGAATGCGAAGTGACCAGTATCGCATTTACTGAAAATGGTGGTTTTGATAGAAGAAATGGTGAATTTTATCCTGAAGATAGGGAGTGTAATTATAAGATCAGGATTAAATACAGGGAAAAGGATACGGATCCAGAAAAAATTCTGGTTCTCATGCCCGTTTACGAACTTCAGAATATAAGAAAGCCCATATTAAACAGAACCCCTTTATCCCGGTAGTTATGCAAAATACCAACCAGCTACAAACTATCGAGTTATTGAAGGAGCTCTACTCAAGGAATTGCGACGATGCTATATTTTATAGAAACAATTCTATGGTAATGAAGCGGATTCTATTTAAAGTGTTCTTTGAGCGCTTAGGAGCTCAAAAAGCTTCTTATTGTAACGGATTAAAAATTTTAATCCTGGATCGCATAAATTCAGAAGAATTTTATTTTAATCATGTAAAACCTGAGGAACCAAATAAACTATTTATAAATCTTTATCGAAAAAGTATCTTACGGGAATGTAATAGAAGAGAAAAAATTGCTCTAAGTTCATATTGTGACCTATTAAAAATTAATACCGATCAGGATATTAAACATATTCTAGTCACCCATAAGAAGGAAATTCAATCAATTCTAAAAGAAATGAGAATCATGGGAGTAGACAAATACTCAGTCTAGCATAATATCATATTATCTTATTTGTGTAATTTGAATGGACTGTGTTGTAAATAGTGGCAATACAATTTTTAGATTTTGTTACATCAAGACCGAATAGAATACTGAATTTGATTTTTTTTCCATTGCCTTCCCTTTTAATGTTAATAATTGAGATAAACGATAATTCAATCATTTTGAAAATAAAGATGGTTGATTTTAAGAAAAAACAGGAAACGAATCCGTCACTTCAAGGATGGTTTTAAGAAAATTTCTTGGGGACAAGCCCACGAAGCATTTTATAAGAATACGTTTTCAAACTTTAAAAATTTACAAGCTAGGCAAGCCTCGGGGTAATTAACTCTACTGGAATAAAAACAGAAGGTCTTCAAGTTTTTAAAAAATTAAACATCATATGTTTAAGTGTAAACTAATCTCCAATGAATCAATGAGCTGCCTTATCACAGGCATAAAAGGTAGTTTTCAATTTAATAGAAAATATCTATTTTTTATTTCCATTTTTCGTGATTTGCTGCAGATTCAAGTCTATTTACAAGTATTTACAGACCATTTGTCAAAATTTAATTTTAGATTAAGCAAGTAGTAGTGATCTGGAACTGATAATCAATTATATGGTAAAATGTACCATTACGTTGCATATTAAACTCTTGCTATTTCCGTCTCGCTTTTATATAGTTTCTTAATTGGGATACTGTGAATTTGTGGTTTCTGATGGACAAAATTATCCATTATTATGAACTCATAGAAGTGAGAATTCTCAACCAATAAAATCTTAAAATAGAATTCAAGATATCTTAGTGGCTCTACATTTGTAAATCGGCTCCAATTAACTTAGATCTATAAAAGTACTTCGAACGAAATGTTCAGAGAAATAAAAAACATCCGGAGTTATCCGGATGTTTTTTAAACAAAATCGAGTTCGTGAATTAATTGATATTTTTCTCTTTCATCTGTTTTTTTAATTTTTTCACCTTGGACATATCCATAGTAGTTTCATCAGCATTGTTAATATTACTCTGGCTTACATCAAACTGAAGGCTTTTAAGATAGTCTTTTTTATTTCCTTCCAGCATGGCCATAATTGCTTCACCATAAAATTTTCTGGCTTCTTCTACACTGCGATTACCTTCAATAACATCATTTGCAAGATTTAGTGCCAATAGATTAGCAGCTTCCTTATCACATCTGGCAGACATAACTCCCTTGGTTCTTTCCACTATTACACTACCATCAAACTCTGCCAGATCATCATATTTCTCTACTGGCACATTATAATTTATAAACTGCTCCAGAACATCCTTATGGGGCATGGGAAAATCATGTTGAATTTCCTCTTTATAAACGATAGTATGAGTAAATGGCCCCGTATCTTTCCACATAAGCATGCTTGGAGTTTGCTCATCAGGGTCCCCATATTTATCCATCATTGCCTTAGCGGCTTTCGTGGCTGTTTCCGGCCAGCCCTCAATATTATCTTTTATATTCTGACTGTTAACATTCAACATGAAAAGACCCAATAATAGCGATAATAAAATTTTCTTAAAATTTTTCATTTTCTTAGTTTTTTAATTTTTAAAAAATTGATTTTCAATAGTTTAATGAATTTAAAAATTAATGTGATTACAAGATAATATTTAGAACAAGCTTAACGATCAACGTTAATTAAAACCTACCATAACACGTGTAATCTATGGATCTTAAGAAAGGCTTAACTTATTTGTGAGCTGAAAGATTTAACCGGAATTTTGAATCTCTGTTAGTTTCTAGTTAGAGTTAAGTTTAAAAAAATTACAGGAGGCCGTTACTTAACAGCTACCTTATTTAACCTTGTTAGATTTAGAACCTAAATCATTGCAAAATAATTATTGGAACTAGTTAAATAATTTCAATATTCTACTGGCCTTTCCGGTGGGAGTAGTGTAAAAACACAAAAAGATGCATTTAGTTATAAACAATCTGAATTTGGATCTATTGTATTAGGAATAGTGGCTATAGGTTTTGCCGGTTATGGTGTTTATATGCTTATTAAAGTAAAATGCCATTCTATATCTGTTGCAAGTAGCAATTAATATTAAGAAGCATAAAATAAAAAAGCCTGTTAACTTTGAAATTAACAGGCTTTTAGTCGGGGTGGCAGGATTCGAACCTGCGACCTCCTGCTCCCAAAGCAGGCGCGATGACCGGGCTACGCTACACCCCGAATAATAATTATTTATTTTTAGCCTTTTCCGTTCCAAATCACTTTTTGAAAAGCAGCCGGGAATCGGAGGAGATTTATCCCAATTTTTCCGGTCGAAAAAGAGAATAAAAAAACCGCAGACTAAAAATCTGGCGGAGAGACCGGGATTCGAACCCGGGCATCCCGAAGGATGACAGCTTAGCAGGCTGCTGCATTACCACTCTGCCACCTCTCCAATATTTAAGAACTTCGCAAGTATTTTTGCGGTTGCAAATGTAACTTTTACTTATAAGCCATCCAAACCTTTTATACCTTTTTTCGCTTTATTTCAGGTTGAAATCTTTGATAGATAATTTAAATAACTTGACTTCAGTACTCTAAGTCTGAAAAAAATATTAGACTATTTTTTCTTTCTTTATCAGTTTGTGCAGATTTTCTAAAATTCTGCTGTGATTTCTTACAAAAGGATTCTTTTTATCCCATACATACCCAGCCAATACAGCACATATTTGTTCTTTCACATGCGGATTGGGATTGGGATGAAAAAATATATCCTGAAGTTTACCTGAATACCACTCTTTTACGTAAGTAGAAAACACATCTACTCCCTTTTTTATGTATTTTGAATACTCATTTTCCCAATCTACCTTCTTACCGTTAATTTCCCTGAAAGCAAGTTTAGCAGCTAATAAGCCAGATTCAGTAGCAAAAGCTACTCCTGATGAAAATACAGGGTCAAGAAATTCTGCTGAATTACCCGTTAAGGCAAATCCATTCCCGTAAACATATTTCACATTCCTGGAAATATTATTATATAGTAAAGGTTTAAAATTAAACGGATATTCATCAAATCTACCTTTGTAATAATCGGTTTCCAGAAGCATCTGTTTAAATGCTTCCATATTATTTCCGCTAAATTTTTTAAACCAGGAATTTGGACCTACAAATCCAAGACTGGAACTTCCGTTGGAGAATGGGATATACCAAAACCAGGTTTCGGTATTTAAAACTTCAAAGGTTATTTGCGATCCTTCGATACCTTCGGGCCTGTGAGTTTCTTTAATGTGCGTAAAAATAGAAGAGTGATCGTAAATTTTTGGAGGAGCTTCCAGGTCTAAGTGTTTGGCAAGAACACGACCGTTGCCACTGGAATCAATGATAAATTTGCAGGTGATTTCATTTTCCTCTCCCGTATGGTTTCTCGTTTTAATTGTCCAGAAACTATTGGTATAAGAAACCGAAGTTACTTCCGTTTCAAATCTTATATCTACTCCACGAGTGCTTAAATCATCCGTTAAAACCTTATCAAAATCTGCTCTGGGAACCTGCCAGGTCCAATCCCATCCATTTCCAAATTTTTTACTGAAATCAAATTCAGCCACCTCGTTATTCCTAATAAAACGTGCACCATATTTTTTTTGAAATCCCTGAACTTTTAGGATGTCTAAAAATCCGGCTTCTTCAAAATTATCCATACATCTAGGAATAAGGCTTTCACCAATGCTAAACCTGGGGAATTTTTGTTTTTCCAGCACTAAAATAGAAGCATCCTGCTTTTCTAAATAGCCTGCAGCAACACTTCCCGAAGGTCCTGCACCAATAATTACAATATCCCTTATCTCATTTTTCATAAATAGTTAATGGAGTAAAGGGCAAACTTAAATAGAAAGTGGGAATTGAAGACACGAAATAAATTAAAAAAGCCCTGAGTAGTTACCCAGGACTTTTTTTGAGATATAAGCAAATGGTCAATACCGGTTCAGTGATTTAGCCAAGAAGCAATATGAAAATTATTATTCTTATGCGTATCCTAACCTGTTATCGACCTTTTCAAATGTAGGTTTCTATATTCGAATAAATTAGCGCAATTACTATAGCTAACTTTTTAATAAAACTCCAGAACCATAATTAAGGTTAAATTTATCTTCTCTTAAATTGAAGAATCTTTCAACTTCATTTTCTGAATAATTTCAATCCTAGTCTTTTTTAGTGTTTTCTATTTATTATACTACATTTGTTAAAAGCTTTAACAGCGATCCCCAACCTATAATTACTAGCAGAAACGGTATATGCTGAATTTAGATAATGCACTTGAAATTACTGATTTTTATCAGGTTCTATTTGACAATAAAAAAATTGATCTGGGTGAAATTACTCAAACAAGACTGGATGAGAGTTTTAACTTTCTAAAAGATTTTTCACGCAATAAGATAATTTACGGAGTAAATACTGGATTCGGACCCATGGCTCAGTATAAGATCCATGATGAGGATAAGATTAAATTACAGCAAAATCTTATTAGAAGTCATTCTTCCGGCGCTGGTGCTTTAATGGAGCCACTATATGTAAAAGCCCTAATGCTCGCGCGATTAAATACCTTATGTCTGGGGAAATCGGGAATTCATAGATCTGTCGCCGAAACGCTGAGTACTTTGATAAATAAGGAGGTTACTCCGGTTATTTTTGAACATGGCGGAGTAGGGGCGTCCGGTGATTTGGTTCAACTGGCACATCTTGCTCTGGTTATAATTGGTGAGGGAGAAGTTATCTATAAAGGAAAACGAAGAGGAACTAGCGTTGTTTTTAAAGAGTTGAATATTCAGCCTGCCGAAATAAAAATCAGGGAAGGCCTTGCGATAATGAATGGTACTTCTGCTATGACAGGTATTGGTATCGTTAATCTTATTTATTCAGAAAGATTATTGAGCTGGGCAGTATTTTGTAGTTCTGTTATAAATGAGATTGTAGAAGCTTATGACGATCATCTCTCTGAAGAGTTGAATTCCTCAAAACTTCATCCCGGGCAACAGAAGATCGCCAGGAAAATGAGAGAGCATCTTGTAGATTCAAAGCTTACCCGCGACCGGAATGATCATCTTTATTCTAATGGTGCCGATAATAATACATTCTTCAAAGAAAAAGTTCAGGAATATTATAGTTTAAGATGTGTTCCGCAGATATTGGGTCCGGTATTAGATACGATAGATACTTCTTTGAAGATTTTAATTGAAGAAGTAAATTCGGCCAATGATAATCCTATAATAGATGTTGAAACCAGACATGTGTATCACGGAGGGAATTTTCATGGGGATTATGTCTCGCTGGAAATGGATAAACTGCGTTTAGCGGTTACAAAGACATCTATGCTGGCCGAAAGACAGTTAAATTACCTGCTAAATTCTAAACTGAATGATATTCTACCTCCTTTCGTAAATATGGGAAAGCTGGGTTTAAATTTCGGAATGCAGGGCGCACAATTTACTGCTGTTTCTACTACTGCTGAAAATCAAATGCTTTCTAATTCTATGTATGTGCATAGTATTCCGAATAATAATGACAATCAGGATATTGTGAGCATGGGCGCAAATTCAGCGAATATGACCAAAAAGGTGATTGAAAATAGCTTTGAAGTGCTTGCTACCGAATTAGCGACGATTATTCAGGCATTATATTTTCTGAATTTTAATGAAAAATTATCTTCTGCTACTAAGTCAAAACTGGAGAAATTGAGAGAGATTATTCCGCAGATAAAAGAAGACCGACCTTTATATGAAGAGATCACAAACTTAAAAGAATTTTTGAAAAATAACGAAGCCTACTAATTATGAAGTACGCATTGGTAACAGGGGGATCCAGGGGAATTGGAAAAGCAATTTGTCTAAAACTTGCTAAAGAGCTTAATTATAACATTATTCTTAATTATAATTCGAATACCGAAGCTGCGAAGGCTACTCAGGCAGAAATTATAAGCCTGGGAGTGAAATGCGATATTTTAAAATTTAATGTTTCTGATATGGATTCTACCCAGGAATTTATTGAACAATGGAAATCTAAAAATCCAGAAGCTAAAATTGAAATTTTGGTAAATAATGCAGGAATCACCAAAGACGGGCTGTTTATTTTTACCAATAAGGAAGCATGGAATTCAGTAATCGATACCAGTTTAAATGGTTTTTATAATGTAACTCAAACGGTATTGAAGGATATGCTGAGATCCAGGTATGGGAGAGTCATAAATATTGTTTCGCTTTCAGGATTAAAGGGAAATCCGGGACAGGTAAATTATTCCGCTGCAAAAGGCGCTATGATCTCAGCTACCAAGGCGCTGGCTCAGGAAATCGGAAAAAGAAAAGTTACAGTGAATGCAGTAGCGCCGGGATTTATTCAGTCTGATATGACCAAGGATTTTGATGAAAATGAGCTGAAAAAGCATATTCCTTTAAATCGATTTGGAGAGGCTGAAGAAGTTGCTAACCTGGTAAGCTTTCTGGCTTCAGAAAGATCTTCTTATATCACGGGAGAAGTGATTAACATTAATGGCGGATTATACTCATAGATTTATGGCAACCTGGGATGGAAAATCACGAGGCACCCTTTTAGGTATCCGTATTTATGTGCAAATAATAAAAAGGACAGGCTTATATTCGGCATATTTCGTCCTTCTTTTTGTTGCTCTATATTTTATCTTTTTCTCATTTACGTCTACTAAAAGCACCTATTATCTTTTTAGAAAAAGACTTGGTTATTCACCAATTAGAGCTGCTTTTAATGTTTACAGGAGCTATTTTACATTTGGTAGAATTCAGTTAGACCGGATTGCGATTACCAGCGGACTGAAACATAAATTTACGTTTGAATTTGATGGGATAGAGCATATAGATGCTTTGCTAAGTCAGAAAAAAGGGGGAATTCTTCTCACTGCACATATTGGTAATTTTAATTTAGCCAAACATTTTTTTGAAGAGAGACATTCAGAAGCTGTGGTTAATTTAGTGGTGACAGATTTTGAGCATCGCCAGATTAAAAATTATTTAGAGTCTGTTACGGGAACTTCTGAAGTTAAGATCATAGTTTTAAAAGACGATCTCAGTCACATATTTAAAATGAAGGAAGCGCTGACAAATAATGAATTACTGGTTTTTGCAGCAGACAGATATTTAAAACATTCAAAAACCTATAAAGCTGAATTCCTTGGCGAAAGGGTGAAATTTCCTCAGGGGCCTTTTAAACTAGCTGGGAGAAATAAAATTCCGGTCTTATTTGTGCATTTAATGAGAGAGAAGAATTTTCATTATCATTTTTATGCACGACCTTATAAACCTAATGAATTTACATCTCAGGAAATATTAAAATCTTATCTTGACGATCTGGAAAAAATGGTAAAAAAATATCCTCATCAGTGGTATAACTACTACGATTACTGGAACGATTTTAGTTAAAAATGGCAGAAAACCTTTTACATCATCCAATTACCTCGCACGAGGAGATCATAAATTTAATCCCGCAAAAAGAACCTTTTGTTTTTGTAGATACGCTTTTTGAATATACAGCATTAACCGGAGTCACTGGTTTTACCATCCCCAATGAAAATGTTCTACTTGATGAAAATAGGCTTATTGAAAGTGGCTTGATTGAGCACATGGCGCAAAGTATGTCATTACATAGGGGGTATCAGGGTTCGCTAAGCGGGCAGACAAAACCTAAAACCGGGTTTATTGGAGTGATTAAGACGGTTGAAATCTTCGGACTGCCTCAAGTTGGCGAAAAACTTAAAACTTACGTACATATACTTCATGAAATTATGAACGTAACTTCAGTTTCAGCAAGAACAGAGAATGAAAAGGGGGTTGTGATTGCAACCTCAGAAATGAAAACCGTGACGGTAGAATGAGTGATTTAGAACTGAGCACTACCATACAAATGAAAGTCCGTTTTCATGAATGCGATCCGTTGCAGATCGTTTGGCACGGGAATTATTTTAAATATTTTGAAGAAGGAAGAGAGGATTTTTGCCAAAAACACGGAATTTCTTACCTGGATGCAAAAAAGAATAATTTTGCCACTCCCATTGTAAAAACTGAATGTGAGCACAAACTTCCACTAAAACATAGTGATGAATTTGAAGTTGAAACCAGCTTTATAAATGCGGAAGCTGCCAAGATGATTTTTCATTATAAAATAGTTTCTTCCGGAAAACTTATTTGTACCGGTAGAACCACTCAGGTTTTTACCGATAAAAATTCAGAATTGGTACTTAACAATCCACCGTTTTTCTTAGATTGGAAAAAGAAAATGGGATTGATTAAATGAGCAGAAATTACCTTTTAAATGATGCAATAATTTCTCCTTTAGGCTTTGGTACAGATGAAAACCTTCGGGCTATTAGGAATTCAGAATCAGCATTAAAATTTCATGATAATTCAAAATTCTTTGAAGATGGTTATTACGCCGGGCTGATCGAAACTGAATTTATCGACGAAAAGTTTAATGCACTTGGAGATCCTTCACTTTACACCAAACTAGAAAAACTGCTCATCCTGGCTATCAGTCAGGTTATGGAACAATCATCCATAGTAGATCTTAGTACTACCGGCCTTATTATTTCTACTACAAAAGGGAATATAGATGAATTAGGAAAGAACAAATTTCCGTCAGATAGAATCTACTTATGGAAAATGGCAAATGTAGTTGCTGAATTTTTCGACTTTCAACAGAAACCCATCGTGGTTTCGAATGCCTGTATTTCTGGTGCTTTAGCGATTAAAACCGCTAATGATCTTATAAGCACCGGTAGGTTTGAAAATGCTATAGTCGCCGGCGGGGATCTGGTTTCAGAATTTGTTCTTTCAGGTTTCAATTCTTTCCAGGCGATTAGTCCGGTGCCTTGCAGACCTTTCTCCAAGGATAGGCAGGGAGTGAGCCTGGGAGAGGCCGGCGCCGCCATATTAATTGGCCCTGCTAATTCTTACACTAAAGAGAAAGTAGAATATATAGACAGTTTTACTTCTAATGACGCGAACCATATTTCTGGTCCCAGTAGAACGGGAGAGGGTTTATATCAAAGCATTTTCAGGTTGCTTAAGAACAATAAAATAAACTCTTCTGAGATTGATTACCTCTCGGCACACGGCACTGCAACTGTTTATAACGATGAGATGGAGTCTATCGCTTTTCACCGCGCCGGACTGGAATCTGTACCTGTGAATAGTTTTAAGGGATATTATGGGCATACGCTGGGAACATCGGCGTTAATTGAAAGTATATTGACTAAGCATAGTTTACTCAATAAAGAACTCATCGCCTCTCATAATTTTACTGAATCTGGAGTTTCAAAGGATTTGAATGTTATTCGGAAGAATGATAATAAGAATTTGAAGCTGGCTTTAAAAACCGCTTCTGGTTTTGGAGGCTGCAATCTGGCCATGCTCCTAAAGAAAGAAAGTTTATGAACAGCAAACTTTTTATACAAAATTGGGTAATTATTCGAGATTCCAAAGTCTATAAAAACGGGGAACTCTTATTTGAACCTAAAGAGAATCTGGATACCTCTAGATTTTTAAAAAGTATTTACAAGCATCAAAATCTGGAATATCCTAAATTCTTTAAAATGGATCGTCTTTCTAAGCTGGGATATTTAGGTGTGGAGTTGCTAACTAACGGTGAACTCATGGATAAAAAAACCTCGCTGGTTTTTGCCAATTCTGCTTCCAGTCTTGAAACCGATAAAGCTTATTTGGAAACAATGGGTGAATTCCCATCGCCATCACTTTTCGTTTATACCTTACCAAATATAATGTTGGGTGAAATCAGCATCAGATATCAGTTAAATTCTGAAAATATTTTTTTTGTTTCCGAAGAATTCCAACCAGATTTATTTGTGGATTATATAAGGGTTTTATTTCAGCAGGAAAAAGCCGAAAATGTGCTTTGTGGATGGGTGAACTTGCACAATAATGATTATGATGTATTTTTGTGGCAAATTGGCCCTGGCGGCGGAACCGATTTTAACGAAGAGGAGCTAAAGAAATTATACTTACCTACACATGAGTGACCTGCATACCGAATTAAAAAAAAGCATAATTGAACAACTTAACCTCGAGGACATGGAGGTGAGTGATATTGAAAGTGATGAGCATCTGTTTGGAGACGGATTAGGGCTTGACAGTATAGATGCGCTTGAACTTATTGTACTTCTGGAAAAGGATTATGGGATTAAACTCAACGATCCTAATAAAGGAAAGGAGATATTTAGTTCTGTTAATACTATGGCTAGCTTTATTGAGAAAAACAGAACAAAATAAATTATGCGAGGTGTTACCGTCACCGGAATGGGAATAATTTCTGCCATTGGCAGAAATCTCAAGGAGACCCATTTATCTCTTAAAAATGAAAAAGACGGAATCACTTTTCCTGAAATTCTGGCAACAAATATTAAACATTTACCGGTAGGAGAGATCAAACTGAGTAATTCTGAATTAAGCAGAATTACTGGTTTACCTAAAGATCATTCTTATACTCGAGCTGCTTTGCTCGGTGTTTTTGCGATCAAAGAATTAATGGAAAATTCAGGTTATGATCAATTTCCGGAAGATACAGGATTAATTTCCGGAACCAGTATTGGCGGGATTGATATGACCGAAAAGTACTTTCTTGATTATAAAGAAGATCCGGAAAATCGTAAATATATCCAGGCGCAACATCCGGGCTTTACTACTGAAAAAATTGCGGAATATTTTAGCCTGAACGGAATGGTCACTACTATAAGTACAGCTTGTTCTTCCTCTGCAAATGCAATCATGATGGGGGCAAAGATGATTGAATCTGGAAGATTAAAACGAGTGATCGTGGGTGGAAGTGACTGTTTGACGAAATTCACTTTAAATGGATTTAATTCTTTAAAGATTCTTTCTGAACAAAAAAGTCGCCTTTTTGATAATGCTCGTAATGGATTAAATCTGGGAGAAGCAGCAGGATATTTATTGCTGGAAGCCGAAGATTGTATTGAGAAAAAGAAAGTTTTAGGGCGTGTTTCTGGTTATGGAAACGCCAACGATGCATATCATCAAACCGCCTCTTCTGAAAATGGGGAAGGAGCTTATCAGGCTATCACCAAAGCATTAAAAAAGGCAGGTTTATCTTCGAGTGATATAGATTATATCAACGCTCATGGAACCGGAACAAGAAATAATGACCTTTCAGAAAGTGTGGCTTTAAAAAGAATTTTTGGAGATAAGGTCCCGTGTTTTAGTTCCACTAAAGGATTTACAGGACATACTTTAGGTGCTTCCGGTGCGATTGAGGCTATTTTTAGTTTACTGGCCATTCAGAATAAAGAGATTTTTTCGAACCTTAATTTTGAGAACAAAATGTCTGAAACAGCATTAGAGCCGGTAACAAAACTTCAGAATAAGAGCGTAGAGACTGTGCTATCAAATTCTTTTGGTTTTGGCGGAAATTGTACTTCTTTAATATTTCAGCGATATGGGTAAAATTTATATTAATGGAATCTCATCCATATCTCCTCAGTATGAAAATATTTTTGAAGAGGGCAGTCCCCAGGTATATAATGAAAATATACTGAAGGCATTAGAGGTAGATTACAAATCTGTCATCAAACCCATGATGCTAAGGCGCATGTCCAAAGCAGTGAAAATGGGTCTCTTCTGTTCTAAAAAAGTTTTGCTGGAAGTCGGAGTAGATATACCAGACGCTATTATAGTTGGAACAGGTCAGGGCTGTATGCAGGATACCGAAAAGTTTATGACCAATATGCTGGAATCTGGAGAAGGCCTATTAAGTCCTACTTCATTTATTCAATCTACACATAATACTGTAGCCGGCCAGATTGCGCTTAATCTCAAGTGCAAAGCTTATAATATGACGTTCACCCAAAATTCCGTTTCTTTTGAAAGCGCTTTGATAGATGCGCTGCTACAAATGGAAGATAAGAATGTAAACAATTTACTTATTGGCGGGGTGGAAGAAACTTCAGCTGAATTTACCGGTTTTCAAAAACTGGATAAACAAATCAAAGACGAAAACATTCGTAATCTTGATCTGTTTAAATCTAAAACTGAGGGAACGATCATTTCAGAATCTGCAAGCTTCTTTTCTTTAGGTACAGAACGATCAGCAACTTCATATGCCGAATTTAAAGATGTTGAGATTTTTAATTCAATCGAAATTTCAAAGCTAATCTCCAAGGTTGAAAATTTTCTGAAAAGAAATAATACGTCTGTTTCAGAAATTGACGCCGTTATTTTGGGACGAAATGGAGATGCAAGATATGATCATTATTATGATGAGCTACAGGATGGAATATTCTCAGAAAAATGTCAGATAGGATATAAACATCTCGTGGGAGATAATAATTCGGTTTCTTCCTATGCTTTCTGGCTGGCGTCTAAAATCCTGAAAGAGAATAAGATTCCGGAGATTTTTAAATTGAATACTTTAAATTGCAGTAATCCCCGCAATATTTTGATTTATAATCAATATTTGGGAAGAAACCACGGACTCATCTATTTACAAGGCTTTTGATATTTAAACTGATTAAATCCCTTTTTGCAGTTGCTACAATTGTCGCAATAGCGCTCTATTATCAGGAAATATGGCCTTTGTGGCCTATGCTATTGATCGCTTTTGCTTATATTTTTCTAATACTGGTGCTTTCAACCAACGTACAATTCAACTTTTTTGTAAAATCTTATAATCAAAATCCACATTTTCCAGAGAAAGCCGTAGCACTTAGTTTTGATGATGGTCCTGTAGAAAACACTTTGGAAATCCTTAAAATTTTAGAT
Organism: Christiangramia forsetii KT0803; assembly: GCF_000060345.1. NCBI lineage: Bacteria > Pseudomonadati > Bacteroidota > Flavobacteriia > Flavobacteriales > Flavobacteriaceae > Christiangramia > Christiangramia forsetii. Next base: position 1,717,441 of record NC_008571.1, on the reverse strand, counting down.
AGATACGAGGTTAAAGCTGCTTTTTTCTGTATTGGCCGGAATATTAAAAAACACCCTGAAATTTTCAGGGAGATTATTAAAAGAGGTCATATCGTGGGAAACCATACTTATTCCCATACCCGAAAGATGGGTTTTTTAAGAAGTAAAACTATTTTGAAGGAAATAAAGAAATGCGACGAGATCGCAGAAAAAATAGGAGGGGTTAAAATGAATCTTTTTCGACCTCCATTTGGGATCATCAATCCTAAAACCAAAAAGGCGCTTCAAAAAACAGGGCATAAGGTAATTGGCTGGAATATCCGGCCTTATGATGCTATCACCAAATCTCCCGAAAAGATTTTAGAAAGAATTATAAAAGACCTTAAAAAAGGAGACCTAATTCTGCTTCATGATAATATGCCAAATACGGCGACTATATTGGAACAGTTATTGGTTATTTTAAAACAACGTAATTTCAGCACCGTAAGAGCTGATAAATTATTTGATATCCATGCGTATAATTAAACTTTGTATTTTCTTTTTCAGCTTGAACATGCTGGCTCAAAATACTCCCCTTAATAATTCTGAAAAGCAGGCTTTTAAAGCCAGTGTTGTTGAGAAATCTAACGATATCGAAAGCTTTTCAGCAGATTTTTCCCAGATAAAACATATGAAAATGATGGAGGGTAGTTCCGAAAGTCAGGGTAAGGTTTATTATAAATCGCCAAATACCTTGAAATGGGAATATATAAAACCTTATGATTACCAACTATTATTTAAGGATTCCAAGCTTTTCATTTTAGAAGAAGGCCAGCTTTCTGAAGTAGATCTTTCCTCAAATAAACTTTTTGATAAAATGGGGGAATTGGTAGCCGGAAGCGTAAACGGCAAGATATTGATGGCCGATAAAGATTTTGATATCACGTATCATCATGCAGATTCAAATGTAAAAGCGCTTATTATTCCTAAAGATGAAAATTTAAGAGGAATGTTTAAGGAAATCTGGATTAATTTCAATCAGGAGCATATTATTAGATCAGTTAAACTTATAGATCCATCTGGTGATTATACCGAAATTTCTATGAAGAATATAAAAATTAATCAGCCTATTCCTTCCTCAGTCTTTCAAAACTAAAGTATCTTGCTCTTTCTAAATTTAATTTATGATTCTAGAAGGTTTTTATGAAGTTTCCAATACCGCTGTAGCGGGTGATACTGCTGTGACTACCTTAAAGATTAATAAGGATCATAAAATTTATAAAGGTCATTTCCCTGGAAGACCTGTTACCCCTGGAGTTGTTCTAATGCAATTGTTTAAGGAGGAAGCTGAAAGAATTTTCAATAAAAAGCTTCAACTAGTTAGAGCCGATAATGTGAAATTTACCACCGTTTTTGATCCAACTCTGGATAATGAACTTATTCTTGATTCGAATTTGACCAAAGCTGGAGAATTCATTAAACTTAAAGGAATAGCTAAGACTAAGAGTTTTATTGTTTTGAAGATCAATTCATTGTATAAAGTCTGCTAATTTATATTTCGGCTTTTAGTTTTGTATGTTATGTGGGTTTTATTCAACTCAACGGTACAAATTAGTCAGTATCTAATTCTACTTTTCTGTTATGTTCCTCTTTGAATAAATAATACTTTTGCAATAAATGATTTCAGAGTGATAAATGAGCCGATTTTTCAACGAAGATTTGAAGTTCTTAATTGCTGCGTCATTGTACCAACCTACAATAACGCACATTCTCTGGATAATTTTTTAACCGATCTTAAGCTCTACACGAACAGCATTATTATTATAAATGATGGTTCTACAGATGCCACTGCTGAGATTTTAGAACAGCATCCATACCTTCATATTAAAGTACATTCTGAAAATAGGGGTAAAGGAATAGCGCTGAAAACCGGTTTTGGTTTTGCTGAAGAATTGGGTTATGCTTATGCCGTTACAATAGATTCAGACGGGCAGCATTACCCCGACGATCTTGATGTTTTTCTTACCGAATTAGAAGCCAGGAAAGTAGATGATCCAGAATTGTTACTGGTAGGTGATAGAAATATGGGGCGTGATGGGATTCCGGGAAAAAGCAGTACAGGAAATAAATTTTCAAACTTCTGGTTTCTGGTGGTTACCGGTATAGAACTTCACGATACCCAAAGTGGATATAGATTGTATCCTGTGAAGCTTATTAATTCACTAAAATTAATTACCTGGAAATTCGAGTTGGAGATCGAAGTTCTGGTGAAAGCAGCCTGGAAAAAAGCTGAAGTGAAAAATATTCCTATTAAAGTTTTATATCCGAAAGGAGAAAGGGTAACTCATTTTAGACCATTTTGGGATATTGTAAGAATTGTCCTTTTATATATGTGGTTCGTTCTGGTGAGCTTTTTCTACATCCATCCCAGGAATAAATATCAGGATTTTAAGAACAAAGGATTTAAGAAATTCTGGAAAGAGGATATTATTAAAAACCAGGAACCAGCACACAAAAAAGCTGCGGCCATAGCTTTGGGCGTATTTGTTGGAATTTCACCATTTTGGGGTCTTCATACGTTACTGGTGTTTACGCTGGCAGCCGTTTTTAAATTAAATAAGGTTATAGCCTTCTTATTCTCGAATATAAGTATACCGCCTTTTATTCCTGTAATTATTTATGCCAGTTATCAAACAGGATCCTTAATTACCGGTAATGGGTTTGATTGGGATCTAAAACTTCAAAAATTAGAGACCGGTACCGATGTGTTTCTGGGATTGTGGCAGTATATTATGGGGAGTTTTGCACTGGCTATTGTAGTAGCAATTGCTATCTGGATTGTGTTTTATTTTTTATTTTCGGTATCTAACCAAAAACGGGTGATAAAACCTTAATGCAAAAAGCTTTACTCAATATTCATAAGTACCTGAAAAACCATAAAATTCTCGGTTTTTCAATCCTTCTTTTGTACACAATTCTTATTGGTTTCTTTGCTTGGAATATCCATCTTGAAGAAGATATCACCAAACTTATTCCCGGAGGTGAAAAACAGGAATTACTCAAAGAAATTTTGAATGAAGTTGATTTTTCTGATAAGCTGATCGTAAGTATCTCTGCGGAATCGGACGATGTTAATCCCGATTCTTTGGTGGTTTATGCGAATGAGCTTACCGAAATACTTGAAAGAGATTATTCAAATTATATTCTGGAAATTAAAGGGAAGGTTCCTGAAAAGGATATTACGCAAATCTATAATTTCGTATACACAAATCTCCCCATTTTTCTTAATGATAGAGATTATCTGGAGATTGAAAACCGCCTATATCGGGATAGTATTAATAACCGTCTGGGTTCAGGTTTCAGGCAATTAATGTCACCAACGGGCTTTGTTACGAAAGATTATTTTTTAAGTGACCCGCTGAATTTCACAAATCTTGGTCTGGCTAAACTTCAGGAATTACAGGTTGGAGATAACTTCAGTATTTATAAAAATTATCTGGTTACCAAAGACAAGAAGAATATCATTTTATTCTTGGATCCTGCTTACCCTGCTTCAGAAACTAATAAAAATGAACTATTTATTGAGTCTCTGGAAGAAACGGTAAATGCTTTAAATAATGAATATGTTTCTGTAGAAGCCAGTTATTTTGGAGGTGTATTATATTCCCTTGCGAATGCAAACCGAATAAAAAAGGATATTCAGCTTACTATGGGAATTGCCATAAGCTTACTCCTGTTGCTGTTAATTTTTTTCTATCGCAAGATTTATACGCCACTTTTATTATTTCTTCCAAGTATCCTGGCCGGGATTTCGGCAATTGCTATTCTTAGTATTACCAAAGGAAGTGTTTCAGCCATTTCACTGGGGATAGGAGCAATTTTACTGGGGGTTACTTTAGATTATGCACTACATATTTTAACTCATTATAGAAATAATAGAGATGTAGAACATCTATATCGCGATATTTCAAAACCAATTTTAATGAGCAGTGCAACTACGGCAATCGCTTTTCTATGTCTCATTTTTGTGCAAAGTGAGGCTTTAAATGATCTGGGGATCTTTGCAGCGATAAGCGTGCTTCTTTCTTCGGTTTTTGCTCTTATTTTAATTCCGTTGTTTTATAATCCTAACAGTAAATCTTCAGATAGAATTACCTTTCTTGATAAGATCGCTGCTATAGATTATTCCAGGATACGGCCTTTAGCTATTGCGATAATAGCAATTTTTGGTATTTCTCTATTCTTTTTCAATAAAGTGAAATTCAATAATGATCTTTCTAAATTGAATTATGAGCCGCCTAATGTAAAAGAACTGGAAAAAGAAATTGAAGCGCTGGCTGGAAGAACAGGGAAAAGTGTTTACATGGTGGCTTATGGAAATACGGTAGATGAAGCGCTTCAGCAGAATAATAAATTATATCAAAAACTTCAGAAATTCGAAAATGAAGGTTTAATTAATAACTTTAGCAGTATTGGCGGGGTTATCCATTCTACTACTACCCAGGGAGAAAAGATTGAAAAATGGAATTCTTTTTGGACTGATTCTAGAACTGATAGCGTACAACAGAACCTTGTGAATCTTTCTTCGGAATATGGATTTAAGCCGGAGACCTTTAATAGATTTTATTCTCAGTTAGAAACGAACTTTGAGACCATTGGTCTAAACGATTATAAGAATGCAGGTTCTCTTTATTTAGATGATTTTATTTCGAAAGGGGAAGAATTAGCTACCGTTACCAGTACTGTGAGTTTAGATGCAGATCGCGCAGATGAATTTGTATCATTTTTTGAAGGAGAACAGGGGGTATTCGCATTAGATCGCAAGGCAATGAATCAGAATTTTCTTGGGAGTTTAAAAGCAGATTTCAATAGACTTATTCTTTTTTCTGTCCTGGCGGTTTTTATCGTTTTGTTAATCTCTTATCGAAACCTCGAAATCAGCCTTTTTACCTTATTGCCAATTGCGATCACCTGGATTTGTGCACTAGGGATTATGGCTATTTTTAATATAGAATTCAATATTCTGAATATTATTATTTCCACCTTTATTTTCGGGCTGGGGCTGGACTATAGTATTTTTATTACCAACGCCTGTTTGAATGAATATGAAACAGGAGTCCGGGAATTAAAAACCTATCAAACCTCCATTCTTATTTCGGTAATTACCACATTGCTAGGAATGGGTGCGCTTATATTTGCGCAACACCCGGCCTTAAGGTCTGTTTCAATTGTTTCGATAATTGGCGTTATAACTGCTGTTTTGGTAAGTTTTGTAATTCAAAGAGCTATTTTCAGAAAACTTGTTCTGAACAGAGCTCATAACGGGAAAGCTCCTTATTACTTCAAAAAACTTCTTGATTTTAGAGGAAGGATCACACAGAATGAGAGTGAAAAATTATATCGTAAACGGGCTATTCTTGATAATTACAGGTACAAGTCGGTATATCCACTTGTAAAAAAGAAATTTAGAGAAATTAGAGAGAAAAATATAAGGCTGAGTAGATATATTGATAATGGAGAAAGTATTTCTGTGATTAATTCCGGTTTTGGAATCATTCCGCTTTTCCTTTCTTATAAGTTTGGGAACTCCAGTATTTCTGCTTTAGAAACTGATACAGAACTTTTAAACATCTCAAGAAATACTGCAAGATCTAATTCGGCAAATATTACCTTTTATAATTCCGTTGAAGAACTGAGTGAAACCAGTGTATATGTGATCTATGGAAATTATTATGATGAAAAAACTTTGAAAGAACTGATCAAAAAGAATGCTGAAAAAGTAATTTTTGTAGATTCAGACTTTCCAAACCGATGGTTACTTGACCTGAATTTCGAAATTATTTACCGTCAGAATAATATTCTGGTTTTAAGAAAAGCTGAATAAATGAGAACAAGCTTCCTGCTGATATTGATAATTTTCTTTTTTCTTGCGTCTTGCGGGGTAAAGAAGTCATTGCAGCAGCGACCTGATATTTCGGGTATTGAAAAAATAGATACTACGAGGATAAAACATAGTGAAACTTTCTACAGCTTAGGGGAAAATCAACTTTATCAAAATGAGCAGGGAATATGGGAACTTTATCTGGAAGGCGATGCGCTGGAAAGGGGAGTGGCCAACGGAAATCTTACCCGTGAGCTTATTCACCATCAGGAAATCGCTTTTATGAATAAGCTTCAGGAGATGGTGCCTTCAGAAAATTATCGCGGTTTTCTGAAATCTGTAGTATCCTGGTTCAATAGAAAGATGTATTTACATGTGCCCGAGGAGTACAAGGAAGAGATCTACGGTGTTTCCAGATACGGACTGAAACGTTACGAGGATTTTGCACCGGCTTATGTGAGAATGCTTTATTTTCATGGAGCGCATGATATTGGCCACGCATTACAGGATTTGATGCTGGTGGGCTGTACTTCCTTCGCTGCATGGGATTCTAAAACTGATGATGGCGAGCTATTACTTGGACGAAATTTTGATTTTTATGCCGGTGATGAATTTGGAGACCAGAAGATAGCTGCGTTTGTAAATCCGGATTCCGGACATAAATTTATGATGTATACCTGGGGAGGAATGATTGGTGCAGTAAGCGGAATGAATGAGAAAGGAATCACGGTTACGATTAATGCCGGGAAATCTAAAATGCCCTTAATGGCTAAAACACCAATCAGCCTGGTTGCCCGGGAAATTCTCCAGTATGCTTCCAATACGGTTGAAGCTATTGAAATTGCCAAGAAAAGAGAGGTTTTTGTTTCTGAATCTATTATGGTTGGAAGCGGTGATGAAAAGAAAGCTATATTAATAGAGGTTTCACCGTCTAATTTTGGAGTTTATGAAGTTCAAAATTCAGACCAGTTAATTTGTAGTAACCATTTTCAAAGTGATGCTTATCTAAATGATCATCGCAATTTGGAGACAATTGAAGAGAGTCATTCAAAATACCGTTTCGACAGAATGCAGGAACTGGTTTCTAATACTGAAAAGTTGAATCCTAAAAAAGCCGTGGCGGTTTTAAGAAACATGAAAGGAATCAATGATGAAGATTTAGGTTACGGCAACGAAAAGGCGATTAATCAGTTGCTGGCGCATCATGGCATTGTTTTTAAACCCGAAGAAAGAAAAGTATGGGTTTCTTCGAATCCTTATCAAATGGGAGAATTTGTTGCCTATGATCTGGATGAAGTTTTTGCAAGATTTGAGAAGAGACTTGTAGCCGAATCTGTTGCTGATGTTGAAAATAATATTCCGGAAAGTGATTTTATTGAAATGAAAGCTTTCCAGAATTATGAGGAATTTCGAAAGCTGGAAAGAGATGTAAAAGAACAACTAATAAATAAAATTTCAATTTCGGAAGAAAAAGCGCAAAGCTTGATTCAGTTAAATCCTGATTTTTGGGAAGCCTGGTATCTGGCAGGAAAGATCTATTATAGTAATGAAGATTATAAGAATGCCGTTATTCACTTCAAACAGGCAAAAAAAAGAGAGGTGACTACACGTCCCGATATTGAAATGATTGAGAAAATGATCAAAAAAAGCTATAGAAAACTTTAATATGAGTGATCATTTGTTTGAAACCCTTGAAACTATCAAGACTGAACAATGGAAATTGTTCAAAAAGCAGCTGGAATATATTTCTGAAAATTCTCCTTATTATAGAAAGTTATTTCAGGAAAAGTCTATTTCCATTGCTGAAATTAAATCTTTCGATGATCTCCGAAAATTGCCTATCACCTCTAAAGAAGATCTTCAGCGATATAATTCTGATTTTATTGCGGTTCCGAAAGATGATATTATCGATTTTGTAACAACTTCTGGAACGCTTGGAAGTCCGGTGAATTTTGCGCTAAATGATGCTGATCTGGATCGTTTGGCAGAGAATGAGTATCGTTCATTTAAACTGGCAGGAGTAAAGAAAAGTGATAAAGTACAGATCACTACTACGCTGGATAGAAGGTTTATGGCCGGTCTCGCTTACTTTCTAGGTTTAAGAAAACTTGGAGCGGGAATTATACGAACCGGGAGTGGCCTACCTCAATTACAATGGGAAAGTATCGAAAGGTTTAAACCGAATTATTTAGTGGCGGTACCTTCTTTTTTATTGAAATTGATCCAGTACGCCGAGGAAAATAATATTGATTATAAGAACTCATCTATTAAGGCGGCTGTTTGTATAGGGGAGCCACTGAGAAATCCGGATTTTGAATTGAATGCATTGGGTAGAAAAATTACCGGATTATGGGATATTGAGCTGTTTTCAACCTATGCTTCTACGGAGATGTCTACAGCTTTCACCGAATGTCCCGAACATCATGGAAATCATGTGTTAACCGATCTAATTCATGCCGAAATAGTAAATGAACAGGGAGAACAGGTAAAACCCGGTGAGATTGGTGAATTGGTGGTAACACCTTTAGGGACTCAAACTATGCCTTTATTAAGGTTTGCAACAGGTGATATGCTTACCTATCATGAGTCTAAATGTTCATGTGGTAGGAGAACTCCAAGATTAGGCTCAGTTATTGGCCGAAAGCAGCAAAAGATCAAATTGAAGGGAACGAGTTTATATCCTCAACATATTATTGAGGTATTGAATAGCTATGGTAAAATTGCATCATTTGTTATTGAAGCCCATTTAGATGAGATGGATAATGACCACCTTATAATATTTGTTCCTAACTCCTTTACTGCAATTGAAGATCTGAAAGATTACTTTAGGTCACATTTAAGTGTAACTCCCGAAATTAAAATTCTGGAATTAGAGAACCTGGTGAAACTGAAATTCCCAAAAGGAAGTAGAAAACCTCAAGTTTTTAGAGATCTTAGGTGATTTTTTACTTTATTATTTACTGAAAAAGCTATTTTACTTCCTTATTTCATCATAATTATTCAAACAATATAGGTTTAAATAAAACTCATAATGCGTTAATTATCATATATTTATGGTGATTAATGAAGAATCTAATGATACAGTTTTTTAGGAAAATTAGGCGAAAATTACTTACTGAAAGTAAATTCACTAAATATCTAATTTACGCACTTGGGGAAATTGTATTAGTGGTTATTGGGATCTTAATTGCATTACAAATTAATAACTGGAATGAGTTAGAAAAAATTAAACTCCGAGAAATAAGTCAGCTAAAAAGTATTCAGGAAGATATTATGCTAGATACCACTGATGTGAAATTTAACCTTACTTATCATAAGTTATTTTTAAAATCGGAACAGAAACTTCTCAAATATTTATTAAGTCCAAATCAAGTTCCTGAAGAGGAAATTAAATATGAAAATGCCCAGGGAATTTCCTTATTGTTGGTTTTACATGAATCTGCATTTAATAATTTGAGAAATAATAATCTCAATATAATGACCAGTCAGAAGCTTAAAAAACAAATTTCCAATCATTATGACAGCTACGCAAAATCTCTCCTCATATTTGAAAATAACTACGACCAGTTTGATAATTACCTATTGAAGCGGCCATATTTCTTAAAATATTTTCACTATAAGGATAAAATGGCTTCAAAGGAAAGTACAGAACATAATAATTCCGATTATTATAATCCTGAAATTGAAATGACAAAATTAATTCTAGCAGATACCCTAGGTCTTAAAAGTGATGAAGAATTTAAAATTGTCCTGGCAGAATGTATTTCAAACAGTAAAATTAAAATTCAATTCTATGAAAATTTTATTGTGAAAAATAAAGAATTATATAAGGCTATAGAATTAGAATTATTGAAACTGGAGAATTAATCTTACGAGTTAAAGCTTGCGATAATTGAGACCGTAGAACTGTTTTTAAATGATTATGTAGAGTAACTACACTTTTTTACAATAGATCACGATCTTCTCATCACGCATATTGGAGGTAAAGAAAATATAGTCACTGCCTCCATCTTTTATTTTGAACTTTTTTCTAATATCTTCTACCGATTCGGGGAAATTACGGGTGGTGATATTCGCTTTTTTAGACTTAAAGTGTTTCTTTAACCCTGATGGTTTATATTCTTTAATAGATGCTATTTGAAATTTTCTACCGGGGAAACCTACTAATGCTTTTGAAGTATATAAATGCGAATGCTGATGTAATTTTTTTGTTTTGGTTTTAACCGCTAATAAATCAAATAAACCACTTTTCATTATGGCTGCATTGGGCTCATATAAATAAGTTTCGGGTTCGGCTAATTCAGCGATTTGGTGTTCTGGTTCGCTTTCACTTGAAAACTTTTGAACTGAATCTTTCTCAAAATTTATAGCTTTGATTTCAGGAGTATCTTCAAAATCTTTTTCTAAGATCCATAGTAGTTCCTTGACTTCATTTCTTACCGCTACTATATGAACCTCTTTTACAAATTTCAATTCACTAAGACCTGCAGAAATATCAAGAATTGGAGAACTCTTTATCATCATAGTATTAGTATGATTAAAGAGCAATTCTAAATTTTGTGGAATATTGGGGTCACAATCTTCAAATTTAAAGACTTTCCCGCCACGATCATCCCTTCTGGCAGGATCTGCATAAATCCAGTCTAACCCTCCTTTAAATTTGCTTAGAAAAATAAGTCCGTCGCCTGTATTTACAGAAATATTATCAGCCTTGAGAGCTTTAAAATTGTGTTCGGCGATTTCAGCAAGGTCTGTATTTATTTCACAATACATGAATTCCTGAAAGTTTTTGGAAATAAAGTAAGTATCAATCCCCAAACCACCAGTTAGATCTATTCCGGTATTTCCTTTGATAAGCGAAGCTTTGTATTTTGCTGTGATTTCAGAGGAGGTCTGTTCCAGGTTAAGTTTAGGCGGATAAAGAATATTTGGATTTTGATAAAACTCAGGAAATTTCTTTTCAGCCACATTAAGCCCTTTAATTTGAATTGCCAGTTCCTGAATGCTAATAGCTTTAAATGGACTTCCTTTTAGAATAAGTGTTGGTAGATCTTTTTTCTGATGCTCTCTAATAAATTTTGAGACTTTTAGATCGAAAATTGCCTTATTCAACATAAGTTTTTAAAGGTCTCGGGTTAGCCTTTTTACAATTTTATACTCGCTTAATGATTCTTTTGCGATCACCTTAAGAGCGGTGTAAAATGGCACTGCTACTACCATTCCCGTGATTCCAAACATTAATCCCGCGATTAAAATAATAAGAAAAATTTCAAGCGGATGAGATTTTACACTTGCGCCAAATATCATGGGTTGTGAGATAAAGTTGTCTATAAGCTGGCATATTCCATAACCAAGCATTACATAAATAAGTCTCGGGAGAATAATACTGCTAAAATCGGCTCCCAGAAAGCTTGAAATTACGAATAATGCCATTAAAATTCCTGCCAGCAAAGGTCCCAGGTATGGAACCAAGTTCAAAAAGGCACAAATAAAAGCAATGGCAATAGGATTGTTAATTTCGAATACCGATAACAAGATGGTATATAGAATAAATAATACGGCAATCTGCATGGTAAGTCCCACGAAATACCGGGATAGTAAGACCTTAATTTTATTAAAAACTCTCTGGAACTTCTGCTCATCACCACGATTGGCGAAAACAAGAATACTGTTCAGCATTAATTTACTGTCTTTTAAAAAGAAGAAAGAGATAAATAAAATAGAAAAAACGGCGATTAGGGTCGCGCCAAGAATTCCGAATACATTATTTAAAAACTGGGGAATAAGGCTTACATCAAAATTACGTATAAACTCACTCCTTTTGAGACCTTCAATAATATTGATCTCTTCTACACCCAGATATTTGTTAACCTGCTGATTAAGATCATTCAAATCATTCTTAAAGGCTTCAATGTCTATTTGCCCCAGATATTTGCTCTGTTCAATTACAATTGGAACAAAAACAAAAATAATACCCACAAAAATGGCTAGTACAAGTATTAAAACCGTAATAACCGCAAGCTGATTGGGCAGCCGTAGTTTATTCCGAAGAAAAATTACAATGGGTCTGCCAACAAGTGCGATTACCCCGGCTACAGCGATATAAACGATCACTGATTGAATTTCCCATAAGAAATAGAGCAAAAGCAAGATACCTATCATGATACCTATAGCCCTTAGTATTCCATTTGCAAATTCTTTTCCTTTCACAGCGTAAATATATTATTTCTTATGAAACTTGTTGAATGCTTTGGTGATTTCATATAACGCAATTCCAACAGACTGTGCCACATTCATACTACTGTTTTCGCCAAACATTTCAATATGATACAGTTCATCACAAAGGTTTAATACTTCAGCGCTAATGCCATGTCGTTCATTTCCAGCAATAAGCACTAATTTTTCATCCTCGTTCAAACTGAAACTTCCTATTGGATTGCTGGAAGAAGTGATTTCTATGGCAATATTCTTATAGCCTTCGGTTTTTAGGTTTTTAATAGTCTTTACTGAATCTTCAAAGAATTCAAATTGTACCGTTTTAAAGGTGTTTCTGGCCGTACGCTTAAGCCTGTTACTTTGCAGATTAGGTTCACTGCCACAGAAAACAATTTTTTCAACCCCAAAAGCATCTGCCAGTCGAAACATACTTCCCAGGTTGGCTTCACTGGTGATATTATCGAGTAAAAGAATGATCGGGAATTTTCTTTTTTGAAATGAAGTTTCTTGATGTGTAAGTTGATCTATCAATTTTCAAAAGCGTATTTAATAATATTTGCGCCCATTCTCAAAGCTTTTTGGCGAACTTCCTCGGGGTCATTATGAACTTCCGCACTTTCCCATCCGTCTCCAAGATCGCTTTCCAGAGTAAAGAGTAAAACAAGTCTATTATTTTCAAAAATTCCAAAGGCCTGAGGACGCTGTGCATCATGCTCGTGAATTTTTGGGAGTCCGTTTGGAAAGCTATAAGCTGAAGAAAAAATAGGGTGATTCGCAGGAATTTCAGAAAGTTCCTTTTCCGGGAACAATTTTTTAATCTCTTTTCTTACATATTCATTCATTCCGTAATTATCATCAATATGAAGAAATCCGCCACTTAAAAGATAATTTCTAAGATTTTCTAGTTCGGCTTCGCTAAAAACTACATTTCCATGCCCCGTCATGTGTACAAATGGAAATTGAAAAATATCTGTACTGCCGGGTTCCACAGTTTCCGGCTTGGGATCTATGCTGGTATTGATATTCGAATTACAGAAATTAATTAAATTAGGTAGGGCAGTGGGATTAGAATACCAGTCACCCCCGCCATTATATTTTAATACTGCTATTTCCTGAGTATTTCCTATGCTGAAAATTCCCAGACTTAAAATGATCATTAGAATTTTAAGTTTCGGCATTCTTATTTTTTCTGATTTATAAGCGCAACGCTATGGCAGGCAACTATCGCGGCCGTTTCAGTGCGTAGACGACTATCTCCCAAACTTACGGCATTCCAGCCTTTATTTATAGCTTTTTCAATCTCTTCTTTGCTGAAGTCGCCTTCAGGCCCAATTAAAATATTGATATTTTCGCCTGGAATAATTTCATTTTGAAGATAATTTTTCCCTGTTTCCTCCTCGCAATGTGCAATATATTTTGAACCTTCAATTTCTGTAGCAATGAAATCTGAAAAATTTATGGGATCGTTCAATTTAGGCATTCGGTAATGCAATGATTGCTTCATGGCGCTTTGTAAAACTCGTTCAAACCGGTTTAATTTCACCACTTTTCTTTCGCTATGATCGCAGATAATTGGCGTGATCTCATGGACTCCAATTTCCATCGCCTTTTCCAGAAACCATTCATACCTGTCGTTCATTTTTGTTGGCGCCACGATCATATGCACATAATAGGGTGGAGCCGGTTGTTTTTCTACTGAAATCACCTTGGCAAGACATTGCTTAATATCTGCTTTAATGATCTCAGCATTGATCAAAAGTCCGTTCCCGTTGGTGATATTTAGAATATCACCTTCAGATTTTCTAAGCACTTTTACAATATGCTTGCTTTCGTCCTTTGGAAAAATGATCTGTTTATCTTTTTCAGAAATTTCAGGATTATAGAATAACTGCATATTAAAATTTATATCTGGATTGTGCGGTTACAGAAAAATCTGCGAAATCCTTTTTCAGGTATTTGTGATATCCTGCGATCCCGATCATTGCTGCGTTATCTGTAGTATATTCAAATTTTGGAACAAAGCATTTCCATCCCCATTTTTGTTCAGCATCTTTTAGCGCCTGTCTAATACCGCTATTGGCAGAAACACCTCCGGCGATGGCAACCTGGGTTATACCGGTTTCTTTTACCGCCTTTTTCAGCTTATCAATAAGAATCCCGATAATTGTATATTGAATAGACGCACAAATGTCCTTTAGATTTTTTTCTACGAATTCAGGATCATTTTTAGTCTCCCTTTGCACAAAATAGAGCACCGCAGTTTTAAATCCGCTAAAGCTGAAATTCAACCCATCCACTTTAGGTTTTGGAAATTTGAAAGCTTTTGGATCACCTTCCTGGGCATATTTATCTATTAAAGGTCCGCCAGGATAAGGGAGACCTAATATTTTTGCGCTCTTATCAAAAGCTTCTCCAACAGCATCATCAATGGTTTCACCAATAACTTCCATCTTGAAATAGTCTGTAACTTTCACGATTTGTGTGTGACCACCGCTTATAGTCATTGCTAAAAATGGAAATGTAGGTTTTTCAAAATCATCTTCTTCAATGAAGTGCGCTAAAATATGGGCTTGCATATGATTTATCTCAATAAGAGGAATATTTAACCCCATAGAAAGTGACTTGGCGAATGAAGTTCCTACCAGGAGCGAACCCATCAATCCCGGACCTCTTGTAAAAGCGATTGCAGAAACATCTTTTTTATCGATATTTGCCTTCGCTAATGCCTGATGAATCACGGGAACGATATTTTGTTGATGCGCTCTGGAGGCAAGTTCAGGAACCACACCTCCATATTGTTCATGTACTTTTTGAGTCGCAACAATATTAGACAGGATTTTTCCGTTGCAAAGTACAGCAGCAGCTGTATCATCACAAGAAGATTCAATGGCGAGAATGTTTATTTTTTGGTCTGACATCAGAAATTATTGGTCATAGAAGTTGTAAATTAGTCGCAAAGTTAAAACATAATAACGTATCAAAAAACTCTGGAAAATACTAACTAAAACGCTGGTTGCTCTCGTTTTGTTATTCATTATTTTATTGATAGTATTTTCTATCCCTGCTGTACAGACATCTGTAGCTAAAAGGCTTACCGATTCCGTTCGTGAAAAGAACGATGTAAATATTTCAATTGGAAGAGTCTCACTTAGTTATTTCGGGGATATTAAGCTCAATGAAATATATGTGGAAGATCATCATGAAGATACGTTATTAACCGCAAAAGAGATTCGTTCTTCTATTATTAGCTTCACAAATCTTATCAATAATTCTCCAAATCTTGGGGATACCCGTATTGATGGTCTTCATATGCAAATGCGCAGATATAAAAATGAAGACCGTGATAATCTTGGGGTTCTTATTGAAAAATTAAGGAAGGAACCTACTGGTGATTCTACCCATTTTGAATTGAATGCAAATAATGTTCAAATTCTAAATAGCAGATATAGCTATATTGATGAAAATCTGGATAAACAGGATGTTCTTATTGTGGATAGTCTAAGTATTTACGCGAATGAGCTTCAAATAGATGATGAAAATATCAATATAGATATTGGTAGTTTAAAGGGCTATGAACACCGCGGAATTGAGATAGACAATCTGTCTACCCAGTTCCATTATGACCCGAACAAGATGAATTTGGTGGACATGAAGCTTCAAACCCCAAGTTCTCAAATAGATGCAGACCTATATTTTAATTATGATCTATCAGATTTTTCAGATTTTGAGAATTTAGTTCAGGTAGAAGCAAATTTCAGGGAAAGTATTCTTTCCAGTAACGATCTGCAGGCTTTTTATGATGGTTTTGGTGATGATCAATTATTGCAATTTGAAACGAAACTTACCGGGACTCTTAACGATTTTAATCTTGATGATTTTAGACTGAAAGGATTGGACAGGACTGAGATTTACGGTAATTTTCAGGTAAAAGGTTCTTTCTCAAAAGAACCCGGCAGCTTTAGTTTAGATGGGCGTTTTTCAGATTTTAATACCAATTATTATGATATGGTTAATTTTCTTCCAGGTCCATTATTGGGGAAATTACCAGAATCACTCCGGGATTTCGGAAGCGTTAATTTAAAAGGGAATACCCTGGTTACCAATTCGTCGCTGGATGCAGATGTAATTTTAAGCAGTCAGTTAGGTTCTGCCAATGCAGATTTCGTTTTGCGTAATTATAATAGTTCTTCAGCTTCTACATATAAGGGAAAATTGATTTTTAAAGATTTCAATATTGGTAAATTGATTAGTAATGAGCAATTGGGAAAAACCAGTTTTAATCTAGATTTCGATGGCGGAGGTTTCACACGTGAAGATCTAAATACACAACTTAAAGGAGCAATCTCCAGATTCACATATAATAATTATACCTACAAAAACATTAGAGTGATCGGGAATCTTCGGAATCCATTGTTTAACGGATACTTTGTTTCCGATGACCCTAATCTTCAAATGGAATTTAATGGTTTGATAGATGTTTCAGACGATATTAATGTGTATGATTTTGAAGCTTCCGTAGAGTATGCAGATCTAAATACCCTGAATTTTGTTAACAGAGATAGTATTTCAGTTTTCAAAGGGGATGTGATCATGAATATGAAGGGAACCAATATAGATAATGCTTTTGGGGATATTATGCTTCTTAATACATCGTATAAAAACCAAAACAATCTCTATTATTTTGATGATCTTAGTGTTTCTTCAAGCTTTGAAGGACCTGTTAGAACGATTACCATTAATTCCCCGGATGTTATAAACGGGGAAGTTAAGGGTGTTTTTAATTTGAATGAAGTAGGTTCTCTGGTAGAAAATTCCATTGGTAGTATATACACTAATTATAAGGCGAAAACCATCACCACAAATCAGTATATGGAATTCGATTTCGATATCTATAATCAGATCGTTGAAGTGTTTTATCCTGAGATTGAACTTGCTCCAAATACATTTATAAGAGGTAGAGTAGAGTCTGATGAATCAGAATTTAGATTAACTTTTAAATCGCCGAGGATAGACATTTTCGACAATATGATAGAACAAATCAACCTGCAGGTTGATAATACAAATCCAATTTATAATACCTTTTTTGAAGCCGACAGTGTAGCAACCGATTTTTATAATTTTTCCGAATTTAGTTTTATTAATGTAACCCAGAGAGATACTCTTTTTATTCGATCTGAATTTAAGGGAGGGAACAAAAATGATGATGAGTTTAATCTAAACCTTTTTCATACCATCAATGAGAATAATAAATCTGTAGTAGGAATTCAACAATCAGATTTTAAATTCAAGGAAAATGTTTGGTATTTAAATGAAGATAATAACCGTAATAATAAAATCGTATTCGATAATAACTTCAGGGACTTGCAAATAGATTCTCTGGTTATGAGCCATCAAAATGAAGAAATTCGATTAAGTGGCAATATGCGGGATTCTACCTATAAAAATTTCAAAATGAAATTTCAAAATGTAGATATCGCCAAGATCACTCCTGAAATAGATAGCTTAGATTTAGCCGGAACATTAAATGGCGATCTTGACCTGCTTCAGGAGGATGGCGCATATTTTCCCAATACAAATTTAAAAATCGACTCCTTAGCGGTAAACGATACTTTCATGGGAAATCTTCTGATGGACGTAAAAGGGAATACAGATCTCACCAATTATTCAGTATACGCTGTTCTTCAAAAACAAGGCCTGGAGTCGCTCTCTGCAGTAGGGGGTATAGATGTTAGTGGAAATGAACCTTCCATAGACCTGGAGGTGAATCTAAATAGACTGAATCTTTCCATTTTTACGGCATTAGGAGCAGATGTTCTTACAGATATTAGGGGTTTTGCTTCGGGAAGGGCTTTTGTTAGCGGGAACTATAAAAATCCCGATTTTTCCGGTAGTTTAAGATTAAATAAGGCAGGACTTCTAATTCCTTATTTAAATATTGATATAGATTTTCAGGATCAGGCCAGAGTTAATTTAACCAAGCAGCAATTTGTATTTGATAATATAGATATTGTAGATACAAAGTACAATACCCAGGGTGTTTTAGACGGGACTATATCCCATCGGAATTTCTCTGAATGGTTTCTTGACTTAACTCTGAATTCAGACAGAATGCTGGTTCTTGATACCGAATCGGACGAAGATGCATTGTATTATGGAACTGCATTTATTGATGGCGAGGCAACTATAAAAGGCCCTACAGATCAATTGGTAATTGATGTAAATGCAGCAACTGAAAGGGGAACGGTTTTTAAAATTCCTTTAAGTGATACTGAATCTGTTGGAGATAATTCATTTATAAGATTTTTAAGTCCTGAAGAAAAAGCAGCAAGATTAGCCGGGGAAGAATTGGAACTGCCTGAGGTAAAAGGCATAGAGATGATCTTTGATCTTGACATCACCAATGATGCTGAAGTTGAAGTAGTAGTAGATAAAACTAGTGGTAGTACATTAAGAGGTCGTGGTTCCGGAAACTTATTGCTGGAAATAAATACCAATGGTAAGTTTAATATGTGGGGGGATTTTATTGTTTATGAGGGAGTTTATAATTTCAAATATGCCGGCCTGGTTCAAAAAGTGTTTACTGTGGAATCTGGAGGAAGTATAAACTGGGATGGAGATCCTACAGATGCTCAATTAGATGTTAGCGCCGTTTATTCACTGAATGCAAACCCCGCAGTACTATTAGAAAACCCTTCGGTGAACCGAAAAATTCCTGTAGATGTTGTAATTAATCTTCAGGGTGAAATTGCGCAGCCTGATATTGGTTTTGAAATAGATTTTCCAAGTGCCAGTTCAACGGTAAAATCTGAATTGCAATATAGAATTGATGATAGAGCAACCACTGAATTACAGGCTTTATTTTTGGTAACTCAGGGAACTTTCTATAGTGAATTCGGTTTGCGAGGTGCAGCGATCTATGGAACCCTGGCTGAACGGGCTTCCAGTATTGTTAATGATATTTTTGCTGATGATGATGGTAAATTTCAGGTAGGTGTGAACTACGTTCAGGGTGATCGTACTCCAGATCAGCAAACAGTAGATAGATTTGGACTTACGCTTTCTACTCAAATTTCAGACCGCGTGATCATTAATGGTCAGGTTGGGGTTCCTATTGGTGGGGTTACCGAATCTGTGATTATTGGTGATCTTGAAATAGAATTTTTACTGAATGAAGAAGGAACACTTCGTGCGAAGGTTTTCAACAGGGAGAATAATATTCAGTTTATTGGAGAAGAAATAGGGTTTACACAGGGGGTAGGTTTATCTTATAATGTAGATTTTGATACTTTTAAAGAGTTAATTAGAAAAATAGCTAACAAAGAAATTGAAGAGTCTGCCACCGAAGAAGATAGAAAAGAGTCTGCAAAATCTCTTGCTCCAGATTATATAAATTTCCCTACTTCAGACCAGAATTAAAGCTTTAATATTTAGTTAATTTGTTTATCCACAAAGTATCATAAACGTCATTCTGTCCCGATAACTATCGGGATTGTTTCAGAATCTCATAAAACTACGAATCAGTAAACTAACTTGAGAACCTGAAATAAATTCAGGGTGACGAAACAACTATTCAAAAAAAGCAGATATACAAATTAGTTAATCTCCAATTTAGCCAACAATGTAATTTTGTAGGAAATAGTACTATTTACTGGATTCTTGAAATTTAGTTTGTAGATTTAAATTTCAATTTAATTTTTATGAGTAAGAAAGTAAAACGCATTGGAGTAATGACTTCAGGAGGCGATTCACCCGGGATGAATGCAGCGATAAGAGCAGTTGTGCGAACATGTGCCTATTATCATACAGATTGTGTTGGGTATTATAGAGGTTTTCAGGGGATGATTAATGGGGAATCCACAAATATGAACGCGCGGAGTGTCCGCAACCTGGTAAACCAGGGTGGAACTATTTTGCAGTCTGCCCGTTCAAAAGAGTTTCTTACCGAAGAAGGCAGAGCCAAAGCTGCAAAGAATTTAAAAGAAGCTGAAGTTGATGCGATGATCTTAATTGGCGGTGATGGTACTTTTCGTGGCGGTCAGATTTTTAGCCAGGAACATGGAATCCCGGTAATTGGAGTTCCCGGAACTATCGATAATGATATCTATGGAACTCATTATACTATAGGCTATGATACGGCTCTCAACACCGTAGTGGAGGCCATAGATAAGATACGTGATACTGCAAGTTCTCACAATAGGTTGTTCTTTGTAGAAGTTATGGGTCGTGATGCCGGTTTTATTGCCCTTAATAGCGGAATTGGTGCCGGAGCTGAAGAAATTCTTATTCCTGAGGAAGATCTTGGGTTAGAACGATTGTTAGATTCTTTGGAAAGAAGTAGAAGAGCAGGGAAAACGTCAAGTATCGTTGTTGTTTCAGAAGGAGATAAGATTGGTAAGAATGTATTTCAGCTTGCTGAATATGTAAAGAAAAATCTTCCGTTCTACGATGCTCGTGTGACAGTTTTAGGACATATTCAAAGAGGAGGAAGGCCTAGTTGTTTTGATCGTGTACTGGCAAGCAGGCTTTCTGTAAAAGCTGTGGAGTTGTTATTAGATGGCAAAAGAGATCTAATGGTGGGAATGCTCAATAATGAAATAGAGTCCTGCAGTTTAGACCAGGCACTAAAAGGAAAACATAATATTAATAAAGACCTTTTAAGAATATCTGAAATCTTATCTACTTAATACGTAAGAAGTCATAAATAGATTTTAAGTAAAAAATTATTAGTGTTCCGAAGCCTTGGGAACACTTACCTATAAAATTTAATTAATGAAAACAATAGCAATTATTGCTCACGATGGTAAAAAACCGGAAATGGTTCAATTTCTGAATGAGAACAGGAGTACTCTCAACTCCAAACAGCTAAAAATTATTGCCACCGGTACTACCGGTTCAAAAACTGAAGCTGCCGGTTATGAAGTGGAAAAACTACTTTCGGGGCCATTGGGAGGTGATGCCCAAATAGCTGCACGTATCGCTGAAGGTTTAGTAGATATGGTGATTTTCTTCAGGGATCCGCTGGATAAACACCCTCATGAACCAGATATCTTTATGCTAATGCGTTTATGTGACGTGCATAATGTTCCTTTGGCAACTAATCCCGCAACTGCCAGGTTACTAATTAAAGGCCTGGAATAATTAAAATTTTACGGCTATAGCGCTAATTTCAACATTTACGAATTTTGGAAGATTTGCTACTTCCACAGTTTCTCTTGCCGGCGCATTTTCAGATTTAAAGTAACGTGAGTAAACCTCATTTATCTTTCCGAAATTATTCATATCACTAATGAAAATTGAGGTTTTCACCACATGATCCAGATCAAGTCCAGCTTCTGCTAAAATCGCTTTGAGGTTTTCCAACACCTGAACTGTTTCAGTTTCCAGATCATCGATTTTTAGATCCCCGGTTTCCGGATTTAAGGCGATTTGTCCCGAGATATACAGCGTGTTTCCAGCAAATATTGCCTGGTTGTAAGGTCCGATTGGTGCCGGAGCGTTTTTAGTTTGGATGATTTTTTTCATTTACCTGAATTATATATGGTTTTATAATTAATCAAAAATAAGAGATTTCTCAGTTCTTCATTTCTCCGAAATTACTCAATGATTTGTGGGGTACGTCATTCCGGTCGCAGTCGAGGAATCTATTAATAATATTTCTCAGTTGCTCTGCTTCTTTGAATAATATTTGAATTTATAGCTTTCTAACAGATAACCTCTAATCATCGATTATAGTCTTCTATCTGGATTCCTTCTTTTATCATATTTTATATCACTAAGAACGCTGGATTTAATTCTGATTAGAAAATTCCAGGACTTTCTATTGCCAAATGGAACCCAACTAAAGCTCATAAGCCAGCTATCCAGATCCCTTTGGAATCTAAGCTGAGTAGGAGTGACCCCATTATTTACCAAATCATAACCCGAGCTAACGCCAACCTGCCATTTTGGTGCTAACTCAACATTACCGTTGAACATAATTGAATGTGCAGAAATTTCGCTTTGCCTGGTCCTATTTGTATAATTCATGGAATAAGCTAATCTAACATCCCATGGGATCGCATAATTATAGAACGAGCTTTCATTTTCCTCTTCTTTTCCTTCAAAAGGATCTTCATCAAATAATTCTCCATCCTGTCCCATTCCCTTACCAAATAGATCATCTGGTCTTCCACCATTTCTCAAGGTTTCATTGTCCAGTTCATCATCTTCCACTTCGTCGCCTCCTTCAAAATCTTTACTGGAAAAGGAGTATCCAAAGTTTACACTACCACTTGTTAATCTAAAAAGACTACCTCCATTTTCTATATTCAGCTTATCAATTCTTCGGTTATTATTATCAAGAGCATAGGGATCAAGGCTTCCGCCAAAGTTTATATCTAATTTATTCTTCACAATCGGGATGGATCCTCGTACCGAAATTGGCGATAGTTTAAGGGAATCCCCAGCAAGATTATAACTGGTACTTAAACTAAAATTATTAAGCAGGGTGATCTTTTTGGGTTCTACAGCAGTACTATCTTTATCCCGAACCTTGGCCTCAAAGGTGTTGCTAAGGCTCAAACCGATAGAGCTGGAAAAGTTTCGTCCTGGTGCACCATAGAGCGTTCCGTCAAATCTTGAATAATCAACAAGTTCTATTTGATCCTCAGTAGTTAGATCATCCCTTTCATAAGTATCATAAAATCGGTCAAATGCGGGATTAATATTATAGCTTATAGAGGGTCGCATCACATGCCGAATTGCCTGTATCTTTTTATCTTTTCCAAAATTCTTCAATCCATATAAAGTAGTACCTATACTAGCGTTGAAGTTATAAGTTCTGTAGGAATCAAAGCCGCCAATGGTATCTATGACCACATCATCCAATACGGGGTCATAACTTCTTTCAAAGGTTTTTGAAACCCATGTTTCTTCATAACTGGTACCTGTGCTAACACTTAAAAACTTGAATATTTTAAAGTTAGTAGAGATAGGGATGGAGTGTTGAGCCCCTAATCTTGCAGCGTCAAACATTTCAGGTTTAAAGAATAAGGAATCCACGGTATTTATTTGATTCTCACCTCTTAAACTATACTGAAAATTGATATTTTGAATAATCCCATTTTTAGCACCTCCTTTTGGAGCAAACGGATAGATCCTGGACATACTTAACTGAAGTGTAGGAAGACTAAGGTTTACTTGTTGAGTTCTTGTATTCTGAGAGTGTCTTGCTGCTAAACTTAGATTTACCTGGGGTTCACCTGGAAAAGTCTTACTGTAAGAAACGGAGGAACTTAATGTGTTATTAAGGTAGTTTCCGGTGTTAGACTGATTGATCGATTCGGCGTAATACTCGCTACTCCCCAAATTCACAGATGCTGAAAATCTTGACGTTGGATTAGCCTTTGCATCCTGGCTATGTGACCATTGAATATTATAAGAAGACCTTTCGCTAAAGTCTGGAAAACCTCGCTCACTATTAAAGAGTTTTTCATATCTCACCCGTGCATTTCCACGATACTTATAGCGCTTGGCATAATTTGAGGAAAACTCTAAAGTGTAAGATCCATTGGTATAATAACTTCCTAAAGTTAATAAATCTACATAATCGCTTATGGCAAAATAGTAACCTCCGTTTTGTAAATTATACCCAAACTGGCTATCCCCAAACGACGGAATTATAAAACCCGAGGTTTCTTCATCTGTTAACGGAAAATATCCAAATGGTAATCCCAGTGGAGTTGGAACATCGGCAATATACATATTTACGAGTCCGGCAACGATCTTTTTGTCTGGAACAAATTTTATTCTCCTGGCATAAAAGAAATAATCTGGGTCATCAATATCGTCGGAAGTAGTAAAACGTACATTCTTCATAAAATAGACCGAATCATTTTCCCGTTTGGTTACCATTCCTTTTACATTAAATTCGGCTTCCTGAGTTCTGGAATTATAAACTAAGGCTCTTTGAGTATCAAAATTGAATCTAATAGAATCAGGCTCCACTTTTCTTTGAGCCTGTGTAAAAATAGGAGTTTGCGAATAAGTGTCTGCAGAATCTTGTATACCGTAGGCGTAAACTTCATTCTTTTCATTATCAATAATAATAAGCCCTGCTTCAATTGTCATGTCGCCATAAACAATCTTGGCCTCATTATAAAGATACATTTTACTATCCTTCGGACTCAACCTCATATAATCTTTAGCAGTATAATTCACGATATCTGTTAAAAACTGAGGTTTTCTTACGCTGTCTTTTTTTATGGTATCCTGCTGTTGGAGTTGTTGAACTATCTCTTCAGAATCTATTGCAGGGGCAATCGAGTCCTTTTCCGCTTCTACAGGTATAGACGAGGTTTCGACTTCCTGCGGGTATAAAACAAGGGAAAAGAACAGCGTGAAAACTAAGCAAAAAAGACTATTCGGGATATTTGTTTGCAATGCTTTAAGTGCTATTTTTGTACAGATTGGCTTGCTTTTTGCAAATTCAAAATTACATATATTTTTTCAGCTGAGTTTTGAGTGTGCAGCAAAAATATTAATTAAAATATTCACCCCACATAAGCGTTAGCTTTTTATGAGAACGAACTTACTTAAACTTTTCGTATTCACAATTGTCTTATTCGGTCTTTCTGGTTCAGTTTTTTCTGCAGAAGTTCCACCGAATAAGGAAGAATTTGTTGTTGTTTTAGATGCCGGTCATGGAGGAAAAGACCCTGGAAATATGGGGAATGGCTTTAAAGAAAAAGATATAGCCCTTAGTATTATCTTGAAAATAGGGAAATCCCTGGAAAAATATGACGGTGTTAAAGTGGTGTATACCCGAAAAACTGACGTTTTTGTAGAGTTATTTGAAAGAGGTAGAATTGCCAACGAAGCAAATGCCGATCTTTTTGTATCTGTACATTGTAACTCCCATAATTCCCAAGCTTCAGGAACCGAAACTTTTGTATTAGGTCTTAATAGAAATGAAACGAACTTTGAAGTAGCAAAGAAAGAGAATTCGGTAATCTACCTGGAGGAGAATTATGAAGTTACCTACGAGGGTTATGATCCAAATTCTCCTGAATCCTTTATTGGCCTAACAATTATGCAGGAAGAATATTTGGATCAAAGTATTTTACTTGCAGATAAGGTGCAAAAAGAATTCACTAATGATCTTAAAAGAAAGAACCGGGGTGTGAAACAAATGGGATTAATTGTATTGCATCAAACCTATATGCCCAGTGTATTGGTTGAAACCGGATTTTTGACAAACAATCAGGAAGGCCCATATTTAAACAGCAGGAAAGGGCAGGAAGATATGGCCAGGGCTATTACAGCTGCTATTGTAGAATATAGTCATACCATTAACCTTAATCTTTTAGAGAGTATTGCTAAAAGTCATCCTGTAGGTCAGTTGAAATCTACAGATAAACCTTCTTCCAAAATATATGAAGATGTGATCTTTAGAGTTCAGATAGCTGCAGGGTCAAAAAAAATAGATCCAAAACCGTATAACTTTAAGGGCTTGAAGAATATTGATCGTACTAAAGAAGGTAAGCTCTTTAAGTATTATTACGGGGAAACATCAGATTATTTGAAAATTCAGCATCTGCATCAAGAAGCGATAAAGAATGGATATGCAACAAGTTATATCGTCGCATTTAAAGATGAGCAAAAAATTACAGTTAATGACGCGTTAAAATCAAAGCTTAAATAGAGCGGCTTTTCTATTTTTATTTCTAAATTTGTGCGTATTCATTAAAAAATTTGCTTTTGAAATATTCCAGAGAGGTCAAAACTGCCCTATTAGCTATTACTGCTATAGTTATCTTAATTTTTGGTTATAGTTTTCTGAAAGGGGAAAATCTTCTGGACAACAGCCGAACCTTCTATGCTGTTTATGATGATGTTGAAGGCTTATCACCATCTTCAGAAGTAACAATCAATGGTCTTAAAGTAGGCCAGATCACGGGAATCGATTTTTTAAATGAAACCGGTGATTTATTGGTAAGCTTTACCGTAAAAAATGATTTTAGGTTTTCTAAGAATAGTGAAGCTAAAATCTATGGTGGTAGCATCATAGGTGGGAAATCTTTAGCAATTGTTCCGCAGTACGATTCTGAAATGGGAATTGCTAAATCTGGCGATACTTTGAAAGGAGATAAGGAAGAAGGTATTATGGAGTTGGTAAATGACAGGCTTACACCACTTCAAAAGAAACTGGAGGGTACTATTGTAAGTGCAGATTCTATGCTTACTGCGATCACTGAAATTCTTGATGATTCTACAAGAAATAACATTAAAGGCACTTTTAGAAACCTGGATGCAACTGTAGCATCTTTTAAAGTTACGGCCGATGAACTACAAGGGATCGTAAAAGGTAATTCAGAGAAGCTGAATAGAACTTTTACCAATCTGGATGAGATGTCTACTAACTTTAATAAGTTTTCAGATACTCTTACTAATATGAACATTAATAAGATCACCGGTGATCTTGAAAAGGTGATCGCTGATTTTGAGGGTATTTCAAATAAATTAAATAGTAAAGAAGGAACTGCCGGGAAGCTTATAAATGATGATGCAGTTTATAACAATCTGGATAGAGCTACTAAGCAACTAGAGCAGCTGTTACAGGATATTAAACTCAACCCAAAGAGATATGTTCATTTTTCTGTTTTTGGTAAGAAAACCGGGGGATATGATGAACCTAAAGACTCTTTAAAATAACCAACTATGCAAATTGTTGCACAGATTCTATTTATAATTGTCCTCGTGGCAGGAATTGGCTTTTTTGCCAGGAATATTAGACGAGTTATCCGAAACGTAAAGCTTGGAAAAGAAGTAGATCGTTCAGATAATGCTGGTGAGCGATTCGCGAAAATGGCCAGAATTGCAATTGGTCAGAGTAAAATGGTTAAAAGACCAATTGCAGGTTTTCTTCATATCATTGTTTACGTTGGTTTCATAATTATAAATATTGAAGTACTGGAGATCATCATCGATGGTATTTTTGGAACTCATCGTATTTTCGCTTTTATGGGCGGTTTCTATGATGTTCTAATCGCTAGTTTTGAAGTTCTCGCATTATTAGTATTTGTAGGTGTAATTTTATTTTGGATCAGACGAAATATTATAAATATTCGTAGATTTTTAAGTAGAGAATTAAAAGGTTGGCCTAAGAACGATGCCAATTATATTCTTTATTTTGAAATGGTATTGATGATACTTTTTCTTACCATGAATGCTGCAGATTATCAATTACAGATGAATGGTGCAGATCATTACGCTTCAGAAGCAGGGATCATGGGAAGCTTTCCTATTAGTCAGTACTTGCTGCCTCTAATAGACGGACTAGGCAATGCTACTTTAATTATTATTGAACGAACAGCCTGGTGGCTACATATTTTAGGAATCTTATTTTTCCTGAATTATTTATATTATTCAAAACACCTTCACATTCTTCTGGCCTTTCCAAATGTATATTTATCTAAACTAACCCCACAGGGTGAGTTTGATAACCTGGAAGCGGTTAAGAAGGAAGTAGATCTAATGATGGATCCAAACGCTGATCCTTTTGCAGCTCCTGCTGAAGGAGAAGACGAAGGAGAACCGGATAAATTCGGAGCCTCAGATATTTTTGACCTTAATCAGGTGCAATTGCTTAATTCTTATACCTGTACGGAGTGCGGTCGTTGTACTTCAGAATGTCCCGCTAATCAAACAGGCAAGAAATTATCTCCAAGAAAGATCATGATGGATACTCGGGATAGGGTAGAAGAAGTCGGGGAGATCATTAATAAAAATGGAAAATTTGAAGATGACGGTAAGAAATTACTGGACGATTATATTTTAAGGGAAGAACTTTGGGCCTGCACCACTTGTAACGCATGTGTAGAAGCTTGCCCTATAGGTATAGATCCTCTTTCAATTATTTTAGATATGAGAAGATATCTGGTAATGGAAGAGAGTGCGGCTCCAAACGAATTGGCAATTGCGATGACCAATATCGAAAACAATGGTGCTCCCTGGCCTTACAACCAGATGGATCGTCTGAAATGGGCCGAAGAAAAATAGAATAAGAATTTAAGAAACTAAGATAAAGATCAACAATTATGGCAGAAGCACTTAAGGTTCCTACAATGGCCGAATATATGGCAGAAGGTAAAAAGCCGGAAGTATTGTTCTGGGTTGGTTGCGCCGGTAGCTTTGATGACCGCGCGAAAAAAATAAGTAAAGCCTTTGTGAAATTATTACAAAAGGCAGGAGTAGATTTTGCAGTTTTGGGAACTGAGGAAAGTTGTACCGGGGATCCTGCAAAAAGGGCTGGTAATGAATTTCTTTTTCAAATGCAGGCAGCCACCAATATTGAAGTGCTTAATGGCTACGAAATAAAGAAAGTTGTAACTGCATGTCCGCATTGTTTTAATACCATTAAAAATGAATATCCTGCACTAGGCGGAAATTATGATGTAATGCATCATACGCAATTTTTAAAAGCGTTGCTTAATGAAGGTAGACTCAAAGTTGAAGGCGGGAAATTTAAAGGAAAGAAAATAACATTTCACGATCCCTGTTATTTAGGACGTGCAAATAATGAATATGAAGCACCTAGAGACCTTTTAAGAAAATTAGAAGTGGAGCTGGTGGAGATGCGTAAATGCAAAAAAGATGGTCTCTGCTGTGGAGCTGGTGGCGGTCAAATGTTCAAAGAGCCTGAACCTGGAAATAAGGATGTGAATATTGAAAGAACCGAGCAGGCTCTTGAAGTTCAGCCTGAAATTATTGCAGCGGGTTGCCCTTTCTGTAATACTATGATGACAGATGGAGTTAAGAACAAAGAAAAGGAAGACAGCGTGGCAGTAATGGATGTTGCAGAGATGATTGCAAACGCTGAGGATTTTTAAAAATACCAAAAGTTAAAACACGGTACTATATTTGACCTAAAGGCTAAATAAATTAGATTTGTAACAATTCAATTTTAGCCCTTATGTTAGTAACCTTTGAAAGCCTTGCCGATAGTTCCAGAGTTTGGATTTATCAAGCAAACAGGTCTTTTACAGAAGAAGAAATTCAGGAAATTTCTAAAAAACTGGACACGTTTATTGAGAAGTGGACCGCTCACGGTGCCAACTTAAAAGCTTCTTACGAAATAAAATATAAACGCTTTATTACTATAGCGCTGGATCAGCAATTAAATGCTGCCTCCGGTTGTTCTATAGATGCTTCTGTTCAGTTTATTCAGCAATTAGAAAGAGATTATAACGTAGACCTGTTAGATAAGATGAATGTATCTTATAAGCAGGGAGAATTTATCGCTTATAAGAGTCTAACTGATTTTCGGAAAATGGCCAAGGAAAAAGCGGTGTCCCCAAGCACTATCGTATTTAATAATCTTGTAAATAATAAAGCCGAATATCTTTCAGACTGGGAAGTTCCGGCATCTGAAAGTTGGCATAAACGTTTTCTGAATTAATGAAGTTGAAGCAATCCCCCAGGTTTTATACATTTCTACTTTTAATACTTATTTCCTTTCAGGGAATTTCGCAGACTAACCAGATCAAAAGTCCATTGTTTGCAAAGGATTATCCACAGCAAAAAAAATGGGTAGATAGTGTTTATGATTCTATGAACCTGAAGGAAAAAGTTGGTCAGTTATTTATGGCGAGTATCTGGTCCCAGAATGAGAATGAAGCAGATAGTATTAGAAAGCAGATTAAGGAAAACCATATTGGTGGCCTTATTTTTTCAAAAGGAGGACCAGTAATGCAGGCGCAACTTACCAATGAATTTCAGGAAATGTCTGAAATTCCATTGCTTGTTGGTATGGATGCAGAATGGGGACTGGCAATGAGACTGGATAGTACATTTGCCTTGCCCTGGAATATGACGCTAGGCGCTATTCAGGATAATAAACTTGTTGAAGAGGCTGGAGCAGCAATTTCAAGACATACAAAGAGGCTGGGGGTCCATTTCAATTTTGCTCCGGTGGTGGATATAAATACCAATCCTGATAATCCAATTATTGGGAATAGATCTTTCGGAGAAGATAAAATAAATGTTACTGAAAAGGCCCTTGCATTTATGAATGGAATGCATAGAGAAGGGGGGCTAAGTAGTGCGAAACATTTTCCCGGTCATGGAGATACAGATACAGATTCCCATAAAACCTTACCAACTATAAATTTTACTTCTGAAAGAATCGATGAAGTAGAGCTTTATCCTTACAGGAAGTTAATTCCTAAAGGATTAAGTAGTGTTATGGTGGCTCATTTAAATGTTCCGGCATTAGAGTCAAAAGATGGGAAGCCAGCATCCTTATCTCAAAAGATCATTACAGATATCCTTAAAAAGAATATGGGGTTTAATGGTCTGATCTTTACCGATGCTTTGGATATGAAAGGGGTTTCAAGAAATAAAGAACCGGGTGAAGTAGATCTTGATGCTTTTATGGCCGGGAACGATGTGCTGCTTATGAGTGAGGATATTGGTAAAGCATCAAAAAGTATAATAGAAGCAGTAAATTCTGGTTTGGTTTCAGAAGAAAGACTGGAACTTTCTGTAAAGAAGATTCTATATGCTAAATATAAAGTTGGTTTAAATAAGTTCAAACCTATTACCACCACTTTCTTAATTGAGGAATTATATACTTCCAGAGATGAAGCGCTGTTAGAAGATTTATATGAAAATGCGATTACTCTAATAAAGAACAATAAGGCCGTAGTTCCGGTCAAGAATCTGGAAAAGAAAAAAATAGCCTATGTGAACTTTGGCGATGATGATGGAAGTGCATTTTTAAGCCAGATGAAAAAATACGGAAAGGTAGATTGGGTAAAAGCTGCAAAACTACCTGAACTTCTGGAAAAACTTGAAGCCTATAATTACGTGGTTGTTGGTTATCATAAATCTAATTCCAGCCCGTGGGCATCATATAAATTTTCAGAGAAAGAACTGGTTTGGCTACATGAGATTGCCAGAAAAAATAAAACGGTACTTTCATTATTTACACGTCCTTATGCACTTCTGGATGTAAAGAGTTTTGCTAATCTTGAGGGTATTATCGTTGGTTATCAAAATCATCCCGTGGCACAGAGAAAAGTAGCCCAGGTTTTGTTTGGAGCTACAGATGCTAAAGGTAAACTGCCGGTAAGTATCAAAAATGAATTTCCGGTTGGGACAGGTTTTAATACAAATAATGTAAATAGACTCTCTTATGGTACTCCGGAAAGTGTCGGAATGAATTCGGTTAAGCTTAAAAAAATTGATAGTATCATCAAGTATGCTATAAATAAGGAAATGACTCCCGGAGCCCAGATACTTATAGCTAGGAAGGGAAAAGTGATTTATGAGAAAAATTTTGGGCATCAAACCTATGAAAAAAATCTGCCGGTAACAGATACCACAGTTTATGACCTGGCATCTTTAACCAAAATTTTAGCGACCCTCCCATTGATAATGGAGTTAGATGAAGAGGAAGTCTTAAATTTCGATACAACATTAAGCGAATTATTTCCGTCTTTTAAAAATTCAAATAAAAAGAATATCAGGCTTCAGGATATGCTAATGCACTATGCGCGACTGCAGGCCTGGATACCATTTTATATTTCAACGCTGGATCCAAAGACCAAAGGGCTATCTAATATTTATTACAATGAAAATCCTTCGGAAGAATTCAATACCCAGGTTGCAGATAAAATCTATATAAGAAAAGACATTGGGGATACAATTTTAACTACTATAAAAAAGAGCGATCTGGAAAGAAGCTTGAAATATAAGTATAGTGATTTACCATATTATCTATTAAAATATTATCTGGAGGCATATTACGAGACCTCATTACAGAATATCACCCAGGAACATCTCTATAAACGCTTGGGCGCAAATTATACAGGATACCTACCAAGAACAAGGTTTGACAGTTTGCAAATAGCACCAACAGAAAATGATCAGTTATGGCGCAGACAGGTAGTTAGAGGTTATGTACACGACCAGGGAGCTGCCATGCAGGGTGGAATTGGCGGGCATGCCGGGCTTTTTAGTACTGCCAACGATGTTGCTAAGATCATGCAGGCTTATTTGAATGGAGGATCTTACGGAGGAGATAAATTTCTGGAAAAGGAAACTATAGAAAAATATAATACCTGTTATTATTGTGAAGATGATGTAAGGAGGGGTGTTGGATTCGACAAACCACAACTCGGGAACTCAGGACCAACCTGTAATTGTGTTTCTATGATGAGTTTTGGACATAGTGGATTTACCGGCACCTTTGCCTGGGCAGATCCAGAGGAAGAAATTGTTTACGTATTTTTGTCTAACAGAACTTATCCAGATTCCAATAACAGGAAACTTATTCGTGAAGATATAAGGTCTGAAATCCAAAAAGTTATTTACGAATCTATAGATTTTTAACTGATGAAAATTGCCATTGTTTGTTATCCTACCTTTGGGGGTAGTGGAGTTGTAGCTACCGAATTGGGTCTGGCTCTTTCCCGAAGAGGTCATGAAGTTCATTTTGTAACGTACAAACAACCGGTAAGACTCGAAACAATTTCCAGTCATATAAGATTTCATGAGGTTAACGTTCCAGAATATCCACTATTTCATTATCAGCCCTATGAACTTGCTCTAAGTAGTAAATTGGTTAATGTTGTTAAGAATTACGGAATTGAACTTCTACATGTACATTACGCAATTCCCCATGCCTATGCAGGATATATGGCGAAAAAAATGTTGGAAGAAGAAGGAATAAGCATTCCTATGGTTACCACCTTGCACGGAACAGATATTACCCTGGTGGGAAATCATCCCTTTTATAAGCCTGCGGTTACATTTAGCATTAATAATAGCGATGTTGTGACTTCGGTATCAAAAAGCCTTAAAGAAGACACATTAAAGTTTTTCGAGATACGCAGGAATATTGAAGTGATCCCTAATTTTATTGATGTTTCAAAATTTGCGCAGAAATCGTTTACAGACTGCCAGAGAGAGTTAATGGCGCATGATGATGAGAAGATCATTACTCATGTTAGTAACTTTAGAAAGGTGAAGCGTATAGAAGACGTGGTGAAGATCTTTTTTGAGGTTCAGAAAAAAGTAAAAGCCAGATTAATGATGGTTGGAGAAGGTCCTGAAAGAGCAGCTGCAGAGCAATTAGTAAGAGAATTAAATATTAGTGATAGGGTTCTTTTTCTTGGTCAGAGTAATGAAATAGATAAAATTCTATGTTTCTCAGACCTCTTTTTACTGCCATCAGAAACCGAAAGTTTTGGATTGGCAGCTCTTGAAGCAATGGTTCAATCTGTACCTGTAATATCTTCAAACACAGGAGGTTTGCCAGAAGTTAATATTAATAATTTTTCAGGATTCTTACACGAGGTTGGAGATGTGGAAGGAATGTCTAAAAGCGCAATTTCCATACTTGGTGACAGCACTAAGTTGACCAAATTTAAGCAACAGGCCAGGGAAGCCGCTGAAAGATTTGATATAAATCAAATTGTTCCTAGGTATGAGGAATTATATGAGAAAGCTTTGATAAAGGCATAAAAAAAAGTGGAGATCATTAAATCCTCACTTTCTTCTTTCTTAAACCTATTTAAGAAAATCTAAAACTGATATCTTATACCCAACGCAATGTCTGGTGTAAAGTCATCATGCTCTCTATAATCTGAAAAACCAATTTCAGGTCTCAGATCCAAAGAGAGCAATAAAGGGAAATCAAAATTATACTCTATCCCTATATCTCCAGCTATTAATGCGAAGAGACCATCATCATCAAAATCGTCATTTCCTCTATTATCATCATAGCTTCCTAATCCGGCTCCGGCACCTACATACCAGTTAAAACCGCCTTCGATATTCCAGACCCATTGGTATAGACCCACAAGTTTCACAGCATCATAATTATTACCATCTCTCCATCCAAGGTCAAATTCCAATCGGTTGTTATCACCGCCAACCGCTCGCTGGTAAGAAACTTCAGCACCAAATCCACCACCATCACCAACTCTAAGGCCAAGTGCATTTTTTGAAATTTCCTGAGCATTCATATTGCTAAAGAAAACAGCTCCAAATGTAAAAGCTGCCAAAAGAACTAATTTTTTCATATCTGATTTTTTTGTTTGATCACCACAAATTTATGTTGAATACTATTACGAAAACGTACACTGGCGTAAATGTATTGTTAATATTAATTAAAAAACTGTTAAGTAAGATTAGAGAAAACTTTTAAATTTGAGTATGGAATTGAAGCAAGCCCTATACCACCTATCTAAGGAAATATCTGGAGAACTACATTACGACGATCTATGGAAAAGTATTTATGCTACCGATGCCTCTGTTTATCGCGAAATACCTCTCGCAGTGTGTTTTCCCAAAAATGAAAAAGACCTTGTAAAACTGATTGATTTTGCTAAAAGATATAAGACTTCACTTATTCCAAGAACGGCAGGGACTTCTCTTGCAGGGCAATGTACGGGGGATGGAATTGTGGTTGATGTATCTAAACATTTTACAGGTGTTATTGAGGTAAATCCAGAACTTAAACGAGTAAGTGTACAGCCCGGAGTGATTAGAGATGATTTAAATAGACGATTGGAAAGACATGGTCTCTTCTTTGGTCCGAATACCTCCACATCTAATCGTTGTATGATTGGAGGGATGGTTGGTAATAATTCAAGTGGTACTACTTCCATAAAATATGGAACCACCAGAGACCGGTTAGTTTCACTTAAAGTTATATTAAGCGATGGTTCCTATGCAGAATTTAGAGATCTCACGCTATCAGAATATCAGGAGAAATTAAAACTTGATAACCTTGAAGGTGAAATATATCGTCTTCTCCATGAGAAGTTAAATGATAAAACAAATCAGGAAGAAATTTTAAAGAATTTTCCGCCTGTGGGACTTCATAGAAGAAATACTGGTTATGCCATTGATGAATTACTGGCTTCAGAAGTTTTTACCGAATCCCCCAGGAACTTTAACTTTTGTAAACTAATTGCAGGAAGTGAGGGGACTCTTGCCTTTATTACCGAAATCACTTTACAGCTTGATGAGTTACCTCCAAAGTATACCGCGATGGTTGCCGCGCATTATCCTAGTATAGATTCTTGTATGCAGGCTGTAGTCCCGGCAATGCAACATTCACTTTTTACTTGTGAAATGATGGATAAGGTAATCTTAGATTGCACCAAAGAAAGCTTAAAATACCGGGATAATAGGTTTTTTATAGAAGGAGATCCAAAAGGAATTTTAATGCTGGAGTTAAGAAATGATTCCGAAGATGAATTACAGCGTCAGGTTGATGCTCTACTGGAAACTTTGAAAAACTCTGGATTAGGCTATGCTTTTCCGGTTTTATATGGAGAACAGATAGATCTTGCTTTAGAACTTCGGAAGGCGGGACTCGGCTTGCTGGCTAATTTAAAAGGAGATAAAAAAGCAGTTGCTTGTATCGAAGATACTGCAGTTGCTTTGCCTGTTTTAGCCGATTATATTTCAGATTTTAGTAAGATTATGAAATCCTACGATCAGCAGGCCGTTTATTATGCGCATGCGGGTGCGGGAGAGATCCATTTAAGACCTATTCTGAATTTAAAGAAATCTGAAGACGTAAAACTATTCAGAAGTATTACAAAGGACGTAGCAGAGCTGGTTAAAAAATATAATGGATCACTAAGCGGAGAACATGGAGACGGCCGTGTGAGAGCAGAATTCATTGAATTGATGTTTGGAGAAAAAGTCTATAAGCTTTTGAAGGAGGTTAAATATGCTTTTGATCCGAATAATATTTTCAACCCTGGTAAGATAGTAGATGCTCCGGCAATGGATGTCTCGTTAAGATATACACCAGATAGAACTGAACCGGAAATAGAAACCATTATGGATTTTTCTGAAGCCGGTGGAGTTCTCAGGCTTGCAGAACAGTGTAATGGGAGTGGAGATTGTCGAAAATCTGTGGAAGCAGGTGGTACTATGTGTCCTAGTTATAGAGCAACCAAAGATGAAAAAGATACTACAAGAGCGAGAGCGAACGCATTGCGTGAATTTTTAACAAATTCAGATAAAAAAAATAGATTTGATCACCCTGAACTTAAGGAAGTACTGGATCTTTGTATAAGTTGTAAAGGCTGCAAGAGTGAATGTCCGTCTAATGTGGATATGGGCGCTCTGAAAGCTGAATTTCAGCATCAGTATAATCAGGCACACAAACCGAGCTTTAGAGACAGGGCTTTTGCCAATATTACACAACAAAATGAAAGAGCTTCTAAGTTCCCGGTAATTTCCAGGTTTATTATGTCGAATAGTCTTACTTCAGGCATTGCTAAGAGCTTTCTTAGTGTGGCACCGGAAAGGACGTTGCCTATTGTGGCGAAGCAAACCCTGAAAAAATATTATTTAAAGCACAAGGCTAAATTCCAGAATGAGAATTCAGTTAAAACGGTTTATCTTTTTAATGATGAGTTCAC
Source organism: Christiangramia forsetii KT0803 (assembly GCF_000060345.1). Lineage (NCBI taxonomy): Bacteria > Pseudomonadati > Bacteroidota > Flavobacteriia > Flavobacteriales > Flavobacteriaceae > Christiangramia > Christiangramia forsetii. Next base: position 1,680,955 of record NC_008571.1, on the reverse strand, counting down.
GAACTATCTGGATGCAGAGGTTGGGATAGATGCCTTGAATCTACTTGCAGATTTAGGATACGAAGTTTTAATTATTGATCATCCTGAAAGTGGTAGAAGTCAGATATCAAAAGGCTTTCTTGATAAAGCTAAAGAACTGGCTAACAAAAATGTTTCAATTTTTAAAGATCTAATTTCAGATGAGACGCCTTTAATTGGAGTCGAGCCATCTGCGATATTAAGCTTTAGAGATGAGTATTTAAGGCTTGCAGATGATAAAGATTCAGCGGTAAAACTGGCAAAAAATTCCTTTATTATTGAAGAGTTTTTAAAGCAAGAGATCGCTATGGGAAATATAAGGCAGGATCAATTTACTGATGATTCCGCAACTATTAAAATTCACGGCCACTGTCATCAAAAAGCATTATCCAATGTTTCAAAGACTTTTGATATACTGAATCTCCCTAAAAATTATAAAGTGACTATCATTCCCTCAGGTTGCTGTGGGATGGCGGGTTCTTTTGGATATGAAAAAGAGCATTATGAGATAAGTATGAAAATTGGTGAAAATTCATTATTCCCGGCTATACGTAAAAGTGAAGAATCTGTGATTATTTCGGCAAATGGAACCAGTTGCAGGCATCAGATTAAAGATGGTACAAATAGAATGGCTCTTCATCCTGCGACCATATTAAGAAATGCCCTTAAAAAAATATAATCTTGAAAGTTTTGTTAATCCTTCTTAAAAATGTTTATAGGCTTCGCTAAACTCATAAATTTAGGGCGAAAGAAATTTTGGTATTCAAGAGATCTAAATGCCCCCATATGGAGAAAGATTTACGCATTCAGGAATTAGAAAAACAATTGATTGAAAATCAAAAAACGATCAGTGGTTTACAAGATGTCTCCAAAGATTTAGAAATTGAAAATGCTACCTTAAAAAATAAGGTGTATTCTTTTAAGGAATTAATTTATTCTTCCCCTTCAATGATCACCTTGCTTAGAGGTAAAGACCTAATAATTGAAATTGCGAATAGACCCATTTTAGATTTCTGGCAGAAAGACGAGAATATAATTGGTAAATCGTTACTTGAAGCTCATCCCGATATTAAAGAACAAGGCCTGGAACAATTATTATTAGAGGTTATGGATTCCGGAGAAGCTAGGTATGGGTATGAACTGCCTGTTTATATAACTAGGAAGAACCAAAAAGAACTATCCTATTTCAATTTTGTATATCAACCACAAAAAAATATTGCAGGGAAACTGAGCGGAGTGGCTGTGATGGCTCAGGAAGTAACGCCAAAAGCTATTTTTCACAAAAAAATTGAAGAAAGTGAATATAAATATCGTGAATTGATCCATTCGTCCAATTCCCTTATTGCTATTCTGAAAGGAGAGGATATGATCGTTGAAATTGCCAATGATGCTATTAAGAAAGTCTGGGGGAAAGGGAGCGACGTTGAGGGAAAACCATTATTTGAGGTTCTCCCAGAAATGGTTGAGCAGGGGATGCCCGCAATTTTTAAAAATGTTTTAGATTCTGGAAAAGCTTATAGTGCTCAGGAAAAGTTGATAAATCATTTACAGGATGATGAAATGAGACCTGGCTATTTTGATTTTATCTACCAACCACAAAAGAATATTCGGGGAGAAATAGATGGTGTTGCGGTTATAGCGAATGATGTCACCAATCAGGGTCTGCTAAATCAAAAGATTAAGGAAAGTGAAAAAGAACTTCGTGACCTTGTTAATTTTATGCCACTTAAAGTTTGTATGACCAATGCTAAAGGTGTTCCTGTCTTTTATAATAATAGCTGGAGAAATTATACCGGTAAGAGTATAGAGGAATTACTAAGTAAGTCCTGGATGTCACTTATTCATCCTGATAATCGGGAGAAAGTAGAAATGGTAGCAAGAAAAAGTCTGGAGACAGGTAGTGATATAGACCTGGAATTTAAGATCTTCGATGCAAATGGACAGGCCAAATGGCATTTGAACCGTGCGACAGCGATTAGAAATGAAGAGGGTGAAATCACATCCTGGATAACCTCCAGTACCGAAATTCAGAAATTGAAAGATGAGGAAAACCGTAAGGAAGGTTTTTTGAAATTAGTAAGTCATGAGTTAAAGACTCCTGTTACTTCAATAAAAGGTTATGTACAATTATTGCTGACTATGCTTCCTGAAGCTAATCAGGAAAATGGCGAACTACCAGTAAAACCTTATTTAAACAGAATTGAGACCCAGGTTGAAAGACTTATCAGGTTAATTTCTGAAATGTTGGATCTTTCCCGGATTGAACATAATGAAATGGAACTTAAGAAGGAGAAATTTAGTCTTAACCATCATGTAGAAGAAATTATTGAAGATATTTCATATTCTAACAAAGAAGTGCAAATAGAACTCAAACATCATTGTGAATGTGACGTGATTGCAGATAAAGATCGTATTGGACAGGTGATTATAAATTTTATTACCAATGCTCTAAAGTACTCTCCAGAAGATAATCGCGTAGAAGTAACGGTTTATAATAAAACTGAAAATGAAGTCGCCGTTAGTGTAAAAGATTTTGGGATTGGTATCGAGAAGAAAGAAATCAACAAAATATTTAAAAGGTTTTACCGCGTTTCAGGAAATAGGGATGAAACTTATGCCGGCTTCGGAATTGGTTTGTATCTTTCTAACGAAATAGTAAAAAGACACAACGGAAAAATAGTTGTTAATAGTGAATTTGGCATAGGTTCTGAATTCATTTTCGTTTTACCTCTAAATTAAAAAAGAATGGCAAAAATATTGATCGTGGACGATGACCAGACCATAGGCTTTATGCTGAAAGATATTCTTGAATTCAGTGGACATGAGATTACTGTCTCTCAGGAACCTCGTAAAACAAAGGAAAATATTCTTAAAAATGATATAGAATTAATTCTTTTGGACAAACTTATTTCTGGTGTAGACGGCACCGATGTATGCATGGAACTTAAAAAAGATGAGTCTGTTTCACAGGTTCCGATTCTAATGATGTCTGCGTTACATAACGTTGGTGAAGACTGTAAAGCTGCCGGGGCCGTAGATTTTTTATCTAAACCATTTGATATGGAGACATTAACCAATAAAATAGACAGTATATTACAGGAGAAAGAGAGTAATAGCTGAAAGAAATTAATAAGTATTCCACGCACCTTATTGAGATTATATCACTGCAACTAATCATTACGTCATTATTTTTAATTATAACAATTTCATTTAGTAGGTAAAAAACTGATTTTTGAAAATTTGAATGAGAAGTATTTGTTGTCCTAACATTAATTAGGATTCCATTTTCAAATATGTTCTTAAAAAATTACATTTGTTCAAAATCCTTCGCATGCCCGGAAACTCCTTTGGAAAAATGTTTAAGTTAACCACATTTGGCGAATCACATGGTGTGGCCATTGGTGGAGTTATAGATGGTTGTCCTGCCGGTCTTGAAATAGATACTGAAAGTGTTCAGAATGATCTTAATAGAAGACGTCCGGGACAATCTGCCATTGTCACTCAAAGAAAAGAGCCGGATACTGTAGAATTCTTATCGGGAATTTTCGAAGGTAAAACAACCGGGACACCTATCGGCTTTATTATAAAAAATGCTAACCAGAAATCTAAGGATTATTCCCATATTAAAGATACATACAGGCCATCTCATGCAGATTATACCTATGATGAAAAATATGGGATAAGAGATTACCGGGGTGGGGGAAGATCTTCTGCCAGAGAAACTGCATGCAGGGTAGTAGCTGGAAGTATTGCCAAGCAAATGCTTAAAAGTGTTAGTTTTAATGCTTTTGTTTCTTCTGTTGGAAAAATTGAATTAAATAAGGATTATTCCGAACTTGATTTTTCAGAAATAGAAAAAAATCCTGTGCGCTGTCCAGATCCTGAAATGGCTAGGGAAATGGAAGCATATATAAAAGAAATCAGGGGAGACGGTGATACTGTTGGAGGAACTGTACAATGTGTGATAAAAAATGTGCCTATAGGTCTTGGAGAGCCAGTATTTGATAAACTTCATGCTGAACTCGGTAAAGCGATGCTTTCCATTAATGCTGTTAAAGGTTTTGAGTACGGTAGTGGTTTTGAGGGGACTAAAATGAGAGGTAGTGAGCATAATGATCATTTCAATACAGATGGTTCTACCCAAACAAATTTAAGTGGTGGCATCCAGGGAGGAATTTCCAATGGAATGGATATTTACTTCAAGGTTGCCTTTAAACCTGTTGCTACTTTAATGCAAAAACAACAGACTATTAACTCCAAGGGAGATGAAGTTGAAATGCAGGGGAAAGGTAGACACGATCCTTGCGTAGTTCCAAGAGCGGTTCCAATTGTAGAATCTATGGCTGCTTTGGTGCTTGCTGACTATTATCTCCAGAATAAATCATCGAAAATCTAATTATTAGAAAAACCTAAACATGAAAAAACTTGCACTGCATTGGCAGATATTATTAGGAATGGCAGCTGGGGTTATATTTGCCCTTATCATGACTAATTTTAGTTGGGGAGCAGATTTTGTTGGCGACTGGATCAAACCTTTTGGTAACATATTTATCAATGCCCTTAAACTAATCGCAGTGCCTTTGATCCTGGCTTCTCTAATAAAAGGGATTTCAGATCTTAAAGATATTTCCAAGCTTTCCAAAATGGGAACGCGAACTATTCTTACCTATATTATTACCACGGTTATCGCAGTTTCCATAGGACTTCTTCTGGTGAATCTTATTGGACCCGGACGTACTATTTCAGAAGAAACCCGTAGCGACCTTATAACAAGTTATGAAGGAGATGCCTCTGTTAGGATATCAGATGCTCAAAAGCAGAAAGATGCAGGGCCATTACAAGCCCTGGAAGATCTTGTGCCTAGTAATATTATTGGTGCAGCCGGTGATAATGGGAATATGTTGCAGGTTATATTTTTCGCCATTTTCTTCGGAATAGGATTAATACTTATTCCTGAAAAAACAGCTAAACCGGTAAAAGATTTCTTTGATGGCTTTAATGAAGTGATACTGAAAATGATAGATCTGATAATGCTTACAGCTCCATATGGTGTGTTTGCCTTATTAGCAGCGCTGGTAGTTGAGTCTCCAAGTGCCGATCTTTTTGCCGCATTGGTCATGTATGCATTAACAGTACTCGTTGGTCTGGCATTAATGATTGGAGTTTATGTGCTATTAGTATGGATATTTACAAAGAACACACCATCATTTTTTATTAATGGAATTGCTCCGGCACAATTACTCGCATTCTCAACGAGCTCAAGTGCTGCAACACTTCCAGTAACGATGGAACGAGTAGAAGAACACATGGGTGTGCATAAAGAAGTTACCAGTTTTGTTTTGCCTATTGGAGCCACGATAAATATGGATGGTACTAGTCTTTATCAGGCTGTTGCCGCAGTGTTTATTGCTCAGGCATTCGGAATTGATCTAACAATTGGAGCGCAACTAGGAATTATTGCTACTGCTACATTAGCATCTATTGGTTCCGCCGCTGTACCAGGTGCGGGAATGGTGATGTTGGTTATAGTGTTAGCCCAGGCTGGAATTCCTGAAGCAGGATTAGCCTTGATCTTTGCAGTAGACAGACCTCTTGATATGTGTAGAACTACCGTAAATGTAACTGGTGATGCTGCGGTATCTCTAATGGTTGCAAAATCTGTAGATATGATGGGGCCTCCTAATGTAAAAAATTGGGATGATGAGTATCACCCGGAAGAAGAAACGATTACCGAAAGCGAAAAAGTTTAATCTAAAAATTTAGCTTTTAATTCGGGAGAAGGGATCATACATTGTTCTTTTTTCCCGAACCATTTATAACGATTATTGGCTATAAAATCATAAACTCCATCCCTGAGAGATTCCGGCATAAACAGAAAGTTTTTTAATAAGGAATATCCTCCTGAAAGATCTCTGGAGATTTCAAGAGCTGCGCTGGACTTTCTATAATAAGCGACGCCTGGCTCTATTAAAATAATTGAATCTAATTCTTCAGGATCCAGACCTCTTTCATCTACTAGTTTCCTGCCTATTTCACTTTGCAGGGAAGCATATCTAAAAATATCTTTCTTATCATGTTTAATAATAAACTGAACGGCACCATCGCATAGATTGCAAACGCCATCAAAAAGTATAATTTTTTTATTTTCCGGAACTGAATTCATATTTTATTTAATCTTTTTCAATTAATACCTTGAATATGCTTTTGTCTCCCTGCACAGTCGAAGGGTCATTAAAAGCATCTCGACTGCGCTCGATGTGACCTGGAGATATGGATTTATCTTAATTCAAGATAATTATGTTTTATTTTTTAGCCGACTGTACAAGTTCCAATTGTTCCAAGCCAACCGATGTAGTAAACATACCATAATTTACGATTGCTTTTCCTTTTTCAATAGTATCTATGGAGCCAACGGCCTTTCCATCTTCCAAACGAACACGATCTCCAATTTTAAGTTTGGCTTTAGGTTTATTCGCTTCTTGTTTTTTAATATGATCCTCTTTCTTTTTCTCTTCTTTCTTCTTTTCCCGAATTGGTTCAATCTTTTTCTGAACTTCCTGATTAAGCTGTTTTTCCTTAGCTTTTTTCTTTCTCTGTTCTTTTACACCTTCTTTTTTACGCTTGGAGTTTTCAATTTCCACCATTTTCAGGAACTCCCCAATAAGCTCCTTTTTCTTTTTATTATTGAAGTATTTCTCACTAATATCGTTCACCTTTTGACCAAGGTATATGAGACGCTGATTAGAATCATATAATTCCTGATAACTCTCTAATTTCTGCTGAACTTTAGAGTTCACTTCTTCGAGTTTTTCTTTTTGCGCAGCTGCTTTTTCCTCCTTTTGTTTAAGCGAATCGGTAGTTTTTCTTAAAACAGACCTTTCTTTTTGAAGATTAGCAATACTGCGGTCAAAACGTATTTTTCCTTTCTCTACTTTCTTTTTGGAGCGATTAATAAGACTATATGGAATTCCATTTTTCTGAGCTACTTCAAAAGTAAAAGAACTACCTGCCTCTCCAACCTGAAGTTTATAAATTGGTTCCAGAGTTTTGCTATCAAACATCATATTCGCATTGCTCATCTCTGGAAGTTCATTAGCAAGTTTCTTCAGATTTGCATAATGCGTAGTCAAAATTCCATAAGAGCCCTTTTCATAAAATACCTCCAGGAAAGTTTCAGCCAGTGCACCACCGAGCTCCGGATCACTTCCCGTTCCAAATTCATCAATTAAGAACAGGGTTTTATCATCACATTTTCTTAGAAAATGATTCATATTCTTCAGCCTATAACTATATGTACTTAGGTGGTTTTCAATAGACTGATTATCTCCAATATCGGTTAATATTTTTTTGAATATGCACATTCGGCTATATTCATGAACTGGAACCAAAATTCCACTTTGAAGCATCACCTGTAGTAAACCAATTGTTTTAAGTGTAATACTTTTACCACCGGCATTAGGCCCAGAAATGACCATGATCCGGTTATTAGGCATCAACTCGATACTTTGCGGAAATGTCTTCTCTCCTTTTTTCTTATTGCTTAAATAAAGCAGGGGGTGATATGCTTCTTCTATATGAAGCTCTCTTTCTTTTGTGATTTTTGGAAGAACCCCATTTATTTTTTCAGCATATTTCGATTTTGCTGAAATCACGTCCATATCACTTAGCAGATCCTGGTATTCGGTTAAAATTTCACGATAAGGTCTTGTAAATTCTGTAAGAGATTTTAAAATTCGTTTTACTTCTTCTTTTTCTTCATATTCAAGATTATTTAGTTCTCTGGTAAATTGATAGGTGGCTTCAGGCTGAATATATACAATACTTCCAGTTTTGGAATTACCCATAATCCCACCTTTTACTTTCCTACGGTGCATAGCACTTACAGCGAGAACCCTAACATTTTCAACGACACTTTCCTTAATGTCATCCAGATAACCGTAAGATTGATAGGTGGAGAGCGCCGAATTAAAACTTGAATTTATTTTTCCTTTTACAGAATTGATAGATCTTCTTAAATTCTGAAGAAGGGGAGAAGCGTCATCTTTCATTTCCCCAAACCTGTCTATCACGCCATTAATAGTATTGGTAAGACTTAGATCAAATTCAATATGAGAAACAGTTTCAGAAAGGGCCGGAAATACTTCATGATATTTTTTGAAGTATTTTAGATGCGTATTTACTGTTTCAGTAATCGAGGCGATTTTCCGAAATCCTCCAATCTCGATCACAGATCCTTCTATTCCCAATAGTTTTATTTCAGATTGAATAGCATCGAACCCGTGATTAGGTATAGGCTGATCATTCGTTTTTGAATCAAAATATTCGTTGGTTTGATCAAGCCCGAAAACAGTTTTCCTGTAATTTGGATAAGGTTGAATATTAAGAGCCTTTTCTTTTCCCTGTCCGGTAACGCATAAATCGCTAATTTGATTACAAACTACCGGAAACTCAAGATCATCAAGACTCCTGGAACTAATTTTTATCATATCAATTTTTCCCTACTTTTGAGGCATTACAAAGTTACTTAATTCTCATGAACGTAAGAATAGATCAAAGCTGGAAAAACAAGCTGGATAACGAATTTGAAAAAGAATATTTCGAAAATCTTATAACCTATATAAAGGATGAATATTCAGAACATAAATGTTTTCCTCCTGGAAATGAAATTTTCGCTGCTTTTGATTATTCTTCTTTTGAAGATACGAAAGTGGTAATTTTAGGACAGGATCCCTATCACGGAATAGGGCAGGCAAATGGCTTATGTTTTTCTGTGAAAGATGGGGTAGCATTCCCTCCATCATTGATCAATATTTTTAAGGAAATAGAGAGCGATTTAAATAAACCTATTCCCTCTACCGGAAATCTTGAACGATGGGCAAATCAGGGGGTATTATTGCTAAATGCCACCCTTAGCGTTAGAGCTCACCAGGCAGGTTCTCATCAAAATAAGGGCTGGGAAACCTTTACAGATCAGGTAATTCGTATAGTTTCTGAAACTAAAGAAAATGTGGTTTTTCTACTTTGGGGTGGTTATGCGAAGAAAAAAACTAAATTAATTGATAACTCTAAACATCTAATTTTAACCAGTGGGCATCCTTCCCCTTTAAGTGCCAATCGTGGTTATTGGTTTGGAAATAAACATTTTAGTAAGACCAACGAATATCTAAAGAGTCAAGGTGAGCAACCCATAGAATGGTAAAAGATTAGAAATTATGGATAACCTTCGAGACTTTAATTTTTGAGTCGATAAGATTTAAAGTCTTTAATTTATCCATTACTTTTTCCACATTTTTATCTGAGATCTGTTCCTGACTCCAGCTCGTAAGATCCAGCCACTTCCTGATATCTTCCAGTTTCTGATCGTACCTTTCAGAAAGCTCTACTTCAATATTCTTCTGAAGTTTGAAATTTTCAGTTTCTGAATTCAATACTCCGAGCATCTTCTGTAGTGCCTCTGGTTCTGTTTCAATACTTTCCTCGCTCGCGGCAATAACAAAACAAGGCCATGGAGTAGGGCAGTCTGCGATTAGCCTGAAGGTTTTATTGTCTACTAAAGGTTTGGTGGTAAAATGCTCCCACATGAAATACTGGGCATCATCTTTTTTAAGTGCATCAATGGCACCATCCAGATTATTGATGATTTCAAACTGGAGCTCATCCGTATTCCAATCCATGTGTTCAGCATTTACATACGCCATTAAATGAGACCCGCTCCCCATTCGACTTATTGCCGCTTTCGTATTTTTAAGATCCTGAATGTCTCTATATGGAGAACCAGCATTTACGTGAATTCCCCAAATCAAAGGACTGGCAATATAGGTCTGGATGATCTTACTTTTGTTCCCATTAATGATATCCCGAATTACACCTTCAGTAAGTATTACGGCTACATCAATTTCTCCTGAACGTAGCGCTTTACACATAGCACCTGTTCCCTCAGGAAATTCTTTCCAAACAACATTGATGTCTTCTTTTTTGAATTTATCGTTTTCTATACAACGATGCCATGGAAGATTGAAATGTTCAGGAACGCCTCCTACTTTTATCGTTTTCATGTTGCGTGTTTTTTCTTTAAGTATTCATAAATGCTATATTGAGAACGAATTTCTTTTTCTCCCTCTTCTCTTTGCACATATTTATTGGTTTCCTCAGGATCTTGAATTCTTGCTTTTACGTTATCATTTAATTGAATATCAAGAATATCTTTAAATTCCTGTTTAATATCATCGTCCAGAACCGGCGAAATAACTTCAATCCTACGATCAAGGTTTCTATTCATCCAGTCAGCGCTTCCGTAGAACATTAAATCATCCCCACCATTTTCAAAAAGATAAATTCTACCATGCTCCAAAAAGCGATCTACTACACTTGTTATATAAATATTTTCACTCAGGTCTTTTACTCCGGGGATAAGGCAGGTAAAGCCACGTATAAGCATTCTAATTTCCACACCTGCGTTACTTGCTTTATAAAGTAGTTCAATTATATCTTCATCTTCAAGGCTGTTCATTTTAGCTGTGATCTTAGCTTTTTTGCCTTCCCGTGCATTCTCAATTTCATTGTAGATGAGTTTAGTAAACTCCTGTCTTGTAGAAAATGGAGAAATTAACAGATTCTTTTCTCTTGGTATAATTAACTCACCTTCCAGAACTTTAAATAATCTGTAAAGTTCTTTAGTTATATTTTTATTTGCAGTAAATATGGCATGATCACAATAGATCGCTGATGTTTCCGCATTAAAATTCCCCGTTCCTATATAAGCATATTTCACATTTTCATCACCTTCCTGGCGGGAAATAAGCATGATCTTGGAATGTACCTTTACTTTAGGAAAGCTATAAATAACATTCGCTCCTTTTTCTTCAAATTTTCGTCCCCAACTAATATTATTTTCTTCATCGAATCTTGCTTTGGCCTCAACAAAAACGGTAACCCTTTTTCCATTTTTAAGAGCTTTCATCAGGGAATTTGTCAGTTCAGACTCATCTGCCACCCGGTATAAGGAAATACTTATTTCAGTCACATCTTTATCTTCCGCAGCCATATCTACAAACTTTTCCACATAAGAAAAGGACATATAAGGGAAATGTAAGGACTGGTCTTTTTCTGCAATAGCCTTGAAATAGTCTTTACTCTTGTCTAATGTTTTATGGGGAAGCGCCGGTAATTCTTTAAAATGTAATTTCTTATTATTAGTGGGATCTGGAAAGGAAAAGAAATCTTTGAAATTATGATATTGGCCGCCCGGCATCATATCTATTTTTCCCAGTTTCAAAAGTTTGCGTATTTTCTTCTGAACTTCCTTAGGCATTTTTGCATCATAAAGAAGTCTTGTAGGCTGGCCTTCTGTACGTTGTTTTAAAGAGATATAGATTTTCTCTGCCAGTACACCTTCATAAATGTCATCTATATAAAGTTCAGCATCACGAGAGAGTTTAATTTCATAAATACCGGTTATATCGTCTTCAGGAAAAATTTTAAATGCTTCATGCCGAACAATCTCATCCAGGTAGGTAATATTATGTTCATCCTGTACATCGTCCATCATCACAAACCTTCCGCAGTCCTCTACAGGGATATTTATTACCGCCAGTTTATTTTCATTTTTAAATGTAATAAGGAAATATAGCACCGAATTCTCCAGGAATAATTCATTTTCATTTTCCAGGTCCAGGACAATAGGTTTTATATGCTTTTCAACTTTATTATTAAAAAATGAATCAACAAATTTCTTATGAGTATCACTGTAATGTTCAGCATCTCTTATATGTATTCCATTTTCGGCTAGTTCAGGAATTATATGGTTATGATAAATATCTCCAAAATCATTCTGTTGCTTCTTTACCTCCTGAATAATTTGTTTGGTAATTTTTGAAGGACGCAGAGCCAATTTTTTACGAATACTTTTCTTTACCCGCTTCATTTGGCGCAATTGAGATACTCTTACTCTAAAGTATTCATCCAGATTAGAAGAGAATATTGCGAGAAATTTCATCCTTTCGTACAAAGGATTAATTTTATCTGCGGCTTCCTGAAGAACCCTCTCATTAAAACTCAACCAATTTAGATCTCTATGTCTAAAACGGTCTTCATTAAGTTGCTGCATGGGTTATCTATTGTTTGGTTAAAAATACAAAGTACACCATGCTTTGCTTTTAATATATTGTTAAATAAGACAGTTATTGGGAGATCTTATTAAGTGTATAAATGATAAGCTCATCCATCATTTCAGAAGCATTTTCAAGAAATTCTCCTGTAGCACGATTAGCAAGTACAAGGTTCATTGAAGCAGCATTATGACCTAATAATCGGGATATCCCATAGATACCTGAAGTTTCCATTTCTAAATTGGTGACTGAATGGCCATTGTACTCGAAAGCTGCAATTCTATCGTTCATTTTAGGGTCCGGAACCTCGGCTCGAAGAATTCTTCCCTGTGGTCCATAAAACCCGACATTTGTAGCTGTAAATCCTTTAATAGTAGCATCAGAACTCAATCTTTGTATTAGATCTTTTCCACCCTCAACAACATATGGGAGCGCTTTTTTAACAGACCAATTGGTTTGTTCTACAAAGGCATTAGCGATATCTTTTTTAAGAAATGAATCGTCTTTATAGTAATGCATAAGGCCATCAAAACCGAGGGCTAATTCACTTATAATATAGCTGCCTACAGGGATTTCTTTTCGAATTGAACCGGTGGTTCCAATTCTTATAATATCAAGACTGGTTAATTTATCTTTGATCTTTTTGGCCTTAAGATCGATATTTACAAGTGCATCAAGCTCGGTAAGGGCGATATCTATGTTATCGGTGCCCATACCGGTAGACATTACTGTGATCCTTTTTCCTTTATAAATACCAGTATGTGTGCAAAATTCCCTTTTCTGCTTCTTTACTTCAATCGAATCAAAATGAACACTTATTTTTTGCACCCTTGCAGGATCTCCAACAGTAATAACGGTGTTAGCTATTTCTTCTGGTAATAAACCAAGGTGATAAATAGAACCGTCCTTATTCAGGATCAATTCTGAAGCTTCTAAACTCATTCTATAATTTTAATAATCGGTGGGATTCAGACTCATAGAGGAAAGCATACATTTTGGTGCCGCCAAAATATTCCTCATTATTTAGTTCTCTGTAAAAATTCTTTTTTTCTTCAAGTACATGTTGTCCTTTTTCGTTAAGAACGATCTTGCCTTCTTTATTATGGTAGAAAATAGAAAGTTTCTTTAGCAGTCTTTGCATTTGCGTATCACTATAACCATAATATCCCTGGTACTGAAGGGCATAACCTAGAAGATGATTTTCATTCTTGATCTCCTGATTTTCAATCAACCGAAGCACATTTCTTTCTAAAGAATTGATGCCGGTAATACTATTCGGAAATCGTTCAATATGGGCTCTAATGCAACTGGATAAATACTCAAAATTGGTGTTGATCTTTATCTGGGGTTTCAATTTTAATGGATTGTCCCCGCAATATAATTCCCATATAAGAGCTGCAGCTTCTATATCTTCATGATTTAGCTGAATACTGTTCTTATAATGGTTCTCTAATTCTTTTAGACTAAGTTGAGATAGGGCCTGGAGTTCCTTTTCACCCTTAAGTTTTTTACTGCAAACAAGAGAAATAGGGATCTCCCCATGCTTATCTACAAGAATACTTATCGCTGCTAACATATTGATATGACAGAAAAGATCGAATTCAAACCAGAGTACTACATTGTCATAATTATTTAAGGATTTTAATCGCTTGATTTCAGAAACAAATCGCTCCTCATAATTTTCAGCTGAAATATTATAGGTTTTAAGAAGAAATTTTTTTCTCAACTTGAAAAAATCAGAATTGATCTCTTTTTGAGTCGGCCCTTCACAAAGCAGTTCTCTCCAGACAACGATTTCTCCAGGCAGATTCAATTCCTGCATCTGCTCAGCCAGACTGTCGCCGTTTACAATGTGTAGGGTTTTATTTTCCATTTTATAGTATAAAAAAGCGTATTAGATCAACCTCCAACACGTTTTACATTATATCCTTCTTTTTTAAGTATTTTCATTACTTTTTCTCTGTGGTCCCCCTGAATAATTATCTCTCCATCTTTGGTAGAACCGCCAACGCCACATTTTTTCTTCAACATTTTACCCAGGGCGATGAGATCTTCATCAGATCCTTCATAACCTTTTATTATAGTTACTGTTTTACCTCCTCGCCCTTTATTGCTAAAATGCGCTTCAAGTTGCTGATCTTTTGGAGTGAGGTCATTCTGAGATTCTCCATCGGTATATTCAGATTCGTCAAAATCATCATTTGTGGAAAAAACGAAACCTCCCAGATCCTCAAGGCCTAATTTCTTTTTTGCCATAACTATTATTTTTTAAGACCTATCTCAACAAGTCTTTGATGAAGAAATTCACCTGCAGTAATATCTTCAAATTGTTTTGGATGATCTTCATCAATACATTCTTCTAAACAATCCAGTTTCATTTCACTTCTTGGATGCATAAAGAAAGGTATAGAATATCTAGGTTTTCCCCATTGATCTTTAGGAGGGTTCGTTACCCGGTGAATTGTAGACCTCAGTTTATTGTTGGTATGCCTCTCCAGCATATCCCCCACATTAATTACCAATTCGTCCTCCTGCGGAATCGCATCGATCCATTCTCCATCTTTTCTTAGAACCTGAAGTCCGCCGGTAGAAGCACCCATTAACAAAGTAATTAGGTTAATGTCTCCATGAGCACCAGCTCTTACAGCTCCTTTTGGCTCTTCCTGTATTGGCGGATAGTGAATTGGTCTTAAAATACTATTCCCATTACTTGCCCAGTGATCAAAATAATGCTCTTCTAGCCCGATGTATAAAGCAAGTGCTCTTAGTACATAGATCCCTGTTTTTTCAAGCATTCTGTAGGCCTCCATTCCAGTATGATTGAAGTCCTTTAATTCTTCAACCCGTACATTTTCAGGATATTCTTCAGTAAGGTTTGCATCTTTAGAGGGTTCCTGACCAAAATGCCAGAATTCTTTAAGATCGCCTTCCTTTTTTCCTTTAGCGTGTTCTTTTCCAAAAGAAATATATCCTCTTTGGCCGGCAAGGCCCTCAATTTCATATTTCTGTTTAGTTTCAACTGGAAGATCAAAAAAGGATTTAACCTCTTTATATAGTTCTTCTACCAGCTGATCACTTAAAAAATGGTTCTTTAACGCCACGAAGCCAATCTCTTCATATGCTTTACCAATTTCATTTACAAATTTTTCTTTGCGCTTCGGATCATCCGATAAGAAGTCGGCTAGATTTACACTAGGTATATTATTCATTGCCATTTTGAGCGATTTTTTATTATAAGGTAACAAACAAAGTTAAATAAAATAAGGGGATATGCCGTTTGTTTATATTTTTCTTAGCAAATAGAAATTTAGTTACATTTGAGGTATAAAACTATTTCATGTATATCCGTTTTTCATCTTAATCGTTCTTTCGTTACCCTGAATTTATTTAATGTTCTCAATATTGCATTGATTTATATTAAGCTGAGATTCTGAAACAACCCCGATAGTTATCGGGACAGAATGACATCATTTTTCAGTTTAGAATGCTTTACGGACAAACAAAACTATTTTATGCTTTCTAATAATACCAAATCAAGGACAATGGAATATAAGGAAACTCAATTGTCTAATGATGCGATGCTCGATCTCTACAGGTCCATGCTGAAACCCAGAATGATAGAGGAAAAGATGCTGATCTTGTTACGACAGGGGAAGATTTCAAAATGGTTTAGCGGAATAGGGCAGGAAGCAATCTCAGTAGGTGTTACAAAATCTCTTGAAACAGAAGAATATATCCTGCCTATGCACCGAAATCTGGGTGTTTTTACAAGCAGGGAGATTCCTTTAAACCGCTTATTTGCACAATGGCAGGGAAAAGCTTCTGGTTTTACGAAAGGGCGCGATCGCAGTTTTCATTTCGGAACCCAGGAATATAATATTGTGGGGATGATCTCACATCTAGGTCCTCAGCTTGGAGTAGCCGATGGGATCGCCCTAGCGCACAAATTAAAGAATGAAAAGAAATTAACTGCTGTTTTTTCGGGAGAAGGAGGGACTAGTGAAGGTGATTTTCATGAAGCATTGAATATCGCTTCGGTTTGGGATTTGCCGGTCTTATTTTGTATTGAAAATAATGGTTATGGGTTATCTACACCTACCGTAGAGCAGTATCGTTGTAAAGATCTTGCAGATAGAGGCGCTGGTTACGGGATGGAATCGCATATCATCGATGGAAATAATATACTTGAAGTCTATACAAAAATCTCTGAAATAGCTGAAAGTATTAGAAAAGAACCTCGGCCTGTTCTGGTGGAGTTTAAAACCTTCAGAATGCGGGGGCATGAAGAAGCAAGTGGGACGAAATATGTGCCGCAGGAATTAATGGATGAATGGCAACAAAAAGATCCTGTTTTAAATTTTGAAGAATATTTAATTGCAAAAAATATTCTAACAAACGATCTAAAAGAGAAATTTAGAACAGAAATATTAGCTGAAATTGACAAGAATCTACAGTTAGCATTTTCTGAAGATATAATAGTTTCAGATGCAACAAAAGAATTAGATGATGTTTATGAAAATTTTGAATATCAGGAAATTAAACCTAAAGAAAATACTGAATATATTCGATTTATTGATGCTATTTCACAAGCATTAAAAGAATCTGTGAAGAAGCATGAGAATCTTGTTTTAATGGGACAGGATATTGCAGATTATGGAGGTGTGTTTAAAATCACAGAAGGTTTCGTGGAAGAATTTGGCAAAGATCGTATTCGCAATACACCTATTTGTGAGTCTGCAATTGTTGGAGCAGCTATGGGACTTTCAATCAATGGTATGAAAGCTATGGTAGAAATGCAATTCAGTGATTTTGTGAGTTCCGGTTTTAACCCTATTGTGAATTACCTGGCTAAGGTGAAATACAGATGGGATCAAAACGCCGATGTTGTTCTTAGAATGCCTTGTGGTGGTGGAGTGGGAGCTGGACCTTTCCATAGCCAGACCAATGAAGCCTGGTTTACAAAGGTGCCCGGTTTAAAAGTTATTTACCCGGCATTCCCTTATGATGCCAAGGGTTTATTGAATACAGCTTTTAATGATCCTAATCCGGTATTGTTTTTTGAACATAAAGGGCTTTATAGAAGTATAAGACAGGAAGTGCCAGTAGATTATTATACATTACCTTTTGGAAAAGCTTCCTTATTAAGGGAAGGTGAGGAAATAAGTATCATTAGTTATGGCGCCGGGGTACATTGGGCGATAGACGTGCTTGAAGAAATGAGCTATATTAAGGCCGATCTTATTGATCTTAGAAGTCTTCAGCCATTAGATATGGAAAGTATTTGTAAATCGGTCACTAAAACCGGTAAGTGCATTATTCTTACGGAAGATTCACAATTTGGAAGTTTTGCTTCGGAAGTAGCTGCACAAATTTCTGAAAGTTGTTTCGAAAGCCTGGATGCACCGGTTATAAGGGTTGGTAGCATGGATACCCCAATTCCTTTTGCTAAAAATCTTGAAAAACAATACTTGCCTCAGGAAAGATTCAAAGAAAAATTAAAAAATTTAATAGAATATTAATAAGCTTCCCCAGTAAGCGCAAACTAATTAAGAATCCTTAACAAATCCACTGTTAAATTATTAATAATCTTTTGTTGAGGGACTATCACTACTGTAATTTAGACTAGACTAATCAATTAAATCTATAAATTATGGTACGTTTAATCGTTATTTTTCTGATCATCGCGATCATTGCCGCAATCTTTGGATTCGGTGGTGTTGCAGAAGGAGCTGCAGACATTGCAAAGATAATATTTTACATTTTCCTTGTATTGTTAGTGATTTCTGTTTTAAGCAGACTTTTCAGAAAATAATATAAAAATCAGTTTACATCATCCAATGTGTTCTTGTATTTAAAGTACACATTGGATTTTTAGTTTAAATCAAATCTAAAATGAAAAAGTATCTAATTTTATTTACCATGGCGGCATTAATTGCCTCATGCGGTGGAACCAGTAAAGTGGCTAAAGAAGCCCGCAAGACCTTTGATGGAAACTGGACTTTAACCAATATTACCTATCCAAATAATCCCGGAGATTTTAATGTAACTCTATTTAATGAGGCTTCGGCTTCTTGTTTTGAGAATAGTACCTGGGATTTTGTTTCCAACAACAACCGTGGTACTTATACTATTAGCGGTGTGGGTTGTGATGGTGATACCAATTATTATATTTGGTCTATAGACGAAGAAAATACTCCTGCAGGAGTCTATGATTTTCTTCTTAAACCGACGAACGATAAATATAAATCTACTACCGGTGATCAGGGATTCAGACTGAATCTTAAAAGTGTAACTGATACCAATATGGTTTGGGAGCAGACAGTAAGTTTAGATGGTTCTCCTTTTACCATACGAATGAATTTTTCAAAATAATAAATAAAGCAAATAGCTATGAAGACAGTTTTTAATAAAATGTTTGCAGTATTAGTAGTATCAAGCCTTTTATTCGGGTGTGAAGCAACTAGAAATGCGAATAACAAACAGAAAGGTGCTGTAATTGGTGCCACAGGTGGTGCCGTTATTGGTGGTGTAATAGGTAATAACACTGGTGATGGTAATACTGCACTTGGATCTATTATTGGTGGAGTTGTTGGTGGAGCTGCCGGAGCGATCATTGGTAATAAAATGGATAAGCAGGCTAAGCAGATAGAGGAAGAAATTCCTGGAGCTGAAGTAGAACGTGTAGGAGAGGGTATTAATGTGACTTTTGATGAATCTAGTGGAGTTTACTTTGATACTGAAAAATATAATATTAATGCTAAGTCTCAAACTACACTTAATAAACTTGCTGATATTTTCAAAGAATATCCTCAATCTAATGTTCTTGTAGAAGGACATACCGATGATACAGGTAGTGATAGCTACAACTTAACGCTGTCAAAGAATAGAGCTCAGGCTGTAACCGGATATCTTGTAGATAACGGAATTGACAGAGGTAGATTTACTACAAAATGGTATGGGGAATCTCAGCCGAAATATGATAATACCACTGCCGATGGTCGTTCTAAGAATCGTAGAGTAGAGCTTGCAATTGTTGCGAATGAAGAACTTAAGGAACAGGCTAAAAAAGAGGCTGAAATAAAAAATGATAATAACTAATATATTTATCATATAAGTTTTAAAAATCCCGGGAAGTATTCCGGGATTTTTTTATTCTTTTAAGTAACTTCAAAAAGTGAAGAACACTCAGGTTATAATAATTGGTGGAGGCCTGGCTGGTTTAACAGCAGCGATACATTTATGCCAGAAAGAGATTGATGTTATTCTTATAGAAAAGGAGCAGTATCCTCATCATAAGGTATGTGGCGAATATTTATCAAGAGAGGTGATACCCTATTTAAATTCACTAAACCTAAATATAGAAGCATTAAAAGCTCCGATTATAAACCGTGTTGAATATTCTTCAGTTTCGGGAAAATTAATTAGTTGTGACCTCAATATGGGAGGGATCGGAATAAGCCGTTATTCGCTGGATCATCTCTTATATAAAAAAGCTGAAAATTCAGGATGTACTATAATAAACTCACTGGCTGTAGAAATTGAATATACTAATGAGCAGTTTATAGTGACTACTTCTCAGGGAGAGATAATTACTTCAGAATTCGTTCTGGGAGCTTATGGTAAAAGATCAAATCTTGATAAGAAATTAAGCAGAAAATTCATTCAAGAACAATCGGGTTGGCTGGCTGTTAAAGCACATTATAAAACGAATTCAGAATTTTATTCGGAAAATCTTGTTTCCCTTCATAATTTCAGTGGAGGATATTGCGGACTTTCAAAAACGGAATTAAATACCATAAATGTTTGTTATCTGGCAAGCTATGCCAGTTTCAAAAATTATAAAAACACCGAAGATTATAAAGAAAAGGTGTTGATGAAAAACCCTCATCTAAGAAAATTTTTCAATAATGCTGAAATGGTATTCGATAAGGAACTATCTATAGCGCAGGTGTGCTTTGATAAAAAATCTATGATTGAAAACCATATTCTGATGATAGGTGATTCGGCAGGTTTAATTCACCCGTTATGTGGAAATGGAATGGCTATGGCTATACATAGTGCCAAAATTGCTTCAGAAGGAATTCTTAGGTTCTATAATCTTAAAAACATTACCAGAAATGATGTTGAAAATAACTATGTTCAGGAATGGAATCAGAAATTTAGTTCGAGATTAAAAGCCGGCAGAGTACTGCAGAAAGTATTTCTGAATAAAACCTTAACTAATATCTCTCAAGGGTTTCTGAATAGAGTACCTCAATTATTACCTCATATCATTAAAAGAACTCACGGACAACCAATTCATGTTTAAAATAGATACTTCCAGGCGTACCGATAAGAGCGAGATCATGGATGATTTTGATCTACAGGGTAATGAATTGCGAAGAACTTTAAAAGATCTGGAGAATATCAATGCCTGGCTAGGTGGAAATAAAATTACTATTAATGGGATTGAGAAGCTTTTAGAAAATCAATCAAATTCGAGAAGAATTAGAATAGCTGATATAGGCTGCGGAAATGGAGCCATGCTTAGAAAAATTGCGAAATGGGGGAAAAGAAAGGATTATAATCTGGAACTAATAGGGATCGATGCCAATGCCCATGCTGTCGAAATAGCTCGGGAACTCTCAGGGGATTTTGATAATATCAGTTTTGAAGAGTTGAATATTTTTAGCGATTCTTTTAAGAACATGAATTTTGATATCATTCTTTGTACGCTAACCTTACATCATTTCAAGGACAAACAAATAGTAGACCTGTTAAAGCAATTATACAACCAGTCAAAATTGGGTGTGGTAATAAATGATCTGCATAGAAATAGTTCTGCATATATTTTGTTTCAGGCGTTTTGTGTGGTTTTTGTAAATAATGAGATCGCCAGGAAAGACGGCTTGACTTCAATACTTCGAGGTTTTAAGAAAAGGGATATTCAGAATTTTGCTAAAAAAGTGGCCGCAAAGAATCATGAAATATCCTGGAAATGGGCATTTAGATATCAGTGGATCATTAAAAAAGAATAATTGACTTTATGAGTGTAAGAATTATTAGTGCTGAAAAAGAATTACCAGAATATTCTAGAGATACTAAAGATGTATTACCATTGGTAGAGGAGTGGCTGGGAGATCAGGATGAAAGATTTAGGAGAAAAATTCTAAAGATTTTTGAAGGAGCAGGGGTAGATAAACGTTATTCTATTATGTCTCCCGAGGATGTTTTCACCGCAACTTCCTTTGAAGATAAGAACAATATTTATGTTCGGGAAGTTAAAAAACTAGGGAAAGAGGTATTGAATAAGGCATTAACTAATTCTGGCTGGGAACCTGAATCTTTAGACTATATAATTACCGTAAGCTGTACAGGGATTATGATCCCATCTTTGGACGCATACCTTATCAATGATCTTAATTTAAGAAGAGATATTATAAGGTTGCCGGTTACCGAAATGGGCTGTGCCGCGGGAATTTCAGGAATGATCTATGCTAATAATTTTTTAAAATCTAATCCTGGAAAACGGGCTGCAGTAGTAGCAGTAGAAAGCCCTACAGCAACTTTTCAGCTGAATGACTTCAGCATGGCAAATATGGTTAGTGCGGCTATTTTTGGTGATGGTGCTGCCTGTGTTTTGCTTTCTTCAGAAGAAGATGCTAAAGGTCCTGCAATTATTGGAGAAGAAATGTATCATTTTTATGATGCAACCCAAATGATGGGATTTGATCTTACCAATCAGGGATTACAAATGATATTAGATCCTGCGGTGCCTGAAACAATTTCAAATCACTTTCCAGATATTATACATCCATTTCTTAAAAAGCATGGTTCTTCCATAGAAAGGGTTGATCATTTAATATTTCATCCCGGAGGCAGAAAAATTGTACAGACGGTTTCTGATCTTTTTGGTAACTTAGGAAAGAATATAGATGATACCCGGGAAGTATTACGCCTTTATGGCAATATGAGCAGTGCAACAGTTCTCTATGTTCTTGAGCGTTTTCTGAAGAAGGAAATTCAGGAAGGAGAACAAGGAATTATGCTAAGTTTTGGACCGGGCTTTTCAGCACAAAGAATTTTAATAGAATGGTAGCAGAATTTAAAGATAAGGAGTACTGGGCGCTTATTCTTGGCGGAAGTAGCGGTCTCGGTTATGCCAGCGCAAAGAAACTGGCTAAACACGGCATGAATATTATCATTATTCATCGCGATAGAAGAAGTGAGATTCCTGATATTGAAGAAGCCTTCGACGAAATTAGAAATTCAGACGTAAAATTTGAAAGTTTTAATGCCGATGCAGTCAAGAAAGAAAGTCGGGAAGAACTTATTTTAAAAATTAAAGATATCCTGGGTGAAAATGGTAGAATCCGAACCCTTCTTCACAGCATAGCCAAAGGAAATCTAAAGCCAATGACCGGTGATGATAATCTACTGGAGAATATAGATTTTCAGTTAACTATAGATGCTATGGCCCTTAGTCTTTATGATTGGGCGCAGGCAATTTTCAGAAATCATCTTTTCGCTAAAGATGCACGGGTAATTTCCTTTACAAGTGATGGGAATAAGAAAGCATGGAAGAATTATGCAGCTGTTTCTGCAGCAAAAGTCACCCTTGAAGCTTTAACCAGGAGTATGGCCCTGGAATTTGCCAGACACGGTATTAGGGCAAACTGCATTCAGGCAGGGATTACCGTTACCCGGTCTTTCCAGATGATTCCCGGGAATGAAACCTTACGGGTACATGCGTTAAAACACAATCCTTTTAGACGATTAACCGTGCCAGATGATGTGGCAAATGCGGTGTACCTATTGAGTAAGGATGAAGCAAGTTGGATCACGGGAACTATTATTCCTGTGAATGGCGGGGAACATTTAATGTAAATTACAAAGCCATTGGACAGTAGATCAATCCTTGCACAATTACCTTATTCAACCCCTTTTTTATTTGTAGACAAGATCTTAGAGGTAAGCGAAAATTCTATAACTGGAGAATATACATTTTCCCCGGATCTTGATTTTTATAAAGGTCATTTTAAAGATAATCCTATCACGCCCGGGGTTATTTTAACCGAATGTATGGCTCAAATAGGAGTTGTATGTTTAGGGATTTATTTATTAAATGCTGAAGGAACTAAGAAAGAAACACCTGGAGTGGCCTTATCATCTTCAGAAATAGAATATCTGAAACCGGTTTATCCGGGAGAAAAAGTCACAGTAATTTCAGAAAAGCAATACTTTAGATTTAATAAACTGAAGTGTAAAATAAAAATGGCTGATTCTGAAGGTAATCTGGTTTGCAAAGGAGTAATTGCCGGAATGATCATAAAAGGTTAACAGGATGATATGAATAGACGAGTGGTCATTACCGGAATGGGTGTTGCTGCGCCAAATGGGGTGGGTCTTGATAATTTTGAAAATGCCATAAAACAGAATAAAAGCGGCATTCGTTTTTTTCCGGAATTAGAAAAATTAAAATTCAGTTGCCAGATAGGAGGGAAGCCGGAAATAACTGAAACTTTACTGCAACAATATTTTACACCTCTTCAGCTTCGCGGACTAAATAGTAGCGGAATTGTTTATGGAGTCATTTCAGGCACAGATGCCTGGAAAGACGCAGGGCTTACTATTACCAACGATAACTCACCGGACTGGGGTTCAGGAATTATTTTCGGAACAGGAATTCTTGGAGTTGATAAATTCAGGGAGGCCATTCATTTAATTGATGAGGGCAATACCAGAAGATTAGGCAGTACCAGTGTGGTGCAAACTATGGCAAGTGGCATTAGTGCTTATCTCGGAGGGATTTTAGGTTGTGGCAATCAAGTCACGACAAATTCATCTGCATGTACTACTGGAACCGAAGCACTGCTTATGGGATATGACAGAATAAAATCTGGCAAGACGAAACGTATGCTTGTTGGGAGTTGCGGAGATCATGGCCCTTATATCTGGGGTGGTTTTGATGCGATGCGTATTCTGCCAAATAAGTATAATAATGATCCTGAAAAAGCTTCCAGGCCTATGAGTGAATCTGCTGCAGGATTTGTTCCCGGGAGTGGTGCAGGAGCTTTGGTTTTGGAAGATTTGGATTCGGCCATCGAGCGAGGAGCAAGAATTTACGCCGAAGTTTTAGGCGGAGAGATCAATAGTGGTGGCCAGCGAGGTGAAGGTAGTATGACGGCTGCCAATAATGAAGCCGTAGAACGCTGTATAAAAATGGCTTTAAAAAACTCCAATATTCGGCCTGATGAAATAGATGCTGTAAATGGTCATTTAACAGCTACATCCAGAGATTCGGTGGAAATTTTAAATTGGACAAAAGCCTTGAAAAGAAATGGAGCTGATTTCCCGTATATTAACTCTTTAAAGGGAATGACCGGCCATTGTTTAAGTGCTTCCGGTTCTATGGAATGTGTTTCATCAGTTCTTCAGATCTATGGAGATTATATATTCGGAAATATGAATTGTGAAGATATTCATCCTGAAATTTCGGCATTAATTGATCCCGATAAAATTCCGAGGAAGAAAATTGATAAAAAAATTAATATTCTGGCTAAAGCCAGTTTCGGTTTCGGGGACGTAAATGCAGTAGTATTATTTAAAAAATATTAAAAAAAAATGCTTGAAAAAGAAATACTTACAAGACTTAAAAAGATCGTTGAGCCTTATGTTCAAAGAATGGAAGGTTTGAATAACTTTCAGGAAGAAACAGACTTTCTGAACGATCTTCAGATAAATTCTGCAAATCTCGTGGATGTGGTACTTGATGTGGAAGATGAATTTAATATAGAAATAGATAATGATTCTATGGAAGGAATGTTAACGGTAGGAGATGCCAAATCTATCATTCAAAAAAAGCTCGCAACTAATTGATAGGGAATGATATTATAGACCTTAGCATTTCATTGCCTACTAATAAGTCGGAAGATTTTAGATTTTTAAAAAAGGTTTTTTCCGAAGAAGAGATCGTCCTAATTAAAGAATCTGAAAATCCTGAAATATTGCTCTGGCAATTATGGTCTATGAAAGAAGCTGCCTATAAAGCACACCAGAGAGCTTTTAAGTTACCAAGAAAGCTAAATCCTATAGCATATAGATGCTCTTTAAATTCAGATAATAAATCAGGAATTGTAAAAGTTGATCATTCGAGGTACTCTACCACTACGGAGATTAATGCAAATTATATTCATAGTAGCATTGATGCTAAAGAAGAGGTATTTCAAAAAATCTATTTTAATATATCCCATTCAAAGAAGGATCTTCGTAGGAATATTTCGGCAGGGTTATCTGTGGATGAATCGTTTATAAAAGTTTATAAAAATGCAGAAGGTCTTCCATGCATACATCTAAAAAAAGAGGATAAAATACTGCCAATCTCATTAAGTCATCATGGTAATTTTACGGCTTTCATTATTCCGTTAATTAACTCCTAAAAGCAGTTAAACATTTAAAAACTGGGTTGATGCCTCCAGCCTTGTTTTGTATCTTCAACTATCAATTAAAATCAAATATTTATGAAGACAGTAGATAAAATGGAGGTGCTTCACAGCCAATCAGCAGAATTTATTGAACAAGGTGGAACAGGGAAATTTTTAAAATTGATCCCTGATACTTTTATAATAAAGGGTGAAAAAGAAAATGGAGTTTTTAATCAGGGCTATGCAATTAGACATTTGAATCGTAGAGACATGCTACTAATAGATGTGGTTGAAAAATCTTCAAAACCTGCTATAAAAAAACTAGTAGAAGAAGGATATAATATTAAAGGTATTTTAATAACCTGTGATGGAATTTTAAAATCTGCGTATGCCGATTTGAAAACCATTTCAGAAGATGCCGGTGGAGCTCCGGTCTATGCCCATCCAAGGAATAATTTCAAAGATGATTTTAAAACAAAAGATCTAACTGCAAAAGATAAAGTACTTGACAGTTTTGACATAAATATTTTTGACCTACCTGGCAACGAAGGCGCTTCTGTAGTGATCTATACTGAAATTAATGACGGAATGTTATTCCCCGGAGAAGATGCGGTGGGATCTGATTATGATTCTGAACTGAATACTTTCATTAGACCCGAAATGAAGAATGAAAATAACGATTATGGGCTTGCTGAAAGTTGGGCGGCATTTGATACGCCATTTACTTTTCTATTTCCAAGAAAAGGAAAGCCGGCTTTTAATCTTGAGGAGGGAGATCAAATTGATCTACTAAATAAACTTGGTAAAAGTTAAATAGTAAAATAATTTTTTTAAAAAAGGGCTATTTTGAAAGATTCTTTTTGACCACGATTGTCTTGAATTCAGCAAATCCGTCAGCTAGATTTTCTTTCTAAATGCCCTTTTCTTATTTTAATAAAACTACTTTTTTTCTTCTTTTTCTTTTTGTTCCTGTTCTTCAGCCTCTTCTGCTTCTTCAGTAGAAATAAGAGGATGCTCCTTTATATTCAGGCCAACGATCAAAATAACATTGGTTATAGTACCATAGAGCATCATTACTACCGCAATAAAACCTCCGCCCAGTAAAGACGCCATTCCAAGACTTACATAGTAAATGGTTTGATACCATGCACTTCCCACTTCTTCAGACTCGCTAATTGGCAAATTGAGCATGAGAAAAGTAATAACCGCTGCAACAATTAGAATAGTGTCAGATTTTGCGATCATCAAAACATCTTTATAATGCCTGTCGGTTAGTCTGGATTCCGAAGAGCGACTAAGGCCTAGAAGCGTTAGCATAAGGGCAAGAATGGTGGTAGATCCCAGAATCACAGTATTACAAAGCATGTTAATCCCAGACATGGAATTTTTCAATAATTCCATCGCCTTGTAACCGGAGATTTGTCCTAAAATAAATGCGCCTGTTCCCATGACTATAGTGGAAACCACACCTCCAACAATTGCTCGTTTTATTATTTGATTCATCTATCTCAATAGTATTTCTCAGTTAAATATAGGGTATTCTCAAATACTAATTATTTCCAGCTCCTTAGTAGCGATTTAAATTTTAAAACTAAGGTTCTGTTAAATGGAACAATTCTTACATCAAAAGTTCCTAATTTAAAGTTTAAAATTCCAACTATGTCAAAACTTAATGTCACGCAAAAGCTTATTAAAGAACATCTTTTAGAAGGTGAAATGGAACCGGGAAAAGAAATTGGTATTAAAATAGACCAGGCCTTATTGCAAGATGCTACCGGAACTTTAGTACAGCTGGAACTGGAAGCCATGGGCTTAAAAAAAGCTCAAACAGAGGTTGCCGTTCAATATGTTGACCATAATCTTCTTCAAACAGATTTCAAAAATGCTGATGATCACTTATTTCTACTTTCCGCAGCTCAACGTTTTGGGCTATGGTATAGCAGGCCCGGAAATGGTGTAAGCCACCCCGTACATATGCAACGATTTGGAAAACCTGGTAAAACCATGATTGGTTCTGATAGTCATACGCCTGCAGCTGGTTCTCTAGGGATGCTTGCTATTGGTACAGGAGGTTTGGATGTTGCAGCAGCTATAGCCGGACAACCCTATTTTGTAAAAATGCCAAAAGTAATGGGAGTGAAGCTTACCGGGAAATTACCAGATTGGGTAAGCGCGAAAGACGTTATCCTGGAAATGCTTAGAAGATATGATGTAAAAGGAGGAGTAGGGAAGGTAATAGAATATTATGGAGACGGGTTAAAGCACTTAAGCGCCATGGATCGTCACGTAATCGCAAATATGGGAGCAGAATTGGGAGCTACAACTACAGTTTTCCCGAGTGATGAAGAAACCAAACGTTTTTTAAAATCTCAGGATAGAGAAGCAGACTGGTCTGAATTAAAAGCAGATGAAGGTTGCGAGTATGATTTTCATGAGGAAATAATTCTTGATGAGTTGGTTCCTCTAATAGCAAAACCTACAAGCCCTGGAAATGTGGTGCCTGTAAGTGAAGTAGCCGGTAAACCTATTAGTCAGGTTGTGGTGGGATCTTCTGCCAATCCGGGATTGAGGGATTTCTGGATCGCAGGGGCTATTGTAAAAGGGAAATCTGTCAATAATGATGTTTCTTTTGATATCAATCCTACTTCAAGACAAATGATTCAGAATATGATTGAAAATAAGGCTTTTGCGAACCTAATCACCGCTGGAGCGAGATTTCATCAATCAGGTTGCATGGGATGCATTGGGATGGGGCAGGCACCGGCTTCAAACACGATCAGTTTAAGGACGATGCCAAGAAATTTCCCCGATAGATCTGGAACAGCAGATGATCAGGTTTACTTATGTAGTCCGGAAACTGCAGCAGCTTCTGCCTTAACCGGTAAAATTACTGATCCCAGAGACATGGAAAAGCTTTATGATATGAGCTATCCAAAGTTTGAAAAACCTGAATTAGAAATTATTAATACTGAAATGTTGGTTGCTCCCTTAGAGGATGGTACCGATGTAGAATTAAAGAAAGGACCAAACATTCAATCATTACCTCATATAGATCCAATTCTGGATGATTATAAAGTTCCGGTTCTATTGAAAATGGGAGATAATATTTCTACTGATGGAATTTTGAAAGCAGGGGCAGAGGTGTTGCCATTCAGAAGTAATCTACCGGAAATTAGTAAATATTCTTACATCGTAATTGATGATACTTTTTATGATAGGGCAATGAAGGCCAAAGAAGAATTTGGTGGACATATTGTAGTAGCTAAAGATAATTATGCCCAGGGATCCAGTAGAGAACATGCGGCATTAGCTCCAAAATATTTAGGACAGGTTGCCGTTATCGCAAATTCATACGCACGTATTGCCTGGCAAAATTTAGTGAATTTTGGTATTCTACCTCTTGAATTCTTAGATATTGCAGACTACGATAAAATAGAGCAGGGTGATACTGTAAAATTTAAGAATCTGAAAAAGAATGTTGAAAGTAGAAATAATATTCAGGTAATTGTCGAGAAGAAATCTGGTGGCACAGAAGAATTCGAGACTAAACATACCATGAGTGACCGCCAGATAAATATTTTAATAAAGGGTGGTATTATCAATGATTTTAAAGAAAAATTGGATGAAAAAGGCTTAAAAGCCTAGGAATTATTTCCAAACTGAATAAAAATAAAAAGCCCTTTCGGTAGAAAGGGCTTTGCTATATCTATAAATAATAAGCTTAATGCGTACTCATTTTAGCTTTACGCTTTTCACATTGTCTATCCAGATCCCTAGTAGTTTCAGCAATTGAAGCTTCAAAAGAATTCTCATCCGATTGAGCGAATATCTCAGGTCCCGGAGCACTTAATCTTACTTCAGTAATATATCCGTTTGGTTTTTTATTTTCGTCTCTTTTAAAAAAAATATTGGCTCTTACGATCCAATCATATTTAGTCTCAAGTTTATTTAATTTTTTCTGGGTAAAAGCTTCCAGATTTTCACTTTTATCAATATTCACAAATTCAAATATAGTCTCCATATTATCGATTTTTTATTTAGTTAAATAAACTTATTTCTTAAGGGCTTACCAAGCCTCTTAGGCTAGATTTGGCAAAGTTTTAATAGTATTTTTAGACTTACATATTGGAACCTTAAAATGTACTTAATCTTATGCTGAATACTGTGAAATAGCCAGTAAAATTCAGAGAAAACTGTAATTTTGTAGTATTATGAAAATAAAGGATTTACAAAAGAAAATGATGAGTAGGGCAATAGATCTTGCCCGTGAAGGCAGAGATATGGATAATGGTGGTCCTTTTGGCGCAGTAATTACAAAAGGAGATGAAATTATTGCTGAATCCTGTAATAAAGTATTGGCTAAAGAAGATTGTACCGAACATGCTGAATTGCGAGCTATACAAAAAGCTTGCAGGAAACTAAATAGTAGTAGTCTTCAGGGCTGTGTCCTTTTTACCAGCTGTGAGCCATGTATGATGTGCCTTGGAGCAGCGTATTGGGCAGATTTTGATAATATCTATTATGGAGCTTCTGCTTTGGATGCAAAGGAATATGGTTTTAAATATAGCGATATGTATTACAAGACAGATGCAGATAAGAGACATCAGGAATTCAAAATGATACAGCTATGTCGTGATAAAGCAGTACAATTATGGTCTTAATTAAATGCAGAGAAATTTAATATTGAATTAGAATTAATAAATCAAACTAGTCCGGAAGCAATTTCCTGTTTCCGGATTTTTTATTTTAAGTATATATTTATAGAAATTTAGACGCAATTGGAAAAAGACGAAATAGAACAGGAAGAAGTAGACAAAGAGTTAGAAAAGTCTGATAGCAGCAATGATGACACGAAGACTAAATCTCATGGGGAGATCTTAAAAGAACAAATCATTGAAGGTTGCGAGACTTATGACAGAAGCAAAAGTAGTATTCTTCTAAGTTCATTTACTGCGGGATTAGAAATAGGTTTTAGTTTCCTTATGATTTGTTCGGTTTTCTTTTATTTTGAAGGAAAAGTAGCCGAGGAAACACTATTTAAACTTATCGCCCTGGTTTATCCCATAGGCTTTATCATGGTGGTACTGGGACAATCTATTTTATTTACTGAACAAACATCCCTGCTAACCCTTCCGGTATTAAATAAGAAAAGAAGCATTCTTAGTTTATTTGGAATTTGGGGAATAGTAATCCTTGGGAATCTGATAGGAGGGATGCTCATGGCACTCACTTTATCCTGGGTTGGACCAAAATTAGGCATATTCGATATAAATTCCATTGCCAAAGTTGGGGAACATTTTGTAGATTATGATATAACTACAATCCTGGTAAGTGCGATTCTTGCAGGTTGGCTTATGGGATTACTTAGTTGGCTGGTAACATCTTCAAAAGAAACGACCGGAGAGATCTTTATCATTTATATAATTACCGCTGTCATGGGATTTACAGGTTTACACCATAGTATCATTGGTCATATTGAAATATTTGCCGGTATGCTGGTTTCACCGGAAATCGACTTTATTATCTATTTAAAAACGCTGATCACAGCTTTAGTTGGGAATGCCCTTGGTGCGACTATTTTTGTAGCACTATTAAAATACAGAGCCTTTATATTTAATGTGAAAATACCCTAATTCGTTGTTAAATGAATTTTAAACTTAACGTTGTAGGCTATACAAATCACTAAATTAGAAAAAAACAAAGATTATGTCTGACGATACTAATAAGCAAGCCGACTGGCAGAAAAATGCAGGAAGACCTTCTAATTTTCATGAAAAGGATGATAATTTGAAGAAAGATGGTGATGGAAATCTAAAAATAAAGAAGCAACAAAATGAGGTTTCTAAGGAAGAAAATGAAGCAATTAAGGATACGCTAGATTCTCTTAGTGATGATGAAGAATAGAATAAGAGCAATAAAATGAAAAGGATCTTTGCGATAACGTTTATTGTTTTAAGTTTCATCGTAATGTATTCATGTGCTGGCACTAAAGACCCTTCAGCTACTGAATTGAGGGAATATGAAGATCTAAAATCATTAGTATCGGCACGTAATTTTAAGATAGTTAATGATTTTGCAAATACCTCTATCGGTGGTAATGTGAATATTGTTGGAAATACAAATTTCATCGAATTCAAAGGAGATAGCGTAGATGTATTTCTCCCATTCTTCGGAATTAGATATTCGGGATCATCATACGGTAATGAAGGTGGAATAAAATATAAAGGCATCGCTAAGGATCTTAAGATAACAGAACAGACTGATAAAGCCAGACTTTTATTAGAATTCAGAGGTTCCCAAAACGGGGAGGACCTGGATTTTATAATTACATTATTTCCCAATAAGAACGTGAACACTTCAGTAAACACTTCTGAACGTTCCACTATTTCCTTTCGTGGAGAAATTTCTGAAATCAAGAGTGAAGAAGACTTTTAGTGTAATTTGCGTTATTAATTTTTTAAATTCCCTGTGAATTTAAGTGCTTCAGATAGATCTGTAAAATGCATAATATTACCTTCCTTATAAAATATACGTTCAACGGCTATGTTCGTCGTTCCGGTTTTACTGTGAGTAACTATGCAGAAACTTCTTAACTGGCGGTTTTGTTTAAAGAATTTAGACCAATCCTGTGCCACTACGGAATAATCGTGTAAACGGTTAGATATATAATTCACATAAAAATCTTGTCCATATGACTTTTCAGCCAGAACAATTACCTGGCTGGCTTGTTCCCAGCCGTACGTAATACCTTCGTATAATTCCGTAATAATTGTTTGATCCAAAAAAATAATATCACCAAAATCAAGATGATGGATTTCTTTTACAGAATCATCAGGAACAATATTGAGTACAGAGTTTGGATGTGTTTGCATTGATATTTAACTAGAATCAAATATAAAATTATATCTAATATACTAATAATCAGAACCTAAAGTTATTGGTAATGCATTTATTTTTAATGAATTATTATAGTGTAAAACCAGATATATTAATAATCATTTTATTTACATTCAATTTTTAAGTTAATGAGGGACAAAAGGAAGAGTGCTATTTAAAATATTCTATTTTACATAATATAAATTATAGTACAAATGTATGATATGAAGAATTAGTCTGATGTGCACGTTTTCATTCGTAAGCTATAATTCTTTATTATTTAAAATATCCCAGAAACATTCTATTTCTATAAGAATATTCAGTACTTGGGTCATTAAAATTTTAAATATGCGATTCTCGTAGATTCATAATCCTGCTAATCATTTGTAACTATAATTTGTCATTATGTAAAATTGCCGCTACCAAACGCTCGATTGTTTTGTATAAATAAAATGCTCAGGCATTTTTTTCTACACACAATTATCCATCGCTTGCCAACGCCAAAAAAAAGCTAACCTTTTAGATTCATTTAAAAATCGCGTATTTGAGGAAATGTCCGTTAAAAAAAAATCAGACGATTCTCATGAGTTTGCCACAAGAGTATAAAATTTAAGAAAAATAAATTTCTATACACTTGTTCTATGTAGCATTTCAATTTAACTTTCTTTTCTTGTTTGCATTATCTTTTGCCTTGATGCAAAAGAAAGAAAAAATCAAGGCTGCATATAATTTTGGAAACAATTAACGGCTCATTCGCTATATTTCAGGAAACATTGTAACTATTAATACCATTCTTAATAAGCATTAAAGTAGTTGGTTTTAATAGTGTTTAGTACTAATAACCTAAAATATGGACGCTCATTTCTCCTATTGTTTTCACCAAAATTTTATGAGGCCGTTTTTAAAATTCTATTTAACATAATGTTTAGACAAAACTACTTTAATTAACTCATTTGTAAGGTTAATCGCCCTTTTTGTGTTTGTGCTTTTTTAATGGTGGATAATCTTTCTTTTTGTCGGGAGTAACTCTCCTTCTTTTGTCTAATGAGCCATCATCCTTTTTAGGTTTTGGACCAGGTTTAATTGCTTCGATTGTAATCATAATTTTCTATTTATTAATTTTTAATATTTAATATTAATTTTAAAAACCAATTTGAAATTCTTCTAAAAATTGATTTTTTAGTCTGTTTTGCTTCTAAATCATCATAATAGGCTTTTCTTTTTCTTGCTTCTGCTTCACGACCAGCAATGATTTCCTCTTCACTCCAATCATATGACCATTCAATGTTTCCATTAGTAATCCAGTAGTGTGACCTACAAGGCAATTGCCAATTACCAATTGAAGGATATAAAGTTGGCTTATTAGTTATTTCTTTGAAAGACCATTCAGATGGGTCTAATGGAGTCATTATTTTATTATCACAACCACATGGACACAAATGACCAGCTATACCAAATTCTTCAGAAACATATAGTATTCCTTGCTCTAAGTCTTTTGGTAAATATTCAACTTTTAATAATTTAATTTTTCCCATTCTCCCCTACTAAATTTACTCCATCAACGTTAAATAACATGTGGAAATATGAATTGTCATCCAAATAAAAACCTCTTATTTGTTTATATTTTATAACCGCTAAACAAGCATTTAAAGCGTTAAGTTCTGAAATTTGAATATTACTTTTATAAACATCATTGGGAATATCAGTTAATGGAGCTAGCCTTTTATCTATAATGCTTTGTGCAGATTCAGTAGGAAAATATGTAGTACGAAGTGTGCCACTTACTAACCCAGTATCTTTATCTAATCCCATACCTACATCTATAAATGGAATTTTTAGTTTTACAAGTAAATCAAATATTTCTCTTCGAGAATCTCCACTATCAACACACACAAAAACAAAAGTAACTCCAGTCAAATCATCTTCTGAATCACAAGTAATATAATTTGAGTAAATATTTACATTGCTACGGAAATTTTGATAACGGTTTTTATAGACCTCTGTTTTTCTTTTACCTAATTCTTCTTCATCTAATTTTCCTGGGGAACGGAATGCATTATGAACATGATACCAATCTCCATCAAACCCTTTAATTTCTTTAACTGGAGTTTTTACCAAAAAATCTAAAAGGTAAGAACCTGTTCCTCCCAGACCAATAATAGCAATTGTATCTTCTTCAAGTTTAGCACTTAACTCTCCTATTTCTGCCCTACTTGTTAGAGTATCTCTAAATTTAAATACTGACTTATAATTTTCATCAACTACTCTAAAAGTATAAGGATTAGCATCAAATTTATCCATAGCTGGTCCAGAAATTATGGTAACATAATTTTCAATTTTTTCGAACCAATCTTTAAACTTTCCACTTGGAGGTTTGTTAGAAAAAGACCTTTGCACAACTAAATCTTTTGATGTCAAATGAATTGATGTTGCACCACCACCAAGATTTCTAATTGGTTTTCCGTTCAATTCATAAGGAGGACTACCACAAAAAAATATTTGATGGTCTCTCATGCTCATTTTATTTTGGTTAATAAAATTTACTATTGAAACTATTGCACCAATTTGAAGGTTTCCATTATTGTCTATATAAGGTATATCTCTAATAACTAGATGATTGCTATCTATTGATAAAGCATACCCTTTTTTTAGTAATCTATCAATATCCTCATTATTTTTTGCTAAACTTACTATCATTTCAATTTAAGATTGTCCAGTATGTTTAACTTTAAAAGTCATTCCTTTTTTTACTCTAACTTTTCCACCTGGAGATAAAATTCCAGTAGGTTTATTTCCTTGTCCTCTTTCATAAGTAACTGAATAAGTTCTTTCAGGGTGTTGAGGGAAATCAGAAAATGCTAGTGTAACTACTTCTTCATAAGTTATCTCATTTTTTTCTTCTTCATATGGTGTACCATTAACTATAATAGTTACCATCTTTTTTTTGTCTTCTTTTTTTAATTTGTTATCCATTTTTTTATTTTTTTGGAATTAAACAATAATTTATGGTACAAATAAATAACAACATGGCGCAACCTACTTGCGCCATTAAAAAAAGATCAATTTATTTAATAATTAATTGGAATTATATTTGTTTACGGCCTTTTCAAAAGTCTTTAAAACTCTATCTATAATTGGCTTTGGAGATATAATTGTAGCATCTGAACCATAGCTAAAAATTTTTGAATAAAATTCATATGATGGCTTTACTTTTACCTTAATAATAAATTTTTCGTTATTATCTTCTATAATTTCTTGAGTATTATGAATAGGAAGTGTTTTAAGATAATTTCCTTGTTTTGGATTAAAATTAATTACAACTTCTATAGGTTCGTCATCAGAAACTGTAATTCCAAAGGAATATTTAAAATATTCTAAACTATCAAATTCAATAGTATCAAACTCTTCTTTAGTAACTGTTATATCAATTATTCTATCTAATGCAAAAGTTATTAATCTATTATATTTAATATTTATTCCCAATATATACCACATTTGTTTATCTTCCTTCAATAAAATAGGTTTGATTTTATGAACTTTAGAATTACCATCAAATTTTTGATATTCAATTTCAATAACTTTCTTTTTAGTTATTGAATCTAGTATGTCTGCTATTAATTCTATTCCATTAATGTGATGATGATTTTCTGTCTCTAATAAAGTTTCTTTTTCAAAAAGTTCTTTAGTTTTAGGAGAAATATTTGAATTTTCAATCACCTTCTTTACAGCATTAGAAATCTCATTAAAGATTGGGTATTCTTTGTATTGTCTAATTGTTTTAGCATAGAATAATAATGCATTAACTTCCTCTTTTTCTAACTCAATGGAAGGGAAAATATTTTCAGGTATTACTTCGTAATAATAAGTTTTTGTACTCTTATCTTGCTTTATAGGTAGAAATAAAGCTAGTTCAGTATCTTCTGCTAAATCACTTAAGTCTTTTTGTATAGTTCTGATACTAACAGGAATACCAGCTTCGTTACATATTTCCGTAATTCTACTTGATTTATGCTTACCTCCCCTTCTAAGTACGCTATGAATAATTCTATATCTTTTTAAAGCTTCTTTATTATGATCATCCCCCTAAAATTAGGACAGTAAGTTAAGTTCAAAAATAACTTTAATTTTACTGTATTATGACACGAAGAAAATTCACCTCAAAGTTCAAAACGAAAGTAGTCCTTGAATCGCTAAAAGAGCGTCAAACGACTCAGGAACTCGCACAAAAATTTGAAATCACTCCGCAACAAATCAGTACCTGGAAACGAGAATTTTTAAAAGATGCTGATGCGGTCTTTTCTAAAGGAAGTAAGTCTAAGAAATCAGAAGAAGAGGAAAAGAAAGACCAACTCCTTAAAGTAATTGGGGAGCTAAAAGTGGAAAATGATTTTTTAAAAAACGCCTTGCGATAAAACCTTTAAAGGAGCGTAGAACAATGATAAGCAAGGATCATTCAAAACTCAGCCTACAGCGACAATGCAGGCTATTGCAAATCCACCGCAGCGGAATTTATTATAAACCCCGCGGAGAAAGCACGCTCAATTTAGAACTGATGCGCCTGATGGATGAACATTATACCGATCATCCCTTTAAAGGTGCCAGGCGGATGCATACCTGGCTTACGATGGATAAAGGATATACGATCAATAAAAAACGTATTGAGCGTTTATATTCCAGAGTGATGGGGCTTCAGGCCATTATGCCTGGGAAGCATACCTCCAGACGCAATAAAGAACATAAGGTATATCCTTACTTGTTGCGGAACTTGAAGGTAGATCGTCCCAATCAAGTTTGGGCAATCGATATTACTTACATACCGATGCGGAAAGGTTTTATGTACCTGGTAGCGATCATCGACCTGCATAGCCGCTATGTACTCAACTGGTCGGTATCCAATTCCATGGATGCCCAGTGGTGTAAAGAAACTTTAGAAGAAGCCATTGACGTACATGGCAAGCCTGAGATACTCAATACTGATCAGGGAAGTCAGTTCACCTCGGAGGTTTTTACTCATAGTGTACTCTCTAAGAACATTAAACTCAGTATGGATGGCAAAGGAAGGGCTATAGATAATGTGTTTATAGAACGCCTCTGGAGAAGTGTGAAATATGAAAGCATCTATCTCAATCCGCCAGAATCTGGAGTAGATCTTTACAAACAACTAGAAAACTATTTTGATTTTTATAACCATCGAAGAAGACATCAGGGAATAGAAAATGAAATACCCCTTAACCGATATTTAGAACAAGAAAGAAAAGCTGCCTAATAAATGAAAAATAGAACTTAATTTAGCAGCTAAGCTGTCCTAATAAATGGGGGTACTTCATTATTTGGCATAATCTAAATGGAATCTATAAGTTCTTTAAAGTGTTCGAAAGCACTATCTCATAAACTGTGTAAATAGAAAATAACAGGGGTCGCGACCCCTGTTATTTTTTTGTCTAATTTTAAATTTTACACAGTATGAAAAAAGAAGATTTATTTAGCGATGAATTTTTAAAGCAGTTCAAAAGTGGAGATCAGCTCAACAGCTTCTTAAAAGAACTGCAAAAGCGTGGTATTGAAAAAATGCTCGAAGGAGAGCTCGATGGTCATTTAGGTTATGACAAAAGCCAGAAGTCTGGTAACTCTAATACCCGTAACGGCTATGGCCAGAAAAAGGTTCGCACCTCCTTTGGTGAATCCCAGATCCAGGTCCCCAGGGATCGTGAAGCATCCTTTACTCCTATGATTGTACCCAAGCGTGGCAATATGGTCGATGGCATTGAAAACGTGATTGTCTCGCTCTATGCCAAAGGAATGAGCAATAGTGATATTGAAGAGCAAATTCGAGAGGTCTATAATTTTGAAGTCTCTACTTCCACCATATCCAGGATTACCGAGAAAGTAACCGAAGATATTGTGGCCTGGCAAAACCGACCTTTAGAGCCTGTGTACCTGATCGTTTGGATGGATGGGATTGTCTTCAAGGTTCGAGAGAACTCCAAGGTAATCAACAAGACGGTGTACATAGCAGTCGGGCTTCGCAGGGATGGAAAGAAAGAAGTCCTGGGGCTTTGGTTGGGAAAAAATGAGTCGTCAGCTTTCTGGATGTCTGTACTTACCGATATAAAATCACGGGGCACCGAAGATATCCTGATCACCGCTACCGATAACCTCAATGGCTTTACCGATACCATCAGAAATATCTTCCCAGCGTCTAAAACCCAGATCTGTGTGGTGCACCAGATCAGGAATGCTTGCCGTTATGTGGTCTGGAAAGATAAAAAAGCCTTTACCGCTGATATGAAGCATATTTACAATGCTCCCAACCAACAGGCCGCCAAAGCTGCCCTGGAAGATTTTGCAGCACAATGGGAGAGCAAATATTCCTATGCCATCAAAAGCTGGAGGGACAACTGGGAAGATCTTACCGTGTTCTTTGAGTTTCCACTGGAGATCAGGAAAATCATTTATACCACCAATCTTATTGAAAACCTGAACGGAAAAATAAGAAAATACACTAAAAACAAATTATCCTTCCCTACTGATGAAGCAGTAATGAAATCTGTATATTTGGCTACAAGGGAAGCTACAAAGAAGTGGTCAATGCCTATCAGGAACTGGGGCATTATTTTAAATCAGTTCCTTACGATCTATGAAAAAAGGGTCAGACTTTAAAAAAGTCCAACCCCTGTTATTTAAACTTTACACACTTTACGGGACAGTGTCTGTTCGAAAATCATAACCATTGCTAAAGTGTCTAGTTCACAATATTTTAGTAAGGCAGAAGTTATTTTATCTACTTCGGCTTGCTCCATATCTGTATACTGTAATTTACCATATGCTGTTAATGCTGCTCCACCATCTGCAATACCTTCTATTTCAGATAATGTTTTTTCTATTTCATCTTCACTCCAATCTTGGAAAACTGGAGGTAACATTTCATAGGGATTTTTTACAATATCATTTTCAATTTCTAACCAAATATGTTCTTTAGAAAAATTCTTACTTGTAATTTTTATTTCATTTATTGGTTTTGAATATTTTTCTTTTAAATATTTACTAGAATTTAGTGATGCTGGTAAAACAGCTTTTATTGAATTAGAACCTTTTGTAATAGGATTGTAATAATAACGTTTTTCAATTTCCCATAAATCTACCATATCTCTTTCCCCTTGCCATTTTATAGTACTATCTCTTTTAGAGTGAGAAATGTTTTCAATGAAAGTTATTAAATCATCTTTGTCTTTTTCATTTGAGTCCAATAATTGAACATATATAGCATTTAGAATTGTATTTTCATGGTGTGAATACCTAAATATTGTTCCATTATCATTTCCCAAAGCATTTTGTAAGGCTCTAATAAACTCAAAATTAGGAAATACTCCTGCTATATTATTTATATATTCATTTGCGTGTTCTATTGTTCCATCTTCATAATATATATGATGTGAAAATTGAAAAGCTGTTTGTTCATATGGTCTTAGATTTTTATTAAAAGGTAATGCAACAGTACTTGTTTCAAAATCAATAAAATGTAAAGGATAATTCCAATTATCAATTTCTTTTTTCAGACCTTCAATATCAGCATAAATAGTATCATCATTATTTACTTCTTTTTCAATTTGCAACCATTGTCTATGAGATGTTGTAAGCTTTTCGGCTTCTTCTTTTAATCCAATACTATCTTCCGTAAGATCTTTTTTAAAAAAAACTCCTTCATCAAATAGTTTTGTTCCTTTTCGAAAGTCATAAATATCAAAAGTATTAGGCTCATTAAATTCTTTTTCTTTCCAATTATGCTGCTTACTAAAACATTCTCTAAAACCAGATTTTAAATCTTGATTAGTTTTATTAGATGATTTGAACTCACACTTTTTACAGGCACTAAAAGTAGTAGGCCAATTAGCGTATTCATTATTTTTATATAATTCTTTAAATAAGTTAATAGATTTCTTAAAATCTAAATTACTATGGTATAAATGTTTATTTAATTCAATTTCTGCAATAATATCAGTGATGTTTTTTCTTCCCAAAACTGAATTCCCAGTTTCATTTAATGAATTTACTTTTTTAATTATTCCAGTACGATTATCTTCTTTATTACTAATCCTAAATAATTGATTTAAACTATCTATACTCGCTTTTTTAGATTTATCAGCCATCATAATAAAAGACTTAATATCCCAGTCTGGATAACATAATTGCATTACATATTTTTGAAAAGCAACATCAAATAAATATGGTTTCCAACCAGCTAACATTTTTCTGCTTTTACCAATAAATATATAATCATCATCTGGTGTAAATGATTTTGACTTAACTTCTATTAACTCAATATTATTACCTTTTTTAACTAATATATCAGTCCTAATAAATAATCCATCTACTAAAAAAGCAGCTTCATAAATAATAACGTTCTCTTCTTTTAATAATTCTTTCGTTTGGTTCGATAAAAGTTGGTAGTCCCAGTCATTTCCTTCAATTAAAATGCCATTAGGATAGTGCATTCTTGCCAGTTCTTCAACTTGAAAACCTCCTTGAGCCAATGCTTCTAAAAAGGAATCTTCATTTTTAGTATTTGCGTATTCCTTATTATTGGTATAAAAAAGTTTATTTGGACATTCAAGCCCTAATTTGAATCTTGATTTTGAAAGAACTCTCATACTTTTTCTTTTATTAGTTTACTCTAGTTTAGATTTAGAGCGATTAGATAATATTCTGTAGGGTAGAATTACACATAGCAAAATGTAATACTCAAATATACAGAATTTTAACAAGTAATATATTACGGAAAACCGTATTGAAATAAAGGAAAACATACCATTCCACACACATTATGCTTCCCTCCTAACGTCGTCGCATAAAAAGTGTTCCATTAACATTGTAAAAAAGGCATTTGATAAGATTTTTTTAAAGAAATATTGTAGTTATTACTTCGCTTTTACCAAAGCAAAGTAACATAATGCGGTACATTATAGTTTAAATATGTATATGAGTAAAATGGCGAATAGAACTTTTTCTGTTCTATTTTGCATAGATCTAGAAGCAACGGCTTTAGGTATAAAACTATTCTAACATTTTAAAATGCCCTAAAAAATGTAACACTTTATCTACCGGCATCTCACAAGGTTTTAAAAGCATTGAATTTTGAGTTTTGTAGAAATTTAGACTAATAAAAATTTTCCCTCCTAATTCTTCAGCATATAACTTAGTACTATTCCCATTATTAAATTCCGTTTTACTCACTCCATATCGTTTACCTAAATACCAAACTTCCGAATATCCTATCGGAAAATTATTTAATATATCTCTTACAAATTGAGTGCTTGAAGGTTTTAAGTTTTTAGAAAATTTGTTTTTCAGAAATTCCAGTTTAGGGTCAATAAATTTTTTACAAAAAGGTTTTTCAGGATCATTCCGGTAATAGTTTTGAATTTCTTCACGTGATGCCCGAAATTTTTGAAAAGACAATACCTCTGTAATAATATGCTTTTCAAATTTAGATTGTAGTTTTTTCAAAATTTGACTAGATTTTTCACTTTGTTCCTGAGAAAAAGTATACACCGCCGATCGGTACTTTTGACGCATGCTATGGGAAGAAGTACTTTTATGAGTCCGTAAGTGAATCTCTATCAGGATGTCCAGAGAAATTTCAGAAGGCAAAAAATGAACAATTATACCTTCAGAGAAACTTATATTCTCATGATACGAGCTAACATAACCCTGCTCTACCTTCACAACTCCCCGGAGTGCCTGAAAAACAGCCTCAGTACACCAATGGCAACCACCACCAAGTCCTATTTTCTCAAGATCTGCCATCTTAGGAATATATTCAATTTTAATCGATTTTTTCCCACCAATTTTTAGTCTGTTGAGATTTCACACTAAATAATTCGCCTATTTGAGGCCTGGAGTTGGAGATCCCCATTTCCTGCGCTTTAATTGTAAATCTTTCGATTGGATCTTTCCAATGATGTTGTGCCAAAGCAAATGCGGCCCAATGTACCGCCATAATTTTATCTGCTTTTGCATCTATCGCAGCCTGAACGCTTTCTTCAGGAAACATATGTATTTGATGCCATTTTTCATTGTACTGGCCGCATTCCATAAAACCAAAATCAAATGGACCTAATCTTTCGCCTACTTCTTTAAAGTGCTTACCATATCCGCCATCCCCGCTAAACCAGATATTTTCATTAAAGGTTTTAAAGGCCCAACCTCCCCAAAGTGATTTAGCCCGGTCTTTTAATCCGCGGCCGGAGAAATGACGGGATGGTGTAAATGTGATTTCAATACCTTCAAAATCAATTTTATCCCACCAGTCAAATTCAGAAATATTATCCATAGGAATATTCCATTTCTTTAGATGTCTTGAAACACCCAAAGCAACACCAAACCTCTTAACCTTGCTTTTTAAGAGTTTAATACTGTCATAATCTAAATGATCATAATGATCGTGAGAAATCAAAAGCAGATCGATCCCGGGTAATTTTTCAATTATATCCAGAGTATTCTTACTAAATCTTTTTACTGAAAATGGTGAAATTGGTGCTGCGTTAGAGCCAAACATTGGATCTATAAGCATAGTCTGTCCCTTTATTCTCATAAGAATAACCGAATGGCCATACCATATAAATTTTGCATTATCTGACGGTGCTAGAAAATCTTTTCTCTTAAATTCTGCAACCGGGATAGGAATTTTTGGCTCTCTTCCTTTTTTCTCGCAGAACTGTTTATAGAGAAGCTTTGGAATATCCTGAAAACTAATGTTCATTCCGGTTTTTTCCAGATTAATGAATTTATTGCCATCCCAATTATCTGAGCTCGAATATTTCTTAAGATCTTGGTTTGTGGGCTTTGCTCCAAATTGATTACGCATCAAAATAAACTAGTTTAGTTCAGTACCATCTTCGCGAAACTCAACATCCTTATTCTTACCTTTCTGTTTAAACTCCACATCGTAGAACTCCCCTTTTTTAGCACTGATCACATGTTCTACTTCAGTAATTTCATAATCTGAATACTTCTCTTTTATAACTTTCTTAATGGCTTCCGGAAGATTTTCAGTTTTAATATCATTTTCAGTCTCCACCCAGGAACCGTCAGTATTAAAATCTGCCCTGTATTTCTCACCATCCTGTTTAAAATGCGATTCCCAGTAACCATGCTCATCCTGCTCCCAGTCTGGATCATTTTCCCCAGGATATTTCTTTTGAAAAGCCATGGCTACGGCCTCTGGAACTTCACTTTTATTACTATCTTTTTCATCTTTTTTTTCCTGACAACTGAGCATTCCTACAGTTAGGCATCCCGCTATAAATATTGATATTTTTTTCATGACGTTAATTTTATATAAAGCTAAAGAGTCCATAAAAGTTATTCGCCAATGAAATCATAAAATATTATTTTCTATGTTGCTTATGCCGATATACATTTCAAAAGAGAAAATAATCATATATCTTTTAAAAATATAAATACCGATTGATGTTAAGAATACAACGCACAAACTCTGATGACGAAGGGTTTATCTCCCTGGAACAAAAGCTAGATATATATTTAGCCATTAGTGATGGAGATGAACACGATTTTTATGATCAGTTAAACAAACTTGATGCTATTAAAAATGTAATTGTTCTTTATCTTAATGAGATTCCCGTAGGTTGTGGTGCTTTTAAAGAATATCAACCAGGAATTGCAGAATTAAGGAGAATGTTTGTAGATGTAAAATTTAGAAATAGAAACTATGCAGGGGAAATATTAAGGAAT
Organism: Christiangramia forsetii KT0803; assembly: GCF_000060345.1. Taxonomy (NCBI): domain Bacteria; kingdom Pseudomonadati; phylum Bacteroidota; class Flavobacteriia; order Flavobacteriales; family Flavobacteriaceae; genus Christiangramia; species Christiangramia forsetii. The sequence continues at coordinate 1,636,800 of NC_008571.1, read as the reverse complement.
ATAGAAGCATGGGCTCAAGAAACTGGTTACACTAAGTTGATTCTTGAAACCGGCAAAAGGCAGTTTGAAGCTATAAATTTTTATAAAAAAAATAGATTTGAACTCATAGACAAGTATCCACCCTATGAAAATATGGAGAATAGTGTATGTTTTGAAAAATTGCTATAATGTCGAGTTGTATCTAATCCTGAACCAAAAGAAGCTGTCTAATGTGTTATTCTGAATGAAATGAAGAATCTTAGAAAAACTTAAATATCTAATTTTGAGTAAACAGCTTCATCAAATTATAATAAAAATACCTATAAACCTTCATTACAAACATTACATAGTACTATTAGCACCTAATAATCCTATGGCTTCTTCAAGTTCAGCAGGAGTTCTATTCGCGAGCTTTAAAACTCTTTTTTACTGAAAAGAATACCAAATGGTCTTAATTGACGAATATTTAGCAGCACAACTGTAATAATTGCCATGATAGGGATAGCGAGGATCATTCCTATAACTCCCCAGACCATATTTCCCAGAATTACTGAAACTATTACAAAAAACGGATGTACATCTACCCTTTCCCCTACCACGTAAGGCTGTAATACATAACTTTCAACAAACTGGGTGATAGTAAACGTTAGTGCTATGCCAATAAGAACAGTAATATCTCCGGAAGTTAAAAACCCAAAGGCTACTGCCATAACAAATCCAATCACATTTCCTATGTAAGGTATCAATGTAAGTACAGCGGCGATAACACTTACCAGAATAAAATTATTTACTCCTGAAATTCCAAGACCAATGGAATAAATAACTGCTAATAATCCCATTAATATTAGTTTTCCCAGCAGATATTGTGGAGCTACTTCCGCAGATTTTACAATGATGGTTTTAATGGTTTGCTGTTTCTCATCTGGAAAAACCCTTAAGAGAAAGTTTTTGAATATATGGCGGTAATTCAGAAGAAAGAAAATATATACGAATGTCAGTAAATAATTCGCAAGAAAGCTGGAGAGTCCACTCATAAATGTTTTTGCCCATTTGCCTGGTTGTAAATCCATTGTTGAAGAGCTATTTTTTGCTTCTTCAATATCCTGTTTATTTAAAGGGGTGTGTTCTAAAGCAAATTCTTTAGCATTTTCTATCTTAGGCTCCATTGTTTCTTTAATCTGGGGCCAATCCTCAGCGAACGATCTTACCTGAAAAGAAACTATAGCCATTAAACCTATTGAAATCAAAAAGAGCAAAAGGCTATTGAGTATTGCAGCCAAAGGTCTTTTCAGCTTTCTTTCCATTCTTTGAGATAAAGGCAGGACTATCAGGCTAAGGATCACTGCGGTGATCATGGGTGCGAAAAAACCTTTAGCCTTGGTGAGTCCCAGGAATAAAAAATAAGTTGCAACAATTATGGTAGCGCTATAAAACAACAATTTCTTTTTGGAGATCATTTTATGATTTTTCTGGTATGAGATTTTCAATATCGGAAATGTTTTATCGACTTTCTAATAAAGGATTCTTATCTTTTTTAAGATAATTGTAATTTCATCAAAAATTATTAAATGGCAGCAGGAGGATCTAATATTGCAATCTATGGCGCGATAGGCGCAAATTTATTAATCGCTATAAGTAAATTCTTGGCTTCTTTTTTTACAGGAAGTTCGGCAATGCTCGCTGAAGGAATACATTCTTTAGTAGATACAGGGAATGGTTTACTCTTGCTCCTGGGAATAAAGCGATCTAAGCAGAAACCTGATAAAATGCATCCGTTTGGATACGGTAAAGAAGTTTACTTCTGGAGTTTTGTGGTAAGTATCCTTATTTTCGCTCTCGGTGGCGGATTTGCCATATATGAAGGTATTCACGCTATACAGGATCCTCACGTTATTGAAGATCCTACCTGGAATTACTGGGTACTGGGTGCGGCTATTGTCTTTGAAGGAACAGCTCTATATCTCGCGCTTAAAACCTTCAATAAGTCCAGGAAGCATAAATCTAAAAACCTGATCAAGAATATTATTAAGAGTAAAGATGCCGCCACTTTTGCTGTAATTATTGAAGATACAGCTGCAGTTGTGGGCCTTACTGTCGCACTTATTGGTGTTTTTCTCTCACAAGTATTCGGTAACCCCTATCTCGACGGCGCTGCCTCAATTGTTATTGGCACAATTCTTTTAGCGGTAGCAACTTTTCTTGCGAAAGAAAGCAAAGGGCTCTTGCTCGGAGAAAGCGCACATGATGAAGTTATTGAAGATATTGATAATCTTATCAACTCTAAAGCGTATGTAAATGCATCAAACATCCCCCAAACAATGCATTTTGGGCCAGATAAGATATTACTAATAGTTGAAATTGATCTTGTAGATAATCTGGAGTTTTTGGAAGCTGAAAAAATCGTTGATGATCTAAGAAATGAAATAATGCAGGAGAAACCTAAAATCAAGGAGGTATATATTCAAATCACCAGTAAGCTAAATTAATATAGGTTTCAAACTACTTCCCACGGAGCATAAAAAGGAACATAAAAAAAGCCATCTGTTAAGATGACTTTAATTTTTTAAAAAGAATCACAACTAATTAGTCAATTAGTTCAACGTTTATAGCGTTTAATCCTTTTTTTCCTTGCTCAGTTTCAAACTGAACTCTATCATCTTCACGAATATCATCGATTAGACCACTTGAATGTACAAATATATCTTCGTTTGATCCTTCAGCTTGAATAAAACCAAATCCTTTGGTGTTATTGAAAAATTTTACTTTACCTTCTTGCATTACTATACTTATTAATTGTTATAAATGCCGTTTGCTTTTAAAGATCGCACGGCAAACGATCTATAATACTATCTCTAAAAACCTATTACAGGATTTTAAAATAGTTAGTCGATTACTTCGACGTTTACGGCGTTAAGACCTTTTTTACCTTGTTCAACTTCGAATTGAACTCTATCGTCTTCACGAATTTCATCAATTAGACCACTTGAGTGTACAAAGATGTCTTCGTTTGAATCGTCAGCTTTAATAAAACCAAATCCTTTGGTGTTATTGAAAAACTTTACTTTACCTTCTTGCATTACTATACTTATTAATTGTTACAAATTTGCCGTTCTTGTTTAGAGATCGTACGACATCCAATCTTTATTATTTTCAGATCTCAAATGAAATCTGAGAATAATTAGTCAATTACTTCAACGTTAACAGCGTTAAGACCTTTTTTACCTTGCTCAACTTCGAACTGTACTCTGTCGTCTTCACGAATTTCGTCAATTAGACCACTTGAGTGTACAAAGATGTCTTCGTTTGAATCGTCAGCTTTAATAAAACCAAATCCTTTGGTGTTATTGAAAAACTTTACTTTACCTTCTTGCATTACTATACTTGTTATTATTTATAAATTTGCCGTTCTTGTTTAGAGATCGTACGGCATCCAATCTTTTATTATTATCCTGCTCTAAGATTATCCATCTTTCCTAGCTGGCGAAGCATTTTAAAATGCTCTCCTACTGCCGAGACAAAATTATGATTATTATGATATGGCAAACCATATTCCTTTGCGGTTTGCGCTACAATATGCGAAATTTTTCTATAATGAACATGACATATATTTGGTAATAAATGATGCTCAATTTGGTAATTTAATCCCCCAATACACCAGGAAAACAACCTGCTTTTTGGTGAGAAATTACTCGTTGTAAAAAGTTGATGGCTTGCCCAATCCCCTTCTACAATACCTTCTTCATTAGGCAAAGGATATTCTGTTGTTGGGACAATATGTGCTAATTGAAAAACTGTTGTGATCATTAATCCGGTTACAAAATGCATGCTTATAAAAGCCAACACAATGATCCACCAGGCTACCGGAGCCATAATGATTGGTAAAACCAGTACAAATCCAAAGGAAAGTACTTTCCATCCGATAACTTTCATCAACTCGGTGTTAAAAGCATTTCCTCCTTTAAAAAACCCCATTTTCTTAAAACGAGCCATTCTAACAAAATCTTTCGCAGTTACCCATGATACTGTTGAAAGGCCATAGAAGAACCACGAGTAAATATGTTGGAATTTATGTATGAAATATCTTTTGGTATGTGGTGTAAACCTTAAAAAAAATGGCGGATTTATATCATCATCTGCCTCTTCTATATTAGTGAACGTATGATGCAGTACATTATGCTGTATTTTCCAGATGCTGGCATTTGCACCAATCAAATTCAACGTGTATCCCAGATACTGATTTACTTTCTGGTTTTTGGAATATGAATTGTGAATTGCATCATGCATTACACCCATTCCAATTCCGGCCATTCCAAATCCACTAATGATATATAAAGTGAAAATTAACCAAATACTAGTTACTATTCCAGTATTGATAATGACCAATGGAACAATAAATACCAAAAGCATTAAAACCGTTTTTACGATCATACTGCCATTAGCATGCTTACTAATATTATTAGTTTTGAAATAAGAATTTACCCGACTTCGTAGAGTCTTTGAAAAATCGGAAGCTCTTTTCTGAGCAAATTTTGGATTATTGATACTGGTACTGTTTTATTTTAATGTCTAAATACTAAAGTGACTAAAACTTGATATATCCTGAATGGATCTTAAGTGAAGAAAACTAAATTATTTTAACTATGCAAATGTACACTTAATTGTTTAGTGCTCATCACAATAATCTATTAATTTTCAATAATTTACAATTCAGGATAGTTTGTAGACTACTTAGAATAGAAAATAATCTTTATAAATGCTACTAGATTTTCTTAACTCGTACAGCGTTAAGTCCTTTCATTCCTTGTTCAAGTTCAAAACTTACTTTATCGTTCTCATCAATTTCATCAATAAGACCGCTAACGTGTACAAAATATTTCTCACCGGTAGTTTTCCCTATAATGAATCCGAAACCTTTTGAATGATCAAAAAATGAAACTTTTCCTTCAGTATCTGTCTCAGGTTCGTCATATTCTCTATCTTCTTTCTTAGGGATAGCGATCTCAATATCTTCAGCCTCTACTTCTACTTTCTGGGAAGGATCTGGTGGAGTATCTGTTAGATTTCCATCTGCATCTACATAGGCGATCATATCTTCAAATGAACCTCCTTTGTTAGAATTTTCTTTTCTCTCCAGCTTCTTAGCTTCTTTTTCTTTTCGCTTTTTAAGCTTCTTTTTTTCTTTTTCTCGTTTGTTTTGGGTTTGTCCGGATCTTGCCATTCACTAAATTTTAATTACTATTCGTTTCAAACTTTGATGTTTTGAACCAACTAAACGAATACCAGAAAATTTAATGTGTAAGATTATCTTTTGAAGGTTTAATTTAGAGAGAGCAATGGCTGAGCTCAGCCTGCATCAAAATTTTGGTAAAGATAGTCATAGGAATCCGATTATAAAAGATTTAAAGCTCAGACTTAATAAAATTATTATTTATTAAGCATGTCTTATAATAATCTGTTAAAAATAAGCTTGTTATAGAATATATACTTAGTCCGCATCTTTAATAAATTCTGAAGGCATTTTAACGAAACCTAAGTAACATTCGTTTTAATCGGTTTTTAAGGTCACCTTAACAACTTGTCCGGTTTCTATATATTTAGAAAAAGTTCTTCATTAAGAGCTGAATCCTAAGTTTGATATTTTAGAAAAAAATTATGAATATAAAAACTGGATACTGCTTGATGACTATTAACTTATATGCTTAGTTTTCTGATAATGAATAGTTATTTCAAAGGCTTATTAAATTCATTAAGATGATTTAAAAGGCAGATTATAAGATTCTGAAATAGACCTGGAATAAAGCCTCTTATCAGTTAAAATGTTTTATGAATAATCAAATTAATTACAAAGAAAAGGAATATGAAAGCAGTAGGTTTCAAAAAGTCGTTATCCATTGAGAAAGAAAATAGTTTTATCGATTTTGAAATTGATAAACCAAAACCACAAAAGAGAGATCTCCTGGTTAAGATTAAAGCGATTTCAGTGAATCCTGTAGATTACAAGGTTCGGCAAAGTGCAGCAAAGGATTCAGAATTGGATAATCCAAAAATAATTGGCTGGGATGCTTCAGGAGTTGTAGAAGCCGTAGGCGATGATGTTGAAATGTTTAAGGTTGGTGATGAAGTATATTACTCAGGCGACCTAACGCGTCCAGGATGTTATTCCGAATTTCAGTTAGTTGATGAAAGAATTGTTGGTTATAAACCTGATAATTTAAATTGGGAAGAAGCCGCTGCTTTGCCCCTTACCTCTTTGACAGCCTGGGAATCTATATTTGATAGATTAAGAATTAAAGAAAATGAGGGTAAAGCTAAGACTGTACTTATTATAGGCGGTGCCGGTGGTGTTGGATCCATCGCGATCCAAATTCTTAAACAGCTAACTAATTTTAAGGTCATTGCAACGGCATCCCGGGATATTACCAAAAAATGGTGTGAGAAAATGGGAGCTGATAAAATTGTAGATCATCATAATCTTATGGATAGTATGGGAGATACTCGAAATGTAGACTACATTCTTAATTTTGCTGATACTTCTGGAAACTGGAAAGCAATGACCGAATTGATTGCGCCTCAGGGTGGAATTTGTTGTATTGTGAATACTACTGAAAATGTAGATTTAAACCTGATGAAGGAGAAAAGTGTAAGTTTTCATTGGGAACTTATGTTTACCAGAAGTATGTTTAAAACTGATGACATGATAATGCAGCATGAAATTCTGAATAAGGTAAGAAAGCTTATTGAGGCCAATAAGATAAAAACTACTTTGAATGAAACATTCGAGGGTTTAAGTGCAGAAACTCTGAAAAAAGTACACAAACTACAGGAATCAGGAAAATCGGTAGGAAAGAATGTGATTTCCTTTTAGAGAAAATTAGAATTTGTATATAATGTTTTTGTACTATAATTGTTTTGTCACCCTGAATTTATTTTCAGGGTCTCAAGTTATCTTATTAATCTTATGGGATTCTGAAACAATCCCGATAGTTATCGGGACAGAATGACGCAATTTATGATTTTATGATACTTTGTGGATAAAAAAAATAGAAGAAATAAAACCCGCCGAATAGCGGGTTTCATTATAATTACTGTAATAGCAAATTAACTGAAAGCTTTTGCTCCGGCATTTGCTACTTCATGATCATTCTCAACGGTACTTCCGCTAACACCCACAGCTCCCAAAACTTCACCATCACTATTTTTAATGATCACGCCTCCGGGAAATGTGATCAAACCATTGTTAGAATGTTCTATATTAAACAATGCGCCTCCAGGTTGAGACAACTTTCCGATCTCTCCTGAATCCATATCAAAATACCTCGCAGTTTTAGCTTTTTTAATAGCAATGTCTTTAGATCCTAACCAGGCTCCATCCATTCTTACGAAGGCCACAAGGTTTGCGCCTTCGTCTACCACTGCAATATTCATTTTTGTATCTATTTCAGCAGCCTTCTTTTTCGCGGCTGCTATGATCTTCTCTGCTTTATCTAAAGTAACTTTCATGCAATTTCATTTTTTAGAATTAAAAAGGACAAAAATTTCAATTGTGGGAAACAACTTTTTTAGAAATTTTTATCCTTAACCAACAACAAATTCAGTAATAAGAATTTTTCATAGCAATCTTTTCCCGATATGCTTATTACTCCTTTGATGCCAGAATATCAATTTTTTTAATTTCTGGTTTTTCGACTAACAGTGTATCAGCATTTGCCATTAATTTTTCAGCAATTGCTCCATTTAAATGAGCTTCCCTCCCATCTTCATTTTCAAATGTGTCGAATATACCGAAGCTATTTTCATCGATCTGAAAACTATACCAGGTAATTGTTTTTTCTTCTTTCTTTGCTAACTCAACAGCATCTTTTAAAAAGGAAGCCACATCAGATTCTTTTCCGGGTTTCGCTTTAACTGTTGCTAATAATCCATATTTCTTCATAATTTCAATCTTTACATTCATTTAAAGATACAATTAATAAAGCCTGATATAATTGATGTATGTTAGGTTCAGCTGTTAAAAAATGTTAAGTAAGAGTACTTCTTTATTATTTTCCTCATGCTTTCGGGTTTTATACCTAAATAATTGCCAATTTGGCGATTCCTTGCTTTTTTCCAATTTTGCAATTCGTTTGAACTCATCTTGAGATTCTGTTTGGAACCGAGAATAAAAGTATACTCCTAATGAAAGCTTTTTAGATTAGCACAGCCATAGCTTCAATAAGAAAAAAAGATCAACTTAGGGAACAGAATACTAAGTTTTCAGGCAAAGGAAGTCAGGACGAATTCTAATACAAAATTAAATAGTTTTAAAACTTTCAAACATAAAAAAAGGCCGGAAACACGTCCGACCAATATTTTATAACTTAAACTGATTTATGCATTTTTTTCAAAAGAAATTTTGGTAATTACTGCGTAGGATGTAATTGCATCACCGCTTACATGCGCCTTCATTTCTTTTACATAAACAGATTTTATATTTTTTATTGATTTAGAAGCTTCTTTCACTGCATTTCTTGTCGCTTCATCAAAACTTTTTTCAGAGGTTGCTATAACTTCAATAACTTTCACTATTCCCATAATATATAATTTTAATTAAACATTTAATTGCCTGAATTTACTCATTAGTAAATTGGATTTCAAATGATTAACAGAAGATTATTAAAAATGGCATTTTTTTTATTTAGCTATCCTTCTCTTTTATAGGAATTAAATAAACCGGAATTTTTGTCTTTTCGAGAATATGACTTGCAGTTGTTCCCATCAAAATTTTTTCAAGAACCGAATGGCTATGGGTACCCAAAACAATCATGTCCGCATCCCATTCTTTAGCATATTGCAGAATCGCAGAGGCGGTAGGTCCATCAGCCATATGAGTGGATACAGATGGATCATTCAAATGGTTAGCGGCGGTTTCTATAAAATTTCTGGCTACCTCTTTTAGTTCTGAAATAACATTTAGATCTACCGACATTTCATTATATCCTTCATAACCCATAAAACTCGGATAATTCATTCCATAATAACCAACATCTGCCAGAACATGAATTAAACAAACTTCAGCTCCAAGCTTTTTAGCGAGGTCATATCCCTTATGAATAACTTTTTCTGAATTTGGATTATAATCCACTCCTATAAGAACCTTTTTCATGATAAATAATTGGTCCTTCTAAGTTAAGTAAAATCTATAAAAAAGATGAATAGGGAGCGCTTGAATATATCACACCTGGTTTTATCAAAGAAAGAAATGATGCTTACTAAGCGAAAATCGAAGAGATTTGGATTAAGCTAAAGAAAGCGTATTGAAGTATTTTATATATAAAAACTGGTCACTCCTACTTTAAGCTCCAATCTGGATATTTTAATTTTTTACAACTATAAGTTCTGCTTTAGCTCCGGTAAGAAGGTTCCACTCTTTAACAGCTAGTTGATCTCCCTTTTCACTTAAAACACGCAGTTCTGCTGTATTTGGTCCAGAACTACCCTGATTTAGAGCTACAAATTCAATACTATTAAAACCATCTTGCAGTGTTACTAGAATTGGGGTGAAACCGGCTCTTAAACTAACACTGGCAGCTACAAGCTCCCCATTTACAAATATTTGTACTTTATCACCATCGATATACTGGTGATCCCGACAATAAACTTCAACAAATTTCCCCTGGGTAACTACATTTCCCAGGCTTTGATCCATTCTAAATTCCTCTTTAATTTCGTTGTCTTCTGCCCATCTTTTTTTGATGACATCAGCTTCTGTCATTAAGCCTTTCGGGTTATCTCTAAGATCTATAGGTTTCGGTTTTTCCTTTAAGAACCTGCTTTTTGTTTCTGTTTCTTCATTTTTAAGAATCGGAAATCCTGTAGATTTTGATTCTTCAGCTTTAAAAATAGGTCCGGTATTAGTAGTGCGGGGAATTTCTACCTGGGAAAATCCAGTAAAGCCAATACTAAAGAGTAAAATAAAAAGTAATTTCGAACGCATATCTGTAAATCTTAAGTCCACTTTATGATATCAAAAATACAGCCAAAATTCCAATCTTGTTGCTAAAGCTTCATCTTTCACATGTAACCTATCAGTTTAATCCTCCGGAAAATTTGGGTCTTTCTTTAATTCTTCTATCTGTGCGGTATGGCGTGCTGTATGACCAGCCATAAATAAGAGCGTTTGATATCCGTCAATCTTTCCAAAAGGAAATTCATTTACAAAACTTCGCATATCCACCTCTGAATCTTTTAACCAATCTACAAGTTCTTCCCGTTGATCCTTAAAAGCCTCAATGGCTTCATCAGCGTTTTTAAATTTATTTGAAGGTTTAAACTGATCCTGAGTTGGAATTTTTTTAGATCTATCGGTAATAAATTGAACCACTTCTTCATCAGTCATTTCTACTTCTTCATTCATGGTAGAAGTATTTTCGCTTACTCTGGATTCAAGCAGAGATTTTAAAGAAAACTCCACTATATTAATATGTTCAATAATCTGTGCTGCAGACCAACTATTTTCATCTATTATAAATTGCATTTGCTCGCCAGACAATCCCTGTAAACTTTCTTCCAAAGCTTCCTGGGTTTCATCTAAATACTCAAAAACATCAATTTTGTTTTCAATAATTACCCGCTCTTCACAGGAACTTTTATGATTTTGACAGAAAGTACTTCCAATATAGAGTACACCTAAAATCGAAAAGCTTATTAATGCTGCTAAAGTTTTCATATTCAAGTTATTAAAGGTTCTTATTTAAAGTTTATTTATACTTCTTTATTTGTTTAATGTACGTTCTGAGCTCCACGATTTTATTTTCATTAGTAGTAGAAAATGTATAAATATCACAAAACGCGTATTTTCTTTTCTTGCCAGGTTCAACCATAAACTCAACAATCCCTTCAACAACAGATTTTTCTTTAAAAGAGATTATATCCTGAACGGTTATATCCATTGGACCTCCAGTCTTCATCCTATTAAGCGACTTTTCAAATTCTTTTCTTCCTGAAATTGTTTTTTCTCCAATTATTTTCCATTGGATATCATCCGTAACATTATCTGAAAGGAATTTTGTGTCACAATCTGCAAAAGCATTGTTTAATTTTCTTATTAATTCTTCTCTGCCATCCATGATCATTTAGATTTCTTCGATAAGAGATAAAATATTACCTGCGGGATCCTTAAACCAGGCAATAACAGGCCCTACATCTCCTTTATGTATTCCTCTGGAATCAGTTTTAAGCTCATTTTCATAGGTTTCAAACTGAATACCTTTTTTAGTAAGCAGACTTACTTCCTCTTCAATATTATGGACAATAAAATTAAGAACTGTAAAATCTGCTGGTTTATGATCTTCTTTAAGATAGATTAATACCTGGCAATTTTTCAATTCTAACTCTAGTAGTCCCATCTTATTTTTCTTAGCTTTTATGCCAAGAATGTTATTATAGAATTCTTTGGAACGATCTATATTATTTGTTGAATATGTAGTAAATGCCTTTGAATTAGTCAGCATAAAACTGATTTTTAGTTGTTTACTTTTAAAGTTACGTTATTATTCTAAAACCAGGGGAAAAATGATGTGGACTTCTAAAAACTAAAGTGAAGCCTAAGTATTTGAATATAAGTCGAAACTACAGCTATTACAAATCGCATTTTAGTTCTACTGGGAAAAGTGTAAATTTGATTTGAAAAATTTTAAAATATTATAATGGAGGTTCAGGAAATACTGAAGAATAATTCAATAGCTAATAAATTCATATCTCAATTAAGGGATACCGGTATTCAAACAGATAGAATGCGATTTCGAAGAAACATCGAAAGACTTGGGGAGATCATGGCTTACGAACTCAGTAAAGAGTTGGAATATCAAACTTCTGAAGTAAATACTCCTCTTGGAAAATCGAATGTTCCAATGCCTAAGAACGAATTGGTGATTTGTTCTATACTTCGTGCCGGATTGCCGCTACATCAGGGAATACTAAATTATTTTGACGATGCTGAAAATTCCTTTATTTCCGCCTATAGACATCATCCTGATAATGATGAGAAATTTGAAATTCTTGTAGAATACCTGGCTTCCCCTTCTTTAGAGGGAAAAACGCTTGTACTGGCCGATCCTATGTTAGCTACCGGAAGATCGTTTGTGAATGTTTTAAAAGCTTTAGAATCTATGGGAAAACCGGAAAAAATCCATTTAGTTTCTGTGATTGGATCTGATGAGGGTGTAGAGTATTTAAAATCTGAATTTCCTGAAAATTCCAAATTATGGATCACCACTATAGATCATGAGCTCGATAAAAACGGGTATATCGTTCCGGGATTAGGTGATGCCGGCGATCTTTGTTATGGTAACAAATTACAACATTAGAAAGGGTAACCTATCGCAAAGTTAAATACCGGGCTTCCAAAATCGTTCACCCATCGATCCCCGACAGGTTTCTGAGGATCGTGCATTGGAAATGCAAGATCGAATCTTATTACAAAACTTTGAATATCGATACGTAATCCTGCTCCGGCACCAATTCCCAATTCCGTAAGGAAATCAGACTGAAATTGACCCGCTTCTCCTCCGGTATCAGTTTCAGAATCAGAATTCCATACATTCCCTGCATCTATAAAAAATGCTCCGTTTAAATAAGTTACAATTGGGAATCTATATTCAGCATTGGCTTCGAATCGTATATTTCCCGACTGGTCTCTATATCCAGAATCCTCTTCTTCCTGAATATAAGTTCCAGGGCCTAAAGAACGTGTACTAAATGCTCTTACACTATAAGGTCCTCCAGAAAAATATTGTTTGCTAAAAGGTAAAACTTCAGAATTACCATATGGAATTCCATAGCCTCCAAAAAGTCTTGTGGCAATGGTATTTTGTTTTCCCAATCTAAAATGATATCTAAGATCCAGATCGAGTTTTGCATATTGTGCATAGTTTAATCCAAAAACTTCATCTTCACCTTCCTCATTCTCCGTTCCTATGAGACTCATGGTATTTCCGGCAATATCGAAATTTGTATTCACAAAGAACACATGCTTTTTTGTGGCATCTATCATCCCGTTATAAATGAAAGAATATCTTAGACCCGCAATAAATTCCTGATCAAAACTTCTTTGTAAAAATGAATTTTCATCAAGAATATCGTTAAATTCTTTACTTGTATTACTTAGCTGGACAAAATTTAAGCTGATAGGATCAAACTCATGGGTAACATATTTATTGGCATTCCAAAAATATCCGAAGGATGCATTTAAGGAAGCTAGCGTAAAAAGCTGCGCTCTTCTTAAATAGTCTCCTCCAAGGCTTATTTTTGTTTTTGGGATGTCATATTCAAAAAAATTATTATTAAACTTTATAGGAAATAATAGCCTGGGAATAATAAGATCGTTACTTATTCCCAAATTAAGTGAATTTCTTCCCGGAAGCCCTCCAGACCCTAATTGTACTTCGTAACCCAGATTTAAAGAAATATCCAGTCTTTCTCCTCCTTTGAACAAATTCCGGTTAGAAAATGTAAGTCCTAAATGAGGCCCGGCAAAACTATTCGATTTAGTAACACCCTGTATTTCGGCTTTAATTGCTCTCTTTTTCAGGGGTGATAAGAAAATATTCGCTTCAAGCAATCCTAAACTATCCACTGCAAGTGTATCTACTTCATCATACCTAATGTTTACAAATTTATAAGCTCCAATGGTTCCCAGTCTTCGGCTGGTTGCTCTGGAATCTTTAGGGCTATAATTTTCACCAGATTCTATAAGGATGTATGGGTCAAGATATTTTGGTTTAAAGAACAATTCATCCTGCAGGTAGTTTTTATCATTAAAGCGTTTATAATTATTGGAGACGCTATCTTCATCAACATTATAATTCGCATAGACATTCACATTTGAAACTCGATAAGGAATAACAGATTTTGAAGGAACATCTTTTTTCAATCTAAGAAACAAATCAAATTTCTTTTGGTCATATTGATTGGTATCTGCTTCGAAGATCAAAAAACCGGGGTTAAAGTTATAGTAACCAATACTTTTTAAATGTAGGTCGATACGTTCTCTTTCCAGCTTCAATTCTGGGAGATCAAACCGCATACTTTCTTCAAGTAGTGTCTCCCCAAGATTCTTTTTGATCTCCCGGTAAACCAGTAGCGAATCTGTATCCATCTGATACGTTGCCATAGTATATGGTTCTGGAACCGTAAGATCATAAGAGACTGATGCAGTTTTTGAATCTTCATTGATCTCGGTATCTGAACTTACCCTGGAATAGAAAAAGCCCCTGTTCTCTAAACGATTTAAGAGTAGATCTTCTGTATTGATAAGATCTACATCTGATACATAAACCGGTTCTTCTCCTAACTTCTTGTTTAGAAATTTATTAATAAAGCCCGGTTTCTCTCGTTGAGATTTATAATGATAATAAAGTCCCGGTCTCATTCCCAGGATCTGACTATTAGGTTTTGGCCTTAAAACACTTATAAGTTCATTTTTTAGTTGTGGTTCATTCTTAATGGTGGTATCAGATTCTATTTCAATACTTGCGCCCGTATATAACTGTTCATCTTCAGGTATAAATTTCTCTACACTACAAGCCTGAACAAGTATGATGGTTAAAATCACTAAAACGGAAACTCTAATTCTCATCGGCTTTGTTTTCTGATTTTGTAGTTTCTTTATCTTTATCCGTTGAATCCTTATCCTCCTCTTTCTTCTGAACCTTTTCCATCACCGCCTTTTCAAACATATTCTTGAATTTATTAAATTCCTTAGTGAAAATTAGGGCAATACCACTAACTACTAATTGTCCATCTATCACATTTTCGTATTGACTTCTACTGAAGCCTTTAATTCTCCATACCCCATCCTCGTCAAGCAGATAAGAAATACCAACATTTCCAATTACCGGAGTTGCCTCCTGCCCTGCCTGATTTCCTCCCTGGATATCTACGGCACTTCCAACCTCTACTACCAGCCTATCATCTAAAAATGCTTTTTGTGCGCTTATATCTAACTGAGTCCTATCCTGGGGGCCACCATCTCCCTGATAATCTGTAAAACTGTCTACGTTAAAATTAAGCTGAACCCCGCTTTCACCAACAAGACGACTGGAAAGCATATTTAATTGATCTGAAAGAGCACTGTTTAAATTATCCCTGGCAACGGCCATAGTTCCTCCCCCGGCACCTGTACTATTGCCTTCAGGAAAGAAACGATTAAGCACCAATAATGAAAATACCTGTTTGTTGAGTTCCTGTTCCTGGCTGTTTAATGTTTGCACCCTGCCATATACTTCACCTCCTGCAACACCTCTTTCACTTTCAGGCATATCTAAACCGAAAGAAATTGTTGGTTGCATTAATTCCCCATCAACATTTAAGTAGACCAGAAAAGGTATTTCCTGACGAAATTTATCAGATCCATTATCGAGGGCAGTAGTTTGTGCAGCCATAAGCGAAGAAGCAGAAGTTTCTACACGATAGATTGCACTAACATCTAATTGTGCATCAAAAGGGTCTCCAGCCCAGGAAACACGGCTCCCATCGGCAAGTTCAAAACGTCTTTTAACCAGGTTATAGAGACTCATTTCATAAAAACCGTCATTTACATTATAAATCCCGGTAAGCGCCATACGTCCATTAGGATACATATTAAAAATTAAATCCCCTTCGCCCTGTACCTGGAATTTATCCCCGGTTTCTTCATTGATAATAATGCTGAAAGTTGCTCCCTCATCAACACCAATTTTCATAAAAATATCGTAACCCGATATCACATAAGATTCTTCTTCGGTTTGGGAAAGAATATCCTCCGGGTTTTCTTTATTAACAAAAATTACGATACCATCTCTCTCCTGCATCTGTAATTCGGTTTCAGGAACCACATACGTGAAATCTGTACTTTCTTTGATATCTATATCCATATTTACAACCGGTAGCGTAAGATCTCCCGTAACGGTACCATCTACATCTACTACGGCAGTACCATAAAATAGATCATTATCTTCTTCGGTAGAATTAAGTAATCTAAATCCATCTGCCTGAACATCTAAATCGAATCCTGGATTCAGAAGATTTTCAGTAATAATTTTACCATTAACCACTATTGAATTATCATTTGCATCTTCGATATTAAAATTATCGAAATAAACTCCCTGGTTATCCAGCGTAAGCGTTTCGTTAGGAAATTCGAAATTTTCATTTAACATCGCAACATTGAATTTTGCGCTGGAAAACTCAAGACTCCCTTCATATATTGGTTCTAACACTGTACCGTTTAGGCTGATGTTTCCTGAAAAACTTCCATCCCCATTCTTGATCATCCCCTGTGAAAAACCTTCTAAAGCACTCATCTGAAATTTATTCAAATCAAGTTGCATGTCAAGTGTGGCTGATGGTTCTGCTGCTACATAAGAACCCGTGAGATCAAGATCTATTTCCCCACCTTTTAAAGCCATCTCGAAATCGTATTGACTAAATCCAGCAGATTCACCTTTAAGACTTAATGTATTTAGATCTACGCCCAGCATTTGTAATTGGTTGATCTCCATATTGGCAAGAATACCACTTTCACCAAATGGTTCTTCATAAACCAGGTTCCCATTGATCTGGCCCTGGGCTAATTTTTCTTCAGGATTCAGGTAAT
Organism: Christiangramia forsetii KT0803; assembly: GCF_000060345.1. NCBI lineage: Bacteria > Pseudomonadati > Bacteroidota > Flavobacteriia > Flavobacteriales > Flavobacteriaceae > Christiangramia > Christiangramia forsetii. The sequence continues at coordinate 1,620,209 of NC_008571.1, read as the reverse complement.
TTAATAAAGCGGCTAATTTGAAATTCTTAAAGTCAAGACTTAGATGATCCTTTTCAATTCCCGGTGTATCATTGCCAAGTTTCATTTCCTGATCATTCCTCGATAATCGAAAATTCTGAAAATCTAAATATTCGGTACCGAAACTTATTTGATTGGCATTATCAATTTGCCATGGATTTCCGTTAAGAATAAGATCTTGTGGCTCTAAATGAAATTTTAAGGTATCTCCCTGAAAATTAAGTTCAGATTTTACATGTACGATTTGCTTTTCCTCATAGAAAGAAGAAAAATCAAGGTTTAGTTTACTATTTAAAACATCCCCGGAAATTATTGTTTTCTTAATTGCCAGTGGGCCGGTATTCAATTCATTGAAGGCGAATTCAAAATTAAGATCTGATGGGTCCGATCGCAGTTCCAGTTTTAGACTATCGATCTCACTGCTGTAGTAATTAACAAAAGGTAAAGAGACTGAGGCATCTAATTTTCGTTCAGATTCTATGAAGTCTACGTTTATATCTACTGTATCCAGTTCTTCCAGATTTACCAGGAATACTTCGTTGAGAATTGGCGCCTGACTAATCTTTGCATCCAGTTTTAAATTTACCGGGTTGGTTATGCTATCTTCCTGATAATTTTCAGTAATATACCTTTTAAAGTGTCGGTTTATGGCAGCACTAAAAGCTCCCGGGCTGGCATTTGACTGAAGATTAAGATCCAGCATACGATTATCAACCATTACCGAGGTTGTATCTGTTCCTACAAAAGCAGCAGCCTCAAAATTACCCAGTAAATAGGTTTTATTATTGTATACCGCAACCCCATCTATAATTTCGGCTTCTAGTTCATAGGCGCTGGAATTACCTTCAAACCAACCTTTCAGCTCAAAACCAGTTTTTATACTTCTTCGTGTGAGACCAATTGCTTCAAGGTCTGCACCATCCATATAAACATTAAAATCGAACCTTGGAGAAACTGAATCCAGCGCTACCATTAACTGAGCTTCCATATCCAGATTTGTATCCTGATACGTAAGATTAACCGGGCCTTTACCGTTTTCCAGTTCTCCCGTTATATCTACATCCCTGAACTCATATCCATTATATGTGAAAGATGAAATTTTGGTGTCCAGGCTGGCATTAAGATCGGAAACCGTGCTCCCACTTCCCGATAAGTCAATATCCAGTTGAATATCCCCTAAAGCCTCATTCTGCAACAAACTTCCTAATGAAATACTATCCCCGCGGACTTCAGCATCAAAAACCATCTTATCCCCCATTTCAAAATTACCATCTACAAAAAGATCACCATCGGTAGTTTTAAGATTTGCATTGGTTTTAATTTTGCTGGTATTTCCGGAAAAACTTCCCTGAAGACTCAACTTTTCTGGTAATTTAACTCCAAGATCAGATTCACTAACGAATTTAGTCAGGTCAGCTCTGGTAGAATTTAGCCGAACATTGGGCAAATTAAAACTTAGTTTTTCAGGATCCTGAGCATTTACGATACTTCCATTACCGTTAATACTGGTATTTCTCCATCTAATATTTAGCGAATTCAGGTTTAAATTATCAATCTTACCATTCACATTAAGATTACCCCGAATTGGAGAACCGGCAAGAGCTTTTATATATTCATTATTTTTCAGATCAGGCTGAAAGCTGTAAAAATCACTAATGTTTACATAAATATCCTGAAGACTTGTATCCAGTCTTGCGTCACCCGGATTATTCATAAAACTATTTAAATCATCATAGGTAAGAACAACTTTTCCTGCCAGTGAATTATTATTTGCCTGTAGATTTAAATTGGTGAATTCCATACGCTGGTTGTTCACTAATGCTTCAATATTAAACTGTTTGATATTGAAGCCGGAGCCTTCCTGGAATTTTAATTCTAAAATATTCAGTTTTGCCTCTTTATTTTGATAAACAATATCAGATGCCTGAAGCGTTAAGCTGTCTAATAAAATCGCATTGGGATCAAAAACTCCTTCGGTTACATTTGCATCATTTACATTATACGCCAAATTATTATGCTGTAGATCGATACTTTTAATATCAATCTTCCAGCCCGGCCATTCAAATCCGTCAGTAGTTTCAGCCACAGCTTCAGCGGAATTACCTGTAGAAGTATTTTGCTGCATTTTTAAGGCTATCCTGGAATCATGCAGTTTTATCTGAGATCCGGAAATGATGCTATCCTTAAGGTTGAAATTGGCTTCGGCCAGTTCAAAGTCATTTAATCCAATCTGTGCTGAAACAGAATCTGGAACTGAGTTATAAGAGGCACTAACATTGTTAAACTTAAGTTCTTCGATCCCGAAAACAGGCATTGGAGCCTCCTCTTCTTCCGAAGGAGGAAAAGGTTTGGTTTGATCGTAGCTGATATTAGCATTATTCAGAATAGCTTCCGATACCTGAAATGCCATATTCTGCAAATCAGTTTTAGAAAAAGAAAGCTTTAATTCTTCAAATTTCGCCTTGGTATCTATTCCTGAAACCTGGTCTATATATTTTATGTCGAAATCTTTTAGGTCAAAATCACCCAGGGAAATATCCATAGGAGCAGCAGAAGTATCAACCGGTGTTGTAGTTTGTGTCTGAGTAGTATCAGATGCAAAGGCTTCCATCAAAAACTCGTAATTAAACCCCTTAATAGAGTCTTTCCTGATGATATTGGCCTTTACATTATTCGCGTCGAGAGAATTCAAACTAAAACCATTGCCTTGAATTAAAGGCCAAACAGAAATATTTGCAGAAATACGGTTGGAATAAATAATAGTATCCCCTTTTGGATCTTCGATGTATAAATCATCTACCTGGATATCCCCATTAAATTGAATAAAAATTCTATCCAGATCGATTTTAGCACCCGTTTTTTTCTCAATAGAAGAGATGAATTTATCTTTAATAATATTCTGTCCCCAGGGACTTCTAATAAATAAAAGAATTAGCAATAAAAGTATAAGTATCCCGAGAAACACTTTTCCGGTGATCTTCAGTACTTTAAAAAGTCTCTCTTTAGCGGTGCTCAATTAGTAAATTTTAGCAATTTCCAAAGTTATCGTTTAGAGGTTGTAATCCGAAACTATAGAATCCTAATTTCTAATAAACTTGTGTTAAAATCCTTCAGGAATACAGTCAAGAAAGACTCTGATGCATTATAATTTCACCCCGGCTGTGGAGAATTTTTACACAGTTAATAGCTGTTTCTACAGTTTTGCACTTCGAATTAATAGACTAATTATAGCTGAATAAATCAAAATTTATATGATTTCAATTTATGTATATAAGAAGATAATATCATAAAAATCAAGGGTTCATAAGCCTTTTAAAATATTTAAGATATTAATTACGCCTCTATAAATGAGAAAATAAATCCAGAAATGGCACTATTATAGATTTTATGACCGCGATTAGTAAAACTAAATAATCAAACAATAAAAACTTAAAAATCTAAATTTATGAAAAAAGTAATAACAGTAACGGTATTAGCAGCTACCATGTTAACTTCATGTGTTTCTAAAAAGAAATACGTTGCGCTTGAAGGAGAATTAAACGATACCAGAAGTACGTTACAGAAAACTCGCGTTGAAAAAGAAGAAATTGAAGAAAAGTATGCTCGTATTGAAGAAAGAGTTGCTGATTATAATGCAAAGATAAATTCTCTTAGAACAGAAAATGAGGGGATGATGGAAATGAATGATCTTACGGTCATGTCTAAGAATACCAAGAATAAGATGAAGAATACTATCGCTAAAATGGATCCTGAAAAGGTTAAAGGTGCAAAAACACTGGAGGACTCTATTAATCTTGCAGTTTCATATAATTTAAAACAGAACATTTCTGAAGGCGCCGATGAAGATGATATTGACATTAGCGTAGATGAAACTGTAGTAATGATTAATGTTTCAGATAAACTTCTATTTGGAAGTGGTAGTTATAGAGTAACCGGTGAAGCTCAGCCATTGCTTAAAAAACTTGCAGAAGTAATTAATAGTGAACCTGCAATGGAAGTAATGATTGAAGGGCATACTGATGATAGAACTATGGTAACGGAATCTTATTTAAAAGATAACTGGGACCTTAGTGTAAGAAGAGCTACCTCTATCGTTAGAGTACTGCAGGATAAATATAATGTAGAGCCATCTAAACTGATCGCCGCCGGTAGAAGTAGTTACCAGCCACTTGTAGAAAACTCAAATAAAGATAATATGGCGAAAAACCGTAGAACAAGAATTGTAATTATCCCTAACCTGGATAAGTTCTTTGCAATGCTTGAAGGTGATGCTTCGGTAGCTAAGAATTAGATATCAAAATATAAGGTTTAAAAGAGGGAAAGTCTATTTGGCTTTCCCTTTTTTATTTTTATAATGGCTATAAACTGGATAAGGATACTATGAATAAATAATTTAAAGTTCCAAAACCTGCTATTTTTAAAATACGTTGTTGACTTACCTGGGAGAGGTTTATAAATTTTTATTATCTAATCTTAATCAATGAAAACTGAATTTAACGCAATGAGTTTAAGTAATTATTGTTCAATAATATGAGGTTTATATAATCAATGATTTTTCTATATTAATCCACTCTCATTGCTGATTGCTAACTAATCATACAAGGAAACCTTATTCGAGGTTATATAATGATTACCTGTTATTAGATTTATTTAAATTGAAAAAAAATCTCCCTGAGAACTATATAAACCTAATTATCAGAGACTTCGTAATTCTACCTGTTAAAATAATTATGACTGTAAGAATAGATTTATAAAGATTTTTTTTAAATAGTATGCTTTTCATCGATTAAAAAATGCTTTTTATCGATTTAATTAAATTGTTTTTCTATATTTAGTTTTATATTGAAAGCACAACCGAATATAATCGCCAACTTGATTTTTTTATTGATGATCTCCTTCTCGGGAATTTGTCAGAATAGTGCTTCTGCTAGTTTTACCGCCTCTGTAAATATTATTGAACCTATTTCTATTGAAACTACCTCAAATATGAATTTTGCTAGTATTGATGCTCGTAATGGTGGCTCTGTAATATTAAATCCAGATCATACAAGGATCACTACCGGTGATGTTCGTTTAGAGAATGCAGCAAGTGTTTCCGCAGCAGTCTTCGAAGTCAGGGGACAAAATGGCCATTCTTATAATATTAGTGTTCCCACGGGAGAGTTTAAAATGACAAATGGCACAAATGAAATTGTGATCAAAGATTTTCTTACAGATTTCAAGGCTGGTTCCAAAAATTCTGATACCCAAACCATTAGTTTAGGGGCTACCTTGCAAATTGAACCAGAGCAAATGCCCGGACATTATACTACTTCTTCCCCCATCGAAATAACGGTTAGCTATAACTAAAAATTTTAAAATTACTATTGTAAGTTTTTTCTTCTAAATACTATTCTTAGTGTTTTATGCTATTTGAAAGAGAATTTTCAATATTAAAAGTCAATCATTGAATATTTTTGCTTTTTAACGAGTTTAATCCACAGATCAACGAAAATTTTTGGTCAGTACAATCCCTTCTTTGCATATTTACCGCGCTAACAATCTATTAAACCTACTATTATGAAAAAAATTACTTTATTATTCGCAAGTTTATTCGTTTCAGGAGTTTCCTTTGCTCAAGCTGATTCAGATTCAGGAACTGCAGATGTAAATGCTGAAATCGTAAGTCCTATCAGTATTGAAAACGGTACCGCTCTAAATTTTGGTTCTATTAATGGTACTGCAACTGGTGGCGATGTCACAATAAATACTAATGGTAATAGAACATTCAGCAATGATGAAATGGATATTACCACTGCAACAACCGTAACAGCAGCCTTATTTAAAATTACTGCCTCTAATGGTTTTGGTTATGATGTTACAATTCCGGACACTGAACTTACTGGTCCTGGAACCAATATGGATGTTACTTTTAGTCATGATAGAGTAGCTGTTTCAGATAGAATTGGATCTGGAAGTGCTCAGGATTTAAATGTTGGGGGTACTCTAACCGTAAATGATGCCCAGACTGCAGGAGACTACTCAGGAACTGTTACAGTAACGGTAAATTACAACTAGTATAATTACCATATAAATAAATACGCCGTCTAGATAATGGCGGCGTTTTTTTTGAAACACTTTGCTTTCTTAATTTAGTGATTCAACAACCTCTCATGAAGAAACTACTCTTTTTTCTTTTTATTGGATTCTGTACGGGAGTTTGTGCTCAACACTCAGCTTCGGCTAGTGTAAATAGTACAGCTGTTGTAGTAGATCCTATAGAAATAACTAAAAATGTAGATCTTCATTTTGGAAATGTTATAAGTAGCTATAATCCCGGTAAGCTTATTTTATCTCCAGAGGGTAGTAGAACAGCATTTGGCATTCAGATTTCACCAGGAAACCCAGGTCAGGTAAGTGCTGCAGAGGCCATTGTAAAACATGGTAGCTATAACTACTCGATAACCTTACCAGAAAATTTCACTTTATTTAATGAGAATAATTCTAATCAATTTTTAATAATTGATGAATTTACGGTGAATCCGGAAGTTACAGGTGAAGAAATCGACATCCTTAAAATTGGAGCTACACTCAATCTAGAAGCAAATCAACCATCAGGTTTTTATACAAATTCATCAGGATTTAATGTTACTGTGAGTTATAATTAGTAGTATAGTGCACCTATTCTAGTAATTCAAAATATACCCCCCAAATGATTAGTTACAAATTTCGCTTCCTAACTTTACTTATTTCATTTTTTTGTTTTGTCAATATCTTTGCTCAAGGCGATCTTATGATCATGCCAAAGCGACTAATTTTTGATGGAACCCAAAGGTCTCAGGAAATAAATCTCGTAAATACTGGTAGTGATTCAGCCACCTATGCGATTTCCTTTATTCAGTATAGAATGAAAGAAAATGGAGAATTTGAACAGATTTCAAAACCGGATGAAAATCAAAGATTTGCTGATTCCTTCTTAAGATATTACCCAAGACGGGTTTCACTTGCCGCTAAAGAGGCTCAAACAGTTAGGCTTCAGGTAACAAGGACGAATAGTATGGAAGAAGGTGAATACCGTTCTCATTTATATTTTAGAGCTGTTGAAGACCAAACTGCACTTGGTAGTGAAACTAACAAAGAAGAAGAAAACAATATCTCTATAAATATTAAGACGGTATTTGGAATTAGTATTCCTGTAATACTCAGGAAAGGAAAATCTAATACTGAAATCAGGTTAAAAAATGTTTCCTTAGAAACCCTGGAACAACCTATACTTTCATTAGATATTGAACGAGATGGTAATATGTCTGTGTATGGAAACCTGGATGTAGAATATCAATACGAAAATTTAAAACCAGTGAAAGTTGGTATTGTAAAAGGAATCGCTGTATATACTCCAAATAATGTAAGAACCTTCTCTTTTCAATTACAAGACTCAGAAAATATAGATCTCTCTAAAGGAAAACTTCTCGTTTCTTATTCTAACGATACAGGAAAAAAATTGGCCAGTACTGTTTATGAACTGGAATAATTCAGAAATTTTAAGCTTAATATTGAAAGTATATAACGTATGAGAATTCTCCAACATACATCATATACTGTTCTTCTGATGATACTTTTAATTTTGGGATCTACAGATCTACAAGGTCAGAAAATTAATGATATTACCGTTAATTCTTCTAATGTATGTGCAGGAAATGAAATCATTATTTCATTTGAAGTAAGGAATGGAGGGAATAATCAATTTACTAGAAGTACTCAATACACTATTGAGTTTGGAACGGGGGTGGGAAATAACAATGACAATTTTTTAGCTAGAGGTGTTCAGTTACTTTTCACGGCCGATAACGCTCCCGATCCATTTAATAATGCTTCAGCTATAATTACAAAATCTTTTTTGATTCCTGATGATACCCCAGCAGGTAATATTTATGTGTTTAGGATAAGTTCTCAAAATCCTAATGCTGGAGGTAGTAAAAAGGAAGTATCAGATACCTTCGAGGTTTTTGCTAAGCCCGCAACCCCTTCAGCCAGCAGTAATACTCCTATTTGTAGTAGAGGAACTTTAATGCTTTTCGCCAATAGTTCTGAAACTAATATTTCCTATAATTGGACTGGACCAAACGGTTTTAATCGAACCAATGAACAAAATCCTACTATAAATAATGCTACCGCAGCAATGAGTGGCGATTACTCTGTAAGCATTACTAGCACTACTACGGAATGCGTTAGTAGCACTGCTACTATATCTGTATTTATAGAAGATGAAAACAAATGGAACGGTTCCGTCGATAACGACTGGAATAACCCGGGAAATTGGGATTGTGGCCGAATACCTGATTTAAATGAAAATGTTAGGATTTCTGGCACAGGAATTCCCAATTATCCTGTTCTAAATTCAGGATCAGCAGGCCAGAGCAAAAATATTATACTAGAAAGTATGGCTTCGCTAGAAGTTCTGGACAATGCACTGGAGATTTCGGGTATTATATCTAATAATGGAACATTCAATGCCAGTAATGGTACAATCGAAATGAAGGGGAACTCATTTCAAACTATTCCAAATAATACCTTTCTGAATAACAGAATTAAAAATTTAACGATTAATAATCTCTCTGATGTAAGTCTTTCAGGAGATCTGGAAATTACAGGAATCCTAAATGTAGAAAATGGAAACCTTAACTCAGCCGGCTTTTTGAAACTAATTTCTGATGCTACCCAAACAGCATTGATTGACGGTAATGGAACCGGTGAGATTATTGGAAATGTAACTATACAACGCTATATAGATCCTGCATTTGGGTATAAGTACATAAGTTCACCGTTTAATAACTCCACGGTAGGCGATCTTGAGTCTTATGTAAATCTTGATGCTTCTTTTCCCTTATTTTATGAATATGATGAAAACAGGCAAGATTTAGATGGTAATGATGCAACAGGTTGGTCTGCTTATACTACCCGTTCAGGTAGCTTAAATCCCGGGCAGGGATATGCAATAAATATGGGTACCTCTTCTAGTGCAGCCACGATAGAAATTTCCGGAATCGTAAATAATTCAGATTATAACCGCCGCCTTTCTAATAATAATGGCACTTATACTAAAGGATTTCATTTGGTGGGGAATCCATATCCTTCACCAATAGACTGGAATGCAACTTCGGGATGGAATAGAACAGGCATTGACGATGCCATCTATTTATTTTCAGCCGATAATTCTGATCAATTCACCGGAACCTACTCTTCTTATGTAAATGATATAAGCAGCAGTGGAACGAACAGCGGAATTATTGCCTCCATGCAGGGCTTTTTTGTTCATGTAACCAGTACGACTGGAGGCAATCTTGGAATGACAAATTCAGTAAGAATTAACGATTTCAACAATCATGAGTTTATAAAAGCCAGCGCCTCCACTACTCCATTAATTCGTATTGCTGCAGGTTTTGAAAATGAGCAATTGAACGATCCAATGGTGATATATTTTGATTCTTATGCTTCGCTTGATTTTGAAGCCGAACTGGATGCTTTAAAACTGATGAACACAAATAAGAATGTTCCTAATTTATATTCCATCTCAGCTAATAAACAGAAATTACTTTCTATAAATGCAATTTCAGATCCGGTTAAAAAAAACTATCAAAAAATACCTCTTGGATTATCTACTGAAAAAGCAGGAGATATTATTTTTAGCTTAAAGAACTTTGATAATATCTCTGAAAATTTCAATGTTTTTTTAATCGATCAGGAGCGTCAAACATCTATAAATCTTAAGAAAAGAGATTATAAAGTTTCCGTGGGAAAAGGCCAATTTAATACCCGATTCTTTCTTGCATTTTCACCATTGGATAATATCTCTTCAGAAGAGATTATAGAGCCTCCATTTACTTTGATGAGCAATCAACAAAAGATCAATATAAAAATGAATCTTTTGCAGCATGAAAATGGCACAATTCGTATTAGTGCGATAGATGGCAAATTAATAGAACTCGTTCCTGTAAGGGCCAACCAAGAAATAACTATTGATGGGATTAAAAGTAATGGCGTATATCTGGTAAGTTTCACCTCTGGAAATCAACAATACTCGAAAAAGGTAATCGTAAGAAAATAAGAAAAATTATGAGCTGCTCTAAATATCTTCTTTTTACTTTTATAAGTGTCTGTTTCAGTTCACTAAACCTTAATGCCCAGGAGAACCCGCCCATTCCTGTTCAGGTAGAAGTAAGCACCGCGCAGTCACTAAATTTTGGAGCTTTTGTTGTTGGCAATGCAACGGGAACCGTTAGTATAGATTCTTATGGTTTTAGAACACCCGGTGGGAGTGTCACTTTGCTCAATATGGGAGATCCGGAGTCGGCTGCTTTGTTTGATGTCTATGCAAATCCTGGAACCATTATTAACATAACCCATAGCGATAGTTTTTCTCTTTCTGGAACCAGTGGAGACGAAATTATACTAAAACTTGATAGTTATAGTACCGGTAAAACCTTTATCACCACTCAAAATTCTGACATTCCTAATCCCGTTACCATCGGGGGAACTCTATATCTTGAAAGCAATGTAACAAATCGCCCGGGTAAATATTATGGAACCATCTACGTAACCTTCAATCAGCAATAAGAATTCTATTAGTTAAATGCATCATTCCTTCGGAAAGTTCTTAAGATCCATATTCAGGATTTGCCTTTTTTCTTTATTCTTGACTGTGAGTAATTCTTATTCGCAGGATTATCCCGGATATGACGAACTTATCGTAGAGCTTTCTATTCCGAAAATTGGTAAAATTGAAGTTCCTATTGCAATTAAAGACCAGGAGGCTTACATTTCTTTTACAGATTTGTTTGATCATTTCAAGATAAAGAATGAGTATGATCCATCCTCAGGAATTATAAATGGTTTCATTATCACTCCTGAAGAAGCGTTTCTTATTGATCCTTCCGAAAATAAAATAAAATTTAAGGATAAAAGCTTCGTATTAACCGAAGATGATTTTATAAAAACTCCTACCACATTCTATCTTAGATCTGACCTTTTCGGAAAAGTATTTGACCTGAATACCGATTTCAATTTTAGACAGCTAGCCATTAATTTCAATACAAGCCTGGATTTACCAGTACTTAAAGAAATAAGACTTAAACAGGTAAGAAGTAATTTGAATAAGGTAAAAGGCATTGTAGAGCCAGATACCGTCATAGACCGTAAATACCCGTTCTTTAAAGGTGGTAATCTTGATTGGGGAATCACTACTACCCAGCAAACTAATGGTCCGGATGACAATCGTCTTAATTTGGGCGTGGGGACGATGCTTGCCGGTGGCGAAACCAATATATTACTTAACTATTCTGATAGAATACCATTTACTTCCAGAAATCAGTTCTATCAATGGAGGTATGTAAATAATGAAAATAAACTTTTCAAACAGGTAACGGCAGGTAAGATTTTTACCGGTGCCACTTCTTCCCTGTTTGCTCCTGTGGTGGGTGTTCAATTGAGTAATTCTCCTTTACAAAATCGCCGTTCCTACGGCTCCTATATTTTAAATGATTATACCGAACCTCGGTGGACGGTTGAGCTATACGTAAATAATATTCTTATTGATTATACAAAAGCCGATGCTTCAGGTTTTTATTCGTTTGAAGTACCTCTTATGTATGGAAGTACCAATGTGAATTTAAGATTTTACGGACCCTACGGAGAAGAACTTTCTGAAGAACGACTCATTAATATTCCATTTACTTTTGTACCGAAAAATGAACTGGAATACACTTTAAGCGCAGGAGTTGTAGAAGATGAGGACAATCGTAGATTTTCAAGGTTTAATCTTAATTATGGAATTTCTAATAGTATAACAATTGGTGGTGGAGCTGAATATTTATCTGATGTCACTAGCGGCGAGATAATGCCATTTATAAATACTTCCGTCAGGCTTACTCCAAATTTAATATTTTCAGGAGAATATAATTATGGAGTTAAAGGAGAAGGTTTACTGAGTTATAGAACCACGTCCAATATGCAGTTTGATCTTAATTATACCAAATATCATGAAGATCAAACTGCCATTAACTATAATTACCTAGAAGAGCGGGAATTTAGTTTTTCGGCTCCAATTAGAACCAAGGCTTTTTCAGCATATACACGGTTTACGCTGAATCAGATTATTCTCCCAACCACCGAGTTTACCACAGCTCAGCTACTGCTTTCAGGAACTCTATTCGGGATTAGTTCTAATTTAACCACCTATGCGATTTATAATGATCGTATAAAGGAACCTACCATTTATAGTAGTATTTCACAAACATATCGTTTACCAAAGCAGGTATTATTTTCTCCTCAAATACAGTTTGATATTTCAGACCAATCTCTTAGAAATATTAACCTGGAACTGGAAAGAGTAATTTTTGAACGAGGATTTTTAAATCTTTCTTATGAAAACAACTTTTTGAGAAATGCCTATTCTTTTGAAATCGGACTTAGGTATGCATTTAATTTTGCTCAAACTTCGGCAACTTCCAGAATTGGAAACAGAAACTCTTCCTTTATCCAATCAGCCCGCGGAAGTCTGCGCTACGATGATAATACAGGTCATATCGGGATTAGCAACAGGCCTGGTGTTACCCGTGGCGGACTTACCATAATTCCCTTCCTGGATTATAATGAAAATGGAAAAAAAGATAAGATGGAACCTGGAGTTTCCGGTCTGGAACTTAAATCTAAACCCGGAGTTCTTTCGTATAATGAAGACAAAACTATTTTAAGACTAAATGACCTGCAACCCTACATTAAGCTGCTACTTGAGGTTGAACCCAATAGTCTTGATAATATTGCCTGGAAAGTAGACAATCCAAAGATCCTTGTTGAAACGGTTCCAAATCAGTTTAAACCAGTGTATATCCCTGTAAGTGTGATCGGGGAAGTTTCAGGTTTTGTATTTCTGAAAAGTGAAGATAGAAGAAAAGGTCAGGGTAGAATTATCATTAATATTCTGAATGAAAATCAGGAAATAGTAGAAAGCGTTCTTTCTGAAGGGGACGGTTATTTTACCTATTTAGGACTTTCACCAGGAAATTATACGGCCGAAATCGATAAGCAACAACTTGAGAACTTAAAATTTATAAGTTCAGAAGCCCAATCTTTTGAAATTGAAATGAACGAATATGGTGATATTATTGATGATCTTGAATTTATCATCGAAGAAACTCAATAAGTAATTCCTAAGACTTTCAGTTTTCTTATTTCATTGCCCAACTTAAAATCAATTTCTTCTCCTACTTTTCTACCGGTTACTGCTTTCGCGATAGGAGCTACAAATGCGATCTTTTTCTTTTTAATATCGGCTTCATCAACTCCAACAATCTGAAATTCCTGTAATTGCCCCGAAGTTTCATTTGTAAGTTTAACCCTTGCACCAAATCTTATTTCATCTTTTGGCTGATCTTTTGAATCCAGAAGTCTCGCGGTTTGCAATCTTTCTGACAGCAAATTTATTTTTCCGTCAATTAGACTTTGGGCTCTTCTTTTTTCAGTATCATTTTCAGCTTCAACATGAGCTCTTTCATATTCTAGGTCTTTTAATTCCTGCTTAAGTTCAGCAAGCCCATTGGGTGTTACATAATTAGTAACTCCTTCGGGTATAGCCGCTCTTGGAGGAACCAAAACCGGTTCTTCCTGATCTTCTTCCTTTACAAATCCCCTACTCATAATTCAAGTTTAAAATATAATCTATGGAATTATATTCAAAACGCTTCATCTAACCAAAATTGGAATCATAAATATTTCAGAAAGAACAGCGGGTAAAAGAACTTAGAAGTATTTTTATATGAATTAATATAAGCATGACTCTGGAAATCATCATTCTCTTTGTTATTATCATTGCTGTTATATTCCTCTTTGCGTTAGAAGTTTTTCCAGTAGACAAAATCGCTTTCTTTATCATGGTAAGCCTTTTGCTTGCGAACCTTATTACTCCCGAAGAGGCTATTTCAGGATTCCCGAGTCCGGCCACCATCACTGTACTGGCGTTAATGATTATCGCCATCGGGTTGGAAGATAACGGTGTTATAGACTGGCTGGCTAATGGATTAAAAAAACTAAGAGGATTACCTCTCTTTTTTATGGTTCCTGTGTTTATGTTTATTGCAGGTGGAATTTCGGCATTTATAAATACCACTGCAGTTGTGTTGGTATTTGTGAAGATCATCGATGAGCTAAGCGATAAATATGACATTCCAAACTCTAAATTGTTGCTTCCACTTTCATTTGCGGGAATAATTGGTGGAAGCTGTACTTTAATGGGAACATCAACAAACCTTATCGTTAACGCTGTTGCCGTTAAAAGAGGTGTTGAAAAATTTAGTTTTTTTGAATTTACCTGGTTAGGTGCAATATTTCTGATTATCACTATAGTTATTGTGAGTTTAATGGCCCGCTTTCTTCCTAAAAAGAAAAAAAGTAGTATTTCCAATGTCTATGATCTTGATGAGTTCATTACAAGAGGAATTGTCTCTAAAGACTCGGAACTTATAGGAAAGAACATTAAGGAAATTTTTGGTAGTGAGAATGAGGATATAGAAGTAATTAGGTTGAAGCGGAACGCTGTTATCAATGAACATCCGGGAAAATACACTACCCTAAAAGAAGGTGATCAATTACTGTTAAGATGTAATATTGAACAGCTTATTAAGCTAAAAGAATCGGGTGACCTTACCATCATAAGAAAATCAGAAAAAGATAAACCTGAAACAGACGAGCAAAATGAAGAGATCCTTGAACAAAATATTCAGGTAGTAGAATTATTGATGCTTCCAAATTCACCTTTAATTGGAAAGAGCATAAAAACAGTTGGCTGGTATGATCTCCATGGGGCGGTACCTTTGGCTATTAGAAAACGGAGAAGTTTTATAAATCCCGGAAGAAGAATATTCGATAAAAAATCTGATGATATAGAATTGAGAGTTGGTGACCGTCTTTTGGTTGAAGTAACCGAAAATGACCTGGAGCAACTTCATAAAATGGATAATATTAGTATTCTGCAGGAGCATAGTGACATTAATATCACGACCAAATGGAAACGCAATTTAACTTTAGGAATTCTTCTACTTGTCATTGTGTTATCTGCATTTTCGATTTTCCCTATTCTGAAAAGTTCCCTTATTGGTTGTTTTCTAATGATCTTTTTAAGGTGCATAAATCTTGGAAAAGTCTATACACAGGTGAACTGGCAAATTATCTTTCTTCTTGCCGGCATGATTCCTCTTGGTGTTGCCATGAGTAACACCGGAGCCGATCAATGGATTTCAGATAGCCTTTTAAAGCTTTTTGAAGGCCAGGCTAATTATGTAATTATAGGGTTGCTGTTCTTTGTAACCATGTTCCTAAGTGGTTTTATATCTAATAATGCAACAGCGATTATTGTTGCTCCAATTGCGATTACCATTGCCGCTAGCTTAAAATTAGATCCTAAACCATTTATTCTCGCGGTGTTATTTGCCTCTAATTTCAGCTTTTTCACTCCGGTGGGATACCAAACCAATACGATTATTTATGGTATGGGAATCTATAAGTTCAAACATTTTCTTATTATTGGAGGTGTGGTATCTATCGCACTTTGGATTACCGCGACTATACTGCTCTCTGGCCAGCTATAAAATGTTATTTTTGAAAAAAAGTAAATGCCAAAACTGTTAGTGATCGGTTATGTTTGGCCTGAACCGAAATCTTCGGCTGCAGGAACCAGAATGATGCAACTTTTGAAGTTCTTTCAAAATGAAAACTATCAGATTACATTTGCCACTACTGCCCGTGAAACCGATAATAAGGCTGACTTGAATGAATTAGGAATTCAAAGCGAGAAGATCAAATTAAACGATGCGGATTTTGACGTTTTTCTTGAAGATTTAATGCCCCATATTGTTCTTTTTGATCGTTTTATGGTGGAAGAACAATTTGGCTGGAGAGTTGATACTGTTTGTCCCGAAGCAATAAAAATACTTGATACAGAAGATCTACATTTTCTTAGAAAGGCACGTCATCAATCATTTAAGGAAAATAAAAAAGCAGAAGAAATCTATTTTGATTCAGATCTAGCTAAAAGAGAAATTGCCGCGATCTATAGATGTGATCTTAGTTTAATTATTTCTGAAATTGAATTAAAGCTACTTACTTCTAAATTTCAGGTTCCAGAAAGCATTCTTCAATATTTGCCATTTTTACTGAAAGAAATTTCAGAAAAAGAACAATTGAATCTTCCTGTTTTTGAAGACAGAAAAGATTTTATAAGTATTGGTAATTTTTTACATGAACCCAACTGGAATGCCGTTCTGTATCTTAAAGAAAAAATATGGCCGCAAATAAGAAAGGCTTTACCTGAAGCTAAAATGCAGGTATATGGCGCCTATCCTTCTCAAAAAGTTTTAAACCTTCTCAATTCAAAAGAGAACTTTATCATTAATGGTTGGGCTGAAAGTTCCCGGGAAGTAATGAGAGATTCCAGGGTATGCCTCGCCCCTATCCAGTTTGGTGCGGGATTAAAAGGAAAACTTGTGGAAGCTATGCAAAATGGAACCGCATCTGTAACCACTAAAATTGGAGCGGAAGGAATAAACGGTCAATTAGCATGGAATGGTTTTATTACAGAATCTGATAATGAATTCATTGAGAAATCTATTGAATTATATACGAATGATCAACTTTGGGAAAAACAGCTAAAATTAGGATTTGACATCATCAATAAGCGTTTCAATAAGCAAGAGCATATAGAAAATTTCAGAAAAAAATTATCCCTAATTCAGAATGATCTGGAAAGACATCGTTTGACCAATTTCACAGGGAAAATGCTTAAACATCATTTGCATAAAAGCACCTATTTTATGTCCAGGTTTATCGAAGAAAAGAATAAAAAATTTCTTTAAACCGACTATCCCCAAGGCAAGCCGTGGGAATTTATTAGATTAAAAAACCGCCAGTTACAATTGCATCCTGGCGGTTTTCACTACAAAAAAAACAGTTTATTCAAACTCTAAACAAAACTGAAACTGTTAAACAGATTTTAATTGGTTTACAAATAGTTTTTCATTCAACTTTTGCAACACCTCAATTTTATTTCTTGTATCAACTAACAGGGAAATATTATTGCTACTTCCTCCGTAAGAAATCATTCTAATGGGCACATCCTGAAGAATTTCAAATAATCTTGAAGTTCCCCTATCCTCAATTAATCCTTCTCCCACCACACAAATAATACTATGACTGGCATCTACACTTATCTCACCATATTGATCAAGCTCCTGGAGTATTAGATCTAAATTTGCCGTATTATCTATCGTCAGAGAAATTGCGATCTCAGATGTGGTAATCATATCAATGGAGGTTTCGTAGGTATCAAATACCTCAAATATTTTCTTTAGAAAACCATGTGCCATTAGCATCCGGTTAGATTTGATCTTGATCGCGGTAATTTCATCTTTTGCAGAAATTGCTTTAAGCCCTTTCCTTTCAGCAAGAGCACTAATACAGGTTCCGGTAGCTTCAGGAGTAAAGGTATTCTTCAAATAAACAGGAATGTTTTTTCCTATAACCGGGGATATGGTTTGAGGATGTAGAATTTTAGCTCCAAAATATGCCAGCTCTGCCGCTTCCTCAAAACTTAGTTGTGAAACCGCATGAGTGTTTTCTACAAATCTCGGGTCATTATTATGTAAGCCGCTTATGTCTGTCCATATCTGAATTTCAGCAGCTCTTATTGCTGCTCCTAATATAGTTGCAGTATAATCACTCCCCCCTCTTTTTAAGGTGCTTACTTCATTTTGAGCATTCAACCTCACAAATCCCTGAGTGATTAAAATATTACTTTCAAAAGAAGATTTCAACGTGTCATTCAGCAATTCTCCAACAAGACCAGTATCTGGATTCTCAAGATTATGAATTTTCATAAATTTTCTTGCATCCAGTAATGTGTTAGCTACCTCCTCAAACTTTAGATAAGAACTAAATATAGAAGTTAAGAGCCTTTCACCTGTGGTAATAATCTTAGCATCAACTTCATTACTCCATGGTTGTACCTGGCAAATTTCCACCAGTTCTTCTAATTGTAATACTATATGATCTTTAATAGATTGATTGGATGTTTTATCTGGAACCAGTTCGTCGATTAATGAAAAATGTTTAGCTTTTAAAGCCTGGATTTTTTCAGATACCTGATCTAAACTCCCGGTTTTCACAAATTCAGATATTTCAACAAGTTGATTGGTTACTCCGGACATCGCCGAAAGTACTAAAAGCTTATCTCCAGGTAAATTGGAAATAATTTCTTTTACATTTCTTATACTTACCGCAGAACCTACAGAAGTACCGCCAAATTTTAAAACTTTCATACCTACTAAATTGAAGATGCATAGATATTATTAAAATGAAGTGACTAAAAAATTATGTTTCATTTTATATACATTTGTACAAAATGTTTAATATTTAACAATGAAGACCATTACAACTGTTGTTCATGACATTATAAGACATCAACCATTTCTAGATGATGCCATTGCCAGAGATATTATAAACTTCAGCGGATTAGCGGCCGATATTCAGTCTCAAGTTGAAAAGGAGATGCGAAAAGAAGTAAAACAGGGAAGCATTATTATGGCGTTGCGAAGATATGCTCCAAGCAGAACAAAAGTGAATATGCAAAGTCTTCGTGAATTGGGAGACATTATTGTGCGTTCGGGAATAACCGAGTATACTTTCTTAAATTCAAAAACCATTATAGCGAATAAGATCAAATTAATGGAAGCGGTTAAAGAACAAACCGGGGTTTATTTAAATTATTCCAGCAATTATCAGGAAAGCAATATTTTAGTGTCTTCTTCGCTCACCGATCTTGTTGAAAAATGTTTTAGAAACGAAGTAAGGGTTTCAATTAAGGAAGAACTTTCCTCAATTACTATTGAACTGCCCAAGAATAGTTCTCAAAGTGTAGGTCTTTATTTCTATATTTTTAAGTTACTCGCTTATGAAGGAATTCCTGTGTTTGAAATGATTTCAACTTCAAACTATTTCGCATTATTTCTTGAAAAAGAATATGTGAATAAGGCATTTTTATTAATGAATGAGATCAAGCAATAATCTACCAGTATTCGAAAAACACACCTGTCATGGCTATTAGAGCCAAAACTATAATTATAGCAATAGCAATATTAATTGTTTTGCTTAGTCCCTGCCTGGCCGATTGAAAAAACTCTAGATCCGAGGATTTTCTATTAGTATTGTCTTCAGTATGCATCATTTTTAGTTGATTGGTTCGAAAACGGCAGACAATATACTAAATATCAATAACTTATATGGTTTTATTATTAAATTTTTGTGGAATATGGTAATATTACAGGAATATTAATTGATTTATAACACGTTATAAACCTTCAGAAATATTCGGCTTAAATATCTCAGTTATAATCTTTTACAAGAGTAGCCCATTCCATACTTTTTAGGGTTCTAACCAGTACAGGATTTATAATTTCCAGTAACTCTGAATCTTTTGGAAAAGCGTAACTATAATAATCTTTTTTCAGGCTCTGTCCTAATATCTCCAATTCATCAGAAAGATTATTTCGTTCAATCTCAAACTTTAAAATTGGCTCATCATATACAAAAAGACCGGATTCTTTTTCAAGAATCACGTGTAAACCTTCTGAACCACTATTCACTAAATTACTTTCAATATTATATAGGTCTAATAATTCCTGCGAACTTGAACTTTTAACCGTGGTGATATCAAATCTTTCCAGATCCTGAATATTGGTTATTTCTTCATTGATGCTTTTTACCGTAAGCGAAGATGCGATCCCCGCTGTAAAGCTTGAAATAATGATCACGGCCATAAACATCCAGATAACACCAACGATTCTACCTCCGGTAGTTTTTGGTGATTTATCACCATAACCTACCGTGGTCATAGTTACGGCACTCCACCAAAATCCCTGCATGATCCCTCTAAAACTGCCTCCGAATTCTTCATGATTTTTCTTACGCTCAAAGAACCATACTAATGCCCCAAAAATGAATATAACCAATAACAACAAGGCAATAACAGAAAAGAAATTCCAGCTAAAAAAATTCTTTATGTGTTTAAAAAATGTTGATTCTTTTAGTTTAGCCACACTGGTATGAGAAATAAAATAGGGCTGGGAAAAATTCATACGGTTCATACGACTATCGGTAACCGTGATAGGGTTTACACTAAAGTCTACTTCCCCATTTTCAACTCCATTTAATAAGCTACCAAGATCTTCATACTCCTTAAATTCATACGAGACCTGAAGTTGTTCATTCACCATCTTCCAGGAGGCGATACTTAAACCTGAATATCCCTGGGGACGTTTTTCTACAAAAGGAGGTGTTTCGGTAATTCCAATGACAAGTTTTTTCTGAATTTTAAGGGAATCTGTTTCCTGAGAAAATCCTTGAAAAAAAAATAATACTATAGTTAATAATGTGATATTTCGGAAAAAAGGCATCAATAATTTTTTAAAAATTCGAATATAATATAAAGATGTGAAACGCTATTATTTCGAAATCGTGTCCTTTTCGAAGATATAGGAAATATTAATTTTCTTTCTACCAAATTTTCTAGCTCGTTTTACATTTTCACCCATATAGATATCTATTCTATGCCGCCAGCGATAATGCATTTTATCCTTTACCAGGAACACCCCGTCAAAACCTTCAATTTTAATTTTTGAGTTATGATCCAGTCCTAATCTAATTAAATCCCTGGAAACTGCAATGGCATTCATTCCCGGCTTCAAAGTATCACCCCATGCGGTTATACGGGGATTACCAGCAGTTTGATAATCAAGAGAATTATAGGCTGTTGCAGTGACGCAGACAGTAACCCACTCCTCTTCATTTTCATCTGAATTGAAATTTTTACAGGAATTCAAAAATAATATTAGGATACAAAAGGCTGCTAACTTTTTAAAGTTAATCGCAGTAAAACAAAATTTCACGTATTTCATATAATCTTATAAAGTAAAACCTTCTGGATAATCACGCTTTACAAACTGATTAGCTTCATCAAAATTAGTTACTTTCATATTCTCTGCATCCCAAATCATTTTTATATCTCTTCCTGGATAATAAATTTGATCTTTACCTTCTTCATCCTTCCTGGTTTTCTGAATATCATATCCTCTAATGGCGAGATTTGCAATAAGAAGAGACTCCGTTAGAGGTCCTGCTATACTAAAAGGAGAACTTACCTCTTTCTTTCCATGACCAGCAATGGCAGCTTCTACCCACTGCGCATAATGTCCATTTATACCGCCTTCTACCCTAGAATATTTTTGAGGAAGATTTACTTCCTCTGTTTTAGAGGTTGGCAGTAATTGCGGATTTAAGCCATAAGTTCCACACATCATTTTACCTTTAGAACCAATAATTAAAGCTCCATTTCCTCCGTCACCAAAAGTTTCTTCTGGACCGAGCTCTTCGGGACGCATTGGTTTGATTCCTCCATCCATCCAATGCAATTTAATATCTTTTGAAACACTGCTTTTACCATCAAAGCTCATAATCACATGACTGGATGGCGGACAGCTCTCCGGAAAATAGCCTCTTTTAAATTCATCTACGTATAGACTTCCAACACTACATTCAACATCTTTTGGATACTTTAACCCTAGAACACTAAATGGAGGTTCAATAAGATGACACCCCATATCTCCAAGTGCGCCAGTTCCATAATCCCACCAGCCACGCCAATTGAAGGGAACCAGTCCGTCTACATAATCTTTACAAGGTGCGGTACCCAGCCAAAGTTTCCAATCCAGTTCAGAAGGAACCGGAGAAGAATTCTTAGGCCATGGTATTCCCTGTGGCCATACCGGGCGGTTCGTCCAAACATAAACCTCTTCTACTTCTCCTATTAGTCCTGCATCATACCACTCTTTCATTTTCCTCACTCCGTCGCCAGATGCTCCCTGGTTTCCCATTTGAGTAACCACCTTATATTCTTCAGCAGCTTCGGTTAATTTCCGGGCTTCATAAATATCGTGTGTTAGTGGTTTCTGTACATATACATGCTTACCACGTTCCATAGCTGCCATAGTTTGTACAGCATGATTATGATCTGGGCTAGCAATACTTACCGCATCAAAGTTTTTAGATTCTTTATCAAAAAGTTCTCTATAGTCTTTGTAATATTTTGCCTTTGGAAAGCGCTCTCTTGAAACTGCGGCTCTGCGATCATCAACATCACATAGAAAGGCAATTTCAGCTTTCCCACTTTCGTAAAAACTAAGTAGATCAGATTGTCCTTTACCTCCTACTCCTATTCCAGCGATTAAAAGTTTATCGCTTGGCGCAGTAAATCCGGGGCCTCCAAGGACGTGGCGCGGAACTATCATTATTCCGCTTGCAGCAATGGCCGATTTTTTCATAAAATCTCTCCGAGAATCTAAACTGCTTATTTTCTTTGTTTTAGTCATGTTTTAAGGAAGTTGGTTTGAAAGCATCACAGTACAATTGCTACTGAATATCTTCCAATTTAATGAAAATATGACAAAATGTATCATCGTATGTTATTCTGTCTGGTTATTTGGCATTCGGCAGGGTACTTGCACAAGTTGATTATAAATGACTGAAAATTAGTTTACAGTCAAATTTAAAATTGAAAAAATACTTTTTATGAGTCAAGTAAAGCAAAATGACGCCGTTAAGGTACATTACACAGGGAAGTTAGAAGACGGTCAGGTTTTCGATAGTTCAGTAGAACGCGGAGAACCACTAGAATTTACTCTAGGAGAAGGTCAACTTATCCCAGGTTTTGAAGAAGGTCTTATCGGTATGGAAGTGAAAGAAAAGAAAACGATCAATATACCAAAAGAAGAAGCTTACGGAGAGCCTAAAGCTGAGCTAATTCAGGAAGTTGAAAAAAATCAACTACCAGAAGAGCTTAAACCAGAAGTAGGAATGCCACTTGTTTCTAAAGGTCCTGATGGTCGTGAGATCAACCTTGTAGTTACTGAGATTAAAGAGGAAAGTATCGTAGTTGATGCTAATCATCCTTTAGCTGGTAAAGATCTTGTTTTTGATCTTGAAGTAGTTGAGATCAAGTAATTACCTTTATTTATAATATCATAAAGCCTGAAAGTTGAACTTTCAGGCTTTTTTATTTATAAGCGTGTTTTGGTTAAGATTTTTATAATTCTTTTCTATTTCAGGCATTGCGCCTTAATTTAGAGAGAAATCAATAAAAATTATTATTATGAAAAGAAAAGGATCAGCCGTTTGGGAAGGCTCATTGAAAGAAGGAAAAGGAAAAATAAGTCTTGAAAGCGGCGTTCTAAAAGATGCGCAATATTCTTTTAAAACACGGTTTGAAAATGGTAAAGGAACGAATCCTGAAGAACTCGTAGGAGCTGCTCATGCCGGTTGCTTTAGCATGCAACTTTCAGCATTTTTAACTGAAGACGGTTTTGAACCGGACAAGGTAGAAACCACCTCTGAAATTACTTTTGAAGATGGAGAGATCACAAAATCTCATCTTATACTGAATGCAGTTGTGCCAGGGATTGATAAAGATAAGTTTGATAAGATCGCTAATAAGGCTAAAGAAAGTTGTCCACTTTCTAAGCTTTTAAAAGCTGAAATTACATTGGAATACGATTTGAAATAAAAATCCTGCATAATACATAAGCCACTAATGCACTAATGAGTTTAAAAATATATTGGTGTATTAGTGGCTTTTCTTTAGAACTAAACTAAACAATTAGATTAGTCAGAACTTATTATTTAGTTCTTTAATGATTTCAGAATTGAACTTTTTAAATTATTGTTCATTTTATTCTCACTTACCCATTTCTGGTTTACTTCCAATTCTATTCCCAGATAATCATTGCGAAATACTTTTCTTAAAGAGGTCGTAAAACCATCTGCCTTGCCTAAATAAGGATAATTGTATCTAATTTTCAAATCAGAATTTTCCTTTAATAAATTATTTTTCCATTTCCTGCAAAATTCCTTTTCTACCAATCGCTTCGGGTCATATAGCAGCCCTATGTCACAATTTCTTTTCACAGAATTTAAAACCGGGGTAAAAGTATGAACCGATATATGTAGAACAGTATTTCCTTCTCTAATAAGGTCTGAAATTTTATCTTCTATTTCCTCACGATATGGCAGGTAATACGTTTGAACTATGTTGGTTATTTGCTCCTTCTGTAAATTCTTTGAATATCTGGATAAAAAACTTTTGTGATGTTGAGATCTATTGGTTTCAACTAATAACCTGCCGATAGTTTGATACTTACTAAAATCTACAGAATTCTCCAATTTTTGATAAAGATCGAATGCTCCCGGGTCGTATGCTACATGAGTTTCAAGAACATAAGGATCCTTTTCAAACACATATTGATATTTTTCAGGGATATCGGGGAAAGCATGCTCACAGCTTAGAACAAATTTCATGGTCTGAACATTCTATTTTCATTAAGACACTCTGCAAGTCTAAAATAGACCTTTTTTATGTGCTCTTTTGAAAAATCGTTTCTTATAGCCTTAAGGATTCTTGTGGATAAGCTACCATGTTGCAATATAAACTCTATACGTTTTTGATGGTTTTCACTTAGTTTACTGCCCACCCTGGCATACAGTATTTTCCAGATCTTTTTTACGTCAGCCTCCCTTTGAAGATCGAATATTGCGAGATACTTTTTATCGGTTATTAAGGTAGTTTCAGCACTGCCAATAACTTCATCTAAAATAAGGAATAAATCATCTTCATGCCAGGACTTCTGGTCTTCTAGAGAGACTAACTCTTCGCTAACAAATAACTTCAACACTTCAACAATAAAGGCCGCGATAGCTATATCTGCCGATGGGTTTTCCTGGATGTCTATCACTCTAATTTCAATTGCGTTGCGGTCAAATCTTGAGATTGCTCCCCGCGAATTTAAAAAGTGATGATCTAAAATATTTTCAGTATCAAACGGCTTAATAGCATTAATTATTGGTTCAAAGATCGTTTTATTGTAATCGGCTTTATTGAAAACCTGTTCGGGAATGATTTTCCCCGTCATATGAGGGATTTCTTTTTGATTGGATTTATAAAATTCCATTCGGGAATCTTTAAAACCTGTAAATTTACCATCTAATACGGGCGAGCTTGCCGAAAGCCCCGGAATTATCGGAAGCAAAATTCTTACCGCCGCATGTAATTTTTCAAATTCAGCGTCATCAAAAAAAGGAAGATTAATGTGCATACTTTGAACATTGCTCCAACCATGCCCTTTGCAATTAAAAATCTTATTATAAAGACTGTAAATCTTATTGTAATGATGTTCCCATAGCTTAGTTTCAGTTTGCGGATTCATTAATGGATGGGATGCAGAGGGAAGAAGAAAAGTGTCAAATTTTTGCAGATGCTTATTCATCTCCCTGACATTTTCTGCAAATAGCGAATCAAGATCCAAAAGATCATTAGTAGGACCATTTGTTTTCATCTCCACCACATGGGCTACAAGCTCATTGCTCCATTCAATTTTTCCATTCTCAGTATCTGAAGTTATAGAACCGTGTTTTTCAATAAAAAGTTGATCTACAATTGGGTTGACCTTAAAATTAGACCTCTTAACCAGCATATACTCCAGTTCAATCCCAAATACTTCAAAAAGATGATAAGCCATTATATTTTATTTTCTAATCGATTTTTAAGTGCAGTCAATACATCTATGTAAACCTGATCACCATAATATTCGTCTTCCACTCCCGCATCAATATTAGGATTGTCGTTGATCTCGATCACCAATGCCTCTCCATCTACTTCTTTAATATCTATTCCGTATAAGCCTTTGCCCATAAGTTTAGCCGCTTTTAGAGCGTTTTTTAAAATCTTCTCCGGAACCTTTTCAATAGGTAATGAATCTGCATTTCCATCCTGATCGTCTTTATTTTTGGCATCCCAATTATAGATCTGCCAGTGGCCTTTAGCCATATAATACCTACAGGCATAAAAAGCTTTTCCGTCTAAAACCCCAATTCTCCAATCATAATCTGATGGCGAGAATTCCTGGGCAATCACAAGTTCAGACTTCTTAAGCATTGTAGAAACCAATTCTAAATATTCCTCTTCAGTACTTGCTTTTTTAACTCCGAAAGAAAAAGTTGAGTCGGGAGATTTTAGAACCACCGGTAATTTTGTAATTTCTAAAACCGACTTTAAATTATCTTTATGAACGATCACCGTTTTTGGGGTAGGAATTTTTGAGTTTTCTAAAGCTTCTGCCATAAATACCTTATTACAGCATTTTAAAATAGCATCTGGATAATCCAGAATAGCGATATCTTCCTGTTGTGCTTTTCTTGCAAATGCATAGGCTTCATTATTAACTTCAGTACTTTGTCTTATAAACAAAGCATCGAATGCGGGCAACCTTGAAAGATCTTTAGGTTCCAGAATTTCAGTAGCAAAACCAAGCTTCTCCCCTATTTCTATAAACTTTTTGAGTGCCTTTGCATTACTTGGCGGGGCAACATCATTAGGTTGGACCAGAATAGCAAGATCATATTCTGAAACGTTCGCTCTGGGAGTATCATATCGCTTTTTTGCAAAATATTGTTCTGCAGAAATCAGCACACTTTCTTTATGCTCTTCCGGAATTTCAGATTCTGAAATAGCTTTGATACTTTTTATATTCCATCTGGTTGTAAAATTGAATTTAACTCTTAAAAACGGAATTTGAAAATGCCTAAAAAACATAGCACTTAATTCCTTGTACTTTGCAGCAACATTCTGCCCAAAGTATATACTTAACGTAAATTCCTGAGACTTTAAATTCTTGAGAGTTTGCTGAATAAGATCGTCAAAATCTTCAGAAACAATTTTTATAAGTTTTGGTTCCCCAAGATCTACAAGGTTTTTTAAGGTTGGAATTGCCAGATGCCCCCTGGCTTCAGCTAAAAGCGAAACATAGTATCCCTTAGACTGGTATGAATAATCCTTACAGAGATTAAAAACTCGCGCTTTTTTAAGTCTCGAATATTCAGGATTAGTGAGATAGTCTTTGGACGAAATTATAGTAACATGCTCAGAAGAGATCGTCCACGTCTCCGGCTGATTTACGACAATATATTTTTTCATTAAAAATGAAATGTTTGATCAAATGTATATTAAAAACCAATCCGATTTCAGAATTTAAGTATAGCTTAATATTAATTCTTAAATTCAGGCCACCAAACTGATAAATATCAATTCTTATGCAACTAAAACTATTCGTATTTATACTATTTTCAAGTATTCTCACGGTTAATGCCCAAAAAACAGATCAGAAAATTATGGAAAGGGCAAAAAAGATTCATAAAGAAGCAATTACTATAGATACCCACAATGATATTAATGTAGATAATTTTACAGATAATAAGAATTATACCACGGATCTGGATACCCAGGTAAACCTTCCTAAGATGGATGAGGGAGAAATGGATGTGACCTGGCTAATTGTTTATACAGGACAGGAATCCTTAGACGAAGAAGGTTATAAAGCTGCTTACGCTAATGCAATAAGCAAATTTGAAGCGATTCATCGCCTTACCGACGAAATAGCACCGGATAGAATAGGTTTAGCTACGAATTCTGAAGAAGTTCGGAAACTGGTTAAACAAGGAAAAAAGGTTGCTATGATAGGTGTGGAAAATGCATATCCTATTGGGACTGACCTAAACAGAATTAAAGAATTCTATGATCTTGGAGCCAGGTATATGTCTCTTTCTCATAATGGGCATAGCCAGTTTAGTGATTCTAATACGGGCGAAGAAAATGATGAATGGCTTTATAATGGTTTAAGCGAATTAGGAAAAGAGGCGGTTATAGAAATGAATAAATATGGAATAATGATAGATGTTTCACATCCTAGTAAAGAAGCAATTAAAGATATGTTTGAGCTATCAAAAGCACCATTAATTGCCTCGCATTCTTCCGCTCGTGCTTTATGCGATCATAGCAGAAACCTGGATGATGAATTACTAGCGTTATTTAAAGAACATGGCGGAGTGGTTCAAACCGTTGCATTTAGTTCTTATTTGAATACAGAGAAGGATGATGCTTATGAAGAAGCCAGTCGTAAAGTTTATGAGCAGAAAGCTGCTGAAATGGATCTCCAGATCTTACCAAGAGATACGGTCAGAAATTTCACAGATGAGAAACGTACGGCATATTATAATCAAATAAGCAAGATCAAATCTTCTGCTAAACCTGAAATTGATAAACTTAAAGAAACGGTTATTCCGGTAAATGTTTCAGATTTTGTAGATCATATAGATTATCTGGTAGAAAAAATTGGAATTGATCACGTAGGTATTAGTTCAGATTTTGATGGTGGCGGAGGAATCGAAGGATGGCAGGATGCTTCAGAAACCCTGAATGTGACCATTGAACTTGTAAAACGTGGTTATACCGACGAGGAAATCAAAAAATTATGGGGAGAAAATTTACTGCGAGTTATGGATGAAGTACAGGCAGTTGCAGATGATCTTCAGAAATCCTAATTAGTTTAATGTATATCCATTTTCTGTCCCAATCGTTCTTTCGTCACCCTGAATTTATTTCAGGGTCTCAATATCGCATTGATTTACATTAAACTGAGATTCTGAAACAATCCCGATAGTTATCGGGACAGAATGACGCTATTTTTCAGTTTAGGATGCTTTACGGACAAACAATTAGTTTATTTTAACTTCAATAATATTTGCCGGCCCTCCCAGGGATTCATTGGCAATAAATAATCTACCGGACGGGCTAAAACAAATACCTTCCGGCTGGGCAAATTCCGCTGGATCCAGAAGATGTAGATTATTTATTTGTCCTTTACGATCTACAATAAGAACCTTTTGGAATTCAGCATCCAAAACATAGAGATCATCATTAAGAGGAGAAAAAGTGATATCTGAAGGACGAATAAGCTTTCGGGGATTATCTGTCTTTAAAACATCAAATTTCGGATCATCATAACTTATTTTTAAAACCGGCTCTTTATTAAGTTTATTAGTTAATGGGTTAAAAGAATAAATACCTTTATAACCACTGCTATTATCAAGATTTCTCTCTTTCACAGATAACCAAAGCTCACCATTGGTATTTGCAGCAAGGCCTTCAATATTATTTCGATATTCAAATTCAAGCTCAATTACCTCAGAATTCTCTTCTACTCCCTCCAGACTTTTTATATTGAAGAGCTTACCATTGCTTTCGGCTACCCATAATTCGTTATTTAAAGAAGTTAATGCTTCGTAATCACCGGAATTGGCAAATTTGTATTGCTTTATTATTTTAGAGGTTGATAGATCATAAATAAAAATAATTCCATCTTCATCCTGCACACAGGCTATTTTTTCATCTCCAATCCATTGCATACCGGAGACTTCATCAAGTTCTTCTGGTAGCTCCCATTTGTTTAGAATTTCGTAAGATTTAGTCGAATCTTCAAAATCGTAATCATTACTTTCATAAATGGCATATACAACTCCAGCTAAAATTAAAGTTAACGCGATGATACCAATGGCCCATTTATTCATGAAATTATTTTTAGTAAACTAAAATTACATGAATGAGCATCAGGCACAAAAAGATTAACAATACTTTGAATGCTTTATATTGATCTCATCTTAACTTTTTTCTTTTATCTACAAATTTCGCATTTGAGTCCGAATTTTTTTTATATCATAACCTTAGTTATGCTTTTCTAAAAAAACCTTCATTAGATAATAAATGTACCTCTCCTGTAATAAATGCTTCAATAATTCAAGCGTGCTATAAAAGTCTAAATATCAAATAAAGTTAAAGATATGTTAATTTAGTACCTTTTATTACATAGTACTGTAACGCTTTAGTTTTAACGTCGTCTATTAAATAGAAACAATCATTAAAATTCATCAATCATGACAACTTTAGTAAGCAACACCAAAAACAGAAAATCATTTATGAGTACAGAGGCTAGTTCTAACAAGACAAGCTTCTATAACCGAAGAAGATTTTCCTAAACAAAATTCATCAATCAATAAAATCATCAATTATGACATCATTAGACAGCATTATCCAGGATTTTGGAACGAATAAAGAAGGAGGTCTTACTCATCGAAGACCATTCTTAAACTTAAAAGCTTCTACCAAACACAGCAATTATTATAGTCGCCAAAGCTACATTTGATTATTCTTCAATTGTATAATCATCTGCCGTGACAATTTTACCTAACCTAATTGAAAGACTTTGGTGTAAGAACTCAAATTTTACTTATTGATTATCCAGAAGGTAAAAGGTAATTGCAAACGAGATTGCAAGATTAAAAAGCGTTTCATTTAGAGCAAAAAAAGCTATCGTATGAAAACTATTTCAACCTAGCCGGTAAATTCAAGTTTATCGGCTATAATTTTTGGTTAAAAAAAATCTAAATTAGTTCAAAACCAAAGCTTCTGACGTAAACATTTGTTTATTTGCAGTATTTATCTTCAACAAATGTTAGCATACATAAAAAGGCACCCAAAATTAAAATGGGCTTTAATTATATTTACCAGTTTAATAGTACTATTCTTCTTGTTTTTTGGAAGTATCTATTTTGGAATGTGGGGAAAGATCCCAAGTTCTAAAGAGCTTACCGAGCTAAAACAAAATAAAGCAACCCAGGTTCTTGCAGCCAATGGTAAACTTATTGGGAAGTTTTATATATTCGACAGGCAACCTATTGATTTTTCGCAACTCCCACCCTACCTTAACGAAGCTCTGATTGCCACCGAAGATGCCAGATTTTATGAGCATGATGGGATTGATAATCGTAGCCTGCTAAGGGTTTTCTTTAAATCTATTTTACTTCAGGATGAATCTGCCGGAGGAGGAAGCACCATTACGCTGCAATTAGCCAAGAACATTTATGGGCGTCGGGATTTTGGAATGTTCGGCATTGTGATAAATAAGATGCAGGAAGCGGTGATTGCAAAGAGATTGGAAAATATCTATTCTAAAGATGAGATCATACAGCTCTATTTTAATACGGTTCCGTTTAGTGATAACACCTACGGAATTGAAAGTGCTTCCCTAAAATTTTTCAACAAACATACTTCCGCCTTAAGCCTAGAGGAAGCTGCTGTTCTGGTTGGAATGCTAAAGGCTAGCCATTATTATAATCCCAGAATTTTTCCGGAACGTAGTCGTTTAAGACGTGATGTAGTTTTAATGCAAATGTCCAAGTATGATTATCTAAGCGTGGAGGAAGCTGAAGAAGCTAAAATGCAACCGCTAGTCCTGGATTATAAAAGTTATAGCAACAATAAAGGGGTTGCTCCGTATTTTAGAGAACAGATTAGAAAAGACGTTAGTAAGATTCTTGACACCCTTAAAAATAAGGATGGACAGAAATATAATATTTATCGTGACGGACTTATTGTTCACACTACCCTTAATTATGAAATGCAGCAATTAGCTGAAGAAGCTATGACAGAGCATATGTCTGAATTGCAACAGGAACATGAAAAATCTTACGGGAATTATGCACCCTGGATTCGTAATAAAGATATATTAAATAGTGCCATCAAAAGATCCGGGAGGTATCAAAATTTACAAAAAGATGGAATGAGTGAGCGTGATATTCTCAAAGAATTGGAAAAAACCCGCCCCACCGAACTTTTTGAATATGAGGGTATGGAAACAAAAAATGTGAGTACTATTGATAGTATTTCACATTATTTAAAGTTTCTAAATTCAGGTTTACTGGCGGTAAGTCCAAAAAACGGTGCGGTCCAGGCCTGGGTGGGTGGTGTAGATTTCCGTTTCTTCAAATATGACCATGTTGCGCAAAGTAAAAGACAGGTGGGATCTACTTTTAAACCGTTTGTTTATACGGCTGCTCTGGAAAGTGGAATTGATCCCTGCTCCTATTTTTCTGTTCGGGAAGTTACGTATGCAGATGGCTGGACTCCTTCTAATTCATCTTCTGAAGGTGACGATCCAAATATGAACTATAATTTGAAAACTGCTTTAAGTCAGTCAATGAATACCATTGCGGTAAAAGTACTGATGGAAACAGGAATAGAGAAGGTTATAAATCAGGCTCGTAAAATGGGTATAGTATCTGATCTTCCACAAGTTCCCTCTATTGCCTTAGGGACAGCATCACTCAATCTAGGTGAACTTACTTCAGCATATACCAGTTTCGTAAATGATGGGCGTTATTCTAAACCCTATTATATTACTAAAATTGAAGATGGAAATGGGAATTTACTCGCTGAGTTTCAACCGGAAGTATCAAAGACGAGAGCTTTTTCAGAAGATACCAGAAAGATCATGCTTAATATGATGCAGGCAACGGTTAATGAAGGAACTGCTACCAGGTTAAGATATAAATACGGCCTGCAAAATGATATTGCAGGAAAGACAGGAACCACACAGGATAACAAGGATGGCTGGTTTGTAGGAATTACTCCAGAATTGGTTTGCGTAACCTGGGTGGGTGCAGACGATCACAGGATAGGATTCAGAAATACAGGTATTGGTCAGGGAGCAAATTCTGCCCTCCCTGTTTTTGCCAAACTCATGCAAAAAATGAATGCCGATTCAGAATTTAATAATATCACAAATGCAAGGTTCCAGCCCTTAAGTCGGGAATTGGCAGAATTGATGGAATGTCCGCCAGAAGAACGTGATAACTTTTTTGAAAGATTATTTTCCGGAAATAAAAATAAAAATTCCAGGAATGAGGAAAAGGACGATAAAAAGAAAAAGAAAGGTTTCTTTAAACGTCTATTCGGCAAAAAGGATGATAACTAAAATTTCTTATTAAGACATAATAGCAGAAATACCGTTTTGAGGTGAGCAAAAACTCCGTCATATCAAAAGTTAAACAATTGGATTTTAGAGTTTCCCGTTGGATGTACGTTTATGGCAAACCTGTTCTAAGGTATTCACTGGCCATTATTTTTGTTTGGTTTGGGTTTTTAAAAGTAATTGGGGAGAGTCCTGCTGAAGACGTAATTACGGCTACGGTATTCTGGTTAGAACCCGAAGCTTTTATTCCTATTCTGGGAGTTTGGGAAGTGCTTATTGGTTTATTTCTCTGTTTGAAAAAAACAATAAGATTAGCTATACTATTATTGATCTTTCAAATTCCGGGCACTTTCCTGCCTATAGTTTTCCTTCCTGAAATTATTTTTACCGAATTCCCTCTTCAATTAAGTATGGAAGGCCAGTATATAATTAAAAATCTTTTAATTATTAGTGCAGCCATCGTTGTGGGAGGTAGTGTTCGCGAACCGGAATTTGTGGAAAAAAACATTAAATCATCTGATACAAATTTCTAGAATTCCTTATTGATCTCCATCCTAAGTTTACGCGAATAGTCTTCTTCCAGCCAATCACGATAATTCTTGGTGCTTTTACTTATACAGTAAGAATATTGCTTTATACGGGAAGAAATATCATCCTTTAATTCCTTCGCGAGGATCCTTGCGTCAAATACATCTTCACTATTTTCAACACACATCTTTACGTGTTGCTCCATAGACCATTCCAAAACAGCTTTAGATTTCAGACCTTTTTTGATCACTATATCATAAGCTTCTTCAATGTCAAAAGTGACATCTTCAGATTTGGAAAATTGCTCTCGAATTTCAGGAGGCATTTGATACTGAAAATCTCTTTCAATATCTTCATCACTAAGAAGATTTTCAAAATAGAAATCGGGAGATCTAAATATTTGTTTCCAATCTACCGCAGTGCTCCAATGCCCGAATCTAGCCAAATTATTCCCTAGATCTATTACATTAAACTCATCTTTATTCTTTAGCACACGTGAACCACGGCCAATCATTTGGAAATAAAGTGTAAGTGATTTTGTGGCACGATTTAGAATAATCGTTTCTACTGTAGGCTCATCAAATCCTGTAGTAAGAATACTTACTGAAGTAACAATAGCATCTGGTGTATGTTTGAACCATTTTAGAATGTCTTTCCGGTCCTGCTTACTCGTTGTATTGTCCAGATGCCTAATAGGCAAACCTGCGTTTTTAAAAGTATAATAGACCTCTACAGAGGTGTTGATACCATTATTGAAGATCAGCGTCTTTTTACCTTTAGACCTCTCATAATAAGCAGTGAGAAGCTTCTCCTGCATGCTATAATTAGAATATAACTCTTCAGAAGATTTTACGGTGTAATCACCATTCATCCCCACTTTAAGATTGGTTAATCCCACATTATAACTATAAATATTAACCTGAGCTAGAAAGCCTTTTTCTATTAAAGAAGAAATAGAATCCCCAACAATAAGCTCCCTGTAGTTATCTTTCATCGGAAGTTTAATATTGGAACTTAATGGAGTTGCTGTTACTCCAAGGATAAAACACTTTTCAAAGAACTTGAATAATTTTCTAAATGAGTTGTAATGTGCTTCATCAATAATCACCAATCCAATATCCTGAATTTCCAGTTTTTCATCATTCAATCGATTATTTAGTGTTTCCACCATGGCAACAAAACACATATAATCGTCCTGATCTGGTAATTCCTTTACCTTGCTATTAATGATCTTATTGCGCACTCCAAACCCTGAAAGCATCTTAGAAGTTTGCTTACAAAGTTCAATTCTGTGCGTAAGTATAAGAACTTTTTTATTTGTTCTCTGGATATACTCCCTTGTCATTTGAGAGAAAATCACCGTTTTTCCACCACCGGTAGGTAGTTGATAAAGAAGGTTATAGTTTTCAGGATGTTCTTCAATTACGCCGAATATCTTATCTATATCTTTTTGTTGGTAGTCATATAACTCCTTGTCTACTTTCTTCTTTTCAATACCAAATGTTTCTGACGCCATAGATTTTTTTAAGTAAGCAATTTTGCAAAAATAAGCCATTTTAAGCATTACTCAAAAAATTATTGCAGTTTATGAGCCCTAAAAAAACACGCTCCAATTTTAAAAATATTGTAGATTTGTAATGGTTATTTTGGATAATACTTTTTTCATTCCCTGAAAAAAATAACTCTGTAAAATCCCCCGGAATTTTTATTAACTAAAAATCCCGTGATTTGACTTCAGCAGAGCGTTTATTTACCAAATACGAGAAAACACTTTTAATTTGTGAACTTTTTTCTAATATGAAGAAAGTTGACTGGTTAGACCTATTGGTGCATTTTCATGAGGAAAAATGGAAGAAAAACACCTGTATTATTAACCATCAAAAATTCCTTTTTCATTTTTATATCATTACTTCCGGAAGAATAAAAATGTATAATGTTGATGAAAGCAGTCATAAAGAGCACACCTTATTCTTACTTAAAAATGGAGATGTCTTTGATCTATTCTGTTTAGTAGACGGGATTAGTCATAAGGTTTACTATGAATGTCTGGATAATATTAAGGTTCTGGCAGTTTCGATGGATCATTTAAGAGACTGGCTCAATAAAAACCCTGTATACTATAAGTACTTTTTATCATATACAGGAAAAATAATGAGAACGCTCGAAGAAAACGTCTCTCAATTAATATTTACGAATATCTCGACTCGTCTTTTAAAGCTGTTAATAGGAAATATCGATAAAAAATCTAATCAGCTTGAAGTTATTAACGATCTGCCAAATAAAGAGTTAGCTCATTTAATAGGATCTACCCGGGCGGTAGTAAACAGGCATCTGCAGGAATTAAAAAAAAACGGCTCAATTGCTATTCACAGAAATCAGGTAGAAATTAAAGATATTTCCCTCTTGATCAAGGAATTAGATAAACACTATAAAAATAGAAAATAGATACTCTTGTGCTACTTAAGTCGTTCTTATACAGTCTTTTAAATACTACCTTGGTGGTTCTTAAAATATTTTATTCATCAATTATATACTGTATTATGAAAAAAATTATCACCTTAATTTTAGTCGCAGGATGGGTGCTTTCCTCCTATTCTCAAAGAATAATTCAACTTGAAGAAACAAGATTGAATTTTGATCCAACCGCAGAAATCGTTTTTGAAGATTATGCAAACGGAATTGTTAAAGTAAAAGAGAAATTTTCTACTCAATTTCGATCCGACGCTATTTCATTTATGAAGAAAAACTTTGATATACTGAGATATATGGAGGCTCAGGATAATATTAATGGTGATATTATTGTTACTGCGAAATGTTCCAATGGCTATATAAAAGCAACTTATAACCAAGATGGGGAGATAGTGAATAACTATCAAAAATTCAAGAATATTCCTCTACCATATCATGTAAGAAATGAGGTTTACTCCCAGAATAAAGGTTGGACTATGACGTCAAATAAATATATCGCTTATGGTAGAAGTGACCAGATTGAAAAGCAAAAATATATAATGACCTTAGAAAGAGGTAAAGAGAAAACAAAAATGAAGCTTACTCCCAGCGCATCAATTAGTGGGGTCGCTTCCATAGACTAATAAATTAGAGGCTGTATAAATTTTAGCAACTGTCTTGATCTCAATGGGCAGTCTAAATGTTAAAATGTAATAGTAGTTAATAAAAGTTGATCTCTCAGATCAACAAATACAGAGTTAACGCTAATTTTTATACAGCCTTTTTATTAGTTTTTTATTCAAAAAGATCTGAAGAAAGATACCTGTCTCCGCGATCACAAACGATACTAACAACAAGCCCGCTATCAAGTTCATTGCATAGTCTAACCGCTGCCGCTGCCGCACCACCACTACTCATACCTGCAAAAACCCCCTCTTCTTCAGCCAGCCTCCGGCTCATATCAACCGCCTCCTTCTGGCTTACTTCTAAAATCCTGTCAACTTTTTTCGGATTAAAAATTTTTGGCAAATAGGCTTCGGGCCATTTTCGAATACCCGGTATTCTGGAGTCGTCTGTAGGCTGGACGCCTACGATCTGAATCTCCTTATTCTTTTCCTTTAGATATGTACTTGTTCCCATAATAGTTCCGGTGGTACCCATAGAAGAAACAAAATGGGTGATTTTATGGTCTGTATCTTTCCATATTTCAGGTCCTGTGGTATTATAATGCGCTTTCCAGTTATCCTCATTTCCAAACTGGTTCAACATAAAATAATCCCCGGAGTTCATTTTATCTTCTGCATAATCCCTGGAGCCTTCAATTCCGTCATCAGCACTGGTTAAAATAACCTTTGCGCCATAGGCTTTCATGGTTTGTACACGTTCTACTGTAGAATTCTCCGGCATCACCAGTTCAATATCCAAACCAAAAATCCCGGCGATCATGGCGAGTGCTATTCCTGTATTTCCGCTGGTGGCCTCTATAAGCTTAGTGCTTTTATCAATATCACCTCGGTCTAATGCATTTTTAATCATACTGTATGCGGCACGATCTTTTACACTCCCTCCAGGATTCTGGCCTTCCAACTTAAAATATAAATCTACCCCTGGTTTATCTATTAATCTTTTAGCTTTTACCAGCGGGGTATTCCCTACAAGATCTATGATTGAGTCGTTCATTTATCTGAATTATTTTTAATATTAATTTGTGGGGTATGGGAAACCATGGAGTTTTTAGGTACCGACTTGGTTAACCAGACGTTTCCGCCAATTACACTATTTTCCCCAATAATGGTATCTCCTCCCAGAATAGTCGCGTTTGCGTAAATAGTAACATTCTTTTGAATGGTTGGGTGGCGCTTTATGTTTTTAAGTGTTTTGTTAACCGTTAAGGCTCCCAGCGTAACACCCTGATATATCTTTACATTATCTTCAATTACCGCCGTCTCCCCTATTACCACTCCGGTGGCATGGTCAATAAAAAATGATTTACCTATTCTGGCACCCGGGTTAATATCTGTTCCGGTAATACTATGAGCACATTCTGTCATGAGTCGCGGCACAAGAGGGAGTCCGAATTTGTAAAATTCATGACTCAATCTATAGGTGGCGATGGCAAAAAATCCAGGATAGGAAAGATAAACTTCTTCTACAGAATTTGCAGCCGGATCATTTTTTGCGATTGCCTGGGCATCAAGATTTAATTTTTCAAGAATCTCCGGGAGTTTATTTAAATAATTACTCCAAATATCCTGACAAGGCGAACCTGGTTCCCAGCAAACCAGTTTGGCAAGTACTTCAAAATCCATCCCTAATTCCATAAGATTATCCTTTACAGGCGTTTGTCTATCAAACAGGGTGTAGAAAAGTTTTTTGGTAAAGGCCTCCGTCTTTTCTTTAATGCTAAAATTGAGATTTGGAAGGTGTTTTTGATCTTCTATTTTCTTAATAATTGTTTCTAATTTCATAGCACGCATTGGTCTATTTCAAATTTACTTAATTACAATGAACTCAGGAAGCATATGATCACAAGGATTAGAATTCATATTTGAATATTATCTCATCAAAGAAAAATGGCCTCTTTGATCTTCAAAGCCCGATAATTTACTCAGTCTAAGGAGTATTTAATTTAATACTGTCATGTAATATCTTTTAGTCATAAAAACCGGTCTCTAACCCGGTCAAATTGATAGGCGTTTGTCCAGTTCTGGGAATCGGCTTCTTCAGCAATCTTATTAATTCTGGGGCCAAATTCAGAAGAGATGGCATTACTTATTACGTAATCTGCCGCCTGTTCATATGATTTCAGCATACTTTTCTCGAAAGACTCCGTTATATTTTCTATATCGTTTGAAAAAGTTTGGGCGATCTCAATATTATAAAACATTACATCTGCCAGAGAATACGGTTCCATCTCTAATTTTAAAAAATGCTTGATAAGTTTATGGGCAACGGAACGACGTTTTTTTGGTTTCCGATTATTGGGAGGATAATATTCTTTTGAAATCTTAAACTTTGCTTCCTTTACGAGCTTATCTTCATTTGGGTTAAAAACAAAATTGTAAAACACTTTTACATCATCAAACCGATTATAAAGATCAAGAATTTGTTCTTCGAGATCTTCCTTTTCCAAAGACTTTATATATTTTTTGAAATCTCTTTTACTCATTCTCTTTCTTATTTAATCTCTTTACGTTATCCTCAATTTTGCCTGAAATGTCCAGCAACCATTCTAGTTGGCCGGTAACCAGGTGTGCCTCTTGAAGATTAAGCCGCATTTGCTCATCTATCTGATTTTTCCCTGCCTTAATTTCAATATCTCTTTCTTCAGCCATTTTATCAAATTTTCTATGAAGCGATTGTCCTGCCTCAGAAATTTCGTCATGAGATTTTTCGAGTATTTGTTTTTTCTCTAAAATATTCATGCTGTTAGAAAGATTAAATAAAATTGCTTTGGTATATGCTTCAAAATCTGAGGAAGCATGGGTGGTGGGATGTGTACGTATGTAGGTTCCCAGGGATGCCGATGCAGTTAGAAAAGTATGGCTAAGACCTACAATTTCATAAACAACAGGTAGATCTTTCTGTTTAGATTTTGGTTCCTGGGTCATTCTTTGAAAAGCACTACTTAAATTACCCATTTCTATAAATGCTTTTTTCCTGGCCAGTTTATAAGATAATGGAAGATTTTCCTTTTTATGATAATATTCGTCAATCTGATCCAGATACTCAAAATTTGCTTTTAAGGAGCTTACAATGACATTATGAATATCCTGTGATTCCCATTTAGGCCATAAAATCAGGTTTCCGAAAGTCGCTAGTCCTGCACCAATTAAGGTATCTACTACTCTAAACTGGATCACATTAAGCACTTCCGGTTGAAGCAGCGCATAAATAAAAATTATACTCAAAGTAATAAAAATCGCCGCTGTTGTATAGTTTCGCTGTATCAGGGAAAAAGCAAGCGTTAAAGAAAGAATACCCAGAATGGCATAAATCATTGTGTTTTGGGTAAGAATAACAATACCAATAGCGATTGCACCGCCAATCAGGGTACCTACGATCCTTTTCCGCGTTCTTACCTTGGTAAGCCCGTAATTGGGTCTCATAATCACAACTATTGTAAGTAATATCCAATATGAATTCTGTACAGAAAAATAGTCACCTATTAAATATCCAAGCAAAACTACCAGTGCCAGTCTTAATGAATGTCTAAAAATAGCGGAACTTAGATTGAGATTAGTTAATATGGTTTTGAAGCTGTAATCCTGTGGCGTTAGGAATTTTTGAACTTCTTTTTCCTTATAGAAAAATTTCTTCTTGTTTTCCAGGTTTCTTAGAATGCGATCAATATTATTGATCTTTTGTGCCTGTTTAGATTGGTAATCAAACAGGTTTCTAAGCAAAAGCATAGCCTCTCTTTTCTCTTCAATTTCGATATTATTTCGAAAATTTTGTAAAGCTCTTTGCACTTGTTCCAGATCGTGAGGAATCTGGTTCTTCGGTAATTTGGTATTCTTATAAACCGCCAGCCCTATTTTCTCCAGTTGATTTGCCAATTGCAATGTAAAGTCACCAAATATCTTTAGTGTTTCTTCATCATTCTCAAAAGACTTTCGCATTCTCTCGTAATCTATCGGGTGTGCCATCGCCAGCTCCAGCATGTCTACCAGATCAATAAATATGAGTAACCTTTTTCGTGCATAACCAGAACTACCGGAAGTTTTCCTGGCACTAATCAGTATTTCCCGAAGACTTTCATGATGTTCGTTTAACTCGGTTTGAAGCTGAAATAATTCTTTCTGAAGCTTATCGTCCCTTTGATTAGATCTCAATAGTCGAATTCTTAATCTCAGATAATCAGCGGTAATTTCCATCGTTTCCGCTAAAAGCTGTTCGGTGGCTCTTTCAGGTTTAATAAAGTACCAGCCAA
This sequence comes from Christiangramia forsetii KT0803, assembly GCF_000060345.1. NCBI lineage: Bacteria > Pseudomonadati > Bacteroidota > Flavobacteriia > Flavobacteriales > Flavobacteriaceae > Christiangramia > Christiangramia forsetii. The sequence continues at coordinate 1,579,517 of NC_008571.1, read as the reverse complement.
TACTAATGAGTAAATACCATATTCCGCCAGCAAAGATCAGTAGTGATTTTTGCCAGATCTCTATTCCTGAAGAAAGATTGGCAAAACTTAAAACCACGGCCAGTAATCCGGCAAAAGTGACAAGCGATGCCCTAAAACCATATACCGACAAATATGAAATTGAGAAGATCATAATAAGTAGCATGGGAATCACAGCCCAATCAAACATAGCAGCGTAACCTGCAATTATAAATGAAGATGCCCCAAGAAAAGCAGCGGCTAAAACCCCATTAATTTTATGTTTAAAACTACCAGGTACATCGCTGGGAGAAGATAAAAGACATCCCATGGCAATGCTTATTCCTATTTCCAGGCTACCAAAATTTGAAAAAATAGTAATTGGTACCACGATTGAAATTGTAAGGACAATCGCTTTAGAAAAGTCTGTGCTTCTCAAAAATTTTATAAAATCGTTTTGGTATTTTTTAAACGGGATGGTCAAGTCAACTAAATTTTAAGCTTTGAAATTAAAGCTTTAACCTCAATAAATAATGGCAATAGTACAAATTTCAATATTTAAGGAGAAATTGGCATATGTTATTTGTCTCATTTTATAATTCCGTTTAATTTGTTAATAAAATATGTTGAAAATGAATAAGCAAATAATATTGAAATCAAGACCTGAAGGCAAACCTTCACTTAAGAATTTTGAAATTCAGGAAATTGATAATGCACAAAACGGTGAGATAATTTTAGAAACTAAATTCATATCTGTAGATCCCTATTTACGCGGAAGAATGAGGGATGAAAAATCATATATTGAACCTTTTGAAGTTGGAAAACCTTTGGAATCGATGGTGGTCTCAGAGGTTACAGATTCCTCCAATGAAGATTTCAAGAAAGGAGATCACGTAATTGGAATGCTGGACTGGAAAAAACAACAATCGCATAGCGGTAAAGATCTTCGAAAAATAGACCCATCTATAGCACCACTTTCAGCTTATTTGGGGGTGCTTGGTTTAACAGGACTTACTGCATACCTCGCCCTGGATAAAATAGGAAAACTGGAAAAAGGTGAGACTCTTCTGGTTTCTGGTGCTGCAGGCGCGGTTGGAAGTGTAGTTGGCCAGATTGGAAAGATCAAAGGTTGTCATGTGGTTGGAATTGCTGGTAGTGATGAAAAGATTGATCATATCCAGGGAAAATTCGGCTTTGATGCAGGTATCAATTATAAAACCACTCAGAACATGAAAAAAGCGATCAGTGAAGCATGTCCAGATGGTGTAGATGTTTATTTTGATAATGTGGGTGGTGAAATTTTAGATGCAGCATTACAAAATATTAATAAAGCTGCCAGAATCATAAATTGTGGAGCTATTTCAATTTATAATGAAACCGAAGTGCCTACAGGGCCAAGATCTGAAGGAATCTTAATCAAAAAGTCTGCTTTAATGCAAGGCTTTCTGGTGAGAGATCATATTGAAGATTATCAAAAAGCAATTTCTGATCTTGCCGGTTGGTTAAAGTCCGGGGAACTTAAATATGACGAAACTGTTGTGGAAGGTTTCGATCAAACACCACAAGCATTTATTGATATTTTTGATGGAAAGAATCTAGGGAAAATGGTTGTAAAAGCTTAAACAAAAAGAGGCTGTCTAAAAAAGTGACATTAATTTCACTTTTTTAGACAGCCTCTTTATAATAATCTAATCTAGTGGTTCTCTATTGTTCCTGCTCTGTAGGCATTATAAATACGTCATTTACATTCGCTCTTTTTGGTTGCGAGAGTGAATAATAAATAGCATTTGCAATGTCTTCTGCTTGCAACGGTGTCATCTCCTTAAAATTAGATAGAACGTCTTCTTTTATTTCATCATCGGTAATAGTATCGGTAAGTTCAGTATCGACAAAACCAGGTTCAATTGAGGTAATATTTATATTGAATTTAGGTGCCAATTCCTGTCTTAATCCTTCAGAAAACATTTTTACTGCAGATTTTGTTGCACAGTAAACTGCTCCCCCGGGATATATCTTTCTAGCAGCACTAGAGGAAATATTTATAATATTACCACTCTTCTGCTCCATCATTGTTGGAAGCACAGCCGCAACCCCATTTAAAACCCCCTTGATATTAACATCTACCATTTTATCCCATTCATCTGTATGTAGATTTTTGACATATGATAAAGGCATTAATCCAGCATTATTTATCAATCCGTCAATACTGCCAAATTCTTTCTTGGTTTTATCTATGAGGTTCTTGAAATCTTCTTTTTTGGTTACATCTCCTGGAATTACAAGGGCTTTTCCTCCATTTTCCTTATCGATTTTGGATTTTAGTTCCTTTAACTTTTCTTCTCTTCGGGCCGTCAACACAACATTTACGCCTTCCTTAGCTAATCTCATCGCTGTTGCTTCACCAATTCCACTTGAGGCTCCGGTAATAATAATCGTTTTTCCTTTCATGCTCATAACTAATTTCTTTTTTTGATTTTATCTAAAATACTCCAAAACCTCTAAAATAACTTAGGAATCATGGGCTTTGTCATTAATTTAACCAGATATACTAAGGCTTGTTAAATAATTTATCATGAAGCATAAAAAAGCCGGATCCTTTAAAAAAATCCGGCTTGTTATCAATAAAGAACGATTACTTTTTTGGTGGCTTTGAAGGCCTCACTTCTATCTTACTAGGTAGTGTGCGAGGATTCATTTTTAATAGATCTCCTACCAATTCACCAATATCCTCACTCTGTATTTTCCAGGCATCGGCTTCAGAAGGTTCATGATCATTGAAATGTGTTGCTACAGAACCTGGCATAATGGTGCTTACTTTTACACCTTTATCACGAAGATCCAGCATAACTGCTTGTGTAAAGCCTGTAACTCCAAATTTACTGGCATTATATGCCGCTCCCCCGGCAAAGAAATTTGTACCTGCAAGACTTGAAATGGTGATAATATATCCTTCAGATTTTTTTAAAGCATCTACGCATGCTTTTATACTAAAGAAAACTCCAGTCAGATTAGTATCAATGGTATCTTTCCACTCCTCTACCGTGAGGTCTTCAACAGAACCAAAATTTCCGATTCCCGCATTGGCGACAAGAACATCTAACTGTCCCCATTTATTAATCAATTGGTCAACCGCTTTTTGCTGACTATCGAAATTTCTAACATCGGCTTCCAATCCAAGAGCTTCTCCATGCTTAGATAATTCACCAGCAGCTTTTTCCGCAGATGATAATGAACGGCTGGTAATAGCTACTTTATATCCCATTTTTAGTAAAGTCTCTGCAACACCATAACCTATACCTTTACTTCCTCCGGTAATAAGAGCTGTTTTCTTATTCGTACTCATAATTTATTTTTTTTGAATTTTAAAGCTACTAAAGACGCTTATGCTCCTGAAATTTAAAGCTCTAAGATTGTGTTAATTTTAAAGGTTAAATACTTTATAAAACCTTACAAAAGACTTTTATAGAATCTTAAAAAAACTAACTTTGTTCCTGAGAAAAATTCAGCAGATTTAATTGAATTTTCGCAAAATAAGTACTGACTAATTTAATAGAGATACCTTGGAAAATATAACAGCACAGAAGTTACTCAATAAGATTCAACGCGACTTGATGCGCAACGGAATCATTACCAATACAATCGTTGAAGATCTCAAAGATCTTAGAAAACTTGTAGTTGAAGAGAACATTCCTTTGCTGGCTAAAGTAACCAGGTTGACCCATGAGCATATTAGTGAGCATGACGACTTTTTAATAGCCATTCCTGATGATGAACCATTGGAGTTGGATGAAGATAATAATGAAGAAGAGAATGAAGAAGCTGAAGAGGAAACTGAGATTATAGAAACAGAAGATGTTACCGGGCAGGAAAGTTTAGAATATATGCTATCTCTAATGGCCGAACATTCCAATAAGCTGAATGAAATGGAGCTTCGTGATTATGTCAAGGCCTTAAAGGAACATGCCGGGGAAGATTATTAATTCCCGAAAATACTTTTCAGAAGTACTTCTGAAATTGCTACAAAAAGAAATTATTTGATGAAAGAAAAAGCGAAATCTAAAAAGAAGTCGCGAATACGCTTATTACATCAATATTATAGTTATACAGGTTTTTATACGTTCGTTTGGAACAGTATAAAAAAAGCTATCATACCTATCGTATTGTTTGTGGGCGCCTTATGGGCTATAGATCGTTATCTTCTCGATATTGAAGATATGCTGGTAACTATTACCGAAACCTATGCTCCTCTTGAGGTTTTAAGTATTTTCTTTCTTTCAGAATCACTTCTTGGTTTAGTTCCTCCTGAGCTTTTTATTGCCTGGGCAGGAAAATCTTCAAGCCCAATTCTATTTCTTACGCTTTTAGCAACAGCTTCTTACCTGGGCGGAATTGTTTCTTATTGGCTTGGTGTGAGCATCACAAAAATTCCAGCAGTTCATAAAGCTATGGAACTTAAGATGGCCAAGCATATTAAAAACACCAGAAAATGGGGTGGCTTTTTAATCATTGTTGGAGCGCTTTTACCTATTCCATTTGCGATGACGAGTATTGCCGCAGGTATTATCAGGTTCCCGTTTTCCAGTTATTTGATTTTTGGTTTGCTAAGGTTTGCAAGATTTTACCTGTATGCTTTAGTGATATTCGAAATGGTTTAACTCTTTCCTAAACAAAATTCTAAACTTTTCATAAGGTCTAAGGTTTAGGTTTTTAATCATATTATCTTGGTTTAAAATTACGCTACGGCGTTTTTACTATTAACCAAATAAAATCAAAACTATGTCAATTCTTACAATTGTATTGAATATCCTTTTACCGCCGCTGGCTGTATTTATGAAGCACGGGTTAGGAGTTACTTTTTTAATAAGTTTACTATTAACCGCCTTAGGTTGGATTCCTGGAGTGATACATGCATTCCTGGTAAATGGAACTCGATAAGAAAAATTTCTTATTAAATTAAGAGGCTGTCTAGAAAGTGAAAGTAATATCATTTTTTAGACAGCCTATTTTATTTATATGCAGAGGCAAAATTAATTTTCTTCCTCTTCTTTTCGTTTTACTACCTGTTGCCATTTCCAGGCACTTTTTAGCGCATCATCTAAAGTTCGTTCTGCTTTCCAGTTAAGTTCGTTATTAGCCTTTGTAGTATCGGCATATGCTGCTGTTATATCTCCTTCTCTACGGCCTACGATCTTATGAGGTAATTTTTCTCCAGAAACTTTTTCGAAAGAGTTGATGACTTCCAGCACAGAATTTCCTTTACCGGTACCTAAATTAAATACCTCATAATTATTTTTCTCTTTTCCATGCATTAATCTTTGGAGTGCATGAACATGAGCTTCCGCTAGATCCATTACATGAATATAGTCTCTAACAGCTGTACCGTCATTAGTAGGATAATCATCGCCGAAAACAGATAATTCTTCTCTCTTTCCTATAGCTGTTTGAGTGATAAATGGAACTAAATTTTGCGGAGTTCCAATTGGCAATTCACCAATTTCAGCAGTTGGATGAGCTCCTATCGGATTAAAATATCGTAATGAGATAGCCTTGAAATCTACATTGGTTTTACAAGTATCGTGGATAATCTCTTCGCCTATTTGTTTTGTATTCCCATAAGGGGATTCCGCTTTTTTTACCGGAGCGTCTTCTGTAATTGGAAGTTCATCAGCCTGGCCGTAAACAGTACAGGAAGAACTAAAGATAAATCTGGCACCCTCCTTTTTATTCAATTCATGTAATAAGTAGACCAGGGTAGAAATATTATTTTCATAATATAATAGTGGATTGGTTACACTTTCACCTACAGCCTTGGAGGCAGCAAAGTGAATTACATCTTCGATATCTGTATATTGATCAAAAAAGCTTTTTACTGCTGCTTTTTCTCTTAGGTCTATATTCTCAAATTCCGGAGTTTTTCCTGTAATCTGAGTAATTCCAGCCAGAACATCCAGAGATGAATTAGATAGATTATCAATGATTACAACCTCGTAACCTTCATTTTGCAAAGCTACAACTGTGTGAGACCCTATAAATCCCAATCCGCCGGTAACTAATATCCTTTTAGTTTTCATAAATGTATTTTACACCTGCAAATTAAGAAAAATGGTAAAAAGCAAGTACTCAATTTTATTAAAAACATCACAAAGCTGTTTAAGGTCTGTAATGTCATTTCTAATTTATAAATTATCTTTGCACAGATTAAATCCTGTTTATGTCTTTACAAAGCCAAATCAAACTCTTTAAATGGATTAGCATACTTGAAGGAATCTCTTTCTTATTGCTTTTATTCATAGCTATGCCTCTAAAATATATATTTGAAATGCCTGAAATGGTTAGACAGGTTGGTATGGCTCACGGTATTCTTTTTATCGCTTATGTTTTAGGCGGAATCTTATTAATTAAACCCATGAAATGGAGCTTAAAACAGATAGGAATAATCCTTGGCTGCTCTATGCTTCCTTTTGGACCGTTTTATGTTGAAAAGAAATACTTATAGTACATGAATATTGAAGAAGGCTTAATAGATATTATCTGCTTTTTTGAAGAGTTATTTGTAGACTACGGAATGAATGCCGTGGCTGCTCAGTATCTTAATCTTCTCATTAATCTTGTGGTTCTTACCCTGATTGTTCTGGGAATCAATTATCTCATCAAAAATTTTATAATAGAAGGGTTTAAGTTATTTACAAATAAGACAAAAACCACGCTCGATGACTTTCTTATAAAAAGTAACTTTCCAAGGTATGTTGGGCGATTTCTTCCATTGTTTGTGGTTTACAAGCTCTTCCCATTAATATTTTCTGAATTTCCGGAAGTCCTTGAGATTTTTTATAAGCTGGTAGAAATTTATGTCATCATACTTATTGTATGGATTTGTAGAAGTGTACTTAGGTCTACCAGGAATTATTTAAAAACGAGAGAAGAATTTAATGATAAACCATTAGAAAGTTTTAGCCAGATCATCATGATCTTTATCTGGATTATAGGCTTAATGTTTATCTTTTCAACTCTTTTTAATAGATCTGTATTAGGATTTGCTATTTCTTTAGGTGCGGCTTCCGCTGTAATTCTTTTAATATTCAAGGATACTATACTGGGATTAGTAGCTTCCATTCAGGTTTCTGTTAACGATATCGTTAGAATTGGAGACTGGATCACTTTTGAAAAATTCGGGGCAGATGGTACGGTAACCGAAATTAATCTTGCCACAGTTCGAGTACAAAACTGGGATAATACTTTTACCACGATCCCAACATACAGCCTAATTTCCGATTCATTCCAAAACTGGAGAGGAATGCAGGAATCTCCCGGAAGAAGAATAAAACGTTCGGTTTATATCAAACAAAATTCTGTAAAATTCCTTACTTCCGAAGAGATTGATAGATTAAAGAAAATTAAACTTATCGCGCCCTATTTGGAAAACAGACAGGCAGAAATCGATAAATACAATGAGTCTAACGGCACCGATAAAAGCTTACTCATCAATGGTCGCAACCAGACCAATCTTGGAATCTTTAGAAAATATGCCGACTCATACCTGCATGAGCATTCTGCCGTACATAAGGAAATGTATATCATCGTAAGACATATGGCTCCCACTGCCAATGGTATTCCTTTAGAAATACTTTGTTTTAGCAAGGATAAACGCTGGGAAAATTTTGAGTATATTTCGGCTGATATTTTTGACCATCTTATAGCGGCTATCCCCTATTTTGATCTTAAACTATTTGAAGCTCCTTCAGGAGATGATATTCGTAGTTTTCTGGAAAGAAAATCAGAAATTTAATTCTTTATCAATAGACTATGAAATTAAAACCATTTCTTCAGGGCTTCGGTATCCTTGCAGTTGTATTAACATTAATTCCTCTAATTGCAGCAGATTTTTGGTGGATCAGGATGTTTGATTATCCGCATATTGAATTAACACTATTAACCCTTACCGCCATAGCGGTTTATTTTTTCAGATTTGAGATTAGATCCTGGAGAGATTATACATTTATGGCAGTTCTGGTTACCTGTTTTATTTTTCAATTCTATAAAATATATCCATACACTCCCTTTGCACCCTATGACGTTGGAAAACCTACTGCTAATGTGAATGAAAATAGCGGTTTTATGTTATTAACTTCAAATGTGCTTCAGAAGAATAAAGAAACTGCGCTGTTTATCGCTGAAATGAAAAAATTAGATCCTGATATTGCTGTTTTTACCGAAACAGATAGTAATTGGGAATTAGCTATAGAAGAAGGTATAGGTTCTAATTATCCTTATAAGAAACTGGCCCCTTTGGATAATACTTACGGGATGTTGCTTTATTCAAAATTGAAATTAAGAAATCCACAGATAAAATATTTGGTAGATGATAGTATTCCCTCAATTCATTCAGAGATTCAGTTACGATCTGGAGAATGGATAAAACTTCATGCCATACACCCTACTCCACCTATGCCACAACATAATCCTTCATCTTCAGACCGAGATGCTGAAATGATGAAAATAGCTTTAGAAGCAAGAGACTCCGATCTCCCGGTGATGGTAATTGGTGATTTTAATGATGTTGCATGGTCAAGTACTACCAGCCTGTTCCAAAGTGTTGGGGAACTTTTAGATGTAAGAAAAGGAAGGAGCTTTTACAATACCTTTGATGCTACAAGTTTTATTATGAAATGGTCTCTTGATCATATTTTTGTTTCGGAGGAATTTAGAGCGAGTAAAATTGATGTAGGAAGTGATATAAAATCAGATCATTATCCTTTTTACGCGCAACTATATTTACAGAAAGAGTTGGCCAAAGAACAGAAACCAAAACTTGCAACTCAGGAACAGATAAAAAAAGCTAAAGAGCAAATCGCAGAAGAAGAACGTGAAAATTCTGAAAAGGGACCAAATGGATCAAGTAACCAATAAATACTAACATTTAATTGGGATAGTATCACTCCTCTAATATTTATTTTTAAGGAAAACAGTATAATGCAAAATTCCAGCCCTGCTGAAGCGGAGAACGTTACAGAGTCCTTTAATCAATTCTACAATAATTTTATTGATCAACTTCCAGGAATTGGACTAGGCCTTTTAATTATTATACTAGGTGTATTAATTGGCATCTGGTTGGGTAGATTCTTTCAAAGGAGAATTTCTGCAAGGACATCAGATCCTTTAATGAGCCGATTTCTGGGAAAAGCCATTAGGTTTGTTATAATAATTATTGCTATTATGCTTGCCCTTAAAGCAGCCGGTCTTGGAGGCGTAGCCACGGGAATACTTACAGCCGCCGGAGCTAGTGCTGTTGTGCTGGGGTTTGCTTTTAAAGATATTGGAGAAAACTTTATTGCCGGTATTATCCTTGCTTTCAACAGACCCTTTGATGTAAATGATACGGTTGAAATTGGCGATAATTTTGGTAAGGTGAAAACCCTGGAATTTAGATATACTAAACTGAAAACCTTTGACGGTAAAGATGTATATATTCCAAATAGTGATGTGCTTACGGAGCCTGTAACAAATTTCACTGAAGATGGTTTTTTTCGTTGGAGCTTTATTATTGGTATCGCTTATGAAGATAATATTGATGGGGCTAAAAAAACTGTGATGGAAGCTCTAAGAAAAGATCCTCTGGTAATTGAAGATGAAGATCATGAAAACTTTGTAATTGAAGATGAATTAGCTACCAGTACCGTGAACCTTAAAGTATTCTTTTGGGTAGATACCAAGGATTTTAGAATGCAAGCTTTGATAACGAAAGGAAACGTGGTTAGAGCGGTAAAAGAAGCACTTGAAGATAATGGCTATTACATGCCAGCAGATATTCAGGAAATCAAATTATACGGTGGTGAAAAAGAGTTTCCGGTGAGATTAGCGCCAAACCCTGAGGCTCCATCTAAAACAAGTTAGTGTTAGGTGTAATTAAAATGATGCATAAGGCAATCTCAGGTTTTGTGACTGGTCAATGCTAAAAAACATCTCATAGCCGTAACTACGGAATTCTTTTTAACGAAAGTTTCGTAGAAAATTGTTTAGGATTAAGCGCAGGGTTTTGACTTCACTTGACACTTAGAGTTATTTTAATCGATCTTTAACAAATTCTATTTCGGTTTTACCGTGTGGTTTAGGTTTTCCTTCTTCGTCCAGGGCAACCATTACAATCTTATCTACAGCAATAATTGATTCTCTGGTCATTTTGTTACGCACCTCACATTTTAAGGTTAGCGAAGCCGTTCCAAATTTTTCAACCTCTATACCAATTTCAATAATATCACCTTGATGAGCAGAACTTCTAAAATCTATCTCACTCATGTATTTTGTAACTGTCTTTGGATTTTCTAGCTGAACAATACTATATAAAGCACATTCTTCATCTATCCATTCAAGTAGTCGCCCTCCAAACAAAGTTCCGTTTGGATTTAGGTCTTCAGGTTTGATCCATTTTCTCGTGTGAAATCTCATGTTTTATTTCGAAATTAAACAGAAAAATTGAGTGATTAAAAGATACTCCATAGATTTACCTAATTCTCAAAATGAAAAGATTAATCTATAAATTCTATAATTATTAAAAAGGATAATTATAGAAACTGCTGTGCGACATTAATGATCTCGTCATGATCAAATGCTAACTTCATGGAGTGAAGCTTTTCTATGGCGAACCATTGAGCATCTTTAGCGTCATCTGAAGGTTTTAAATGTTCTTCACAGAATATCCGGCTCAAAAAAGCGATAGAAATTGTATGGCCTCTAGGGTCTCTCCCCGGTTCACCAAACGCCTGAACCTGTTGCATAGATTTCACTTCAACCCCAGTTTCTTCCAATAATTCTCTCTTGGCCGCTGTCTCAAGGTTTTCCCCTTCATTTACAAATCCTCCTGGCAGGGCCCATTCGTCTTTAAAAGGTTCATTCTTTCTTTGGATTAATAATACTTTAAACTGGTTGTTCGCTTTACAGAAAACAACACTATCTACGGTTACAGATATCTTTTGTGCCATATTATTTTAATGTTTCAGGAATTTTTATTTCCGTATTAAACTTTTTATTGAACTTTTCAATAAAGTATGCCGACAATAATGGCGAAGCTTCCTCCACGTTTTGATGAACAAAAAAATATAGATTTTTTAAGCCCATTTCGTGCCATTCTCCAATTCGTTCCAGCCAATCATCTAACCTTGTATAATCACTTTTATGATTTGCCCCATTGTACCGAATAAAAGCTGATTCTGAAGTTAATCTCATATGAAGCAAATCTCTCCTGCCGGCAGAGTCTGTAATAATATGAGTTATTTTATGTTGCATCATTAATTCATTCAATTCATCGGCAATCTTTTCATCTTTATACCAGTCGGCATGACGAAATTCAGCAGATAAAGGAACTTCTTTGGGCCAATGCTTAAAGAATTTTTCAACCCGATCCATATTTTTTGGCCCAAAATCTTCTCGAAGCTGAAGAAATACCATCCCCAGTTTTTCTTTTAAGGGTAGAATATTTTTCACAAAATCATCAGTAATTACCTCAGTTTCATTGAGTCTTTTAATATGACTGATTATTCGTGGTACTTTCGGGAAAAATTTAAAATCTTCCGAAGCCTTAGTTTCCCATTTTGCGAATTGCTCTTCAGGAAACATACGATAAAAAGACGCATTTAACTCGATAGAATTAAACTGAGTTGAATAAAATTCTAACTCATCTTTTGTACCTCTTGGATAGAAGTTCTTAAGGTCTGCCCTGTTCCATTTTGCGCAACCAATTCTTACATCTTCAAATTGAGAAGATTTAAAGGAATTAAGAACCTCCCTTGTTTGTTTGTGGGTTGGTGGAAGTGAAAAATCAATGCTTCCCGGATCATCTACTTTTCCAAATTTCATTTAATTCTTATTTAAAATAAACCGTCTTTCTATTTACAAATTCACGAATACCATCTTCGGAAAGTTCTCTGCCATAACCTGATGTTTTGGTTCCTCCAAATGGAAGTCTGGGATCACTCTTTACAAGTTCGTTCACGAATACAGCACCATCTTCGAATTCCGGGACTATTTTCTCGGCAAAGTCCATATCTTCTGTAAAAATGGACACGCCCAATCCAAATTCTGATAAATTTACCAGGTCTATTGCTTCCTGTTCTTTTTTGAAGGTAGTAACTCCAATCGCAGGTCCAAAGGTCTCTTCTTTGAACATGCTCATATCAGAAGTTACCCCCGTTAGTATAGTGGGTTCCATATATGCCTTGTCACGTTTACCTCCCAGAATAATTTTTGCTCCAGCTTTCACTGAATCCTGAATTTGTTTTTCTAAATCTTCAGCAAGATCTTCCCTGGCCATGGTTCCTATAAAAGTATCCTCATCTAAAGGATCTCCACTTTTTAGTTCTCTAACCTGTTTTACAAATTCTTCAGTAAACTCATCTGCGATACTTTCATGAATTATAAGCCGCTTTCCAGCGATACAACTCTGTCCGGTATTTTGAAACCTCGCCTGTACACAGGTTTTTACGCTTTCAGAAATATTAGCATCTTTAAAAATAACTAAAGCATTACTACCACCTAATTCTAAAACAGACTTTTTAATTTCTTCACTTGCCGTAGAAGCGACAGCCGCTCCTGCAGGTTTACTACCGGTTAAGGTTACCGCCTTTATTCTGGGATCTCGAATAATATCTTCAATCTTACTACTACCTAAAACAAGATTTTGAAAACAAGATTTTGGAAAACCGGCTCTTTCAAAAACTTTTTGAATATTATTTGCTGAGCGCATCACATTACTGGCATGCTTTAAAACTCCAATATTTCCGGCCATTAACGCTGGAGCAGCAAACCTAAAGACCTGCCAGAATGGATAATTCCAGGGCATTACAGCCAGGACCACCCCTATGGGTTCATAGTTTACATAACTTTTGGATGCATCGGTCTTAATTTTTTTAGGAGATAAGTGTTTTTCGGCATTTTCAGCATAATACTCGCATACCCAGGCACACTTTTCAATTTCTGCGATCGCCTGAGTAATAGGTTTTCCCATCTCAAGGCTCATATCTTTAGCGTACTCCTGTTTGTTATTACGCAATTCGGCAGCGGCTTTCATCATTAAATCTGCCCTTTCCTTAAAAGTTGTCTTTCTCCACTTTTCAAATCTGGAATTGGCGCTCTGAAGAGCATCGTCTATTTCAGGCTTAGTTAATTCCTTAAACTTTTCCAGAACTTCTCCCGTATATGGATTTTTTGATTCAATCATTATTTAATAATCTTTAGCTTTTCCATTCAATATAATAAGATGAAAAGAAGATAGACGGGCGATTAAGACATATTTAACTCCTATTGTTTATAAACGGTTTACAAGTCAAATTACCAGGTAGTAAATTCAGCTGTATAATTAATTATATTTAAGAAACATTACTTGCCATGAATCCTAGAGACATTAATCTAATAGATCTAAGACCGCAGATCCCTTCAGCCAGAATTACCGATAATATGAGTGCAGATGAGAGGTTTCAAAATGAAACCCTTAGACCAGTTGCTAAGTTACAGCATGAACTTTTATTGGCTATGTTTCGAAATTATATTGTAAAACATAAGAATAAGTTTTACGAACTAAAGCTCGAAAAGAGATTTGAGTATATTGAAAATGCTATTCAAAGAGATATTAAATTCAGAAATAGCTTGAAGGGCATGATTATAGGCCAATTCACTTTAGCTGAATATGAGATCTATATAAAAAACTCTTCTGCACTCAACAAACGAATGATGAATATTGTAAAGGAAAGATTATTAAGCAGTATTCAATTATTGGAAAATAATATGGCGTACTAGAAATCCTATCAGGATTGTTATAGTGAAACTCATAAGCGTTCCTATTAACACATATTCGGTTTGCTTTCGTGCTCCGGTTTCAGATTTATCACTAAAACGAAGAATAGATTTTGCGGCGATTAAAAACCCTATTGCTGAAAAATTAGTAGTCAGAATAAAGGTTAGGACGAGAATTCTTTCGAAAATACCAATATATCTCCCTGCAGCATCCAGGCTATTTTTTTTAAGATCATCCTGTACCTCATTCTGCCATCTCTTAGTAGCCTTGCCGATAAGGAATCCCGTGGGGAAAATTATTATTAAATATCCTATTAGAAGTGCCAGGAATACTTCCGAAGTAAATAAACCGGAAATAAATGGTAGTATTCTATCAAACCCCGCAATTAAAAATATCCATGCCAGGAGGATCACAAAAATATGTAGCATTTGATCCAGAACAAACATCTTAAGATTGTCTTTTTTAAACTGTAATTTCCAGAAATCTATAAAGAAGTGGGTAATACTCACAAATACGGCAATGTACCACCATTCAAGTTTTGCGAGAAACAGTAAGGTCAAAAAACCGGCAATAAACGCATGAATATAGAGAAATTTAGATTTTCCCTTATGCTTTCTTTTGTGATTTACCCATTTTGTAGGCTGGAGCACAAAATCTGTAATTATATGGGCTAATAGTAATTGTAGAAGTATAAGCACACTATTTTCCATTAGAAAATTGTTCGTTTATTAAAGATTCATAACGATGAAGCAGGCTATCAATTGCATCCCACCCCGCCGCTTTTTTTCGTTGATTTACTGCCGACTGACTAATGCCAAGCTCTGAAGCTATATCTGTTTCTTTAAAACCATTTAAAAGATAATATATTACTTCTGCGGAAGCTGTGCTCCATTTATCTGATAGGGTATCCAACAAAAACAGAGACGAATTAAACTCATTATTTATGTTTTCTACTGGTGTTTTTAGCTGAAGTTTTCGATTCTCCTTTTTCATATCATCCAATGTTCTCCCTGAAAACTGAAACGCCTGGCCATTAGATTCCATAATAGAATCTCTTTTAAAATCATAAGACCCTATCCCAATAGCGATCCTAATATCTGCTTCTATTTTAAAAGCTCTATTAGTATCGTTTTCATGTAGATGAATTCTGTTTATCGCAGTTTTTAATTGCAATGCAACACGTAATGCTTTTGAAGGATTATACACTATCCCTTGAAAACTATCTCCTCTGAAAATCTTAAATCCTGAATCCTTCTCTGAAAGCTTCTCTAAGGAATCAAACTCCCTGTTCAAGTCAGAAATGACTTTCTCCAGGAGTTTTTCAGAATAACTCGAGGAAGATAAAAGATCTGCTGAAATTACTGCTACCATATGTCAAATATACAAAAATAAGCTTAAAGCCTTATAATTACAATTTATAAGGTTATATACTAATAATGGATTGATATTAAATATTTCCTAAACTTTCGGTAAGCAGATAAAGCTTGATTAATTTTAGATTCAACATTGAAAATTAAAGAAAATGGTAACAAATAAAGAAGAACTTTTTTACAAATGTCTGGAAACCGTAAACAGGCAAATTGATAAATATCAGAATGAAATGGATCAAATTAAAGAATCCATGGAGAACAACGATGCCCATACAGATTACGATGAGGATGACAGCAAAGGACAACTATTAGGGGATTTTGAAAAATATGCTGAGTACCTTGATAATTCGAGAAAAATGAAAGAAAAATTAAGCCGGATAGATAAAAAGCATTATACCGAGCAAGTTGATTTTGGAAGCGTTGTTGAAACCTCTGAAAATTATTATTTTATATCTGCTGCATTGGGAAAAATAACTATGGAGGAAGGAATTACCGTATATGCAATTTCAACCGATGCGCCTATATATCAGGAAATGAAGGGGAAAAAATCCGGAGAAAATTTCAGCTTCAATGAAAAAGAACATAAGATTTTGAACGTACATTAAATCTATTCAGGATATTCAATACGCAGGTGGTAAATATTCTTCAGCTTCCGCTTTAAGATTTTCTTTACCATCTGTATTTCCTTAAACGTAATATTTGAATTCAGGAATTGTCCCTCTTCCATTTGTTTATCGATAATCTTCTCTACAAAATTATCAATGAGCACAGCGGTAGGCTCCTTAAGACTTTTACTTGCAGCTTCCACACTATCACACATCATTAAAATAGCAGTTTCCTTACTAAAAGGAATTGGTCCTGGATATCTAAAATCTTCAGAGGAAGTATTTTCATTAGCTTCCTTCTCCTTCATATAAAAATAATAAACCGTACTGGTACCATGATGGGTTCTAATAAAATCTATCACCCTATCTGGTAGATTATTCTTTTTTGCGATCTCAATTCCTTTGATTACGTGCTCTATAATTATTTGCGCACTTTCCCTCGGAGATAATTCATCGTGCGAATTTACAGAGGTCGTTTGATTTTCAGTAAAATAAGTGGGATTGTACATTTTACCAATATCATGATAAAGTGCTCCTACCCTGGCCAGCATGGCATTAGCATTAATTTCATTAGCAGCTGCTTCTGCCAGATTTGCGACATTTAAACTATGATGAAAAGTTCCCGGAGCTTTCTCTGCCAGTTCTTTTAATAATTTGGAATTTGTATCTGAAAGCTCCAGCAAAGACATGTCGCTTACCATCCCAAATATTTTTTCATAGACATAGATCAATGGCTGAACAAATAATGTAGCCAGACCTCCAAGTAAGAATGTAAGGAAGACTTCGGGCTTCATATCGTCAATATTACCTTCCTGAATAACTGTAAAAGCAAAATAGGCAATGATATAAACCAGCGTGATTTGCCCTACTGAAATAAATAAATTAGCCCTTTTATATAATTCACTTACAGTAAGAATAGTAACAATTCCCGCAATAATTTGAAGGAACATATATTCATAACTATTGGGAACTATGAATCCTAAAAGTAATACGGTGATCACGTGTGTGAAAAGCCCCAACCTGGCATCAAAAAATGCTTTTAAGGTAAGTGGCAGTATACACAAAGGAACAACATACACATAGTCTATATTAAAACTTACTGCGAGTGTAGTAAGCATGACCATAAATATAATATTGAAGAAAATAAATGTCACCTTTACATTATTCTCAAAGATGCTCATGCGGTACTTTCTCATAAAAAGCAATAACATAAGTAAGGCCAGGGCCACTAGTGTGCTATAGCCAACAATAATCCAGTTATAATTGGTTTTACTCCAAACCTGAGATTCATATTCGGCTTTTAAAGATCTAAGAATGTTATATTTATTCCCCTCTACAACCTCTCCTTTGGCAATGATCCTACTACCCTGCTCAATAATTCCTCGGGTATAGGAAATATTATTAAGCTTGCTTTCAAGTTCTTTTTGGGTGAGTTGATTGTTGAAACTTACGTTGGGCTCTACCGAATTAAAGAAAACTTCCAATAGTTCAGTTCTAAACGAAGAAAATCCTGCATTAGAAATTTCTTCACTTAAAAATCCTCTTATTTGGCTTTGTTTTAAAATTCTTCTGTAAGCAACTTCAGAAGCCTCATTACCTTTAAGCAAATAGACGAGTTGATCTGGATTTAAACGATCACTTTCCTGTAGTAAACCAAATTCATAAATATCATCAACGGTTTTTGTGACGAAATCATCAATGATGGTCTCATACACACTAAGAACTGTGTCGGGAAACACATTGTTAACTTCTGCTAAGGCGTCCTTATTAACTCTTGCGGGTTTTTCAGTGTCAAAGCTATAGTAAGGAATATGTGATTTGGTTATATCCTGCCTTTCTGCAGAAACTTCTTCATCTGTCTTTAAAATAGCAAAATCGAAAGGAGCATAAAGATTCTCATATTGCCATGGCTTCCCCTTTGGGATATCATACTTAAATTTACCACCTTTCGGAAGAAGGTAAACGATTAATACTGAGGTAAGCACAAACAGGAAAACTTTATAAAAAAGCGCCTGATTTTTGTATAGCTTATTAACGAAATCGCTCATAGATATTCAGGTAATGCTCAAATGTAGTAAAAATAGGTCTGAATAAGCTTAGGTTATTTAATTCCTTATAAAATCACTAACTTCGCAACTCTTGAATTAATTAAACTTACAACATGAATAAAGAAGTAGTAATAGTAAGCGCTGCGAGAACTCCAATAGGAAGTTTTCTTGGTAGTTTATCAAGCATTCCAGCAACGAAATTAGGATCTATTGCCATTAAAGGGGCACTAGAAAAGATTAATCTAAAACCAGAAATGGTAGAAGAAGTTTTGATGGGTAATGTTGTGCAGGCTGGTGTTGGTCAGGCTCCGGCAAGACAAGCTTCTCTTGGTGCTGGAATTCCAAATACGGTTCCTTGTACTACCATAAATAAAGTTTGTGCCAGTGGAATGAAGGCTGTGATGCAGGGAGCACAATCAATTATGTTAGGTGACACTTCTATTGTAGTGGCAGGTGGAATGGAAAATATGAGCCTTATTCCTCATTATGTTCATATGAGAAACGGAAAGAAATTTGGACCGGCTACTCTTGAGGACGGAATGCAAAAAGATGGATTGGTAGATGCTTATGACCATAATGCTATGGGTGTTTGTGCTGATCTTTGTGCTTCTGAACATAATTTCTCCAGAGAAGACCAGGATAAATTTGCAATCCAATCTTATGAAAGATCTGCAAAAGCGTGGAAAGAAGGTAAATTCGATAATGAAGTTGTGCCTGTTGAAGTTCCGCAGAGAAAAGGAGATCCTTTAATAGTAAAAGAAGATGAGGAGTTTAAGAATGTTAGGATGGATAAAATCACTTCTCTTAGACCGGCATTTTCTAAAGAAGGAACTGTAACCGCTGCAAACGCTTCTACTATTAATGATGGAGCCGGAACAGTGATTTTAATGAGCAGGGAGAAAGCAGAAGAATTAGGTTTAAAACCATTGGCGACAATTAAAAGCTTTGCAGATGCGGCAACGGAACCAAAATGGTTTACTACAGCCCCATCAAAAGCACTTCCGAAAGCTATAGATAAAGCGGGAATAAAAATGGACGAAGTAGATTTCTTTGAGTTTAACGAAGCTTTCTCTGTAGTTGGTCTTGCGAATATGAAGATTCTAGGTTTAAATGATAAGAATACTAATGTAAATGGTGGAGCCGTTTCCTTAGGTCACCCACTTGGATGCAGTGGTGTAAGAATCCTTATCACTTTACTAAATGTACTGGAACAAAATAATGGAAAACTAGGAGCAGCTGCTATTTGTAATGGTGGTGGTGGTGCTTCAGCAATGGTAATTGAACGTAATTCCTAAAATTGATTAATAAATAATTAATGCAATACGGAATTTGCCATTTAAGTATTGTACCGCTTAGGGCTTCTGCATCTCACGAAAGTGAAATGACCTCTCAGCTATTATATGGAGAGTATTTTAAGGTTTTGGAAGAACGTGCTCATTGGAGCAGAATTCGAAATGTTTTTGATGGTTTTGAAGCCTGGATAGATAAGAAGCAGTATACAATAATAGAAGAATCTGAATATTATTCTCTAAACGAGGATGATATTCAGCTTTCTTCTGATCTTATTGAATATATCACAGATGATAAAGGTTTACTAATGCCTATCCCATTAGGATCTGTAATTAATTTCACCAAAATTTTAGGTCACAAATTTGAGGGCGAAATTGCAAAACCTGTTCAAGTCAATAAGGGAAACCTTATAAATACTGCAATTCTTTATTTAAACTCTCCTCATATTTGTGGAGGAAAAACTCCTTTTGGAATAGACTGCAGTGGTTTTACCCAAACAGTTTATAAATTGAATGGGTATCAAATTAAAAGAACTGCAGCAGAACAATCAAAACAGGGAGAGGCTTTAAGCTTTATTGAAGAAAGTGAACCCGGCGACCTGGCATTTTTTGATGATAACGAAGGAATCATTAATCATGTTGGCTTGATGATGAAAGATAATTACATCATTCATGTAGACGGAAAGGTAAGAATAGATCGTATAGACCATTCAGGTATATTCAATGCTGAATTAAAAAAACATACTCATAAGCTGAGGGTAATTAAGAAGATTATTTAAGCAAATAAAAAGTTTATAAAAAAAAGAGCCACTGAATTTCAGTGGCTCTTTTTTTAGTTATAATGGCTATCGCTATAAATTATAGTTTAGCTTTTAGTTCGTCAGCTTTTTCCTGATTTCCCAGGTTAGTATAAAGATTCATAGCTGTTTTAACGATATCTGTATTCTCTGGATCTACTTCCATTGCTTTTTCAAGAAACGGCAAAACTTCTTTATAAAGCTCTTTTCTTTCAGCATCCAACTCGTCATAACGTGCATTGTCTTTCTTACTCATTCCAAGACCGTTCATCTCGTCTATGATACTTCTTTCTTTGCTAAGTTTAGCTGCAATTAAATTTATTCTAGCCTCGTTAAACTCAGAATCTGCATCCAGGGCTTTTTTATAAAACTCAATGGCTTTTTCAGTATCTTCAATTTCAGCATACATAAGTCCAATATTGTTAAAAGTTGCCGGATCTGAAGGATCATTAGCTGCTACCTCTTCCAAAATTTCTCTAGCCTTATCTTTTTCTCCCATTTGGTAGTACATATTAGCCTCTGCCTGTAAAAGACCCATATCATCTGGATTAGTAGCCTTGGCTTTATCCATTGCTGCTATTGCTTTATCATATTTTTCCTGATTGATATATATTCTGGCGATTAATGCTGCTATTTCACCTTTTTTAGAAGGGATCTTTTCAACTTCTGGTTCTTTATATTGATTAGTTTTGATCATAAGATCCATTTGCTGTTTAGAACCTAAGTTCTCTCTTTCTCCTGTTTCAACATTTACTGCAGTAAATGCCTCTCCAGAACCATCATAATCAAGTTCGTTTAGCATTTCAAGGTAATTAGCTGCTTTATCATACTTCTGCGCCTGTACTAGATTGTTAGCAGCATAGTAAAGATAGATTGTATCTTGTTTACTTAGATCATAGCTTGTATACAGTTTATCTGCAGCAGCTTCAAAATCTTCTTTGTTCTGGTCTGAAATTGCACTCTGGATCAAATTGTTCTTGAGCGCTGTTAATCCTTCTGTAGCCTCATCGCTTCCCATATCCACAGCTTTCTGAAAAGCTTCAGCAGCCATCTTCATATCTTCGGCAGTAGGATTACCTCCCGAATAAGCTTTACCTTTATATAGATAAAAATTTTCCTGCCACTTATCATTAAGTCCAGAAAGATTAGCTTCTGCGACTTTTAACTGAGCTTTAGCTTCTGCATAATTACCATCATCAAGTGCATCTTCAGCATTTTTTACTTGATCTTTTTGAGCGAACGTTGTCATGGTTAGAAATGACACTGCCGCTGCTGTCAAAATATTAGTTTTCATTGTTTTGGTTTTTAAGTTTTTATTCCTCACTATCATCTGCAATAGTTGTGCCATTCGCTGGGTCATCACTACCTACAGGCTTTTCAGCATCTTCCATACTGTCCAGATCATCTTCATCATGCAAGACTTTTGCTACAGCAGCAATGGCGTCATTACCTTTTAGATTGATTAGTCTAACCCCTTGCGTTGCACGACCCATTACGCGTAAATCTTCTACAGCCATGCGAATCACGATTCCAGATTTGTTAATGATCATAAGGTCATCTATATCTGAAACATTCTTGATTGCGACAAGTTGTCCTGTTTTTTCGGTAACAGAAATCGTTTTAACTCCCTTACCACCTCGATTGGTGATACGATAGTCTTCCAGACTGGATCTTTTACCATACCCATTTTCAGAAACAACAAGAATGTCTGACTCAAAATCATTTACGGCGATCATACCTACAACTTCATCTTTATCATCGGCTAAAGTGATTCCTCGCACACCGGAAGCATTTCTTCCCATAGGCCTTGTTTTCGATTCTTCAAACCTTATAGCCTTTCCACTTCTCAAACCAAGCATCACCTGACTGTTTCCAGTAGTTAATTTTGCTTCTAGTAATTCGTCTCCTTCTTTAATGGTAATAGCGTTAATTCCATTTGTTCTGGGACGAGAATATTTCTCCAGTCTGGTTTTCTTAACCTGACCTTTTTTAGTGGCCATGATCACAAAATGATCATTTACATATTTCTCATCTTTAAGATCCTGAGTACATATAAAGGCATTCACTTTGTCTTCAGGATCAATATTAATAAGATTTTGAATAGCTCTACCTTTAGAAGCCTTACTTCCTTCTGGTATTTCATAAACCCTCATCCAGTAACATTTACCGTTCTGGGTAAAGAATAGCATATACTGGTGGTTTGTACCAACAAACAAGTATTCAAGGAAATCTTCATTTCTAGTGTTAGATCCTTTTTGTCCTACTCCTCCTCTATTCTGCGTTTTATATTCGCTTAAAGATGTTCTTTTGATATAACCGGCATGTGAGATAGTAATTACTACTTTCTCATCTGGAATCATATCTTCAATACTAAGATCTCCTCCTGCGTATTCTATCTGAGAACGTCTTTCATCCCCGTACTTCTCCTTAACCTCTAAAAGTTCATCTTTTATAACCTGCATTCTGCGCTCTTTTCGAGCAAGAATAACCTCCAAGTCTTCTATGGTATTTAAAATTTCATCGTACTCACCTCTTAATTTATCCTGCTCAAGACCGGTAAGTTGTCTCAATCTCATTTCAACGATCGCTTTCGCCTGAATTTCTGAAAGTTCAAATCGCTCAATTAATTTATTTCGGGCTTCCTCAGCATTAGAAGAGGCTCTAATAAGGGCTATTACTTCATCTATATTATCTGAAGCAATAATTAATCCTTCAAGGATATGAGCACGCTCTTTTGCTTTCCTTAATTCGTATTCTGTTCTGCGAACAACCACATCATGTCTATGCTCTACAAAATGATAAATAAGATCTTTAAGATTAAGCATTTCAGGTCTTCCATTAACCAGTGCAATATTATTTACACTAAAAGAAGATTGAAGCGCGGTATGCTTAAATAATGTATTTAAAACTATATTAGGTATAGCGTCTCTTTTCAATTGATAAACGACACGCATTCCATTACGGTCGGATTCATCTCTAATAAGACTTATACCTTCGATTTTTTTATCGTTTACAAGATCTGCTGTTTTCTTGATCATATCGGCTTTATTAACCTGATATGGAATTTCTGTAACAACAAGGTATTCCCTTCCACCGATTTCTTCCATATGGGATTTTGCGCGCATTACAACGCGACCTCGCCCGGTTTTGAAAGCTTCTCTTACACCATCATATCCATAAATAATACCACCTGTTGGAAAATCTGGAGCTTTGATATATTGAATAAGCTCATCAATATCGATATCATGATTTTCGATATAAGCGATAGTACCATCAATCACCTCTGTTAGATTGTGAGGCGGCATATTGGTTGCCATACCCACAGCAATACCACTTGCTCCATTAACCAAAAGGTTAGGAACTCTTGTAGGCATTACAACAGGTTCGCTTAATGAATCATCAAAGTTTAATTGGGTATCAACGGTTTCTTTATCTAAATCAGCAAGCATATCTTCACTGATTTTACGCATACGTGCTTCTGTATAACGCATGGCAGCGGGACTATCTCCATCTACAGATCCAAAGTTACCCTGACCGTCCACGAGCATATATCTCATGCTCCAGTGTTGTGCCATCCTTACCATGGTATCGTAAACAGATGAATCACCGTGTGGATGAAACTTACCTAATACCTCTCCTACAATTCTTGCAGATTTTTTATAGGCTCTGTTTGAAAGAACTCCAAGCTCGTACATACCGTACAATACTCTTCTGTGCACTGGTTTTAATCCATCCCGCACATCTGGTAGAGCACGTGACACAATGACCGACATCGAATAATCGATGTAGGCCGACTTCATTTCATCTTCAATGTTGATAGGAATAAGCTTTTCTCCTTCAGCCATATTTAAAAATTTAATTTATCTCAAAAAATCTAAGGGGCAATTTACATATTTTATCAATTTTTATGGGCATTGAAGACTAGGATAGACTTCTTTTTATTAACAAATTTTTATCGTGATATAGTTAATAAGTTCATTATTTTTCACTTTGAAAATTGAAAGTAATTTTGTCAATTAGCTACTAACTCCCTATTAGGTACAGTTTTTGACCAAATTCGAGTGAAATAAATTTTGAGAAAGGAAGATAAAATGGATGATAATTTTTCACCAAGAGTAAAAGATGTTATTGCTTACAGTAAAGAGGAAGCACTAAGACTTGGCCACGATTTTATCGGGACAGAGCATCTTATGCTTGGTTTACTGAGAGATGGAGATGGTAAAGCTATAGAAATACTAAGTGCACTTGATATAGACTTAAGTCATTTAAGACGTAAAGTAGAAATTCTAAGCCCTGCTAATCCCAATACCGTTACTATAAATAACGAGAAGAAAAACCTGCATTTAACAAGACAGGCTGAACGTGCTTTAAAAACAACATTTCTGGAAGCTAAACTTTTCCAGAGTTCGTCAATAAATACCGCTCACCTTTTGTTGTGCATTTTAAGAAATGAAAATGACCCGACAACTAAACTCCTGAATAAATTGAAAATAGACTACGACGGTGTAAAAGATCAATTTAAATACATGATCGCAAGTGATGAAGGTGATTTTACTGATAGCCCTTCTGCGGAATCATTTTCAGATGATGATGGTGACGAAACAACTAGAGAAAACCCCTTTAGTGGTGGTGGAACTACTGGTAAACCTTCTAAAAAATCCAAAACTCCTGTTTTAGATAATTTTGGTAGAGATCTTACTGCACTAGCCGAAGCCGATAAACTGGATCCTGTAGTTGGAAGAGAAAAAGAAATTGAACGGGTTTCGCAAATATTAAGTAGAAGAAAAAAGAATAACCCTCTTTTAATTGGAGAGCCGGGAGTTGGTAAATCTGCAATAGCAGAAGGACTTGCGCTTAGAATTGTAAAACGTAAAGTCTCCAGGATCCTATTCGACAAAAGAGTTGTTACTCTTGATTTGGCAAGCCTTGTTGCAGGTACCAAATATCGAGGTCAATTTGAAGAACGTATAAAGGCTGTTATGAATGAGCTTGAAAAGAATGATGATATCATCCTTTTTATAGACGAAATTCATACAATTGTAGGTGCAGGTGGCGCTACAGGAAGTCTTGATGCCAGCAACATGTTTAAACCGGCTTTAGCAAGGGGTGAGATTCAATGTATAGGAGCTACTACTCTGGATGAGTATAGACAATACATAGAAAAAGATGGTGCGTTAGAAAGAAGGTTCCAGAAAGTTATCGTGGAGCCTACCACTGTAGAAGAAACTATTGAGATTCTTAACAATATTAAGGATAAATATGAAGAACATCATAACGTATCTTATACAGATGAAGCGATTCAGGCCTGTGTAAAACTTACTAACAGATACATGACAGATAGATTTCTTCCAGATAAAGCTATTGATGCCTTAGATGAAGCGGGATCTAGAGTTCATATCATAAACATTGATGTTCCAAAACAAATTCTTGAACTAGAAAGGAAACTTGAAGAAGTTCGGGATAGTAAGAATTCAGTGGTCAAGAAGCAGAAATATGAAGAGGCTGCAAAGCTGAGAGATGATGAAAAGAACCTTGAAAAAGAACTTAGCATTGCTCAGGAAAAATGGGAAGAAGAAACAAAGAAGCATAAAGAAACAGTTTCAGAAGAAAGTGTAGCTGATGTGGTTTCCATGATGACAGGAATTCCTGTTAATAGAATCGCCCAAACTGAAAGTAACAAACTGGTGAAGCTTCCTACAAAGATCAAAGGAAA
This sequence comes from Christiangramia forsetii KT0803, assembly GCF_000060345.1. NCBI lineage: Bacteria > Pseudomonadati > Bacteroidota > Flavobacteriia > Flavobacteriales > Flavobacteriaceae > Christiangramia > Christiangramia forsetii. The sequence continues at coordinate 1,553,915 of NC_008571.1, read as the reverse complement.
AGTGATTGGTCAGGATGAAGCCGTTGGGAAAGTTGTAAAGGCTATTCAACGTAATCGTGCAGGACTAAAAGATCCAAACAAGCCGATTGGTTCCTTTATTTTCCTCGGTCAAACCGGTGTTGGAAAAACCCAGTTAGCTAAAGTTTTAGCCAGGGAATTATTTGATAATGATGATGCGCTTATTCGTATAGACATGAGTGAGTATATGGAGAAATTTGCAATCTCCAGGTTAATTGGTGCTCCTCCGGGATATGTTGGATACGAAGAAGGTGGTCAACTTACTGAAAAAGTTAGAAGGAAGCCTTATGCCGTTGTTCTTTTAGATGAAGTTGAAAAAGCACACCCTGATGTTTTTAATATGCTACTTCAGGTACTTGATGATGGATATTTAACTGACAGTCTAGGAAGAAAGATTGACTTTAGAAATACTATAATTATCATGACCTCTAATATCGGAGCCAGAAAATTAAAAGATTTTGGACAGGGTGTTGGATTTGGTACAGCTTCTCAAAAATCACAGGTAGATAATAATGCTAGAAGTGTAATTGAAAATGCATTGAAAAAAGCGTTCGCTCCAGAATTTTTAAACCGTATTGACGATGTAGTCATCTTTAATAGCCTGGAAAGGGAAGATATTCATAAGATCATAGATATTGAACTGGAAAAACTGTTTGATAGAATTCATGGTCTTGGTTACGATTTAACTCTTTCAGATAAGGCTAAAGATTTTATTGCTGAAAAAGGTTTCGATAAACAGTATGGTGCACGTCCTTTAAATCGTGCGATACAGAAGTATATTGAAGATGCCTTAGCTGAAGAAATTATCACCTCTAAATTGAAAGAAGGCGATAAGATTCAAATGGATCTGGATGAAGAAAAGAATGAATTAACAATTGATATTCAAAAATCTGTAAAAGAAACCGAATCTTAATTATGTGAAATTAAAATTCTATAGATTTCATATGAATTGAATATCAGAAAGGTACATGAAACACTAATAAAAGCCGCTTTTAACCAAGCGGCTTTTTTATTGAAATGCTTTCAACGCTAATCCAAAAATCCTAAATTAGCACAAAACAGCCCCTACCAATAATGCTAACAAAAGAAATTGAATTAGACTTTGGAAAACTATATGTCCACGAAAATATATTAATTGCTAAACTGGATGAAGGCATCCTTTTAAACGTACAATCAAATAAAAGACTGCTGAAACTTGGTGCAGAAATTTTCAAAAATAAAGACTACGGATATATTTCTCATAGAGTCAATTCTTATGCGGTAGATCCTATGGTGTATATAGATTCTGCAAAAACCTCAAGCTTAAAAGCAATTGCCGTAGTTAGTGAAAATGAAATGACTCGGAAGAATGCTGAGGGAGTTGAAAAAAAATTCTATAAAGACAATAATTGCTTTAGTGTTTTTCGGACACTCGAAGAAGCTGTAGTTTGGATTAAAACAAGAATTTAATCAAGAAATTCTTCCACTTCAAAATCATCTACAAAAACTTTAGATTTTTTAATAAAAGGAGCCATTGTCCTATCTTCAGTGAGTACCGGAACAGATTTTCTAAAACTCTGTATCACCTTGTCTAATTTTTCAGAAGTCTTTGCCGGTTCCCTAAAGTGAATCGCCTGAGAAGCATTGAACAATTCTATTGCCAGTACTGAATTAAGATTCTCGACAACTTTAAGTAATTTGGTAGCACTATTTGCTCCCATACTCACATGATCTTCCTGCCCATTCGAAGAAACAATCGAATCTACTGATGCCGGTGTAGAAAGCTGTTTATTCTGGCTTACAATACTGGCGGCTGTATATTGAGGAATCATAAATCCACTATTTAAACCTGGGTTTTCCACTAGAAAGTTAGGCAACCCTCTTAGTCCGGAAACTAACTGATAGATTCTACGTTCAGAAATATTCGCTAGTTCAGAAAGAGCTATGGCAAGATAATCGAGCCCTAGAGCCAAAGGTTGCCCGTGAAAATTTCCTCCTGAGATGATCTTATCTTCCTCGATAAAAATATTAGGATTATCGGTTACAGAGTTTATCTCCGTTTTTATAGTTTTTCGTACAAAAGACAATGTGTCTTTTGAGGCTCCATGTACCTGCGGTATACACCTAAAAGAGTAAGGATCCTGAACACTGGCTTTTTCAGATTCTGCTATTTCGCTTCCTTTTAAAAATTGTCTAATCCTCTCTGCCGTTTTAACCTGTCCGCGATGTGGTCTTACCATATGAACCAGCTCATCATAAGGGGATAGATTGCAATCAAATGCATCTACGGAAATCGCGCCTATAAGATCTGCCATATATGAAAGTTTGTAAGCTTTCAATAGAGCGTAAACGCCATGAGCACTCATAAATTGAGTTCCGTTGAGTAAAGCCAGACCTTCTTTACTCTGTAGCTTCACCGGATTCCAGTTCATCTTTTCCAACAATTCAGCTCCTGAAATCACTGAATCTTCAAAATGAACTTCCCCATCTCCAATCAAGGGCAATGCTAAATGTGCTAATGGAGCAAGATCTCCGGAAGCTCCTAAAGAACCCTGTTCGTAAATAACAGGAAGAAAGTCATTGTTATAAAGATCTATAAGTCTTTCAACTGTTTCTAAAGCAACACCCGAGTTCCCATAGCTAAGTGACTGAATTTTGAGCAATAACATCAATTTAATAACAGGTTTAGAAACGCTGTCCCCGGTACCACAGGCATGGGATCTAACCAGGTTTTCCTGTAATTCCGTTAATTTTTCAGGAGTGATTTTAACATTGCAGAGAGCTCCAAAACCCGTATTAATACCATAAACCGGAGCATCGCTAGCTTTTATCTTGTTATTTAAATAAGTTCGGGATTTTTCAATATTTACTCTGGATTCATCACTTAGAGCCAGTTTTTTTCGATTCTTAAGAATATCATGAATCACTTCCAGATCTAAAACTGCTGAACTTATATAATGATGATCTTGCATATTTCTCCTTAGTTTTTAATAGCCTGCTAAAATCTTACTTCGTAAATAAGATTCCAAATAATTAGGAAGCAATATCAGTTAATTTTAAACAATTCTTAATTTATGTCACTTTCGGTTGCATCTTTTTCAAAAATTTTGCTCAGGGCCTTACCAATATTTTTAGCAATATCCCCCGCTAATACTCCTTCATAACCAAGCTCTTCAGCCGAAATATCACCAGAAAGTCCATGGAGATAAATACCAAGCACCGTAGCATTCACAGGTTCATATCCTTGCCCGATAAGTGATGTTATAACTCCAGAAAGCACATCTCCACTTCCTGCTGTAGCCATTCCGGGGTTTCCTGTATTATTAACATATACATTATCCCTATCTATAGTTAAAGAATGAGCCCCCTTTATAACCACGATTACCTTATATTTTGAGCTGAATTCTTTTACCAAATCAAGTTTGTGAAAATCGTCTTTCCACGCTCCTACCAGTCTTTTTAATTCTCCGGGATGCGGGGTTAAAACTGAATTTTCAGGAAGTAATTTTAAAAGATCATTATTTTCTGAAAGTATATTAAGCCCATCCGCATCAATAACCACTGGCTTATCCATCAATTCCAATAATTCTTTTAAAGCTTTTACAGTATTAAAACTTGTGCCAGCTCCCATTCCGAAGCAAACAACATCAGCCTTAAAATCTTTGGGATATGTAGTTAATATTTCATGGTCAGGATCTGTTACAACCATAGCTTCCGGTAATCCTGTCTGGATAATATTATAGCCACATTTGGGAATATATAAACTACACAAACCTGTTCCCGACCTTAAGGCGGCGGTAGCAGTTAGAAGCACACTTCCAATCTTTCCGTAACTTCCACCTGCGATCAATACACTTCCGTAATCCCCTTTATGGCTGTTCTTTTTTCTGGGCAGATATAAACTCAATGCCTGCTGCTTTCCAATTAAGAAAGTTTTTGATTTAATCCTGCCTATAAATTCTCTGTCCAGACCAATATCAAGCACCTGCAGATCACCAACATAATCCATAGTTTCTGGGAGAAAAAACACTAGTTTCGGAGATTGAAAACTTAAGGTATAATTCGCTTCTATTATTGCCGAATTTTTCTCCGAAGCCTTATCAGCGAATAATCCACTGGGCATATCAACAGCTAATGTAAAGGCCTTTGAATGGTTGATCTCCTCTACAAGTTTTGCTACCCAGCCCTCAATAGGTCTATTTAGTCCAATTCCAAAAATGGCATCAATTACAAAATCTCCAATGTTTATTTCAGGGAAATCGTCCTCCTTTTTAATAACCTGTGGCCAGTTATTGGTGATCTCTTTCAGTTTTTCATAATTAGCCAGAAAATCCTCAGACCTTTTATCACTATAATTCACTACATATACGGTAACATTGTACCCATGCTGAATTAAATGCCTGGCGACTACAAGGCCATCACCCCCATTATTACCTATCCCGCAGAAAATCTTAATGGGAATGGGAGCTCCTCTTAATCGATTATTAATTTCATTAAAAACCAAAGTTGCAGCGCGCTCCATTAGTTCTTCTGAAGATATATTTTGCTTTTTGATCGTTTCCTTATCAGCTTCTGAAAGTTGTTCAGCAGAAAGTATTTTCATAAAGTTTAATTTCCTTATTAGTTCTTAAATATAAAGTAAAGGAAGTATAATTAATATAAAATCATAAAAAGCCCAAATAAATATTGTATTCCTGCTGAATTCAATAAATTTGCGCAAATTTTTGAAAATAATGAAAGAAATAGCCCTGTCTGAAAAGCATAGAGAATTGAACGCCAAAATGGTCCCTTTTGCCGGTTATAACATGCCTGTATCTTACGAAGGAGTAAATATTGAGCATGAAACTGTTAGAAAAAAATTGGGAGTCTTTGACGTTTCTCATATGGGTGAATTTCTAATTTCTGGAGAAAATGCCCTGAAATTAATTCAGAAAATAAGTTCAAATGATGCTTCAAAACTTGTAGACGGGAAAGCTCAATATTCATGCATGCCCAATCATGAGGGTGGAATTGTGGACGATCTTATTATATATAGAATTGATGCTGAAAAATACTTATTGGTGGTAAATGCTTCCAATATAGAAAAAGACTGGAATTGGATCGCACAGCATAATACCATGGATGCAACGGTACGCGATATGAGTGATGAAATGTCACTACTTGCGATTCAGGGACCAAAAGCAGCAGAAGCGATGCAATCTATCACTGATGTTGACCTCGAGAATATGAAGTTCTACACTTTCCAGGTGGATAAATTTGCTGATGTGGAAAAAGTAATCATTTCGGCAACAGGTTATACCGGAAGTGGTGGCTTTGAAATCTATTTCAGAAATGAAGATGCTGCACAGGTTTGGAATGCTGTAATGGAAGCAGGTAAAGAATATGGAATCAAACCAATTGGTTTGGCGGCGAGAGATACACTTCGACTGGAAATGGGTTACTCCCTTTATGGAAATGATATTAATGATACCACTTCTCCTATCGAAGCTGGTTTAGGCTGGATCACGAAATTTTCAAAAGATTTCATCAATAGCGAAGAACTTAAAGCACAGAAAGAGAATGGTCCGGAACGTAAGCTTGTGGCTTTTGAAATGGATGAAAGAGGCATTCCTCGCCAGGGATATGATATTGTTGACGAAAATGGTAAGAAAATTGGAGAAGTAACTTCGGGCACCATGTCTCCATCCCTAGAAAAAGGTATAGGTTTAGGATATGTACCGGCTGAGCTTGCAGGTATTGGAAATAAAATTTCAATCCAGATTCGCAAAAAAGTTGTTTCTGCAACTCAGGTGAAATTGCCCTTTTATAAAGGTTAATTTATTTGAAACGAATACTCATATTAGGAGCTAGCGGATTTATAGGCAACGCCTTGTATAAAGAGCTATGCTCCTATTTTGATACCCATGGAACCTACCATACTGAAAATGACTTTTTCAGCGAGAATCATCAGTTTCACCATTTTGATATGGAAACTGAGAATATCGACATTCTACTTGAAAACCTTCGTCCAGATGTGATCATTTCCTCCTTAAGAGGTGATTTTGACTCACAAATCTCAGTACATTTTTCAATAATTAATCATATTCTGAAGTATGACAGCAGGTTGATCTTTATAAGTTCTGCCAATGTTTTTGACGCTTTTACGAACTTTCCGTCTTATGAGTATGACAAGACTTTGAGTCAGAGTATATACGGCCGCTTTAAGATAAAGATTGAAAACGCGCTGCTAAGATTGCCTAATCATAATTATAATATCGTAAGACTACCAATGGTTTTTGGTAATGCATCTCCCAGAATAAAACAGATGAAAACCATTTTAGATCTGGGAGAACCCCTGGAAGTTTTTCCTAATGTGGTTATTAATGCAACAGAAATACTAAAAGTAACCCAGCAAATACATTATATCATAAATAGAAACAAGCAGGGTGTTTTCCATTTAGGAAGTACAGATCTTACACATCAAAAAGATTTTATCGAAGAGCTTTGCGAAGCTTTAGGTTATGATAATCCGCTTTTTAAGAATGTGTATGATTCCAATTATGATAGATTTCTGGCAGTTTTGCCAAAAGACAACAAATTACCGGCAAATCTAAAGGTAAATATCCATCATGTCATTGAAGCCTCTACAAAACGATAGCTGTTAATCTTATACTAAACCAATCTATTCCCATTATATTTCTCTGCTTAATTTCTAACTTTAAAAGAAACCAAAAAAGTTAAAGTGATGAATAAATTAAGTGAGGAAGAGATTCAGGATAAACTAAAAAAGTTTGATGGTTGGACGTATGCCAAAAAATCAATTCATACTTCATTTCAATTTGAGAACTTCAAAGAAGCATTTACAGTAATGACACGCATTGCTTTTGAAGCGGAAGCACAACAACATCACCCAAATTGGGGAAATGTCTTTAACGAGCTGGAGATCTCACTTTCCACTCATGATGCCGATGGTGTTACTGAAAAAGATTTTAAATTGGCAAGAGCCATTGAAGATATAGTTGAGTCTACGAATTAAAGGTAAAAGATAGTAGAATTAACAGCTCCTTAATTTTCCAACGAAAATTAGGGGCTTTTTTTATATTTTTGCCCGAATCTAATTTTTATTCTAGCATGGGAAGAGCATTTGAATTCCGAAAAGCACGAAAAATGAAACGTTGGTCTGCAATGTCCAAAGCATTTACCAGGATTGGTAAGGATATAGTGATGGCTGTAAAAGAAGGTGGCCCAGATCCAGATACCAACGCTAAATTACGAGCGGTAATTCAAAATGCGAAGAGTGTTAACATGCCTAAAGACAATGTTGAACGTGCCATAAAACGTGCTTCAGACAAATCTCAGGGCGATTACAAAATTGTTCTTTTTGAAGGCTATGCACCTCACGGGATCGCTGTTTTAGTTGAAACTGCTACAGATAATAATAACCGAACCGTTGCTAATATTCGGTCCCATTTTAATAAGTGTGACGGAAACCTTGGAACCTCAGGTTCTGTAGAATTCATGTTTGATCATACCTGTAATTTCAGGATTCCTTCAGAAGGACTGGATCCGGAAGAAATGGAGCTGGAGTTGATAGACTTTGGCGCTGAAGAAGTTTTTGAAGATGAAGAAGGCATTCATATTTATGCCCCATTTGAATATTTTGGAGCGATACAAAAAGAACTTGAAAATCGTGAGATTGAGATCGTTTCTTCAGGCTTTGAAAGAATTCCCCAGGTAACAAAAAGTTTGAATGAAGAGCAAACCGCAGAGGTTGAAAAATTACTAGAAAAACTGGAAGAAGATGATGACGTTCAAAACGTTTATCATACCATGGAAACTTCAGAAGAAACCGAAGATTAATTAGAAGTTTTCACGAATTTTACCTTCCACTCCATCATAATAACTGAAAATTTCAGTATAATCTTTTTGAAAATCTCCGGTAGGCCAATAAGGCTCGGAGATTTTCACTTTTTTAACTCCATAGTCAAAAGAAACCCGGATTATTGGAACTTCAGCTTTTATCGCTATATAATAAAAACCCGTTTTCCACTGTTCCGTTTTTTCTCTAGTTCCTTCCGGGGACATGGCTAATCTAAATATTTCTTTTTCCTGAAATATTTTTGCAATGGCATCTACTTTTTTCAACTTTCCCGTTCTATCTATCGGTGAACCACCCACCGCTCTAAAATACCAACCGAGTGGAGGCTTGAAAAGTTCCTTCTTTCCAACAAAATTAATTTTAGTTCTCATTATTTTCCTAACCAGAATTCCAATAAGAAAATCGTAGGAACTGGTATGTGGAGCAACGATAACAACACATTTCTTTATTTCAGGATTGAAATTGTTTTCTAATTTCCATCCTAAAATCTTAAAAAAAACAAGCTTTGCCAGCCAGTGCATATATTATTCTCTATGGCTTTTAGTAGATTCGTCTCCCTTACGCCTTTTTCTTTCTTCTCGTAATAAAGAAAGTTCTCTACCCGTTTGTCCTTTTACTGAAGTATTTTCCTGTGCACGACGCAAAAGATATGGCACTACGTCTCTTACAGGTCCAAAAGGAACTAGTTTTACGGCGTTGTACCCTTTCTTAGCAAGATTATAACTAATATGATCACTCATGCCGTATAACTGACTAAACCATATCCTTTTATCATCCAGAGAAAGTCCTTTATCTTCTATGATCTGAAGAGCTAAATAACTGCTTACCTCGTTATGGGTACCGATAAATACTGAAATATCATCTAAGTTCTTTAAACAGTAAGACAGGGTACTATTAAAGTTTACATCTGTTGCCTCTTTGCTTTCACAGATGGGAGAAGCATAACCTAACTTCTTAGCCCTTGCATTCTCTTTTTCCATATAGGCACCACGAACTATTTTAGCTCCTATCTTAAAACCTTCCTTTTCAGCCTTTTCGTGGAGACCTTTTAAATAATCTAATCGATCCCAGCGATAACACTGGAGAGTATTGAAAATAAGAACTTCTTCTTTATTATATTTTCGCATCATCTCCTCCATCAAATCATCTGCGGCTGTTTGCATCCAGGTTTCCTCCCCATCAGCATATAACCTTACTTTTAATTCGTGAGCTTTGCTACAAAGAGTATCAACTCTTTTCTTAACTCTTTTCCATTCTTCTTTTTCATCGTCAGAAAGACTAAGCTTTTCACTTACTTTTTCCCAGATCTCAAACCTACCTATACCTGTAGGTTTAAACATAGCAAACGATATTTCTTTTTTTCCGTTAGCATATTCAATAAGGCTAAGCTTTTTCTCCATCGCCGCGTCAAACTCCTCCTCAGTCTTCTTGCCTTCTACAGAATAATCCAGAATACTATGAAGGTTCTCATCATACATCTCATTGGTAACCGGCTTACAGTCTTCTTCTGTAACTCCGCCACAAAACTGCTCAAAAATGGTTTTTTTAATCAGAGTTTCTACGGGCAAATGTAGTTTCAAGGAAAACTTAGTTAATGCAGAACCTGCTTTAACCAGAGTTGGCCTATTCATCATACTGAACAAAAATATCGCTCTATCAAGTTCTGTATTAGACTTTAATTTAAAAGCCGACTTAGTATTATTGAATATCTTTTTATTTATCATTTTAAGCTATTAATCGGGCAAATATAATTATTGAAGTCGAGTTAATTCATAATTTCTATTTAATTTCGACCGTAGAAATCTTAATAAAATGAATGATTTACAGGCATCTTTGAATTCTGTTTTTTACGCTGAAAACGGATATTACAAATTAAATGATTTTTTAAAAAAATATGACCCATCCAGGGTTTTCATCCTGGTGGATAATAACACACATGAACACTGTCTTTCAAAATTCCTTCAGAAGATCAAAAATGAAATACAAACTGAAGTTATTGAGATTGAAGCTGGAGAAGAATTTAAGCATCTTCAAACTTGTGAAGGTGTCTGGAATGCACTTTCTGAACTGGAAGCCGATAGAAAGAGTCTTGTTATTAATCTTGGCGGCGGCGTAGTTACAGATCTGGGAGGATTTGTTGCCTCTACTTTTAAACGCGGAATAAAATTCATCAATATTCCTACTACCTTACTTTCTATGGTAGATGCTTCTGTTGGCGGAAAAACAGGAGTCGACTTAGGAAACCTTAAGAATCAAATTGGAGTAATTAATCAACCTGAAATGGTGCTCATTGATGCTACTTATCTCACCACACTTTCCTCTCAGGAAATGAGAAGTGGTCTTGCAGAGATTTTAAAGCATGGATTAATTGCTGACGAATCTTACTGGAAGAAAGTTTCTAATCTTAAAGAATTAGATTATTCAGATCTTGATAAGATAATTGAAGAATCGGTTAGTATTAAAGGTGCTATTGTTGATAAGGATCCTTTTGAGCAAAATCTACGTAAAACATTAAATTACGGTCATACCCTGGGGCATGCCATAGAATCGTATTGTCTTACGCATCCAGAAAAGAAAAAACTATTACATGGGGAGGCTATAGCAGCCGGGATGATCCTGGAAACTTATTTATCTGTTCAATTAAAAGATTTTCCGAACGAAAAACTTCAACAAATAACCGAAGTGATAAAAAGTATGTATGGAATTGAAGAATTTTCAAATGATGATATTAAGCAGATTAAAGAGCTTATGAAATTTGATAAAAAAAATGAAAGGGGAAATATTAATTTTGTGCTACTGGAAGATATCGGAAAACCCGTTTATGATGTCCTTGTACCAGATGAACTTATCCAAAAAGCATTTGATTTTTATTTAAATTACTGATTTATATATAATTAAAAATTCAGATAATATCTATATAAGTCTTGTATCCGACTTATTTTTTTATTTATACTTGCATAAACCAATGAAACTATGAAAAGGATAATCGTAGATTATAAAAAACTTACTCCTGAAATTTTAGGACTGCTCGTAGAAAAATATCCTGATGGATACGATGATGATCAGGTCATCTCATTCAAGAACGCAAAAAATGAAACAGTAGACGCTGTCGAAGTGCGAACTGAAGACACTATCTACCTTGTAAAGGTAAGTACTCGTTTAGAAAGTACGATGGCTAATTTTGATGAAGAAGACTACGATGATTCAGAATTCAATGACCCAATTGTTGATATTCCTGAAAAAGAAGAGGATTCAGAAGAAGATGAAGATAAATAACATTTTCCTGAGAAAGTCCACAAGGGATTTTTAGTAAATAGATTTTGAAACTCTGCGCCAAATTCTAACAAGAAAAATTTCGGAATATTCTCATAAAATAAAAAAAAGGAACGTTTGAACGTTCCTTTTTTTTATAGCAATCTTTTTTTAAATTTTAAGCGTGTTGCAGATCATGCTTACCTTCTTTGATCTCTTCAATAACTTTCGCATTGAAAGCAGGAAGATCATCTGGATTTCTACTGGTAACCAATGCTTCATCTACAACAACTTCTTCATCTACCCAAAGAGCACCTGCATTTTCCAGGTCTTTTTTAATAGAATTAAAAGAAGTCATGGTTCTACCTTCCACAACGTCTGCACTAATTAATGTCCAGGCAGCATGACATATAGCTGCTACCGGCTTACTTTGTTTAAAAAAGTCTCTAACAAAAATTAAAGCACTTTCTTCTCTACGAAGTTTGTCTGGATTAATAACTCCTCCCGGTAGTACCAGGGCATTATAATCTTTAGCAGAAACCTCGTCCAATGTTTTATCAACATTATATTCTTTTCCCCAGTTATCTTTATCCCAGGATTTAATTTTTCCTTTTTCAAGGCTTACTATTTCTACTTTAAATCCTTCTTTCTCCATTGCTTCTTTTGGAGATGCCAGCTCGCTTTCTTCAAATCCATGAGTGGCCAAAATTGCAATTCTCTTTTCCATAATAAAGTTTTTTTTAGTTTATACGAAGATAAAAACTAGCTTAAGGAAAGTATATTAAGGCTCTACTAAAAATGAGTTGCTTTAAGTTAAAGCTTTATTAAGTCTCTGAAGAATCGTTTTCTTTAGCTTTTTCATCTTCAATATCCAGATAAGATTTTAAACGATCTACAATATATTTTTCTTCTTTTAACTGAACACGCCTTTGCTCCAGTTTTTTCATTTCCTGATAAATTGCCGGCTCTCCATAGCGATTTGGTTCTACCTTTTCTTTCTTCACCAGGGCATATTGCACAGTAAATTCTGCACCAAAAAAGAGAATTAAACAGGTGTAATACACCCATAACAAAATTAAAACCACAGAAGAAGCTGCTCCATAGACCGAAGCAGGTTCACTTTGTCCAAAGTAAAAACTAATCAGGAACTTACCTATGAGAAATAATATCGCCGTTAGAGCTGCACCGGTATAAGTTGTCTTAAGTTTAATTCTAATATCTGGAAGTAATTTAAATATCAGGGCAAAAAGTGTAGTGATAAATAAAAATGACAGGACAGAATTAGAGATATCTACAGCCGATTCGGTAATGTTAGGAAATAATTCTCCTACTTCATCAGCAATTATTTGCAATAACGTTGAAACCACCAGGGTGATAAGAAGAAGTAGCCCTATAACGAAGATCATCCCTAAGGAGATCATACGGTCTACCACCATCTTAAAAAAGTTTGTTTTCCTCGCAGCAACATTCCAGATATTGTTCATCGCTACTTTCAGCTGAAAAAAAACTCCGGTGGCACCAAAGATCAGCATCGCGAATCCGAACGCAACAGCCAGGATAGAATCCTGGGACAAAGCTGCACTCTCGATCATATTTTCGATTGCAGTAGCAGCATCTAAACCAATAAAATCTACTATTTGCCCTGTAATTCTTCCTTGCACAGCTTCTCTTCCGTAAAAGTAACCTGCAATACTTACTACGATAATTAATAATGAGGGTAGAGAGAACAATGCGTAGTAAGCAATAGTGGCACTACGGGCATAGGGTTCATTCTTATCCCAACTTATATAAGTGTTTTTAAGAAGCTTTAGAAAAATTTTGAGCGAGTTGAACATTAAAGATATTTATTGCTAATAATTTCTTTGTGATGTAATGCATGCCCGGCCATTATAAAACCAATGGCCCGGGGCGTAGCATTCATATCATTCATATTTCCAATAATCTGAAGTCTCTCGTCTGAAAAACTCTTATAAAGAAATAGACAGGATTCTCTAACACACTTAAACTCCTCAATAAGATCTGCGGGTTTACGTTTTTCAGCATCAGAGTTCAACACATAAACATCATGGTCAAAACCAGGTAATGAACCATTCTCATTCCTCGCAAAACATAAGGCCCTGTATTGAAAAATACGCTCTGTATCAATAATGTGCTGGATCATTTCCAGAATACTCCATTTCTCGGGAGAATAACGATAATCCCATTTATCTTTCGGAATAGACTCTAAAAATTCACTGAATTCTTTAGTGTTATCCTTCAAAGTTTCAATAAGGTCGGCATCATCATTAATTCGATTTATGTAACCCCAATAAAAATCCCCAATTTCACCTTGTTTCAATTCTGATTTTATCATTTATGCTGAATTTCTACTTGCATTAATATTCCCATAAAGCGAGCGAGTTACCATCTTTTCAAAAGTTTCCAGCTCTTTTCCTGCGTTTTCAGGATTTTTACTTAATTCCTGCACCTGTCTTAACGCATGCTGCTGAATGGTAAGTAAAGGCAGAACAATTCTCTCACGAGCCTGGATAGATGCCCTTCCCGCAGGTTGGTTTTGCATTAAAACATTATATCCCGTCACCTTCAATAGCATTTTCTTAGTACGTTCAAACTCTTCATGGATCAATTGCCAGAATTCTCCAAATTCTTCATCATTCTTCATATAAGCCGTTAAAGGAAAGAATGATTTGGTAAGGCTCATCATACTATTTTCCAGCAGAGTTCTAAAAAATTCTGAATTGTCGTAAAGCTGTTTCACCTTAGCAAACTCACCATTTTTCTCCAGTTTTTCCATGGCAGTTCCCACACCAAAAAATCCGGGAACATTTTGTTTTAACTGGCTCCAACTACCCACAAATGGTATTGCTCGAAGATCTGAAAGATTTAATTCTGCAGATTGGTTACGCTTTGAAGGCCTACTCCCAATATTAGTTTTGGCATAATACTTCAAAGTACTCATCTTCTCAAGATAAGGTATAAACCTGGGATGTTTCTTAAAGTTTGTATAAGTTTCATAGCTTATTTCGGCAAGTTCTGTCATCGTCTTCCTGTCATCATCTTTCAGAACATTCTTGCCATTGCTGAAAATTTCATTAGAAACACCAGAACTTAATAACTGCTCAAGGTTATAAGTACATGAATCTTTAGTTCCAAAATTTGAACTAATCGTTTGCCCCTGAACTGTTAGGTGAATTTCCTCATTTTCTATGGTTGGACCTAGAGAAGCATAGAACTGATGCGTTTTACCGCCACCTCTTGCCGGTGGTCCTCCTCTACCATCAAAGAAAACTACTTTAATCCCATATTCCCGTGAAATTTTAGTCAGAGATTCTTTCGCTTTATAAATACTCCAGTTTGCCATCAAATAACCACCATCTTTAGTTCCGTCACTAAACCCAAGCATGATCGTTTGTTTGTTACCTCTTCTTTTCAAATGATCTTTATACACGGGATTTGTATAAAGCTTCTCCATCACATTATGCGCATCCTGAAGATCGGGTACGGTTTCAAATAGAGGAACTACGTCTACACTTGGTTTCTCCCATCCAGTCATTTTTAAAAATGCAAATGGCTGAAGCACTCCCTGAACACTTCCACAGTTACTAATAATATAACGATTAGCGCCAAGTTCTCCACTTTTCTCCTGAATCTCCTGCATGGCAAACATTGAAGAAATTGTTGCTTTCATCATTCCTTCTTCCATTTCTTCAGGATCAAGCTTCCCCTTAACATTGCTAAGAATCTTTATTTGCTCATCATCATTTAGATCGTTGTAATTTGAAGGAATAAGTTCAGGATTTAGCTTACTGATTTCAGCTAAAACTTCTTCATGAATACTGGAATCCTGACGGATATCTAAAGTTGCAAAATGATACCCAAACAAATGTACTTTATTAAGCATATCATCTACTTCCTCAATAAATAAAGACTGATGCTTTTCTATAAGTATACTTTTGATCTTAAGAAGTTTAGATTTAAAGTCTTCAAGCGTAAGTTTAATACTTCCAGATTTAGAGATCGCTGAATCATAAAGTCCCTTTTCGATTTCAGTCATTAACTCATGAACCTCTCTAAAAGTGAGTCTCCTTTTTAATTTTCGAATATCACGATAGTAATTAAGCAGAATAGTTCTTCTCAATCTTTTAGCAACTCTCAGGGTTATTTCAGTAGTCACAAAAGGATTCCCGTCACGGTCACCTCCGGGCCAGAACCCTAGATTTACAACTTGATTCCCTATATCTTCTCCGTCAAAAATATTCTGTTGAATATAATTATGAATCTTACTGGCACTTTGATAGAATACGTTTTCAAAATACCAGATAAGGTTAACTGCCTCGTCATAAGGAGTTGGTTTTTCCTTTTTAAAAAATGGCGTTTTACCCAATTGAGCTAGCAGCTGCCTAATTTTGACAAGATCATTCTTTTGAATCGCCTTATCTAAATCTGTAATAATACCTAGTACCGTTCCTGGATAAAATTGTGTTGGATGTGCCGTAAGCGTTGGTCTAACATTAAACCTTTTCAGATAATCTTTCAACTCACCTACTTTCTGTTTCGCTTCAGCCTCTTCTTTAACACTTCGAAGTGTACCACGCCCATCCATATTATTAACTATAGAAAATGAAGCGTCTTCTATCGCATCAAACAATACAACCTGTCTTTCTATATACTGAATAAATCTAAAAAGGAGATCTACTTTCTCTTCTTCTGAAGGATTTTCACCGTACTTTTCGAAAAAGAGATCTACGATTTGTGAAGGATTTTCATTATTATTAAAGCCGGTTTCACAAATTTCCTGAAATAACGGCAAAAGTGCACCCGTCTTTCTAATATCACTATATGGCAGGGTTAAAAATATACTATTATAAACCTGGTATTTTGCGAGCACGTTATCATTAAATCTATCTAATCTTGGTTCTCTGTGCATAATTAATTTTTTGGATGGTAATAAATATTATAAAAAAAACCCCTTAAACAATGCAGTCTAAAGGGTCTTGAAATAAGTTTTTAGACTGCTTACATTTCTTTAAAAATCGAATGCATCAATCTTTTTTTATCGTTAATACTTTCCTCAAGAGAGATCATAGTTTCTGTTCTATAAACGCCCTCAATATCATCTAATAAAAAGATAATTTCTTTCGCATGTTGCGTATTTTTCGCACGAATTTTACAGAAAACATTAAATTTTCCGGTTGTAACGTGAGCTACGGTTACAAACGGAATTTCATTTATTCTCTCCAGCACAAATTTCGTTTGGGAAGTATTTTTAAGAAATACACCAACATAAGCAATAAAAGCATATCCAAGTTTCTTATAATCAAGAGTTAAAGAGGATCCAATGATAATCCCCGCCTCTTCCATTTTCTTTACTCTTACATGAACTGTTCCTGCAGAAATAAGAAGTTTCTTAGCAATATCGGTAAATGGAGTCCGTGTATTCTCGATAAGCATATCAAGAATCTGGTGGTCTGTTTCGTCTAATTTAAACTTAGCCATTTTAAAGTTCTTTTTTTAATGAACTTCAAAATTAATACAAAATCATTGAATTATTGACAAGTAATTGGACAAATACCCTTATTTAACCTCCAATTCTTCATTATTTATGACAATTTTATTAACTATAACGTTTTCGATGATTTCTGAGTTATCTAGAAGTTTTGTTTCATTTTTCTCAGCATCAATCTCTTTATGCCCATAATTTGAAATTTGAGTAGCTACTTTGCTAATAATTGGTAGAAAATTGATCTTATTATTTTTCAGGACTTCTTTAAACTGAATACTTATATCTTTCACTTCGCCATTTATTAAAGCTCGTCTTATAATGATATCGCTAAAAAGCTTTTCGTTCTCCGGAATCTGAAAATATTCTTCATAATCAGAATATTCTAACTTACCCTTGGAAATTTGATGCAAACAGGAAATTATAGCTCTATAAATATGCTTCCTGGTCTCTTCCCTCTCATAATCGTCCGGAAAATGACCAGCTTCAAATAATACTGTAGGAGTTGAAAGATTTTGAAAGGTATCGCCGGCACAATTAATATTAAAGCCATCATCATATCTTCCTATTGCACCTGGCAAATACTCATTAAGATCTGCAGTCATCCCAGCAATCAAGCTCATACTTCGCTTTCTATACTTATCAATAGTTCGTTCCTCATCTTTAGAGGGTGTAAGAAAGGACAAAGTTGCCGGTCTGGAGTTATTCCCTGCACTAAAAATAGTACGCTGATCGTGTAGATTCAAGCAGAAATCAGGTTTAAACTCATTATAGATGTCTTTGAGCAACCTACTCTCCGGCTGACTAAGATCCTGAAGGTCTCTATTTAAATCTATCAGTTTTGCATTTACCCGGGTGTAAGCTTCAGCTCCATCAGGATTAAGAATAGGAATAATACAAAGACTACAGTTCTCAAGTATATTTGAAATTACTTCATCTTCTGAATTCAGTTTAAAAGAATTTAAAAGATCAAATACAGCCTTTGTGGTAGTTGACTCATTCCCGTGCATCTGAGACCAGGCTAAAATTTTGATTTTTCCAGATCCTATTTTAAAGCTATATATCGATTTGCCCTGAACAGATTTTCCCGACTCATGAATTTTGAAATTATTTTTAAATCTTTTTCTAACAATTTCAAGACTTGAATTGGTAACGTACCTGCCCGCAATTTCACTAAACTTAATACTGTAATAAGACTCTTCCTTGAATAGATTTCTTAGCATTTCATTCTTCATGTTTACAAATCTAAACAATGTATATTTTACATATGTAAACACCCTAATTAAACGGTATCGTATACATATGTAAACAAGTGTATATGATTCCATATACAATGCTTTGGAAAATATCCTAGAATTATATATTTTATATCTAAATAATTTATTTTTAGTTATTTAAGCCAATTTATCTAAACTAAATATTCATATTGTATTCAATTGTTTACATATGTAACATTGTAGTTTTGCAAATATTATTTACATTTGTAAATGAACAGTTCACATTATTCCTGTTACAATGGTAAACACTGAAAAATTCTCTTCAAGGCTAAATAAAATCCTGGAATACTATGATATTTCAGCCGCATCTTTCGCTGATAAAATTGAAGTTGGGCGCTCCTCTATTTCGCATATTCTATCAGGCAGAAATAAACCAAGTCTCGATTTTGTGATGAAGGTGGTAAAGAATTTTCCTGAAGTTGAATTGTATTGGTTACTGAATGGAAAAGGAAAATTCCCTTCTACTCCAGAATCTAAATCCAAAACTCAATCAGAAAATAGAGAGCAGGAAAAAACTAGCTCTGTTCCTACCAGGGAAAATCAAATTTCAGAAACCATAAAAGAGGTACCTACTTCTTTTCCTCCCAATAGGTCTGGAAAGCAAATTCAGAAAATCGTGATTTTTTATACAGATGGTAGTTTTGAGGCCTTCGAAAATTGATAATCCCGTTTAATTTGAATTATTTTGCAGTATGAAAAGAATTCTGCCTCTTTTAGCTGTATTACTATTAAGCTCCTGTTATAACGCCCAGAGAAAATGTGAAGATTTTCGTACCGGTACTTTTGAGTTTGAAACCTATATAAATGGGGAATTACAGACTTCTCGCTTTATAAGAAATGATAGTATAGAAATTGAGAAATATCAGGGAAAAACGGATACTTCTTCTGTTAGATGGGTAAATGACTGTGAGTATATACTAAAAAATACAAATCCGCAGGGAATGGCTGAGGAGAAACCAATCCATATTAAAATACTTACTACTACAAAAAATGGCTATAAATTTGAATACGGCCAGGTAGGTGATCCTAAAAAAGCCCGGGGAGAAGTACGCAAAGTTTCAGATAACTAATTTTGTCTTTCACGTAGCAGCTTATTCTGCTCTTCCATTTTATCGTTCAAACTGGAAAGTAATTCTATATCTTTGGGTGTAACAACCTCCGTGTTCTTTGGATCCTGAGCCTTATTCCTAAACCGGTTCATAAATTTAACTACCAGGAACACCACAAAACCAATGACTATAAAATCTATAAGCGTTTCTATAAGCAGTCCATATCCAATAGAAATTTCTTCAATATAGTTTACGTCACCTTCTGCCCCAATACCATCGCGTAAAACGAATTTTCTATTGGCATAACTAATACCATCGGTCAACATGCTTAAGGGCGGCATAATGATCTGTTTTACCAGAACATCTACAACTTTATTGAAGGCTGTACCAATAATGATACCTACCGCCATGTCTATCATGTTGCCTTTTACAGCAAATTCTTTGAACTCTTTAAATATTCCCATTATTCGTCAAATAAGGAAGGTTGATCGTCTGTATTTGATTTTTTATCAGGAGTTTTGATCATTCCGGTTTTAATATCTTCTCCGGAAATCTCTTGGTTTGAATCTTCCTGGCTATCCTTTTCAGCTTCTTTTTCTTCCTGTTCATATGGCATTGGATCCAGAAGATTTATCTGGTTAACTTTTTCAGAAGTTAGCTGGTTTCCCAATGCCTTAATTCCTTTGATAGAAATAAATTCTTCCAGATTTACATCTTCATTCTCCCGGCGTTCTCTTCCTTTAGATTTGGTATAAACAATTTCGGCAATAGGATAATAATCTGTAGAAACAAGTTCTAAAAATGAGTCTTCGTGATCTGAAATAAATTTTTCTTCCTTGTCCGGATGCTCTATAATAAAGCGTTTTACATAGAAGCGTTCTTTTTCGGGCTCCCAGTAAATCGCGGAAACAGGCTTATCTTTTACCCATTTTTCCAATACGATGATCTCTTCATCAAACCTGGTAGTCAATTCTGGCTTGATCGTTTTTACAATTCCGTCCTGAGTAATAATAAGCAACCTATCTTCTCCTCTAAATTCACCCAGCAATTCACCACGCTCATCAACATTCAGTCTTTTTACCGTTTCATCAAACCAGATTCGTCGGGGTTTTAAAGTAGAAACTCCCTCCTCTTTCATTTCAATTCTTTTTACGGAATATTTAGAAACGATATTACCTTTTACTTTCCGACCTTTAATAAGAATATCGGCAAAATCGAGATCAAATTTTACTTTTCTTATACTGCCTACCTGACGTAATAGAACGGTAATTACTTCTGCCTCTCCATTTGGATTTGCAGAAAAATATAGAACTTTGGAATCTTTTTTACCCTGACCAAGACTATATTCGCGATCTCTTGTTACCGAAGTTACTGAAAAACGTTTCACATAGGTGTTCCCGGCTTTCCCATCACGATATACCATATTATAAATGGTTCGCTTGTCTTTTTTCTTAAAGATCGCGACATGAATAATATCCTTCCCTATAAAAGTTTTGGTATCCACCTTTGTTACCATCATTTTACCATCTGCGGTAAAACATATTACATCGTCAATATCTGAACATTCGGTTACATACTCATCCTTTTTTAGAGAAGTACCTACAAAACCTTCTGCCCTGTTCACATAGAGTTTCGTGTTTCTAATTACAACCTTGGTTGCTTCGATATCTTCAAAAAGCCTTAGTTCCGTTTTTCTTTCTTTTCCGGTACCATAGTCCTTTTTAAGTTTCTTAAAATAGTCTATCGCAAAATCAATAAGATTATCCAGGTGATGCTTTACCTGGGCAATATCAGCTTCTAAAGCGTCGATTTTTTGCTGCGCTTTATCTATATCGAATTTTGAAATTCTTTTAATTCGAATTTCCGTTAACCGAACAATATCTTCTTCGGTTACCGCTCTTTTTAGATGTTTTGTATGTGGTTTTAATCCCTTATCTATCGCCTGAATAACGCCTTGCCAGGTTTCTTCCTCTTCAATATCACGATAAATACGATTTTCGATAAAAATCCTTTCCAAAGATGCAAAATGCCATTGCTCTTCAAGTTCATCCAGCTTAATCTCTAATTCACGTTTAAGCAAATGTAACGTGTGATCTGTAGATCTTCTTAAAACCTCTGAGACTCCCAGGAATATTGGTTTGTGGTCTATAATTACACAACCTAAAGGCGCCAATGAATTCTCACACTGGGTAAAGGCATATAAAGCATCTATAGTCCTATCTGGAGACATATTATTTGGAAGATGAATAAGAATTTCAACTTCAGCTGCGGTATTATCTTCGATCTTCTTGATCTTGATCTTACCCTTATCGTTCGCCTTTAAAATAGAATCGATAAGGCTTGAAGTATTGGTTCCATAAGGAATCTCATTAATCACCAGCGTATTTTTATCTAACTGGTTGATCTTAGCCCTTATCCTTACTCTACCTCCACGCTTACCATCACTATAATTAGAAACATCTGCGATTCCTCCTGTTGGAAAATCGGGAAATATTTTAAAAGTTTTTCCTTTTAAATGTAGAATGGAAGCATCTATAAGTTCATTGAAATTATGCGGTAAAAACCTTGTGCTTAAACCAACTGCAATACCTTCAGCTCCCTGCGCCAATAGCATTGGAAACTTTACCGGAAGGTTTACCGGTTCCTGCTTTCTCCCATCATAAGAAAGTTGCCATTCGGTTAATTTTGGACTGTAAAGAACTTCAAGAGCGAATTTAGAAAGCCTGGCCTCAATATAACGCGGAGCCGCTGCACGGTCACCGGTTAAAATATTTCCCCAGTTTCCCTGAGTATCTATAAGGATATCTTTTTGACCAATTTGAACCATGGCATCACCAATACTCGCATCACCATGGGGGTGATACTGCATCGTGTGTCCAACAATATTAGCAACCTTATTGTAACGGCCGTCATCAAGATCTTTCATAGAGTGCATGATACGGCGCTGTACAGGTTTAAATCCGTCTTCTATTGCAGGTACCGCCCGTTCCAGGATCACGTATGAAGCATAATCCAGGAACCAGTCTTTATACATGCCGGTAACCTTTATAAGTTCTTCTTTACTCTCAAACTGCTCGTCCTGAGCTCCTTCTTGGTTTTCTTCCATTAGGCAGTAACTTTAGGAGTGGTTTCTAATACCTTGTTTAAGGAATCTACCATTCCCCTTTTCTTTTTTCGGGTTAAAAATGTAGTATTAAATGTATATTTTCTATATCCTTTCTTTCTTCTAGACCTTATATAAATAGTCAAAGCAGAATAGATTCCGAAGTCTACAAACTTAAATTTTCCAAGTTTTCGTTTCGGGAATTCAGCCTTCTTTACGCGATATTCCATGAATTTTGAAAGAAAGACTCCGTTATTCTTAAAATTTAGTGTTTCTCCGTCACTATCAAAATCAAAGGCCTGACCAATTCTATGAACATATAAACCAAGCAATAAAGTAACGATATTAGGAATAAAATGACTGAAGCTTATCTCCTGCTCTGTATCTGAAGCCATTATTTCAATATTCACAAATATATTAGTCACGAATACCGCAACCAGCACGATATAGATGGACGGTATTATCTTAACCTCATTTTTATTGGTAAACCTCATAATTTTAGATCTTCAACAAGGTCAAGTTCAAATTTGAGATTATCAATAATAAACTCCTGTCGATCTGGGGTGTTTTTGCCCATATAGAAACTCAACATCTCTTCAATAGATTTGTCTTTATCCAGCATCACAGGATCTAGACGAATATTATCTCCTATAAAATGAACAAATTCATCAGGCGAAATCTCCCCTAAACCTTTAAAACGTGTGATCTCAGGTTTCCCGGAAAGTTTTTCCATAGCCTGCCTACGCTCCATTTCACTATAGCAATAGATCGTTTCTTTTTTATTACGCACTCTGAATAGTGGCGTTTGCAGAATATATAAATGATTTTCCTTGATCAATTCTGGAAAGAATTGAAGGAAAAAAGTGATCAATAATAACCGGATATGCATTCCATCCACATCAGCATCTGTCGCAATCACAATATTATGATACCTAAGATCTTCCAGGGATTCCTCTATATTCAAAGCTGCCTGAAGCAAGTTGAATTCTTCATTTTCATAAACGATCTTTTTGGAAAGACCATAACTATTAAGAGGCTTTCCTTTTAAGCTGAAAACAGCCTGGGTTACCACGTCTCTACTTTTGGTGATAGATCCACTTGCAGAATCTCCCTCGGTAATAAACAAAGTGGTTTCAAGGCAACGTTCGTGTTTACTATCTCCAAGATGCACCCTGCAATCTCTTAATTTCTTGTTGTGAAGACTGGCCTTTTTAGCCCTGTCTTTAGCGAGCTTTCTAATTCCGGAAAGATCTTTTCGTTCTCTCTCTGCCTGAAGTATTTTTCGCTGAAGACTTTCAGCAGTTTCAGAATTTTTATGCAGGTAGTTATCTAGATTTCTTTTTACAAAATCGTTAATATGAGTTCTTACCGTTGGCAATTTTCCACCCATATCTGTAGAGCCCAATTTAGTCTTTGTCTGACTTTCAAAAACCGGTTCCATTACCTTAATACTTATGGCCGCCACAATGGATTTTCTTATATCACTGGCTTCATAATTCTTTCCATAATACTCCCGAATGGTTTTTACTACAGATTCTCTGAAGGCAGCCAAGTGTGTCCCACCCTGCGAAGTATTTTGTCCGTTTACAAATGAATGATATTCTTCACTATACTGCGATCTACTATGTGTAATCGCAACTTCAATATCTTCACCTTTCAAATGGAGTATTGGATATAGCATATCATCCTCATGGATACTATCTCCTAAAAGATCTTTTAATCCGTTTTCAGAATAAAATTTTTCTCCGTTGAAAACTATGGTCAATCCCGGGTTGAGATACACATAGTTTTTAAGCATTTTCTCTATATATTCATTTCTGAATTTATATTTTTTGAAAATGACCTCATCTGGAATAAAAGTGATCTTGGTTCCTCTTCTACGCGAAGTTTCATCAAGATGTTCTTCTTCCATAAGATTTCCCTGCTCGAATTCTGCTGCGTGACTTTTAGTGTCCCGGGAAGATTCTACACGAAAATAAGAGGAAAGTGCATTTACTGCTTTTGTACCAACCCCGTTTAAACCTACAGATTTTTTAAAGGCGCGTGTATCGTACTTACCACCGGTATTCATCTTTGAAACTACATCAACAACCTTCCCCAAAGGAATCCCTCTACCAAAATCACGAACGATTACCCGTTGATTCTGCACAGAAATCTCAATGGTTTTTCCTGCGCCCATCACGAACTCATCAATACTATTATCTATAACTTCTTTTAATAGTATATATATCCCATCATCCTGACTGGATCCATCTCCCAGTTTCCCGATATACATCCCGGGACGCATGCGAATATGTTCTTTCCAGTCTAACGACCGAATATTATCTTCGGTATATTTAGTATTCTCGCTCATAGGTAGTAATGGAGTTACGGCCTAAATATAAGGCAATAGCTAAAAAACTGAAATAGTTCCGCGCTAAAGTAATTAACAAAGATTTAGAAGAAATGTTAATTAGATTTGAGATGTTAGATTTTAGAAGTGAGAGTACTTAGGAAAGAATTTCATCATTTTACAGATTTTTTCTAAAATCTCATATCTCATTTCTGAATTCTCTTACACGTTGAAGCGGAAATGCATCACATCGCCATCTTTAACGATATACTCTTTTCCTTCAACTCTCATTTTACCGGCTTCCTTTACTTTTGCCTCGCTACCAAAACTCACATAGTCATCATAGCCAATTACCTCAGCTCTAATAAAACCTTTTTCAAAATCGGTATGAATTACGCCGGCTGCCTGAGGAGCAGAAGAACCAACTGGGATAGTCCAGGCTCTAACCTCTTTTACGCCTGCAGTAAAATATGTTTGAAGATCCAGAAGTTCATAGGCTCCACGAATTAGTTTTGCAGACCCCGGTTCCTCTAAACCAATATCCTGAAGAAATAGTTGTCTTTCTTCAAAATCATCTAATTCGGTAATATCAGCTTCAGTTCCAACCGCAAGTACTAAAACTTCTGCATTTTCATCTTTCACAGCTTCCCTTACTTTATCAACATGAGCATTGCCATTTACCGCGGCTCCTTCATCTACATTGCAAACGTACATTACCGGTTTATCGGTAATAAATTGTAATGGTGCTATAAATTCCTTTCTTTCATCATCTGCAAGATCGATAGCACGAACAGATTTTCCGGCTTCCAGGCCTTGTTTTACTTTTAACAAAGCAGCTTCTTCTTTCTGCGCTTCCTTATTACCTGTTTTAGCGGCTCTCTTAACTTTTTCAAGTTTCTTTTCAGCAGTTTCAAGATCTTTTAGCTGAAGCTCCATGTCTATGGTTTCTTTATCTCTTATAGGATCTATAGAACCATCTACATGAACAATATTATCATCTTCAAAACATCTAAGAACATGAAGAATCGCATCTGTTTCTCTAATATTTCCTAGAAACTGATTTCCTAAACCTTCCCCTTTACTGGCTCCTTTTACCAATCCCGCAATATCAACGATCTCTACGGTTGCTGGCATCACCCTTTCCGGATTTACCAGTTCTTCAAGTTTTAGCAATCTTTGATCTGGAACGTTTACCACACCTATATTGGGTTCAATCGTACAGAAAGGAAAATTTGCACTTTGCGCCTTGGCATTACTTAAACAATTAAAGAGTGTCGATTTTCCAACGTTAGGGAGTCCTACAATTCCAGCTTTCATATAAAATAATTTAGATGCTTTGTTTTTGCGGCTGCAAAGATAGGTATTATCTAAGAGTATTACACATATACTTGTCGTCTTTAAATTAAACACTCTTTAGTCAAGTATTTACTGATTCTGCTGTTCTATTGGATTTGTAGAATGTTTAAAACATCTTAATAAATGAATTTAACAACAACCTCAACTAAAGTCTATTTTAACTAAATTACCGTTAGTTTTTAACTAAAAAATTAAATAATATGAATAAAATTTTACTTTTTATCGCATTGTTGATGGTGCCAATTACTATGATGACTCAGGAAGTCAAAGGAATTGTAACCGATAACGCAGGAACTCCCCTCCCCGGAGTAAATGTTTATGAAAAAGGAACTGAAAAAGGAACTTCAACAGATTTTGATGGCCGCTACACTATTGAAGTTGCCGGAGAAGCGACACTTGTTTTTAGTTTTGTTGGGTTTGAAGAACAGGAAGTAGCCGTGAATGGCCGTTCCCAGGTAGATGTGACCCTTGCAGACGGAGTGTCCTTAGGTGAGGTACAATTAGTAGGATCCAGAAGTCCCAGGCGTACCGCTACAGATACGCCGGTGGCGGTGGATGTAATCGACGTGAGCGAAGTAAATACTCAGACAGGTAAAATTGAAGTAAATGAATTATTGCAATATGCCGCGCCTTCGTTTAATGCCAATAAGCAATCTGGATCAGATGGCGCAGACCATATAGATCCCGCTTCCCTAAGAGGATTAGGCCCGGATCAAACACTGGTACTCGTTAACGGAAAGAGAAGACATCAATCCTCCCTTATCAATGTTTTTGGAACACGCGGAAGAGGAAATACCGGTACAGATCTTAACGCAATCCCCGCTGCTTCCATTAAAAGAATTGAAATTCTTAGAGATGGAGCTTCAGCCCAATATGGGTCTGATGCGATTGCAGGTGTAATCAATATCGTCCTTAAAGATGCTGTAGAAAAGTTTAGCGGAAGTGTAAATTATGGATTTTATAGTACAAATGCTGATGGAGATTTTCCTGATGGCACTCCAAATACCGACGGCAATAGATTAGATACCGATAGGGATGGAAATGCTATTGGGGATGATCAAAATTTTGATGGAGGCTCAGTAAAAGTAGCAGCTAATTATGGGTTTGAAATTGCCGATGAAGGTTATGCTAATTTTACAATGGAGTATTTGAATAAAAATAAAACCTTAAGACCAGGCTTCGATTTTCGAAGAGGCTTTGGTGAAGCTTCCATAGAAGGTGTAAATTTTATGGGGAATTTAGCGATCCCAATTTCTGAAAACTCAGAGTTTTATGCGTTCGGAGGAAGAAATTATCGGGATACTGACGCTTTTGCTTTTACGAGGAACAATCCTACCGCCAGAAATGTCGTGGATATTTACCCGAATGGTTTTACTCCCAGGATTACCTCAATTATTACTGATAATTCTGTTGCGGCAGGTTTCAGAACAAAAACTGAAAGCGGATGGAATATTGATATAAGCAATACCTGGGGAAAAAACCTTTTCCACTATTATATTAAAGGTACACTCAATGCTTCCCTCGGCGAGAACTCTCCTACAGATTTTGATGCCGGTGGCCATAATTTGAGTCAGAATGTAATCAACCTGGATTTTTCCAAATATTACGAAGATATGCTCGAAGGTGTAAATTTTGCATTTGGAGCTGAATACAGAACGGAAAACTTTGAGATTTTTGCCGGAGAAGAAGGATCTTACGCGACCTACGATGAAGATGGTCGTCCTATTATTAATCCGGATATTCAGCAACAACCTATAGATCCAATGACGGGTGATCCAAGACCAGGAGGTTCCCAGGGATTCCCCGGTTATGGTCCGGCCAATGAGGTAGACCGAAGCAGATCTAATGTATCTCTATATGCCGATGCTGAATTTGAATTTACCGAAGCATTTTTACTGGCAGCTGCAGCAAGGTTTGAAAATTACAGTGATTTTGGAAGTACTATTAATGGTAAACTGGCAGCAAGATTAAAAGCTACAGACGATATTAATATTAGAGGTTCTGTAAGTACAGGTTTTAGAGCTCCATCTTTGGCTCAGATCTATTACAACCTAAAGTTTACCAACTTTGTTGGAGGTGATGCTTTAGAATCCCTGTTATCTCCTAATAATAGCCCGGTTACTGCCTCTTTTGGAATTGGAGCGTTACAGGAAGAAACTGCTTTAAACGCCTCACTAGGTTTTACGGCTAATTTTGGAAAATTCACTGCAACGGTAGATGGGTACTATATCAATGTTCAGGATCGTATTGTGCTGACCGGGAATTTTGACGCGCCACAAATAGATAATGTGGAAGCTGCTCAGTTCTTCGCTAATGGGGCTGATACTGAAACTGTAGGTTTGGATATTGTATTATCTAATGAGTTTGAGATTGGCGAAGGAAAGCTTACTACCAGCTTTATAGGTAACTTCAACAATATGGAGATTACCGAGGTGAAAAATGGCAATTTAAATGAACAAACCTTTTTTGGGGAACGGGATAAGTCTTTCTTGCTTGCCTCTGCACCAGATAGCAAATTAACCCTGAACCTCATTTATGATATAGAATGGTTTGATGCTGCCCTGGGACTTACAAGGTTTAGTGATGTGACCTTGCTCGATTTCCAGATGTTAGAACCCGTTGAGGATTATGGTAGTTTAGCTAATCAGGTAGACGCAGCTTCAGATGTATATGATTCTAAAATAGTAACCGATCTTAATCTCGGGTTTAAATTGAATGATGTCTTAAAGCTTAATGTAGGTAGCAATAATTTATTCAATGTATATCCAGATCAGCAGGATGACTGGACAGAAGCTGGAGGATATTGGGATGCTGTTCAAATGGGATTTGGTGGAGCTTACTATTATGCTAAACTGAATATCAGGCTTTAAATCAGTTTTATTTTGATATTTAGGAAGCTGTCCTAAAAGTATATTTTTCGTCAAACTGAAATTATTTACAAATGACGAGTCTTAAACTTTTGAGACAGCTTTTTTTATGCGCTAATTTTACGCTTTGTTTAATCTTGAATTCTAGCCTTGAACCATTGCCGGCCGATCTACCTCAAAAATTATAATTTCTAGGTTATCTTTATCTATCCTGCCCTCTTTAAGTCGGAATTTATTCCTCCTTAAGAGTTTTATGGAGTTATCATTTTTGCTATGTGTAAAAGCTTCGACCTTTTTAAGGCCTAAGTGACTGAAACCAAAGCTCAACACTACTTTCATACTTTCATCCATGATTCCGTTATTCTGAAAATCAGGGTCTAAATCATAACCTATTTCAGCAGTTTTTCTATCTTCAGAAAAATTCCAAAGACAAATAGAACCAATCATTCTTTGCTCATTTTCCAATGAAATACACCAATAAAGTATTTGATTGCTTTTAAATTTTAAATTGATATTTTCAATAAACTGAATTGCTTTCTCTTTCGTATCTGCATTGGGACGCTGTACAAAATGGTTTACGGTTTTATCTGAACGTAAGAATGAGACGCATTCCCAATCAGACTCCTCTAACTTTCTTAAACATAACCTTGATGTTGTTAATTGAGGAAATTCTTTAAAATTCATTTTGTAATTCTTGTTGCATACTTGCAAGACTCTTATTTATCAAGGTTTTTCAATAATATTAAGTCACAATACCGAAGCTTTCAGTATCTAGAAACAAAACAATATTATTAAATTTACTCCACTATATACATCTCATTAGACGCCTTTATATATTCCTGCGGATTAAAAGTAGATTCAAAACTATTTCTTACCAAATCCAATTTAAGTTTCAGATTCCTCATTTCATCCTTTAAAAATGGATCATTTTGATATTTCTGAATTAATTTTTCATACTTATCCAAATTCTCAAGTATTCTAAACGTGAGCATCCCAAACCTGATCTTTAGGTTTTGCACTGAAAGCATCTGGTCATGATACTCCTGCTTCCAGTTTTCAGGATTCTTTTTACGCTCCTCCACGATTTTATTTTCAGCTATTTTTGAAATATCTAAAATATACTGTGTACGCTTTTTAGCATCGGTCTCATTTGTGAAATTTTCAGAAAAACTATTCTTTTTAATTTCAAGAATTTCGACCAAATTGTCCTCCATTGCTTCATTTTGAAGTTCCTTCAACTCATTCAAACTTTTATTGATCGCCTCCCATTCGGTTTCAATAAGGTCTTTATCATGAGTGAATTGTGAAATAGAGGTGGTTAACTTCAACATTTTCATGCTCTGCTCTCTAAGCTCCTTATCCCTTCGATTTAATGAACCAATAAACTGGCTTATTCCATCAATTAAACTACCAGCAAACATCCCGGTAAAGGGAGTCCCTTTTGCCAAATCTCCTGTAACGTTTAACATATGGTTTAATGCTTCTAAACGAGCATTATCCTCTTTTTCCTCGGCCATATAGTTTTTAAATTTCCCAAACCATTCCTGATAGCCTTCATAGTTCATAGGGTTTCCCACGGCGTCCAACGTCGTATAAAATTCACGGGAAGTATTAAATAGATTGAGGGGCTTTATTTCCCGCTCCATCGAAGCAAGATTTAAAACCGCAGAGCTATAATTATATTTATACACGCTAATGGTGTTCTTATCTATCTCCTCCTGTCTCTCTTCTAGATATCTCACTCTTTCCAGAAGTTTCTCCACTTTTTCTGAAGCGGAATTCGTATTCTTAATACTTTCATCCAGATTTGTGATCTTAGAATCTATCTCTTTAATGCGAAATTCCAGATTCTGACTTAAAAGCGAACGTTCGCGATTTAACTCTTTTAGAACCTGCTCGGTTACCGAAGCACTTTGATTATCAGCATATATCTGGGCGTTAGCACCATTAATACTGAATAACACCATCGAAAAAACGAAGATTAACTTCTTCATACAATATTGGTTTTAGTCGTTGTATTTAACGTAAGCCCATTTTGCATATTTCATGCCATTGAATTATTTCTGTAAAATAGGTACTCAGCTAAAAATCAGGATGCCTGGAATTGTGGAATTATTAATCATAAACTTCAATTTTCCCCAATCTAAGCAAGATTGGAAATACAATCTTATTCTTTTTCCCAAAAGTATTACGAAGACGATCTTCAATTAATGAAACCGGATTCCTGTCATTCTTTTTTTCATAATGATTTACCGCAGACCAGGTTCTTAGATATCCCAATAAATGTTCTATATCCCATTCACAAACCCGGAAAAAAGGAGGAGCCTTGATATCTTTGAATGGAAAAGGAATTGTATGATAGTGTTCATCTAGATATTTGCGTTCAGGATCCCAGTATGCACCGATTGTATTATCATAAAAATCAGCGATAAGTTCATTTGTTGCTGGGTTACTAGTAAAAAGTCCATATCCCATTAAAACCACCAATCCGTCGGGTTTCAAACATCTTTTCACTTCAGAGTAGAACTTATCAAACTCAAACCAATGCGCTGCCTGAGCGCTGATAATAAGATCAAATTGTTCATTTTTAAAAGTTGTTTTTTCAGCGGGTTGAATTGAATATTTAATATTAGACTTCTTAACCGCATTCTTAATTTGATTCTCACTAATATCTGTAGCCGCTACATTAGTAAAAAAATCGGCAATTACTCCGGCAACCTGACCATTTCCTGTTCCGCAATCCCATGCATTATCAAAACCATTTATTTTCGATCTTATAAAATCATAAATTTCATCGGGGTAATCTGGCCTAAACTTCTTATAATCTGCTGATTTGGTAGAAAAATTATCTTTCAAAATTTAAAATAAATTAGAAAAAATGATCTTTAAAACTATAGAATCCCCATAATATAATGCTACATTTTCAATATTTAAAGGTTTTATCTGATAATACGCTATTCATTTATATCAAATATTAGTCGTTTCACATCATAACAAGTTTAGAATTCATTATATTGTATAAGTTTATTCTGAATTTAATTCTAATAATTATGAAAAATCCTGATAATATTTCCAGTAGCGGCATACATTCTATAGTTTTCATGCTCTGTACGCTCTTTATATCATTACAAAGTTTTGCTTTTCAGCCTTCAGAAATTGAATATGTTGAGTATAAAGGGGAAGTTGTAAACGCAAATAACGGAAGGGGTATTTCTTCTGCTTACCTCTCCCTCAATAATAGTAATATATCGACGATCACTAATGCCGACGGTAAATTCTCCCTTAAAGTACCGGAGGATCTTATAGAAGCAACTGTAACTATCTCTGTTCTTGGATTCCAAAGTAAAACACTGCCATTGGATTATTTTAAACCAGAAGAGACAGTAATTGAATTGGAAGAGACCGTAGAGGAACTTACAGAAGTTAGTCTCTATAAGGCAACCAATGCAAGCTTACTGGTTAAAGAAATGCTCGCAAAGAAAGATGACAATTACCTTTCAGATCAAAGTTTAATGACCTCATTTTACAGAGAGACGATTAAAAAGGGCTGGAATAATGTGAGTCTTTCAGAAGCCGTGGTTAAGATCTTCAAAAGTCCCTATAACTCTAACAAAAAGGATTTAGTATCATTATATAAAGCACGCAAAAGTACCGATTATGATAAATTAGATACACTTGCCCTGAAATTACGCGGAGGGCCATTTAATACATTATATCTGGATATGATGAAGTATACTGAATATGTGTTGAGACCTGAAATGATGAATAGCTATGATTTTAAATTTGATGATGCTACAAAGATCAATGATCGTTATACTTATGTAGTGGATTTTAGAGAAATGGATCAATCTGATCCATGGTATTTTGGAAAATTATTTATCGATGCGGAAACATCCACCCTTGTAAAAGCCGAATATAGCCTGAATGTTGATGACAGGGATGCAGCTGCTGCAATGTTCGTTAAAAAGAAACCCAACGGCTCAAAAGTATATCCAACCGAATTAAACTACCAGGTAGACTATGCTCAAAACAACGGAAAATGGCATTATGCGTATGGTAAAGCACAAATGGACTATGTTGTAAATTGGAAAAGAAAGATCTTTAATTCAAAATATAAGATCAACACTGAAATGGTGGTAACAGATTGGCAGGCCTATGCCGGAAATGACTGGAAAAAATCAGTTGACCTGATCAATCCAAATATTGTGATGGTAGATGATGTCTCCGGCTTCTATGATTCTGAATTCTGGGGAAGTAATAATATTATTGAACCTGAAAAATCCATTCAAAATGCAATTGATAAAATCAAACGCAAAATGAATGATGAATAAAAGGAAGTCATTAATCGAAAATAAAAAATCCCGTCTAAGCGGGATTTTTTATTTTATCTCCTAAACTTATTACTCATCATGATGCATAAAGCGCTGTTTAGCCAGTAACTCCTCTTCGCTCTCCACATGCTCGTCATCCGGTACACAACAATCTACCGGACATACCGCTGCACACTGTGGCTCTTCATGAAAACCCTGACACTCTGTACATTTATCTGGAACTATATAGTATAATTCATCACTAATAGGTTCCTGTGCTTCATTTGCATCGGCCTCTTTACCGCCGGGAAGTACTACATCTCCTTCAAGATCTGTTCCGTCGGCATACCTCCAGTCATCGGCTCCTTCATAAATTGCGGTATTAGGACATTCCGGCTCACAAGCCCCGCAGTTTATACATTCATCGGTTATAACAATTGCCATAGCTCTTCTTTTATTTGTAAATTTAAAAACTGAACGAAAAAAGACCGTTAGCTTTTTATAAATTTTATGGTTTTAAGCTACGGAAACTTTAATTTCGCTCCACAAATTTAACATAGGACACTCTCTTAACCAAATAAGACGATGACAATTGATGACCATAAATCACATCTAATCACTTTAGGTAAATTTCTGAAGCAATTTCAGGTCTCCAATTCAGCTCAGGACAAGGATCTCCCGGGGAATGATAAATTCTTTGCTGAAATGGATCAAAAAATAGATGCTGCAATTCATTACAATGGATGGTTTAATCGAGAAAATATCATCTTTTCCCTTCAGCAATGGGGTGAGGCGCTAACTCCCCGGAATTTAAAATTATGGCTGGGAGAATATGATCTTTCTCAAAGCGGAGAAAAAACCGTGGGTATCGTCATGGCTGGAAATATTCCATTAGTGGGCTTTCATGATTTTCTTTCTGTACTAGTTTCAGGTCATAAAGTTTTAGTGAAATTATCTGGCAATGACAAGCAATTGCTCCCGGTGATCGCTTCATACCTTATGATTTTGGATAGCAGGTATGAAAACCGAATTAAATTTACAGAAGATAAATTAGAGAATTTTGATGCGGTAATCGCCACCGGAAGTAATAATACTGCAAGGTATTTTGAATACTATTTCAAGAACAAACCAAGCATTATTAGGAAAAATAGAAATTCAGTCGCGGTTATTAACGGGAACGAAACAAAAGAGGAACTGGAAAAACTTGGCGAAGATATTTTTAGATATTATGGCCTTGGTTGCAGAAACGTTTCCAAGCTATTTGTACCGAAAGATTATGATTTTGACTCATTCTTTAAAGCTATGTACAAATGGAATCCTTTAATCAATCAGGATAAATATGCTAATAATTACGATTATAATAAAGCGGTTTATTTAATGAGCGAATTTAAATTGCTGGATAATGGATTTTTAATGCTGAAGGAAGACGAGAGTTTTGGTTCTCCTATATCAACGCTATTCTATGAAAAGTATAAAAATGAGGAAGCATTAAATAATATTTTAAAAGAAAACGAAGAGAAAATTCAGTGTGTCGTGAAGAACAATGCCGGTAAAGAAGAAGTTGGATTTGGACAAACTCAAAAACCGCAACTTTGGGATTATGCAGATAATATAGATACAATAGACTTTCTCTCTAAACTTTAATCTTATAGTTTCCATAACAGCTTGTCCATTCAATTTTTGGCATCTTTGCTATAATCAACAATAACACTTATGAAAAAGCATAATTTTAGCGCAGGCCCATGCATCTTACCACAAGAGGTGTTTAAGGAAGCTTCCCAGGCTATTTTAGATTTTAATAATTCAGGATTATCTATTTTAGAAATATCTCATCGTAGTGCAGACTTTGTTGCGGTAATGGAAGAAGCCCAAACTTTGTCGCTTGAGTTATTGGGCTTAAAAGATAAAGGATATAAGGCCCTGTTTCTTCAGGGAGGCGCCAGCACGCAATTTTTAATGGTTGCTTACAATCTTCTGAAAAAAAAAGCCGCTTACCTCAATACAGGTACATGGTCTTCAAAAGCTATCAAAGAAGCCAAGTTATTTGGGGATATTAAAGAAGTGGCTTCATCAAAAGATAAAAATTTCAATTATATTCCTAAGTCTTATTCTATACCTGATGATATTGATTACTTCCACTGTACAAGTAATAATACTATTTTTGGAACACAGATGAAAGAATTTCCTGCTACTTCACAACCGCTGATTTGCGATATGAGTAGTGATATTTTTTCAAGAGAGTTAGATTTCTCTAAATTCGATCTCATCTATGCCGGTGCACAAAAAAATATGGGTCCTGCTGGAACAACCCTGGTGATCATTAAAGAAGACATTCTGGGCAAAGTATCCCGCGAAATCCCTTCAATGATGAATTACGCTACTCATATTGGTAAAGACAGTATGTTTAATACACCCGCGGTTTATGCTGTGTATGTTTCAATGTTAACTTTAAGATGGATTAAATCTAAAGGGGGTATTAAGGCAATGGAAGAACTTAATAACAAAAAGGCAGATTTACTTTATAATGAAATAGACCGAAATCCATTGTTCAAAGGATTTGCGGCAAAAGAAGATCGGTCTCCCATGAATGCTACCTTTAACCTGGTAGATGATTCCCATAAAGAAACATTTGATAAAATGTGGAAAGATGCTGGTATTAATGGATTGAATGGCCACCGAAGTGTGGGCGGTTACAGAGCTTCCATGTATAACGCATTACCCCTGGAAAGTGTACAGGTCGTGATAGATCTAATGAAAGATCTGGAAAAGAAAATATAAAACTAATTATAGATCATTTTAAGAATGAAAGTATTAGCAAACGATGGTATTTCACAAAGTGGAGTAGAAACCCTTAAAAATGCCGGTTTTGAAGTTATTGTAAAAAAAGTAGCACAGGAGCAACTTAAGGATTATTTAAATGAAAATGCCATTAGTGTGCTGCTTGTAAGAAGTGCCACGAAAGTAAGAAAAGACATTATCGACAATTGTATCCACCTAAAAGTTATAGGTCGTGGTGGCGTAGGAATGGATAATATTGATGTTGAATATGCAAGAAGTAAAGGTGTTTCTGTAATCAATACCCCGGCTGCTTCTTCAAGCTCGGTTGCCGAACTGGTCTTTGCACATCTTTTTGGAGGAGTTCGAAAATTATATGATTCTAATCGAAATATGCCTCTTGAAGGAGATTCAAAATTTAAGGATCTTAAAAAGGCTTATGCCGGCGGAGTCGAACTTAGAGGGAAAACCCTTGGTATTGTAGGTTTTGGAAGGATTGGTCGTGAGGTTGCTAAAATTGCTCTTGGAATTGGGATGAAGGTGATAGCAAGTGACAAGAATGTAGGCGAATCTGAGATAACCCTTAAATTCTATGATGATCAAAGTATAAAAATACCTGTAAAAACTGAACCTGTTGAAACGCTCATTACGAAATCAGATTTTATTACCCTGCATGTTCCGGCTCAGGCTAAACCTGTTATTGGAGCCAGAGAGATCGCTAAAATGAAAGATGGCGTTGGAATCATCAATGCTGCCCGTGGTGGCGTTTTAGATGAGGAAGCTTTACTAGCTGCTATAGAATCTGGAAAGGTTTCCTTTGCGGCTTTAGATACTTATGAGAATGAACCTACACCCGCAATCAAGCTCTTAATGAACGAAAGTATTTCGTTGAGTCCGCATATAGGTGCTGCAACAAATGAAGCACAGGAAAGAATTGGAATTGAACTTGCAGAACAGATCATCTCGATATTAAAGAAAGAAAAAAAGAGTATGTAGAATGCTTAAAGGCCTATTCTTTTCGTAAATTCTATAGATTTTCTCATCTAAAAACACACTATCATGGCATCAATTCTTGATATTCTAAACACACCGGCTGGAGAAGCCCTTATTAACAAGGCAAGCAGCAAAACTTCAGAAGAAAAAGATAAAGTAACCTCTGCGCTTGGAATGGCGTTACCACTTCTTTTGGGAGCCATGAAAAACAATACAAAATCAAATGAAGGTGCTGTTAGTTTAGATAAGGCTTTGAGTAGTGATAAACATAATGGTTCTTTACTTGATCAATTAGAAAATCTGAATTCTGATGATCTTCATTCTGAAGGTGGTAAAATTGTAAATCATATTCTGGGTGATAAAGAAGAGAAGATTTCTTCAAGTCTTGGATCTGCATTAAATATGGATAAGAATAGCTTAAACGCTATCATTAAAATGGCTGCCCCTGTACTTCTAAGCCTTTTAGGTAGTCAAAAAAGAAAAGATAATGTAGACCAGGATGGATTAGGAGGCTTGCTGGGATCTGTTTTAGGTAATAGTTCAAAACACGATGCGTCATTTCTGGAAACTCTGCTGGACAGAGATGGTGATGGTAGTGTTATTGACGATATAGGAGGAATGATCCTGGGAGGTGGAAAATCTAATAAATCTGGTGGAAGTATCCTGGGAGGATTTACCGGAGGGAAATAACAGGTATAATTTTTGAACCTATCCTGATAAAATAAATTATGAAGAATTTTATATATATCGGCTTACTTGCGTTGTTTATATACAGTTGCGGCTCTTCAGGCGGGAAAAATTTCCCTTCAGATGTAGCGGGGGCTGAAAATGATACTGTAAGGATTGCCAACGACAGTCTTGAGTACGAGATTATTATTATTGAACCTGGATTTAATCTTTTTATAAATTCTTACGCCAAGCCAAGAGGATATCATTCTCAAAGTTACCTTGAGAATAAAAATCAGTTTCTGGTTTCAGAATATAATCAAAGAGTAGGTCAGCCATTGACATACAATCCAGATCTTTATATAAATCATATCAATTATGATCGTAATATAGATTATGGCTACGAAGTAAATTATTTACTCTATAATTACTTTGTTTTCTTCAGCAGGCATTACAATCAAAGATTTAGTGTCCCTACCAGGATTTGATTCTTTAGTCAATTCAGTATATTTGCAACATGAAAAAATTGAAAGATCGCTGGGGAATAGATTCCAATTGGCAGTTATTTATCATTTTTCTGGTATTCGCAATTACCGGGTCTTCTGCGGCTAAATTAGCCAGCCCTGTTTGTGAACTTGTGGGTATTACTCAGCAGAACAGTCATTGGAGCATCTATTGGACCTTCAGAATCTTACTGATATTTCCAATTTATCAGGTTCTTTTGGTTAGTTTTGGATGGATCTTTGGTCAGTTTGAATTTTTCTGGGCATTTGAAAAGAAAATGCTGAGCAGACTTGGACTGGCGAAAATTTTTAAATTTTAGGTGAAAATATTTAAAGACATATTTCTAATTGTTACAGCGGTACTTATTTTACTACCGTCTACAGTTAGTTTTTCACATATATTTACTTCTCATGATCATACACTTTGCGATAATTATGCTGAAAAGCATTACCATGCAAAGTCTATAGATTGCGATCTTCACAAATTTCATAAAAATCCTGCTTTAACTATAGAATTACCTACTTATACTCTGGTAATTGAAAGCCCAATACAGGAAGGAATATTTGACTACTATCAATTTTTAAATGAATATGAACCCCTACATTTTGATCTTCGGGGTCCTCCACATTTTGCTTAACAACTTCTTATAAAGCAAAATTAAAAATCATTTAAAATTTACCAATGCGAAATACATTGTTAATTACACTGCTATTGGCAGTGAACACTATTATTTATAGTCAAAATCAATTATCAGGCACCATTAAAAACACTGATTCTCAGGAATCAATTATCAGTGCAAACGTCTACCTGCCTCAGTTAGAGAAAGGCACTATAAGTGACTTCAATGGAGCGTTTACACTTAAAAATATTCCTGATGGCACTTATAAGTTAATCGTTTCTTCCGTAGGATTTGCAACATTAAACCTTGAAATAAGCGTTCCTTCAGAAGAGATAAATATTAAATTAAAACCATCTGCCATAGAGATGGAAGAAGTGATTGTTTCTACTCCTTTTCATCAACTTCAAAGCGAGAATGTGATGAAGGTAGAACGAAAAAGCATTTCTGAATTAAATAAGAAAGGTGCTGTAAATCTTTCTGACGGAATTACTCAGATCGCCGGAGTTGAAAGCCTTACTACCGGAGTAGGGATAGGAAAACCAGTTATACGTGGCTTAAGTTCTAACAGAGTTTTAGTTTATACTCAGGGAGTTCGGCTGGAAAATCAGCAGTATGGCGATGAACATGGCCTTGGAATAAGTTCAAAAGGAATTGGAAGTGTTGAAGTCATAAAAGGTCCAGCTTCTTTACTCTATGGAAGCGATGCCATTGGAGGTGTTCTTTATTTAAATCCTGAAAGCTACGCTAATTCCGGAAAGACCAATGCCGCCTTAGAAAGCGATTATTTTAGTAACACACTTGGATATCAAACCAGTTTAATGGCAAAAACCTCTGGAGAAAAATTAAAGTTTCTGGCCAGGGGAAGTTATGCAAGCCATAGTGATTACGAAGATGGAAATGAAACACGTGTTACCAATACAAGGTTCAATGAAAAAGATGTCAAGGCAGGAATAGGATTTCAGGATAAGAACTATAAAGCCGACTTACGATATAATTTCAACAGAAGCGAAATAGGAATACCAGAAGAAATTGGTGTCCAATCTAAAGATAAAGAACCGCTCCTACCCTTTCAAAAAATAGATAATCATGTGCTTAGTCTGGATAATCGCTTTTATTTTCAGAATTCCAGTCTGGATTTTAAATTAGGTTATCAATATAATAATAGAAAGGAATTCGAGGAACATCATCATGAAGAAGAGGAAACCGAAGAAGAACATTCTGAAGAAGAGGAAGAAGCTTCCGGAGAGCCAGCCTTGGAAATGCATTTGGAAACCATCAATTATAATTTAAAGTACAATCTTCCAAAATTTGGGAATTTTGAAACTATTGTTGGCGTTCAGGGAATGTACCAGACTAATACAAATTTTGGAGAAGAGATTTTAATTCCTGATGCTGAAACATTCGACTTCGGAATCTTTGCAACTACTCACTATCACCTTGAGAATTGGGATTTCCAGGGAGGATTAAGGTTTGACAACAGAACTCTTGAAAGTATAGCTTACCAGGCTGAAAATGACGACGTAGTTGAAGGAATAGACAGATCTTTTAATAGCTTCAATGCTGCTCTGGGTGCTAAATACCAGTTTGATCAAAAATTTATAGCAAGGCTTAATCTTGCCAGTGGTTTTCGTGCACCAAATCTTTCAGAGTTAACTTCAAATGGAGATCATAACGGAGCGAACAGGTATGAGATTGGAAATTCCGATCTAGAGAATGAGCAAAATTTTCAAGTAGATCTTGCCCTGGAATGGAGAAATAAGCATTTTGAAGCTTATATAAATGCATTTAACAATCATGTTAGCAATTATATCTTCATCAGTCCAACTGCTGAAATTATTGAAGAAGAGCCTGTTTTTAGATATGAGCAGGCAAATGCAAATCTATACGGTGGTGAAATAGGAATTCATATTCACCCCCACCCCTTAGATTGGTTGCACCTCGAAAGTAGTTTTGAAACAGTAACAGGTAAACTTAGTGAGGGTGGCTACTTACCTCTGATTCCGGCAAATTCTATAACTAACACCTTAAGAATAGAATTTGAAGGAAGTAATACATTCTCAGAAAAGTATAGCTTTATTAGATTGAAGAATGTATTTGATCAAAACAATCCCGGACAATTTGAAACGGAAACAAAAGGCTACGGTTTGTTAGGAGCCGGTTTAGGCGGAACCATTCAATTTAAAGAGTTCAGTTTAGAACTAAGTGCCAGTGGAAATAACTTATTAAATAAAAAGTACTTTTCCCATCTTTCTCGCTTAAAACCGGATGGTATATTCAACATTGGAAGAAATCTTATGCTTTCGGCCAGTTTCAGCATTTAAAATAAAAAGAGGCTGTCAATAATTTGACAGCCTCTTTTTTAACTAATTAAGCAAACACTAGTAACTTTCAACTTCAATAATCTGAACTTTTGAAGGTTCTTTTTTCCATACGTACGTATAAAGGTACATCAAAGTAAAAGTTGGAATAATATCTGTCCCCGGTAGAATCTCCTCAATAAAAACTAATACTGAAGCTAGTTTACCTTTTCTTCCCGGATACATTTCTCTCATCTTTTTTGCGGCATAAGGAGCCCAAATTAGATCTAAAAATGGACCTACCAACGGAATTGCTATGGTAGCCATACCGGCCAAATCGTAAGCAAGTCCTTTTATAAAGGTTTTATCTCTAAATAATTTCATTTTTTTTTGAATTTTCTTAGAATAAATCAAAAAAAGTGCCAAATAAATTAT
The DNA here is from genome assembly GCF_000060345.1 of Christiangramia forsetii KT0803. NCBI lineage: Bacteria > Pseudomonadati > Bacteroidota > Flavobacteriia > Flavobacteriales > Flavobacteriaceae > Christiangramia > Christiangramia forsetii. Next base: position 1,512,725 of record NC_008571.1, on the reverse strand, counting down.
CTAAGGTCTGAGCTAATCAATTTCAAAAATTCGTTTCTAGTTTCAATTTCTTTGAATTGCCCGCGAAAACCTGATGTAGTGGTCGCACTATTTTGCTTTTGAACTCCACGCATCATCATACACATATGCACTGCTTCAATAACCACAGCTACACCTTGCGGTTGCAAGGTTTCATTCAAACATTCCAAAATATCATGGGTTAATCTTTCCTGAACCTGTAACCTACGTGCAAAAACGTCAACCACTCTTGGCAATTTACTTAAACCAATTATTTTCCCATTCGGAATATAGGCGATGTGTGCCTTCCCGAAAAATGGAAGCATATGATGTTCGCAAAGGGAGTACAGTTCTATGTCCTTTACAACCACCATCTCATCGTAACTTTCTTCAAAAACAGCCTTTTTAAGAATCTCTTCGGCATCCATAGAATAACCCTGCGTAAGAAATTGCATAGCTTTCGCAGCTCGTTCGGGAGTTTTTACTATTCCTTCTCTATCTGGATTTTCTCCAACACCTTTGATGATCTCCTGAAAATTGTTCTTCATATTTTCGGTGATCTCTTCATTATACTCTTCAAAGTATTTATAAGACATATTATTTCAGTTTATCAGAAAATAATTTATTCAGCTTCTTTATTTTTGGATCAATTATAAATTGACAATAAGGTTGTTGCCTGTGTTGATTATAGAAATCCTGATGTTCTGCCTCAGCAACATAAAATTCTGAAGCTTCACTAACCTCGGTAACGATAGGATTCTCAAACATACCTTCTTTTTCCAGTAAAGCGATAACCTCTTCGGCTTTTATTTTTTGATCTTCATCATGATAAAAAACAGCACTTCTATATTGGGTTCCAACATCATTTTGCTGTTTATTTAAAGTAGTTGGATCATGTGTAGCAAAGAAAACTAAAAGCAATTCTTCAAAACTAATTTTTTCAGGATTAAATTGAATTTCTATTGCTTCTGCATGACCGGTTCTTCCTGTTATTATTTCACGATATGCGGGATTTTTGATTTCCCCACCGGTAAATCCAGAGCTCACTTCCTCTACTCCTTCCAATCTTTGAAAAACAGCCTCTGTACACCAGAAACATCCTCCAGCCAATGTGGCTTTTTTCAATTTCAACTCTTTCATAAAAGAAATTTCTTTTTTGTTTAGCAAATTTAATTTTTAAATAAACAAAACAAAGTCTGTTTAACTTGATTTTATAGAAATGTTTTGTCCATTATTAATAACAATAATACATTTGGTCGGTTAAAAAATAACAATCCAACAATCAATGCCCTTAAATCGAATATTATTTATAATTCTTTTTCTTACCAGCCTATATTCCTATTCCCAGAATATTGAATCAGACAGAAAAATATATAAAACCCGGAGAATTGATAATCCACCCAAAATTGATGGTTTACCAGACGAAAAAATCTGGCAAAATGTTGCTGAAGCTGATAATTTTGTGATGCTAGAACCCGGTGACGGGGATCCCATACCAGCATCGCATAAAACCATTGTCAAAATTCTATATGATGATGAAGCAATATATGTTGCTGCGATCATGAGAGAAAATGATCCTGAAAAAACAATGCGACAGTTTACTCAAAGGGATAATTTAAATCAATCTGAATTTTTCCTGATGGATATCAACACCTATGATGATGGTGAAAATCAAACGAGGTTTATAGTTACTACGGCGGGAACACAGGCCGATGCAAGGATGACCGGTGACAATGAAGATTTTGCTTATAACGTAGTATGGGAATCTGCCGTTTCAAATGATGAAAACGGATGGTATCTTGAAATGAAAATTCCTTATTCGGCACTTAGGTTTCCCGAGAAACCTGCGCAATTATGGGGAGTTCAGTTCGCGCGAGAGATCACACATCTAAATGCTACGTATGTTTGGAACTATGTAGATAAGTCTGTTGGCCAATTTAGTCAGTATACCGGACTTTTGAACGGCATCACAAATATTGACCCACCGGTGCGTCTTAGCCTGTATCCTTTCACTTCTTTGGCCGTTGATCAATTTGATGGAAATACAGATTTTAATTTTAATGCAGGGATGGATCTAAAATACGGAATCAACGATTCGTTTACCCTAGATATGACCCTGATCCCTGATTTTGGACAAACTGCTTTTGATAAAGTAGAGTTAAACCTTGGACCTTTTGAGCAGGTTTTTGGTGAGAACAGGGCTTTTTTTACTGAAGGCACCGAATTATTCAATAAAGGAGACCTGTTTTATTCCCGAAGAGTTGGCAGCACCCCGATCGGTTTTAATGATGCCCAAACAGAAGCCCTGGAAAATGAAGAAATCCTGGAAAATCCTGATAAAGCAGAACTTATAAATGCCTTAAAAGTTTCCGGAAGAACAGACAGAGGTTTAGGCATTGGGTTTTTCAATGCTATCACTAACAAGCAGGAAGCCATTTTCCGTGATACCATTACCGGGAACACCCGTAGAAAAACAACCGAATCTTTTGCTAATTACAATATCCTGGTATTGGATCAGCGCTTCAACAAAAACTCATCTATCACCCTAATAAATACAAATGTTACCCGAGATGGTCATTTTAGAGATGGAAATGTTACAGGATTTTTGTTTGACATATATAACAAGCAGAACTCATTCAATTTTGAAGGACAGGCGAAAATGAGTAATGTCAACTTACCCGGACAGAACAAGACCGGATTTGCCTCTTTTCTTTCAGTAGAACGAACAAAGGGAAATATTCGTTACAGCCTGGCTAATGAATTCGCTAATGAAACCTACGATATCAATGATCTTGGGATAAATTTCATCAATAATTATAACAACTTTTCCTGGAACGCTTCTTATCAGATTTTTGAACCGAAAGGAAGTTATAATACTTATAGAATTGGTTTATACGGTCAGCACCTTCGAAGATACAAGCCAGACGTTCCTGTTAATACAGGTATGGGAGGGGAGTTTTTTGCCATGACCAGAGACAGGTTCGCTTTTGGAGGGTCTATGGATATAAATTCTGAATTCAGGGACTATTTTGAACCGAGAGCTGATGATACTTATATTCTTTATAAACCTTTTGGATCCATGAGTGCGTTTGTTTCTACAGATTACAGAAAGACTTTTGCTTATGATGTAAGAGTTTATTTTGAAGAATATTATAAATCCTCCCGGAGTGATTTTAGTCTTAGCATAGAACCGAGATATCGTTTTAGCGATAAATTTAATTTGATTTATGAATTTGAATATTCTTATCAAAATGATCGGCCTAGTTATGTAGACCAGGTAAACGATCAGATAATTTTTGGGGTTAGAGATCAAAAAAGTATTGAAAACTCTTTAAATGGAAGTTATAATTTCAATACGAAACAAGGTTTGAATTTGAGTTTCAGGAACTTTTGGTCCACGGCTAGTTTTGCAGAAAACAGTTACTCCCAACTATTGGAACAAGGCTCATTAAATTCTTTAGATTACAACGTAACAGATGCAAATAATCCTGATGCTAATTTTAATATCTGGAACCTTGATCTAAGTTATAGATGGCAGTTTGCTCCGGGCAGTGAAGCTATTCTATTATATAGAAATGCGATCTTCAATGAAGATAAACTTAGTTATCTTGGTTTTAATGATAGTTTAGATAATCTTTTTGCTCAACCAGCACGACATAATATAAGCCTGCGTGTGGTATATTTTATTGACTATAACAAAGTGAAAAACTTATTCCGGGGTTAAACTTGGGGAATCTGCTTAATTTGGCTAATTTCGGTGTCTTATTTTTCGTAGATGATTATTGCTAAAAACATTCATAAATATTACGGGGATCTGCATGTTTTAAAATCAGTAGACCTTCATATTAAAAAAAGTGAAATTGTATCTATTGTAGGAGCTTCCGGAGCAGGAAAAACTACACTTCTTCAAATAATGGGTACGTTAGATAAGCCTTCGAAAAAGAAAAATTCTGAGTTATTGATTAACAGCACTAATATTTATGGGTTAAAATCCAGAGATCTCTCTAAATTCAGAAATAAGCATATTGGATTTATCTTTCAGTTTCATCAGTTATTACCCGAGTTCACGGCTTTAGAAAACATATGTATTCCAGCATTTATACATAAAACCCCTCGAAAGGAGGCTGAAAAAAGAGCGATGGAACTTTTAAGTTTTCTTGGTCTTGAAAATAGAGCATCTCATAAACCTGGAGAACTTAGTGGTGGAGAACAGCAAAGAATAGCAGTTGCCAGAAGCTTGATAAATAATCCTGCGGTGATTTTTGCTGATGAACCTTCGGGAAATCTTGATAGCGAATCTGCTGAAAATCTACATAAATTATTTTTCCAACTTAGAGACGAATTTGAACAGACGTTCGTTATTGTGACGCATAACGAAGAACTCGCAGACATGGCCGACAGGAAACTTACCATGGTGGACGGCGAAATTGTTTAACTCATTAATCCAGGATCTTTTTGAATAAATCTGAACTTAAATCTTTTCTCGATTTTAAAGTCGAACAATATAATACCCCTGAATTTATTGAATCTGATCCTATTAAGATTCCACATTTATTTCACAGAAAAGAAGACATTGAAATCTCAGGTTTTCTGACCGCTACTATTGCATGGGGTAATAGAAAGAGTATTTTAAAAAATTCAGAAAAACTTATGCAGCTCATGGATATGAGTCCTTATGAGTTCATTTTAAATCATGAGGAAAAAGACCTCAATAATCTCGAAGGTTTTGTACATAGAACATTTAATTCTGAAGATTTAAAATATTTTATCAAAGCATTAAATAATATCTATTCAAGACATGGAGGCTTAGAGAAAGTTTTTTATGAGAATGCTTTGGAAAACACTTTGCAGCCCGCCATCCATCAATTTAAAAATATCTTTTTTGAATTACCACACCAGAAAAGAACAGAGAAACACGTAAGCGATCCTTTTAAAAAATCTGCCGCCAAACGTATTAATATGTTCCTAAGATGGATGGTAAGAAATGATGGAAAAGGAGTAGATTTTGGGTTATGGAATAGCTTAGCATCTTCACAACTTTCCTGCCCCCTCGATGTACATTCAGGAAACGTGGCAAGAAAATTGGGACTGCTGAAGCGAAAAATGAACGATTCAAAAGCTTTAACCGAATTAGATGAGAATTTACGACTCATGGATTCCAATGATCCGGTAAAATATGATTTTGCTCTTTTTGGACTGGGCGTTTTTGAGAAAGGCCAATTTTAACACTTGTCATTCTCATTAATTTTAGTTTTATTTAACGTTTGAAAATTTTTTGATAAATGATTAATCCTGCAGTACCAATTAATGAATTAAAGAGACTTGATTCTCTTAAGGAATTGGATATTATTGATAGTCTGCCGGAAGAAGCATATGACAGCATCACAAAACTTGCTAGTTATATTTGTCATACTCCTATTGCCGCAGTGAATATGATAGATTCAGAACGCAACTGGTTTAAATCAAAAGTAGGAACAGAGCTTTCAGGATCCACCAGAGAAGATTCATTTTGTGGACATACAATTTTAGAACCGGGTACACTTTTAGAAATACCAAATGCTTCAAAAGATGAACGCTTTAAAGACAATCCGTTTGTTGTTAGCGAAACAGCCATAAAATATTACGCAGGAGTCTCTCTACTGGATAGTAATGGTTATCCCATGGGAACACTTTGTGTTTATGATTCTAAAGAACACCATTTAGATGAAAATCAGAAGGTGGCCTTAAAGGCTCTTGGAAAACAGGTGGAAATGCTTTTTGAATCCAGGAGAAAAAACAAGATTCTGGAGAATTTAAAGGTTGAATTGGATGAAAATAATAAAATCCTTACGGAGTTTGCAAGCACAGTTTCCCACGACTTAAAAATGCCACTGGCCAATATGATCATAACAGCAGATATGCTGAAGGTTAAGTATGGCGAAATTCTGGATGTTAAGGGCAAGGAATATTTGGATTATTTAAAGCAATCGGGCCTTACCCTTAGCGATTATATTAGCGGACTTCTGGATCATTATTCCAGTAGCAGAAATAGTGTAAAGGCTATGGAAGAATTCTTTCTAAACGATCTTCTTGAAGATATTATAGACTTGCTACAGATTGCCGAAAATTGCGAAATAAACCTGCCAGATAATAACCTTAAGCTTTATGGTAACAGTGCTGCGCTTGGTCAAATCTTTATGAACCTCATAAGTAACAGTTTAAAATACAACAATAAGGATAAGATCATTATTGAAATAGATTGCACTGAAAACCGTGAGTTCTTCAACTTTAGCATTAGTGATAATGGGATTGGCATCCCAGTGGAAAAACAGGAAATGGTATTTAATCTTTTTACAACTGCAGTAGATAAAGACAGAAGCGGTAAAAAAGGACACGGGATTGGTCTTTCAACAGTTAAAAAGTTAATTGAAAGCCTTGGAGGAAATATTAAAATGACTTCAGATGAGAATCAGGGCACACTCTTCGAGTTCAATATAAAACGGCATAACACAGTAGATTAGGATTTTTTTAGGGAAAAGTTATTTATTTTTAGATAACTTTAAAATCTTATTCTGATGGGGCAATGCAACATAAACTAATTCCTTTCAATGAGAAGCTCAGAAGAGCTGCATTGAAAGAGTATAATATTCTTAATTCCGGGCCAGACGAAGATTATGACAATCTTACGTTTCTAGCTGCTGCTATATGCGAGGTGCCAGTTTCGAAAATTAGTATTGTGGATGAGCAAAGAATCTGGAATAAGTCCGTTTATGGTGCTGAAATACAAGAAATAGAGCGTCAAAATTCATTTTGTGACAGGGCCATTCATAGTGACAGTCCTCTCCTTATACTTAACCGATCTGAATCTCCCGAAATATTCGAAATGGCAAAAGGTATCTACGATCGTGAATTTTCCTTTTATGCCGGCGTTCCGTTACATAATCCACAGGGACATACTATCGCTGTTTTCTGCATTTTTGATACTGAAGAGAAAAATTTATCTGAAAAACAAAAGCGTGCTTTAAAGGCTTTAGCACAGCAGACCTTAAAACTTTTTGAATTCAGAAAACAAAAGAACAAACTCTATCAGGTTCAAATAAAGCTTAAAGAGAAATACCGTGAATTAGAAAAATTTGCCAGCCTTGTATCTCATGACCTGAAATCTCCCCTGGCTAATATTATCTCACTAAGTGAACTTTTGAAAGATGAAAACGAGGGTAAATTTAATGAGGACACCGAGCAATATATAGAGTATTTAGTGGAGTCCTCCTACTCTCTTCGTAATTATATAGATGGAATTCTTGGTTTTTACCGTAGCGATCATGTATTGGAAAAAGATTACACAAATGTTGATCTTCGAAAATTACTAAAAGGCATTACAGATCTTTATCAGGTGTCTGATGATATCGAAATTGCTTATCCCGATGATGTAATGCTCCACAACGTAAATAAAGCCGCGTTAACGCAGGTTTTTATGAATCTTATAAGTAATTCCTTAAAATACAATGATAAAGACCTTAGAAAGGTTGATATAGGATTCTCAAAAAATGAAGAATATTATTTTTTCGAAGTAAAAGATAATGGAAAAGGTATTCCAGAAGAAAAATTCAAAGATATTTTCGATTTGTTCACTACCCTGGAAACAGCAGATCGCGAAGGAAATCATGGGAGTGGTATTGGCCTGGCAACGGTTAAGAAACTAATTGAATCTATGGGTGGAACCATTTCTATAGAATCTGAACCCGAGAAAGGAAGTAATTTTAAATTTCAGGTTAAAAGGTTTTAACCCTCAATCCTTTTTCATTTTCTATATTTGAGAAACTTTATTCCTGAATATGCAGTTTCAACATCCGGAATTACTATATGCGCTGTTTCTTCTATTAATTCCGCTGATTGTTCATTTATTCCGTTTAAGAAAATTCCAAAGAGAAGATTTCACCAATGTGAAATTTTTAAAAAAAGTAATTCAGGAAACACGTCAAAGCTCTAGATTAAAAAAATTTTTAATCCTTATTACACGTCTTTTATTAGTAGGATGTTTAGTGCTGGCGTTTGCTCAACCTTTTATTCCTGCAAGCGACAAAGCACTCCAGGATTCACACACTTTAATTTATCTGGACAATTCTTTTAGCATGCAGGCCTCCAAGCGACAATCAAGCTTACTGCAGAGTTCCGTAAACGAATTATTGGAAAATCTAAAAGATGAGAACCAATATGGATTTTTCACAAATGATTCAGATCTCTTCAATCGTTCTACTATTGAACTTAAAAAAGAACTTCAGGAAATTGAATTTATTGACAAACAGCTTGATTTTAGAGAAATTAATTTAAAAGCAGAAAATTATTTCAAAAAGTACTCCGGCACAAATAAAAATCTTGTTATAATTTCCGATTTCCAACATTCTCTAAATATTCCTTCCACGATTGATAATAAAAGTTTCAATTATAATTTCGTAAAAAAAGAGGTTCAGGCACTGGAAAATATAAGTCTGGATAGCGTATTTATAGAAGATTCTAATCCTGAAAGCCTCTCTCTAAACATTCAGTTAAAAACCAATATAGAAATAAAAGAGCCCGTAACGATCTCGATTTTTAATAATGAGAAACTACTTGGCCGCAATACCATTCAAAATTTTGAAGATGGACTGGCAACTATAAATTTCAGGCTTCAAAATGAAAAGATTTCTAATGGTAGAATAGAGATTGAAGATTCAGGACTTTGGTACGATAATGAACTATTTTTTAACATCAATGAAAAACAGCCTATAAAAGTGGTTATTATTTCTGGTTCTGATTTTGATTTTCTAAATAGGATCTACACCATCCCTGAATTTGAAACTTCTAATTTCACTCCAAACCAGATTGATTTTAATCAATTAAATACTGCTAATTTGATCGTATTAAATGAGGTGGATCAAATTTCTTCATCCCTTTTAAATAATCTTAGTAATATTCAGAATAATGGTGCAAGCCTCATTATAATTCCGCCAGAAGAAACTATTAATTACTCTCCAATCTTAAATAAACTTGGACTTCCATCTCTGGGAGAAAAGCTGGAAGATGAAAGATTGATCACCCGTATAGAATATGATCACCCACTATTTCAGAGCGTTTTTGAAAAACGAACAGAAAATTTTGAGTATCCAAAAGTTCTCTCCTATTTTAATGCGGCTTCAACAAACCCAATTTTGAAATATGAGGATGGGCAATCTTTCCTTTTAGAATCAAATTCTGTCTACCTCTTTACAGCTCCAATTAATACAAAGAATTCAAATTTCACCAATTCCCCGCTCATTGTTCCTGTCTTTTATCAGATTGGTCTCAATGCTTTAAAAAGAAACCAGCTTTATTTTGAAACAGGAAAGGAAAATAAGGTCGACATCCCCGTAGAACTAGGAAAGGATCAGGTTCTACATATCAAAAATGGAGATATAGACATCATTCCACAGCAACAGAATTTTAGCAATCGGGTAGAAATTAATACCAGTACGGTTGCTTTAGAAGCCGGAAATTATGAGATTTCTAATACCTCTACCAATATTGGTAATATTAGTTTTAATTATGATAGAAGTGAAAGTAATCTCACCTATACAGATATATCAGCGATAAATAATCTTAAGATCTACGGTACTGTAGAGGAATATTTTTCTGAATTAAATGCAGCTTCACAAATTACTGCACTTTGGAAATGGTTTGTTATTTTTGCGCTGATCTTTTTGCTGATCGAAATGCTACTTATAAAATTCTTCAAATGAAGTTACTATTAAAATCAGTTACTATTCTGGATGAAAAATCTACTCATCACACTAAGAAACTTGATATTTTCATTGATAAGGGAATCATTAAAAAAATAGGAAAAAACTTAAAGGAGAAGGCAGATAAGGTAATAGAGATAAAAAATCTTCACGTTTCTAAAGGTTGGTTTGATAGTAGCGTGAATTTTGGAGAACCGGGGTATGAAGAAAGGGAGACTATCGCTAACGGACTTGATGTCGCAGGAAAATCAGGATTTTCTTCAGTAGCTTTAAACCCTTATACAAATCCAATTTTAGATCATAGTGGCAGTATTGCAGCTGTAAAGGCAAAAGCATTAAATCACCCTGTTTATTTACATCCTATTGGTGCATTAACTAAAAATAGTGAAGGAGTAGATCTCGCGGAATTACTGGATATGAAGGAGGCCGGAGCTATTAGTTTTGGTGATTATAAAGCACCTCTTCGCAATCCAAATCTATTAAAGATCGCTTTGCAGTATGCTCAAAATTTTGATGCTCTTGTTCAAAGTTTTCCGCAGGAAAATAGAATCGCCGGCAATGGTTTAGTAAATGAAAATAAAAACAGTACTTCACTCGGGCTTAAGGGAATTCCCAACCTGGCCGAAGAATTACAAATTACCAGGGATCTTTATTTACTGGAATATACCGGTGGCAAACTGCATATCCCCACAATTTCAACTGAAAAATCTGTTCAATTAATTAAGGAAGCAAAGAAAAAAGGTTTGGATGTTAGTTGTAGCGTGGCTATTCATAATCTCATCCTAGACGATGATGAATTAAAGGAATTTGATGGTAATTCTAAAGTTTTACCCCCATTAAGAACTAAAAAAGATAAAAAAGCTCTTATAAAAGGCATTAAAGACGGAACTATAGATATGGTTACTTCAGATCATAACCCAATTGATATTGAGCATAAAAAAGTAGAATTTGACAATGCACTGAATGGCAGTATTGGCCTGGAATCAGCTTTTGGAGCGCTATGTACATTATTCGATACTGAAAAAGCCATTCAATTACTTACCAATGGAAAAAAACGTTTTAATATCCCAGAATATGGTATCAAAGAAGGTGAAACTGTAGAATTAAGTTTATTTGTCCCTGGCGAAACTTATAATTTCACTCAAAACGATATAATTTCATCTTCAAAAAATAGTATTTTCCTTAATAAAAAATTAAAAGGAAAACCAGTTGGAGTGATTACTCAAAAAGGTTTTATCCTTAAATAAAATTAGAGCATATGGAAATTACAGGTCAGGCAAAAACCACTGCCATAGTAGCCTACATCACGATATTAGGCACGATCATAGCCTATTTTATGAATCTGGACCCTAAAGATAAATTTGCCAGTTTTCATATAAGACAGGCGTTTGGAATTAATATCACCTTTTACCTGATTGGTGCTTTAATGGGTATGTTTAATGAGGGATTGATCATTGGTGCTTTTTATCTATTCTTTATTGTATTATGGGGATACGGTATTTTTATGGCAATAAAAGGAGAAACACGGGAGGTTCCATTACTTGGACCTTTATTTCAAAAATTATTTAGTACAATTTCATAATGACAACAGAATTTTCACTTCAACATATAATTAGAGAACCGAAAACCGAAAACAAAAAAGCTCCGGTTTTAATACTGCTTCACGGCTATGGAAGCGATGAAAATGATCTTTTCTCTTTTGCTGAAGAATTACCAGATGATCTTTTTATTATCTCAGCTAAAGCACCGTACACCATGCAGCCTTATGGAAATGCCTGGTATGCGATTCACTGGGATAATAATGACGGTAAATTTAGTGATGACCTACAGGCAATCACTTCCCGAGATACAATTAGGGATTTTATTGATGAAGTTATCGAGAAGTACCCTATAGATCCTAATAATATTAACCTACTTGGTTTTAGCCAGGGAAGTATTCTTAGCTACGCGGTAGCACTTTCCTATCCAGAAAAAATTAAAAGTGTAATCGCCCTAAGCGGATATGTAAATAAGGGAATTATAACAAAAGACTTCGAAAACAACGATTTTTCAAATTTGAAATTTTATTGTTCACATGGTTCTGCAGATCAGGTGATTCCTGTAGATTGGGCAAGAAAAACCAAACCTTTTTTAGATGAATTAGGAATAGAAAACTCTTATTCTGAATTTCCTGTGGGTCACGGAGTCGCTCCGCAAAATTTCTTTGAACTTAAAGATTGGTTGGTAAAACGGCTTTAGTATTGTGGGTAGATAAATGATTTTTCTGAAAAGAATTCAATCGCTCCATCTTCTGATACTTGATAACTAAGAAAGACCTCGCCCCAATAGGTGCCATCGGTGAAATCTGCAATAATCCACTTGTGGTTTAATACCTTAATTTTATTGATCCTCATATTCCCTTCCATTCCGTCCATAGGAACTAAAGGATTGTCTTCTCCTGCTTTATTATTACTTATAATCTCGTCTTCAATCCTTAAGATTAGCTCTTCTGAATTGATGCCTTTATTTTCGAAATAAGTGATGGCATCCTCATTATTCTTCAGGCTAAAATAATCCTCATTATCATCGGTAAGCTTAGCATTTTCAACTTCAGCCTCCACTTCTGAAAGTTTATTTTCAAGATTTTCTATCCTTTCTTCTTTTGAATCCAATATTCGTTTATCATTCATATAAATAAAAATGGTAAACAAGAGAGAGAAGATAAACAGGTACATTAATATTTTATTCCACATTCTAAACCGTAATTTTTAAATTATCATAAGCGAGATGAACATTCGCAGGAAGGTCTTTTTCAACCTCCTCGTGAAACCCGAGCATGTGGCTAATATGGGTGAGATAAGCCTTTTCCGGCTGCACCTTTTCAATAAACTCCAGGGCCTCTTCCAGATTAAAGTGAGAATGGTGCGGCTCTATTCTAAGCGCGCTAACCACCAACACTTTTAAATCTCTTAGCTTTTCTATTTCCTGCTCCTCTATCGTTTTTAGATCGGTTAAATAGGCAAAGTCTTCCACTCTAAAGCCAAAAACCTGTAATCTATTATGCATAAATTCAACCGGAGTAACCGTTAGCCCATGAAAACTGAAAGGTTTATTTTCTATTATATGTTCTGTAACTCCAGGTGCTCCAGGATACTTATTTTCCGTAGTAAAGATATAATCGAACCTCTTTCTAAGTGCAGTTAACACCCTTTGATGTGCAAAAACCGGGATATCACCCTGTCTAAAGAAAAACGGCCTTATATCGTCAAGTCCTGCTGTATGGTCATTATGCTCATGAGTATAGAAGATAGCATCCAGCTTCTGTACATTATTGGCAAGCATTTGTTGTCTAAAATCCGGACCGCAATCAATAAGAATATTTAGATCGTTCCAGGTAATGAGAATAGAAACACGTAATCTTTTATCTTTTGAATCATTACTAAGACATACGGGATGCTCACTTCCAATTATTGGGATCCCCTGCGATGTTCCTGTTCCTAAAAATGTTACGTCCAAGCCGTGTTATTTTTAGCACAAAAGTAAATATATTTTTTTGTATGGCTACCGCTTTTAGTACTTTTGAAGAACACAAACGAAATTGTTTATTTAAAAGGAAAAATATGCCAATTACTATAATGGGCGACAAGGAATTTGAAAATGTTCCTTCAATAAATAGCAAAGCCCTTCGTATCAATTTAAATGAAAATATCTACGGAACATTTTCTGAAATTGGTGCTGGTCAGGAAACAGTGCGTAACTTTTTCCGGGCAGGAGGTGCATCTGGTACGATTGCGAAAGCAATGAGTGCTTACGATAAAGATTTTAGTGACGCGATTTATGGAGTTGAAAATGACCGCCGATATGTTACTGAAGCAAGACTTAAAAAAATGCTGGCTCATGAGACTGGCCTTATAGAAGAAAGAATATCTCGCGAGAAACACCCTAATAAATTATTCTTCACCTATGCAAATACCGTAGCAACTATAGATTTTGCTAAAAAATACAAGGGTCACGGTTGGGTAGGAATTAGATATCAGGTGGAACCGGGAGAAGATTACAATGAAATCCTTTTACATATTAGATTTCATGAAAATGATGCGAGGCACCAACAAAATACTCTGGGAATTCTCGGGGTGAACCTTATTTACGGTGCCTATTATAAGTATGATAATCCTAAGAAATTACTGAGATATTTATATGATCATATAGATAAAGACCAAATTGAAATTGATACGATCAACTTTTCAGGTCCGAGATTTGAAAATGTAGATAACAGATTAATGAGTCTCCAGCTTGTTAAAAATGGAATGACAGATGCCGTGATGTTTGGTCCTGATGGTAATAATGTTCTTCCAGCGAAGATCCTTTATAAGAAGAATATTCTGGCGCTTAGAGGTAGCTTTAGACCTGTTACCAAAGTGAACATGGATATGTATGAACGTTCTAAAGAAATGTTCTTAAATGAAAGTAAAGTCTCTGAAGAAAATACAGAAATTATTTTCGAGATCACCTTATCAAATCTTAGAGCTGAAGGAGAGATTGATGAAAGAGATTTCATGGATCGTGCAGAGTTGTTATGTTCTCTTGGACAAACAGTTATGATATCGAATTTCCAGGAGTACTTTAAGGTGGTAGAATACTTTTCAAGATATTCAAAACAACGAATGGGACTTACTATGGGAGTGCAAAATCTCATAGATGTATTTGACGAAAAATACTATCGTCACCTAAGCGGCGGAATTCTGGAAGCCTTTGGTAAATTATTCTTTAAAGATCTTAAGGTTTACCTGTATCCTCTTAAAGATCCTGAAACCGGAGAGATTACAAATAGTGATAGCGTAAAAGTGCACCCAAGAATGAAGGAATTATATAAATTCTTTAAATATAATGGCCGGGTAGAAGATATTAAGAATTATAAACCTGAAATTCTTGATGTTTACTCCAGAGAGGTTTTAAAAATGATTTCTGAAGGAGAAGAAGGTTGGGAAGATATGCTACCGGAAAAGACAACAGCAATGATCAAGGAAAAAAATCTTTTTCATTATAAGGAAAATAAGAAAAAAGCCAAGACTGAAGAAGTTTAGTTTTATCTTAAAGAACAAGCATAAAAAAAAGCTGCTCTATTTGAGCAGCTTTTTCTTTTTAATTTAAATATGAAATTATTCTAGTCTTGTAATTTTTGCTCCTATACCTTTTAATCGCTTCACGACATGCTCGTACCCTCTATCTATCTGTTCGATATTATGAATAGTAGATGTTCCTTTAGCGGAAAGCGCAGCAATCAATAGTGAGATACCAGCTCTAATATCAGGAGAAGTCATAGTGGTAGCTTTTAACTGAGATTTAAAATCATGTCCTATAACCGTGGCGCGATGCGGATCACAAAGAATAATCTTTGCTCCCATATCTATCAGCTTATCTACAAAGAACAGCCTACTCTCAAACATTTTTTGATGAATAAGCACACTTCCTCTCGCCTGCGTTGCCACTACAAGAATTATACTCAAAAGATCGGGAGTAAATCCAGGCCACGGCGCATCACTTATATTCATAATAGAACCATCAATAAAGCTTTGCACTTCATAACCATCTTCATGGGCAGGAATGTAAATATCATCACCCCTCTTTTCTACCGTAATCCCTAATTTTCTGAAAGTTGTTGGGATAATACCCAGCATACCCCAATTCACATTTTTTATTGTAATCTCGCTTTTAGTCATAGCTGCCAAACCTATCCAGGACCCAATTTCAACCATATCTGGCAGAATCCTGTGCTCGCAACCTACAAGCTTTTCCACTCCTTCTATGCTAAGTAAGTTCGAACCTACCCCGCTAATTTTAGCGCCCATAGAATTCAACATATTACACAACTGCTGAAGATATGGTTCACAAGCAGCATTATAAATTGTAGTTGTACCTTCAGCCAAAACAGCAGCCATCACAATATTGGCCGTTCCGGTAACAGAGGCTTCCTCCAGAAGCATAAAATCTCCTTTCAAACCGTTAGGTGCTTCTACCCCATAAAATCTCTCTTCTTTATTATATCTAAAATCCGCTCCCAGTTTCATAAAACCTTCGAAATGCGTATCCAGTCTTCTACGTCCAATCTTGTCACCTCCGGGTTTGGGGATAAATCCTTTCCCGAACCTTCCCAGCATAGGCCCAACGATCATAATAGAACCTCTAAGACCTCCTCCATCTATTTTGAACTGTTCACTATTAAGATAGTTCATATCAAGCTCGTCGCTCTTAAAAGTATAACTACCTTTTCCTATATGCTCAATCTTTACTCCAAGATTGCGAAGCAGATTAATAAGCTTATTTACATCAAGAATATCTGGGATATTGTTTATCGTAACTGTTTCTTCAGTTAACAATACCGCACATAAAATTTGCAGTGCTTCGTTTTTGGCTCCCTGGGGTTGAATTTCCCCGCTCAAACGATGACCGCCTTCAATTTGAAAAGTTCCCATTAAAAGTTGTTAGGTTTAGTGGCGTTTACGACTTGGCTTACGGCCGGATTTTTTATGATTTTTAGTGTATTTCTTCTTAGTTCCTCCACTTCTTACAAGATCTGAAGCCTGACTAAGATCTTCATCAATGTTCTTAGGGTTTATTTTACCATTACTAAGCTCATTAAGATGGTTAAAAATAACTTCATCATCAACAGAGTCCCTATTCCAGTTTAGGTAAGACTTTTTCATATGATTAGCTATGGTAAGAACCAGCGCCTCTTTAAAGTCACCCTCTTCATAATCTTTAGCTGCATCAATCATTCGCTTGATATTATTCCCGTAAAACCTGTATTTAGGATTATTCTCGGGATATTCAAGCATTTCTGGCCTTTCGGCAAGCATTTCTCTTGTAGGCTTCGGAAAAGGTGAATCTACATTAAGTTTAAAATCACTGATTATGAATAACTGATCCCAAAGTTTATGCTGAAAATCTGGAACATCGCGTAAATGAGGGTTCATGTTTCCCATCACAGCAATTATCGAGTTTGCAACCTTATTTCTTTCCTGATCATCTTCAATCTCAACGGTATGTTCTACCATTTTCTGAAGATGTCTTCCATATTCGGGAATTATCAGCTTACTCCTTTCAGAGTTATATTCTAATGCGTTTGTCAAAATTGAAGTTTAATTAGGTGATTTTAATTGAAGTTTACTCCTGCGTGCAAAATACTAAATATTACGAAAAGAAGCACAACAAAAATTTGCTTTTATATATAAGTTTAAAGAGATATCACCCCTTCTACTTTATCGGCTACTTCCTTGTATTTATCAATCACCGTATCAGGATTTTTCATCCTCACATTAATTGAAACACTGGTGTAAGTACCTTTTTTAGATTGTTTTGTTTGAATTACTGCTCCCATATCATTAAAAATAGATTCCACTTCGTCTATTTTATCTCCTTTAGTAGGAACGATAAATTTATATAAATATTCTGATGGCCACATCGCCGTATCCTGAAGTTGCTTTTTAAGATTTGCATAAAATTCTTCGGGATTGTTTTCTTTACTCATAGTTTTTATCCTTCGATTCTTTGCAAAGATACAAGGAATGATGCCATTTTTATAATCAAATTCAATTGTCGAAATTTGCGCTGTGAAAAATAGAAAGATTGTTATTACCGGAGGCCCTGGAACGGGAAAATCATCCATCATTCATAAACTGGAGGAAAATGGAGAAAAATGTCTTCATGAAATATCCCGGCAAGTTACACTTGAAGCCCAAAGTTCAGGGATAGATCAGTTATTCCTTACGCAACCCTTACTTTTTAGTGAAAAGCTTTTAGATGGCAGGTTGAAACAATATATCGAAGCTTCTGGATTCAAATCAGATCATATCTTTATAGATCGTGGTTTACCCGATGTGGTGGCATATATGGATTATTTTGAAACAGAATATCCTGAAGTATTCAACAAAACCTGTGAGAATAATCGTTATGATCAAATCTTTATTCTTCCTCCCTGGAAAGATATTTACACAAGTGACAACGAACGTTACGAGAGTTTTGATGAAGCCTTAAAAATTTCGTCTTATCTTTATTCTACCTACAAAAGGTACGGTTACAAACCAATTGAAGTTCCAAAATTGAGTGTAGAAGACCGTACTAATTTCATTTTAGATAAGATATAAGCAAATTTGCAGAAGGAAGCTTTAAAAATATTAGAAAAATACTGGGGTTTTCAGGGGTTTAGATCTCAACAACTGAAAGTTATAGAGTCTATCCTGCAAGAAAGAGACACTCTTACTCTTTTTCCTACAGGGGGTGGGAAGTCTATTTGCTTTCAGGTGCCATCTTTACTCCAGGAGGGGATTTGTGTTGTAGTTTCCCCATTAATCTCTTTAATGGAAGATCAGGTAAATGCACTTCAGCAAAAGAATATCAAAGCTATGGCCATTACCGGAGGGATTTCCTATGCCGATCTTGATAGAAATCTGGATAATTGCATCTTCGGAAATTACAAATTTCTTTATCTCTCCCCGGAAAGATTACAACAGGAACTGGTTCGTGAGCGACTAAAGCAGATGAACATTAATTTAATCGCTGTAGATGAAGCACACTGTATCTCACAATGGGGACATGATTTTAGACCGGCTTACAGGAATATTGCTGACATAAGGGATTTGTTACCCGAAGTTCAAATTGCTGCTTTTACAGCAACTGCTACAGAAGATGTGGTAAAAGATATATGTGAGCAACTTCATCTAAAGGACCCTGTAATCCATCAAAAATCTTTTGAACGCTCCAATCTTCAGTATGAAGTTATTAAAACCGAAGATAAGTTTTTTCGGCTGACTCAAATTCTGAATCAGAAATCTGCGATAATCTATGTTCGAAGCAGAAATGCCACTCAGGAAATAAGCGGGTTTCTAAATAAAAATGGTATTACAGCCGCTGCTTATCATGGCGGACTTAAAAAAGAAGAAAAGTCGGATAAATTTGAAAAATGGCTTACCAATAAAATAAGTGTCATGGTAGCAACTACAGCTTTCGGAATGGGTATAGATAAACCGGATGTAAGAACGGTAATCCATATAGATCTACCCGAAAGTATGGAAAGTTACTTTCAGGAAGCCGGAAGAGCAGGTAGAGATTCACAGCCGGCAAAAGCGATTATTTTAACTAATGCCGGGGATGTTCCTGTTTTAAAAAATCAGTTTTTAAATAACCTGGCATCTGTTGAGGACATCAAACTGGTTTACCGTAAACTGAATGCCTATTTTAGAATTGCTTTTGGAGAAGGTGAGAATACAGAATATGATTTCAATTTTTCAAGTTTTTGCAATCAATATCATTTCAATTCACACAAAACTTTTAATGCCCTGCAGCTACTTGACAGATGCAGTATTTTAAGATTATCGCAGAACTACCAGAAGAAAACAGAAATACGAATCTTAATTTCCGGGAATCATTTAGACAACTATCTGGATGAAAATCCACGATATGCGAATATCATGCGAACGATTCTAAGAAATTACGGCGGTGTGTTCGAAAATTTAATTCCTTTTAATTTAGCTTCCGTAAGTGAAAAATCAAATATTTCAGAAAAAGAATGCATCAAAATATTTGATGAGTTAGATGAAAAAAAGATTATCGAATTTAATTTATCAAAGCATGATGCTAGCATCACCTATCTTCAGCCAAGAGAAGACGATGCAACTATAAATCCTGTTTCGGGTTTTATCAATGAATATAACAGCACTAAGAAAGCTAAAATTGAAGCAGTTCTTGATTTTGTACAAAATGATCAGGTTTGCAGGCAAATTCAATTATTGAAGTATTTTGGTGAAAAATCTCCCAAACCTTGCGGAAAATGTTCTGTATGTAATAAAAAAGATGAGAAATTATCCAGGGATGATATGAATGAAATCTATTTGAGTATTCTTCGGTTTTTAAAGAATGGTCCAAGAAATTCAAGGGAAATAGTAGAGCACTTAAAATACTCTGAAAACGCTATTATAAAAATACTAGGACTGCTTTGCGAGAAAGGCGTTTTAGATCGTACCGTAAATAATAAGTATAAAATATTAAATAAATGAGAGACCTTAGAATAGTCTTTATGGGAACTCCAGAATTTGCAGTAAACAGCCTGGAAGCCATTTTAGATGCAGGATATAATGTAGTTGGTGTAATTACCGCTCCAGATAAACCTGCCGGTAGAGGAAGAAAACTCAGAGAAAGTGCCGTTAAAAGTTACGCTCTTTCAAAAGATCTGAAAGTTTTACAACCAGCAAATTTAAAATCTGAAGAATTTCAGAGTGAACTTATAGAATTAAAACCAAATGTTCAGGTTGTGGTAGCTTTTAGAATGCTTCCAAAATCTGTATGGGATCTTCCAGAATATGGAACATTTAACTTACATGCCTCCCTCCTGCCTCAATATAGAGGAGCCGCTCCTATTAATTGGGCAATCATTAATGGGGAAGAAAAAACCGGAGTTTCCACTTTCTTCCTTGATGAAAAGATTGATACAGGAGCAATGATCTTTCAGGAAGAGATTAGCATTGATGAGACCGAAAATCTAGAATCCCTGCATGATCGCTTAATGAATATGGGCGCTAAACTTATAGTAAGAACCCTTAAGACAATAGCATCTAACACAGTAACCACAGAAGCACAAGAGGATTCTGAAACCTTAAGAGACGCTCCAAAATTATCTAAGGAGAATACCAAAATAGACTGGAATGCCCCAGTAGAAAAAATATACAACCTAATAAGAGGACTTAATCCTTATCCTGCCGCATGGTGCTATCTTGCAAATTCTTCTGAAGAATTAAAAGTGAAAATTTATGATATTGAAAAAGTAAAACAAGAACATCGTTTACCAAATGGCACCATCACTATTAGCGACAACATGATTAAAGTAGCTGCTATCAACGGTTATATTCTTGTTAATGAAATTCAGTTGCCAGGAAAGAGAAAAATGCTTTCTAAAGCACTTTTAAATGGATTTAATTTTGCTCCAGATGCCAAAATGCGCTAAGGCCTTATTAACACTGATTTTGTTGCATTTTAATAAAAAACAATTATCTTTATTAACAAAACAACTAAGTTATCAACAAATACGGGCTTTTCCCTTGTCATTACTTGCGTGAACAAGAAATCCGTATAAATTTGTAAACCAGTTTAACAGAATGTTTAACCAACAATTAATTTAAAATTTAAATTATGAACAAAACAGATTTAATCGATGCAATGGCTGAGAACGCTGGAATTTCTAAAGCAGCAGCAAAAAAAGCATTAGAGTCTTTCCTTGAGAACGTTGAAAAATCACTTAAAAAAGGAGATAGAGTATCATTAGTAGGATTCGGATCTTGGTCTGTATCTAAGAGAGCTGCTCGTGAAGGAAGAAACCCACAAACCGGAAAAACTATTAAGATTGCTGCTAAGAACGTAGTGAAATTTAAAGCCGGAGCAGATTTACAAAAAGCTGTGAACTAATAATTTGTATTAGTAAAATCTTAAAGCCTTCCCTAAGGAAGGCTTTTTTTGTTAAAAATTTTAAGCTATCTATTGCATTTATTATAATAAATAATTAGTTTAGATAAAAAGACTGCTACAATGATCGCGTTAAAACCAACCAAGGGGCATCTATTAGTCGCAGAACCATCTATTATTGGAGATGTCTCTTTTAATCGTTCTGTCGTCCTTCTTGCTGACCATTCTGATAGTGGATCGGTTGGATTTATATTGAATAAGATTCTCGATTTCACATTAAAAGATCTAATTCCTGAAGTAAAAGGTGATTTTAAGGTTTATAATGGTGGCCCGGTAGAACAGGACAATTTATACTTTATACATACAATCCCAGATTTAATTCCAGATAGCATTGAAATTGCGCATGGAATCTATTGGGGCGGTAACTTTGAGGTGGTGATGAATTTGATTGCAAAAGAATCTATTGATGATAAACAGATAAAGTTTTTCCTTGGTTATTCTGGATGGGATGCAAATCAATTAGATGACGAGTTAAATTCTCGTTCCTGGATTATCACAGCAAATGAAAACGACAAAGATTTGCTGGAAAAACCTTACAACTCTTTTTGGAAGGATAAAATGTTAGAATTAGGGGGAGAATATATGCTTTGGTCTAATTCACCAGAAAACCCAACCTACAATTAACCCAGCCTGGCCTTTACATTAAGCTTACTTAAAAGATCTTTAGAAACTTTATGTGCAAATTGCTTTTTACGGTATTTACTTATCGGTTGAATTCCCTGAGCAACATTGGTAATAAAAAGTTCATCAGCTTTCTGTAGTTCAAACGGTGATATAGAGGTTTCCTCTAAAATATAATCTTCTGTTTTCTTCAGAATATTGATAAGCTGTTTTCTAATAATTCCGTTTAATACACCATCACTAATTGGAGGAGTTTTAATAGAAGTGCCTTTTACAAGAAAAATATTTCCATTTAAAGCCTCCACTACACTCTTCTTTTCATTTAGTAAAAGACAATTTTCATATTCATTTTCCCTGGCATAAATGCTACCCAGAACATTGACCGCACGATTATTTGATTTGATTGTAGAGAGCAGTCCGCTATTTACATAATGATCCTTAAAAAGTTCAATCTCATAATCACTGCTATTAAAAAGGTAAAAAGAGCTCTCCATTTCTTCCGCAGTAATTACGTAGCCTATATCCCTGGTTGCGGGAGTGTAATACCCACCCTGAAGTCTGTAAACTGCAAACCTTATTCTGGCAGGCGAAGTAGAAAGATCATTGGCCTCTATAATATTCTTAATTTCCTCCTCTAAAAATTCAGGAGAGAAACTTGAAGGAATTTCCATTCGCATAATTCGCATAGAAGCCATTAACCGAAAATAATGATCTTCCCAGAACATTATTTTCCCGCTAATAACGCGAATAGTTTCAAACACTGAATCTCCGTAAGCAAAACCACGATTTAAAACCGATAGATTCGCATTATCCTTCTTTACAATTTTTCCGTCTAAATTGATCATAAAAAAACCCCGTTTAAAAACGGGGCAAAGTTACTATTTATAATGAGATTTCTAAGCCGATCCCAGAATCTGTTTTAAATCTGAAACCATATTTTCCCAAAGCATTTTACCTTCATCCACTTCATCATCTTCAGCAAAATCAGTAATCATAAGAGAAACATCCTTGGTTATATCATCTACCTGTATACGTAATTCGAAAAAATAAGGAGTATCTTCATCATCAGTCCATTTAAATTTAATTCGTTCATCACTTTTCTTACTCACAAGTTTTGCTTTTTCCTCACTACCTTCCCATATAAAAGTAAAAAACTCCCCACGGGAATTCACATTATCGGCATACCACTCACTTAAACCTGAGGGAGTTGAAATGTATTGGTATAGTAATGAAGGAGAAGCTTGAATAGGAAACTCCATTTCGTATTTTATCTTTTCTTCCATTCTTGATTAATTAGTTTCGGGCAATATAGATATTAATTAGAAAGATAAAAAGAAATCAAAATAAATATTTTAGAAAATAAAGTTTGTGTCAAAACAAATTGTTTTTATATTTGCACCCGCAATAAAGAAATCCTGCGAGGCCTTTTGTCATAAGGCATTTAAAAGAATTTCAGTTTTGCAGAATTACTACGGCGAGGTAGCTCAGTTGGTTAGAGCGTCGGATTCATAACCCGGAGGTCCCGAGTTCAAATCTCGGTCTCGCTACAAGTAAAATCAAGGCTTCACAGAAATGTGAAGCTTTTTGTTTTTATACCTAGTACAGAATAAGTACAGAATAGTGATTTTTTCAAGCCTTTATTATATATAGATTTATTTGATAGCATTTTATTCCAATAAAAATTGAAATAAAAACATTACTGTGACATTTTTATAAAGTCGGTATTTTTTTATAAAAAATCTTTAGAAATAACTTCCCTTTATTTAAATAACGATTTTAATAATTGCCTATACATAAAAGCAACCACTGCGAAAATTGCAGGAATTTTTCTATTTATTTTTCCCTTTACCACTATTTATCATAGTAACGACTAAAATTACCAGTACCACACAAACAATCCCGAAAACGGCGATTATAGCGGTACCTAATCCCCAATTTACCAAAGGAACAATTACTTGTAAATTCATAATTATTATTTTAATTAGCCTTGTCAACAAGACTATGACATTCATATTTTGTTGTTGCCTGCTCTGTAATTTGTTTTGGAGAAACGTACGGAATTCCCAACCCCATTCCTCTAAGTATGAATAAGACAGCCACAATTCCTACAAAAACAGGTATAAATCTGCGTATATATTTTCTGCTTTTTACAGATATTATATTGCTAAGCCAAATCGCACTTGTCATTAATGGAACCGTGCCCAAACCAAAAAGCACCATATAAAGACTGCCTTCTAACGCATTCCCTCCAGCAATTGCGCCCAAAACAGCCATATAGACCAATCCGCACGGAAGAAAACCGTTTAAAAATCCAACGGTAAAAAATGTATCAGGCCGTTTCTTTCTAAGCTCTTGTCCTAGATGATTTTTAAGTTTTTTTACAAATTTAAAACCTGCATTTTGAGGATTCAATTTTCCCAGTTTTCGCTTCGGAATCAATACCAATAACAACATTATTACACCAATGATGATAGACAATTGTTGTTGTAAACCAAAAAGCGAAAGGCTCTTTCCTACCAATCCAAAAGCCAATCCAATAATCGCATAAGAAAATATCCTACCGGAATGATACAAAAAGATCTGCACCAATTTATTAAAGTTATTATTCCTATCCAGAGGTAGCAAAAATGCTATGGGCCCGCACATTCCAATACAGTGGAAACTTCCCAATAATCCGAATATGAGCGCTGAAATTAGCATTTAGTATAAAATTTCTTTTTTGAATAAAAATTCCTTATCATTTTGCAGCCAGCTAATTTTTATATTCCATCGGCCTTTTATCAATTGCGTTTCTGGTACTATAAAACCCAGCTCTTCCATCTTTTTAAAAGGAATACTAAAATCCAGTTCTTTGTTAGATGTTCTGTAGAAATTAACGCTTCCTTCAATTTCACTAATATTCATGTGCTCAGGAAATTTCAGCTTTAGTTCAGATCCATTTCTTTCAAGTTGAATATGTTCTTTTAATGCTAGTGCATTTTCTTCAGCATCAATTTCCTGCTGGTAGTGTAACTCGGCTTTATAGTAATCTTCCACCACCAAATCATGATCAAATTCTGAACTGCTCAGCATGGTTATCACAAAATACATGATGAAGCTAATAAATAGCACCATTCCTATTACGATTCCTGTTCCCCAATTAATCTTCATAATTTATTACTTTACACTTGTTAATCTAACTTGAAGCCTGTCTTAGCAGTGTCTTCCACTGCGCTCAGACTGACATTAAATAATTATTAAACTGCCACTAATGCACGATCTTTCAAAATTTAGTCTGTAAACAATCTGTCCTTAGGCATAAAACCTTCTCACTTCTAAATACTCATATCTTACTTCTAAACAACCACTTCTAATTATAGCTCCTTGGACCCAAAAAGGTGGTTGCTATAGTTTCTATAAGTTGATCGCCGTTATAAACTGCGATTCGAATTTTATCCTTTTCCTGTTCCAGCACCGCCCTGTTTATTTCAATAAATAGTGTGCCTTCAGCTAAACCATTGGCAGGAACAAGAATTGAACTTCCCTTCACGGTATTAATACTTCCGTCATGTGAAATCAGTTTAAACTGAACATTCTCATAATCTTTGGAAGTTTTATTAATGAGCTTATAGGTATACACATTACTAATGATATTATCTTCCTTATGCTCGTAAAGCTGCCCCGGAAGTCTTAGAATATTAGCTTCTACATCACTTCTTAAAAAAAGCACTCCGGTTAAAATCGAAACCAGTATAAATAATACCGCTGCATAACCTTTGATACGCGGAGTGAACTTAAATTTCTTATTTTTTTCAATATTCTCCTCACTGGCGTATCGTATTAAACCTTGCGGAAGATCTACTGCATCCATCATATGGTTACAGGCATCAATACAAGCGGTACAATTCACACATTCTAGCTGTGTTCCATTCCTGATATCTATACCGGTAGGACACACCTGTACACATTGAAAACAGTCTATACAGTCTCCTTTTCCGCTTGCTTCTCTATCTTCAGACTTTTTGAATTTCGCCCTTCCTTTCTCTTTTTCTCCTCTTTTGTGATCGTAGGCAACAACGATAGATTTATTATCTAGCAAAACACCCTGTAAACGACCATACGGGCAGGCGATAATGCATACCTGTTCCCGAAACCAAGCAAAGACAAAATAAAATACACCGGTAAAAATAAGCAGTGAGATTAGGGTACTAATATGGGCCAACGGTCCTTCCAGCACATATAAAAGTAAGCGATCACTTCCTATAAGATAAGCCAGGAATACATTTGCAATTAGAAAAGAGATCACAAAAAATATAAACCATTTTATTCCCTTTTTCCTTATCTTCTCAGCATTCCACTTCTGCTTGTCTAACCGAATCTGTTTTCCCCTGTCCCCTTCTATCCAGTATTCAATTCTTCGGAAAACCATTTCCATAAAAATAGTCTGCGGACAAATCCATCCGCAAAATATTCTTCCAAAGGCTACAGTGAACAATAAAATGAACACTACGCCTATTAGCATCATCAAAACAAAGAGGTAAAAGTCCTGGGGCCAGAAAATTTCTCCAAAAATATTGAACCTACGTTCCAGCACATTGAACATGAGAAACTGGTTCCCGTTGATTTTTATAAAAGGAGCCGCAATAAGTATTACCAGCAAAATATAACTTACCCATTTGCGGTATTTGTATAATCTCCCATCTGGCTTTTTAGGATATACCCAGGATCGTTTCCCCTCAGAGGTCATTGTTCCTAAACTATCCCTAAATCTTTCGTGCTCTTCTTTATCCAAAATCCTTATTCTTCTGTTTCGTCGTAACCCATTTCTATTTCTACGGAAGTTGAATCCTTCATTTCCACTTCAACCTCATCTACCCTGGCATCTGGGTCTATCCAAATTTCTCCTTCAGGATCTTTAGCTTCGGCTGGTGTTGTACCATGCAGACTTAAAACATAACTGGCAACCTGAGCCATTTCTTCGGGTTTAAGATCTGTCTTCCAGGAAACCATACCTTTACCGGCACGACCACCTTCAGAAATTGTATTAAAAACATTCTTGATCCCTCCACCCAGAATCCAGTAAGAATCGGTAAGATTGGGTCCAATTCCACCTCCCCCGTCTATTTTATGACAGGCAGCACAATTCCCACTGAAAATCGCTTTTCCTGAGTTGATATCTTCAGTACCTGTTAGCAATTCTACGGTATTGGCATCTATCAAACCTTTAGCGTTCTTTTTATATTCCTCCACCGCCGCTTTAGCTTCGGCAACCTCCGCTAAATACTCTTCTTTTTGAGTAACTCCGTCGAAAATATGATATCTCGCCATATAGATTCCGGCAAAAATGATACTCGCATAGAATCCATAGAGCCACCATGGTGGAAGGTTGTTATCCAATTCCTGAATGCCATCATAATTATGGTCCAGTATAATTTCCTCTTCATTTTCAACGGGTTTTTTATCCAGTAGCTTATCGTAGGTTTCCTTAAACCAGGCAAAGCGTTTCTGCTTTTTCACCGCTAATGAATGTTCATAAGCTGCTCGATCGTCTGGTTTTAAAGACATAAATAAAGTCCTATCCAAAGCTGCTACAGATACCTCTATCGCAATAGCAATTACCAGGATTACTCCCAGGATTAACCAGAACATTGGATAAATTTCAAATATGGATTGATCTCCCGTTTCTGTAGTTATTTCTGCCAGAATGATCGCCAGGGCAAGCAGACCGATGATTCTTAATACTGAAAATAAAGTTTTCATGATCTGTTTTGTTTTTGATTGATTTCCAATGAGTTTTCATCTTCTAAGTCCAGCGGTATATCGCTGACCTTTTTTATATAATCCTTCTTAGCTGTAAATACCCACCAGAAAAGCGCAGTGAAAAAAATGAAGAATATTAATAGGGAGATAATTGGAAATATGGATACCCCATCGATACTTTCTAATGGTCCTTTTACGAATTTCAACATGATCTTATAGTTTAATTGGTGGATGCTTGTTTTAAATCTTCCGCTTTAATATCTGTTCCCAGCCTTTGCAGATATGCTATAAGAGCTACGATTTCCCGATCACGCATTTCGGTAAATTCCTGCCCGTTTTCCTGAGCATACTTTTTATCTGCCTCATAACTGGTTGCAAAATCTGGATCTGAATAAAGATTCTGTTCAATTTGAGTTCCTTGCTCTGTCATCCATCTCTGTGCTTTTTCGATCTCCTCATCGGTATAAGGAACACCTAGCGTCTGCATTACCCGCATTTTATCTTCAGTATCAGATTTGTCAAGGGCATCCTGAATAAGCCAAGTATAAGATGGCATTATAGATCCCGAAGAAGTACTTTGCGGATCGTACATATGATTTAAATGCCAGTTATCGGAATATTTCTGTCCCACTCTATGCAGATCGGGTCCGGTTCTTTTACTTCCCCATAAGAATGGGAAATCATACCTATATTCACCTGCTTTAGAATATTCTCCGTAACGCTCTACTTCACTTCTAAAAGGTCTTACCATTTGTGAGTGACAGGAAACACAACCTTCCCGTATATAAAGATCCCTGCCCTCCAGTTCTAAAGGTGTATATGGTTTCACACTGGAGATCACTGGCACATAATCATCTACCATTAATGAAGGAACAATTTGTACAATACCTCCAATTAAGATGGCGATGGTAGCGAAAATGGTCAGTTTAACCGGCCTTCTTTCCAACCAACTGTGATACGCTTCACCTGTAGTTCTTTTCTTTGTTACGGGTTGTAATGCAGCGGCTTCAGCTAGCTCATCTTCTACGCCACTACCCTGGCGAACAGTTCTTACAATATTATAGAGCATTACAAAAGCTCCAAGAATATATAAACTACCACCTATAGCTCTCATCCAGTACATCGGAATGATCTGGGTGACAGTTTCCAGGAAGTTTCCGTAAGTAAGCGTTCCGTCTGGATTGAATTGCTTCCACATGGAAGCCTGCACAAATCCCGCAACATACATAGGCAGCGTATAGATAATTATACCTAGTGTACCAATCCAGAAGTGCGTATTAGCCAGTTTTATAGACCATAAATTAGTTTTGAATAATCTCGGCACCATCCAGTAGATCATACCAAAGGTTAAAAATCCGTTCCAGGCCAATGCGCCAACATGCACGTGTGCGATGATCCAGTCACTAAAGTGCGCTATAGCATTTACATTTTTAAGAGAAAGCATTGGGCCTTCAAAAGTTGCCATTCCGTATCCCGTGATAGCCACTACCATGAATTTAAGAACAGGATCTGTTCTTACCTTATCCCATGCTCCACGTAGCGTTAACAGTCCATTGATCATTCCTCCCCATGATGGGAACAATAACATGATAGAGAAAGCAACACCTAGGTTTTGTGCCCAATCTGGTAAGGACGTGTATAGTAAATGGTGAGGTCCCGCCCAGATATAAATAAATATCAAGGACCAGAAGTGGATAATAGAAAGTCGGTAAGAATAAACAGGGCGGTTCGCCGCTTTAGGTACAAAATAATACATCAATCCCAGGAAGGGTGTAGTTAGGAAAAAAGCCACAGCATTATGCCCGTACCACCATTGCACCAATGCATCCTGCACTCCAGAATAAAAAGAATAACTTTTAAAAGCTGATACCGGAATTTCAATATTATTAAAAATATGAAGTACCGCTACGGTTACAAAAGTTGCCAAGTAGAACCAGATAGCTACATACAGGTGACGCTGTCTCCTCTTGATCATGGTGCCAATTAAATTGGCACCAAAAGCAACCCATATAATAGTGATAGCTATATCAAAAGGCCATTCAAGTTCTGCATATTCTTTAGAGGATGTAAAACCCATGGGAAGGGTAATTGCCGCTCCCACAATGATAAGTTGCCAGCCCCAGAAATTGATATTACTAAGCGCATCACTCCACATTCTTGCCTTTAAAAGGCGCTGAGTGGAATAATACACTCCGGCAAAGATCGCATTTCCTACAAATGCGAAGATCACTGCATTGGTATGTAATGGTCTAAGCCTACCAAAGCTAAGCCAGGAAATACCCTCTGTAATATTTGGGAATATAAACATTAAAGCGAGCAATAATCCAACGCTCATACCTATAATGCCCCAAAACATGGTGGCAATAATAAATTTCTTTACGATCTTATTATCGTAATAAAACTGCTGTAGTTCCATAATTAATTTGATTTCACTTTTTTAACGGGTTGATTTTCTTTCGAATCGGGTTTTACCAGTTCATCATCAAACAACATTCTCACAGATGGCGTGTATACATCATCATACTGCCCTTTTTTTACAGAAATTATAAATGCGACAAAAAATATGATGGCTACAACCACACTAATAGCCAGTAACATGTAGATAATGCTCATTATTTTTAAATATGGTGTAAAAGTATTATGAGGGTGTAGCTTAAAAAATGACCATTGTCAGGTTTAGGTTCTTCTCTTAATTTTTAGATCTTTTGTGATTATTTGTGTTACCAATGTAGTGAATACCACAATACTAATAGAACTCAAAGGCATTAGTATCGCTGCAACCACAGGCATAAGATTTCCGGTAACCGCAAAACCAAGTCCTATTAAATTATAAAAGAGAGACAATAAAAAACTTAGCTGTATCACTTTGATAGCCTTGCCAGATAGATCAAAGAAGCTACCCAAATCCTTAAATCGCTTCGCATCTAAAATTCCATCACAAGCGGGTGAAAAAACATTGATATCTTCAGATATTACGATTCCCACATCACTCTGAGCTAATGCACCTGCATCGTTTAATCCATCTCCTACCATCATTACCTTTCGGCCTTGTGACTGAAGGTCTTTTATATACTGGAGTTTATCTCCAGGTTTTTGATTGAAAAACATGTTAGTTCCCTGCGGTACTATTTCCTGTAATCTTGCGCGCTCCCCATCATTATCTCCTGAAAGAATTATAATTTTTCGGTTTACTGAAAGTTCTTTAAATATATCTGAAAGTCCATTCCTGTAAGAATTATGAAAAGTAAAACAGCCTTTGTATTGATTATTAGTGCTGATATAAACTGAAGTTCTCTCAACTTTCTTTTTCTGCTGAAGTTCCGTAAAATGTCTTGCCGCTTGATCCACAAATGCTGGAGATCCAACTTTGAGATGAAGATTCTTATAAGTAGTTTCCAGTCCCTGCCCGGTATGCTCAGTAAAACTCTCTGGTGTTGAAATATTATGCTTATCCAGAATATTATATAATGACCGACTTAAAGGGTGATTAGAAGCTCGAAGACTTCCTCCAAGCAATTGCTTTTCTTCACTGGTTAGCTCTAAGCCTTCATATTCAATACGGCTTCGATCATTCGTAGTAATAGTTCCGGTCTTATCAAAAACCACGGTATCTATTTCAGCGGTTTTTTCAATAATATTGGCATCTTTCAGGTATAAATGATTCTTTCCGAAGATCCTTAACATGTTTCCAAGGGTAAAAGGCGCAGCCAGGGCAATAGCACAGGGACAAGCGATGATGAGCACTGCCGTAAATACATTCCATGCTTTTGACGGGTCATAGAACATCCAAAATGTTGTAGAAAGTATTGCTATGCACAAAACAGCATAGGTAAACCGCTTACTAATCTGGTTGGTTAAATTCTGAAAAACAGAATTTTTGTCTTTACTAAACACCTCATCACTCCAAAGCTCTGTAAGGTAACTTTGCTTTACAGGTCTCAGTGCTTCCAGTTCTATGATCCCTCCCTGCTGTCTCCCGCCAGCGTAAAGTTTATCTCCGCTAATTTTAGAAACCGGCTCTGCTTCACCTGTCACAAAACTATAGTCAATTTTAGCATCGCCTTTTATAAGAATAGCGTCCATTGGGATAAGCTCTTCATTTCGAATAATGATCCTGTCCCCTTTTTCAATCTTATATACCTGGATTTGTTCTTCTAGCTGCTTACCCTCTTTAGAAATAACACGGGTAATGGCGATGGGGAAGTATGATTTATAATCTCTTTCAAAAGAGAGAAAAGAATAGGTTTTTTGCTGAAAAAATTTACCAAGCAAAAGGAAAAATACAAGTCCGCTAAGACTGTCAAAGAATCCTGTTCCCAGGTCCAGAGGTATCTCTACAGTACTTCTAATAAAAAGCACACTTATCCCCAGGGCTATTGGTACATCAATATTTAGAATACCAGATCTTAATCCTTTAAAAGCCGAGATAAAATAATCTCTCCCTGAGTAAAATACTACCGGTAACGAAAAAATAAACATCAACCATCGAAATAGATGTTTGAACTGTTCCAGCCAGAATTCATTGATCTCAAAATATTCAGGAAATGAAAGAAACATAATATTTCCAAAAGCGAAGCCTGCCACTCCAAGTTTATAGATCAAACTTCTATCTACACTTGATTCATTCGCGTCATAATTATCCAGGGAAATATTTGGCTCATAACCTATACGAACCAGTAAAAGCACCAGATTCTTCAGGCTCATTTCTTCCGAAGAAAAGCTTAATCTAATCGTTTTTTTAGGAAAATCTACCTGGGAGCTTTTAATTCCTTTATGCAGTTTATTCAGATTTTCAAGAATCCAGATACAGGAACTACAGTGTATAGAAGGAATGCTAAAGGAAACTATTTGGGTATTATCATGATCAAACTCAAGTAGTCTTTCAATGATCTCAGAGTTTTCCAAATAATCATACTTTCCTTCCCTTATTTTCGGGGAAATACCAGGTGCCTTTTCCAACTCATAATAATAAGAAAGATCGTTGGTATTTAAAATTTCAAAAACAGTCTTACAACCTGAACAACAAAAGGACTTATCATCAAAGGCAATAATTTCCTCCAGACAATCGTCCCCGCAATGAAAGCATGATTCCATATTTTGAAATAGAATTTAAAGCTACAAAACTGATAAAATGGATGCTTTGAAAATATGACCGTGGTCAGAGAATACTTTATTACAATATCTGGATCATATACAATTTTTCTAACGACCATCATTTTTTTTATTATAATGATCTAGAGTATTATGAAATATAATAATTTGAGAAAAAACGGAAAGAATATAACCTATCTATATAAAATACCTAAAAATAAATGTGCATCGTTACCAAGTCTAATTTGATTGAAATCTTTTCCGAAATACATTATTAGGATTTAATGCTATTCAAAGTTTGATAGCTGCTTTTCTATATACTTATTAATCCCCTTAGTTATTTTCTTAGGCTTTCTCATTTCCGCATCCATTTGCCAGATTAATTTATCATCCTTATTGGGACAAATACAGTAAAGGGATGTTCTTATATTATAAATAACTATATCGGGAGGCGAAGTATCTCCTTCAAACAATTTATTATCTGAATTAGGATCATTAATCCCCGCAATATTATCGCTCATTATTTCCATAGATCGCAACCAGGTTAATTTAGTAGAAGATCCAGTAATTTCAGATAATATAACTGCATCAAAGCCATGTGTCTGCATCCATTGCATAAACTCTTTTTCCTTTTTATCTGTGCGCTGCCCCATGACAAACTCTTTATCAAAGAACCTGTAACTGCTAAGCGCTGAAAATCCTTTTTCTTCAAGTGCCTCGCTTAGTTTCTCTTCGAAATATTTTCGTATTTCATTATCGAGGCTGGCCCCTACCACCAAAATTTTTTGTGGTTTAAAACCAGTATTGATTTTTTGCTGGTTAGTCACTTTTACTCCAGAACAGGAAAAAAAGAGAAAACATAATCCTAGTAAGGCTAAGTAAAAGCTAAATCTCATTATTTTATGGTTTTATGTCTATAGACGGGATGATAAGAAAAGGAAAACGCAAATGACGATCTAGTTGCATGATCACTGGTTCCCTGAAAAATTTAAAACTTTCATGCTTATATTTTATCATAACAAGGAGATCCATTTTTTCTTCTTTAACATGCATCGCAATTGCCTTAGAATTTTCCTCTTCAATCTGAAGCCATTTAAAGTTACGATCCTCTTCCTGAAAAAAGGATTTAAGCAGGTTAAAATTTTCCCACTGTTGTTTGGTCATTTCCTCTTCCTTACCAACACATATAAAATGTACCTCAGCACCAAAATTCTTCACACAGGTTTTTAATATTTCAAATTCCGGTTTATGGAACTTTGCCTTATAGTCTGTTGCGAATGCAATTTTCTTTGGTGATTTAAAATCAACTTGTTGCGGCACCATTAAAACTGGAACACTATGCACCTCTTTTAATACATTTAAGCTATTACTTCCAAATAGATATTGCTTTATCCCATCTAAACCATGGTTCCCCAGGACTACAAGATCTACAGACTTTTCAGAAGTTCTATTTAAAATAGCGTTTGTTAGACTTAAATCTGTATTTATAAATTCATAGGTATGTGCCAGGGAATTATTATCCCGTTTAATTGTATGCAAGAGTTCCTCTCCTTTCAAGAGGGAATTTTGTTTTGCATTCAATTTGTCAATGTACCCACCTTCTTGCACTGCAGGATAAGGATATATTTCAAAATCCTCATGATAAGAATGAAGAATAGAAAATTTACAGGATTTATTTTGAAACAAGTTGGTAACATAGTGAAGTGCGCAATAGGCATCTTTCGAAAAATCGGTACAAACAAGAATATTTTTCATAAGAATAAATTTTTAGTAAGATCTACTGGATATTGAATCAATAAAGTCAAAAACATAAATATTTCAAGCTATGATTCTTTATCATCTATAGTATCCAAAATATGCAGTTTTGAAAAAGAGCTGCAACAAATAGTATATCATGCTCAATCTTTAAAACAGCAAAAAATATTAGATACAAATTTTGAAAAATAAATGCCGTAAAAATATGACGAGCGTCAGGGAATGCTTTTTTTCTAAACATAACGTTTTCGGCACTTAACAATATATTCAAATATTCCAAAACCTGATTTTCATCATAATTTACCTCCCATTCCTACTGCATCTTTGTACCGATTTAAAAATGTAATCGATATGAAACCTTACAAAACTCTCGGGATGTTTATAGCAGTTCTACTTCTAAGCTTTGGAGTAAATGCTCAATCCTACAAACTGAACAACGAAGCTTCCAGTCTCCTTATAGATGGTACTTCTAATATTCACGACTGGACAATCGAAGCTAAAAATACCAGTGGTAACCTAACTGCTGAATTTGATGAAGGTAAGTTAGATGAGATAGATAAATTAGAATTTACCGTGATAGTCGAAAGTTTAGTGAGTGGAAAAAGTGGAATGGATAAAAACACTTATAAAGCTTTAAATACAGATAAATATAAAGAGATCACTTATAAACTCAAAAAAGTTGAAAGTATCGAAGAAGTTTCTACAAAGGCTTATAAAGTGACAACTATTGGAAGTCTGGAAATAGCAGGGACAAAGAAGGATATCAAACTCAATTTTAACCTAAAATCAGAATCCAATCATATTATTCTTACAGGCGATTATCAATTCAACATGACAGAATATGGAATAGAAGCCCCTACAGCAATGTTCGGAACTATAAAGACGGGTGAAAAAGTAACCGTAAAATTCGAAACTCAATTTAATAAATAGAAGCAACCATAAAATTTAGAAACCATGAAAAATTCAATCAAATATTTCGTATTGCTGCTCGTAGCCGTTTTTGGCCTCCAGATGCAAGCCCAGGAAGATAGCTTTTTCAAAAGATCCTTATTTGATCGTGACTTTGATAACTTTAGAAATCCTGATCAAACTGGAATTAATGAATTTGAACCTGAAAAAGACAGCCTTACCAATTTTGGTGGTATAAATGTAAGAGTTGGTGGTGCATTCGCGCTGCAGTTTCAGGATATAGACCATGAAAATTCAGGAAATGAATCAACTCCAGTTTTACAGGACATTGGCGGTAATTTTAATCTTGCTACCGCGAATTTAGATTTCCAGGTGATGTTATATGATGGTGTTCAGTTACACCTTAGAACATATTTATCTTCTCAACACCATACCGAAACTTACGTAAAAGGAGGTTATCTTCAAATAGACAAATTAGACTTTATTAGTGAAGGTTTTGCTGAAGATCTTATGAAACATATGAGAATCAAAATAGGCCACATGGAGAATAACTATGGTGATGCCCACTTTAGAAGATCTGATAACGCAATGGCTCTCTATAATCCATTTGTCGGTAACTATTTAATGGACAGTTTTACCACAGAAGTTGGAGCTGAAGTTTATTATTTCAATAAAGGATTCCTGGCTATGGTAGGTGCAACGAATGGTAAATTGAATCAGTCTGTTACCAATCCTAAAAACACCAGCCCTTCCCTACTCGCAAAAGTTGGATACGATGATTATCTAAATGAGGATCTAAGATTCAGATTAACAGGTTCTGTGTATCATACTAACCAGACTGCCAGCGCTTATTTATATAGTGGTGACCGTGCAGGATCCCGTTATTACAATTTATTTACTGATATAGACGGCGGAGGTGATGGTTTTAGATCTGCAAGGGTAAACCCGAATCTTAGAAACGAATTAACTTCTATTATGGTAAACCCTTTCGTGAAATATGGCGGACTTGAATTCTTCGGAATCTACGAAAGAGCTTCTGGGAAAGCAGCAGCAGAAAGTGATACAAGGGATTGGAACCAGTACGCAGGGGAACTTATCTACAGGTTTGGAACAGATGAAAAACTATATGTAGGAGGACGTTATAACTACGTAGATGGAGAGCTGGCCACTGGTGAAGAGGTAAGTGTGGATAGATTTAATATTGGCGCTGGCTGGTTTATGACCAAAAATATCCTGGCAAAGATTGAATATATGAATCAGAGTTATTCTGATTATCCGCTTACCGATGTTCATAACGATGGTGATGCTGATGGAATTGTGTTTGAAGCCGTGATAAGTTTCTAAATTTTGAATGCTGATTTTTGAGTGGAGTTGCTTGATCACCCATTTTAAGTAGCTCTGCTCAAAATTCTTTCTTATAATCTCAAATTTCTTAATCATGAAACGTTTTTTAATTTGTGCAGGATTTTTGCTTTTTTCAGTGCTTCTTACTGCTCAGCAAGATTTTAAAAATGAAATTATCAAAATTCTAAAAAGCAGTGAATTAGTAATCGCTGGTAGCACAAACGTTAACAAATTCAACTGTGAATTTGATATTAACAAAATCAGCGGTGAACGAACTGTTCAAATTTCAGAAAAAGATAACACGTTATATTTCAAAGATTTTGAACTTCATCTGGAAATTGACGCTTTCGACTGCGGAAATAAACGAATGAATTCAGATTTTCAGGATCTGTTAGTTTCAGAAGAATTTCCTGAGATCGTAATTTTCTTGAATAATGCTGAATTAATTTCCGAAGAGTATGCAAAAGCGATGATAAGCCTGGAAATTGCAGGACATAAAAGACATTATGAACTACCTGTCCATCTTGATAAGAACAGGTTCCAGGGAACTTTAAAAATAAATATCACAGACTTTCAATTAGAGCCCCCAAAAAAAGCCTTAGGTCTTATAGAAGTTGATGAAATGATAGAAGTACAATTCAATCTAGTAGTGAAAAATTGATATAAGTGCCGCAAATCTATTAAATTATAAAAAAGCTAAAATCACCATGAAAAGTCTAAATATCGTCAGTGTTCAGGACGCAGTAAAGGAAATAAAATCTAATCAGCGTGTGTTTGTACAGGGAGCCGCTATGACCCCAAATGTATTAGTAGATGCTTTGTGCCAAAGATATAGCGATCTAAAAAATGTAGAGATCATACAAATTCATACTGAAGGGAAAGCGCTCTATACTGAACCTCCTTATCAAGATTCCTTCAAAACGAACAGCTGTTTTGTAGGCGGAAATGTGAGAAAAGCCGTGAATTCAGATTATGGTGCCTATATTCCTATTTTCTTAAGTGATATACATTTACTCTTCCGAAGAAATATTTTACCTCTGGATTTTGCCTTTATTCAGGTCTCTCCGCCAGACAAGCACGGATATTGTTCTTTAGGCGTTTCAGTAGACATTACGCTACCGGCCATACAGAACGCGAAAAAAGTAATTGCGCAAATTAATCCAAACGTTCCCAGAACCCATGGTGATGGAATTATCCATATTAGCCAGATAGACGCCGCAATAGAAATAGATCAGCCAATTCATTCTGCCCATTTATCTGAACCTACCGAAATCGAAAAACAGATAGGAAAACATGTAGCCGAACTTGTTGAAGATGGAGCTACTTTACAAATGGGCATTGGTGGAATCCCGAATGTAGTACTGAATAATCTCACGAATCATAAACGTTTGGGAATTCATACGGAAATGTTTTCAGACGGAATCCTGCCATTGATCGAAAAAGGAGTGATTACCGGAGAGGAAAAACAGGTCAAAACCGGAAAGCTGGTTACCTGCTTTGCCGTAGGTTCTCCAAAGCTTTATGATTTTGTAGATGATAATCCCTTAGTACATTTTAAGGAAGCTGCTTATACCAACGATACAGCCATTATTCGAAGAAATCCCAAGGTAACTGCCATTAACTCGGCTATTGAAATAGATCTTACCGGACAGGTTTGTGCAGATACCATTGGTAAAATTCAATATTCCGGGGTTGGTGGACAAATGGATTTTATAAGAGGTGCGGCACTTTCTGAAGGAGGAAAAGCTATTATCGCCATGCCTTCCGTTACAAAAAATGGAGTTTCTAAAATTGTTCCGTACCTGAAGGAAGGAGCCGGAGTAACTACAACGCGCGCACACGTGCATTATATTGCTACGGAATACGGAGTGGTAGACTTATTCGGTAAAAATCTGAAACAACGTGCCAAAGCACTTATTTCTATTTCACATCCAGATCACAGGGAAGAACTTTCAAAACAGGCATTCGAGAGATTGAACGCATAATTTTAGCTAATTCTTTTAGCAAGTGAAATGAAGCGAGGTGATTTCGTCATAGAAATTGCTTCGCTTCATTGCGTTGTGCTTGCAGTTACATCTATTACTTCATTCCATAAGTTGAATTTCCATATTTTAGGATATTTCCCATTTCCTGACTCCCGTCATATTTTAAAACTACCACCTTGTATAATTTTACAGTAGAAATAAAAAATTAGAAATCATGACTTTTTATCAAAAACAACTTTCAGAATTCACTAGAGATTTTTATGCCGGAGCAACTACAGGTATCATAGTTTCCAGCTGTTTGGGGTCTATCGCAGCCATGCTTGTACTAATGAATGGACATGGATTAGTAGACATGATTCAACTTGGACTTATCGTTGTAGTTTGTATGTGGTTTAATGCATCTGTGCTTGCGCAGCTAAAATCTAAATTTGTATTCAATTCTTTAATTATAAGTCTTTTGGTAAGCACTACTTTTATTCTTATCAATATACTCTAGTCTATGAAAGAAGATTTAAAAGAACGTGCCGATATTAATAAACTGGTTGTAACTTTTTACAGCAAGGTTAGAAAGAATGAAGAAATAGGTTACTTTTTCAACAATACTATTGAAGATTGGGATGAGCATTTGGAAAAGCTTACCGATTTTTGGGAAAGTAACCTGTTCTTTACTGGCAGTTTCCGAGGAAATCCTGCCATGGCACACGTAAAAGTAGACATGGAACATAACAATAGTATCACAGAATATCATTTTGGGATCTGGCTCAACCTTTGGTTTCAAACTATAGACGAGCTATTTGAAGGAGAAATGGCTCAGCGATTGAAGAATAATGCCCGCAAAATGTCTACACATCTTTTCCTAAGAATCTACCAGGGACGCCAGGCTAAATTATAATTACTGCTACCATCCATCTTCGTAACATAGAATAGAGAAAGTTTTTAAAAATTACTACTTAGAAAATACATCATGCTGAAGTTCTTTCAGCATCTATTTTACGTTATATATTACTTAAATTTTATTTACTGCCGAAAAATACTTAGCCTAATAAAAAGACTCTGAAAACGATTCAGGGTGACGTTATTAATTGTAATGCTAAAACTATCAGTTCAGAATAAACTATTTAATATTACGAGAAAAAGTTATCCATGGTACACAAATATGGGAATTTCAATATCCATATTTGCTGTAAATCCATACTCGGTATGCAAGAGCCTGTCGCATATATTTAGATTCTTCCCGAAAATAAAAATGATATCAAATTCTTTCTGAATATTCTTAAACAGGTTCCTGGTAAAAAAAACAGGTGCTTTAAAAGGAATGCTATCTTTAGTATTTTCTGAATATTCCTTATCTACATCTTTTATTTCTAACAAGGTAAATTCTGAAGTATTCAGATAGGCAAGATTATCAAAAATCTTTTGTTGTTCAAGAGTAGACAAAATAGTACGGTCTACCGGAAAAACTGCTTTTCTGGGATTTTCAAAGTTACATCCTGCAGGAACTGCTATAATATTGCACTTGATCTTGCGTACCACATCATAGGCATGATCTCCCAGAATGGGATGGGCATGTTCTTCCTGGCTCACGGCTCCTATAAAAATAAGGTCGATTTTCTTTTCCAGCATTGCCTTTCTAACTGCACTGATAAGATTTTCAGAAGAAAGTATGGTATTAAATTTATGTTGCTTGTTCTTCGTATAATATTCCAGAATTTTCACTCCCAATTCCAGGTTATGTAAAGTACCAACTAACTCTTTATCCAAAAGTTTATGAGCAGATCTATCAAAATTGAAATTATGGATATTCAGTAAATAGAAATTTGCTGCAGTCTTCTGGAGAAAATCTACGGCGTATCTACCCGCATTATCGGAGGTATCTGAAAAATCGGTAAGAATTAAAACATTCATGGATTATCACTTAATACAGCGAAATTAAGTGAAGTCCTCAACCAAAAAAATGATGAAAATCAGTTATTATTCATTAAATAAAAGACCTTCTTATTTGACCATTTTTAAAGCTTCAGAATTAAGCAATTTGATGTTACGTCCTTCGATCTCTATAAGCCCTTCTTTTTTGAATTCTGAAAGCGTTCTAATCAAGCTTTCTGGTGCCATACCGGCTACTCCGGCAAGATCTGCCCTGGATATGCGAATACTTTTTAGTGGATGTTTTTTAATTCTTTCTGCAAACATCATAATGGTTTTGGCTGTTTTCTTTCTAACAGATCCGTAAGCCATATCCATTAATTGCTGCTTCAATTCAGAAAGGTTATTACTTAGTACCTCCACAAGCTGCATGGAAATTTTTGGATTTTCAGAAAGTATTTTATGAAACTCTTCTCTGGAAAGAGCGTACAACTGCGTGTCTTCCATAGCCGTTGCATAGTCTTCATAAGATGATTGAGGATCATCTGCGTGATTCCCAAAAAAATCATCTTCCTTATAAAGTTCAGTGATCAGTTCTTTTCCCTGGTTGTCTATACGATGAACCTTAACTACGCCCCTTTTCAGCAGGTAAAAGAAATTGGCATGCTTATCTTTTTCGTAAACGCTTTCTCCTTTTTTAATAAACTGTAAATCCTGTTGTTGAAAAATTGTTCTTAAATCGTCCAGCGTTTTAAGTTTTTCATCATTTCTTGCAACAGGATTTCCATTTCTATTGGCATTGAGAATTGCCACTTTGGCCAGCCTACTTTCAATAGCACTTACTAACTCTTCTTCTTCAAAAGGTTTGGTCAAGTAATCATCAGCCCCAAGATCCATTCCTTTTCTAATATCTTTATGCTCTGTCTTTGCTGAAAGGAAAATAAATGGAATATTGAGCGTATTAGGATTTTTGCCCAGTGCCTCCAGCACTCCATATCCGTCAATTTCCGGCATCATGATATCACACACGATAATATCGGGAAGGTTTTGTTCCGCTTTTTCGATACCTAGCATCCCGTTACTCGCTGTAATTACATCATAATTAGAGAGTTCGAGAAGTTCTGCCGTATTCTCTCTTACAGTCACATCATCTTCAATTAGCAATAATTTTTTCATATTGTTTCTCTAAACTTAGTTTTCTGTATATGAATTATTCATAGGAATCTTCACCTTAAATGTGGTTCCTTTGTTTTCTACACTCTTAAATTCAATGGTACCTCCCAGATTCTCAAGATGTGTTTTGGCAATATTCAACCCAATACCGGTTCCTTGATCCAGCAACGCATTCTCAGCTCTAAAATACCTTTCAAAAATATGCTTCTGATCTTTCTCCGGAATTCCCCGTCCCTGATCTTCAATTTTAAAAATAATTGACTCTCTTTCAAATTCTACCATAAATTTAATGAGCGTGTTCTCCGGAGAATATTTTATGGCATTGCCCAGCAGGTTAGAAAGGATCAATTCTAATATCTTTTCGTCCATATAGAGCTCTACATCTTCTATGTCTTTGGGATAATTGATTTCCTGCCCGTCTTTTAAGGTAATATTCGCATTATATATCACCTCGTTAATCAGTCGCTTTAAACCGAATTTTGAAAATTTATATTGTCCCCGGCCACTATCCAATCGCTCTATTGATAGAAAATCATTAAGGATATTATTTAGATAATGCACCTTATTTCTAATCGTTAATAAGTGCTTTTCCCTTTTCTCCTGCTGTTCTTCCTTTATATATTTTTCTGCCAGGGTTGCCGAAGTAAGAATTCCGCTTAATGGGGTTTTAAATTCATGAGATACCAGAGAAAGGAATTTTGTTTTTAGATCACTCAGTTCTTTCTCTTTTTGAAGCGCATCCTTGATCTTTTTTTCAGCTTCTTTTCGCCGATTTATTTCCTCTTCGAGATCCAGATTTAAGTCCTTTAAATCATCTACACTTTCGCGTAATTCCAGGGTTCTTATTTTTATCTTTTCTTCAAGTTCACTGTTTAGTTCCTTTATTTGCCTTTGTGTCTCTTTTCTAACGCTAATATCTATCACAAGCGACATTACATAATCTTCGCCGTTCATCTTAAATGGATTTAGACCGGCTTCTACAGGAAATAATGTACCGTCTTTTTTTGCTCCATACAGATCCCTGCCATGCCCCATCTGACGCTTTTCACTATTATCAAGGAATTTATTAAAATGATTATGGTGCCGGTGATGATATTTCTTAGGAATTAGGATGTCCAGATGTTGGTTAATAATCTGCCCCTTTTTGTATCCAAACATTTCTTCTGCCGCGGTATTAGCTACGACGACGATTTGTTTAGAATTGACCACGATAATACCTTCAGAAGCTGCCTCA
The DNA here is from genome assembly GCF_000060345.1 of Christiangramia forsetii KT0803. Classification (NCBI taxonomy): domain Bacteria; kingdom Pseudomonadati; phylum Bacteroidota; class Flavobacteriia; order Flavobacteriales; family Flavobacteriaceae; genus Christiangramia; species Christiangramia forsetii. The sequence goes on along the minus strand of NC_008571.1, from coordinate 1,469,790 downwards.
AAAAGAAGGTTAAATAGGTTTTTATTATCAAGAAAAGTATCCTGCAAATTAAGTTCTTTTTAATGAACCTTAAAGGTAAAATCTTTTTTTAAAAATAACAGAGGTATGATAAGATTAGTCTTTTAAAGTTGGTGAGTAATCCTCGTAAAGATCATCAAAGGTTTTTTTAGTAGAGTATTTATCGGTAAGTACCTTATAGACTGTAAATAAAAGAAAGAGCTGACCAAAACACATAAGATAAAAAAGGACACTAAATGAGAAATCCAGCATAGATAAAATGCTTAGAAGCACCAAAATCAAGGTGGTAATGATCAGAAAAAACATACCAGTAACTCTCATTTTTTTATATATAATTTACTGAATTTCAACCCCATTTACTCCTAATAATTCGCTAAAAATTGAAATAATTTCTTCAAAATGTTGACGTGTGTCATATTTTCCACTAGAAGAATTAATTAGATTTGATTATAAAATTTTCAAACCATGAAAACTATACTCGTACCCGTAGATTTTTCAGAATATTCAGAATATGCTCTGGAAGTTGCTGCCAGTATTGCAAAAAAACAAAATGCTGAAATTATTGTGCTCCATATGATGGGCCTCTCGGAATCTTTTCTTACCAAAGATGAAAAACAAGAGGTATTTAATGCCATCTATTATATGAAACTTACCAGGAAGGGTTTTCAGAAATTGCTGGATAAAGACTATCTAAATGGATTAGATATTCAAGAAGTGGTCACCACCAATAAGGTCTTTGCTGAAGTTAATGAGTTAGCATCAGAATATAAAGCCGATCTAATTGTAATGGGTTCCCAAGGATCAACCGGCATGAAGGAAGTTTTTATTGGTTCTAATACTGAAAAAGTAGTACGTACTTCAGATATTCCAGTACTGGTTATAAAAGAAAGAACTTCTAACTTTAATATTGAAAATGCAGTTTTTGTAACCGATTTTGAACCTGACACTCTAAATTCATTTATAAGGGTAAGAAAATTCTTTAAAGTTTTTAACGTGGAACCCAAAATACTGTTCATTAATATCCCTGAAAAATTTATGAGTTCCAGTGAAATGAATCTAAAAGCCCATAATTTTTTAATCGATGTGGGAGTGGATAATAAGGAGATTAAAGATGAAATTATATTCTATGATGATTACACCGCAGAAAAAGGAATCTTTAATTACTGCAATGAATTGAAAATTGATGCCATCGCTATTCCCACACATGGTCGACAAGGTTTAAGCCATTTCTTTTATGGCAGCGTAGGAGAAGATGTTGCAAATCATGCCAATATTCCGGTAATTACTTTTAAGATTTAAACTGCTAATTTTTTTAGCAGTAAGTAAAATTTATGTAAAAATCCTGATGATTTAATCTCAGGATTTTTATTCGTTTGGTAAGTAATAAACCGAATTTAAAGCTATTGATAATTTGAAATAGAATCAAAGATGACAAATATCTTCAGCGAGAACTTACCACTAAGTTTAGAAAATATTCAGTGCGATTTTTACCATCTGGCTCAGTTTGTTTTCCCTTACTTCAGAAGAAACTTCTTCTCCATTTACCAGTGAATCTGAAATGGTAAGAATAGACAGGGCTTTTACTCCAAATTTTGCGGCCAGCGTATATATTCCTGCCGTTTCCATTTCAGCACAAAGAACTCCGTAGGAAGCCCATTTTTTATAATAATCGGGATCATCGTCATAAAAAATATCTGAAGAAAGCACATTTCCGGCTTTAAAATGTATATGTTCTTTTTCGGCATAATTTACTGCCTGCATCAAAAGATCAAAATTTGCCGTTGGGGCATAGTCGCCGCCATTAAAAGTCTGGCTATTCATAGACGAATTAGTTGAAGCAGACATGGCAATAACAATATCCATTAAATTCAGGTCTCGTTGAAATGCCCCGGCACTGCCTACTCTAATTAAGTTTTTAACGTCATATTCTTTTATGAGTTCGTTACAATAGATCAAGGTAGATGGGATGCCCATCCCCGTTCCCTGTACAGAAACCTTCCTGCCTTGGTAATTACCTGTAAAACCAAGCATTCCGCGAATATTATTATAACAAATGCTATCTTTAAGAAAGGTTTCCGCGATCCATTTAGCACGTAACGGATCTCCGGGAAGCAAAACGGTTTCTGCTATCTCTCCTTTTTTAGCTTCAATATGTATGCTCATTGTTTATTAGTTATGAAACGATCTTTATTCCCGAAGAGGTTCCTATTCTAGCTACTCCCAGCTTAATATATTTTCTGGCGGTTTCAGCATCCCGAATTCCACCGGAGGCTTTGATTTTTACCTGATCTCCAACCATTTCTTTCATGATCTTTACATCCTTAAGGCTGGCACCCCTGCTTCCAAAACCAGTCGAGGTTTTTACAAAATCTGCGCCGGCTCGCATTACCAGGTTGCTGGCAAACCTAATTTCGTCTTCAGAAAGGTAACAGGTCTCTATGATCACTTTCAAAATCTTATCGCCAATGGCCATTTTTATTTTTTCAATTTCAGCTTGTACAAGATCTGATTTTCCATCTTTTAAAAAACCAATATTCATAACCATATCAATTTCATCTGCACCATGAGCAATAGCGGTTTCAGCTTCCTTAGTTTTAGATGCTGTAGAAGATGCGCCCAGAGGAAAACCAATGGTCACCGCAAGTTGAACTTTAGAACCTTCCAGAATTTCTTTTGCATTTTTCACACGACTACTATTAACACAAACTGCATAAAATTTATGTTCTATGGCTTCTCTACAAAGCTTTTTAATTTCTAAAGTAGTTGCGTGGGCTGCTAATAAAGTATGGTCTATATAGTGGTTTAGTTGCATTGTAGTTTTTATTTAAAACCTCAATTTATTTATTTTTATCTAAATTAAATGGTCATGGAAAATAATTGGTTTTCTGGTTTTTGTCTTTGTAGGCGCATATCAAAGGCCATACATACATTGCGAACAAAGGGTCTCCCTTTTTCGGTTACTTTCAGGAAATTGGTGTCAATTTCAAGGAGTCCGTCCTTTTGCATTTCCTTTAAACTGAAAAGTGTTTGTGGTAATGCCTTAAAAAATTGATTGCCGGTATACCACGAAGTTTGCAATTTGCACATCAGGTTAAGAATGTGTTTCCTAATGATAAGATCTTCCTCATTCAAAATATGACCTCGATAAATTGGTAAAATATTATTTTCTACCAGGTTTTGATATTCTTCAACATTTTTCACATTTTGGGCAAAACCATACCAGCTATCACTAATGGCTGAAACTCCCAACCCAATCATAGTTTTTGTTTTAGAAGCAGTATAACCCATAAAATTCCTATGAATTCTTTTATTTTCTAAGGCTTCAAAAAGGCTGTCTGAAGGTAACGCAAAATGATCCATTCCAATTTCTACATAACCGGCCTCCAGTAGCATTTTTTTTCCTGTTTCATATTGTTCCCGTTTGCCATCGGCGCTGGGAAGATCTTCATCTTTAAAACCTCTTTGACCATTTCCTTTAATCCAGGGTACATGGGCGTAACTGTAAAATGCGATTCGATCTGGCATTAATTCTTTGGTACGCTCAATAGTATGTATAATATGCTCTTTGGTTTGAAACGGTAAACCGAATATAATGTCATGTCCAACCGAAGTGAAACCATTGGTACGCGCTTCTTCAGTAACTCTTTTTACATTCTCAAAAGGCTGGACTCGGTGTATCGCTTTCTGAACCTGCTCATTGTAATCCTGTACACCATAGCTTACCCGGGTAAAACCAAAAGAGGAAAAAAGGCTTAGATGTTCAAAACTGGTATTATTGGGATGGCCTTCAAAACTCAATTCGGCATCTTCCGCTTTAAGGGATTTCTTAAAAATACCGCTTAGCAATAATTTCAGATTTTCTGCGGAAAAAAAAGTGGGCGTTCCTCCGCCAAGATGAAGCTCTTTTATAATTGGTATTTCATCAAAAAGATTGCAATACATTCCCCATTCTTTTAAAACAGATTCCAGATAGGGAACTTCTACCGAATGATTTTTGGTGATCCGCTTATTGCAACCGCAAAAAGTGCATAAACTTTCGCAAAATGGTAAGTGTATATAAATACTAATACCTTCAGAATGATTGCTTTCCTGGAAACTTTTCTGCAGGCTCCTCTTCCACTCCTTATCGTTAAAACTGGTTTCATCCCAATAAGGTACTGTTGGATAACTGGTATAGCGCGGTCCTGCTACATTGTATTTAGAAATTAAATTCCCTTCCATTTTATTAGATATTAAAGGCCAAAATTAATGGTTAGCATAGGCCTAAAACATGATGCTCATCATCAAATTCCATTTTCAAAGAATAAATCAAAAAGAGAAACATATTAAAAAAAGACAATTTTATCCTTAATATGATTTTGGTCATATTTTTTGAGGTGCTTTACCTCTAATTTTGACTTATAATTAATCTCTATCAATATGAAAAATGTAATAAAAAGCCTCTTTTTATTTGGATTCGCACTACTTATAAGTTGTGGTGGGAAAGAGGATAAAAAAGACAAAGAAGAAATCCAGCTAGGAAATTACGAGAAAAAAGAAGTCCAAAAAGCAAAACCGGCCTCTTCTGAAGTTAACATGATAGATATGGATAACAAAGGAATTGGGCCTGTAAAAAATCTTGAATTACCAGATGAAATAGATCAGGCTATGGCGGCTAAGGGAAAAGTAATTTTTGATTCCAAATGTCTTGCCTGTCACAAACCTACCAAGAAATTTATTGGTCCTGCACCAATTGGTGTTTTAGAAAGAAGATCTCCGGAATGGGTGATGAACATGATACTCAATCCAAATGAAATGGTAATTAAAGATCCTATTGCTAAGCAACTACTCATAGATCATAATGGTAGTCCTATGGCTAATCAGGGATTAACCGAGGAGGAAGCCCGTCAGATCCTGGAATATTTCAGGACCTTGAAATAATCAATTCATAGCTCAACCAAAACCAATAGATATGAAAGCTATACTTCAAACTTTATTTCTCCTTTTCGCCGGACTAATTATTTCCGGCTGCGGAGAAAATCAGAAGGCCAATATCGAGACCGACCTTTCAAATTCTGAAGAGTCTACTATAAATTCTTCAGAAAGACAGGGCCAGGCATTTATTAAAGATGATGAATCTGAACCTACCGTTCTAGACATTGCTATAAATAGTGAAAATCATACTACTCTAGTGGCAGCAGTGCAAGCAGCTGAACTGGAAAATGTTCTAGTAAACGCAGGTCCGTTGATGGTTTTTGCACCTACCAATGCAGCTTTTGAAAAACTTCCCGATGGAACCGTGGAAGAATTGCTAAAACCTGAAAATAAAGAAAAACTGGCATTTATACTGAAGCATCACGTAACCCCCGGAAATTATGATAAAGAATTTCTGAAAAAGTTTAAAAAGCTGGGACAGGCAAGTGATGAAAGTATAACGGTAGAAGTAAAAGGTGATGATGTGTATGTTGGTGGTGCAAAAATTATTGCAAGCATTCCAGCTGGTAACGGAATTGTTCATGTAGTAGATCAAGTAATTCTTCCTGAAAATCAAACTAATTAAACTTTATTAATCATGAAAAAATCTATAAAAATAATCGCATCACTCCTGCTGGCAACTGGTATATTTAGTTGTAATAACAGCGAGCAAAACAAAGAAGGAGATCGTGGTGCATTGGCATCAAACGCGGCAGAAAAGGTGTATGTGGCTCCCGGAGAGCATGATGATTTCTACGCATTTATTTCGGGTGGATATAGTGGAAACCTTACAGTATACGGCCTACCTTCGGGAAGAATGTTTAAAGAGATCCCGGTTTTCTCACAATTTCCTACCAGCGGATATGGTTATTCTGAAGAAACAAAACCGATGCTAAATACTTCTCACGGATTTATACCCTGGGATGATTCCCACCACCCCGATATTTCACAAACTAATGGAAAACTGGACGGTAGATGGATTTTTATAAATGGAAATAATACGCCTCGAATTGCTAAAATCGATTTAAAGACATTTGAAACTACCGAAATTATTGAAGTACCAAACTCGGCGGGAAACCACAGTTCATCTTTCGTAACCGAAAATACCGAATATGTAGTTGCAGGAACCCGGTTCTCTGTACCAATTCCTCAAAGGGATATGCCCATCAATGAATATAAGGGAAATTTTAAAGGTTCTCTCTCTTTTATAAGCGTTGCGCCAGAAACCGGCCGGATGAATATCAAATTTCAGTTAATTATGCCGGGATTCGATTATGATCTTTCTCACCCTGGTCGTGGAAAATCACATGGTTGGTTCTTCTTTACCACTTATAATACCGAAGAAGCAAATACACTTTTAGAAGTTAATGCTTCTCAAAATGATAAAGATTTTATCGCTGCGGTAAACTGGAAAAAAATTGAAGAATATGTGAACAATGGAGGCGGTAAAACCATGCCGGCTAATTATGCTCATAATGTGTATGATGATCATACTCATACCGCCACTTCTACCATGAAAAAGGAAGTGTTAGTTGTAGATCCATTGGAAGTTCCTGGAGCTGTTTTCCTATTGCCTACTCCAAAGTCCCCACACGGTGTTGATGTAGATCCATCGGGCGAATATATTATTGGAAATGGTAAACTTTCTGCAGATTTGACAGTGCATTCCTTTACTAAAATGATAGATGCCATAGAAAATGAAAAATTTGATAGCGATGCGTACGGTATTCCCATTCTTAATTTTGAAGATGTATTAGCAGGAACCGTGAAACAAGCCGGTTTAGGACCACTTCATACGGAATTTGATGGTAAGGGTAATGGATATACCACCTTCTTTATTTCTTCAGAACTCGTAAAATGGAATCTGGAAACCCGTGAGGTAATAGACCGCAAACCAAATTATTACTCGGTAGGTCACGTAATGATTCCGGGTGGAAACTCTAGGGAACCATTCGGAAAATATGCCGTATCTATGAACAAGATTACCAAAGATCGTTACCTGCCAACAGGTCCAGAACTGGAACATTCTGCTCAGTTATTTGATATTTCAGGAGAAAAAATGGAATTGCTGTTAGATTTTCCTACCCATGGTGAGCCTCACTATGCTGCCGGGATTCCTGCAGAATTAATTAAAGATAATTCTCAAAAGATCTATAAACTGGCCGAAAACAAGCACGAATATGCTGCCCTTTCTCCTGCAGATGCTCGCGTTGAGCGTAAAGGTAATGAGGTGCATATTTACATGACCATGATTCGCAGTCACTTTACACCAGATAATATTGAAGGAATAAAAGTGGGGGATAAAGTGTATTTCCATATTACTAACCACGAGCAGGATTTTGATGTACCGCACGGTTTCGCTATGATTGGCGCGAATAACGCCGAGTTACTAATTATGCCCGGGCAAACCAAAACACTTACCTGGGAACCTAAAAAAGTCGGGGTATGGCCATTCTACTGTACAGATTTCTGTTCAGCTTTACACCAGGAGATGCAGGGTTACATAAGGGTGTCTCCAAAAAACTCCGATATAGAGCTTAGCTGGTCCCTTGGAGAAGATTAAGTTTAATTAGTTGAAATCCAACTGAATTATCCCCGAAATATTCAGTTGGTTCCAAAGACAGGGGCTTTCGTGATTGCCCCTGTCTTTTTAAAAACATTAAATATAATTATAGACAGTTCACCGATAAGGTTCAAAACTTAAAACATGAAAAAAGCAGGTATCATAATGATCATTGGTTCTTTACTGTTATTGGGCCTTTTCAAATTTCCTTTATGGAATATTATGTTAGGGGCACCACAATATCCCGATCCTTTAGGAATGGACATTTATATTTCGGGTATTCAGGGTGTACAGGAATTCGATATTCAGAATATAGATGGGGTTAATCATTATATTGGAATGCAGAAAATTCCAAAACCCGAAGAAATGTGGGAGTTTAATATTTTTCCCTTGGTGATTGGGAGCATGGCGGCACTGGGAGTTATACTAGGAATTTTGGGTTCTTTCGGAAAAATAAATTACTGGTGGTTTTTAGGCTGGCTTATCTTAATGTCGATTCTCGGGGTACTAGGTATGTACGATTTTAATGCCTGGCTTACCGATTACGGGACCAATTTAGATCCTCACGCGATCATGAAAATGACCAATCCAGATGGTTCTCCCATGAGTTATAAACCGCCGCTATTCGGACACCAGAAAATGCTGAATTTTGATGTGGATTCTTTTCCAGCTTTGGGCGGCTACCTCCTTTTCGCGGGAATGCTACTTACGTTAATTGCATTTTTTGTTGGAAAGTTTGAGTGGAACAAAAAACACAAACTATCATGAAAAAGCTATTCTTCTTGCTAATTATCACCCTGATTTTTAGTGCCTGCGAAATAAGTCCGCAAGCAATAAATTACGGGAATGAAGCCTGTGAATATTGCAACATGACTATTGTAGATCAGCAATATGCGAGTCAGTTAGTGAATAAAAATGGGAAAGCTTATAATTTCGATGCTATAGAGTGTATGATCCATTATTCCGAAGATATCAAAGAGAAAGAATACCAATTATATCTTATAAATGACTTTAAAAATCCCGGCACTTTAATAGACGCTAAAACAGCATACTATTTAATTAGTCCGGAAATATCAAGTCCTATGGGTGCCAATCTTTCCGGCTTTGCTTCCGAAGAAGATGCGAAAAAAGCTGAAAGCAACTATGATGGCCAACTTTATAACTGGGCTAATATTACTAAAGAGATTAGTAAATAACTAGTGCTATTACAAACGAATTCAATTAATCTCTCTGCTGGCTTTTTGGAATTTGTAGATTGCTTTGAGCTTTAAAATGAGATTATCAAATTAAACTCTTAATCTTTCTGTATTGAGTGTTTAAGTATTCGTTAATCTTATTATTCCCGAAACCTCCCAGGTTTTATAAAAATTCAATCAATATAAGATGATTGGATCCAAATGAACGAAAACCTGTCTTTCGTCATAGGTTTGAAATATGTCTCCATGTAATTTAGTCTATATAATGAAGAAGTTTTTTTACATATCACTCATTTTTCTGAAGTTTTCAGCTTACACACTTGCTGCGCAAAACATAGAGGTTTGCGCTTCCTGTGAAATTAAAACCCTTACAGAAGCAGTAGAAAATGCCCGGGATTTCGATACTATTTTTGTAAAAAAAGGGATCTACAAAGAATATAACATTGGCATAACCAAACCGCTCACTATTATTGGAGAAGAGAACGCAATGATAGATGGTGAAAACAATGGGGAGATCATTACCATTCAGGCAGATAATGTCACTATAGACGGACTTAAGATTGTAAATGTAGGCACCAGTTATACCACAGATTATGCTGCGGTACGCGTAGTGAAAAGTGAAAACTTCCTGCTTCGGAATTTAAAACTTGAGCAGCTTTTCTTCGGATTATACCTTGAAAAAGCTAAAAATGGCAAAATATTTAATAATACCATCATTGGAGATGCAAAGGAAGAATTCAGTTCCGGAAACGGTATTCAACTTTGGTATTGCCAGAATGTGGAAGTTGCCGGAAATAAGGTGCAGGGCGTTCGGGACGGTATTTACCTGGAATTTTCCGATGAGATCACGATTAGTGATAATATTAGTTCTAACAATCTTCGCTATGGCCTGCATTTCATGTTTTCAAACCACGATACCTACGTAAATAATCTTTTCGAGAACAATGGCGCCGGAGTGGCGGTGATGTTTTCCAAATTTATTACCATGAAAGGCAATACTTTTAGAAAGAATTGGGGTACTGCCTCTTTTGGTTTGCTATTGAAAGAAATAAACGATTCTGAAATTCTCAATAACAACTTTGAAGAAAATACAGTGGGCATTAATATTGAAGGTTCCAACCGAGTGAACTATATCCACAATGATTTTAAGAATAATGGCTGGGCAGTAAAAGTACGTGGCGCTTGTTACAACAATATTTTTGAAAGCAACAATTTCCTATATAATTCATTTGATGTATCCTATAACAGCCGGCTTAACGAAAATAATTTTGACCGGAATTACTGGAGCAATTACACCGGTTACGATTTAGACCGAAATGGGATTGGCGATGTACCCTACCGGCCGGTGAAACTATTTTCGTATATCGTAAACCGTACTCCGGAGACCATCATTCTCTTGCGCAGCTTGTTTATCGATATCATCGATTTTTCTGAAAAAGTCTCGCCCATTTTCACACCCGATAATCTTATTGATGAACATCCATTGCTAAAACCTGTACGTCATGATTCAAATTGAATATTTACATAAAAAGTTTGGTACCAACCAGGTGCTCAAAGGCATCGACCTGGAAATAGAACAGGGTGGCATATTTGCCGTTTTAGGGCCTAATGGTTCGGGAAAAACCACGCTTATCAAAAGTATTTTGGGCATGGTGATCCCAGACTCTGGAAATATAAAAATTGGTGAGAAGATGGTGAGAAACCAGTGGAAATATAGAAATGAGATCAATTACCTTCCACAAATTGCCAATTTCCCAGGTAACTTAAAAGTCAAGGAACTTATAAGTATGATCAAGGATTTGCGTACCGGAAAAACAGCCGAAGATGATCATCTAATAGAACTTTTCAGGTTACAGTCTTTTTTGGATAAGAAATTGAGCAATCTTTCAGGAGGGACCAAGCAGAAAGTAAATCTGGTACTCACATTCATGTTCAATTCACCGCTTATTATCCTGGATGAGCCAACCACCGGTTTGGATCCTATCTCACATCTTCGTTTAAAAGAACTTATAAAAGTCGAAAAAGCAAAAGGAAAGACCATTTTAATAACCTCCCATATTATGAGTTTTGTTGAAGAAATTGCCGATGAGATCGTGTTTCTTCTGGAAGGGAAAATCTATTTTAAAGGGAATATTACTAAGCTAAAAGCTAAAACCGAACAGCCGGACTTTGAACATGCTATTGCCTCCATTTTAACTACAAGTGATGCTTAAAATATTAAAATACAGTTTTTTCGACCTGATGCGAAGCCGTTGGAGCTACGTCTATTTCCTTTTTTATTTATTACTCGGGATCGTGCTTTTATTTCTAAACAACGACCTTTCCAAGGCGGTCATCACTTTAATGAATGTGATCATTGTATTAGTGCCGCTAATCGGGACTATTTTCGGGGTGATGTATTATTATAATTCGCGGGAATTTACCGAACTACTCCTGGCTCAGCCCGTAAAAAGAAGTTCTATTTTTTTAGGACAGTATTTTGGAGTTGCTTGTTCCCTGGCCATGAGCCTAGTGATTGGTTTAGGATTGCCATTTGTCTTCTACGGAATATTTAATAGCAATGCCATTTGGGATTTTTCATTATTACTGGTTACTGGTGCATTCTTAACACTCATCTTTACTGCGCTGGCTTTTGTGATCGCGCTAGCCAATGAAAATAAGATCAAAGGTTTTGGGTACGCCATTCTATTGTGGTTATTTATGGCAGTGATCTATGACGGACTTTTCCTTATGTCCCTGGTCTATTTTGAAGATTATCCGCTGGATAAGTTTTCCCTAGCCGCCACCATGCTGAATCCTGTAGACCTTTCGCGAGTACTTATTCTCCTAAAATTAGATATTTCAGCATTATTGGGATATACCGGTGCGGTATTTCAGCAATTCTTTGGCACCAATTTCGGTTTGATCATTTCAGTAATCATGCTGGCACTTTGGGTGTTGATCCCTACCGGAATTATTTATAGAATGGCAAAGCGTAAAGATTTTTAAAATACAAAAAATCTTAAAATTTTTTGTTTCCCCTCACCCGGAACTGAAAAACAGTTCCGACCTCCCCGAGGGTGAGGTAAAAACATCCACCTTATATGCTCAAAGCAAAAGCATTTAAAATTTTTTAATATCAAATTATATGATTTCTGTCATATTTAAAAAATTCCAGGAGTCCCATCTTTGAGTTTCAAAAAATTAAAATGCAAACACTTTCACCACACAGTTTTCATATTCCAGTTATGGGACTGGCGTTTTCTATAGATTCGCCAATTAAAGTAGCCTGCTACGGGATTAGTTCTACCATGTCTATTATTGAAGACAACCTGATAGAGACGATGCGCAAGCATTATTACCGTGAAAACAACGAGGAATATATTCCAATTACCACTAAAGAACCCGATTATAGAGCCAGGCGAATAAGCGATTATTTGAATTTGGTTCAGCGTATCGTTAGTTCTAAGATTGAAAAATTGAAGAATTCTGCGATAGAAGCAGGATCTGAGCTTTCTAAATATTTTGAAATGTTGCCAGATGACAGCATTTTAAAAGAAAAATATCTGAATCTTCTTTCTTCGGAAGATGAACAGGAACAGGAACAACTTCTATCCAGTTTAAAGAAAAATATTGTTCCCGGCGCCATTGAGGTAAATGTGATGACCAAAGTTGATAAAGATAATACAGACAGCGAGGGATTACCTATTGAGAACGGCTCTGATGCGCTAATTTCTTTAAAGGCATATGCTGAAAGTGAGCTGGATAATTCGGCCATTATCTTTTCTGCCGGAATGAACCCAAGGCTATATAATTACCTGGAAAATTTCAGCGAATTTGATGCTTCAGGCTGGGGAGAATTTAAAAAAAGAGTCATCATAAAGGTGAGCGACTACCGTTCAGCGCTCATCCAGGGAAAATACCTGGCCAAAAAAGGAATCTGGGTAAGTGAATTCAGGATAGAATCTGGTCTTAATTGCGGCGGACATGTTTTTGCCACCCAGGGATTGTTATTGGGACCTATTTTGAAGGAATTTAATGAAAACAGAGAAGAGCTGAGCGAAAGTCTGTTCAGTTTGTACTCCGCAGCGCTCGAACAAAAAGACAAACCGGGATTTTTGAGTCCGCACCCCATAAGAATTACCGTTCAGGGCGGGATTGGCACTTTTGAAGAAGATGCCTTACTGCGTGAACATTATGGAATGGACGGCACCGGCTGGGGCACTCCATTCCTACTGTGCCCGGAGGCAACTACGGTAGATGACCAGACGATGGAGATACTGCTGGCTTCTGGCGAAAAAGATGTGATACGGAGTAAATCTTCACCTTTGGGAGTAGGTTTCAATTATCTGAAAGAAACTACAGGCGAAATTGAACGTTTAAAACGAATAGAGAATAAAGTTCCTGGAAGTCCCTGTACTGAAAAGTTCCTGGTTTCGAATACCGAATTTACCAAAACTCCTATCTGCACGGCTTCGCGGAAATATCAGAAAAAGAAAATAGCTCAGCTATCTGATTTAAATCTTTCTGAAGCTGAATATAATCGCCAAATGGATGAAGTATTGAGCAAAGAATGTCTTTGTGTGGGTTTAAGCAATTCGGCTTCCTTAAAATATCAGGCTCCATTTCTTAAAAAACAGCATGCGGTGACCATTTGTCCCGGTCCAAACATCGTTAATTTTAATAAAAAAGTAAGTCTGAAAGAAATGACCGACCACATATACGGGCGAACTACGCTCTTAGCAACGAAAGATAGGCCACATTTTTTTATGAAAGAACTTCAGCTATATCTCGACTTTTTTAAAGAACAACTGGAAGAAGTGACAACACCCGATAAAAGAAAAATACGGGAATGGAACAATTTTTTAAAAAATTTAAAGAACGGAATCGCGTATTATCATAGCTTGGTGAAAGAAAAAGTGGTTTCTAATGAAAACAATTTTAGAAAAACCCTGAAACTGGCAGAAGTTGAAATACACAGAATGCAGGAACAAATCCAACGCTGTTCTTTGCAACTAACCTAAGGTAATAATATAGAATTTTTAAAGATTGATACTTTATGAAAGAGATTATAGAAAATAGCCTGAAAAATGCAATGGAATATTCTCAATATCAGCTTTTATTTAAACAGCTGGTAGAAAAAGGACGAACTACCGGTGAAGAAACTGACGAAAAGATCAATTATACTAAACTAAATTTTAGCAGAAGTAAACGTCTTGACAAAACGATTAAGCTTTCAGAAAAAGAAAAGCAATGTTTTAAAAATATCCGTGAAAACCAGACCTGGCTGGTCATTACCGAGCCCTGGTGTGGAGATGCAGCTCAAAGTTTGCCATTTTTCAATAAGATTGCCCAAATTTCAGAAAAAATCGCGCTGAAAATAGTTTTGCGAGACGAAAATCCAAACCTGATGGACGCATTTTTGACCAAAGGCTCCCGTTCTATTCCCAAACTTATTATTTTAAATAAAGAAAAGGAAATCTTGAATGTTTGGGGTCCACGCTCTTCAGCCGCCACGAAACTGGTTCAGGATTATCTTGAAGAACATGGGAAAATAGACGATATCGTAAAAACCAATTTACAGCTTTGGTATAATCAGGATAAAGGGAAGGCTATACTAACAGAACTACAGGAGCTGGCACTTTATGAAAAACGTACAGCAAGTATCTAGAAAAAGATAAACTTTGAGTTTTATTTAAGGATAAAAATGTCCTTAATTCTGATAGAATCTTATCTTTATAAAAAAGGAAATGTTCTCAAAAGCCTGCGAATATGGAATTCGCGCAACTTTATATATCGCCCATCAGTCACAAAACGGAATGAGGTCTAATCTTGGAGAAATTGCACGGGCTGTGAATTCTCCCGAAGCATTCACTGCCAAGATCATGCAGAAATTGTCTAAAAATGAGATTGTAGCATCCAGAAAAGGGCCATCTGGTGGTTTTTTTATTGACCCTTCCAGCAAAACAAAACTTATAGCGATTGTTCAGGCGATAGATGGAGACCTCATCTATAATGGCTGCGGACTCGGTTTGCAGGAATGTTCAGAATCCTTGCCCTGCCCTCTTCACGACCAGTTTATAGCCATTCGCGGAGATTTAAAAAAAATGCTGGAACATACAGAAATTATGAGCCTGGCAGGAAAACTAGAATCTAATAAAACATTTTTAAAGCTTTAAATAGAATTTATGGAAAATAATAAGCCAATCAAACGCCACGAAGCACTAAAGCCACTTAGCCGCCAGCATCATTTTGGATTGTTATTCTCATGGAAACTTCGAAAAGGATTTTCTGAAAATGTTTCTGTGGAACGATTGAAAAACTATGCTGATTGGTTTTTTGAACATGAAATTGCCCCCCATTTCAAACTAGAAGAAAAGTATATTTTTAGTATTCTGGAAAAAGAGCATGAATTGATAAAACGAGCTTTAAAAGAGCACCGTCGTATTAAAAGATTGTTCAATGATACCAAAAATCCTGAAAAATCACTTAGTCTACTGGAGGAAGAACTACAGGCACATATTCGGTTTGAAGAGCGTGTTTTATTTAATGAAATTCAGAAATTGGCTACTACAGAAGAGTTTCAGAAAATTGAACAAATACATCTGGAGATCAATTCAAAAGAAGAATATCAGGATCCTTTCTGGGAAAAAATTTAGCTAAAAAAAAATTTAAATTTATTTCGGATAAAATTATCCTTTTTTATGATGAGAATCATATTATAGATTCCTAAATAAGGTGAAATTTGAAGAAAATCATTAAAAATCAGAAACCTGTATTATGGAAAATTTAATAGAAAAGCCAATAGGACAAATAGTTGCAGAAGACTACCGCACCGCACAAATATTTAAGAATCACAAAATCGATTTTTGTTGTCAGGGAAACCGAAGCATTCAGGATGCCGCAGAAAAAAGTAAAATAGATGCTCAGTTGGTTATTGATGAAATTAATGCCGTGCAGCAAGCCGAACAGGAAGGTACTATCGATTTTAAATCCTGGCCTTTAGACCTGCTTGCCGATTATATTGAAAAAACACACCATCGCTATGTGGAAGAAAAGATCTCTGTTTTAAAACCCTATCTTGAGAAATTATGCCGGGTACATGGCGAACGGCATCCAGAATTATTTGAAATTACCGAGCATTTTAATAAATCTGCCGGTGAACTTGCATCCCATATGAAAAAGGAAGAAATTATTCTTTTCCCAGCCGTTCGTAAAATGGTGCAGGCCAAACAAACCGGAATTAAATTGGAGAAACCTCATTTTGGGACAGTAGAAAATCCTATTCAAATGATGATGATGGAACATGAAACCGAAGGTGAACGTTTCAGACTTATTGAAAAGCTGAGCAATAACTACACACCACCTCAGGATGCCTGTAATACTTACCGGGTTACTTTTGCCCTTCTTCAGGAATTTGAAAATGACCTGCACCGCCATATTCATTTAGAGAATAACATTCTGTTTCCAAAGTCGGCTGAATTGGAGAAGGAACTCAACGGGCAAGTTTAAAATTCATTTATAAAAAATGTAGAAGCTGTCTTAAAAGTTTATTTTCATTAAAGTGAAGTTGTTTTCATGATTTTGAAATATTCGAGTTACGTAGCTCTATTCTTCAATAAATTCAGAATGATAGCGTATCGTAATTTTAAGACAGCTTCTTTTTACATTTGGGTAGCATTAAAAATTCCGCTAATTGCAGTTAATTAAAAAACATTCCAACTTGGGGCTTGCTTATTTTCTTCTGGTGGGCACGATGGGCGTTTTTTTAAGACTATTTTATATTTTCCCAGTTCCTGCAACTTATAAGTTCGTGGTTCATGCACATTCCCATGTTGCTTTACTGGGCTGGGTTTATATCGCTTTGATCACTCTTATTTACTGCTTACATTTTTTTGAAGTAAAAAAAAGCGCACTTTACAAACGTATCATTTGGTTTACAAATATCTGTATTATGGGAATGCTGCTTAGTTTTCCTGTACAGGGGTACGCTCTGTTTTCCATAATCTTTTCCACGCTTTTTTTAATTGCTTCCTATTTTCTGACCTGGTTCTTCTTTAAGAATATTCCTGAAAAACGTAAGAAAATGCTCTCCTGGAGGTGTATCAAAGCTTCGTTATGGTATATGATCTTTTCGAGTATTGGCCCCTGGGCAGTTGGTGGTATTATGGCTACACTGGGAAAGGCTACGGTTTGGTATAAGATCGCTATTTATTTTTATCTGCATTTTCAGTATAATGCCTGGTTTATCATGGCTTTAATTGGAATATTATTTTTTATAGTTGAAAAATCTGGTCTAACCATAGACCGAAAAAAGTTTAAAATGTTTTTTCTACTACTGAATCTGGGAGTCATTCTCAGCTTCTTTCTTTCGGTGCTTTGGATTAAGCCACCGGTAATTTATTATATTTTGGCAGGTACAGGAGCTATTTTACAATTGGTGGCATTTTTATATTTTTTCAGAATAATCCAAAAAATATGGCCAGATCTTAAAATGATATTTTCTCCAATTGTTCAATATCTCTCAAAGCTATGCGGAATATTATTAATAGTTAAAATCGGGTTTCAACTGATTAGTGCACTCCCCTATTTTGCCAACCTTGCTTTTCTTTATCAGGATTTTGTGATTGGCTATCTACATTGGACATTTTTGGGGGTAGTAAGCTTGAGTCTTTTGGCTTTTTTGGAACATTTTAAACTGATAAAACTTAATTGGCTAATATTGACCTTATATCATATCGGGTTTATCTTTTCTGAAATTCTAATCTTTTACAAGGGAATGAGCCTTTGGCTGAGATGGCCTAGATTTGCTGAACAGCCTTTACTTTTAGTATTTATAAGTGCATTGGTCCCTTTAGCGGTAGGTATTTTACTAATAAGAAATTATTACCCAAAAAGTAAAGTTTGAATTAGCTTTATCCTCATATTCTTATTTCTGAAAAGGAGCAAAAAATTTATGAATATCTTATTTATGATAATTTTGTCCGAAATAAGAAAATAATATACCTTTGAAGTAATTTCTAATCTTATAAGAATGTTTTCAAAAGCTTGTGAATATGGTATTAAGGCCAGTACATATATAGCCTTACAATCGTTGGAAGGACAACGTGTGAGCCTTAAGGAGATTGCAGGTGAAATTGATTCCCCCATAGCTTTTACCGCTAAAATATTGCACCAATTGGCCAAGAATGATATTTTGGTATCGGTTAAAGGGCCCTATGGTGGATTTTATATACCTAAAGAAAAGATTGACGTGATTAAGCTGGCTGCTATTGTTTATGCAATAGATGGTGATTCAGTCTATACTGGATGTGCTTTAGGATTCAATGAATGTAATGCCAGTAAACCATGTCTCCTGCATGATAAATTTGTTGGTATTAGGGATGAACTTAGAGAAATGTTACAAAACACAAGTCTTTATGAATTAACGGCTGGATTGGAAACTAGCCTCACCTACTTAAAAAGATAAAAATTTATGTTTAAATATGATAAAAAGGTCTTAATATCTATTTTATGAAAATATTTCATCTTCTAACTTTAATTTTTACGCTGGTACAACCGGATACAATCTATGCTCAAGTTAAGAATGTTTCTACAGAAAGCTGGATAACCAGTCCGGGGATTTTAGGCACTATAGTACTTATAACCATTGTTCTGGTGGTTGCCATCATTATTTTCTTAAGCCGAATCAATTCCTATGTGGATTCCTTGAAAAAGAAACAAATGGCTAAAACCCGGTTAGCTTTTGATGATGAGCTTGTTGCAATGGAGAGTGATGAAATTGATACTATTCTTGAGAAGAGAAAAGCAGCACTTCACTATAAATTAAAGGGAAATGAGCTAAGCGGAGAAAATGAAGTATTCGATAAAAAGGGATTGATCCAAAAAATAACGAACGATCCTAATAATGCCTATTTTGATGAAAAAAAGAAAACTTCTCTTAGTCTGGAAACTCCGGAACCCCTTAAGAAGATTGTGATTTACTACATCGGTGCAGCCATTGTTTGGTTGGTATTGGGAACCTTAATAGGACAATATTTGGGAATGAAATTTATCTGGCCCGAGATGGACAACCAGTCCTGGCTTTCTTTTGGAAGATTACGCCCCGTACATACTAACATGGTATTTTGGGGTTGGTCTTCCCTGGCTATGATTGGTTTGGGCTATTTTGTAATTGCCCGGACATCCAATACTATAATCCACAGTTATAAATGGGCATGGCGGGCCTGGGTATTTATTAATTCTTCTGTAATACTAGGTAGTATTTTTTTGATGGCCGGGATTAATAATGGCGGCGGTGAATATCGTGAATATATATGGCCGGTAATGCTGCTCTTCGCGATCGCCCTGGTGATCACTTTTTTTAATTTTTACAAAACAGTTGCCAACAGAAAAATTTCAGAAATATACATCTCCAACTGGTTCATTCTTGCTTCTTTAATCTGGACTATTGTTCTGGCAGTTATAGGCTATTTGCCTTTTTATCAGGATGGTTTGGGAGAAACCGTAATTCAAGGGTATTATATGCACCAGGGCGTGGGGATGTGGTTTATGACCTTCACCTTAGGCCTGGTGTATTATTACTTACCCTCTGCATTAAACAAACCTATTTATTCGTATTCACTGGGAGTGCTGGCTTTTTGGACCCAGATGCTTTTTTACACGATGATAGGAACCCACCATTTTGTATTTAGTCCCCTACCCTGGTGGCTCCAAACAACTGCCATTGTATTTAGTGCCGGTATGTTTATCCCTGTAGTGGCGGGTACCACTAATTTTTTAATGACGATGAAGGGGAGCTGGAGCCATATCTCAAAAAGTTATGTGTTGCCTTTTTTTCTGGTTGGGACCCTATTTTATTTTGTAGGCTCTACCCAGGGAAGCTTTCAGGCATTTCGCTTTACCAATTACGTTTGGCATTTCACAGATTTCAATGTGGCCCACTCCCATATGACGATGTATGGGATAATAGCATTTTTTTTATGGGCCGCAATCTATGCCATACTACCAAAATTAACAGGGAAAGAACCACCGCAGGTATTGGTGGGAGCCCATTTTTGGATGGCATTCATAGGCCTTTTTGCCTATATGGTTTCCTTGATGGTAGGTGGTACCTATAAGGGATTAAGTTGGATTGAAGGAAATGCTTTTATTGAGTCTGTAATATTAATGAAACCCTATTGGGTGTGGCGGGCTATTGGAGGTTCCCTGATGTTTACATCCCATCTCATTTTTGCGTATAATTTCTATTACATCGTTAAAAACCGGAAAAAGGTTCTGATATCCGAAGCCACAAAACCTGTAGAAGAGATTACTGTTTAATATAATTTTTAATAATGCTCAATTTTCATAAAGAACATAAAAACCTGGTGCTTGCAGCCCTTCTCATATTTGTGGCTTTAAGCATTCTTGTGGCAATCGTTCCTGCGTATCAGATGCAGGCCACGATCCCAATACCATCGCAAGAACCATTGACAAGTCAGGAAGAAAAAGGATTGCATGTTTATGTTTCTGAAAACTGTGTTGCCTGCCATACACAACAGGTTCGTGGTATCGAAATGGATAATATGTGGGGTGACAGGCCTTCCCTCCCATCAGATTATTATTACAGTAAACAGCGCCTGGATGTATGGAGACAATCCCCATCAGTTTTGGGAAGTGAACGCACAGGCCCAGATTTAACAACTATTGGCGCTCGTCAACCCAGTGAAGATTGGCATTTGATGCATCTGTATAATCCGCGTTTGGTAGTTTCAGAATCCATCATGCCATCCTATTCCTGGCTGTTCAAAGAAGTAGATAGTTCTGCAGTAACCGAAAAAGATGTGGAACTCTCTATTCCTGAAGAATTTTTCAATAAACCTGGTAAAAAAATCATTGCATCGCAGGAAGCTTTAGACCTGGTAGCTTATTTAAAATCTTTAAAACAAACAGAGTTACAAGATGGAAGTATTCCAGAATTTATCCCGGCTTTAAAAGAAATACAAACGGGAAATATGAATAATAAGACTGGTCTTAATGGCTCAAGAATTTATAATACTAATTGTGTTGCCTGCCACCAGGCAAATGGGAAAGGTATTCCTGGAGCTTTTCCTCCACTAGCTGGAAGCGGATTTGTGAACGATGAAAATCCAGAGATGCTTATTAAAATCATACTTCAGGGATATGATGCAAGAAGTGAATTTGGAGTGATGCCCCCATTTGCCGATCAGCTTTCCAATGCCGAAGTTGCCGCTGTTGCGACCCACGAACGGAGTAGCTGGGGAAATGATGCCCCTGCTGTTACAGAAGAAGATGTGAAGCAAATAAGGGATTACATCAACAATGAATTAAACCAATAATAAATGAAAAAGATCACTATTCTATTATCAGCAGTGTTTTTATTGAATTCTGATTATGTCATTGCATGTGAGCTATGTAAAAAAAATCAGCCTAAAGGTTTTGAAAATATTACCCATGGTTTTGGCCCATCCGGAACATTGGATTACATAATTATTTGGTCTGCAATTATCATTGTTGGAATAACCTTGTTTCTAAGCGTCAAATATCTCATAAAACCAAAAGAGAACAACCCGGGACATATCAAAAATATTGTAAAAAATGAAGGATTTTAAAAATGGAAGACCATAGGATCATAAAAGTATTTCTGGATGATGACCCAAAGCCATTTGCCGCTTTTGCGCCACCAGTAAAATTTATATTTGATAGTACTAAAATACCCGATGGAAAGCACAAGTTAAAAATTGTGGCAAAATCCTCCAATGGAGTTGAAGGGATTAGGGAAATTCCATTTGTTGTGCGAAATGGCCCGGCAATTTCGGTTGTTGGTTTAAATGAAAATGAAATAATAGATACTCAAATCCCTATTACTATCAATGCCTATGGGAGTGAGACCAATGATTTTTTTGTGATTAGGGGCTCTGAAACACCAAAAGCAATTCCTGCCTGGGTGTGGGCACTGCTAATTATATTTCTGGCTTTCGGACTATTCTATATAATCATGTATTGGAGCCCGGAGCTCTATAAATCATTTTTTTAGCTATGCAGACTTAAAAAAGAAACACCTCTATATGAGGAACATAATTTAAATCGATGCAAAAAGATATTTCAAATATTGACGATATTAAGCAACTGGTAGACACCTTCTATGCTAAAATACAACAGGATGAACTCTTGGCAGGAATTTTTAATAAGGTGATCCAAAACAATTGGCCAAAACATTTAGAGAAAATGTACGCTTTTTGGCAAACGGTTCTTTTGGAGGAACATACCTATTACGGAGCGCCATTTATGCCCCATGCCAACCTTCCGGTTAGCAAAAAACATTTTGACCGGTGGCTGATTTTGTTCTACAAAACGCTGGATGAACTATTTGATGGCGAAAAGGCGAATGAAGCCCGTTGGCGGGCAACCAAAATGGCCGAAATGTTCCAGCTTAAAATTGCCCATTATCAACAAACCAATTCGAAACCTTTGATATAATTCTTATAAAACTACGATAGTCAAGATTTCTCTTTCCTCGAAAACAAACTTTTTAAAATTTAAATATGTCGCGTATAAATCAGAAAATAGCACAAAAATATAGCGAATTAGGCGAGAATCCTGAAAGCTATTTAGAAGGGCTATTGCATTCCAAACCTATCAATTATTGGGATTATATTGGGGTGGAAACACTTTTATCCCTGCAAAGGCCCCGTACCAATTTTAAAGATGAAGAAATCTTTATTATGTACCATCAAATGACCGAGCTTCTGTTAAAAATGCTGCTTCACGAAATCAAACAACTGGTTGAAACCGATAGTTTTTCCGAAGAAATATGGCTGGATAAAATTAACAGGATGAACCGCTATGTAAGCATGCTCATCAACTCCTTTGATATTATGAAAGATGGGATGGATTATGAGGATTATAACCGCTTTAGAACTGCCTTGGCGCCCGCAAGCGGGTTCCAAAGTGTGCAATTTAGATATATTGAAATTTATTGTACCAAACTGGAAAACCTGGTAAAACAGGAAGAAAAAAAACAGTTGCCTGGCTCCCCTTCCACAGAAGATTATTTTGAAAATATTTATTGGAAGAAAGCTGGTATCAACAAAAAAACAGGTGACAAAACCCTGACTATGCTTCAGTTTGAAGAAAAATATCTCGACAGCTTAATTACACTAGCCAAGAAAGTAAAAGGTCAAAGCCTGGAAGAACAATTTCTGATGCTTAAAAAGCCTTCCGAAGCATTACAAAAAAAGTTATTGGAGTTCGATAAACTTTACAACATAGAATGGCCCCTTGTTCACCTTAATACCGCGCAACATTATCTTGACAAAAAAGGGGAAAATAAAGCGGCCACCGGAGGTTCAGAGTGGAAAAAATATCTGCACCCTAAATTTCAGCAGCGAAAATTCTTCCCTTCCTTATGGACAAAAGAAGATTCGTTAGTGGAAGATAAAATAAAGATATAAATATGGAACCAATACAAAAACCCGAATTAACGCCCCTGGATAAAGGAAGTTCTTTAAAAACATTACAGGTTACTGCTTTAACGGGATGGAGCATGCCACCGCACCATACCACAAAAGAAGCTGTAATTGTTGTTCAGGAGGGCGAGGCCCTGTTAAAAATGCCAAATGTAGACCATAGGCTAAAGCAGGGGGCTGTATTTATTATCCCGGCCGGAGTGGAACACAGCCTGGAGATTATACAGGATTTTAAAGCCATTGCTATTATGGCAACAGATTCTGAAATAAATTTTAAGCAATAAATAATGCACAAAATATTCTGAAAAATTGATGTATCCATTCCTGAAAATCTTACAAATTTAAAAACCGAATCATGAGCCAGAAATTAAAAATCAAGACAAAGCGGGTTTATGACGATGTAGCGAACAACGATGGTTATAGGTTACTCGTTGATAGAATCTGGCCGCGAGCTGTGTCAAAGGAAGATGCGCAATTAGATGAATGGAATAAAGATCTGGCACCTTCAGATGAACTTCGAAAATGGTTTGATCACGACCCGGACAAATTTGATGAATTTACAAAGCGCTATAAAAAAGAGCTAAAAAACAAACAAGAAGATTTGGAGCGCATTAAAGAAATGGCGCAAGATAAACGGGTATGTCTTTTATACGGGGCCAAAGATAAAGAACACAACCAGGCGGTGGTTTTAAAAGAGGTATTGAACGCCTTATAAAATCGTCATAATGTAAAAAATAGAGAACAGCTTCTGATAGCAACCTAAAAATTAACAACTATGTCCAACGATCCATTCCAAACCCGGAAATCATTTAAATTAAAAGGGGGAAATATAACTTATTTCAGCCTTCAAGAATTGGAGAAGCAAGGACATAAAATAAAGTCACTTCCCTTCTCAATTCGCATATTATTAGAAAATGCCCTGCGTAACTTCGATGGTTTCTCGGTAACCAAAGAACATATAGAAATCCTCCTGAACTGGAAGCCGCAAGCATCAGAACAGGATATTCCTTTTAAACCTGCACGTGTGCTTATGCAGGATTTTACCGGGGTACCTGCAGTGGTTGACCTTGCCGCCTTAAGAGCAGAAGTTGCAAGAAAAGGTAAAAATGCAGATCGTATTAACCCTCTCATCCCCGTGGATTTGATAGTAGATCACTCGGTGCAAGTAGATTATTTCGGGACAAATTATTCCTATAAACGGAATATGGAAGAAGAATACAAACGCAACCAGGAGCGATACCAGTTTCTAAAATGGGCGCAGCAAAATTTTGATAATTTCAGTGTAGTGCCTCCGGGAATGGGAATTTGCCATCAGGTAAACCTCGAACATCTTGCGCAGGGAGTGGTAAAAAGGGATGGAAAAGTTTTTCCGGATACGTTGGTAGGCACAGATAGCCATACCCCGATGGTAAATGGTATTGGAGTTGTTGGCTGGGGAGTTGGCGGAATTGAAGCTGAAGCCGCTATTTTAGGTCAACCCATTTATTTTATAATGCCCGAAGTGGTAGGCCTTAAACTCACCGGGAAATTACCTTTGGGCTCTACCTCTCCCGATTTGGTTCTGAATATTGCCAATTTACTTCGAAAACACGGGGTTGTGGGCAAATTTGTGGAAGTTTTTGGTCCAGGACTGGATCATCTTTCCGTTCCCGATCGAGCTACCATTGGAAATATGTCCCCCGAGTTTGGCTGCACCATTACCTACTTTCCTATTGGTAATAAAACCCTGGATTACATGCGCCAGACGAATCGAAAGGAAGAACAGGTGAAATTAGTTGAAGAGTATTGCAAAATCAATATGCTATGGCGTGAAAATGAAGAAGAGATCGAATATTCGACAGTGGTAGAACTCGATGTTTCTACTATTGAACCAACCGTTGCCGGCCCTAAGCGGCCCCAGGACAAAATTCTTCTGAAGGATTTCAAAAATAAATTTATTGATCTACTCCACACTTCTTTTGGAAGGAAATATGTCCATCCTAAAAATAGGGAACTGGAAGATTCTATTGGTAGGTGGAAATCTGAAGGTGGAAATCAACCTGTTCCTCAACCTCCTTCTGCAAGGCCCGATACCAAAGTAGAAGCTGATAAAAATGCTCTTAAAACTGTTTGGATTACCCGCGGACAGGATAAATTCATGCTTTCGGACGGTTCGGTAGTTATCGCAGCAATCACTTCCTGTACCAACACCTCGAATCCGTTTGTGATGGTAGGTGCCGGTTTGGTAGCCCGAAAAGCCCGGGAATTGGGAATCGACGTTAAGCCCTGGGTAAAAACTTCCCTGGCACCGGGTTCTAAAGTGGTTACCGATTACCTGGAAAAAGCCGATTTAATGAAGGATCTGGAAGCACTTCAATTTCATTTGGTGGGTTATGGCTGTACTTCCTGTATAGGCAATTCCGGGCCCTTGCCACCGCAAATATCAAATGCTGTAGATGAGTATGACTTAGTTGTGGCCTCGGTGCTTTCAGGGAACCGTAATTTTGAAGCCCGCGTACACCCACAGGTAAAAATGAATTTTTTAATGTCACCTATGCTGGTTGTGGCCTACGCCATCGCCGGAAGGGTAGATATCGATATGCTGAAAGATCCTATCAGTTACGATAAAAATCAGCAAGCCGTTTATCTTAAAGACATCTGGCCCACCAACGATGAGATTAATGAAATTTTAAGGAACGTGCTTTCCCCCGGTGATTTTGAAAAAAATTATGGGGAGATATTCGCCGGAAATGAAATATGGAGAAGCCTTCAGGTGCCAGAAGATAAGGTGTACAAGTGGGATAAAAATTCCACTTATATCAAAGAAATTCCGATTTTCAGAAATATTTCAGAAAAACCGGAAGCTCTTCAGGATATTAAAAAGGCCAAGGCATTGTTGGTACTGGGCGACAGCATTACCACCGACCATATTTCCCCTGCAGGAGCTTTCAGTAAAAGTTCGGCAGCGGGAAAATATTTGTTAGAAAACGGCGTCGAGGAAAAAGCTTTTAACTCTTACGGCTCTCGTCGTGGAAATGATGAAGTTATGGTACGTGGCACCTTTGCCAATGTGCGAATCAAAAACCAACTGGCTGAAAAAGAAGGTGGCTATACCCGCTATTTTCCTTCAGGTGAAGAAATGACAGTTTTCGACGCCGCCGAAAAATATAAAGAAAACAAAACCCCGCTAATTGTAATGGCTGGAAAAGAATATGGCAGTGGTTCCTCGCGCGATTGGGCCGCAAAAGGAACCTTTCTATTAGGCATAAAATGTGTTTTGGCCGAAAGTTATGAACGCATCCACCGCAGTAACCTTGTGGGAATGGGTGTGCTTCCACTTCAGTATAAGGATGGCAAAAATGCAAAAAACTTAGGTGTTTCCGGGGAAGAGAGCTTCACGATTTTAGGCATTTCAGAAGGATTAGAACCGCGAAAAGAATTGCAGGTAACCGTTGAAAATAAAGAAGGTCAAAAAATTGAATTTTTGGCTATTGCCAGATTAGATTCTAACATCGAAATAGAGTACTATCAAAACGGTGGGATTTTACAATACGTTTTACGCCAGTTTTTAGGTAAAGAAAATTAAACCTGTTTTCTAAAAGCAGGGAAGAATTCACAGAAATAATTTAAATAAGAAAAACCAGATTTATGAAAACAGCATCTTTAACAAACAATCTTGAATATAATGAAAAACATCCTGTTATCAACGTATTACTGGATACCCACACCGGTAAAGAAATAAGGATTGTCTTTAAAAAAGGTCAGGTCATGAAAAAGCACCATACGCCGTTTCCCATAGTGGTGGAAATATTTGAAGGCAGCATTGATTTTGGTGTTAACGGGGAAGTTTATACTGTAAATAAAGGTGATTTACTCGCTTTAGAAGCCAATGTGTCTCACGATCTTACGGCCTTAATAGATAGTATTGTAAGGTTAAGTCTAAATAAAGCTGATACCGCAAAGCGTGTAGAAGATGTTGCGAAAAGTTCATCATAAATAATCATTGTAGGATTGGAATACTTTACGAATCTTAGACGTCGCCGAAAGACATCTGATAAAATAAAAAATCAGAGTTTTAAAAATCCATACGGAAATATTTAAAAATATACTGTTTTATGAATCGCTGATGTTTTTTTAGTTCCATACAGCAAATCTAAAGTTATGATTTGTTGCGTTAAGTTATTGAACTCAGGTCAATTTAATTAATTTATTTCTAACGCTGCCGTCTATTTACGATGAATCTTTGTTGTGAGCTGTTTTTAAGATTAATCTACTTCTATCGTCAGCTTGGTTAAAATTTTATAATCATTTGGACGTGCTCCATCCGAGCCATATGAAGAAATTAATTCTACGTAATCAGATCCTGAAAATGTTGATACAGGTTTATAACGATATTTCACCTTGAAAGAATCACTTTCATCATAGTAAAGCTCACTTATTTCAAAATGTAACGGTTGTGTCTTGTCCTGAAATATGGCTACAGGTTAAAATTGATTTTACGCTGTTAATTTATATACCATATTAGGTGTTTGATAGTCTAAAGATAAATGTAATCTTATTTCATTATATAATTTAATGGCATTTTTTGCTGCTCTTTTCGCATGTTCCTTGTTTGTGAAGACCTGATCGAGATAGAATTCATCTTTTAGGATCCCGTTTACACGTTCAGCCATAGCGTTTTCGTAGCAATGGTTTTCTTCAGTCATACTAATGCCTATCTTTTTTCTTTTAAGGATTTGCGTATACACATTGCTGCAATACTGTATTCCTCTGTCTGAATGGTGTATGAGCCCCTTGATGTTTTTGGCTTGATAAATCGCCTTGTTAAGGGCTCTCACACATCCTTTAAGTTCCAAGCTATCACTAAGGTCATAACCTACAATTTTTCTTGAATGCATATCTGTAATGAGTGCTAGATAACAAAACCCTTTTACAGTTCTGATATACGTTATATCCGATACCCATACTTGATTAGGCCTAGTCACTTTTAAATCTTTTATAATGTTATTGTACTTATAAAACCTGTGATACGAATTGGTTGTCCTTGCACTGTACTTCTTTCTCAATGTCAACATTTTATGTTCTCTAAGTACATTAAACAATGTATCTCGACCCACTTTTACTTGCTGATTTTCAAAGTCCTGGCTTAAGGATTTCATAAGTTTGCGTACACCTTCTCGCGGAAGGGATTTGCGTCTTTTCCTAACGATAGCAACTATACGTTGTTCGATCTCTTTTCGTTTATCAGCTCTGTCTTTGTACTTATAGTAAGCATCTCGCTTTAGATCAAAACAATCACAGATCTTGGTTAACGAAGCAAATCCCTTAGCTTTTTTCTTTGCTATGATTAAGGCTTGATATTTAGTTTTTTTTTAAGTTCCAAGACACTTTTATAGCCTAGTTTTTGGGCAGCTACTTCCAAGTATGCATCATCGACCAGTTGATCCATATCCTTTTTAAGGAGCAATTTTTTAAGCTGCTCAATTTCTTTTTGGAGTGCTTTGATCCGTGTTATTTCATCTTTTGTTTCTATCATAACCCTTGTGTTCATAAGGTCTTTACGCTCATACTTCCTGATCCATTCATTAATGGTGGAACAGGCAATCCCGTAGAGTTTACCTAATTCATACTTAGAATATTTTCCAGTACTAAGTTCTGATAAAATTTTTAATTTGAATGGTTCGCTGTACCGTCTTGTTACTCTGTCATTTTTATACATAACTGTTTAGAATTATGTAGCCTTTATTCAGGACGAGTCAAAATTATCTACAACGGTTTGCGGTTATGACAAGTTGCGGGAGTAGGAACGTGGATTTGTCGGATTAATTCTTATCTTTTTTGATTTCTAAATTTACACTTTTTCTGCAATACCCGTAATTTGTTATGAACCGCTGTTACATATAGTGCCGAATATCTAAATTATATTTTTAGTTTTCATTAACATTACTCTATATTTGCCACTTTCAACTAACGTTAACAAGTAAAATAAATAATTTGAAAAAATTTTTACAAAAATTATTTGAAGGAATCTATAATAATATATTGTATGTTGCCTTAATTGTAGGTGGTTTTTTCTTAATGTTTGCCTTTACCAATCTTATATTCGAAACTGGTGAAAATGGTGGATGGAGAGAATTTTTTAAAGTTGCCGGAACTACAATTCTTTCTAGTGGTGTCTTTATGGCAATTGCTAAATCTCATCAATTTACTAACATATTTAAGGATGAACTAAGGAGTGTTATTTATTCATCTGAACATTTAGAGAATAGAAATGATTTAGATGATATTTGGATTAGAGTTTCGGAGGCATTATGTAAACAAAAATTTCATACTATCAACAAGAAAGTTTTTAATACTATAAAAAAGTATTATTTGCCTTTTGATCAAGAGTATTTCTATAAAAGATTTGATATGGATGCTACGTATGAATTTATCGATGAGTATCCAGATTATATAAAAGCAGAAATTGAATTAGACACCGATATTGTTGTTGATGATCCTGATGGATTTAAATATTATTTCAGTTCAATTATTCCTCTTCCTCCAAATGATAATGGTAGAACCCAATATAATTTGGAAGAAATTAAAATTAATGATGAAGTTCTAGAAGACGTTAAAGAAAAGGGATTTTTGAAGACAACTAGAACTGAGAAAGCTTTATCGATTGATTTTAAATATCATATTCCAACGTCAAATGATGAAATTAAAATTACTAGAAAAGACACCACAATTTATAATCTAGATAGCAATCCATTTAGTTCTCACTCTGCATCTTGGTTATATAAAATGTTTAATGTACGAATTACCTATCCTAAAAATTTGCATATTGATTGGGTCGATTTTGGTGTATTAGGTAAATGGACTCATAATTTAAAATCCACAAACTCGCATAATGTATTGAAGGCGAACTATAACGGCTTAATTTTTAAAAATCAAGGGTTTATGATTTTATTTAGAAAATTATAATTGAATTTTATTATATTTAAATATAAATAGCACGTTATTTGCAACCTATATATCAACTATTAAATATTAAAATTATGAAAAGGAATATCAATTCACCTATTAACGTAGGATAGTATTTAGGAAGATTTAAAATGATATATTAACTTGACTATAGATTGGATTCTATAGTCTTTTTTTTTGAGGCATTGTATGTAACCCGTTATATTCTTAGTGATTTACCTTTTAAAGGTAAATATTCCGGATAAACGCAGTTTTAAAAAATATTAAAATCAAAGGAAGTTACAGAAAAACGTTAAAGGAACAGAAAATATAATAGTATAACCTGAAGAGCTTGGAAAATTGAGCTAAATCAGATTTTCCAATTGAATCAGAATACAAAGGCAAAAGAAACACCTATTTCCCTAGGTCTTGAAAAAGAATGGATTATCAGATAGAGTGTATTTTTATTATTCTTTCTTCTAATTGCTTACTTTCATTCCCATCCTTATTTTTCTTTGGGATTTTTTGATATTTTATCTCAATAATATCTTCTTTTGGAATGAACTTTGGCAAAAGTTGGTATAAAGATTTCAGTTTTAAGGCTTTTGCAATTAAAGCTAAATGTCTTATACTGTATTTGTCGGGTTGTCCTAAAGCCTCAACTTTTCCCACAAAGCTTTTACTTAAATTCATAAGTTCACTTAACTCACGTTGAGAAATACCCTTTTTCTCACGTAATTTTCGAACCCGATTTATTATCTCGTAGTCAAGTCTGGATATTTTAACTGAAAAATTTTGCATAAATATGCTCCGATTATTTGGAGCGTTTAATTTTTGTTATTATCTTTGTTTCAGTTATATAAGCGACAATTAACAGAAAGAGTTTTCAACTCTCTCTTAATACGATGTCACTCATAAACGAAAACCGTCAATTTTCCCTATGAGTAGACCGTGAGCTCGCTATCTATTGGATTTTGTATCTTCGTGATATAAACCAATATGGCGTGTCTCATGTAAGTCTTTGGGGAACCAAGTTTCAGCTTGGAGGTTCTTGACGGTACCACGTTCAAAGCATTGAGGCTCGCTTTATTGGTTTTTCTACCAATAAACGTCCTTTTTAAGCTTCTTGAGTACACATCGTTTACATAATTTCGAAAACTATGAAAACGATAAGAACAGACCAATTAGAGCACTTCTACGGTAGTATACCGGCAAAAGGTTTTGCCTCGTACCATAGTCTTAAGTTCCAACCCCGATCTTTACAACCTATATCAAAAAACATCAAATGCGCCCCAGAATAATGAGGGCTTAACCGGCAGCAAAAAGCCATGCCCTTTGCCTGGTTATACCGGTCCGCTACCTGTGCAAAATAAACAGGCATTGCTAGAAGGGTTAAGACACTACATTATACGGTTATTCGCAATGCTATAAATGTAATAGGTTTTCCTTATTCGTGCAAATCAAAATTTGCGTTCTTAGATTAGCAGGGCCGGTTTTTGATACTTAATAAACTAACCCACACTATAATTTATTTCAGGCCAAAGCGGTCAACGGTTGCAATATCGCAGCTGTATTCACTAATTCCTAGCTTGCGGGAGCAGGAAAAATCTCTTAAACAATCCCGTGGGTTGCCGCGGTATCCCTATTACTAAACGGCAAGTTGGGCTGGGAGCCTCCTCATACCTTAGGGAGAAGGGGGCTGGGAACTTCATATTTAGGGAAAGGATGCCTTTTTTGCTCCAATTTAATAGTTTGTTTAGCCAATTAAAAAATTGCATATGGAAAAAAGAAAAGTGAACACTCGTTTTGACGGGTAAAAGCAAGGAAGCCTTCCCTTAAGATTGGCGTCTGGAGGGGAAGGCCTAAGCTTTAATAAAACAAATGTTTCATTTAACTAATGTAAAATTATGAAAAATTTTTACAAGAGGAGCATGCTTATTATCATGTTTCTACTAGCCATCGCCCTATTGGTGCTTTTGGCGATGGGTGAGGCTAAGGCTGCAACACCCTCCTCTCCTACTTACTTTTATCAACAGGAAATTACTGGAAAGGTGTCTGGACCTGAAGGCGAGCCATTAGAAGGAGTAACCGTTTTTATTAAAAATAAACGTTTTGGTGAGGTTACCACATCAGAAGGAACTTATGCGATAAAGGCAAACCCTGAGGATACACTTATATTTTCATTTATAGGTTTTAAATCTCGTGAGATTGCCGTGGGTAATCAATCTAGCATAAATGTTGTTTTAAAAGAAGATATCGCCTCTTTGAATGAAGTTCTTATCAATGCCGGGTACTATACCGTAAAACGCCGAGAACGTACAGGTAATATCTCAAGGGTTACGGCTGAGGAAATAGAGAATCAACCTGTAGTAAGTCCTCTTCAGGCTTTACAGGGTAGGATGGCCGGAGTCGAAATTACTTCCGGGGGTATAAATCCTGGTACTGCCTCAAGTATAAGGATAAGAGGCAGGAATAGCTTGCGAGATGAAGGAAATTTTCCTTTATATATTATAGACGGTGTACCTATTAGTTCAGTACCAACAGAAAGCAATTCATTGGTAGGTTCTGCCGGGATAGATCCTTTAAATAATCTGAATCCTAACAATATCAAAAGCATTGAAGTATTAAAAGATGCTGACGCTACGGCAATTTATGGTTCCAGGGGTGCAAATGGTGTAGTACTTATTACTACTAAAACAGGTAAAAAAACGGGTACAAACTTAGAGGCAAGGTTTTATACCGGAGTTTCAACTGTTCCCCGCAGACTTGATCTTTTAAATACCGCTGAATATTTAGAAGTAAGGAGACAGGCATTCCAGAACGATGAGGCAGAGCCTACTGAAAATAATGCCTATGACCTAATTTTATGGGATCAAGAGAGAAATACTGACTGGCAGGACTTCCTATTCGGCGGGCAGGCAAAAACCACCAGTGCCAATCTTTATTTTACGGGCGGAAGTGACCTTACTTCTTTTAGAATGGGCGGTTCCTATTTTAAGCAGGGTACTGTTTATCCTACTGATTACAATTATCACAAAATTACCGGTAATTTTAGTTTGAATCATTATTCAGATAATAGAAAGTTTAAATTAGGAGCTTCCATAAACTATGGTCTGGATAAAAATGAACTTGCAGGTAACATAAGCCTGGGACCATCTGTTTATCTACTACCCCCAAACGCGCCCACTATATTTAATCCTGATGGTTCATTGAATTGGGAAGACTGGAGTAATGCAGGTATTGACAATCCTTTAGAAGGATATTTCAATTTCAGTGATATCCAAACCAAAAGTTTGATAGCCAATATTAATCTTTCCTATGAAGTTTTAAAGGGTCTTCATCTTAAAACCAGTTTGGGTTTTACCAACTATCTCACTGACGAATCTCGAAAGTTACCTTCAAGATCCTATAACCCTGCAGAAAATACAATAAACAGATCTGCCGACCTTGCCACACAGAGAAACTCCTGGATTATTGAGCCTCAACTTAATTACACCACAAATCTGGGAAAACTTGAAACCAATTTTATACTTGGTGGGACACTACAGACAGAAAACTTCACCAGACAGAGTCTGGAGGGTATTGGTTATGCTTCAGAAGCTCTAATAGGTAATCTCGCTGCTGCCGAGAGTATCGTTAACGCACAGACTTCAAATACCGAATACCGTTATGCTGCTTTATTTTCCAGACTTGGTTTAAACTGGGATGCTAAGTATTATCTCAATCTTACCGGTAGAAGAGATGGCTCAAGTCGCTTTGGTCCCAATAATCGTTTCGCAAATTTTGGAGCTATAGGGACAGCGTGGATATTTTCTGAAGAAAGCTTTGTACAGGGTTTCCTCCCCTTTTTATCTTTTGGAAAATTAAGAGGGAGCTACGGTACTACCGGGAATGATCAAATTGGAGATTACGGATATTTAGATGCCTATGAAGCTACCCGTGGGCCCGGAGGTTTATACCCAACCTCTCTGGCTAATCCGGATTATTCCTGGGAAGTAAATAAAAAGCTGGAAGCAGGACTTGAACTAGGTTTTTTGGATGATCGTTTAAATCTTGGATTGAGTTGGTATCGCAATCGTTCTTCCAATCAGCTTGTTGGCTATCCCCTTCCTGTCACTACAGGATTCGGAGTTGTTCAGGCAAATCTCCCGGCCACAGTTGAAAATAGAGGCTTTGAAATAGAGTTGACTTCCTACAACATCAATTCAGATAGTTTTAGTTGGAATACTTCCTTCAACCTTAGTATTCCTAAAAATGAGTTGATTCGTTATCCTGATATAGATCAGTCTTCCTACGCCAATGTTTATAAAGTGGGCTACCCTTTAAATATCACTTTTAATTATAATTATACAGGGCTTGATCCTGAAAGTGGTTTATATACATTTCAGGACGTAAATGAAGATGGAAGATTAAATATAGAAGACAAAACGCTTCTCGAAGACCGTAATAGAACATTCTATGGAGGACTTAGAAATGATTTTACTTATAAAGGTTTAAACCTACAATTTTTACTGGAATTTGTAAAACAACCTGGAAGGCTATCCTTCTTAAACGCAGGAAGACCTAGAAATATTCTTACATCTTATTTGAATAACAGTAATTACCAAAGGCCCACTCAATCTAACGAAGGTAGCCTGGCTTATAGCAATGCTATTAATAGTTCTGTTTTTAATCAGGATGCTTCATTTATACGTCTAAAAACAATCTCAGCTTCTTATAATCTGAAAAATTTGGCTAGTAAACTGAAATTAGAACAGTTCCAACTTTTTCTAAATGGTCAGAATCTTTTTACCCTAACCTCTTATGAAGGTTTAGACCCGGAGTCTCCGTTTGGAGGTGCTTCTATAAATAATCTTAGGACAATCTCAGGAGGATTACAGTTAAATTTTTAAAATCAATAAAATGAAATCTTATAAAATAATTACAAAAATAATCTTGGCTCTGGCTATAGGATTTAATATTTCCTGTGAAGAGCTGGTATCTATAGATGAGCCGACGGATAAACTTGTCCGAAGTCAGGTTTTCAATAGTGAGCAAACGATAATAAGCGCAATGACGGGTATTTATAATGAGCTGTATCAATCCTCTTTTTCCAATGGCTCGCGAAACAGTATCACAGTACTGTCAGGCTTATCCTCTGATAATATTAGGAACATAAATACTTCCAATTTGGAACGGATGGAATTCGAAGAACACCAAATCAATCCTGAGAATTCCTACAATCTGGAGTTATGGACAAGCGCATATAATATGATCTATATGACCAATTCATTTCTAGAAGGACTGGAAAGCGCAGAAAATATAGATGGAGAATTACTTTTACAACTAGAAGGAGAAGCACGTTTTGTAAGAGCTTTTACCTATTTCAACCTAGTAAACCTATTTGGATCAGTGCCTCTAATTCTCACTACCGACTATGAGGAAAATGCACTTACCGAAAAATCAAATATTGAAACCGTATACCAACAGGTAATTGAAGATCTTGAATTATCTGCTGAAATTTTACAATCTTCATATCGTACTGGTGAACGAACGACTGTCAATAAATCTGCGGCTAAAGCACTTTTGGCAAGGGTTTATTTATATCTGGAAGACTGGCAAACGGCAGAAAGGTTTAGTACTGAGGTCATCAATGAATCTTCCACCTATAAAATACTGGATAGTCTTAATACAGTTTTCCTGGCTAATAGCGACGAAGCAATATGGCAGATCTCTCCCATAGGGGGCGGAGGTATTGCAACTAATACCAATGATGGAAGTATATTCGTTATTGATCCTTTCTTTTCATTTTTTGCCAGTATCCAACTCAGGGATGATTTCGTACAAACTTTTCAGCAAGGAGATAAACGCCTTGAAGACTGGATTGGTTTTAATCAATCAAAGAACGCCTATTTCGCTCATAAATATAAAATAACAGCAAGTTCCGAATTTCCAATTGTTGAGTATTCGATGGTTTTACGCTTAGCAGAACAATATTTAATAAGAGCTGAAGCGAGAACCAAACAGGGAAATCTATCAGAAGCCTTAAATGATTTAAATATAATTCGTTCGCGAGCTAACTTGGAAGATTTTCAAATGCTACAACCCAGTATCACTGAGGAGGGGTTACTTAACGAAATATTCTTGCAAAGAAGGAAAGAACTATTTACAGAATGGGGCCACCGATGGCTAGACCTTAAAAGAAGCGAAAGAATCCAAAACATTTTTGGAACCAGCCAGAACTGGGAGCCTACTGATATTTTTTATCCAATCCCATCACAGGAGCTTATTAAAAACCCAAATTTAACTCAGAATGATGGATATTAATAAATTTAAATATCTGCTAATCTTCGGATTACTTTCATTCAATATTTATAATGTTGACGCCCAAACATTTTTGCATGATTTATCTGATAATCCTATTCCATTAGACACTACCGTTAGGTATGGAAAACTGAAAAATGGCTTCACTTATTATATAAAGAAAAGCCAGCATCAAGATAAAGAGGTTTATATGAAGCTTGCCGTAAAGGCAGGATCTTTTTTCGAGAAACGATCTCAGGAAGGTTACGCCCATCTGCTTGAACATGTGGTTTTATTCAACAGGAATCCAAAAGATTTCGAAGCTATGATAGAAAGTGTCGGCATGAATTCTCGAGGCCAAACAGGACAAATTGTAACGAAATATCAGATAATAATTCCCGATGCTAATAAGGAAAAATTAGGATTGGGAATGGATGCCCTAAAATCCTGGAGCAGCCAATTAAAGTTTGACTCGCACCAGGTTGGAATACAACGCGGTGCGGTTCTAGGTGAAATGAGAAGCAAAGATCCGTATAGGGATTGGTTGAATAAAAGATATAGAAAAATCATGTTGCAGAATGCTAATCTTCCTATGTATTCTGAAGAAAGAATAGCAAAGAATATTACCCGTTTTAATATGGACTTATTAAAAGAGTTCTATAAAGATTGGTATCGGCCAGATATGCAAGCCGCGATTATCGTTGGAGATATTGATCCAGACAGTATTCAGGCTCTGGTTGAGAAAAATTTCTCTGGAATAAAGAAACTGGATGGAGACAAGAATTATGAGAATATTCTAAAAAGATTTCATATTCAGCTGGAAGGTGAAAACCAATATGATTCATTTCAGGACAGTATTGATGACGGGAGCAGGCTAATTATGTTTACTAAAGAGAAAAATCATGACTACAACAAAATATCAGAAAGGGATTTTCACCAATCGTTTTTGCAAAAAATTGTCAATCATATAACGCTAAAGCGGTCACAGAATATTCAAACCCAGTATTATCCTCCATTCTCAAATTATACGAATACACATACGGTTTCTAACTCTTATTATAATCAAATATTGGTATCTTCCCTACAGGTGAATTTAAATGAGAATCCTGAGGAAATAGATAAAAAGATAAGTTCTGCCCTAACTGCATTTAAATCATTATTTTCAAAGATAACAGAACAGGAAATAAAGGATGCCAGGAGCGTCTTAGAATCAGAATTTATTCAGACGTACGAAAAGAACTTTGGCTTGGCTGAGGCTTACCTTGATAATTTTATTAGAGGATCGGCGGCACCTTCTCCTACTAGACAAGCAAAACTTCAAAATATTTTAACCAATATAAAAGTAAATGAGGTACAGCATTTTGCTAACCAGAAGGCCAATCTCCTCAAAGACAAAGACTTTGTTTTTATAAATATGCCAAAAGGATATTTAACGGGTAGGAAGAAGATAATTGATATAATCCGAAGCATTTCCGATAAGCCAATCTCTTTCAATCCCCCAATATTAAAAATGGATCTGGCAGATAGTATTGACCTTAAATATGTGAATAGTACTACAAATAAACCATCAACAAATCTAATTGGGGTAACCCGGGTAAAGCTAAACAATGGTATTGATGTTTGGCTAAAACCAACCAAACCAAGATCAGATGAATTTAAAAACCAAATTGAAGTTTTGGGTTTTCAACCACTAAACACAGGTAAAAAGAAAAATGATGTAATACCGAAAATAGTGGCTCATTCCTATGCCTCTTACGCCGGGACCGCAGAATTTAATAAGTTTCAGGTGGATCATTATTTACAAAAACGTAATATGAAACTTCAATTTCGGACTGAAGACAATGATTTTCTTATAGAAGGAAAATTTCAAAAAGAGAATTTAGATGATTTTTTTAAATTATTGTTTTTAAAAATACAGGAACCTGATAAGGATACGGCTGCTTTTTCTTTCTGGAAAAGGAAAGAAAAATCTAAAAATGCAGTTAGAGGAAGTTCAGATTTTTTTCGAAGTGAAATTGAAAAAATTTGGCACCCTAATTACCCCTTCAATGAACAAGAAATTTTAGATACTTTAAGCAGAGATCTTATACTTCGTGAATATATAAATCACTTTTCCGATTTTAAGAATTATTCTTTCATCCTAACGGGAGACTTTAATTCTGAAACTTTGCTTAAGCAAATAAGTAAGTATCTTGAGACATTACCAGTTTCCGGAAATGAAGATAATCCACAGCAGGTTTCTAAAAAGTTCAGTATAAGAAAGAGGAATGATACGATTAGATTAAAAAACCTGGATCAGGCTTTGGCAGAAATTTATTATCCAATAAAGGTTCCGGTAGATATTAAAACACAAGCTATTTTGGAAGTTATTAAGCACGCTCTTAATGAGAGGGTTTTTAAAAGATTGAGAATAGGTTCTTATTCTCCCGGAGCAAGCGGATTCTGGATAGACAAGAAGAATGGGATATATACGTTTCTAATAGATTTTGATAGCGAATTGGGGTACGAACAAAATATGCTTGGATATGCGGAGGATGAATTTTTAAAATTACGGGAAACCGGAGTAGACCAAGAATGGTTAGATACCAAAATAAAATTACAAATAAATAAGCATCAACAGGTAATCAATAGTTTTGGATATTTCAATTTTTGGCCTGAGTACCTGAAAGAATCGATTAAAAACAAAGAAGATCCGGAAGACTGGATATTGCAGTATCCTTCTCTTTTACAAAATTTCATATCCTTGGAGGAGGTTAATGAGGCTATTAGAAATTACCTCAGTGTAACGAATCAACAAACATTTTTGGTTCTTCCTGAGGAAAAGATTTATTAGTGTTACTTATGATTTTATTTAAAAAAGCACATTGGTAAAAAATCACCAATGTGCTCTCATACAATTTAAACAACTATTAAAGTTGAATTATAATTGGCTCTCCATCAACACTACTTTCTTTCAGAGAGTTCAGGCTCATTTCGTCATATAAATCATATACAGGACCGTCCTGCCCAAATTGAACCTTACAGGTCTCAGTACCACCGGTACATTGCTGTTCCGGAATGGCTCGCCAATTACCATTATCATATACGTAATCATTAGCAACTATTTCAGGTTGCTCTTCAATTTCGCTTCCCAAGTTTGTAAAGGACATGCCTAATACAACCAGAAGTGCCATAATCGGAATTAAAAATAACTTTTTCATAATATAAAATTTAAAATTAATACCTACTCTTTATAGGATTTTCGGCTTCTCCTACTTTCTGCGCAAAAAGATTTTTTAATTTCTTTTAAAGGGGTTCCAGTGTCTAACTTAAAAGTAAAAGCAGTAAAAAAACCTTGGTATTTCAAGTTCTACAACTCTGCCATTTTACAATAGTAAAGTTCATCAAATACCTTCAAATAAAATGGTTGCTAAAGCCGTAAAACTATTCTATTATGAAATTGACCTATGATTTTCCCTTCGATACTGAGAAGGGGACTTTCCGAATTGAACACGAAAATTCTTAGAGAAATGAGAGTGATCTTTAAAACCACATTTTTGGGTAATTATCGAAATGGGTAGTTCTGTATTGCGAATTAAAAGAGCTCCTTTTTCGAGTCTTTTTTTCATATGGAACCGGTGAATGGTAGTCCCATAGATTTTTTTAAACCCTTCTTTGAGTTTCGTTTTATTGGTGCGATGAATAAGGCCTAATTCTCTAAGGGATGGTAGATCTGTATGAAGATTTCTGAGGACATACAGGCGTACTTTTTTTAAAAGAATTTTTGTCGCTGCACTTTCCTTTTTTTCTGGGTTTAAAGATTCATCTATATGAGTTATTTTCTTCTCCGATTCATTTCCATTTGAAAAACGAAAAGCTGTAATTGCATAAGCGCAGGTCGAGTCTACCCCCACCATCCTTTGGATAGTGCAGGGAGATCTATAAAAGCTGTTATTTTCTGTTTTAAAGTCAATAGGTATAAAATGCTGATAAACTCTTTCTCTGTCTGAATCAAGTTCTTCCAACAAAGTTTTAATCGAATTTTTTGAAACAATTTCAGAAACCGGGCAGTCAAATTTGTCCTGTTTCCATTTTAAAATTTCAGAAGTATCTGAAGAATATGAGGTAATATGAAAATTTTTGTCTAAAAATATGTAGAATTGAATTTCCGGTTGCTCTTCCTGTTTCTGTGCTTCGAAACAAAAATTATAGATTTCCTCTGACATCATATTCAATAGAACAGCAATTGTATCAATTGGATCCCTGCGACCGGATGGTTCCTGGCGAAACATAAAATTTCCGCAGGCAATTTCGATGATTTGTTGATACAGAGAATTAAATCTCATTTTTTCCTCGTTGCTAATTTCTTTCTTCATAACTCTTAAATCAATGTTACTATTTATATTCTTGCAAGAACAAAAGTGCCTTCCTCTTATCAATAAATACCCGGGTAGGATAAGCCGGGCTACTTGTTTTTATATATAATTGAGTAATGGCCATGGCATGCTCATCTTCTACCAGCAAAGCGAGGGCTGTTGTCATATATGCGCCTTCGATCGCCAGATAATCTCTGGCTTGCTTTTGTGCATTGGTAATTGCTCTTAAATCACAAAATATCGGATATGAATTTTCATTTTGGAGCTGCAAACGTTGACTGACAATTTCTCTGGCCATACTCCTATTGATCTCATAAATCTCTTTATAGACAAAGAACAAAATCCCCTCGGAGATCCACATTTTCGCATAAGTACCATCCACCACCATTCCGCTAAAGTTTTGGATATCACTAATATATACAATAAAATTATTTAAAAGCATATCAGAACACCTCAAAAGGTTTCATATACTATTCGTTAAAGTTATTTCCATAGTATTTACCGGCATTTGGATGAAAAGACGTATGACTGTTCTGAAAAGACTTTTACCAATAACGGTTAGATTTATAATAAATTTTTGTCATAGTTTAATATCAGAATTTTCAAATCTATAGTTATGGCTAAAATAAAACACAACAATTTTCTTGATACCGTAGATGAAGTAATCACCAATGCAACAAATGCAGGAGTCTTACACTTGCATGCTGAAGGTCCGGGCTTAAATGGACGCAAAATAAAAGTTAATGGAATAGAATCCTTTCATTTTGGAACGACTGGCTACCTGGGTCTTGAACAGGATCAGCGCCTTAAAAAGGCTGCTATAGATGCCATTCAAAAATATGGTACTCAGTTTCCACTTTCAAAGACTTATATCTCTCATCCATTGTATGCGAGGTTAGAAGAAAAAATAGAAGCCATCTACAACAATCCAATTCTTATAACCAAGAACAGTACGCTAGGTCATATCGCGGTTATACCAACTGCGGTAAGGGATGAGGATGCGGTAATCTTAGATCACCAGGTGCACTGGAGTGTTCAAAACGCGGCCCAATTCCTTAAAATTAGAGGTATACCTGTAAGCCTAATTCGCCATAATTCCATGGACATGCTGGAAGACCGAATAAAGAGATTATCCGGGAAGGTTAAAAAAATATGGTATATGGCAGATGGGGTTTATTCCATGTATGGTGATTATGCCCCCATAGAAGATCTTATCTCCCTTTGTGAAAAATATCCTCAGCTGCACTTGTATTTTGATGATGTGCATGGAATGAGCTGGAAGGGTCATAACGGTAGTGGCTATGTAATGGAAGTCCTAAAAGGACTACCGGAAAATATTTTACTATTTGGCACTTTAAGCAAAACCTTTGGAGCCTCAGGAGCGGTACTGGTCTGTCCAGATCGAAAACTCTTTAGAAAAATTAAAAATTTTGGTGGCCCCCTCACCTTCTCTGCCCAACTTGAACCCAGCGCTGTTGCTGCGGCAAGTGCTTCGGCAGACATTCATCTTTCTTCGGAGATTTATTCACTACAAAAGGCACTACAGCTCCGGATAAATTATTTTAATGATCTTCTTGCAAAAACCAACCTACCCTTAATTTCAAAGAACGACTCCCCGGTTTTTTATATTGGTACGGGCTTACCCGCCACCGGCTATAATTTTGTAAAACGAATGCTGGATGATGGATTCTTTGTAAATCTGGGATTATTTCCAGCGGTTCCTGTGAAAAATACTGGAGTAAGAATTACAATTTCCTGCCACAATGAATTAGAAGATATAAAAGCCCTGGTGGATGCCATGGAGTTTCATTATGAAAAAGCATTGAAAGCAACGAATAACACTTTGGAAAGGGTTGGCAAAGCTTTTAATATAAACGTGAAGCCTACTACAATAAAAGAAAAATCAGATTCAAATATATCAGTGACTTATGCCGAAAGTATTGAGAACATAGATACAGATTTATGGAATAAACTTCTTGGAAGTCAAAATATGCTTAATAAAAATGGTCTTCAATTTCTGGAAAAATGTTTTTCCAATAATGAACAGAAAGAGCATAACTGGAAGTTCCATTATTTCATAATTAAAGATCAGAAGGATGATCCAGTTTTAGCTACATTTTTAACAAGTGGCTTATGGAAGAATGATATGCTTGCCCCTGAATCGGTATCTAAAGCCATAGAGCAAGATAGGAAATCCAATCCCTATGCGATGACCACTAAAGTACTGTCTATGGGATGTCTCTTTACCGAAGGCAGTCATTTGTATGTAGACCACAAGCATTCACAATCTGAGGAAGCTATCAAAGAACTCTTATTAAGGATCGAGACACTGGGAGAAAAACTGGGAACCGGAATGTCCGTACTGCGTGATTTTTCAAAATCTACAGCCTTAGCAGAACTGTTCCAAAAGGAGGGTTATATTCCCGTATCCATGCCAGATTCCTGTGTAATTAATAATTTGGATTGGAACAATGAAGAAGAATTTATTGAAACATTAAGCTCCAGGTCTCGAAAACATTTCAGAAAAGAGGTGCTGCCGTTTGAGGATAAGTTCCATATATCAATTTTAAATTCCCCTACTCCTGAAAAAGTTGACATCTATCATGAACTCTATAAAAATGTGAAATCAAAAAATTTCGGATTAAACACCTTTACCTATCCGAAGAAAGTATTTCAAAATATGGCATCCGATTCAAGCTGGGAGTTCATCGAATTAAAGCTTAAGAAGGAAAAGCAGATAGCCGGTGTAATGTTCTGTTACAAAAATAAAGAAGGTATATACGTCCCCAATTTAATCGGAATGGATTATGACTATGCCAGGGAGTATCAGGTCTATCGTCAATTATTACATCAGACCATAAAAAGGGCTAAGAACTTAAACTTTCAGAATATAGATTTAGGTTTCAGCGCCTCCTTTGAAAAACGAAAATTTGGTGCAACCATAATTGAAAAACAGACATTTATTCAAACTTCCGATAATTTTCTGTTAGAACAATTGGATATGATGAGAAATGAAATTTCATAATTGATATTGTAATCGCGGTCCTTACCTAGTCTTTATAAAACCAAACGATTTGAAGATCCCGTTACCACACTATTTTTTAATGATTCAAGGTAATAATAAGATGTTTGATGACGTAATACATGAGTTTCACAATAGTTTAAATACTACGGTGGTTCCAATTCCTCATCCCTTAAAAAAAGCGGATAAAGGGATTGATATTTCAAATCACACCCTCTCTAAATTAAAAGAAATAGTAGAAAAAGAGGATTTTGAAAATACCCCGGAAGAGATCGAATTCTTTAAAAAAATCAAACCCTGCCCCATGAGTTATCTCATCTATTTCTCAGAGGTGCGATCCTGTGAGACCCGAAAGCCTAAAGCAGGCAAAAACTTTCAGTTTAGATTTTTTGAAAAGGAACTACGTAAGATCAATAAGTTCTTTTATAAGAACAATGATTTTGTTCAATATATGGAACAAGGGCATGAATACCTGGATCACCAGCTTTTTACCAGGAACCATCGTAAGAACTATCCTTTCACTCCCATGATCAATTACTACCAGTATCCGGAATTTTCAAGCTCTCATGATATGCTATGGGCAAAGATCCAGGCTATGTATCGGCTCATCCATTTCATTAGAGAAGCAATGGAAACTCTACGACCGGGAAAACAAAGTGGTTTGATGGATAAAAAACATAAGGTCATGCTGTGGTCAGGTTCAAAAACTTCACTGGTAGAACTTATCTATGCCTTATACGCCAATGGAGATCTTAACCATGGTACTGTAGATATCAGCACAATCACTTCTTCTTTTGAGGATTTCTTCAATATCAAACTGGAGAATATCTACAAAACCTATTCTGAAATTAAATCTCGCAAAGGCACCAGAGCAAAATATCTTCATAATCTTATTCTGCGCTTGGAAGCTAAGATGAACCAGGATGATGAATAATGAACTTTTCGTAGTTACGAGTTACTACGAAAATTCGAAGAATTGCCGTACAAAATCAATTTTCTTTTAGTTTGGTTTATAATTCTAAGCAATACTTCCCCAAAAAAGACCAAAATACAGCAATAGATATTAAATGTTAAATTTTCTCGTAACTACGAAACCCATAGGGAAAAATATCCATCAAACAGTACCAATTTAGTAGAACGAAAGTCAAACCATGATAGGGGCTATCAATT
Organism: Christiangramia forsetii KT0803; assembly: GCF_000060345.1. Taxonomy (NCBI): domain Bacteria; kingdom Pseudomonadati; phylum Bacteroidota; class Flavobacteriia; order Flavobacteriales; family Flavobacteriaceae; genus Christiangramia; species Christiangramia forsetii. Next base: position 1,424,857 of record NC_008571.1, on the reverse strand, counting down.
AAAAAGCTTAAACCATTTGGTAGTCCCTTTCTATTAAAAATGTTCTATTATGCCAACAAGTATTATTACCACAGACGATCTTCGAGAATTCAAAATGGAATTGCTCGAAGAATTAAAAAGTATACTCTCCAAACAATCCTCCGGGACACTCAAGCGCTATCTGAAATCTTCCGAAGTTATGGACCTGCTTCAAATCAGTCCGGGTACTTTACAAAATCTTCGAATAAATGGTACCCTGCCCTATACCAAGGTAGGTGGGATTATTTACTATGATGTCCAGGAGATCCACCGGGTCATGGATGAAAACAGAGTTAAACACAATTTTGATCTATAAAGGATGAATTATATTAAGCAACTCAACGCGGCTTTTGAAAAATTCTTTTTCGACGAGCGCCTAAACCCAACGCATATTAGTTTATATATGGCTCTATTTCAGGAATGGAATAGTAATCGGTTTGCAGATATATTTTTTGTCAACCGTAGGGAACTGATGCGTGTAGCCAAGATAGGTTCAAAATCTACCTATCATCGCTGTATAACAGATCTTGACTCTTGGAACTATCTCTCGTATTTTCCATCCAACAATCCTTACAAGGGAAGTAAAATTAAGATGTCCATTATCGGGACAACTGATGAACCGGTTACGGGAGACTACGATCCCATATTGGAACAGCTTGCGGAACAGTACTGTCCCAAAGATAAACCAGTTGTGTACCAGCACCATCCCGTCAATGGACAAGCTGTGGACCCGCACCGTCCCGCCAGTGGACAGGCATTGGTACCTTATATAAACAATACTAAACAAATAAACATTCATAAACAGCCAAAGGGCAGGCAGGCCGTTTTAATTTTTTTTGAAGAAAAAGGATTTAATGCTGATGAAGGAAAAAAATTCTTTGATCATTACCACTCCAATAATTGGAAAACAAGTGATGGAAACGAAGTAAGGGACTGGCAAGCCCTAGCGATCCACTGGATGGATAGAACCGAATTATTCAACGAAGAAAACAAAGAAATCAAAAAGGAAGCATTCCATAATCAGGACAACCTCAAAACCACTAAAACCAAGGATTATGCACAACCCCTCTAAAATAATCGAAGGTGGAAAAGAATATTCTTTAGGCAGGTTTGATGGCAAATCCGTGCAGTATGATTTTCCTAAAATCCTGGTATATTTAGAAGCCAAAGGCAAACTCCTCTTTGGAGATAAGTTCAAAATTTATAAAAAGGATAGGGAAATCTTATTAAAGCTGTGTTCTTATTTTATCAGAGACAAAGAAAATTGCAAAAAATTTGATATTGACATAGATAAGGGACTCTTACTTACCGGTCCCGTGGGATGTGGTAAAACAAGTCTTATGAAACTCTTACATTTTTTAGTGCCACACCAACGAAAATATGTATTAATGCCCTGTCGCAATATTGTTTTTGCCTTCAATCATATAGGATATAAAACCATAGAAGATTATGGAGAAAGTAGTTTCTTCTGTTTCGATGATATTGGTGTAGAACCTATGGGACGCCATTATGGTAAAGACTGCAATGTAATAGGGGAAATCCTGCTCTCTCGTTATGATCTTTTTCTTGAAACTAATCTAAAAACCCATGCTACTACTAATTTAAATGCAGAGGAGTTGGAAGAACGCTATGGAAATAGAGTACGCAGCAGGATGCGGGAATTGTTTAATTTGATTGCTTTCGATGAGAAGGATAGGGATAAGAGGAAGTAACTCCACTAAGTCACTATCAAAAACGGAAATGGCCGTAAAGGTTGTATTTTAATTGAAATAGGACCAGTAAAATATCAAAATTGTAGCTGTAAATTTTATCTTTGTACAAAAAATTTAACATTTTTGCAACTATCTCAAGCTTTTAAGGACGGACTAGGCTCTCTTGGTTTATATCAAGAAAGCGATGACTGCCTTTTCCTAACAAAAGACTATAAGAATACTTCTGACTTATCTATGAAGTTGCAGCTTGAAAAAGCACAAAAATTTGAAGCTACAGCAGTTTTTTTTCGGAATGAAATTAATCGGCCAAAGGCACAGATTTACATTTATGATCACACCCATTTAGAAAGTTCTGAAAATAGACTCAGTGAAATTCAAAAAATGGTATGGAGTAATGGTGCTGTTCCAATAGTTTGCGTCTTTTATAAAACTGAAATCAAAATATTAGATTGTACGCAACACATAAAAGACGACAACAAACCAGTTTATCTAGCAACCTTAGAGCATCTAGCTACTGCTCACGAACTTTATAACCAAAATTTTGCAATTAAAATAAAGACAGGCACTTTCTGGGAAGAACAAGATGTTAAAAAGAAATTCAAATTCAATGCGTCGTCCTACGACATATTGATTCGTTGGATTAGAGAAATTGCAAGACAAATCGGATTCTCAAATTCCGATGCGGATGAGCGGGTAATCAAAAAAATCATTATTCAGGCAATAATGATTAAATACTTAGAAGAAAGAAAAGACTCAGACGGCAACAGTTCTTTTAACCAAAAATATTTTCGAAAATATGGGAACTGCAAAGAGTTTGTTGATGTACTATCTAGAGGTAGTTTCGTCGCACTTCTCGATGATTTGCAACACGATTTGAATGGAAATCTATTTGATTGGAAACCTCAAGAAAAAGAATTAATTCCATCCTTAGATTTATCTGGGCTTGTAGAAGCATTGAAGGCTTATAAAACACCAGAAGATAGTCATAATGAAATTCTAGAGTTGATTAGATACTACGAATTCAGTTATATTCCTGTAGAGCTAATCAGCCGTATTTATGAGGAATTCTTGGCTGGAGGTGATGATGCTCTATTTAGCCAAAAGGAAAAAAAGCAGAAAGATGGAATTTTTTACACACCTTCACATCTTGCTCAGCTATTGGTAGACGAGATTATGCCACTGCATCAATTTAAAGACATCGATATCAAAGGATTCAAGATACTGGATCCAGCGTGTGGTTCTGGAATTTTCCTTGTTTTAGCCTTTAAAAGATTGGTACAATGGTGGCGTTTGCAAAACGATCTTAAAAAACCAGATATTCAAACGTTAAAGGATATTTTGGATTGTATTTATGGAATAGATAAAGAGTTCGAAGCTACCAAATTAGCAGCATTCAGTCTTTGTCTTGCACTTTGTGATGAACTTTCGCCAAAACAAATTATTAATGAACTTAAATTCAGTGATCTTACTGATAATCAAATATTACATTCAGATTTTTTCATAGAACATTTGCTGTCGCTTCCTGGTGGCGATAATGATCTAAAAAAACAGCAATCAAATTTTAAGAAATTAAAAGGGATTAAATTTTCACGGATTATAGGTAATCCACCGTTTGATCGTGGCGCACTAAATTTGTACAAAAGAAGATGGGAAGAAGAAGGCATTGATATTCCCCAGGGCCAGATAGCTTTAAAGTTCCTTTCCGAATGCTTGGCTCTTTTGGAACCTAATGGTCTTCAATGTCTTATCATCAAATCGTCGAGCCTACTTTATAACTCAAGTTCTATTGAGTACAAAGAAAGGCTGTTCAGAAATTATAACGTACTTCAGATCTTGGATTTTACACCTTTAGGTCGTAATAATAGTCTATGGGATGGCGCTGATGTTGCAAGCGCAGCAATTTTTCTGCGTAATGAGAAACCCGACTTTGGCAAGAATATTTTACACTTGATTTTTAGAAGGACCAAGGCAGTAAAAGAACGGCTCGTGTTTGAGGTAGATGAATATGATTTTCACTTTGTCAAAAGAAGCGATGCCATAAACAATCCCTTTATTTGGAAAATAAATCTATTAGGTGGTGGCAGAATTGGCAGTTTGATAGCTAAGTCTAGAGCTCTAAATACGTTTCAGACTTATCTTGATTCTCATAATTGTGTCTCAATGGAGGGATATAGAACTGGACTTAAAGGCAAGAAACGTCCAGAGTATATGTACAGCCTGAAAAGTTTACCAACTTCTGCTCTGAAATCAAGGGATATTGACTTCGAACAGCTAGAAATAATATCCCAAGATGTTTCATTTGTTAAAGTTCCCGAACAATTTTTTTTTGAAAGCCCTAATGTACTTCTTTATGAAAATTTAGGTACTGACAATTTACCCGTTTTTCTTAATACAAATAGGTCATTTTCTTTTAAAGCCAATATAATATCTGTCAAATCTTTGTCGGATGATGTAGAAGTTCTAAAAAGTATTGTTAATAATTTCGAAATCAATTCAGATTTTTATCTATTCTTTATATTCTGCACGAGTAGCCAAGTTCTCATTAATCTAAATTCAGCATTACTGAAAAAAGATTATATGACTTTGCCATACGTAGAGAACAGAAAAGAATTTTTTAGTGAAATTGACATTAACATCATCAATGACGTAAATACGAGCTATCAAAGCTTTTTGCGCCACGGGGAACATTCAGAAATTCTTAGTAAAATAGATGATGACAACCTTAAGAGCAAGATTCAATTATATGGCTCACAATTTTGTAAACTTCTCAATGAGATCAAAGGAGACCAGAGAAAATCATTCAGAATCGATGAAGTCTGCAAATTATATGGCGACTCTTATATTTGTGTAGTTTTCAAATATGAAAAATCTAATTACGATAAAGAAATTGTCTGGCGAAAAGATAACGGAAAGAGCATAAGTTCCCTTTTAAATTTTGAAATATCGAGTAGACTAAATTCAAAACGTATTTTAAGATATTACCATTCGGATAATACCATATTTTTAGTTAAACCAAATCAAAAGCGGTACTGGCTTTCGCATATAGCTTATAGAGATGCCGACAAGACAATTTTTGATTTAGTAAGAAAACGAGATTGAGGATGGTGGTTGATGAATTTTCCGAAGACAACAACGGTACCTCTTTTGAATTAGATATATCAAAGGATAGCCTTCGTCAAATAATTTTACAGAGTATTTCAAATACAGCGAGACCATTTACAATCGCAGTACAAAACCACGAAAATCAGGATTGGAACGAAGATAGTCTTACTCAGGTTTTTATAGGACAAAATACTGTACAACTTCAAAAAACCGGTTTGCCTTTGATGGTTGCGGTGCAATATAGAGATATATACCATAAAACAAAGGGCATACCAGATGTTTTCTATTCATTGATTGAGGAAGGTAAAGATCATAAGCCGGAATTCTTAATGGAAGCCAAAAGATTACCTGCACCCACTCTAAAAAGAGAAAAAGAATATGTAGTTGGCACAACGCCATCTGGTAATCCCAATGGTGGGATTGAGCGATTTAAGTTAGGGAGGCACGGTGCAGGACATCCCCACTGCGGTATGCTGGCTTTTGTCGAAGACAGCGAATTTGAAGATTGGTTCAATTCCGTTAATCGTTGGATTAGCGAACTAATCCCATCGTGGTCTAAAAACGAGCTTCTAGAACTTCAAGAAGTCAAACCCTTTTGCAATCATTATAAATCCAAAGCTGAAAGAGAAGACAATGAGCTGCACATAGATCATTTTTGGATTAAAATTTTTAATAATTAAAGTTCAACCATATGGCTTGGACTAAACGATTTCGCAAACCCGGTGACCCAGAGGAAGGATATTATTTCGATGTAGGCACCTTCGTTTGTAGAAATCATTTTGAGGATTCATTTTTGAATAACCATATTAAGTCTGAAGGCCAAAGAGGTTTATGCTCATATTGTGATAGAAGAAGTATTGTAATAGAATTGGAGTTTGTTCTGGAAATTATTGCATTGGGAATAGAATTCGTTTACGAAGACCCCGCGAACAGTAGATATTATAACAAGGATACAACATATGGTTATGATGGTAATATTATGCCATTTAGTGAAATGTGGTGGGATGATCCATTTGACTTACGAATTGAAGATGATAAATTATTGGAAGATGTTTTTAACCAACTTGGAACCGACCAGCTTTATTGCTTGAAAGACGAATTTGGTTCACACGAAGATTTTCTTCACGATTTATGGAATCATTTTAAGTCTGTTTTGAAGCATAGGGCAAGATTTGCATTTCACTTCTCAAATATATTTAAACAATGGAATCTTTCCAATCCTGCCGATATTTTACATCAGGTGGAATATGCGATTCTGAGAAATAATATGATAACCGAGCTATCCGAAGGCTCAAAGCTATACAGGACAAGACAGCACAAAAGGAAAGATGAAATACAGAATGCAGACCAAATGGCGTCTTTACCCAACTTTCTAAACAGAACAGCAGGAAGAATGAATGCCGCAGGAATTTCGCTTTTCTATTGTTGTCGGAATAGGAAATTGACCATTGATGAAGTTGTTAGCAAAAAGCGAAGTTCTAAACCATATTACACCACATCAATTTTTTACAACAAAGAGCAACTGAGATTGGTAGATTTAACAAAACTTCCCGACATTCCGTCCATTTTTGATACTGAAAACAATCATTTCAGGGATATCATTTTCTTCCTGAAAACATTTATGACAGAAATTAGCCAACCCATAAAAGTAAAAGATTCTATTCTTGAATATCTTCCAACGCAGGTTATTACGGAATACTTAAGATATAATACAGAGCTAAACGTGCAAGGAATTATTTATTGGTCATCTAAGAATATAAAAGAAAAGAATATTGTGCTCTTTTTTGATCACGAAGAATCTTTAGATAATCTCAACTTTGACTTGAAAAGCCTACGAACTTACTTAGTTAAATCCCTATAGATTTTTTGAAGAATAGCTTTTATGCTCTTTATGACTTCAATCCCCAACTCTCTCATAACAATTTAATTATTGATTAAACTTTCCCATATGACTAAAGCTAAAGCCTTAATCGACTCCTGCTTTTCGTAATACTTGCTCTCATCCCCATTACTCAAAAACCCCAATTCCAATAGAACAGAGGTGCAATAGCCTATTGTTTCCAGCAGCACCTGAAAATTTCCAAACTTCACTCCCCTACTTTCAAAACCCAGCTTCTTATTTAGGTCATCTTGCAACTGAAAAGCAAACCAAGTCGAATCATCAGAATGGTTGGAAGGCTTATTGGCCACATAAATTTCAATACCTCTGGCGTTTGGATTGTACGAATGATTACAATGCAGCGAAATAAACAGATCAGCCTGCAGGGTTCTTGTCAGTTTAGTTCTATCCGATAATGAAATCAAGGTATCATTATATCGGGTTAAATAAATATCGAAAGGATCATCTAGATTTTCGTTAAGCCTCAAAGTTTCCTTCGCAATATTCAACACCACATCTTTTTCCTGAATCCTATTTATTCCGATTGCACCAGAGTCTTTTCCTCCGTGTCCGGGATCAATGACTATTATTTTTTCATTCGGCTTTCCCTGCCCGAAAATGAGGCACATTTTCAAGAGCAAAAAGACAAAACCGACGTTTCTGAGTGTTTTTTTCATTTTCAGTTTTCGGGTTATCAACAACTTACCTATTGAAATTCATAGAATTTGATGTCAAATAATAACAATGAAATTCAAATAAAACTAAATAATATTTTATTCACAATTATCTGATTTTCAATTATTTGAACCTAAATATATGTAATTTTTCTTTAACGAAAACAACATCAAAAATCTAAACTTTTCCGTTATGAAAAAATCATTCTATTTGGCAACTTTTGTTTCACTGCTTTCAACATCTCTCTTTGCACAGATTGGGGGAATTGAAGATTCCGTAAATGATGTTTCTGATACTATTAGGAGCATCTTCCCTATTATACTTGGGGTCATCTTCCTTATTGGTTTCCTGTTCAACGCAGGACATTTCTTTGGAGAAAATTCCGATCTCAAAAAAGGAATCACCAGGGTACTGGTTTTTGTCCTCATTGCCGGTGCTGTCGTAGGCATTTTTTCCTATCTGATCACCATTGTAGTATAAGACCCTGAAGTAATATTGAACTAAACGCTATGAAAAAATTTGAGATCTATAGAAATATGAGAAAAACGGCAATCATTTTTGGATTGCCCTTGTCCCTGTTCGCAATGATGATGGTTTCCGTAATAGCCTCATTACTGGTCATCATCTTTTCTTTTGGTTTTGGGATTATTAGTGGGGTATTTATTTTCAATTCGGCCTTATACATCGCCTTAATCAGGTCAGTAAATAATCCTCAGGTATTTCATGTGGCAAAAGTATTCCCAACAATCATTAGTAATAAAAAAAATTCCGGATTCGACTATGAAAAAGATTAACCTATCGGCCCATCATCCAATTGCAGATATTCTAGACAATATCATTTTTGCCAACAATGGTAATGTAGTTTTGTGTTATGAAGTGATCTTACCAGAGATATATTCCCTATCAGAAAAAGATTTTGAGGATATTCACGGAGCATGGTTTCAGGCACTTAAATCACTACCGGTAGGAACTGTTGTCCATAAGCAGGATATTTATTTAAAGACAGCCTATTCGTGCGAGAAACTACCACGCGAATCCTTTTTAGAAAAAGCCACCCATGATCATTTCAAAGGAAGAGGATTTATGCAGCATCGCAGTTTTCTCTTTTTTATCCTGCCCAAAAATAAAGCCCTTAATAACTCCAAATATGTCAATCCGTTTAGAAATATCTCAAAGGGTATTGTCAGGGAATTAGATGAAAATGTACACAGCTTTATAGGTGCAGTTAGCGATTCGGTTTCTTTCATTAATAACAGTCGTAAAATAGATCTCTTCCCGCTTGAAAGGAAAGGTATAGAGCGCTTGACTAACTGCTATTTCAATGGTTTCAATAAAGGTTTTGATACCGATATTCTATTAGAAAAAGGGAACATAAATATTGGTGAAAATTATTTTGACACCCTGGCCATCAACAGCGAATTATGTTTTGGCGAAAGTGTTCAAAGCAGCAAAACCAACGAAAAATTTACTTCAGACGATTTTGTATTCCATCAGGGATTTATCGATGGTTTAGGACTCACCCTGAATGAAAATCATATGGTAAACCAGATCATTTACCTGGATGATAAACATAAATGGCGTAAGCTGCTGGATAAAAAAGTTGAGGAATTAAAAAAGAGTTCCAATTTCGGCTCTCAAAACAAAATAGTACTTGGTAAAATCCAGCATATTTTGGATCAGATCAATGCGGACGACAATTCTCGAATTATACGCGGTCATCTAAACATCATCTATTGGGATCGAGAAGCTAAAAATCTAAATAGGATTGCTTCCAAAATAAAGACCGAATTCAAAGAGCTGGACATTCTACCCTACTATCCAGGGGGCGAAGAACGTAAAAATTATATACTAAACAGTTATTACTGTTTTTCGTCAAATTTTTCGAATGAAGATTTATATGTAACCGATCTAAAACATGCACTATGCCTGTTTATTAACAATACAAATTACAAGTCTGATTCGACTGGCATCATCTTTAATGACCGGGAACACAATATCCCTGTGCTCAAGGATGTCTGGGACGAGAAAAAGAAACGGATCAAGGCCCGAAATTTTGCCATTTTTGCTCCAACGGGTGAAGGCAAATCCTTTTTGGCCAACAACATCCTGAGGCAATATTTTGAAAGTGGAGTTCGCCTGGTCATTATTGACCTAGGAGGATCATACACCAAATTCGCTAAACTATATCCCGGACAATATACTGTGCTTCGCTATGAAAGCGGAAAGAGTTTAGGCATCAATCCTTTCTACATCAATAATATAAATGATCTAAGTCCAGAACGACTGGAAGATTTATCGGTGTTCTTATTCGAACTATTCGCCTCTGACCTGAAAGTAACCAAGGCTCAGTCCGTATCAATTAAAAAGATTTTACGCCACTATTATTTAAACACACCTCATAATCATTCTATGGATAGCTTTTATCAATTCATAGAAAGCAACCAAAAAGAATTGTTGAGCAAACTCAAAATCCATCCCGACTACTTCAACATTACGAACTTCTTACATATCATGTCGGAGTATGTTGGCGATGGTCTATATAGTTTCCTGTTTGAAATGAGCGAAGATCAGACTTATAAAATTGAGGATAAACGTCTGATCGTTTTTGAACTGGATGAAGTAAAGGATAACAAGGAAATCCTTTCGGTGATGTTGAAGCTGATCAAGTCGGCCATTCAAAGAACCATTTGGAAAAACCGTTCGGAAAAAGGAATTATCCTTTTTGATGAATTCGCCAAGCAACTGAAATTTGAAAACGTACTGGAGAGCGTAGAATTTTATTACCAGGCTATCCGTAAACAGAACGGTGCTATCGGTATTATCCTCCAATCCATCAATCAACTACCTAACAATTCCACATCAGCTAGTATTCTGGAGAACACACAGGTGATTTACAGCCTTCATAACGAAAAAGGATATGAAGAGCTGGTACGACGTCTAAGTCTTTCTAAACATGATCTTAACCAGTTAAAATCTATCAAGAACAACCTTACCGGATCCAGAAAATACACAGAGATTTTTATAAAGATCGGAAAGCAAAGCAATGTATTCCGTCTTGAGGTACCTATGGAAGTTTACGCGGCGTACCAGACGGACGGCTCAGAGAATGATCACATAATGGCCCTTTATGATCAACATAAATCCATGGAAAAAGCAATTACAGAATTTATTAATCCAAAAAACAGGAAATCATGAAAAACAAGATTAAAATTTTAATAATGGCAATAGCCCTTGCCATATTAATGCCAGGCCGTGCCACGGCCCAGGGAATGCCGGTTTATGACAACACCAATTTTATTAGTCTGGCTAAGTCACTGATCGAATCGGCAAAGCAAACCTCACAGTTACTTCAGACTGTTGAATTTCTCAAACAGCAGAAAGAAAATCTGGAAAAGGTAAACAATGTGGTCAAGCAACTGAAAGCGGTTCGTGAAATTGCGGCCAACAATGAGCGACTTTTTGATATAGTTCGCGACGACTTAAAAGAGATCCTGAATTCACCGTATATCAAACCCGAGGAGGTTACCCGTATTTCCGATTCTTTCAATGCCATTATAGAAAGCTCCCTGGAAGATCTGGACTTTATAGAGCAGATCTTATCCAGCGATTATCTGAAAATGACCGATGCGGAACGGGCGGCTATCCTAAAAGAAAAGGAGCTTCAATCTAAAGAAATGGTCTCAGAAATAAGATTGAAAACCAAACGCTATCGCGACATCATTTCCTTTAGAGAAATGCAGGACAAAATTAATAATCGCGAAACTGACTATTAAAATTGGCCATGGGGATATTTTTAGGGATAGGATTAGAATATGTCGATGCTGTTTTTCAGGTTATTAAAGACAGTGAATTTTCGCAATACACCATTGCAGGAATGAAAACCCTGGCTGTGCTTTTTTTTCTGGTCAATATTCTTAAAAAGTACAATGAAGGAATTGCGGATAAGGATGGATATACCTGGGGGCTTAGTCCCGGGGAACTGGCAAGGAATTTTGCGGTTGTACTCTTGGTTATATTTTCAACTCAGGTTCTCAGCTTTTTTGATAGTATTTTGGTAGCTATAGAATCCCAGTATAAGGACACGGCACCAGCCCTTATTCCACTTCAACTTCAGGATATAGACCTGGAAACGGAGGTTGGAGCCTGGGATGCAGCCACTAAAGCAATGTCTTTGCTCTATGATGCCCTGGTAACTCCCTTGTATCCCGTAAAGGTAATTTCCTTTGTGATAGGTTTGTTCTTATGGGTACTGGATCTATTTATATATCCGCTCTTTTTGGCCGAACGTTATTTCTTGCTAGGGATCATGCAGGCATTTTTCCCGCTGGTCATCAGCCTGGCAGTATTTGAAAAATTTAGGGATATGGCGTATAATTTTTTCAGGCTCTATGCCGCAGTTTATATGCTGGTACCCGCATTCTTCCTGGTCAACATTTTTGTAAATAACCTCTATGCAGAAATCAACACGAATTTTTGGGCAAATCTATTAGGGAACGCTACCGATAATAATATCATTAAAATCATAGTAGAGGCAGGATCTATCGGTTTCATTGTCTTTCTGAAATTTAAACTATACCGACGCGCCACCACATTCACTTTTAAACTTTTCACTTCGTAAATCAGATAAATTAAAAATCATGAAAACAGCATACCGAAATATCTATTCTGTCTTAAAAATTAACCGGTTTATCGTATTGACTGTGGTGCTTTTGGCTTTATTATCAAGTGGATTTTCAGGATTGATCGTCTATAAAATATATCAGAAATCTCTGAATAGCTCTTTTGCGATCAGTACCGATGGATCCGTGATTCCGCTGAAATGGATTTCTCAAAAGGAGAATTTTCAGGTTGAAGCCCTGGCTCATCTGGAGCTATTTCACACCTACTTCTATAATATAGATGCCAGCAATTATGAGAAGAATTTAGAAAAAGCCTTATGGCTCGGCAATAGTTCGGTGGATAACCTATATCGTCAAAAGAAAGCTGACGGGGTCTATAACCGGCTGATTCAATATTCCCTGGTTCAAAAAGTCTTGAGTACTGAATCAGAAATTGATTTAGAAAACGAGCCCTATCAATTCACAACCACTACTATTTTTGAGATTAATCGCGGTACGATCACAGATACCTATGAACTGGTATCCACAGGAAACCTAATTATAGTAGATCGCAATTATCCAAACAACACCCATGGCCTCCTCATCACTAATTATTTTGAAAACTCCTTAAAAAAACTCAATAATGAAAATTGAAAAAAACAAAATCGTATTTGCTTCCGTACTGGCTGTGGTGGTACTATTTATTGTGGCTTATTCATATATGATAATGTCCGATGATGATAATGAAGGTGAAAATTTAAAGCAAACTACCGTTCCTGAAATTGGTAATGAGCATGAGGAGTATGCCTCAAAACTGGATGCTATTAATGCCCTGAAAGAAGTAAAGGAAACCAATGCTCCCAGCATCTATAATGAAAGCCTGATAGACTCCGCCGGATTTTACGATCCTGACTTGATAGATAAAGAAAAACAAAGAATTGTAGATAGTATTTACAATTCCGGGCGTATCCAATATTCAAACACACCATATCGAAGGGATACTTCAGTAATCGTAAAAAAAGATAGCGCAAAAATTGATTCCATTTTACCCAATACCAATATGGTAATTTCTACTAAGGAAATCGGTTTGGAACACCAGCTCTTTTTTAGTTCAAATCCTTCCGGAAATTCAGATTTAGAGACCTATGAAAAAAGTAATATGATCTACGCTGAAGTAGCCGGAACACAGGTGGTTAAAAAGAGTTCAAGATTGCGTATGCGGCTTAGTGAAGATGCCGAAATCAATGGGAAGCTTTTTCCTAAAAACACTCCCATATTTGGTTTTATAAGTTTCCAGCCCAACAGGGCTCTAATAGAGATTGAAAATATAAACCACCAGCCGGTAAAACTAAAAGCATACGATCTTCTTGACGGTAGTGAGGGAATCTACATTGAAAACAGCCTGAGAGCCGATGCTAGTCGGGAAGTGGTCGATGATATCATCCAGGACATTAATATTAGTGGTGTTCCGCAGATTAGTGGAATCAAAAAAGTCTTTCAACGCGATAACCGAAATATAAAGGTAACGGTTTCTAATTCTTATAAACTTATTTTAAAAGCGCCAAGGGGGCATTAATTCTCATCATTATGAAAAATCTATTCATTGCTTTAAACCTTATCAGTGTTATTACTTATGGAAGGCTGTATGCTCAGGAAGAAATATCTCTGCCTGAAAAGACCATTATTTTGGATACAATCTATGCAAACGATACAAAGAATGTAGCCCTGTTCTTTCCTGATCCTATTAGACAGGGAATCACCGGTTCAGAAAATTTTATTTTCACCTATAACAGAGATAAAGGACAATATTTCGGATTATTGCAGGCCACACCGGGAGAGGATAGTAATTTACTCATAATCAGCATGAACGGTTCAATTTATTCGTATATTGTAAAGTATAAAGAACAGCTTTCTAAATTAAACTATTTTGTTCCGCGGACTAAAAGTATTGGGAATGAAAAACCTGTTGTAAAAAATACTGAACCAAACGACAGTGTAGGTTATAAAAATGTAAGTAGAACTGTCTACTATAAAAAGTTCAGCAATTTCCTGCTCGCAAGAACACAGAAAATTGGTAAGATAAAAAAACGTTCTGATGGTATTGTTTTAAGAGTAGAGAATATTGTTTTCGATAGGTCATCATTATATTTCGTTATCGAAATTGAAAATTCTTCTTCTCTGGATTACGATCTTAATTTTCTAAAATTTTATACGGAAACAAAGAAACAGGGGAAAAGGAAATCCATTCAAAAATTGGAAAAACAACCAGTTTATACTCATCAGCTACCATTCAAGATTACGGGAAAGGAAATGAAAAGAATGGTCTTTGTACTTCCAAAGTTTTCTTTGGCTGATGGTAAAAGATTGGTCATTGAACTCAATGAACAAAACGGAGAACGTAATATAAACCTAAATGTAAAAAAGCGATTTATTAATAACCCTAATTGATCAAAAAAATGAGAAAGCTGATTTATATATTTATCCTAATATCTGGAATTGCATGTTCAGAAGGCGCCCAAATATCTCACACAGAAACCGCTAAATTAGTTGCGGAAAGCTTCATACATAAGGACAATAGTACTTTGGAAAAATACACTACTCCCCAACGTTATCGGTCTCTGGTTTCGGTTCAGGATATGGTCACTTCTTCATATTCCGGAGATACTAATTTTAAAGTGGTGCGGGATACAGTTTACAGCGATACTGCCTGGGTGAAATTTACAACTTCCCACGAACAAAAACCGGAGACTTTCAAATTGATAAAAAAAGATGACCAATGGAAAGTGACTGAAACCGGATTAAGAGAACGCAGTCCATTTTAGTAGATCACATTCTTGAAATGATACTTTCTTTTAACCACTGAAAAGCAGCTTTCTGGTCATAGGCTATTTCCGACCTCAATAAACCTTCCATATCCCCGGTAAAACCCGGATCAGTTTCTTTGGCTTCTATATTTTGCAAAAACTCTTTTTGTGAAGGTGTTTTTCCTACTGAAAACTTCATATAAGTATTAAAACATTTGATTATTTGATCTACATCAAGATCCATATTTCTCCGAGAATAATCCAAATCGAATAAATCCCTTCCTTTGCTTCGCTGATACAAGGCTCTTAGTTTTGTTCCTAAAAGTTCATTGATGCTGTAGGTGGTAATAGCGCATTTTCCTTTAAACCAGGAATTATTGATCTCAAATGGAAATTTAACCCATTCAAGAACATTAAAATGTTCCTTGCAATTAATCTCCAGTTTAAGCCTACGACGCTCTTCCTCATATTCAGAAGTAAATCGATATAAAGCCTTAGCTCCGTGTCCTCTGAGCTGAGTGCGCCTGTCTTCTTCAAAAAAAGTGATGACCTCCCCTATCCGCTTCATAATAGGTTTAATAGGTCCTTCTTTGATTTGCACCAGGTCAATATCCTCGGAGTATCTTGGTGCCGGGTCCAGATATAATTTATGTAAAGCAGTACCTCCTCTAAAAGCCAAGTTCTCACGTAGGAAATCATCAGAGAAAATTTCTACCAGAGCCCTACTAATAATCAAGTCCTGTTCAACCTGTCCAAATTCTTTCCATGGAGCATTTTCCTGCCATTGCGCTATAAAAGGTTTGGGGATCATAAATCACTTTCTAATTGTAGGTTAACATCCACTTTCCATTTATTGTCCACTGCGCCAGGCTTTTGTTTAGTATCGGGCTGCAATAAAATAGGATAAAACTTTTGTCTGTTCAGGTGTTCAAAAATAAGGTTTCCGAGGCTATTATTTAGGTATATTTCCGAAATTAAAAAACCTATACGCTGCAAGGTTGCTTTGTGATCAAACCATTCGAGCAGATCTTGCAGGTCATCTTGAGAAACTTCTTCCAATAACTCTTCTATCGTCGAAAGCATCCGATTGAGACCACCTAGTTTGTTTTGATAACGTATCAAATCTGCCAGTGTAAGTGCCGGACTCGAAATATGATAGATCCCGGCATCAGATTTTTTAGAAATGATATTATTCTTGGGCCAAACCGAAGTTGTGAAAAACCGAATATCGATGGCCGACTTCCGAATATCCAAAAGTTTAGGCGTCTGGGACATCACATAATCACGTTGTGTCTGCTGATGACTAGCACCATATATTTTAGCTGCGCTATAAAAACCCAGATAGTATTTGCGTTCTAAATAATCAAACAGTTTATGTATATAAAGGCTTATAGGCAACTTTCCAAATTTAGCGTATCTTGGCGTGAGTATTAAATAAAAACCCTGCCTAAGGTTAATGACTTCACCCTTTTCAATTAAACGGTCAAGTTCTCTTATAATTGCGGTTCTGCCTTTACCGGTCTCCTTTAAAAGCTCAGCCAGCGAAAAGGAATATTCCTCGACACTTAATAGTTTATTAATATATTCGGATACTGACATTTTAGTATTTATTCGATAAAAATACCTAAGTTAGGTATATAACTAAAATAATTACTAATATTATTGTGGATTAATTTTCAAATATTGATCTCGCTTCCTCATAAATCTTATTAAAATTAGCTTCTAAAGCAGCATGAGAAAATTCCTGAATTTCTTCAGGAAGCTCTCTTAAAATCCTTTGCAATTTAAACTGTATCTTTTTGTCTTTCCCATCTGCATAGGTAATAAACTCACCCTGCTTCAATCTAAAAAATACATCGGCCCTAATTTTAGGAATTTCATTTTCCCCGGTAATGACTCGTGTATCAAAATTTAGATTATGGCCGCTGCTCACGCTCTTGGTTGGATCTTTAATAATCTCAAAAAAGCGTTCGTAATACTTTGCGGTATCCGGGTCATTTACTTTCCCAAAGAACTGATAAGACAGATTGCTTAGTATTGCTTTACTTGCTTTATCGCCATACATCATATCGTTCTGGATCTTATCCTGCATCACATAAATGGTGGCAATATCATAACTTCTTAAAGTAGCCGGAATACGGTGCATATTTAATAAGCGTATGGTGGGTGCTTCTTCCATCAATAGAAATGAAGGATTGGAATTTCGTACACTCATTTGCTTGGTAATGGTATGGATTATGGCTGCTATTACCGGAGAATACGAAGATTCAAATTTCGGATTGTTCACAATGGAAATTACTGCAGGATTTTCAGGATTATTAATATTTAAAGGCACATCGTCTGCTGATAGTGCCATAAATATGCTTTGGGTACTGATACGTTTTAAAGCATTGGCCAGGGTACTTTTCACTCCTGCAGTTTGTCTTTCCGAATCTTTACCACTAATAAAGGCATCTGCCATCGCCCTGGAAGTCCTGTTGGAGTCCAGGAAAGCTATAAGACTCTCTGTGTCCAGAAATTGATAGATAGCTATTAAATGGGGTAAGGTGCAGTATTGCGGATAAGATGTTTTCAATTTCCAGATCATCCCTCCTATTAAACCTTCTGCAGCATCATTAAAGAATTTTGTGGTTCCGCTGGTGCCTGTTTCTTTTTGCTCTAATAAATTTTCAATGAGGACTCTGGAAATTTCATTGACGCTCTCTTCATTTTCCATATAGCGAGGAGCAATTGGATTGACGCGGTGGATGATCTTATCAAAGGAGATTATTTTAAAAGGAATATCCGAATTCCTAAAAAGCGGATAGGCCATCTCGGTAAGCTCAAAATCCTTATAATCATGGATCACCCCACAGAAATTGTACTGTTGAAAATGTTTTAAAAAACCATAGACCACACTTTCCGTTTTCCCACTACCGGCAGAACCGATGATGGAAGCACCGCGTTTGATATTCCCAATTTTAAAATCTTTACCCCTGGTTTTAAAATTTACCTGGTACATCTTGGCAATCTTATCTTTATTTTCAGTGGAATGGCAAAAAACATAGAAAACCGTATTGATTAATAATAACGGACAGCCTATATATAGTACTTTTTCAATTAGCTGTTCCGGGTAAAAGAAATAGACCAGAAACCCTGAAAGCAGTAAAGTATTGATCCAAAAGGCATATCTGGATACCATATATAATCCATAGAAAAGCAAACTGCTTGAGGCGATTATTGATACGATTTTTATGATGCTGAATTCTTCCATACCTTTTTATTTAAATTCCAATAGAGCTTGATTTAATTGCTATATCCACTCCCCTTCTTAATCGGTTAAATACTTTAAGTGCCAACTGGGCTTTATTTGTTGGAATGTTTGGCATTAAGGGCATTCCCGATTCCTTTAATATTTTCATGGCAATGGCTTTTTCATTGGTAGGGAGTTTCATCAATGTTGAAAAATAGCTATTAGGATTTCGGATAAACTCTTTCCGGGCGGTATAGGTTTCCACAAAATTCCGTTGGTACCCAAAGTTTTTATCGAATGTTTTTTCTGCCTTCCCGAAGAACTTATCACGGTCAAAACCCCGTTTGACTATTTTCCCATTTAGCTCAACCTTCGATGCTTTGTATTTGCTACCGGGAGATAAGCTGTATTTATTTGAAGCATCCTTACGGCTCACTATAATATGAATATGGCTTTGGTTCCCTTCTTTCGCCATTCCCTGTACGATTCGTTGCCCCTCTTGTTTATGGGGAGCTGCTTTTTCCAGTTTAGAGATTTCCCGTTTCATCTGGGCAATATTTCCGGGTTGTTCTCCACGCTCGACTTTTTTAATATCACTTTTAAGCTGTAGTATTTTGGCAGCAAAGGGCTGATTTTCCTGTACCTGTTTATCGGTGCCTTTAAAAAAGCGTTGATGTTCAATTTTGGCGTAGTATTTTATATCATCAATATTGACAGGTCGGCCATTGAGTTCACGATTAAAAGAAGCCGCATAATCTTTCATCACTGCACGAGTATATTTTTTTAGATCTTCGCTGTTGTTTTTCAACCTGTTCAACTCGTATTTTGAAGGGCTTATCGTAATAGAATAAAACCTTGGTTCCGTTTTTTCCAGTTTAGCGGTATTGGCATCAATTTCCCGGACTACTTCCTCCGCTGAAACTTGGTCCTCATATTGATTAAAGAAGTATTCCCTATCCTCCTGATCCAGTCCCTGGTTTTCCTTTTCCAGATAGTCCACAAAGTCGGCTGAACCCTGAGAATAATTCCCTCCTAATTTTTGTGCTGTGATGGTGATATACATCTTTAATAATTTATAAGTCTTGTTGATTTCGTTCTTGATATTTGGGTTGTTTTTCTTCCGTATTTTTCTTCTCCAGGATCAGGGGTTGTTTTTTAGGTTCAGCTTCCTGGAACAAAGATTGCATCATGGCTACCGTTGGTTTGGTTTGTCCTTTCTCAATATCTTTTAAGATAGCGATGACTCCATTGATCCTTTTCTTGATCAGGTTTTCCAGGGTTTGCATTTTTGGACCCATAGATTCCGTTGGAGAAATTCCATTATCTTCAAAAAACTCCAGCATTAAAAGCAAGGTCATGGATTTTGACATAGAAAGTTTTTTGCAATAGCTGTTGAATTTCTTTGCAACGGAAGCCTTCAGACTTATGCTTTTAAATACTTCTTTTTCATATCCTTTATCCATTTTTCCGTGAAAATTTTGTTGATTTTACTGGGCTGTGAAGTTTTTTCCGTGAAAAAATGACTTCAAAAAGCTCTTAATCGAAATTCATTTAATTTTAATTAATTGATTATCAATTAATTAGTGTTTACAACCAGATATATAACGTGGCTTTGCCCGTTACCCTCTTGCTATTCCTTTTCGTCCCGCCAGGCGGGACAAAAATCTCATACAAATTGGACCAATGTCCAGTTGCATTTTGAGGAATAAAATTCCATTATGTAAAAAATTATGATTGGTAAGGATATCAGCGAAAGTCGAAAATTGGGATACCTTACATAAAATTATGTGCTGAAGTTCAGCTCATTAAATATAGCATATTTTTTTTCAAAAGGAAATTAATATGCTATAGAATGATGAAAATTTTAATTTTATTAATCATTTATTTCCATATTTGGAAAGTAAAAAGGAAGGTTGACTACTGGTAGCCAATAAAAACTCCAGAGATTCGAATAAAAAAATACCCCTAAAGTTTTTAGAGGTATTTTATAAGGAATTAAAAAATAGTTTACAGGATACCTTCATCCGCAAAGCTTACATAATCACCATCTGGTGTCAGTATTAAATGATCCAGGACTTTAATATCTAACAGTTCCGCTGCTTTGGTAATTTTTTGTGTCAGGCGTTTATCTGCTTCGCTCGGTTTTAAAGTCCCTGACGGATGATTATGACAATTATGTAAAGCTTTGCATAAAGCGCATTATGTAAAGTAAATTATTATGTAAAGTGAAGCTGCTAAACCCCCATTATTGTTAGAAAGTATTTAAAATTACTTTACATAATAATATCTCATTTTCAGTTTAAATTCATTGTGCAATCATTTATTTAGTGAAATTATTCACATTCAAGATAATTGTATTATGAACAAACAAATCAAAGAATTCCATGAGTTAATGTCTAAAGCGGGTGATTATCTCGAGTCCGAACTATCTTATTCATTAAGTACTATAGCCAGATATAGGTGGGGCTGGAAAGAGATCAAGAATTACATGGTTTTAAACGATATTGAACGTTATGACCAAAAGGTAGAGAATTCATTACTCCAGAATAAGCTCGGTGGACGCAGTATCCCAAAACTGTCAGAGAATGAAAGATATATCTATCATGGAGCCAGGATGTTGACTGAATTCAAGAATACAGGTATTATAACCGCACCTGCTCGGAGTCAGCGCAAAGAAGACCCAATCGTTTTTGGTGGAGCAATCGGAAGAGCAATTACCGGATTTTTGGAGCATAAAAGACTAAAAGAAAGATTGACCGTATCAACTTTATATGGTTATAGGAAAAACCTTTTCCCCTTCCTGCAATATTGCAATAAAAATAGCATTGGTTCCATGGGGGATATCGATCAAGCTTTTATCCTCGGATATCTAAATCAACTGGATTGTCGAAAAAAGACCGTGGTACAAGTTACTATTCTAGCACTCCGCAGTTTTATGAAATATGCTTATCAGCAGAAGTTGTTGGCTATTGATTATTCCAGTAAGATACCCAGATACAGGGCTGTCGATCAACCTAAGTTACCTTCGACATATTCTAAAGAGGAAATTGAAAAGCTGATTGTATCTGTCGATAGATCTAACCCACAGGGAAAACGCAATTATGCTATTATTCTTTTTGCAGCTAGATTGGGGCTTCGAGCATCTGATATCTCAAGATTGAAGTTCACGGAACTACATTGGGATACCAGTACTATAGAAATAAAACAAGTCAAGACAGGGAAAGAATTGGTGCTCCCGATATTGCCTGATGTTGGTAATGCCTTGATTGATTATCTGAAATATGGCAGACCAAAATCTGAGAGCCCGTTTGTATTCTTGATAGCAAAGGCACCTTATGCCCAATTCCATACTAGCCAAGTAGTTACCCATGTTGTGCAAAGAGCTTATAGAAAAGCAGGAATCGATATTAAAGGCAGGAAGTTTGGACCTCATTCCCTGCGCCATAGTCTGGGCTTCAGAATGCTGGAAGAAAGTACTGCCCTTCCCATTATCTCAGAAGTTTTTGGCCATAAAAGCACAGAATCCACCAGGTACTATCTCCGGATCGATCTTAAATCGATGAGGCAATGTATGCTCGATGTACCTCCTGTACCTACCAATTTTTATGAGCAGAAAGGAGGGGTTTTTTATGAATAAGCTATACAATAGTAAATATGGCCCTTATATAGGACAGTACATCGATCTGAAGAGAAAACTAGGGTTTAAGTATACAACAGGTGAATTCATTTTATCCAAAATCGATACTTTGGCCGACCAAAGGGAGGAAACCACATCGGGAATCACAAAAGATTTTACAAGGTTATGGAGTGAAAGGCGCCCCAACGAATCCGAGTTTTATCGCTATACAAGAATAAGCCATCTTGTACAGTTCTCCTCTTACCTATGTGATCTGGGAATACCATCATATGTTCCTAGATTACCGCGCTTCCCAAAAAATACATTTATCCCCTACATCTATTCGCAGAAAGAGATTCATCTACTGTTCAAGGTCTGTGATGAATTAAGAATAGGCATGCTAAATAAGAATTCCTGTATGATTTGTATGCCCACGCTGATTAGGCTACTTTACTGTACTGGAATCCGTATGGGAGAGGCCATTGCTCTAAAAGATGAAGATGTCAATCTGGAAGAAGGTTATTTATTGGTGAGGGATTCTAAGAACGGAAAACAAAGGATCATACCTATCTCACAATCCCTGGTATCTGTTTGCCGGGAATATCTAGAATATAGGAATCTACTTCCTTCTAGAAAAACAAGTTCCGGCTACTTCTTTGTCAAGGTCAATGGGCACAAGTGTGGTCAATCCGTAAGGGCATGGTTCAAAAAATGTCTTGACAGAGCAGGGATACCGGGCAGCGCACGCCTACATGATCTCAGGCACACCTTCGCCGTCACCTCGCTTGCTCAAATGGCAGAATCGGGTATCGATCTTTATGCCTCACTGCCGATACTCTCGAACTATCTGGGACACCAGTCCATCGGTGCGACCAACCATTATGTTAGATTAACCAGTAATATGTATCCAAACCTGATCAATGATATAGATGCAATATGTTTGGACGTATTCCCTAAATTCAAGAATTATGAAGCCAACTGATTTTTCAAAGTATATATCCGATTTTATTATAAGGTATCTTCCTGACGAAAGAGGTGCAAGTGTTAATACCATTACTGCTTACAGGGATACATTCGTCTTGCTGCTAGATTTTATTGAAAAAGAGAAGCTCTTGAAGGTAGAAAAACTGACCCTTGCAAAGATCAAAAAGGAAACGATCATAGAATTCCTTGATTGGATACAAAAAGAACGGAAATGTAGCGATTCGACTCGAAATATGCGTTTGGCAGCGATCCATTCCTTTTATAGATACTTGCAGTACGAAAACCTGGACAATCTCCACGAATGCCAAAAGGTTCTGTCCATCAGGTCCAAGAAAACCCGAAAGGAAAGCATAACCTATCTTTCAATCGAAGGGATAAGGTTACTTCTGCAACAGCCCGATACAACAACCACTAGAGGAAGGCGTGATCTGGCTTTGCTGTCCCTGACCTATGATACCGGTGCGAGAGTTCAGGAAATCATAGATCTGACGCCTTCTAGGTTAAGACTGGGAAAGCCTCCTGTAATCAAGATCATCGGTAAGGGGAACCGGGTACGGCTTGTTCCAATGTTAGACGCGCAGATCATACACCTTAAAAATTATATGGAAGAACATCGATTGGACCAGCCCACCGCCAATATACATCCTCTTTTCTTTAATAGCAGAAAGGAAAAATTTACGCGTGCCGGAATCAACCATATCCTCCATAAATATATGGATATGGCCAGAAAAGCAGACAACACATTGATCCCCGACAAGGCTAGTTGCCATTCTTTTAGACATTCCAAGGCCATGCACTTGTTGCAGGCTGGTGTGAATCTCGTATATATCCGAGATATTTTGGGGCATGTATCCGTTCAGACCACAGAGATTTATGCCAGGGCCGATTCCAGACAAAAGCGCAAAGCCTTGGAAAATGCATACGTGGATATCAATCCAGATGAGGAACCTGTATGGACAAAAAATGAGAATTTGATTAGTTGGCTGAAAAGATTCTAATATTATTATGTAAAGTAATTTTATAAATACTTCAATATTTATGGGGTACTCAAAGGATTACTTTACATAATAATTTACTTTACATAATGAGCAAGGATCACAGAACAGCTAAGGCTCTTGAGAATAACCGCAAACAAGATTCGTAAGTCTACGAGGGTCCCCGTAATTCCACCGGTGGAAACTTCAAAAATGCCTTTCACTTTATTTGCGTTATTAAGCAGTACTACTTTAAAAGTTTCCTGCAGGCCGATCTGGTCTTTGTTCCAGGTATTATATAATAGTTCAGCAGCATTAACAGATGAACTTATTTTAGGCGCCTGAGAGATCTTAAAATTCCCCTGATATTTTATCGATATTTCATTAACTTTCGTTTTCATTTTAATCTGATTTAAGGTTAAAATTGAAAAAGAGGGCGTTACCGTGAGCAAGTACCCGCCCTCTTTTAATTAACTACTGCTGGCTTTCTGTCTTAGCAGTTCCATTGCCTAAAAGAAGAATTTCACTGGCTATCACTTCAGTAACATATCGCTTCTCTCCTTCTTTGGACTCATAGGATCGATTGGTCAATTTACCTTCAATGGCAATTTCTTTTCCGGTGCCCACATAATTCTCTACGATTTCAGCGGTTTTCCCCCATGCCACAACATTGTGCCATTGAGTATCCTGTACTTTTTCTCCTTTTGAATTTTTATAAAATTCATTGGTTGCAATTGAAAAGCTGGCTACTTTTTTGCCCCTTTCAAGATTTTTGATTTCCGGGGTTTGTCCCACATTTCCGATTAACTGAACTTTGTTTCTAAGCGTACTCATAATTAAAAGATTTAAAAATTAATAATTGATTTACTTATTATATCCGGGGCGTTTTCCTGTTTTTGATTTTTTTTACTTCGCTTCCGGGTATGTTGTTTTGAAATGATTTCATGAGATTTTTATTTGATTTACTTCTTATAGAGCCGTGTGCTGTTACCTTTTTTGATGCTGATACATTTTCAAGAATTAGAATTAGGGAAGACTTATAAAAAGGAGTATGCGACTAGCTTATGCAGTCTGGACTAACTTCTAAATATTGGTATTTTGCATTACAAAAAAGGTAGTGACAGCAACGGCCGGGAAGGAAATGGAAATGCTGAAATTAAAAAACAACCGGAAGTGAAGTAAATGAATAAATGGAATTCCTATTAAGCGGGCGTCCTTTGTTACTTAGTTTATAGAATAAGGCTATAAGATTAGCACAACTTATTATTTATCGAATACATCAAGAGAAAAAATGAAAAGGATGCTCAAGATATTCTTAAGAAAGCTCTTTACCCAAAATGGAGTATTTAGCGAAATGAAGCGGTAATGTGCTGACTGCTATACAACTTATAGAATCATTGAAATTAATGGTCGCAATCTCTGGCTTTTTTCTGTTTCTACAGGTAAAGCTACTTGAATCAAATTTTTCCAAAAATTCTCTTTAGTAGAAAAGTAGGGCTAATTATGACCACTTATTTATATAATAGTTGTATCTCACTTTATTTTTGATTATCAATTATCAAATCGTAAAAGCACGGTGTCAAAAACAAATATTCTAAAACCATTAACAACTAACAATGAATGTGGTAATCTCTTGTTATACCTATAAACCTTTCATTTTTCTTAACCTTATTTATCTTTATAACTCTTAATTTAGATAGTCAAACTTGTATTTTATACATTCTATGGCTTTTAGATTTGAACCCATATTAGCAGAAGGTATCGCTCAGGTTTCATATTTTATATGTGATGAAAGTGCTGGGGGCGCTGCAATTATAGATCCCCGGCCCGATGCCGATATTTACCTTCAAAAAGCACGGCAATATGGAGTAACTTTTACACATGTTTTTGAAACCCACATCCATGCAGATTTTATGAGTGGGGCTCGTCAGTTGAAAGCCCGATGCAAAGGAAGCGCTAAAATTTTTGTGAGCATTGAAGGTGATGCCACATATGATTTTGCATATGAACCTGTTCGGGAAGGAGATGAGTTTGAATTCGGTCAAGTTAAAATGATGGCTAAGCATACTCCTGGTCATACACCCGAACATTTATCCTATTTATTATACGAATCGCACAAAGAAGATCCCTGGGGCATTGTAACTGGGGATTCACTGTTCGTTGATTCTTTAGGACGACCAGATTTATTGGGTGATGAGAAGACAGATGAATTGACCCAGGCCCTTTTTAACACCATGCGGGAAGTTTTCTGCAAACTGAGAGATGAAGTGATTGTTTATCCATGCCATGCAGCAGGCTCGGCCTGTGGTCCTGATATAGGTAACCGACTGCATACTACCATTGGATACGAGAAGAAGCATAATCCTTTCATGCAGATGGAGACTATTGAGGAATTTAAAAAAGCTGTTCAGGATAGTGCGCCTCCAGTACCTACTCATTATCCAAAGATGAAAAAACTGAACGCAAAGGGACCAAAAACTTTCGGCCATTTACCACCAGTAAGGTCTTTAAGCGTAGAAGATTTTGAAAAAGAAATGAAGAACCCTGATACGATCATTATAGATACCCGCGATATGCTGGCTTTTGGAGGCGGGCATATAGAAGGGGCTTTCAACATAGGACAACGTCCCATTCTGTCGGTTTGGGCCGGTTGGTTGATAGATACAGAAGCTCCTATTCTACTGGTCTTGCCTGAAGATAAAGATCTAGAGCAGGTCGTAACGCTGCTCTGGCGCACCGGACATACCAATTTTAAGGGTTATCTGGCAGGGAACATGCGTAGTTGGCAGGAATCGGGTAAACGAATTAAAAAATTGCCTCAACTCAGTGTACATGAACTCAGTCAAAATAATGGGCAATATCAGCCATTGGATGTACGCAGGGATAAGGAATGGCAAAATGGATACATACCTGATGCCAGGCATATTTTTCTTGGCGAACTCTCTGATAAGATAAGTACCTTAAATAAAAAACAAAAATTTGCCGTGTATTGCGCCAGCGGCTATAGAGCCAGCATTGCGGCCAGTCTTTTACAAAAAAATGGATTTCAGAATGTGAATAGCATTCCGGGTAGTTTTAAGGCATGGAAGGCTGCGGACTTATCAATTGAAAATAAATCACAATATCAAAAAAAGTAAGAAATTATGGAAAATGAAATCAAAAAAGTAAATGATGAAATTTCGGTGGCAGCATATGATCCGAATGAAAACAGCTTTAAAACTTTTGCTGATAAGGGTTTTAAGTCGGTTATTAATTTGCAGACCGATGAAGAAGAGCAAAATGTTTCCCAAGAGAAAGAAAAAGAGCTGGCTAAGAAGCTTAACCTTGAATACAAACATATTGGTATATCTAAGGATAACTTATCAGAAGCAATCGTTAATAATTTCCGACAGGAGCTTGAATCTCTTCCAAAACCAATCTTGGTTCATTGCAAATCAGGAAAACGTTCAGGCGCCTTTGTAATGATGCATATTGGGTGCCAGAAGGATATGTCCGGGGAAGAAGTGATTAAACAGGCTGAAGAAATGGGTTTTGAATGTGATGTACCGGAATTGGAGCAGTTTCTCAAGAAATATGTAAACGATCATTAACAAAGGTATATACAAAGAATCTATTTGTGATATAAGGACTGATACATCATAGATATAGTAACAAAGGAATGGCGCTACGATTTTTTTGACATTTGTACAGGAATTTTATACCTGAAAATAATTCCATGCAAAATAAATGGTATGATTTTTATTGATGCCTAATTAATTAGCGATTCGACATAGCTATCTATTGAAAAGACGTGTATCGGTTTTTAATATAGTCCAATTAAGATCAATATCCCTTAATCCCAGAAATACTAAATCACTGCTACCATTTCTAAAAGGTTTTTCTTCATACGATAATATAATCTCTCATCCTGTCCATATTCCTCTAAATTATATTTCCTGGTTTGACACTACATCCATCCTTTGGAGGTACTTTCAATTTTATAGAGTACGTAATCCATTAAGGATTCTGCTTTATTTCGGTCTATCAGCTCGAAGCGAACATCTCCTCCCGCTGAATGGAAGATGAGATTTACCAGATTTTTCTTTCTATACCAGAGTGGTTGCGACATTGAAACAGCTTGTAATTTCCAAATTTCCAGGTACTGCTGTTTTTTTTCCCATACACCTGAATTTTTCAAAATAAATTCCTCCGAAAAACTTAGGCGCAAAGATCTATAATATAGAAGTTGATATCCGAAGAGAATAACTGAATAAATTGATATAGTGATGATCACCCATTTTAAAGATAAATCGAGATTGTAAAATTTTGATATAATAGGAATAAGGAGCAAGGGTAAAAATCCTACACTGATCTTTTTAAAAATAAGTAACTTATTAGGAATGATTTGAGTAAGCTGTTTCTTTATTGGATTAACATGCATATACCCAAGGACCTTTGACAAAAGTTCTTGGGAAATACCGGGAATGGTAATAATACTTTTCTCAGGATCATTCGGGCTGCTTGCCAAGAAAAATTTGACCTTTTGGAGATCAAGCTTTTGTTGAAAAGGATTGTTCAAAATTTCAATAGTCTGTACCCTTTTTGCTTTTAAGCTCACCTTTTTATTTTTCCGAAGCCCCATTTCTATCTGTAGCCCTGAATTTGATTTTTTAAGACGAAGGCCGTAATATTTAATGAAGGTGTCCGCTACAGTGACTGTAATTATCGCCAATAACAGCAGTATAATTTTCCAGACGCTTAAAGGAGAGTCTAAACTTGGTTCCATCATGAATTCGGGAGGGATGAATTTATTTAAGAAAAACTGATCTTTAAGAGTTATGTAGAATGTGATCAGCAGTAGTAGGCCGCGTATATAATTGCTAATTAACCCGAGCTTTAGAAGCTGGAAAGTGTTCAAAGAAAAATGCCAGTCTATAGCTGCTTTTCCTTCTATTTCTACTTCCTTTATGTTTTCTTCCAGCCGGGAATAACTTATAAGAAGTTCTGCAAGTTGCTCGGCCTTTATCCTGGATAAAGCCTTTATTTCCACCTCTTTTTCTTTGCTCCCGGCAGTATCGATTAAAACACTATAGACACCTATTAATCGTTGCACAAGATTTCTCTTAAGATTGACCTGCTGGATTTTATGAAAAGGGAGGCTTATAGTTTTCGAATTGATAACCCCTTTTTGAAGTACAAATTCCTCAGTCTTAGGATCAATATAGAAAACAAACCTCCAAAAATAAAGGATACTATAAGCAAAAGCCAAAATAAAAATTATGGTAGCCCCAATAGTAGAATTGATGATTGTTTGAGAATCTAATTCGTTCATAAAAAAATAGATCACCAAAAACCATAAATTCTTTAAAAGATGATATAGGCTGTTCCCAAAAACAAGTATCACTCCTATTTTAGATTGCCTCTGTGGCTCATGGAAGTTACTGCTATTCATTAGAAGACACCCTTTTTGAGATAGCTTCTTTTAGTACTTCCGCATTTCTCGCAAGAAGTCCGGAAATAGTAACGTCACTGGCTGAACCTCCTGCAGAAAAAATTGTCAAAGATGAAATTCCCAAGAATTTATCCAATAAATCTTTTCTAGCCGAAACATGTTGCACCCTATTGAATGGTACAATTGTTATTTTCTCATGGAGAAAACCTCTTTTAAAAATTATATCTCTTTCTCTTATAGCATATCCATTTCTTTTCTGTAGCTCAAAATTACGATAGATTAACCATAAGAAAAGCGGTAAGAAAAGAATTGCAGACCAAAGGATTAAAATTTTGTATTCTTTCATAAGAAAGTACCCCACAATTAAAGCTCCCACAACTATTAATGCTCCAATACCAGACAGAATATTTAACTTAATAAGATACTTAGTATCGAGGGGATAGAATTCCACTTCAGTAAATCGAGGTAAGGAATTTATATCCAGTTGTTTATTTTCAAATTCTGCCTGATTAAGAGAAGCCATTGCATTTTGAATTTATTTCGGTTTCCATTTAATATTTTCCAGATTATTAAGTGCTTAACAATATAGCAGTAAAAGCAACAGATTTACTTACTTCCTGCTATTTTACTGTTTAGCGCATTAAGGTGTTTCAACTGCATCCCATTCGGTCCAAAAAAACTGAATGCCTTAAAAAATCTTTATAACAGATTGCCTTCTGGGTTATGGATTTACAATAATTACCCTTTATCCTACTACCAAGAGGGCGAAGAAAATCTCATTCTCTTGGCAGTCCTTTACCTCATTAGTTTTTCAAGTGCAGTGCCGCAGGAAGGCATACGCTGTCCCATAAAAGGATTTTTCACCTGTTCTTCCAGGCTAATCCAATTTCCTCCCCTGCCGCCGAGGGCCATAGGGCAATTCTGCCAAAAGAGCGCTTCGCTCCCAAAGTCTATAGCCGGGAGTATTTGATATAGTTGTTCAGAAAGTACGGCAAATGCAATTCGCTGGTCGTTAATATCACCTGCAAGGATCAATTCTTTTATTGTTGCCCTTAATTGTACCTGTTCCTTCTCTTTCAAATTACTGTTCTCCAGGTTTTTTTCCATTCCGGCAGCGGCATTTTTGGCCTGTACATAATGATCTTCAATGAGGGCGTTTTTTATTTCAATATAACTCCCTAAAAAAGCGGGCAGAACTGATAAGGCTTTTCCGGTAGGACTAAAAGGACCACTTAGTCCTTTCGTCTGTATATATCCGTAATTCAACTCATGTCCTTGTATATCGCAAGGGTAAACCGATCGGGATAGAATTAAGAGTATTACTACTAAAATCCATTTTTGAAAATTCATCTTTACTACTATTTTATAATTAAACTTACTTATTTTTAAATCTCCCTCCTCTCTCTAAAAGAATGCCTGGTCTCAGGAATAAAGGATTACTGTTTTCTATTGTATCACTTACCAAAAAAGCGAAGGATCGCATTGGGTCATGTTCCGGCGCAGCAAAGGTCATTTTTTCATTTCTTACAATTGCACAGGAATAACTTAAAGGCTTGTATATATATATATATATTAATTTATTTATTCTATTTTTTTTGTTCGCAATCTTAATGCGTTGGCAATTACTGAAACTGAGCTCAAGCTCATAGCTGCAGCGGCAATCATAGGAGATAATAATATACCGAAAAAGGGAAATAAAATTCCGGCTGCAACAGGAACACCAATGGTATTATAGATAAAAGCAAAAAACAGGTTCTGTTTGATATTTTTCATAACGGCATCACTCAAATGACGGGCTTTCACGATTCCCTGTAAATCCCCTTTTACCAAAGTAATGGCTGCACTTTCAATGGCCACATCAGTACCCGTACCCATTGCAATCCCTACATCACTTTTTGCCAATGCCGGGGCATCATTAATGCCATCACCTGCCATAGCCACCACTTTACCCTGATTCTGTAGTTTTTCTACTTCCTGTAACTTATTTTCAGGGAGCATACTGGCTTTAAAATCTGCAAGGTTTAGCTCGCCGGCCACGGCTTGTGCCGTGTCGTGGTTATCACCTGTAAGCATTATCACAGCTATGCCTTTATCCTGAAGTTCTTTGATGGCATTGGCACTTGTTTTTTTAATTTTATCACCTATAACAACATAACCGGCAACCTTTCCAGCAACGCTGAGATATGAAACCGTCTTCCCCTCTTTTTGAAAGGATTGAGCTTCTTCTATCATTTCTTCGGAAAGTGCAGCATCAGCCTTCTCCATCATTTTTACGTTGCCCAATGCCAACTTTTTACCGTTTACTTTACCTTCAACCCCTTTTCCGGTAACCGCATTGAAGCCATCGGCCTTTAAAAATTCTGCTTTTTGTTCTTTACCATATTTTACTGTTGCTTCTGCGAGAGGATGTTCACTTAAATTATTGAGAGAAACAATGTATTGCAATACTTCTTTTTCATTGAGCCCTCCTTTAAAAGCCCCTACAGTTTCTACGGTAGGTTTTCCCTCGGTAATGGTTCCCGTCTTATCGACGATGAGGGTATCTACTTTGTCCATTTTTTCTAAGGCTTCCGCATTTTTTACCAGCACACCGTTCTGCGCTCCCTTACCCACACCTACCATAATAGACATAGGGGTAGCAAGACCAAGTGCACAGGGACAGGCAATAATCAGTACTGCAATGGCATTTACCAATGCATATACATAGGCAGGCTCTGGCCCCCAAATTGCCCAAATCGCAAAAGTAATCACCGCAATAATAACAACTACAGGTACAAAATAGCCAGAGACCGTATCGGCCAGTTTTTGGATGGGCGCCTTGCTTCGACTCGCATCATTAACCATTTTTATTATTTGGGATAATAAGGTATCAGATCCTACTTTTTCTGCTTTCATCAAAAATGACTGGTTGCCGTTTATTGTACCGCTACTAACCTTATTATCCATGGTTTTACTTACGGGTATAGGCTCACCGGTTATCATGGACTCATCTACAGAGGTTTCCCCTTCGGTAATTACGCCATCCACCGGTATTTTGTCCCCCGGTTTTACCCGAAGCGTATCGCCTATTTCAATACTATCGATAGATACTTCTATATCCTGCCCATCAACGACTTTAATTGCCTTGTTAGGTGCTAATTTCAACAATTCCTTTACTGCTGAATTAGTTTTGCTATGTGCCCTGGCCTCCAATACCTGTCCTAACATTACCAGGGCCAAGATAACCGTGGCAACTTCATAGTAAACAAAAACGGTTCCTGCCTCGGTTTTAAACTGAGCCGGGAAAAAGTCGGGAAACAACATCCCAAAAACACTAAATAACCAGGCTACGCCGGTGCCGATCCCAATAAGGGTAAACATATTAAGGTTCCAGGTTTTTATGGAATGCCACGCACGTTCAAAAAACATCCAGGTTGCATAAAAAACCACCGGCAGGGATAAAGCGAGTTGAATCCAGTTCCAAACTTCCACCTCCAAAAGCCCTTCCAGAGGATTATTCTGGAGCAATTCAGACATTGCAATAATTAATATGGGGACTGTAAACAGCACTGCAATCCAAAACTTTTTTAGTAGCTTTTTATAATTTTTTTCCTCTGTAGATATATCCGGTTCCATGGGCACCAGGTCCATTCCGCAAATGGGACAATCTCCCGGTTCGTCCTTTACAATTTCGGGGTGCATCGGGCAGGTATATTGTGTTGAAGAATTGGCAGAAAGGCTTTGTTCCTCTACCAGATCCATTCCGCATACAGGACAATCACCTGGTTGGTCGTAGGTTTTGTCTCCCTCGCAATGCATCGGGCAATAATAAATTCCTGTCTTTTCCCCCTTGGGTTTTTCGGCGCTCTTCATTTCTTCAGTATGATGGTGTTCCCCATTTTGGTGAATGCTGTATTGCCCACCATCACGTTTAAGTGCCTTCTGAAACTTACTAATGGGAATATGAGATTCCATTTCGATAGATGCCTCTCCTTTTTCTAAATCTACAGAAGCATTGGTAACCCCTTCAACTTTTGAAAGGGTATTTTCAACGTGGGTTCTACAACCGTCGCAGGTCATCCCGTGGATATGGTAAGTATGTTTCATATTATTTTTATTTAAAATGCCTGAAAAGGAAATTTTTAACTAACTAACAGCTCAATGAAAAGCTTTTCCTTCCCTCCCCAGGACTTTAAAGTTAATTATGCTGTAGCAGTATGGAAATATCAGAAATCAATTTATCTACTTCTTTTTTACTTGTACCGTCATAATACCCTCTTATCCGTTTTTGGCTATCTACCAGAATAAAAGCACCGCTATGAAGCACCCCGTCGGGAAGCGTTGAATCTCTCATAGCACTGATCATATAGTGATTTTGAGCCATATTGAAAATAGCCTCTTGTTCCCCTGTTACAAAATGCCATTGGTGGTTATCTACACCTAAATCTTCTGAATATTCTTTTAGTACCGGTACACTATCATGTGCAGGATCTATACTATGTGATAGAAAGGCAATTTTTTCATTTCCTTTATATTTTTCATATAGCCTTTGCATTTCTTTCCCCATAACCGGACAGATAGTAGTACAGGAGGTAAAAAAGAAATCTGCTACATATATCTTATTTTCAAAGGTTTTCGCAGTAATAGTTTTCCCATTTTGATCGGTAAAACTAAAATCCGGTATTTTATGATAAATTGTATCTTTTCCATTATTAATAGGTTCTGTGCTCCCAAGAATTGGTAATTTTTCCTCTTTGCTTTTACAAGAGATAAGACCTCCTCCTAAGAAAACTAACATGAGAAAAATTTTAAAGTGCTTTTTCAATTTCATATTGTTTATGAATATTTCGCCTGAACCTGTGATAACATATTATGAGTCATTTTTTTTCTTCTGAATAAAGGCTTTCGCGTTTTCGGTGGATTTAAAATAATATATTTTGGAATCATCAATCTTTAGTAAAATGATTGAGCGCGATATATCTAATCCTGTGTCTACCACTGATTTGAATCATAGAACTACTTATATATTAATAATAGATGTGTACAGCTTTTCAAACTTCCGTTGAATGAAAAATTTTTAATTTACATTGAAGAAAAATCTTTCTAACTATTATCCTAATCACTTTCTGGGGATAGGTATCGGGTTATTAATCACCCATAAATAGCATCTGAAGTGCAAGATAAGCTGCAGTCAAAAAAATTCCGAAAAAAGCTAATAATGCTATTAGTTTGTCCTTTTGCGTTATCTTATTCTTTTGAGTTTTTTTTTGTTTTTTTAATTTTCTTTTATATGTCCGTTTTCCCTTCATCTCAATTAATTTCTGATTTCTATAATTTTTGTATTGAGAGTGCTTTTCCAATTATGAAAATGATGATAGGAAGGATTGTAAATTGCAATAAGGGAGTAAGCCCCACTTCCACAAACGGCACCATTGGCATTGCTGCAGCATATTCCCATTGTCCGGTGGCGATATGCCAACGCTCCAGAAGAGTTGTTCCAGTACCTCCCGTTATCACAATCAACAGGATCTTATCAAAACTCAGATTTTGTGCCCAATAAATGTTTTTATAGAACAACCCAAATCCAAACAGCATAATCAGAAGGGTCAACATATCTGTAACCGATGCTACTAAACACATCCTGATGTGTGGCCAATCATACTGATATCCTTCATATAAAGGCCCGTGCAATAGCTCCCAAACTAAATTTAAAAAGAAAGCCGTAAGTGCAATGGTCCATATGTAGTACCTGTAAGCAACTTTATCCTTTACCGTATTTTTAAAATAGAAATACAATAAAATGACCCCTAACAATGAAACCCCGGGCAAAATTAAAACCGCCCATTTAAAACCTTCCATATTAGGAATTCCTGTTTTTCCTGATAAGCTTAATTAGAAGATAGATAATCAGGGCCGCTAAAATGATTCCTCCTATCCAAACTGCGGCACACATCCAACAAAACCCATCCATTTCCATATTTCCCATATTTCTCAATTTATTTATTCAATTTTATAATTACGCATCATCCCCATATCTTCATGCTCCAAATTATGACAGTGATACAGGAACAAACCTTTAAAGTTCTTGAAACGCATAATGATTTTAATTTTCATTCCGGGCATTAGTAATACCGTATCCTGCCAACCATCATCTATTAACCCATCCTTTACGGAATTCCAGACATCTTCGTCCATTTCAGAAGGGTCCCGTTCCAAAATATTAAATTGTACCTGATGTATATGAATGGGATGAGGCATTTGCATCATTCCCCCACCCATCATTCCTTTTCCTTTCATCATTCCTCCATCACTCATCATACCTCCACCAGTATTTACTAAATTCCAGATTTCCGTCGTATTGAGTTTTACAG
The DNA here is from genome assembly GCF_000060345.1 of Christiangramia forsetii KT0803. NCBI lineage: Bacteria > Pseudomonadati > Bacteroidota > Flavobacteriia > Flavobacteriales > Flavobacteriaceae > Christiangramia > Christiangramia forsetii. Next base: position 1,389,482 of record NC_008571.1, on the reverse strand, counting down.
TTTCTTCTTCAGTAACCCCGGTTGTTTCCCAGGTTCTTCCATCGATGGTCCATTCCATGCGTTGCATAAAGAATTTGAAGGTTCTTGGGTTATCCCTATTAATGGCTTCCGAAGGATTAATTTTGTTAAAAACAGCCAATTTGTCCGGCAGCTCATTTGTATTGCTTCCCTGTTCATCTACATTGATATTGAGAACAGAATACTCACTGCCCAGGGGTAGATCGCTAGCCATGCCTCCCATCATTCCCATATTCATCATTCCCGCAGAAAAGGGAAGGCTTTTTAAGGTAAAGCGGGTACCTACAGGTATATTCTTTAAATCCAGCCAAATATCGGCACGCTTTGCCACACCCAACATTATGTATGGCATTGATCTTGGTCGTTCTAAAAGGCTACCATCGATACCAATAACCATTAGGGGGCTTCCATCTTCCCAACCCAATTTGTAAAAGCGGGAATTAGAAGCATTTAAAAAACGCAATCGATAGGTACAACCTGATTTTAAGGGTAATTCTTTATCTGGCTTTCCATTGATAAAAATCCGGTTACCAAGGAAACCCATCATCTGGTCCATTCTACCCCTGTCTAAATAAACCAACTGGTTGTTTTCGTCAAACTTCCTATCCTGAATTATAACCGGAACATCAAATTCTCCTTTTGGCAAGTCCAGTTTTTCCTCTTCTTCATCTGTAACAAGGAGCATCCCGGCCAGTCCGTTATATACCTGTGGGCCAGTTCGGCCGTGGGGATGGGGGTGGAACCAGTAGGTGCCAGCACGGTTCATAATTTCAAATTCGTAAACATAGGTTTCCCCGTTATTTATAACATCCTTGGGGTGTCCATCAAATTTTTCCGGTACGTGCATCCCGTGCCAATGGACAATGCTTTCTTCTGGCAGTTGATTTTTAAACCGGATCCTAACTTTTTGGCCTTTACGTACAAGTAGTATAGGGCCCAAATAATTATTTTGATCTTCTTGCAGTGCCGCTGAATCTCCTTTATTTAATTTCCCCTCGAATTTCCAGACCCTTGTGGGGTTGCCCTCAAGAATAGGAATTTCTACCTCTTTTGCCGTAAGATCAATATCCAGGTCCGGTTCAAAATCAGCACTTATATCGTTATTATTTTCGGCTGAAGAATCCTTGCAGGCATTCAGAAAAGGAAAGGAAATAAGGACGGCTGCTCCCGTACTTCCTAATTTTAAAAATTTTCTTCTATCCAGTTCCTTAGCCTCCATGTCAGATATTTTAAAAGTTGTCCATCTATTTTATATACTTATCCCATAACCCATAATTTTCCCTGATAGCTCCTCTATGAAAGGAAAGCATTATTACTATAAAACCGGTCAGGCTTGTAAGCATGCTAAGCGTGATATTTGTATCGGAAATTGTCCAGGGCATAATAAGTAATGCTAGGCCTATTCCTATATTGAGGTAACGGAAGGTCCTTAACACCTCTGCCATGGCCACTACCGCCACAACCACTACCAATGCACCTCCCAAATGATTTAGATCGGCCATCGGGGATTCTATATCAACACCAAATGCGGTAGGATAAAACATCAATCCTAAACCAAGAATAGTAGATAGCGTTAACTTCCACGGCGCACTCATTCCCCATATAGATGCTTTGAATACCTTCCACGGCTTTTCTGCAAATTCTGCAAGTTCCGGGGAGCGTTCGTCTGATTTTTGTGTTATTGCCTCTCCACCTTTCCAAAAAACCTTCCATAGTGAATCTCCCTTCTTCTTTCGTTGGACCATATGTTGCCCCATGGCAATTACTTCATCAATTTGTAATGGGATCATAGGCAGCATCACTATTGCCGTAAATAAACAAAGGGCACACCAGGCGCCCACGGTAAGGGGCTGAGATACCACTAAAAATATACTAACGAAGCCTAATGGAATTACCAAAATTCCAAAAAAGGTCACCATCCAGGGCATTGTTCGCCACCGGGAAGTGGCCCCCATAAAGCCCATCAAAAATTCCAGGGTATAAGCAAACGTTCCCAGCGCAGCATCTGAAACCGGCCAGGAATGTGACATATCGGAATTTAGCACTTCCAGGGTTCCATCTCCAAAAAACGGATCCCAGGCATAATCAACATATCCTAACTGAAAAGCGCCTAAATAGCGAGAAGCCACCCAACCCACAAATGCCAGCGCAATCATAATCCACCGCTGTGGCCAACTTGATGGATTGTAAGACCAACCGGGCGGCAAATCGCCACCCATATGCATATACTTTATCATATTGGGCATCCCGGGGATAAGGATCGTCAGGGCAATAATCAGGGCACCTACCATGGTGCCGTTATAATAAGCTACTGCCGTGGGGGCCCAAAATATAAGTGGCGCCATACTAATCCATATCCCTATGAAACAGGCCATCCAAACACTATATGGCCTATTTGGTCTGAGGGCACGCCATCCGAAGAAAATCAACAAAACCCCACTAATTATATCACTCCATCGCATAGCGGTAATCCTATCGGCAAGGGATAACCAAACATCCCTGCCACCGCTGGGTTCCACTATATTTTTCCCATAATCAAAAGTAAGTGGGGAAGCAATCATCCAAACGCCAAGCAAGATTAGGGACCAATAAACCCAAAGGGTCTGCTTATGATGCATTTTGAGCATTTTGTCCCGCTGGGAATCATCCATCTTGTTATGCTGATTTTCATGCCCATTAGAAGAATTCATATCCATTTGGGCCATAGGTCGTGAAACTCCGCGTTTTCCCATTTTTCCTGATTCCTGGTCGTTAGTCATATGGTTAGTTGTTTAGCGTGGATGGAATTTATTTTTCTTTAAGTTTTGATGGTAATTTGAGATCATTTCCTTTATACCATTTTACAGGATGATCCTTTAAATTCTCAATAATCTTAGGCAGGCTATTCTTTAGTCTATGTTTTGGCTCCCAATCCAGCAATTTATTGGCCCGGCTTATATCCAGTTGCATATGCTCATCTGTTAAATCGACCATCCAGGGTTTAATAAAGGAATCCCCAAAAAGATCCTGTACCCAGGCTCCGGTTTTTGCTACGAAATTTGGGATCTTATAAGTTTTCCATTCTTTATTAAAAAGTAAACATGCAATTTCATTTTGTAGCTCAATAAAGCTCATTGTTTCGGGCTCGCCCAGGTTAATGGTGGTCATCCCTGAGAATTCTTTCCTTTTTTCTATTGCTTTAATTAAACCTGTAATAAGATCCTCCAGGTGAACATAGGGGTTTCCGCGGTCAAATTTACCGGGGTAAAAATGACTGGTCAACTGGTTTTCGTATATACGCTGAATTTGGTTGGTAATAGGGATTGAGTCACCCTCATCGCTGTAAACTCCGGCTATCCTCAAATTCATGACCGGAATATCACCTCTTTTAGAACGGAGTATTTTTTCGGTATCAACTTTGGATTGAGGATAATCCCATTTTGGGTTCACCGGGGATTCTTCTGTTATGTCAATGCCGGGTTTAGTTGAATCATACACCAGCAAGCTACTGGAAAAGACAAATTGCTCAACTTCAAACCCCTGTAGAACCTTTAAGAGGCGTTCTGTACCTTCCACCGTGATTTTTTGATAGAGGGGACTGGGTTCCCCTGAAAAATCATAGTACGCAGCAAGATGTATTACTGAGGCAATTTTATTTCCGTAGGCAAAACGTATTCGTTCAAAAGCATTTTCCATACTTTCATCAGAAGTGATATCGATACATACACATTCTGCTGTAATGGGCGGAAAAGGATATCCTATATTGTCCAGCCCGATTATAAGGTATTTTTCTGCCAGTTTGTTGATGAGAGTTGTACCAATAAGGCCACTACTGCCACTTACTACAATTATTTCCTTGTCTGTTTTTATTGCCGGTTGGTCCATATTTGATTATTCTATATATCCTCTTTGCTTAATTCTCCAGTTCTTACCTTATAAATTTCAAGTACTTCAGACACGTAAATGAGCCCTTCCCCTTTTTCACCCTTACCGCCGTTCTGATGGATCACCTGCACGATCTTTGGCACATCTTCTTTCCTGCAGACAATTTCCAACTTAGACATTTTGCTATGGGCAAGAGGAAACCTAAGGGATGGAGAATCTTTTCTTTGAGTATATCTTCCGGTACCTTCAGCCTCAGAAACCGTTAGGCTTTCAAAACCTTCAGTACGCAATGCCTGCATCACCTCATTGGCTCTTTTTTCTCGGATAAACGCTTTAACTTCCCTCATTTTTCTTGTTTTTTTTCATCAATAACATAGGCAGCTGACAAGACAGGAAAATTAGGCCAAAGAAAAGCCACCTGCCATAGTCCTGAATACCTAGAAATGGCCAGATAAAGGAGGTTATGACTATCAACAGACATCCTGTTATCATCCATTTCATCATATCCCCCTGTACTTACCTGTACTTATTAGTTATTTTTATGCATCTGTGAATTGTGTTCTTCCTGATTGGAGGCACCCATTTTATCCTTGGAATCCATAGATTTCCCATCCTTCTCCTTCATATTATCCATCATCTTCATCATCTTGCCATCCTTCATCATCATCATACACATCTTCTTGCACATCCCATCATCTTTCGAGGCGCCATCCATCATTTTTCCCATCATCATATCCTGCATATGGCCATCCTTCATCATCATATTGCCCATCATTTTGCAGGAGGTAGAGTCTTTTTTAGCCTCCTTCATCATACGCTGCATCATTTCCTTTTTCATTTCCGAATCATCCAATATAGCGCTGTAAATCTGTTCTTTTTTTTGATCATCCTGCAACATCTTTTTCATTGCAGTGTCATTTTTTTCCTGGGCCTGGATCGTAATGGCTCCAATCATAAATACACCTGTTAACAGTGCAGTTCTTAATACCTTTTTCATAACTTTTATATTTTTGAATTTAACTAATTTCTTGTGCCCACATAAAGAGCTGAAAGAATGCTAACCATATCATCTTTACAGCTCTTTTGCAGGACTTTTTTAAAATATTAATTGGTGATTGTTTCCTGAACAGAACCACAACCGGGCATTTTTTGCCCCATATAAGGATTTTGTATTTTTTCGTTTTGACTTAACCAGTTTGCGCCCTGACCGTTTAATGCCATTGGACAGTGGTTCCAGTAAACTGAACCATCTATATCATTATTTTTTGCCATTTGATATAAAACTGTGGACATTTCACTAAAATATTCCCTTTGTTTCTCGATATTATCAGTCTCTGCGATAGCCTTGGCTGATCTTTCTAAACCTGGACTCTTTTTGACCAATTTTTCGGCTTCTTCTTGTGCCCTGCTCGCATCATCTGCAATTAAGGCATATTTAATAGCGATATAGGAAGACATAATTGATGCAAATTCTGAATCCTGAACTCCATCTGAATTAGATGTATTATCATTTCCCATCATTCCACTGTTTTCCTGCAACAGCATATTTTCCATCATTTCCATCTCCTGATTGCCTTTATTATCATCACAAGAAGTTGTAAAACTTAATAACGAGAATGACATTAATGCTAGCATGCTTATTTTTACTATTTTCATAATTTTATTAATTCATTATATTACTAAATTACTGATATTTAAACTTTTGTATTTCTAAAATCTTGGGAGATGTTTATAAAATTCGGTTTAAGGAACTCCTAATTTCTGCCCCTACCTCTTTATACTGAGATAGGCTCATCCCGGTTTCAGTTTTAAACTGTGTACTAAGATGTCCAAGACTGCTATAGCCTAACATTTGTGATATTTCAGTAAAATTATGTTCCTGAGAATGTATCAACTCTTTTACTTTTTCCACTTTTAATTTTATATAATATTTTTCTATTGTTATCTGCTGATTATAAGAAAAGATTTTACTTATAGTCGTATAATCCTGATGTAACTTTTTCTGTAGGTAAACAGACAGTTTTGTTTCTAAACGAGCAGGTATCGAATTTACAAGATCGATAAGCTTTACTTTTATTTGTTCTACAAGCTTATCTTCGGGTGTATCTATAATATCAAAATCATTAGCTCTAAGTATTTCTGTTAATTGCTCTTTAATCACAGAAACCTTATCTGTTTCAATCACCAATCGGCCCAGTTCAATTTCAATAACCTTAATCTTTTTATTTTCAAGGGCATTTTTAATTACGGTTGCGCAACTGCGACAAACCATATTTTTTATGTGAAATTCAGCATTCATTTTCATTTGGCATTATTAATGATTATTTATTGGGTACTATTTCCTGTTTTACTTCCCCACAGCTGCGCATTCCTTCATTCATAAACGGATTCTGAATATTCTTACTTGCACTTAGCCAAAAAGCTCCTTTATTGTTATTGGCCATAGGGCAAAAATCTATATAGAGAGTTTCATCACCGGGGCCGTAGACTTCCACTACTTTTATAAGCGGCTGCGACAGGTAGATAAAATTTTCCCGTTTTCCTGCTATAGTTGAAGCTTCTTTGCAGAGTTTTGCATGTTTCATTAAAAAGTTTTTTTTCTCCTCCCAAAAGGCTTTTGCTTTACCTTTTAAAACACTCCCGTCTATATCCTGCAGTGCTTCATATAACTGGGTGCTGTATTTAAAGGTGGCCTTCTCATCAGCTTCAACTAAACCATCCTTCAGGGACAGGTAGGCGTGGATCACTGCATCAAGTTGTTTCCTGAAGGAATCTGGTGTTTCCACCCTAAAATCATAAGCCTGGCCTTCCAGGAATTTCTCGGTACTTACCTGGCCCTTAACCTGGCTATTATTTTCTTTCGCCGCATTATTGCCCATATCCATCCCGGGCATTGATCCTCCGGCGGTTCCCCCTTCTGGGCTCATCATAGATTTCTTTCCTTTTAATTGCGCTGCTGCATCTACGGTAAATGTTCCGTTGGTAACAACCTGTTCGCCGTTTTGCAAACCGGAAAGGACCTCATATTGATCACCCCTCATATTGCCCAGCTTTATTTCCCTAAGTTCAAAAACAGGTTCCTCATTGTTGGCTTTTACATAAACCACCGAACGTTCCCCAGTCCAGAGCACAGCACTTTGTGGAATCGCAACCATCTCGTTTGTAGGGCTGCTTATGCCTTTTACTTTCCCCTGGACGAACATCCCCGGTTTCAACAATCCATTCTTATTGTTAAGCTCTGTACGTATCATGACAGTTCGTGTGCCGGTATTTAAAACGGGATCTATAAATGAAATTTTCGCGTTAAATTCTTTATCCGGGTAAGAATTGGTGGTAATCTGAATTTCTTGGCCTTTATCTAAGCCGGAAATTTGATTTTCGTACGCATCGAACATAGCCCATACAGAGCTTAAGTTCGCTATTTTATATAAAGGCTGTCCCTGTTTGATATAATCCCCTTCCTGCGCCATTTTTTCTGTTACCGTTCCTGAAACCGTTGCATATACCGGGAAATTTTCTATAACACTTCCCGCTTCTTCAATACTATTAATCTGTTTATCGGATAGCTTCCAAAGCTTGAGCTTATTCCTTACCGCTTTATAAAGTTCAGGTTGGGATTCCCGCAAAGAAGCCGCCGTAAGCAATTCCTGTTGTGCGGAAACCAGTTCCGGGGAATAAATGGTGGCCAGCAACTGTCCTCTGTTTACCTGTTCCCCAGTAAAATTCACATAGAGTTTTTCTATCCTTCCCGCAAAGTAAGATACCTGTACGGCGTTTAATTCTTCGTTTTCCATAATCTTACCTGAAAGCACCAGCGTATTATTTTCAATCCTGGCACCCCCAACCTGTGTGGTTTGGATATTGGCCAATGCCAGGGCATTTTCGGTCATGGTGAACTGATCTGTGGTCAAGCCACCGGCACCTTCTTCCGCAGGGATCAAATCCATCCCGCAAATTGGGCAGTCCCCTGGTTCAGGCAACATAATTTGGGGGTGCATAGAGCAGGTCCACATCTGTGTTTCTCCATTTTCATCTTCATGGTCATGTCCTTCCGAACCTTCCAACACTTTGGTGCTTTCCAAATTTGTGTCTGATGAGCCATTACTGAATATTAAATATCCCAATACCAGCCCACCAATCAATATTCCTATGTATATACTATATTTTTTCATCTTTATATTTTTTTATATTTCTAGATTAATTATTGTTCAGATAATTAATAATGGCCATTTGTACATAATAATTCTTAGTTGCTTCAATCAATCCTATTTGAAATTTTAGCTGTAATTCTTGAATGTCCAGCACATCATTAAAATCAATAGTGCCGGTTTCATAACTTCTAATCAGAACCTCCTCGGCGTCCCTGGCCTGTTCCAGATTATTTAATTGAGTGTTATAGGTGATGCGGGAAGCTTCCCGGTTGCTACGGGCCCTTTCCAGCGTTGTTTCCAGTTGGTTTCGGCGCTCATCCTTTTGCGCGTCCAATTCTAATTGCCGGAGTTCATTTTGCCTTGATATCGATTTATATTTGTTATTAAAAATAGGGATCGATAGCGAGACCATTGGCATAAAAATATCCTTGCCATTATCATTAAAGTCCATGTCCGGCCGTTCGGTCACTGCAACATAATCTGCCCCAAAACCCAGGTCAGGCAACGATTCTTTCTGATTTAGGACTTCGGCCAGCTCTACCGATTCATAAAGTTCATCATATTTCAACAATTCTGGGTGGTTGTTTAAATTATCTACAGATATTATAAAATCTTCTGAGGGCAATGGTACAGAATCATATACCACTACCTGCTCCCCTTCCTCCCGGTTCAGACGATTATTGAACTCGCTTTGTTCTGCCAAGAAATCCTGTTCCAGTACTTCCTTTTTTTCCACCAGTTCGTTTTGTCTTATTTGCAAGCGTAAAACGTCTACCGCAGAAGCATTTCCGACTTCAAGGGAGGTAAGTGCCAGCCTCTCGTAAGTATCCAGAAGTTCGATATTCTCCTCTAAAACACGTTGTTTGGCTTCAATCGCATACAACCGGTAATAGGACTGGGAGACAGCGAGTTTTAATTTTCGCTTTGCAATGGCGACTTCAATATATTCAGCATCTGCCAGTGCGGACGCATAATTTTCCCTTGCCGTAATAGTCCCAAACCAGGGAATCATCTGCCTGGCCGAAAATCTTACGGATTGTGCCCCCGTCCGGGTTTCAGGTTCACTTACAAAATACCCCCCGCTTACCTCTGTATTGGGCAGGGTATTCACTTCATTGACCTTTTCTTCAGCAATATCATAGCGAAGTTCAAAGGCCTGGATCTCCGGATTGTTTATTTCCGCCTCCTGAAGGTATGACTGTAAATCCTGCCCCCGGGACTGCGTGAAAATCAACAAGGTGATTATTACAATTATATATCTCATTTGTTCTTTCTTTTAAGTGCAAATTCTTTTTTCCAACTAAACAATACAGGTACCACGAAGAGTGTCATAAGGGCGATGAGCATCCCGCCAAAGCTGGGTATTGCCATAGGTATCATGATATCACTACCCCGCCCTGTTGATGTTAATATGGGCAATAAGGCTAGAATGGTTGTTGCCGTGGTCATTAGACAAGGTCGAATCCTTTTCTCACCCGCCTCAACAATAGAATCCCTTATCTCGTCCTTATTTTCTGGATCATTTCTATCAAAGGTTTGTGTTAGGTAGGTGGCCATAACTACCCCGTCATCGGTGGCGATTCCAAAAAGGGCTATAAAACCAACCCATACGGCCACACTTAGGTTAATAGGGTGTATCTGGAACAGGTTCCGTAGATTTTCACCAAAAAAGTTGAAATCTAAGAACCAATCCTGGCCATAAAACCAGATCATCAGAAACCCTCCGGCAAAAGCTACCGCGATACCGGTAAAGACCATTAATGAAGTAGAAACAGATTTAAACTGAAAATACAGGATCAGGAAAATGATAACCAGTGCCAGAGGCACAACTATAGACAAGGTTTTCTCTGCACGGAGCTGATTTTCATAGGTACCGGTAAATCGATAAGTAATCCCCTTAGGCACCACAAGTTCACCAGAATCTATTTTCTCCTGGATTACTGCCTGAGCATTTTCTACGACGTTTACCTCTGCAAACCCATCTAATTTATCAAATAATACATAGCCGATTAAAAAAGTATCTTCACTTTTAATAACCTGGGGACCCTGTTCATAGCGTACGTCTACCAGTTCTCCCAAAGGAACAGGACTGCCATTTTGCACCGGCACATAAATATCCTTTATATCCTGGGGGTTTTCCCGTAATTCGCGGGGATACCTTACCCTAACACCATAACGTTCACGCCCTTCAACAGTCTCTGTAATTTGCATTCCCCCAATGGCAACCTGGAGGGTACGCTGGACATCTTCTATCGCAATTCCGTACCTGGCTAAACGTTCCCTATTTATATCAATAAGTAGATAGGGCTTTCCTACAATACGGTCAGCAAAAACAGCTTCATCTTTAACACCCTCCGCTTCTTTTATGATCTCTTCAAGTTTCAACCCAAAGGCTTCAATTTCCCTAAGGTCCTGCCCTTTCACTTTAATACCCATAGGAGCACGCATTCCTGTTTGCAGCATTACGAGTCTTGTTTCAATAGGTTGAAGCTTAGGGGCCGAAGTAATACCTGGAAGTTTGGTAACCCTTACAATCTCATTCCATATATCGTCAGCCGATTTTATTTCCGGGCGCCATGTTCTAAAATACTCCCCATCTTCATCCGGGATCAGGTCTTCTCTTTTTAGAGAAAACGGATCCCTGAGTTTATCCTGGGCATATCCATCTGCATCTTCATCTATCTCTAAATTGGGATTGATACTTAATTTTCCATCATCAAGTATAAAAAGGCCATCCTCGTTTACCCTGTAGCGTTGGCGTTCCCCCTCTTCATTGCGCATATATTCAGATTTATACTGAATAATATTCTCGTACATAGACAGTGGCGCTGGATCTAAAGCTGATTCTGTACGTCCGGCTTTACCAACTACCGTTTTTACTTCAGGAATATTGGCCACGGCCATATCCAGTTGCCTTAAAATCCGCTTGTTCTCTTCTACCCCTGCGTGTGGCATGGAAGTAGGCATCAATAGAAAGGAACCTTCGTTAAGGGAAGGCATAAATTCCTTACCCGTATTTTGCATTATCACCACCCCAAAAATTACAATAGCCGTAGGAATGGATAAAAACAATATTTTATTTCTTAAGGTCCATCTTAGGATCCTGGTATAATATCTTCTGAAAACGGCGAATGTTCCCAGCAGTCCGAAAGCAATTAAACTCACAAATATGAGGTTCATAAATATACTTCGGTCAAAACCAAGCGGTCTCCAGTAAGCTGCGAGAAGATAAACTATGGTAAAACTTGAAATAATAATATTAATCAAATTGGATCGTTTTGGCGAAATCTTCTTTTTAAGAAGAAGAATTCCGGTGATTCCAAATGCCACCAGTACCAGGCCTAATACATGTCCAAAAATAAGCGCGGTAATCCCCAGGGCAATTACGATAGCGTTAACCGTATAACCGGCCACTGTCTTAATATTTCTTTTTTTGAAAAATATTGCCGCGAAAGGTGGGATTAAAAATAAGGCCACAACGAGCGATGCTGTCAAAGCCATTGTTTTGGTAAAAGCAAGTGGCCGGAACAATTTTCCTTCTGCACCAACCATGGTGAAAACGGGAAGGAAGCTGATAATTGTAGTCAGAACCGCTGTTAAAATAGCCCCTGAGACCTCTGCCGTAGCATTATAAACTATTTCATTAATGGATAACCGGTCCTTATCCTCATCCAGATGCCTGATAATATTTTCTGAAAGTATTACCCCGACATCTACCATAGTACCAATGGCAATTGCTATTCCAGATAGTGCCACTATATTGGCGGGTACTCCAAAGAGTTTCATAGATATGAATACCATTAAGACTGCGACTGGCAACAATCCGGAGATGAGAATGGAGGCTCTAAGATTGAAGACCATTATGATAATCACCAGGACGGTAATAAGGATTTCAAGGGTTAGCGCTTCATTTAATGTCCCCAGTGTTTCCTGGATAAGCTCGGTACGATCATAAAACGGAACTATGGTAACCTGGGATGTCCTTCCGTCACTCAATTCTTTTGAAGGTAATCCTGCACTTATTTCATTTATCTTGTCTTTAACATTATTAATTACTTCTAGTGGGTTCGCCCCGTAGCGGGCAACCACAACACCACCTACCACTTCAGCTCCTTCTTTATCCAGGAGACCACGGCGGGTCTTGGGGCCTAAGGTAACCTTAGCGATATCTTTTATCCGAATAGAGGCAAATTCTTCAGATGTTACAACAGCATTTTGTATATCTTCTATAGATTCAATATATCCCAGGCCACGAACAAGATATTCTGCTTTATTAATTTCTAGGGTCTGGGCTCCAATATCCCGGTTACTTTTCCGTGTCGCTTCTACAACTTTTTGTAGGCCTATATTATATTGGCGCATTAATTCCGGATCTACATCTATTTGATACTCCTGAACAAAACCACCTATCGAAGCAACCTCTGACACACCGCTAGCACCAGATAAAGCGTATTTTACATAAAAATCCTGAATACTCCTTAATTCATGTAAATCCCATCCCCCGGTTACATTTCCATCTTTATCCCTGCCTTCAAGTGTGTACCAGAATATTTGCCCTAAGCCAGTGGCATCTGGTCCTAATGAAGGATTAACATCTTCTGGAAGCAATCCAGAGGGCAGGGAATTTAATTTTTCCAGGATACGGCTACGGCTCCAATAAAATTCTATGTCTTCTTCAAAAATGATATAAATTGCGGAGAAGCCGAACATTGATGAACTTCGGATAGTCTTTACTCCCGGGATACCTAGTAAAGAAGTAGTAAGTGGATAGGTAATTTGATCTTCTATATCCTGAGGGGATCTTCCATCCCATTTTGTATATACAATTTGTTGATTTTCACCTATATCAGGAATAGCATCAACGGCTACCGGATCACTTGGTAAAATCCCGGTTCCCCAATCGAACGGGGCGTTAACCACTCCCCAACCGACAAATAGTACTAATAGCAATATAGCTACCAGCTTGTTTTCTATTAAAAATTTTATACTTTTATTTAGCATATATTTGATTATTAAGTAATTATAAATACTTCTTAAAAAGAAATAAGCATAGAAAAGCCTGCATCAGAAATACCGATGGGCTAATTTTATAATACTTAAAAAATCAAATAAGGAAAGTCTGATCTAAAATTAGAATATCCCGTACCAGGAGTGGTGGAATATAGGAGGCAAAAGGTACAACATTTCTCTCCAATCCTTCAAATAGATTAATAAAAGAATAACCAAATGAGGTTAAGAAAAGTTGCTGATTATAGGTGAGATCTTCAAAATTAGATTTCACCAAAGTATCCTGACCCTCAATTACAACTTGTTCGCTATTGCAACAAGGTACTTCTGAGACCGCACAAATTTCTATTAATTCTTCATTACTGTCTAATTCTGCGCAATTAGAAGAATTGTTGAAAAAGGAAAAATCTACTAAATTTTCAGCACAAAAATGCATTTCCACCGCATAAGTAATTGAGGTGCCAAACACGAGTAGTGCCAGGGTCATTGATAGTATTTTATTAAATCCTTTCTTCATTATTAACCGCAAAGATAAGAAAATTAATTCAACTTTTTACTCTATCAAAAAATTGATCGAATTAGTTCTAATTACTTCAACTTATTGAAAACAGATCAATTATATTTTTAAACCATTAGATACACAATTTTATTTAGTTTGTATATTACATAAATATAATTAATATGAAAACAACAGTTGATACCGTTTGGCTAATAGCCGGAGTGAGAACCTCTTTTGCGAAGGTTGATAAAGAATTAAAGGATCTGGATGTAATAAATTTATCCCTCCCGGTGGTTAAAGCAATGATAGAAAATAAAAAATTGAATCCCGATTTATTAATATGGGGCTCTGTCGCACCTAATCTTGGGTACAGTAATTTAGCCCGTGAAATTATAATGGATGCCGGGCTGGATCAAACCATTCCCGCTTTTACCACTATCATGGCCTGTAGTACCAGTATGATGGCTGCGATTGAAGCTGCTTCCCTAATAAATGAGGATCAAATTGCATTGGCTGGTGGAACGGAAAGTATGAGTAGGATTCAGTTGGGATTAAACCAGGATTTTTCAGATTGGTTAAGAAGACTTTTTCAAGCAAAAAGTTTCAAGGAAAAAATAGGGAAACTTAAAGATTTGAAATTTGGAAATATTCGCTTGTTTATTCCCAGTGTTTCTAATAGAAGTACAGGCTTGAGTATGGGAGAACATTCAGAAATTACTACCAAGCGGCTTGATATAAAAAGAAAACCACAGGACGAAATAGCTCTTAAAAGCCATCAAAATTATATTAAAGCCCGCAAAGATGGGTTTTTCGCTGATCTCATCACCCCGGTTAAAGGATTAGATCGTGATACCATACCACGGGAGGATACTAACCTGGAAAAACTAAGTTCTTTAAATCCCGTTTTTGATAAAGAATCCGGGAATGGCACCCTTACCGCAGGGAACTCTTCATTACTTACTGATGGTGCCGCGGGATTATGGGTATGTAAGGAAAAAGGAAAAGAAAAGTTCCCAAAGGATTCATATGCCGTAAAACTTATCGATTGGGAAATTGCTGCTGTAAATATTGAGGAAGATGGGCTGTTAATGGCGACAACCTATGCCATACCCAGGTTATTGGAACGACATAAACTTAGCTATAATGAAATTGACCTATGGGAAATTCACGAAGCATTTGGAGCTCAGGTTGTTGCAAACATTCAATTACTTGAGGATAAGGAGCATTTGAAAAAAGTGGGCACTTCGTTCGATTTCGGTGAGTTTCCCCGGAAAAATATAAATCCGAATGGTGGCAGCATAGCCATAGGCCATCCTTTTGCCGCAACCGGCGCCAGAATTATTAACCAGGCGATCAAAGAGCTGGCAAAAAGAGGGACGGGAAAAAGAGCTATTGTAAGTGTATGTGCTGATGGCGGACTTGGTACAGTAATGCTGTTAGAATCTTAACCAAGATGGGAATTCTAAAGACAAGAGTGGTACCTTAAATTGACGGATCCACAAAGGAGCATTCACCTAGAATTTATGAATTAAGTGGTTTTAGTAAATATACTTTGGGATAATTGATATTATCCCAAAGTATATTTACCAATGCTTCATTTAAATTAGGATACCGGTGTTTTGGTAGCCGTATCTGCAAAAATTGCTTTCATGAATTGATATTTCGAAACAACATTCTCCCCTGTGGTAAAGAAAAACAGTAACTTCCTCTAAATTGAAGTACCAATATTTCCTCTCATGATGGTTTGAAATTTATTTCAGTATAAATAAATTATTTTTAAATATTTTCTGCGAGTAATTGTCAATTTAGAGTCCCTCCCACTTTCTTATAGGATTTACATATGAATCAAATATACGGTTTCCAAGATTATATTTAAGCATTTGCTTAAATACTTATTTTATTATAACTTTGAAGTCTAAATCAAAGATTGACCATGGAAATTTCGTGTACAAGAGCCCAAGCTGATCATCAACAACTTCTTAATTGTAAAAACACTTTGGAAAGAATGGATGATAATTTTAAAGATATGACCAAACTACTATCGATTGCTGGTAGCGAGGTACGCTTAAAAATTTTATTCCTCTTGAACATGGAAGACGAATTATGTCCTTGTGATATTGCTGATATTTTAGAAATGAGTGTACCGGCAATATCCCAACACATCCGCAAAATTAAAGATGCAGGTTTTATCTCCTCAAGACGAGAGGGGCAAACTTTGTACTATTCATTAGTGAAGGATAAAACAGCTCTACTTAATGCTGTTTTCACTACAATCAAAATGGTAAAAAAAACTGCGTAAAATGAAATCTTCCAATAAGTCAAATAGCACAGCTTTTGTTAGCATGCTTACTGCAGTAACTGCTTCCGTATGTTGTATTACTCCCCTCCTGGCAATTTTAGCAGGTAGTAGTGGACTTGTCACCACATTTTCCTGGATAGAACCTTTTCGTCCTTATTTGATTGCGCTTACTATAGGAATTCTTGGTTTGGCCTGGTATTTAAAATTGAAACCTAAAACACAAGAAGAAATAGATTGTGCCTGTGATGAGGAAGAAAAACCATCTTTTTGGCAGTCCAAAAATTTTCTGTTCATGGTAACAGTATTTGCCGGATTGATGCTGGCTTTCCCTTATTATTCCAATATATTTTATTCACAGCCCAGTAAAGATATAGTGTATGTTTCTCAATCAAACATAATAAAGCACACCTTTGAAGTTGAGGGAATGACCTGCGCAGGCTGTGAAGCCCACGTAGAAAGTGAGGTAAATAATCTGGATGGTATTTTATCAGTCAAGGCGAGTTACGCAAATAGTAATACCGTGGTAGAATATGATAAAACTAAAGTCGATTTAACCGCAATCAGAAAAGCAATAAATACAACTGGTTATAAAGTAATCGATACAGAAAATAAAAAAGAGAAGTAGATGAAAAAATATGATGTATTTGTAATAGGTTCCGGGATGTCGGGTATGACTGTTGCTAATAAATGTGCCTCCAAAGGCCTAAAGGTGGGCATTACTGATGAACTTCCCTACGGTGGAACCTGTGCCCTAAGAGGCTGTGATCCTAAAAAGGTGATTATAGGAGCAACTGAAGTACGTGATTTTGCGCAAAGGCTTAAAGGAAATGGAATAGATACCGTACCAGAAGTCAATTGGGAAGATATTATGGCTTTTAAAGAATCTTTTGTCGATGCCATGCCTCCTAAAATTGAAAAAGGATATAAGAATAAAGACATAGATACCTATCACACTTCAGCTAAATTTTTATCTGATAACACCTTACAGGTAGGTGATGAAGTTATTGAAGCTGATAAATTCGTAATCGCAACAGGTGCAAAACCCCGGGTACTGGATTTTGAAGGTGGAAATTTGGCACTTTCAAGTACAGATTTCCTTAACCTAAAAAAGCTACCTAAATCACTTTTATTTATTGGAGGTGGCTACATTGCCTTTGAATTTGCTCATATCGCTGCACGGGCTGGTGCCGATGTAACTATATTACATCGTGGAGAATTTCCATTGGAAAACTTTGATCGTGACATTGTACAACATCTTGTGGACGCAACCCGAAAGCTAGGAATTAAACTGGTTTTGGAAACCGAAGTCTCTAAAATTGAAAAGAAAGAAGACCATTATGTAGTAACTGGAAAATCAAATGGAAAAGAGACCACGTATAAAACAGCATCAGTCTTTAACTCAGCCGGTCGTCCTCCCGCTATCTTTGATTTAGATTTGGAAAAAGCTGGCATCTCTTTTTCAAAAAAAGGAATCACAGTCAACGAATACCTTCAAAGTACCTCTAACCCTAATATTTATGCAGCGGGAGATTCGGCAGATTCAAGAGGATTACCCCTTACACCTGTTGCAGTAATGGAAGGGCATATTGTGGCATCAAATATCATCAAAGGGAACAAGAAAAAAGTCAATTATCCCCCAATGCCTTCTGTAGTTTTTACTTTGCCTATCCTGGCATCAGTAGGATTAACCGAAGCAGAAGCCAAATCAAAACAGATAGAATATCAGGTCAATTATAACCATGCGGAAAGCTGGTTCAATGCAAAAAGACTGAATGTTAAGGAATATGCCTATAAAACCATCATTAATAAAGAAAATCAGACTATTCTTGGCGCACATCTAATAGGCCCTAACGCGGAAGAAACCATCAATTTATTCGCCATGGCGATAAAGACCAAAATGAAAATTAATGAGTTAAGGACGATGATATTTACGTATCCAACTCTGTCATCAGATATCCCTCATATGCTTTAAAAACAAATAGATTATGGAAATAGAACTAGTTTCTACCATTAAATGTCCTGGTTGCGGACACACAAAAGAAGAGGAAATGCCCACAACAGCCTGTCAGTTTTTTTACCAATGTGATAATTGTAAGCATTTATTAAAACCAAAAGAAGGTGATTGCTGTGTTTATTGTTCTTATGGTAATGTTGCCTGTCCACCCATTCAGGAAGGAACAAATTGCTGCTAAAAATTTAAAATATTTTTGGTGACCTCCCCCACTCCAGATGTATCTTGCTGAAAATTAAAAGTATGATTCCTAGAGATCTAAGTAAAGATATAAAAACTCGCTTGCAGAGCATCAGCGGCCAGCTTAACGGACTTATAAAAATGCTGGATGAAAATAAAGATCCAGAAAAGATTCTGATCCAGTTCAAAGCGGCGCAAAAAGGACTTGATAAGGCGCATTTTCTTCTTTTAGATGAAGTGTACCGCAAAGCGCTGGCGATCACAATTTCAGAAACTGTGGAAGCCTGTCCCGGTAATTGCGGTAATGAAGAGCGAATTGAATTTATTCGCAAACAATTTCCCGACCTTGAGCTTAACAGCCTTACCGATAAAATGAAGGAGATTGATGAACTTAAACGAAGGCTGGAATCTTACATTTCCGAAAATAGATCAGAGTAAAACATTCAAAAATTTTCCATTTAATTTTAATACTAATAAAAATCTGTCGTAAAAAAGCAGGTTTTTTATTTGGAGACCACCCCGGTTCCGCTCTTATCTTTGGATTGTTCTTTAATAAGAAGGATAAAACTGATTGTTAATTTAAATTCAAAAAAAAATGAAAAGACAAATAGAAATATTTACGGCAAATTGTCCGGTTTGTGATCCGGTTGTAAAAATGGTGAAAGAGATGTCCTGCGATAGTTGCGAGATTACCACCTATAACCTGGTGGAACAATGTGAGGATAAAACCTGTATAGACAAAGTGCAGGAGTACGGTGTAAAGAGAATTCCCTCGGTGGCGGTTGATGGAAAATTGCTTGAGTGCTGTACAAACAATGGTATAAGCAAAGAAAAACTTATCGAAGCAGGAATAGGAAAAGCCAGTTAGCAAAACCATCGTACTGAAATTAAAATCTGAAACTTTTTATGGCAGCCATTTTTGGCTGCCTTTTTTTTAATCAAATTAAAATGTTAAATCTTTATTAATCGGCTTGCCTGCCCCCCGGGCTATGAGTCGATATTTGAAAAGAGGTTCGGCTCTTAATCTTTTATTTCTGATTTCCGAGCAAATCAGAAAGTAACTAAAACCATTTAAATTATGAAACCATTAAGTTCAGAAATGCAAAAATGTATCGATGATTGCAACGCCTGCATTACTGCGGCGAGAATTTGCCTTGACCAACATTTGGGGGAACCCGACATGAAACAATGCCACAAATTTTGTCTGGATTGTATTGCTTTATGCAGTGCGTGCGTCCAGCTATTAGCCAGCCAGTCTGATTACTCAAAACGTGTTTGCGGAATTTGTGCCGACTTATGTAAAGCCTGTGCTGATGAATGTGCAAAGTTTGACAGTGAAGTTTGCCAGCAATGCGCAGAAAAATGTCGAACCTGTGCCGAAAGCTGTAAAGAAATGGCAGCTTAAAAAAAATGTGAAATTTTTTTTAAAAGGAGCGGCTAAAAAGTTGCTCCTTTTTTATAAACGGGATTATAAAGTAGGGAAAAATACTATCCAATCTCTCATCCACAACCACCTAAAAAAAAAAGCCTCTAGAAGTTTGGATACCACCCGGGCTTCCGGTGTACATTTAATCCCTTGTTTAAAAAAATAAAGATGTTTGCCAAAATAAAAGAAGATTTTGTAAGTATAGGATCGCTATTCACCTCCGTTTCCACACTCTTATGTTGCGCGTTACCATCATTATTGGTAGCTCTAGGAATGGGAGCTGTGGTGGCCGGCCTGGCTTCAGATATTCCCTGGTTGTTTAGCCTGAGCCGCTATAAAAGCTGGACTTTTTTGATTGCCGGGATTATGATAGGCTTTAACTTCTGGTTGTTCTACGGAAGAAAACGGCAGCAGAGCTGTGAAATAGATGAAGACGGAAATGAAACGGCCTGTGATACAGCAGCTAAATGGAGCAAAGGGATCTTATGGTTTTCCTTTGTGTTATATCTTTTTGGACTTTTTGCAGCCTATTTACTTTTTCCCATTCAAAAATTTTTAGAATTATAATATAATTAAAATGAAAAAATATTTTTTGATCCTGGGTATAGGATTATTGACACTGTATCAAGTAAAAGCCCAGGGACATGGCCCTATTTATGGTTTGCAGACGCCCACCCTGGCGAAAGGCGGTATAAACATGAACGCTGCCGGAATGAGCATAGCGACCGAAGACGAAGCCTCTTATATGCTTCGGTATACATTTTTCTATGGCATTACGGAAGATTTACAGGTTACTTTTACCACTCCTACTGTGATTGAGCGTCTGGAAAATGCTCCACGAACGCGTGGAAATAGTATGATGCCTTCCAATGGAGATATCGAGGCTGCTTTGTGGTATCGTTTTTTTTCAAATGCTTTTGGGGTAGGAAAGAGGTTTGAATCCACAGCAATTTTAGGGGTATCTGCCCCTACTGAGGATGTTCGCGGACAGGTAAATGTAGGGAACTCTATTCATGGCGCCATTTCTACGGGATATGCCTCACGTACGTGGTACGCCTGGTTAGGTGGCGGTTACCAATATTATTTTGAAAAGGACAACCAGCAATTAGGCGATTTACCCTATGCAAGCATGGTGATAGGTTATCGTCCCAATATCTTTATGGGGGATTACCCTAAACCTGACTGGCGGATATTTGTAGAATCATTGGCCGAATTTCCCGGAGATAATAAAGTTAACGGACAATTTTTTTCTACGGATGAACGAAGTAAAAAAGTATTGGTTGGTCCTTCTATTTTAGGACTTGCCGGGCCCTGGGGAATTTCCTTCGGGGCATTGTTCCCGGTGGTTCAGGATCTAATACCGAATACGCCCCGTGAAAAGTACCGGGTATCATTGAACATAAGTTATTGGCTATAACGGATATTAAAGGAGAATTTTAAACATAAAAAAAGAGTAAAATGAAAAGAATAGCATTAATTATGGTAGTGGCAGTGTTTGGGACCATAAGTTCCGATGCCCAAATCACCAAAGTAGATCAGGAAGTTTTTGGAATGGATTGTGCACCTTGTGCCTATGGCCTTGAACGCGGGCTTAAAAAAATGGATGGGCTGGAAAAGGTAAGGGTGAGTTTAAATGATGGTAAAGCTTATCTTGAACTTTCGGAAAATAATAGTTTAAGTCTTAAACAAATCCAGGAGGAAGTCAAGAAAAATGGTTTTTCCGCCAAAAAAGCTGAAGTAGTCATAGAGGGAAAATTAATTGAGAAGAATAATAATTTTCAACTCCATACTGAAACTGAAACTTACAGTCTTTCTGGCGATCTGGTATCAGAACTAAAACCTGGAAAGATGAAACTTAAAGGAATTGTTCAGGACGAGGAAGATGACGATTTACCCAGTCATTGGAAAATAAATATCATCTGGATTTTTTAGCAATTTATAGCTAACCTATAGAAATATAATTAATGGTAGACTCTTTTTACAGCCCCTACATTTTTTAGGTATAGAAGAAGAAGAAGAAGAAGATTCCTTCAAGGCAACCATCACATGCACACAAGAAATTTTACAAACTCACTTTATAAAGCGCTGTTTGATATATGATCATGAAAACTTTTAAATAGCGATTTTTTAAAATTACTCCTCTAGAATTTACATAAAGAACTGGATTTTAATATCGTCTATAAACTTTGCTAGGATGAAATTACAAAATTCCTGTATTTTTGAAGGGAACCTAATAAATCCAATCCCATGAAATCAATGAAATTTGTAATTCCTATTCTATTTTTAACAACCCTTTTTATTGGTTGTTCAAATAATGATGACCAGGAAGATCTGGTAGTCGCTGAAGTTAGTGTCAACAATTCTGTATTATTTGATGACACCAGTGATTTTGATGGTGACATTGATGGAGATTTTACCGGCAATGGAGGATCTACTACCAGAACCTTTACCTGGAATAATTCTGAACCTACGGCAGATTATAATGCCGATATCACCGCTACTGCCAATGGTTCTTTTAGAATGGTTGTTAGGGACGCCAACAATAATTCTGTTCTTGACCGGTCTTTGTCGGGTGCATCTGAGCCAGATTCATTTACAGGTGTTACTCAAACTGGAACACCAGGAATATGGTCTGTAACTATCACGTTAACCAATTTTAAAGGTGATGGAAGCTTTTCTTTGAGTGAAGGAAATTAATTTGCTTTTTTAAACAGATCTCTTGAAACTTCAAGAGGTCTTTTTGGTTATAATTGTGAGCAACCATATATTTCTTTTAATCATTCAACCTTTGCTTCAAATTATCAATATCTGAGGATATTTTGGAATCAATTACCTGGGCATAAATCTGGGTAGTGGAAATTTTATGAGGTCCTAGCAACTTGGAAACTGTTTCTATAGGTACGCCATTGGCCAAGGTTACTGTAGCACCAAAAGTATCTCTAGCAGTATGAAAGCCTAAATTGTTTCTGATTTTTACTTCTTTAGCGATTTCCTTTAAATAAATAGGCAAGCCCGGTATAACAGGCAAAACAAATATATAGCCATTCAATTGCAAGTTTGGCTTTTTCAGTTCGTAGTTTAATTCTTAGGGTTCCCTATTTTAGAACCTTACTCATTTTAATATGATCTTTAAATCAAAATTTATTCGAAAATAAAGAGTTTAAAAAAAATCAAACTAAACACTTTTCGACGTTATCTTACCGTTCTAAAATAATAAAATCTGAGACCAGTAATAAATAATATTAAGGGAACAAACCCGGAAATAAAAACAAAAATTCTCCCCAGCATGCCTGCCATTTCTCCAATATGGATCAGATAAAATTGTGCTGCTATTTTTTCACTAATGGGATCACTGTCAAAAGAGGTTACATAATTAACTTTACCATTTTGATTTACTTTTAATTCCTTGGTTTTTCTAAGACCCGGTTTTATAAATCGGTTTTTAATATATCTAAATCGATACTCTTCATTTCCGTCTTGTGGAAAATAAATTGCCCGGAGTGCATATTGGTTGTCTGGAGTCTTCAATAAATGTAATATATTAAACTTGGTATCTACTAGGATCTCTTTTTTAGGTTCTATATTACCCATAAAACTATCCATTAACTTTAAACCGTCCTTATAGTAGCTGTGGTAAGTAAAATATCCACCAGAAAGAGCCATTACAACCAAAGGAAGGAAAAAAATTATTCCAAGTGACTTATGTACATCGTAGTTAAATCTTTTTTTATTTCGTTTCCATTTAATTTTGACTCCCTTTTTAAAATTTGATTTATACTTTTTCCACCATAGAAATAAACCGGAGGTAAGAAGAAATAAGCAAAATATAATGGCACTACCACCCACAATGTATTTGCCAATCTTTGGAATTCCAAGAGTTCGATGGATCTTCAGTAAATCTTCAAAAAATTTTATGGAAGCTGATTTTTTTCCTAAAGGTACTCCCGTCTCCGGATGATAATAAAGGGTTTGACCATTCTTATAAAGAATGGAAACCGTCTCCTGCTCTCGATAAGGTAGGAGTATCTTTGCTATAGTATCTTTCTGACTCCTATAAAGTTCTGAGGTAGTTTTTAATAATGTCTTTTCCGAAAGAGTATTAGTGGATTCCGTTTGTAGTAAGCGTTGATTTAAGGCCGACGTTATTTCCGGCTGCCATACATACATGGAACCAGTAAGACCTGAAATGGATGCCAAAACCCCACATGTTATTCCTAAAAAAAGATGTACTTTCTTAACTATGTTTGAAAATGCTTTCAAGCAATAAATTTTAGTGTAAAATGGTAGTCGTTACTTCTGAATATCAATTCTTAATAACGACTACCACCCCTTTTAAAAATTATAAGTTACACCAAGACGGGCATTCGCTCCCTCCCCAGCTGTAGTAAAAGACCTTAATGGCGCCGCCCATTGAGATCTTGCCGGTAAATAATACTCGTTAAGAAGGTTATTGATACCCAAGAAAACATCAATATTACTCTTAATTTGGTAGGTGGCCGTTAGATTTACCAGGGTATATCCATTTACAGGAAATTCCGTATGCCTAAAAGCATAATTTCCTTCCCCATCCTGAAAAGGAGAAAACCTGTTTCGATCTCCTAAACTCATAACATTCAATGAAGTATTAAACTGTTCTGTTGGCTTCCAGGTAACATAGGCCGTTAATTTTGGAGCAGAAATGACATCACCACCAACATAACTTAAATTATTTTCATCATCGTTTGGGTTTTTAAGCCCTTCCACATACGAATAAGAAGTCCCAATAAGTAGTTTATTGCTTGGGAGAGCATAATCTATTGCTACCTCTCCACCGAATATTTTCTGAGGTTGTTCAGAAGGTATAAACGAGTTTAGTTCATCACTAAATACAACACCAGTACCTAAATTAGAGGTGCTGTAATATCCTACCGCCTCTAAACGAAGATTATTAAATTTTGAAATAAACCCGAATTCATAGTTATTGGTAACCGCGGGCTCCAGTTGAATGTTGTCTATACTTTCAGCTCTTGCAGATCTTAAAATGGAACCTAAATCAGCTATGGAGAAACCCTGGGAATAGCTAATGTAGGGAATGAATTCCTGATGTTCAATATACCGGACTCCCATATTAAATGCCAGATTATCGAACGCTAGCTCTCCGCCCTGAACGGAGACCGAAGGATTAAAGTTACCATCTCCTTTAGGTGAATAGGGAAGTGTATTATAATTGGCAATATCCATTTTCAAATCATCGTATCGTAATCCAGCTTTAAGCGTCCATTTTTTATCTAGTTTTAAAGTGGTTTGTAAATACGGTGCTACACCCATAAGTTCAATATTTGG
The DNA here is from genome assembly GCF_000060345.1 of Christiangramia forsetii KT0803. Lineage (NCBI taxonomy): Bacteria > Pseudomonadati > Bacteroidota > Flavobacteriia > Flavobacteriales > Flavobacteriaceae > Christiangramia > Christiangramia forsetii. The sequence goes on along the minus strand of NC_008571.1, from coordinate 1,364,705 downwards.
AACCCAGAGCCTTCCATCCAACAGCCCCTGATTAGTCTTATCTCGTAAAAGATCCAGTCCATAGATCAGAGATATATTCATATCGCCAGACGGGCTGAACTGAGTATTAAAATTAGGTCTTAAGCCATACTTTTCTGAATTGATCACGGATTGCCCTCCTCCTTCGAATTTATCGGAATAAAAGAAAATACTTTTGGCTTTGGAATAATATAGATCAGTTTCAAAATCTGTAGTACCGGAGAAAATATTATTTAGATTATATTTTAACCTCCCATTTACCAATTCGGAACCAGTTGGCTTCTGTCCAGGAATTGATCCTTCGATACCATGACCGGGTTCCAACGAGTAGTCTCCTTCTTCATTAAACACCTGAATATTTGCAAGAACTGGAATAAAGGGAGAATCCTGAAGGGATTTATAAAGATTCCCGTTAAGAGTTATTTTTTGATTAGAAGAAAGGAGATATTCCAGTTTACCATACGTACTGTAAATATCGGTATTATCAAACCCATAGGTGGGTAGTAATGGTGTGCCCTCCGCATCGTATTTATTCCCGGTATGTTCTATACTTCCGCTTACATAGTAACTAAGCTTATTAAGTTGTCCGGAAAATGATTGGTATACTCCGTATCCCAGAGCATCTTCGGTACTTGAAAGTTGGGATGTTCCCCAAATATTAGTAGTGCCACTCAAATTTTCTGAAGTGGTAGGATTCTTAGTGATGTAATTGATAAAGCCGCCATTCCCGCCATTTCCAAATATTGAAGTGGCTCCTTTGATTACTTCGACTCTGCTTATATCGTTAGGATTAATACTTTTAATTCCCAATTGTCCGTTTCGTAGCGGTGTTGATTGAGGGATTCCATCAACCATAACCAGTAATGATCTACCCCTTAATGTTTGTCCCCAATTCGAAAATGTTCCTGTACTTACAGCAAGACCGGGCACAGTATATGCTAGAATCTCATTAATATTGGAGGATATTTTAGTGAATTCCCGAAGCTTTTCTGAGTTCACCACCGTAACAGAAGCTGGGATTTCTGAAAGATATTCCGGGTTCCGGCTCGCAGAAATTACCACTTCATCCAAACTGCCGTATGTTTCCTGCAGGTTTACATTATAGGTTGTTAAGGAATCTGGTTTAACTTCTATCATTTGCTCTATAGTTTGGTACCCCAACATTTTGACCGCTACCCTCCAGTTTCCAGGGGGAATCTCTTGGAGTTTATATAACCCGTCAAAATTTGTAGTAGTTCCTTTTTGTAATTCCTCGATATAAACGGAGGCACCTGCCATAGGTCCATTTGTTTCATTTTTAATTTCACCTTTTAATCCAGATTGGGAGAAAGCAGAGAGGCTAAAGGCCATTAAAGCCAGAAAAGTAAAGTATTTCATTATTCTTATTTAGATTTATTAAAAATAACTACAAATATAGAAGCCCCTTTTAATTACACAAAGAAAATTTGATTTTTTTAAATGGCGTGGAGTGGAGTGATCACAGCCCTCTTAAAGATAATTAATAGATTATTTTTTGATTTAATCTGATGTTAAAAGCAATTTTTTATTCAAAAAAAGATTGCTTTAAAAAATATGATGCTAAGAAACAACTAAAGTTAACATTCTATCCCTTTGTCAGTTTTTAATCGTTTCATTATGAAATGCTAAAATCCTATTATTTAACAATACCTGTTATCTGCGATGGATTTGTGGGCGGATGTATTTTTAATTATGATTTACAAATAGAGCAATTGGATTCACCAATTAATTTGCCATCTTTATCAAACTCGTATTTACAACATTCATTGAATTTTTGTTTTAAAATATCTTTAGCTCTTCGTATTCTAGCCTTGACATTTGTAAGACTTATTTCTAACATTTCAGCCGCTTCCTTTTGCTTTAGTCCTTTGATATAAATCAATTCAATTATCTTTTTATAAATATCTGGTAGTTCATATACGAATTTATCAAAACAGCATATTGACTGATATTTTTCTAAAGCAGTTTCATTCTGTAAATTAGCACTCGGTAAATAAACAGATTCTTTATTGAAGTAGTTTGCTATCTCGTTTCGAGCAATTTGAAAAATCCAGGCTCTTACTTTTTCATCATTCTCAAGTTGATGTAATTTTTTATGGATTTTTAAAAATGTATTTTGAAAAATATCATTTGTAGCACTTTCATTTTTAACTTTTTTGAGAATAAAGAAGAATAACTCTTCATTGAAATTGTTCCAAACTTTTTGAGTCTCCATAGTTCAAAAATAAATAAAGGTTAGCTTTTAAACCAACCTTTATTTAATTCAGCAACAATCGCACTTACCACATTCACAGCTTGTACAAGGGCAATTGTTTTCTAAACAATTTCTGCAATTACATTTAGTGCAATCACAATTAGTGCATTTACAATCATTCATACTTATAAATTTTATACTTTACTAAGGAGACCTTTAAATCTCTAAAAAGATACATTTAAATTGAATTTTCTTTTAAAATATGACCGCAGACTCATTTTACCCATGATATTTTTCCACAAATCAAGAATGAAGGAAAAGAAATACAATACGTAATAAGAAGCATTTTATTGATCAAGCTTTGCACCTGGAAACATTTTCTCAACTTGTCTAAAAACTGAGATAATTTTAAGCCTTCTGTTTAGAAATATTGTAATTAGCAGTAAGATAAAACTAATCATGCCACCCCAAGCAGCCCATTCCATTAGTTAAAACTGCATATCATTCTTAAAAATAGGTACTAAAACCCAGGTACCAGGTAGCCGTTTTTGTGGCTGGATTATTTAAAATGTCATTCTGCCACTGATAACGATAATTCAACCTTAAAACCGTTGCAGGAGACGGTCTAAAACTAATAGAAGGGGTAACCGCAATTAAATCATCCCCTATATTTGTATTAGTTTGAGTGAAGTTACCAATATTAAAATCTACATAATCTGTCCTTGCGGAGACGTTTAAGGATGCATTTTCCCAACCGAACATTTTCTTTTGCAACACTGGTTGAACTACATCCAGAAAAAATCCTGCTTGTTTATCTCCAAACTGTTGCGTAAATGTTTTTGGCACATCCACCCACACATAAGCGCCTTCTCCAACAATATAAGTGCCGGTTGATTCAATAGTAGTGCTAAGATCAATAGCGAAGACATCCACCCTCCTATTCTTTTCATCTATCTGTAGTCCATCTTCCATTACACGATTGTATGTACCGCCCATATAAGAAAAACCAACCTCACCTATATTTCTATTTCCTATAGCGAGTTTTGTAGTAATTAAAGGGTCACCGCTGAAATTTTCTTCAAAACGCTCTTCATTTTCTTTAACGGATGAAAGAGAGGTTCGATCTTTTGAATTATTAATTATACTATTGTCAAATCCATTTGAGAGGTATGCTTCATATCCGATAATCCAATCTCCAGTATTTGTTTTACCATACATTCCAAAACCTGCATTAGAAAAAGTGGCGGGTAGTAATTTTACTGCCACATCAGGTCTTTCTACAAACTCCCATTTAGGACCATCGTGATTTTGATTAAAAGCACCGATTGGATTCAAGATTATTCCACCTCGTAAATTGAGAAGAGGATCAAAGGAGATATCCATAGCAGCAAATTCTATGGCAATCTCTTTACCTCCCTCTTCAAACTCTACTTCCGTTAAAAATTTAATTCTTTTGTTAATTGAGGCAGACAGAAATAATGTTAAACGTCGTGCTTGAAAAGACAATCCTTCTGTCAATCCATCTTCCACTGCATATATCGAATTGGCTTCAAGATATCCCCCAATAGATACCGGAGCTTTATTTATTGTTAGAGCTGGTCGGTTGTATACCGCATCCATGTTAAGTTGAGTATCTGTTGTATCTGACTTCGTTCTTTTAAGTATATCATCCTCGTTTTGGGCTATTAAATTTCCACTGAGGGTGAACAATATTAAGGTAATGATCAAATAATTAGGAGAATAAAATATAGATGTTTTCATCGTCTGTTTTCGTTGGAAATGTTTTTAGTTTTTGTTCAGCAGGTCCTTGTAATACGGTTCCTTCATTGGAAAATTGGCTTCCATGGCAAGGACAACTATAGATACCCCCACCAACATTAAGCTCGCACCCTCGATGAGTGCATTTTAGTAAGGAAGCTATATAGTCTTCACCAACTTTATATAGACAAATAGGGAATCTGTATTTGTTATTTTGTATAAGGACAAACTCTCTTTTAGACACCTTGTTATTTTTTTCAAGAATAAACTCATGCTTCGCTATGGTTATCTTATCTACCTCTTCCTTTGCTGTAGCATAGTAAATTCCACTGCATGAATGTAAAAAACCTAAACTTGGTATTGTTATAGCAACAGAGGAAAGGGTTTGGATAAATTTTTTTCTTTTCATCATAATGAATTTATAAATTCAAGTAGTTGCTTTTTTTCCTGATCCGATAGGGCATTGAACTCATCCCTTGAATTTTTGGCTTCACCGCCATGCATCAAAATGGCTTCCTCAATACTTCTTGCCCTGCCATCATGTAAAAGAAACAAACCTCCTCCTTGTGAGTTTTCAGAAAGGCCAATTCCCCATAGCGGAGGGGTTCTCCATTCGGATGTTTCAGCAAAACCTTCGGTATATCCATCGTCCAGACCAGGACCCATATCATGAAGTAGTAAATCTGTATAGGGATGAAATTCTTTATTAGATAGTGCTTCGATAGGCGTATATCCCGTTTTCATGCTTGGGGTATGGCAGGCAGCACATTGAATTCGGGAAAAAATTTGTTTGCCAGATACAACATCAGGATCATTTTGATTTCGAGGTATCGGAGCTTTTAAGGTTTTTAAATAAAAAACCACCTCGTTAACTACCTGAGTACTGATTTCCGGGTCCTCTTCCAGCCCGCTATAAGGATCTATAGGTTCAAATAATGATGTAATACCTATATCTTGATTATACGCACCTACTGTTTGATGCAATAAGTCATAACTAATTGCCTTTTTACCAAACCTAAAAATATATTTACCTCCACGTGAAATACTATTTGGCCGAATTTGAACATATTCAGGAGGATATGCGAAATGAGCTCTACCACTTATTCCGTCGCCATTCTCATCATAAGGATCGGCTAGAGAAAGTATACTTTCATCTGGAACAGCATCCAAAAAACCTAATCCTGTGACCGCAGGCGCAACCAAGGTGGTGAAGGGTGCTCCTGGAGGTAGCTTTTCAGGCTGAAACCCCTGAATTGCTTTATTCTGTAATTGATTTTTACCATCCCCAAAGTCTGCAAAAGGATTTCCTAAAGTATCACTTTGACCGAATCTTATAAATTGATTAAACGGGTGACCTTTACCATCCCCAGAATGACAACTAACACAGCTAGTACCTACGAAAACGGGGCCGAGTCCAGTTTCTGCAGTAAATACTTCATCATTGAACGCTATATCCCCATTCAAGAACTGAATCTGTTCTTCGATTGATAATCCTTCTACAGGCCCATCAAGAAGTTCATTTTCCTTTGGAGGAACAGGACCATATTCATCAGCCAATTTATCGCAGGATGTAAAAAAAACGATAGAAATAATCAGACAAAACCATTGTATTTTCATTACCTAAAATATTATTTAGGCAAATCTAAAATATATTTTTAACATATACTATATTAACCACAGGTTAATCTAAAAATAATTTTGATACTGTTATAAATAATCTTATTAAGAAAAGGAGAAGAAGAAATGTCCACAACAGCCTGTCAGTTTTTTTACCAATGCGAAAACTGCAGTCAATTATTGAAACCAAAGGAAGGTGATTGCTGCTTTATTGTTCTTATGGTACTGTTGCCTGTCCACCCATTCAGGAAGGAAACAATTGCTGCTAAAAATGAAAAGCGGACTCTACATCGAGTCCGCCATATTTTTTTAAATTTTAGAAGTGGAATATTCTTTCCTCGTAACTAATTCATATACGCAAGGTATCACAACCAGGTTCAGTACCGTTGCTGAAAGCAATCCTCCAAGAATTACAACAGCCATTGGACTCTGGATCTCACTTCCCGGTTCGCCTCCTTTTAAAGCTAATGGAATAAGTGCCAACCCTGTGGTAAAGGCTGTCATCAGAATTGGATTTAACCTGTCGAGCGCACCAGATTTAATGAGCTCATATCCCCTAAGGCCTTCCTTTCGTAGATCTTCATATCTCGATACCAGTAAGATCCCGTTCCGGGTTGCTATTCCAAAGAGACTTATAAAACCAATAGTAGAAGCGATACTTACAATACCGGAAGTGAAGTAAACAATGAGGATTCCACCGATAAGTGCCAGCGGCAAATTGATGAGAACCACAAATGCCAGTTTTACATTATTGAATTCAAAATAAAGCAACAAAAAGATCACAAATATGGCTATCACCGCAGTAATCAAAAGCATTTGCGAAGCTCTGGACTCACTTTCAAACTGGCCCCCATATTGTACTCTGTAACCTTCGGGAATAGTCACCGAAGAATTCACAGTTTGCTGAATCTCTTCTACCGCACTTCTCAAATCACGGCCCTGCACATTGGCCGCCACAACTATTTTACGCTGTACATCTTCCCTGCTAATGGTATTAGGACTGCTTACAGAAGAAACACTAGCGAGCTGTTCCAATGGAACCTGTGAACCATTTGGCAATCCTATCAAGGCAGTTTTGATCTTCTCAATGCTGTTTCTAACATCCTCCTTATAACGCACCACCAGGTCAAAATACTTCTGACCTTCATAAATCTCACCAACTTCGTGACCGGCAAAGGCGATATCTACCTGCTCCATTAACTGTCCTACGGTCATTCCATAAGCTGAAAGGATCTGGCGTTTTGGGCTTATCTTGATCTGTGGTACTTCGATCTGCTGATCAACAACTACATCGGCAAGCCCATCGATAGGAGTAATATTCTCCTCCACGTTTTTACCTATTTCATATAGCTGTTGTAAATCGGGTCCAAAGATCTTGATCGCGATATTGGCTCTCGTACCTGAAAGCATATGGTCGATACGGTGGGCAATTGGCTGTCCCAGCGTAATATTAACCCCCGGAACGATACTTAATTTTCCCCGTACCTCTTCAAAAAACTCCTCCTTCGATTTATCTTCCAGGGTGAATGGTACATCGATCTCGGCGGCATTTACTCCCTGGGCATGCTCGTCCAGTTCAGCTCTACCGGTCCTTCTGGTAACCACATCCACTTCAGGCATTTCAAGCAATAATTGCTCTACCTGGTTTCCAGTCTTATTACTTTCTTCTAGCGACATGGATGGAGGCCCCACCACACTTATCACTAGTGATCCCTCGTTGAATTCAGGGAGGAAACTTCTTCCTAATTGCGTAAATAACGCAATACTCAGTAAAAAAGCAACCACTGTTACCGCGATCACGGTTTTAGGGATCTTTAAGGCTCGATTTAGAATATCGGCGTAGGCCTTCTGTAACCATCTTTCCACTTTTGTTCCTTCGGACTGCTTTTTCAGCATTTTCTCCTTTTTCAGAAGATAACTACACAGCACCGGAGTAACTGTTACCGCTACAATCAGCGATGTCAATACAGAAGTAATAAAAGCAATTCCCAGGGGTTTCAGCAATCGGCCTTCCATTCCGCCAAGGAAAAACAGCGGCACAAAAGAGACAATAATGATAAGGGTTGCTATGATGATGGAACTTCTAATTTCCACCGATGCATCCCTTACCACGGTGATCACCGACTGCCTTTCAGCTTTTGGTTTTCGAATATTTTCGCGCAGGCGTTTATAAACATTCTCCACATCAATAATAGCATCATCTACCAGTGCTCCAATTGCAATTGCCATTCCACCCAAACTCATGGTATTGATGGTATAGCCTAGCATTTTTAATACGATGATCGATACCAGTAATGAAATTGGGATCGCCAGTAGTGAAATTAGGGTGGTACGCCAGTTCATCAGGAATATGAATAACACGATGACCACGAAAAAGGCACCTTCCAGCAGAGTCATATTCAGATTGCTGATGGAAGCATCAATAAAGTCTGCCTGTCGGAAGATCTGACTTTTGATCTCCACGCTTTCAGGGAGACTTGTTTCCAGTTCGGCAATGGCCTCGTCCAGTCTTTCGGTAAGTTCCAGGGTATTCACATCGGGCTGCTTAGAAATTGTCAAAATAACTGCCGGCTCTGCATTCAGGGAGCCATCACCGATCTTATCGGCAGCGCCTATCTGTACTTCCGCAATATCCTTTATTTTAATACTCTGGCCGTTTACCTGTTTTACCACAGCTTCTTCCAGATCATCTATCACATAAGCCCTACCACTACCTTTGATGATGTATTGATTTCCATATTGATTCAGAAAACCACCGGGAGCATTCGTATTCGCCTCTTTAACCTTCTCGGTTAGTTCCTCAAGACTTACATCGTAATATTTCATTTTTCCGGGATCGGCAAAAACCTGGTATTGTTTATAATCTCCTCCAATCACCACCACGTTTGCAATCCCTCCGATGGCCTTGATCCGTGGACGGATCTGCCAGTCAGAAAGGGTTCTTAATTCCATAGGGCTAAGACTATCTGAAGTGACTCCCAATAGCATAACTTCCCCCATAATTGAGGAAATGGGTGCCATGGTAGGCGCTCCTATTCCTGTGGGTAGGTTTTCACGAATCATTGGAATACGTTCACTTACGATCTGTCTTGCCTTGTAAATATCAGTACCCCAGTCGAATTCAACCCAAACGATGGAGATCCCCGCGGCTGAGGAAGAACGAATCCTTCTTACATTCGGCGAACCGTTCATCGCGGTTTCGAGCTGGTAAGTTACTAGTTTCTCTACCTCTTCACTCTCCATTCCGTGAGCTTCCGTAAGTATGGTCACGGTAGGCGCGGTAAGGTCTGGGAATACATCCACGTTCATAGTACGTGCGAGGTAAAACCCGGTGACGCTCAGTACCACAGCCGCCAGAAGGACCAGAAGCCTGTTTTTAAGTGAAATTGATAATATTTTATTTAACATCTAATTTCTATTTCAATATTAATGATCATGCCCATGAGCAGGTGTTTGTCCGGACATTGAAGCCATCTTAACCTGGTAATTTCCGGTGGTCACGACAACGTCTCTGGCCTCAAGTCCGCTAAGTACCTGTGCATTCTTTCCGTTTCGTTTCCCGATCTTTACAGGTCTTCTTTCAAAACTTTCTCCGCCGGTTTGTACGATCACAGAAAAATTACCGTAATCTTCGAGTAATGCAGCTTCAGGCACCACAATTCCGGTTTCAGCCTCTCCAAGAGCGATCTGTACTTCAGTAAAACTGCCTTCTGGCATTTCAACTACATCGTTTACTTTAATAAAGACAGGGATCATTGGTTTGCGATCTTCCACTTCCTTCCCTACGGAAACAATCGATCCATCTTCTACTTCACTCCAGATGCCTTCATCATTTCTGTACCATACACTCGCAATAGCTTCTTTACTTGGATTATGAGAGGCACTTAATTGCGTTTTAAGCAAACGTGATTTGTCAGTTCCAATGCTAACAAGATTAGCTCCCTGTTCTACGTAATCCCCGTTTGACGTGCTGATGGATTTTATAAATCCGTCAAATGGAGCCCTGATTTGCTTCCCGCCAGCTCCGTAATTGGAGGCAAGTGCACGGTAATTAGATTCGGCTACCCGAAAGTCGCTTTCCACCCTTTCAAATTCCGCTTTGGGCACAATTTTATCCTCATAAAGTTCCTTTTTTCGTTCATATTCAGCTTTCGCTTGATCGTACCTGGCTTTGGCCTGAGCGATTTCTGCCTGGATATTATTGGAAGAAAGTCCTTCGCTGCTCAAAGTCATCAACAGCTGACCTTTTTTCACCTCGGTTCCTTCCGTTAGGTTATCTAAAGCAAAATTTACCATTCCATTAGCTCCTGCTGCAAGGGACTTATATGTTCCCGGAGCGGCTTGCCATACTCCTGATGTATGCACAATGTCATAAACTTCACCATCTGTAACAGGCTCTGTTTGAAAATCGATCTTCCAGGCCTGCTCCTTTAAAAAGCTAATGCCGGCATCTTCAGCTTCCGTTATATTTTCTGAAGCTTCCGCAGCCGAGGCATACACCTGAACATCTTCAATTACGATCCTGTCTGAATACTCAGGAGTTTTCAGATCAAAAACCAGGTCGTAAGTCCCCGGTTCTTTTGGCTGTAAAGCGGGTGAAAAAATTCCGGGTGAAGACGGCGATTCCACCTTATGCCGAATTCCGCTATCTCCTTGAATAAGGCTCACTGTAACCGAGCCCTTTCGAATCGGCTGGTGTTTATCCAGAACAGTAAAATGAGCTGCAAATTTGCTGGTTTTTCCTTCCACTAAAGCCGGAAATTCAACGAAAAGCTCCGTCTGGTCTGTCCAGATGGTTTTACTGATCGCGGGAACTTCTGAGCCTACGTGATTTCCTTCTGCATCGTGCGCATGGCCTTCCTCCTCGTTATTTCCGCAGGAAAATAGGAAAAGCGAGATGCATACTATATAAATATATTTCATGTCTACTATTGATTTTTAATGATCCTCATGCTCCGTTCCGTCATCATGCGTATGGTGGTCAGAATCCTCATGCATATCGAGTGAATCTTCACCAACTTTGAATTCTTCCTGTTCCATATGATCTTCGTCCATATGACTACCATCTTCATTATGTGGATGACCATGCTCTTCCTCCTCCGGGGCATGAGCTCCAGTTCCTTCTGCATGTTCATGTCCATGATCTTCTTTTGCTGTATCTCTACAAGCTGAAAAACCAAATACTAATATTGCTGCGAAAAATAAATTCTTGAAATTCATATTATTTAATTATAATTGATGTTTTAAAAGTGTTGCTTTAAGCTGAAGGAGTTCTTTTTCCATCTCCAGCATATTGTTAAAAGCCTGCCGGTAGAACTCCACTTCCCGGTAATAATCCAGAAATGAAAATTCCCCAAGTTCGTAAGCTTTAAATAAAAGTTCTTCGGAATTCAGATCCTGAAAGGTTTGCTGATATTCCTCGTATTTTCTCTTTAATAATTGATATTGCTGATAGTCTTCCTGAAAACGAGTGTATAATTCAGCAGTTTCAGCACCGGTATTGTCTTGGGTATATTCCAAATTTGCCTCAGCAGCTTTTACCTTATTTTTGCTGTTCCAGAGCGGGATGGATAGTCCTCCTAAGAAACCGGAATAATTACTGGAATTCACTCCCTGGTAATTATAACCAATGCTTAGGTCTGGAAGAATTTTATTCTTTTCCAGTTTTACCTGCTGTTGGGCAAGATTCTCACGAGCTTTTAACTGCTGAATTTCGGCATCTTCGGAAAGTTTTTCTTCCCAAAGCGTCTGCATTTCGGCCAATTCAGGATCTGCGAAAAATTCTACCTCTTCAGCCTCAATTGTATTTCCACCGTTCAATTTCTGAAGTTCCAGCAATGTGCTCCTAATCCTAATGTTGACCTGATCCAGTTCAAACTGCTCCTGTAACCAGGCTACTTTGGCTTTATTCAATTCCAGGATACCAATCTGTTCTGCATTGAATAAACGCTGAATTTGATCATACACCTGTTTGGCCTGCTCTACTCTTTTTTCCTCCAGCTCTTTTCGTTTCTGCAGGGTCTGCAATTCCAAAAGCTGTTTCTTGGCATTCAGTAATACCTCTTCACGTAGCGTTTCATACTCTAGTTCCAGCAATTCCTTTTGCTTTTCAATACGCTTGCTGCGTGCTCCATAAACTGTAGGAAACTCAAATTGCTGAGAAACCAGATATTCAGTATAATCACCGGTTTGATGTTCCCCGAACGGAAGATAAAAGGCTGAAACCTCGGGATCCTGCAGGTTGTTCTCCGTTTTATTAGCAAGATTCTGACTAGCCATATAAGACTGATATGCCTTGAGTTGCCTGTTATTCTGGCTAATCTGCTCCAAAATGCCGTTCATACCGGTATCCTGGGCGAATGAGCCCATAAAGATTAGTATTCCGCATACAGCGGAAACTATATTTCTGTACATAAATTTTGATTTTAGTTTAATCTATACGATAAGGTCAGCCAGCTATTTTAAGTAGTGGCCTGACTAGCTGATCAAACTAAGTCGGGAGGTCCCCGAAGTGAGAGTAAAGATAAATAGGGATTAAAATAATCGTTGGGAGGCTGATAAATTTCAAAATTTTCTGAATCCTGATCAGCTAAAACCCAATTACCTAAATAGTATTTATTTGAAGCTTTCTTTTTAGCTTCGGTATTTTGAACCCTGACGTCCTCGGAATATTCCTTAATAACCGGAATTTCATTGGAAGCACTCGTATGAGAATGAATAGCCAGCAAATAAGACAAGAATCCGCCTCGCTTATCTTCCTTTTTCTTTTCGTGGTGATGATCTTCACCGGAATGCTGGTGTGCAACCTCGTTCTTCTCCTCCTCATGTTCATGATGTGCATGAGGTATTACCTGATGAAAAGACATCAGCATAAATACACCTAGAAGGAATAAGGCTTTTATTTGATTTTGTATTTGCACTGATTACAAAAGTAATAATTTATCACAGAGATTTAGGGGAAAATAAAATAAACCATAAGAATCTTAGCTCCTATGGTTTATACTTCAACTAATAAAATCTCTATGCTGTAAAGACCTGTCTTAAATGTAGAACTATGTACACCTAAATATCGTAAAACACTTTAAATCAAACCGATAAACTTTTAAAACAACAGTGTTAAATGCTGGTAGATATATAAAATTATCCCTAAAACGACTATAAAAATAAAAATTAGGGAAAGAAGATCCGAAATACTCCATTTGCCCCCTTTCTCCTTAGATCCTGCTCTAAAACCTGCTCTTTTGAAGGTTCCGGAATTAGCACTTTTTTTTCCTTTGTTCCTGCTTTTCATGGATGTTAACTGAACTATGTTTGAAATATGTAATTTTAAAATTCAAAGTAGTTTTAGAGGCTTCTCCTATTATGGCTTCTTGTTTTTCTCTGGTTCAATAGTATTTTAGGAAATTCTAAATAGGCAGAAATTCACCTTCCATTGCAGGACTTAAAATTATAATGAATACTGACCTTTAAGTCTCAAAGTTACCGTGACATCCTCATTACCGGTGTTTCTGAAAAACCAACCATGTTTCCCGTCATATGGGGCCAATAAGGTTCCCACCATATTATTGGAGCTGGAAATAGTATAACTCTCGAAGTAAACCTCTTTAACTTTTTTTTCCTGTTTTACTTCTCCGTGAAAATCAAAATAAAGAACCTCACCGTTAGCGGTAGTCCATTCATATTTCATTTTTCCATATTTGAGCATATCTATTTTGAACTCAATTCCTTTTCCTGCCGGAACCACCACTTTAGTTTCATCCTCACGTGATTTTAATTGCGTAGTTGGAGGTGGATTATCGGCCTCAGCAGGTCTTTCCACATTTGGCCCTGAACCTGCCTTTTCTAATTTAATGAGAGGAGTGGTTGAGTTTGTTGCCATTACTCCTAAACTATTTGTTCCGGATTCTTCTGGAACGTATAGTTTGCTAAATCCTATCAGTTTCCCCACACCTGTAGGATCCATTCCATATTCGGCTGGCAAAACAGCTATCACTAGTAATAATGCTCCTACGATAAGTGAAATAAGAGTTGCTTTTATAATTTTATTTTTTTCCAATAATGGAGGTTTCATTTCTGACATAATTATATTTTTTAAGATGTAAAGTAGCCTGTTAATTGAAAGCCGAGCAATAAAAAACCTGCGGCCATTAAAGCTGTATTTGTAATTGTTGAAAATTTCATAAAGCTGCGATGTCTTCTCCAAACCGTGATAAGAATCAATACTACTGCTAAAGCAATAAATTGCCCTATTTCTACTCCAATATTGAAACCAATTAGATTAGTCAAGAGACCCTCACGGTCGAATTTAAATTCTTGTAACTTACTTGCAAGACCAAAACCGTGAAACAACCCGAATATCAAAACCGCCGCCTGGGTATTCGGCTGTTTACCAAAGAAGCGCTTAAAGCCGCCTAAATTATCAAAGCCTTTATATACGATAGATAAGGCGATAATAGCATCGATTAAGTACGCATTAATATTGATATCGGCTAAAACACCTAATAACAAAGTGGTGCTATGGCCAATGGTAAAGAAACTAACATATAAGAGTACTTGTTTCGGTTTATACAGAAAGAAAATAACACCGACCAAAAATAGTAAGTGATCATAGCCGGTAATCATATGTTTAGCTCCTATGTATAAAAATGGGCCAAATGCCACGCCACTATTTCCCAATAGAAACGTTTGTGTGTTTTCATCTACTCCGTGAGCATATGCCAGAGAGCCGAATGCTCCGCATAGAAAAAGAAAGAGAAAGGCATATATTTTTTTAATTTTCATAATAAAATTGTTTAAGTCCCATTGCACATCGCAGTACATTGGCACTTCGATTATTAATGGGCATGCCCATGTGATTTAACCTGCTCTAAACTATCCATTGTTTTTTCGCGGGTCATTTGGATGCTATCTTCGATCCTAACCATTTCTGCATTATTATCCTTTTTCGCATTGGGACCAGTTTCTTCCTTCTTAGTTTCTTTACACGATACTAATAGGGCCAAAACAACTGTTGTGATAAAAAATACTTTTTTCATAATTTTTTTATTTTGAGATTTATTGCTTTTTAATTTTTGAGATACTCTTCCCATAATTGACTTAGATACAGCCTAGTTGGATTATTTATTCAAAATATATCTTTTAATAACTGTTCCTAAATCTTTCTCCGAAAACCAAATATCGTCTGGATGAAGATGGAGAACAGGGGCTTGTTGACATCTATTGTTACAATCTATTATATCAACTTCAATTTTGTTTTTCAGTTTATATTTCTTCATATAATAATGTAAAAGCTTGCCTTTTTTCTTTCGGCAGTTTACTCCATTACACTGATAAATAACGGTCTTATTGTTTTTATGATCTTCCATAATATTCATACTCTTAGTTAATGCCTAACCTACTTTCCGCGATTTTAAATGTTTTGATTTTCTAACACTATCCTTTGGCCTGAGAAACAGAAAAACAATCGTCAACAATGTCAAAGTGATAATTCCACCATAGAGAAATTCCCTATCTGGGAAATTAGTCCCAAGGTATCCTGCTATTGGATAAGAAATCGCCCACCATAGATGGGAAAAAGCGAAATGGGAACCATATACTTTTCCCTGTTCACTATCTGATATATTTTCCCCAATAAGGGTTTCTGAAGGAATTTCTGCAAGACTTTGTCCCAACCCTGCAAAGATCCAGAACACAAAAAGCAAAGAAAAATTAAGATAGTTTGCGGCACTAATTGACAGTCCCAATACTAATGCTCCCAATAATAAGGAAACTTGTCTCGATTTAGATTTATCAATAGCTCCTGAAACAAAAGCAGCCACTGTTGCACCAATACCAAAGGCCGCCATAATCAAACCATAATCCTTATCAGTTAACTCTAAACCACCTTTAACCAGTATTATAGTATTAACCAGGATAAATGCTCCTGCCATAGCCGATACCAGTTCTATGAAAAGTGCAAAACGGATATACTTATTTTGAAACAAGAGCCTGGCTCCTTTAGTAACATCCTGCCAGGTGGTTGGGTGTTTACTGGGAACTTCTTCCTTAGTTGCATTTAAAAAGGTTTTAGGGAGTGTTAAAAGTAAAATCCCTGCGATAATAAATGTTCCCGCATCAACCAGGAATATCTCCCTGGCTCCCATCCAGACTGCAAGTATTCCCGCTAAACCCGGACCTAAAACCCCTAATAACTGATACGTGGCAGCCGATAACCCAATAGCTTGCCGATATAATCTTTTATCCACAATCTGAGGGATAACAGATCTATAAGTAGGGCTAAAAAAAGCATTGAAAACATTCATAAGAAATACGATTGCATAAATTTGCCATTCGGCCGTAATGAACGGCAGTAAGGCAACCAGACCCATCCTAATAAAATGCGTCGTATACAAAATCTTTTTTCGATCCATACGATCTGCAAGTACACCGGCAAATGGCGAAAAGATGATAAAAGCAGTGACCCTCAATGTAAGCGCGGCAGCCAATATTATAGCAGCCCTTTCTTCCCCAAATTGATAGGCAAGCAAGGCAAGACCAACCCAGGTAAAAGCATCCCCCAGCAGGCTAATAGTCTGTGCCAGATATACTTTCGCGAACAGCCTATTTTGCAGCGCCTGAAAAGGTTCTGTTAATTTGAATATCACCTTGCCTATTTTCATCCTAATATTTTGAAATTAGTTTCCAAATACCTTTTATTATTCTTCTTCAGAATTTCTTAATGCAGATAAAATGGAATAAGCATTCTTTACCACGGGCTTTAGATTGTTAATATCAGTATTTTCAGCAAAGCTTATGGCCGTATATCCTTCCTGCTCAAGGCCTTTTTTAACCTGCTCTAACCTAAAAGTATAAGCATTCGCCGTCTCCCGGGTTTGTAGAACAACAAAGTCTTTCCCCTGATATTGGACAATTGCTTCAGAGAGTACCGCATTTTGTTGCTCCGTACCAGTTTCTACCCAGGCTTTTACATACATACCAGGTAAAAGACCTTTTTCGTCTTCCTCTGAAATGTGGGAATGAACGGGGGTTATCCTATTCTCTCCTGTAGCTTTTCCTATCAGGAACACCTCTGCAGTACGGTCATAAGTATTGTCATTAGAAAGGGAAAATTTCACGGTTTGGCCAATCTCTATTTTTTCCAGATCTTTTTCAAATGCATTGAGTGCGATATGAACATCATCAGTATTTACAATTTCAAATAACACTTCTTCAGGGGAAATGAAATCACCTATGTTAACGTTGCTCTCTTTTATAAAACCTGTTATAGGGGCGTATAAATTCGCAGTTCGAGCTATATTACCATTTTGAACATTCCTTCTACTAATACCCGCAAGGGCAAGTTGCTGTTCGTATGCCTTAACCCGTCCTTGTGTAATTTTATAGTCGGAAGAAACCTGTTGAAAGGTTTTTGCCGAATTGATATCCTCTTCCCTTAACTGTTTTTGCCGGTTATATTCTTCTTCAAGGAATTGTAGCCTGCTCAAACTTTCCAAATAGTCCTGTTGTATCTGGATAAATTCGGGATTTTCGATTGTAGCCAGGACTTGCCCTTTTTTGACCTCTTCCCCAGGTAATCTCCCGGCAGTTTTTATATACCCCCCTAATGGCGCAGATACAGAAGCCATGCTTTCAGGTTCCACATCAATAACCCCATTTAATTTAATGATGTTGCTAAGATTTCTCATTTCAACTTCCCCGGTTTCTATTCCGGCGAGATTATATTGATCCTTTGTAAAAGTGACCTGTTTGGCCCCGTTAGCAACAGGCGTTTCTTTTGTCGTAGAAGATTCTGCGGAAGTTTCGGTCTTTTCAGAATCATTATTGCCACACGCCACTACCAAAAGGGTGGATAAAATGAGTAGCGAAATTTTTGTATTGAATTTAATTTTCATCTTTTATATTTTTAATGTGATATCATTAGGTTTTACAGTCCCAGCAGGGCTTCAATAACTATAATGGATTGATTGTATTGATAAAGGGTGTTTAAGTACTCTGTCTGAATACTATTCGCTAAAGTGAGGTTCTGCAGGTATTGGGCATAAGAAACATTTCCGCTTCGAAAACTTTTTTCGGAGTTATCAATAATCAGTTCTGCTTGTGGCAGGGCCTCATTTTGATAGTAATTGAGAGTTCCTTGTAACTTGTAATATTCCTGTAGTAAATTCTGAAGTTCTCCCTCTAACTGGGTTTGGTTCAGTTCTATTTGAGATTGTGCAATATTCTCTTCAATTTTAGCTGCCTTTATCCTGGAACGATGCCCCCCCGGGAATATGGGGATAGCCACACCAACCTGAAAAAAGGAAAATCGATCACCGTTATCATATTTAATATCCTGGCCATCTATAAATTGATCCCCAATAAAAGTTTGACTGTTATACCCGAACATTAGGTCAGGTAAAACTTTATTTCTTTCCACGTTGGTCTCCCGTTTCTTTAACTCCAATTGTTGTTGAAAATAGAGGTATAAAGGACTTTGTTTCACCGATTGGCTTTCCATAGTAAAATCTAACTCCATAGGAGTAAGTTCTGTATTCGTAACACTTATATTATCATTGGTGTTAAGCACCACCTGTAGTTGTTTTTTAGCGATCCTTAAATCGGCTTCATTTTGCTGAAGCCTGTTCCTTATTTGCATCGATTGCGTTGCCGAGGTCACACTTTCCAGTTTCGTGGATTCACCTGTTTTGTAGCGCATCGAGCTTGATCTGTTAAGATTGCTGTACAGACTATCCTGGTGCTGTAACAAATGTTCATTTTCCTTTAAATACAGGTATCTCAAATAGGCAGATTTAACATCTGCAACCAGTTCGTTTTCGGCTATAACCTTGAGTTGTTCACTATTTTTGACTCTGGCTTTAGCCAGCTTGAACTGACTGGTATAAACCGTGGGGAAATTGATCCGCTGTGTAACTCCATACAAATTATCCTTTATTGTTGGGGTATTGAATTCGCCGTTACTATAGGAGAACTCTGTTTTAGGGATGGTAATCGCTCCATATTTTCCTGTTTTTTCAACATCTATTTCATATTGGGCAATCTTAATGCGGTTATTATTTTCAATTGCCATTTCAATAGCTTGTTCTAAGGAAATTTCTCGTTCCTGAACCGGGTCTATTTCCTGTGCTTGCAATTGCATGGCCGGAAAGAATATTCCCCCAATCACGAGTAAAGTGGTGGCTATTTTTCTTTTTCTGAAATTGAATTTGACTTTCCCTTCAGTAAAATATATATACAGGACCGGAAGCACGATTAGGGTTAAGGCCGTAGCCGTAATTAACCCACCTATTACTACAGTGGCCAATGGCCGTTGTACTTCTGCACCTGATGTATTAGAAAGCGCCATAGGAAGGAAACCAAGAGAAGCAACTGTAGCCGTCATTAATACCGGCCTTAAACGTACCCTGGTACCCTGAAGGACCCGCTCATATATATCACTAACGCCTTCTTTGTCGAGCCTGTTAAATTCTGCAATGAGTACAATACCATTCAATACGGCTACACCAAACAGAGCGATAAAACCAACTCCCGCCGATATGCTAAAAGGCATTCCCCTAAGTAGTAAGGCAAAAACACCACCGATGGCAGATAAAGGTATAGCTGTAAAAATCAGCAGACTTTGCTTTATAGAGCCAAATGTAAAATATAATAAAATCAAAATAAGCAGCAGGGCTATTGGTAATGCTATTAATAGGCGTTGATTGGCTTCTTTTAAATTTTGGAATTGCCCCCCGTAGGTTACATAATAACCAGCAGGAAGATCAATATTATCGCCAATGATAGATTTTATATCGTCAACAATACTTTGAACATCCCTGTTCCTTACATTAAATCCAATAGTTACCCTTCTTTTTGCATTGTCCCTTTGGATTTGCACCGGGCCCGGTTGAAACGAAATATTAGCTAATTCGCTGAGAGGGATCTGTTGTCCTGCGGGAGTGCCTATAAATAAATTTTCCACATCCCTGATATCACCACGACTTGCCTCTTCTAATCGTACCACCAAATCGAAACGTCTTTCCCCCTCGAATACCATTCCGGCAGCTTTACCTGCAAAACCGGTCTCTATGGCATTATTTATCGTTTCTACATTAAGTCCATATTGTGCTATTTTATCCCTGTCCAACTGTATTTGAATTTGAGGAAGCCCCGTAATTTCCTCCACGTATAGATCTTCAACACCTTCTACAGATTGAATTTTTCTCCCGACATTTCCTGCTAAATCAGAAAGAGTATTAAGATCTTCCCCATATATTTTAATAACCACATCCTGCTTTGCACCAGTTAATAATTCATTAAAACGCATTTGAATAGGCTGTTGAAAACTAAATGTAGCATTGGGGATCACCGATAATGATGCCTGCATTTCTTCTATTAAGCCTTCTCGATCTTCCGCACTGGTCCATTCGTCCTTAGGGCTCAAAATCACCATCATATCACCAGCCTCAATGGGCATAGGATCTGTAGGGATTTCCCCGGAACCTATTTTATTGACCACCTGGGTTACCTCATCTGGATACTGACTCAATAATATGGTTTGTGCTTTTTGAGATACATCTATCATTTGATCTATAGAACTCCCCACAGGAACCCGTGTTTCAACGGCAAAATCCCCTTCATCCAACTGTGGGATAAACTCCCCTCCCATTCGGAAAAAAGCAATTAAAGCCATGGCAAATAGTCCCACCGCAATTCCAACAACCAATAATTTTGTATGGATGGCTTTTTCAATAATTGGTTGATATCCTCGTTGGAAAAAATCCATCATTTTATCGGAAAAGTTTCTTTTATGTTCTGTTTTTTTACTTAAAACCAAGGCAGACATCATAGGAACATAAGTAAGTGAAAGGATAAAAGCTCCTAAGATGGCAAAAGAAACGGTTTGGGCCATAGGATGGAACATTTTACCTGCAACACCTGTTAATGCCAGTATTGGCAGATAGACAATTAATATTATTATTTCTCCAAATGCAGCTGATGTTCTAATTTTACTGGCAGAATCAAATACTTCTGCATCCATTTGAGCTTGAGAAAGTTTTAGTACTCCCGGATATTTGCGTTTAGCTTTATTGATACCATGCATTACCGCTTCAACAATGATCACGGCACCATCCACAATAATTCCAAAATCTATTGCTCCAAGACTCATTAAATTACCCGATACCCCAAAAATGTTCATCATTGATATAGCGAACAGCATGGCTAGAGGGATAACAGACGCAACTACCAATCCTCCCCTTAAATTCCCAAGAAAAAGAACTAATACAAAAATTACTATAAGTGCCCCTTCGGTAAGGTTCGTTGTTACCGTACTAATAGCACGGTCTACTAATTTCTTTCTATCCAGGTAGGGTTCAATAGTGACTCCTTCGGGCAGGGTTTCTTTAATTTGTTCAATTTTATCTTTTACATTATTGATTACCGCAGAAGAATTTGCCCCTTTAAGCATCATTACAATACCGGTTACTACTTCACCTTCGCCATTTCGTGTTGCAGCCCCATATCGCACCCCGTGCCCAAATTGTACTTTGGCCACATCCCTAACCAGTATCGGGGTTCCACTACTTTCTTTAATTACTATTTTCTCAAGTTCTTGCAGGTTATTAACCAGACCTTCACTTCTGATAAAGAATGCATTTGGTCCTTTATCGATATAAGCCCCACCGGTATTCTGGTTGTTTTTTTCAAGAGCGGTAAAAATTTCTTCAATAGTAATATCCATACTTTGAAGTTTATCGGGATCAATAGCTATTTCATATTGTTTAACAAACCCCCCAAAACCACTAACCTCTGCTACACCAGGGGTTCCTAAAAGTTGACGCTTGATAATCCAATCTTGAATTGTTCTCAATTCAGTTGCATCATATTCGTCTTCATAACCTTCTTCTGGATGCACCACATATTGATAGATTTCCCCTAATCCAGTGGTTACGGGTGCCATCTCAGGTTTTCCAACACCCTGGGGTATCTCGTCTGCCGCAGCAGATAATCTTTCCTGAACCTGCTGTCTTGCCCAATAGAGGTCAGTATCTTCCTCAAATACTATAGTTACTATTGAAAGCCCAAATCGCGAGAAAGATCGCATTTCTTTTATTTCAGGTATACTTACCATAGTTTGTTCAACAGGAAAAGTTACCAGTTGCTCTACCTCCTGGGCTGCAAGGGTAGGAGAAACTGTAATGACCATTACCTGGTTATCTGTAATATCGGGTACAGCATCTATAGGTAACCTGGTAAGTGAATATGTTCCCCAGCCTATAAGGAACAGGGTTAGTATTCCGATAACCAGCTTGTTATTTATCGAAAACTGAATAATTTTATCTAACATTATATACTACTATTTTAAAAGCTCGAGTTAAAATTGAAAACATGAATACGCCCCTCCGCTGCTCAGAAAAAGAACATGAGTTAAAAATTAATTTATTGAAGGGTATTCAAATGGAGGGTTATTCCGGGATTAGACGGAAAATCCTGGTAACAAAACTTTATTCAATGGGTTTGATCCATTTGATATAAAGGTTTTATTAAAGTGAAAGGTGTTAACTACGAGATAGGAGGGCCCCGAAGGGTATGAGATGATAATGTAGAAAAATATGGAATTAAAGGATAATCCCGAAAACGTTGCTTTTCAAAATTGCTATACCAAATGAATTGATCATCTATATCAATTATCGCAGCAGAATTTTGAAGTAGTTGAATTTTGACATTCAGGTTTTTTTCGATCCCATTTGCATATTCAAAAGCTCTTTCATTTGAAGAATGCTGAAAATGCTCAAAAATGTGACCTAATTCTGAATGTTTTTGATCTATATGTTGAGAAGCTATTATTGATTCCTGCGAAATAGCATTTTCTTTATTTTCTGCAAGATCATTATGGGGCACAATATCGTGGCCTACCATGATGATGGCAGCAGTAAAGAACAATATATTTCTAATTAGTTTCAAATATATAGAGTCGAAATTTTATTGACAATGCGAAAGTAATAATTATTTTTATTCTTTTTTAAGTTTGCACTGTAATTTCCTGAAATTCTATTCAGATAGAAAAATAAAATAAACCATAAGAACCTTAGCTCCTATGGTTTATACTTCAACTAATTAACTTACTGAATATTTAGAGTTCTATACTCAAATAACCTTTCTTTTGCAGTTGAAAATCATGCAGAATACCATTGTCCACCACTTCAAGTACCTCTGGAATGTCTTCTTTATTCACTTTGAACTTTTTTAAGGAGAACCCACATACCACAATTTTCACGTGAGCTTTTTCAGCTTTTTCAATAAAGTCCATCATCACTTCTTTGTTTGTAAGTTCCTCTACGGTTTTTCCACAGATAATCGCTTGGAAATCCCCGAAACTCTTCCCATCTTCTTCCGCCAGCGCTTCAGCGGTTAAAATAATTGGCTGAAGTTGGGGGATCTTTTTCGTAAGCACCACATAATTATGTGAATGATCCTCTTGTTTGGATGTTTGTGCGTTTAGAGTATTCGAAAATGTGAGTGTTAAAAGAAATACTCCTAGAATTAGCTTTTTCATAATTATTGTTTTTTAAATGTTTGAATATCGTTTAATATAAAAAATAGAAGTCCTCCTAATATGGCTATATTTTTAAAAAGAGGACCTAAAGTGTGAATTTGTCCTACCTGGACAGTTAAAGTAATTGGTATTATCACTGACGCCAGAGCTATTGCCGCCAATCGGGTTTTATAGCCGATAAGTAGACAAAATCCGGCGATCATCATAACAATTCCCGATATGATCACTAAATATTCAGGATTACCAAAGAAATAGGCAATGCCTTTAAACCTCGCCTGGTCAATTCGATTTAGCGTTTTTTCCAGATTCAAAATATGGTTAAAACTCGCCACTAAAAATATTCCGCTAAGTAAAATGCGAAATAGCTGTACCGATCTATAGGATACAGGAATAGTTGCTTTCATATAATTCAATAAAATTTGTGAATAATTAAGGCTGAAAAACATAATTTTCCAAACCATTTTAAATCCTATGAGATTAATGAATATTTGGGAGGCGGATATAATTTTCTGGGATGAACGCCTAAAATTAATGGCCTTACATAAAAAAATTTCCTAAGATTCTGATCTCGAATTTCAGGGATTTTAATTTCTTCTGTAAACTGATAATTATTTGAATAGATCCTGGCTAGTTTCGATAATTGTATTGGAGAAGAGGTTCCAAAATGGTCTCCGTTTTCCTTAAGATTATTATTTTTTCTTTCACAGAAAGGATTTAGCAGGATTACCTGATTAGTATCCAGTATAAAACTGAAAATATCAGAATCTACCGTGATAAGTTTTCCTGAAAAAATTATCATCAGTAAAATTGCTATAGATTGTTTTATTATCATAGATTATTCAAATGTATGAGAATTAAATACCACTCCATGTAACCTTTGTTACACTGGAAAATTCCTCAATTTTATGTAACAATCGTTACGTTAAGAGTTTTTATATCTTCTTATCTTTATGAGGAATAAAAAAATATCAGTTATGGAATATTATTTTAACAAGACTATTACGGGAGAATTTGAAGAAGTAATTGAAAAAGTTACAGATGAACTGGAAAAGGAAGGTTTTGGGGTACTAACTGAAATAAATGTCACCGAAACCCTTAAGAAAAAACTGGATATCGATTTTAAAAAGTATCGTATTCTGGGAGCCTGCAATGCCCCTTATGCTCACAAAGCATTGAAAGCAGAAGATAAGATTGGCACCATGTTACCTTGTAATGTTATTGTCCAGGAAATGGGAAATGGAAAAATTGAAGTCGCTGCGGTAAATCCAATGGCATCTATGCAGGCGGTAAAAAACAAAGACTTGGAACAGGTCGCCACAGAAATCGGAGATAAGTTAAAGCAAGTAATAGCCAGGCTATAATTTTTCAATTATATAAAGATGGAGAGAAAAAATCCAGCCAGAAAGAAAGGGATGAAAAACCAGAATTATACTGAAAGTCAACATACCGCTTATTGTATAAGTCAGCGGTATGGTTCTCAGCCATTTGCTGAAATTTTAGATAACGTAAAGGGAGCATTAAAAAGAAGGGAATTTGATATTCTTTTTGAATTAAACCTAAAAGATTATTTAAAAGACCACTTAAAAGATATGCCCTCACAGGTTATACTATCGGTTTGTAATCCGGAGACGGCTTCCAGTGCAATTTCAAAAGATCCACAAACCGGTATTTTTCTGCCTTGTTCTGTAACTGTAAAAGAAGTTGAACAGGGAAATATAGAAGTTTCCATTGAAGATACCGGTGTCACCTGGTCTCCTTCTAAAGAACTTACCCAATTGTCAAAAAAAATTACTGAAACCTTAAAGGGGATTTTATCCGAGGCTGAACAGCCCGGAATGAAATTATGAATTATTACTCTGATTTAATAAATTTTAAGTATTGTGAAAGTTTAATTTCTGTATTCAGTAGATGTTTTAAAAGTTATAGTTCAATATAAAATCTACATGAAATAAATCTGTTTTATTCAGGTAAAAATTAGGATTGTTAGGAAAATCCCCATTTGCAAATTTGGTCACAAACAAGAGTTCCGGTTTTAAGTTTTTCAATTGCTTAACTAAGAAAAATAAATCAAGATTTATCTGGGTATAATCAGGTACCGCATATTTGTTTGCTTCAGTATCCAGAACAGATAGCTTCCACTGATGGCCTATACTAAGGATTGTTTGACTTGTAGATCCATGATCCCTTAAAATATCTACTGAATACATAATTAAGGCATGATTGTCTGCAGAGCAGAGCCTTCACTAAGCTCCCTCTTCGGAAAACTGAATAAAAATTCCCTTCCACATTCCCGTGGGAAAATAAACTGTCCATGAGGGAAAATCCTGTCATAACCCATGGAAATTGAAGATTTATCTGCTAAAATATATGTTGTTTTTGCTCCCAGAATATCTGATGAATTCGCTTTAAAATATCGCAAAGAATCTATCGGGTTTCCGCCTTCACCAATTTTGTTCTGGTGCAACCATTCCATTTCAAGATTAACATTTTCATTTATATCGATTCTTGGCTTTAAATAGAAAGAGTTAAATACATTTTCTACAAAGTAATTCCTGGTTTCAATACTTGTGTTTTCTGTTATTTTAAAGTTTGCATTAGCAATAAAAAGAAAATCTGATTCAGTATTGCCGGCGTATTGAGCCGGATTTCCACTCCAGTCCCTGCCCACGGCATACGTACCTATACTTTCTCCAATCCCATAAAATTCCCCCGTAGACCTGAGCGCCACCGCATTAAATAATCCTGCTTAGAAATGGGTGGTGTTACCGGTTTTATATTGATAATCTAGCCCTTGAAAAATACTTGGTATCATTCTCCCATCTTTGGAGTTTGCCTATGGGGATTTTATCTTCATTCTTCCCAGCCTAAATTCGTCTGCTGAATTTTATAATTAGCATAGAGCTCGCCAATTAAAAATATTGCCTTATTATCTAAATTTAACCGGTTAAAAAGGCCTTCTTCATATCTACTTAATTTTCGCATTTCCATATCAGGAATTGTCAAATCCTGTATTCCAAGATTTGTAGAATTATAAACCGTAATTCCCAACTCTAAATTTTCATTCGGGATGTACTGATATTTTAACTTTCCTCCTATGGCTAATGCTGTATAATCCCTTAAAGAACCTTTATTAAAGGTGTTCATATAATAGGATCGTAACTGACCTGAGAGAAAACTGCGCTTTTTTTCTTCTATAACTTCCTGGAAAATCAAATTGTGAGTCAGGAATAAGGCTATAATAATAAAAGAAAAAAAGGAATCTAATCATTTGTTTTTTTGTTATTCCGTACTCCCTTTGGTAATAATCCATAATAGGTGGATATGGACCATATTTATGTTGAGTGGCGGAGAAATGATCTGCCCAGGGGCCGTACGGGTTTGAAACTGGTTTTAATTTTAGATCTGGGTAATCTTTTTCTAAACTTCTTTTCTCAGGCCGCTCAAAACTGTTGATATATCCAGCCAAATGATAGGCCTCTTCATAGGTTAATTTTGGATTATCCCATGTTGCCTGTCCGAATGGCATATTTCCCTTGATAAATTGGGCGGCGGTGATTACCCGATGCATCCCTGCTCCATTATTATAACTGTCTGGTCCCCAAAGTGGAGGATATTGATAACCTTCTGCCGAATTCGCTAATCGTTGCCCCTTTCCATTTTCGCAAGGGCAAACGCTACATTCTTTAATAAACAATGCTTTTCTTTTTCCAGATCAACCGCAACTTCAGGAATGGAAATTTTAGGAAAATCTTTAAATTCTTTTTCTCTTTCCTTTGGCAAACCTTCACCCAGCCATTCCATATAAGCTACAATCGATTTCATTTCCCTAGATAAAACAGGGCGTTTATCCCCATCCATACTACGTTGCATGCAGCCGTTGATCCTGTCTTCAATGGTTCCTTCACTATTTGATCTTCCCCGAAATTGTGGAAAACGATCCGTAACGCTTATCCATGATGCTGCTCCCACCTGTGTACCTGCTTTCAAATGGCAATTTACACAAGCCAGGTTATTTCCTGCATAACGCATATCAGGATCTTCGGCCATAGGCTCCATGTACTTCGGTGATTTTGCAATAAGTTGATAGCCGTATTTTACATCCGAAGGCATAAAACTTGAGGCTAATTCTGCTTCTGTATCTTTGGGTTTCCAGTCTTTCGCAGAAATTTCAGTTTTAACAAATAAAGAAGGATTAAATTCAAATAGTAATACGCCCGAGAAAAATACAACTATAAGTACAATTAAGGAACAAAAAAATAAGCAATGGATTTTATTAAAGATCTAAAATCCTTCATATTGAGATATTTAAATCACTCAATTTAAATTACTTTTGAGAATATTATGGTTTTCAAACATATAGTATACCATTAAAAACCTACGTAACAAATGTTGCATAAGTTTAGTCAAAGAGGTTTTATATTTGATAGTTTTAAGGAAATTTCAAATGAATAAAATGTCACAACTTAAGTTATCTGTTCTTCTATTAATATCATTTCCCCTTTTCTTTAATAGTTGTAAAACAACTAATGATACAAGTACGATGAATGCTGAAAAGCCGGATATAAACAAACGTATCTCAGTATTGCATACTAATGATATGCATGGCTCTTATATGTCTTTTCAATCTACTTTGGATAACGCTACGGCACAAACCGGCGATTCCATAGACAACCTCACAAGGTTTGATAAAATAGGTGATATCGGGGGAATGGCTTGGATGACAACCGCCGTAAAATCGATTAGACAGGAAAAAGGGACGCAAAATGTAATTCTGCTGGATGGTGGGGATACATTCAGTGATGACCAGTTGGGTAATTTGACTAAAGGTGAAGCGATGATTCGTATCATGAACGAATTGGATTATGACCTGATGGTTTTGGGAAATCATGACTTTGACTACAGCCTGAAAAGAACCCGTGAGTTAGAGAAAATGGCTAATTTCCCAATGCTTGCAGCAAATGTAATAGATCAGGAGACAGGTAATCCTATTTTTAAAGAACCTTACATATTGTTTAATAGAGATGCCTTAAATATAGGAGTCCTTCCAGTAGGATATCGAAATACTCCTTTAACAGGAAATCCAAAAAATATCCAAGGTCTGAAATTTACCAGCGGCCTGGAAGCCATTGAAAAATATCTCTCCGAATTAAAATCAAAAGCCGATATCATTATTTTACTTTCTCACGAAGGTATGGCTGTAGATAAAATTATTGCTGAAAAAATAAATGGGATAGATTTAATTATTGGAGCTCACAGTCATGATATTATTGAACCACCTATAAAGATAAATCAGACTTACATAGTTCAGGCTTTATCTGATGCAGCTGTATTGGGAGAAACCGAGTTACTTATTTCAAATAAAAAATTAACGGGTATCAATACACAATATCATTATTTATGGCATGATAAATACACCGCAGATCAGAATTCAGATCAATTGATTCAGAAACTACGAACAGCTTATTTAACGAAGCTGGAAGAAAATATTACTCGAACTGATACAGTGATAGGAAGACAATACAAATCTGAAAGCCCATTTGACAGAGTGGTAACTAATATGATGAGAGAAAAGTATAATACAGATGTGGCTTTTCTTCCTGGAGTTGGATATGGTATTTCTCTAAAAGAAAATATAACAAGTGAAGACATTTACAAGCTTCTCCCTCACCCTGCAAAGATTGTTACTCTTGAATTGACTGGGTCGCAGATTCAGAATACTTTAGAACAAACTGCAACGAATTTAAAGCCGAAGAATAAAATGGAGATAGTTGGAGGCCTCCTACAGTCGTCAGGAATACATTATCATATTGATTTATCTAAACCAATAGGAGAACGGGTAATGGATATAAAAATTAAAAATCTGTCTCTTGTAGATAGCGAGATATACAAGGTGTCCACACATTCCGGTATGTTGAACGGAATTCATAATTATGTTGAATTTGCCAAGGGGACGAATATTCAGAAAACTAATATTGTCCTTACTGAATTTATAATAGATGAATTCAGAAAGATGACTAAAATCGATATTCCCAAAAATATGGGAGAAGTTACTATCATAAAATAATCACTTTTGCAAAAACTACTTTGATGAAAAATCTATTAAAATATTTACTCATACTTACAATCAGTTTTCAAATGAATGCTCAAGAATGGCAAACACCAACTATAGATGGCTACGGAAAAATAAAATATTTTGACGATACCGCTGAACTACCGGATACCTCCCTCACTTATAAAATGATTTTTAATATTGATAGTGAAAAAGAGAAAGAAGGTGTGAATGCAGGATTATGGAAAATCGCGCGAACGCTCAATTTATTAAAAGCCGGAAATGTAGCTAATGAAAAGATAGATATTGTGGCAATATTACATGGAGAGGCGACTTATGCTATCCTATCCCATGAAGAATACAAAAAGCAATTTAAAACACAGAACCCTAATATGGAATTATTGAAGCTTTTGAAAGAAAACGGGGTAACAGTTTTTGTTTGTGGCCAGGCCATGGCTTCAAGAAAGATAAAAAAAGAAGATATGAATGCATATACTGAAATGGCACTATCCGCTTTAACTGTATTGCCTCATTATCAATTGAAAGGTTATGCACTCATCCCTTAATTCCATAGAATCTTAACCAAGCAAGATTATTTATTTTTTTTTCCTTTTATAAGGTGAATTTCAGGGTAGTCTCTAAAATATTATTAGAAGTTTGAGAATCTTTTAGACTATCAAAACTATAACTGTACAAATACCCGGAGGATAAAGTCATTTTTTCGGATATTTGAATATCATAACCCAGAAACAGGCGGTTTTCATCTAAAGTTTTTGGAACAAAACTTTTATTGATATTCATCAAAATTTCTTCCTTAAATCGCAATGCTATATATTCAAATATTTTTTTGTTTCCCACAGGGATTTTAATTGTAAACCGATATCTAAGGCGGTTTTTGTAATTATACCCCTTCACCTGATGACTTCCCCCATCTTCAATAATATTTTCCTTAAACCGTTCTTCCAACCTAAACCGGTGAAAAATCATAAAATTTTCGAATCTCTGCTTAAATAGGATTTGCTGCCATATATTTTTCTCTGAATTATCTATAGGAATATCTAATTCAAATGATTGATAATTTTTACTGTAGGTTACTCCCAACCCAAGCTGAATATCAGGCTTAATACTATATAATATTGCTGGGCGGATAAGAAATTGTTGCCAGGTTTCTATAAAATTCGTTCTACGAAATTTAATTTCGTTTTTTAGAGATAAATTCTTCTCTAGTTCTAGATTTAAATTAATATTATTCCATGAACTGAAATGAACTTTATTTTCTTGTGCAGCTAAAAGGTTTGAGAATAAGCAAAATTTCAAAAAAATTAAAAGATATATCGCTTCATTAAAAGTTGATTTGTGAAAGAAAAAAGAAAAGGTCATTAAAATAAAATTGGTATTGTAAAGGTGTTTGACGGGTAACTATTGTTTATATTAATCTGTAGTTTCCATCATTACTTGGTGTGAAATTTGGATTCTTCTTTAAATAGTCCTTCATCGCCTCCACAGCATTTTTATCGTACTTTTTGCGATTCTTACCATACTTACTAGCTACACCCTGAGTTGTAACGAAACTGACCTTATATGTTTTTTCAAAATCAATATGTCTTCCTTTATAGTATATTTCCTGTATACGATGTCCTTTAGGATTTTCAATTCGAAGATTTATTTGTAACCCTGAACAACGTTTTACATATCCTCCCATTTGACCTAAGGGATTACAGGAAAAGCTACGTTCCAGATTTTCTTCTAACATCTCTTTTATTTCTCCTCCTGTAAGTTCTACAGTTGAAACAGGAGGGTTCATTGGGGCAATATTATATAGGTGATCCTCAGTAATGTTTCCTTTTGGAATAGGGGCTCCATAACGCCAGCCATTAGAAAATGCAATTTCAGTATCTGTACTACTGGCAATTGCCCTGAGGAGTAATTCATCCATGGTAGAGTTTGTAGTGCTGTATCTATGTAAAATCTTGCTGGTAGTACCAATAGGAACTGTCCGCATCTTGGTGTATGGTTTCAAAATATCCTGAACCATTGCATCCATCTCTGGATTTATTGGTAAAGAAGCATTAACCCTAACCAACTCATAATCATAATATTTAATTTCTTTATCCTCAACTTCGATGGTGAAATTACCTATAAATGCACCATGACATCCGCACTGTACTATTCTTGCACCATTGATCTCAATTGGTGTGTAAATTCTGTTATGGGTATGGGCACTCAAACAGATATCTATACCTTCTACTTTTTGCAATAGTTCCACATCCTGTGGAAATCCATTATGGGAAAGCAGAATAAT
Source organism: Christiangramia forsetii KT0803 (assembly GCF_000060345.1). Classification (NCBI taxonomy): domain Bacteria; kingdom Pseudomonadati; phylum Bacteroidota; class Flavobacteriia; order Flavobacteriales; family Flavobacteriaceae; genus Christiangramia; species Christiangramia forsetii. Next base: position 1,333,216 of record NC_008571.1, on the reverse strand, counting down.
CATATCAGATCCTTTGGCTTTTAAATCTTTTATATGTTCTGGTATTTCATCCAAACCAGAAGTAAACTTCAGGCCTTTACTCATCTCAGTAGGCATTACTTTATCTACAATCATTGAACAAATACCAATCACTCCAATTTTGAAATTTTCTTTCTCAAACAAGGCTGTGGGTTGCATGAAATTTGAGCCATCTTCAGAAAATACATTACAGCCCAAGACAGGAAAATTTAACTGACTATCTATTTCTTTTAAGACATCTGGGCCATAGGCAAAGTCCCAATGTCCGACAAGTGCATCAAGTTTTAAAGCGTTTAAAATGGGAACCATCACTTTGCCGCCGGAATCTACCACTGGTTTTGTACCGTGTAGGGAATCTCCGCCATCGAAGAACAATGTATTTGGATTTTCTTTACGCACTTGCTCAACAAAGCCGGCAATATGGGCATAGCCTCCAGCAGTTTCTACAACCTCTCCGGATTCATTATAAAACAGCTCAGGATGTGGAGCGATGTAACCATGTACATCGTTTATAAATAAAATATTTAATTTCATGTTATTCACTTTTTAAAGAATCCAATATTTACGGATATAATAGGTTGTTCAATATTTAAAGTTCTATTCATTCTGTCTCTGGATTATCCTGGAAGAAGCCATATTATTTCCTTGTCTTCCCTGGAATTCCTGTATACCATTGTCCAAAAATTCAACAAAATTTTCAACATTCAGATCATAACCTTTTGGTGCGCTTAATAAAGATCCTTTATTATCTACCAGTGTATAATATGGTTGGGCATTGGCATTGAGCTTTTGGATCATAAAATCCAAATTTTGTTTACCAATGGTTTTTTTAACTTTTTGATCATGTGCAGATACATACCACTCAGATTCCGGTAATTCTGTTTTCTCATCTACATACAAGGCCACTACTACATAATCATTCTTTAACCGTTTTAGTACTCTGGGATCGCTCCAAACAGTGGCTTCCATTTCACGACAGTTCACGCAACCATGTCCTGTAAAGTCAATAAATAAAGGTTTATTCTGTTTTTGAGCACATTCTAAAGCCTGTTCATAATCAAAATATCCCTGGATATTATGAGGTAATTCTAAAAGCTCATCATATTTAGGAGTTCCGCAATTTGCGATACTGTTATCACTTACATTCCCTATTTGGGAAACTGAAGCCTGCATTTCAAAATTCTGGCTGCTCATAGGTGGCAAGTATCCTGCTAATGGTTTTAATGGTGCTCCAAACAACCCGGGAATCAGGTAAACCACGAAGGTGAAAACCAAAATGGCTGAAATGACCCTGTATACCGACGTATTTTCGGTTTTCTTTTCATGTGGAAATTTAATTTTACCTAATAAATAAAATCCGAGGAATGCGAAAATAACGATCCAAAGGGCTAAGTATATATCACGGTCAAGCAAATTCCAGTGATAAACCTGATCTACGATACTTAAAAACTTAAGAGCCAGGGCTAATTCTATAAAACCAAGTATCACCTTAACAGTATTAAGCCAGCCTCCACTTTTCGGCAATGATTTTAACCAATGGGGAAATATTGCGAATAATGTAAATGGAAGTGCAAATGCTAATGAGAAGCCTAGCATCCCAATAAGAGGTTTAAGCGTTTCCCCATTTGCAGCCTGCAAAAGAATGGTGCCCGCAATTGGGCCTGTGCAGCTAAAACCAACCAACACCAGAGTAAAAGCCATAAAGAAAATACCCAAAACACCCCCCTTATTAGAGTGAGCATCCATTTTATTTACAAATGAATTGGGTAATCGAATCTCAAACAAGCCGAAAAAAGATAGCGCAAACAGCAGGAAGATAAAAAAGAAAAACAGATTAGGAAACCAGTGAGTACTTAAAAAATTTGCAAAATCGGCTCCAAACAACAGAGAGAAAACGGTCCCTATCAAGGTATAAATTAGGATAATTGAAAAACCGTATAGCAAAGCCTGGTTTATTCCATTGGCCCGGCTTGCATTGGATTTTGTAAAATACGTAACCGTCATTGGGATCATGGGAAATACACAAGGAGTCAGTAAAGCTGCCAGCCCCGCACCAAAAGAAATAAAAAAGAATACTAATAAAAACGAAAAACCTTCTTCAGATTTGGTGTTAGATTGAAATTCATTCTGAAAAGCTTCCATTTTAAATACCTCTCCATCGTTATTTTTTTCGGAAGGGGATTCTTTAAAACTCGTCACAGAAATCTCACTGGTAAATGGTATACATTGCCCATTTACATCAGAACATATCTGGTAAGAAGCTTCAGCTTTTATAACCGGGTCAACTTTCTTAATCAGGATTCTCTGATCAAAAACAGCTTCATGGGTGAAATACGTGTATTCTCCTTCATAAAGCTCATCATACTTCCTTTTCGCTCCTACGGGATTAACTTCACCTACCACCTTAAATTCAGGCTTGTCTTCAAAATGAAACTCGGTGACAGTTGGCCCAAGGTTCTTACTAAAATCACTGGAATACATATACCAGTTTTCCGCTATTTTAGCCGTGAATCTGGCGGTGACGGTGTCACCTGGAATATAAGTATCTTCTAAAATCTCTGCATTCCACTCTGGCGCTTCCATAAGCTGACCATAGGTATTTGTACCCACAGCCAGCATTATAAAAGCTATTATAAATCTAAACATCGTCATGACCTCTTAATTACCTTCTGAATTTATTTTAAACTATTCAGAAATTTTTTGAATTCATCAGTATTATAATCGGCCATTCCTTTATGCGTAAGTGCCAAATTTCCTTCAGCATCGATTACAAAGGTTGTTGGCAAGGCTGAAGATTGATACATAGTTGGCAACGGCCCTGCCAGTTCGTAAATTGGCAGCCCGTAATCCTTTTTTTCTTTGAATGCCACCGCGGTATCGAAATTCTGATCCCTAGACAGCATAACGAAGGCCACTTCATCTCCCATTTCTTCGTATAATTTATCAATGGCGGGCATTTCTGCTACACAAGGTGGGCACCAAGTAGCCCAAAAATTCATAAAAATCACTTTCCCTTTAAATTCAGATAAAGAAACTATATTTCCTTCCGGATCACGAAGTTGAACATTCATGTTTGCTTTCGGATCTTCGCTAATTTTTTCCATAGATTCGGGTCCAGATGTACTCGCTTGTGCCATTTCTCTTGTTTCCGTAACATCAGGATTCATCAATCCTGTTTCAAGTAAGCCTCTCTGCGCAAACCCGATAACCTCAGTATGTAAACCGGTGGCATATAATACAAGGGCTATAGCACCAAAAATGAGATACTCCAGCCATTTTTTATTTCTTTTATTTTTTGTCTTATTCATAATACTATTTAATTAAATTTATATTCTGTACCTGGTACCGTGGAAAAAGAATATTTTCCTAAATATTCACAGTAAGCTCTTCCTTCCAAGCCAGGAGAAACAGGGGAATTTTCCTTTAGGTATTCCTCAACCACGTCATGAATGGTATAATCCATTATTTCAACATCTTTTACATTAGGCATTCGGCATAAATTATTCAATGGATCTCCCGGTCTCACACAGGCCGAAATCGTATAAAGTTTTTCATCCTGAATTGGTTCTCCATTAACAGTTATCGTTTGAATTCTTTCTCCCTTATTGTTCTGGCTATTAAATTCTACCTTCATTCCTGAAAATCTTACCAGCCAGCCTCCGAAACGTTCGGTAGGATTCTGTGAAAAAGCATTATGTATTTCAGTTTCCAGCCAGTTTTTTATCTGTTTACCAGAAGCTTTCCCTGTTTTTACTTTTTCGTTTACGGGGAGTAGATTCCAAAGATTTGCCCGGGTAATTGGAGCTGGCTCTCCGTTTTCAGGTACGATGGGATTCCCGAAACGGAAGCCATTGGAAATGGCTATATCTACCCCGGTTTTCCACCTGGCTGCATCTGTTATCATATTATCCATAGGATTCTCAACGGTTAAGTACCTGTACAATGGTTCAGTAGTGTATCCTATTACGGTTTCCAGATGTTCCCTGTAAGGTTCCTTTGCTTGATCCACCAGAGATTGTATCCTTTCATCTGCCGGAAATTTTTCAGGATCCACTTCTATAAGTTCGTACGAATCACTGACAAGCTTGTTATCAACAAAATTTAACTGTAGTTTACCCACAAAAGAGCCGAAAGCTCCCGGCTCCGTAACCTTAGCATATTTACCCTGAATGAGTTCCTGAACTCGCTCGTGAGTGTCATTCCCCAGAATATAATCTACAGGCTCTGCCAATGGATTATTTGCAAGTTCTACCTGCTTAAAAATCCCAATATGAGTTATAAGGAAAAGAACATCTACCTCTTTATCCTGTTTTAATTTTTCAAGAGTATTTGAAAATTTCTCATCCATTCCGCTAAACTCAATCCCTTGACTAAAGATGGGATTTTGTCTTACCGGAACATCTGGATCGTTAAGTCCTACAAAACCAATTCTAACACCTTCGATTTCTTTTATCCAATAAGGAGGAAATAGATCCTTCCCGGTTTCCTCGTGATGCATGTTATGTGCAATAACTTTTGTATCATAGTTTTTCATGACATCCAACATGACTTTTTTGCCATAGACCACCTCCCAGTTACCCGGAATAATTACATCATAGCCCATATTTTTAATAATATCGGGGATTGCTTTACCTTCTGATAAAGCCGCATAACCACTTCCCTGAATAAGGTCTCCCCCATCCACGATAAGTGTTTTACCCGGATTCATTTTACGTTCTCTTTCAAAAAGAGTCTTTATATTGGCCAGGCCACCTCTATTCTTAAAAACAATTTTCTCATTTTCCCAGAACAATTCAGGATGAGTATCCAATTGCCCGTGTATATCGGCTGTTTGTAACACCGTAATACTTAAGGTGTCCTTGACCGTTTGATTACTGCTTTTATGGGTTTTTTCGGTTTTAAAGGATATGATAATAATAAAGGTTCCTATTAAACCAAAAGTAATCAGTAATTTACTTCTGAATTTTTTCATACTTAGAGACTTAAACTTTTATATCCTTTTTTTTGAAGTTGGAAATTGTACAGAATTCCGTTCTCCACAATTTTCATCTCCTTGGGGACGGTCTCTTTATTCACCTTGAACTTATTCAACGAAAAGCCACAGGCTACAAGTTCAACCCCCAGATTTTCAGCTCTGGCTATAAATTCTTCTATTTTAGCAGGGTCGGTTATATCACCTATTTCATTTCCACAGATGATCACTTCAAATTTTCCAAAGTGTTCTCCATCTTCTTTTTTTAGATTTTCAGCCGTAATAAGTATGGGCTGTAGCTGCGGTACTTTTTTTGTGAGTACCACATAGTTATGTTTCATGTCCTGCTGTGCATTTACCTCAGTTCCTGCAAATAATGTAAGCATCAGTAAGATGCTGCTAAAAAATATCGTTTTCATATTATTTCGTTTTAAAAAGTTTATCTGTATCATTTATTATAAAAAACAGAAGGCCACCCAGTATTGCTATGTTTTTAAAAAGAGGCCCCAGTGTGTTTATTTGTCCTACCTGTACCGATAGGGTTATGGGTAGTAATACAAGTATTAATACTATTGCCGCCCATCGCGTCCTATATCCAATAAGGAATAAGAAACCTGCTGCCAGCATTACGATTCCGGAAAGAATTACAAGCCATTCTGGTTCGCCAAAAAAGTAAGCGATACCCTTGAAGCTGGCCTGTTCAAGCCGGCGGACCGTTTTCTCAGTGTTGAGCAGATGATTGCTGCCTGCCACCAGAAAAATGCCACTAACCAATATTCGTAATAACTGAATGGAACGACGACTTATAAAAATTTTGTTCGTCATTATGTATGTTATTGTAATTGATAATCTGGTCTGAAATGGTATAACTTACCATTGCAAAAAACTAAAATCTCAACTACACTAACTTTGGAGGTGGTGAATGACTATCCAGATACAGATAGCTTAATTTTGAAGAATAAATGGTATTTTTCTCGAGGAAAACCTCCGCTAAACTAGGCGTCCAAGAAAAAATATTAAAATTGAATTGGGGAGTACAAAAACTGCTTACTTCAATCATCAGATTCTGGTTTTCTACATTTTGAACGAACTCATACGTCTTCTCTTGATCCGAATTCAAATCTTTTTTTTCGCAGTAAGGATTTACCAAAGAAATTGTCCCCATGGACAGCAGGTTGATAAGACTTGCATCTACAATCAATAACTTCCCTAAAAATAGAGGGATCAGAAATAATGATATGAGAGCTTTTGTACTCATTGAAACAAACTTACAAATTGCTTTGGATTTAAAAGGTAACAAATGTTACACATAGAAAAGATAATTATAAATCTAGTACCACTAAACTGTTTCTACGTAATGAAATTTTGCCATCCATTTCTAGGGTTTTAAGCAGTCTTGAAATCACCACTCGAGAAGTATGAAGATCGTAAGCGATCTCCTGATGAGTTACTTGTAAGGTTTCATTTTGATTGATCTTAGCCTTATCCTGGAGGTACTGCAATAATCTTTTATCCATCCTAAAGAATGCTACTGAATCTATAGCATCCAACATTTCCTTAAGTCTTAAATTATAACTTTGAAAAATAAATGTCCGCCAGGATTTATACTTTATAATCCATTCCTCCATTTTTTCAACAGGAATCATAACTAATCTGGTTTCCTTCTCAGTAACTGCTTTTATTTCACTTTTACTTCTTTCCAGACAACAGGTGAGAGTGACTGCACAGGTATCTCCTCGTTCAAGAAAATAGAGTAATAATTCATCCCCATCATTATCAACACGGGAAATTTTTATAGCTCCGTCTAATAATAAAGGGATGGAGGTAACATATTCTTCAACGTTTAGAATAGTTTCTCCTGCAGGTATAAATTTATTTGTCCCTACTTCAAAAATTTCATTCAACAATTCCTCTTCAAAAATAAAGGAATAAGCATCATACAGTTTTTCTTTCATGATAGATGCTCTTTTTAATGAGGAAGCCTATTCCGAAGCAGACCATACATAAACGTACCTAGTAATGCAGCTGCAATGACAATTAAAATCGATATATATCCAGATCCGGCAAGTACATACATGGGGCCAGGACAGGCGCCGGCCAAAGCCCAACCTAATCCGAAAATGATACCACCAATCAAATAGCGTGGCACACTCTTATTTTTAGGTTTTAATTGCATTTCTCCGCCTCCCATAGCTTTAATATTATTTCTTTTAATGAATTGCACTCCCAGTATTCCGAGTATTAATGCTGATCCAATAATACCATACATATGGAAAGAACCAAATTCAAACATTTCGTATATCCTAAACCAGGAAGCTGCTTCAGATTTGTACATAATTATTCCAAAAAAGAATCCAATCAGGATGTAAGTAATATATTTCATCATTTTAAAATATTAATGGGTAGAATAAATGTATCATTATAAGGCCGCCAATAAAGAAACCAATGACGGCAATTAATGAAGGTATTTGTAGGTTGCTCAATCCGGAAATAGCATGACCGGAAGTACAACCACCCGCATATCTTGCTCCGAAGCCTACCATAAAACCTCCAGTTATTAGTACAAATAACACTACAGGATCACCAAGATTCTCCATTGCAAATATTTCGGGAGGCATATAAGCTTCTCCCGCACTATTTATTCCGTATTCGTTACTTAATTTATCTGCTAATTGCGTATTTATTTCTACTGTATTATTTGAGAGATAAGTAGACGCAAAAAATCCACCCAGTACAGCACCCAAAACCACCATAAGATTCCATCTCTCTTTTTTCCAGTCGAACCTGAAAAATTCTGCAGCTTGGCCTGCTCCTCCAACTGAACACATCGTGCGAAGATTAGAAGACATTCCAAATTGCTTACCGGTATATAGCAACACGAACATTGTTGCAGCAATTAAGGGACCTGAAACATACCAGGGCCATGGTTCATAAATCCATTCCATGTTATATATAATTTTGAACGAAGATATTGAATTGAAAATGTGCGTCAAGTAACAAATGTTACATGAACATATAATTTTGGATTTAAATCAAAAAAATTATAATTTCCTGCAAGTTTTAATTAAGGTCCAGCATAAAAAATAACGGCCTTGGGAATACCTAAGGCCGTTAGAAATGATAGGATATTGTTGTTAATTTTAGGAGGAGTACTTTTTTACATCCTCACTCAAATCAAAAACCGGAACTTCATTAATTTCATTTTCCAGTATACTGCTGCCTGCAGCACTACGATATCCTCCGGCACAGTGAACCACCATAGGTTTATCTTTTGGAAGATCACCTATATTATTACGCAGATCATTTAAAGGAATGTGGTATGCATTTTCAAAAATCTTTCCTTCTGAAACTTCACTAGTATTCCGAATATCCACGATCGTATAATCTTCCTTATTTTTATCAAAAGATTGTATATCAAATTTCTCTGAGGAACCTGAAACCTCTTCAGATAAAGTGAAAATTCCTTTCAATTGTTTTTCATAACCTATTTTAGCAACCCTTTCTAGGATCTCCTCTAGCTTATCTATACTTTCCAACACTAAATAAAATTGTTCTTCAGGCTCAATGATAGCTCCCAGCCAGGTCTCAAATTTATCACTTTCACTTCGTGCCATTATGTTGATACTATAGGGTAAATGGCCTTTCTTATAAAGTTGCTCATTCCTGGTATCAACTACAAGAAATTCATCTTCAATATTTTCCACATTTAGTTTAAGGGGTACTCTAAATTTAGCAGATTGAACATTTTCAGCTCCCTTGCGATTTAAATCGACATTAAAACCAAAATATGATGGTATAAAAGGTTGGTCTTTTAATATCTCTGCAATAAATTCATCTTCGGTTTGCTCTTTGAATGCCCAATTACCCATACGCTCATTACCCAGAGTACTACTATTGGCATCACTCATATTCTTTCCACATAATGAACCGGCACCATGGGCTGGATATACCTTAGTATCATCAGGAAGCTCATTAAATTTATTTTGAATTGAATAATACATCATTTGCGCTAACTCTTTACGTTTAGCTTTAGTATTACCTGCTTTTTCTCTTAAGTCTGGTCTACCCACATCACCAATGAATAAAGTGTCTCCAGTAAATAGAACATTTTCATCATTAAGGAATGCATGAAAAGTTAAGCTATCTGGGGAATGTCCAGGAGTAAATATTGGCTTAATGCTTGTGTTCCCAATCTCTATACTGTCTCCCTCATCGAAAGCCTGATGCGGGTAGGATACTCCAACTTTTTCACTTATATAAATAGTAGCTCCTGTCTCTTTGTGTATTTGAAGATGACTACTAACAAAATCTGCGTGTGGATGAGTTTCCAAAACCGCTACAATTTTTGCATTCTCCTCCTCGGCATATTTATAATAAGGAATAGGATTTCTACTTGGATCTATAACTGCCATTTGACCTTCACTTAGCAAAGCGTAGGAAAAATGGGATAGGGCATCATCTTTAAATTGTGTTATCTTCATAACTATTATTTTTTAGGTTTGTATTCCAAAGTTGCCAAAAATCTTTAATCCGCACAGTAACAAATGTTACGAATCAAATTTTTTTAGAACATTAATTTTTTTCACCTATCATTTGTAGTACACAACTTTTACCTTTGTGATATTTTCCTTCGTTTTGCTCTATTTCTAATTCTTCCAAATATTTAATTGTAAGTCCGGAAAACTCATTTCTCAACTCTTCTTTTGAAAATAACATTGCTTGTTCTTTAGGCCCTCCAGAATTATAATCAAGCTGTTTTTTAGAAAATGCTTCGAAGATTAAAATTCCTCCTGGTTTTAAAAATTGTAATAAATGGTTATGTATACCAGGTCTGTCTTCAGCATTAAAATGAGCATAAATAAGTGCGATAACCTCAAATTTGATATGGCTATCAAATTCCTGTGCGGAAGTGACCTCATAATTTATTTCCACATCATTCCTCTCAGCCAGTTCTATAGCTTTTGCCTTTCCAGCCTTACTCAGATCAAATGCAGTAACATCCCAACCAGTTTTTGCGGCAAATACGGCATTACGACCCTCTCCATCTGCAGGTAAGAGAATGGAATTAGGATTCAATTTACCTAGCTCAGTTCGAAAAAAGACATTTGGATCTTTACCATATATGTATTCTTCATCGCTATACCTTTCTTCCCAAAATTCCTTTGACTTATCTTTCATATCTCTACTGAAATTTTAAAAAACAGGTTTGGATAATTTTTCGTCCCATTGCATAATACCACCGGCAAGGTTGTTCGTATTAAAGCCTTTAGTATCCATGATTTGACAAGCCTGCCCACTTCGATTTCCACTACGACAGTAGATATAATAGTTCCTGTCTTTTTCTAAATTTGAGACTTCTCGTTGAAAAGTTACAGGTTCAAAAAGGTTGATCAATTTAGCATTAGGTATTATTCCGTCTTTCCATTCCTTTGGGGTCCGCACATCCAGAATAATAGCATTATTATCATTTTCAATTTTGTCTGCAAACTCTTTTGCATTTAAGTTTTTCATAATAGTAAATTTTAATTTGCACCTAATTTTTAACAAAGAATTCCATATAGAAAATAAATCCGGCCATTAGAAAGATAAAGTAACCAAAGCCTTTTTTAAGACGTTCTCCATTAATATAATTGCTTAGATAGGATCCTATGAAAATACCCAAAAAGGAAAGACCTGTTATTATTCCCAAAAATGTCCAGTCTATCTCCATAGTTATGGCATCCCCAAGGAAAAATCCCAGGAGTGATTTAAATGCGATAATTATTAATGAAGTTCCCACAGCCGTTTTCATTTCAATATTGGCTAAAATCACCAGGGCAGGGATTATTAGAAAGCCTCCTCCAGCACCAATCATACCAGTAATCCCTCCAACGATTAAACCTTCTGCCAGAATTAACGGATAATTATACTTCCTTTCATTTGAGGATTTTTTTTCTTTTCCAGAATCCTTTTTTCGTAACATAGAAAAAGCAGCTGGTATCATAAGAACAGCGAATAGACCAAACATGGCCATCCTTCTTGTAAACTCAAAATCTTGGATATAGAATAAGGATTCAGGTAACGCCGGTACCACATAGTGTCTAACGATAGTGACCCCTATAACAGCTGGAATCCCAAAAATGATGGCGGTTTTCCAGTCTACGTAACCTTTGTAATGTTGTTTGATCCCACCTACGAGTGCACTGGCTCCTACAATGAATAAGGAGTAAGCTGTCGCCACACGCTCCCCCATAGAAAATAAGTATGCCAGAACAGGTACCGCAAGTATAGACCCGCCTCCACCAATTAATCCAAGTGAGATCCCAATTATAAGAGAACTTATATAACCAAATATTTCAAGTAATTCCATTCCTAGATTTTTATTCTGGACGAAATTATAATTATGAATCAAAATCTACAGTAACAATTGTAACAAATGAGATAAGACTTGTGAAGGTTTCTAATAATTTTAAATAGGTCTTAAAGAATGTTCATATGCTTCATTAATTGATTATAAATAATTTATGTTTTATCTAAAAGGTGTTCTGAACCCCATAACTTTATTCTTTTTTTAAGAAATTGGAAATATATTTTGTGTGAATTTTAAAATTTAAAGAAGATGTTTTTAAAGGAAAAATAAATTTTTCATCGCGGTAAAATGCAAATAACAGAACCCGCCACCGGCATCGGTCGTAAGCATGGCATCAGTACTGCTGTTATTTCAAATGGTGGGGACAGGGGCAATTAAAGGTTTCCGATGAATCCAAATAGCTAAAGGTACACATTGAAATAATTTTCCTTACCAATCACCATGTAGTTTGGATGCTAAAAATCGGATTAATCGCATAGAAACTCAGGAAGATTAAAATAGACAATGTCATCCGAATTTTGAGAATATCAACCAGCCAAGAGAACATACATAAATTCAAATGGTGGATTACGGCCACTAATAATCGTAAGATTCAATAGGCAGAATATCAGCTATAAATTACGTGAAACTTAATTATTTAGAGGAAGCTTACAATTTATCCTCCAAGATTAAAAAAAGGCTGCTTAGAAGTAAACAGCCTTTTTCGGCTAATCAATTCAGAATACTTCTAGCAACTTTAATATTCTAAATAAAATTATTAAAAATGTATATTATTTCAAGTTTTCTTTTTCTTCTTTTTATTCGTGAATTTCCTAATTGTTGGAGATGAGGTATACCATAGCAAGAATCCACTTAAAACCGTAATAAGACCAAGTAAGGAAAATGCTCTTAATATTAAATTATTAAAATTATCCCGGCCTTCGTAATCCATTGTATGAGTCATCCATAAAAAATCGAACCAGCGCCAATCTCGGTGCCTTAGAGTTCTAAAAGCTCCATCAGTTTCAGAGACATAAGCTCTAATATCCTCAGATGTATTATAAGAAATCACGTAAGCTGGAAGAGGTCTGCCACGATATTCATGATGTTTTCCAGTAGAAGTTATTCTTTCTACCCCGGTCACTTCCAATTCATCAATTATATGTTGATTAGCAACTTCAACAGCTTCTGTTTCGGAAAGGGATTCTTTAATTTCTCCTGTCCTGGCATTCTGAAGAATTTCCTCGTTAATCCAGTAATAAGGTTCGCCTGCAACTTCTTTCAATTGTAAAGAATTCATCTCAATTTCAGGATTAAATTCTGTGGGACTTCCAAGCCCTGAGAAATTGGGATGTTTCATTTCTGTTTTAAGAAATTGATCTCCGTGTATTTCATCTATATCGGTCCAGCTGAAGTATAAACCACTTACAGTCCACATTATAAATTGTATACCTATAAAAATACCCAGGTATCTATGTGCCTGTCTTATCTTCAGGGCTGTTTTTCTTTTTACCATAATTATTTGGTAATAAAGCGATAATCATTGTATTCAACCACTATCGCTTTGTAAATATTTCTTACTTTTTAATATTATTTTTTTGGGGTTCTTGAAGATGAATGCATTTTAATTATTTTCCAATTACCGTCTATCTTTTTAAGAACAGAAGTCGCTACACCTTTTTTCTTTATAGTTTTTGACTCGCTGTTTTCGTCCGATTTGGTGACAATGGTATAAATATAAGTTTCGGTGGTAAAAGCATACGGAGCGTCTACCTGCACGTCAATTTTATAATCTGAATATTCAAATTTATTGAAATGACCTAATTCCGGCCCTATATGATGCTCTATATAGTTTGCATACGATCCTTCAACGCCGCCCGATTCAAAAATATGAGAGTCCTTGGTGAATAATTCAAATGTACCCTTGGTTGTTAGATTCTGCATAGCATTCTTGTAATTTTTCATGACGCTTTTTACAGCCTCCTTTTCTGCCTCCATATTTTGGCTATAAATTTGTCCGGTTGCTAAAAGCATAAAAATTAGAATTGCTGATAATTTTAAAATTTTCATAAGTTGGATTTTTAAGATTTTTAATTATTAAATTTTCGAATTGTATTTAATTTATAGGAAAAACCCATATATCATCATCAAGAAGATGACCTCCCTGGGAATCTATAGCTGCTTGATACTCATTTGGGTTTGATAATCTTTGGGATATCGTATACAATAATCTTCTAGGAACTATACCGGATGGATTTAATGGATTTACTCCATTTGCATTAGGAATTAGATCGGGAAAACCTGTCCTTCTATAATCATTCCATACCTGCATCGGGGCTTGTCCATACATAGCCTTATATTTTTCAAGAATGATGGTTTGAATACTTATAGATGGCAGATTATTTAAATACTCGTCAATTTCAGATGAAGTAATTCCTAAATACGTCATATTAGCCCTTACCGCTTCTTCTAAGGCTTCTGTTCCATCCTCCCCAGTTCTTGCTAAAGCTTCCGCTTCAATAAACTTCGTTTCTGAGTAACTAATCACTGGACTTGGACTATTCAATTGAGCCCAAAATAAATCAGGATTATTAGCTTGGAAATAAAGGAAATTCCCCCCATCTATCTCAGTCATATATAAGTCCATTCTTGGATCTCCCATCATTAAATTGACAAAGAAATCATCAATTATTATAGTATTAATTCTTTGGAAGCCAAACAAAGCAAGTGGATTTCCACCGTTTTGAGTATTTTCAAATTGAAAGTTCAGTTGTTCTGTATTGCTGGAAACGGCCATATCTAATTCGTCAAGGGCTAATTGTGCAGCATTGGGATTTACGCTGGTTTGTTCAAGATAAAACCTAGCTTTCAAAGAATGAGCTGCACTTATCCACTGTTCGTTACTCCCATTTAATAAATCACCTTGAATACCAGAAATATCGTCCGCATTAAGATCATCTATTGCTTCGGAAAGAAGCATTTGGATTGAAGCATAAATTTCTTCCTGATCATCGTATTTTGGAGATAGATTTTCTTGTCCTAAAAATGCCTCAGAATAAGGGACATCCCCCCAAGCATTGGTAACTAACCCCAGATTAATCGCCATATATATTTTTGCAATTCCTCTTGTGTTTAAAGCATTTGTCATTGTAGCACGTTCAATAATATCTGCGGCATCGCGCATGGATCCTGTGTAAAAACCGAGATTCCACACAGCATCCGGTTCACTTTCCCCAATTACATAAGAGGTGTACTCAAGTTGCTGAGCGTCAAAACCCTGCCATTGCTGCATAATTATACCTGCATATCTCCCAAGTTCAGAAACAATATTTCGGTGAGTTTGGGTTTGCATTGCAGGAACGATTGCAACTAATGGCACGCTTTCTCCCCCAGGCCTTGTTGGATCTTGGTTCAGGTCATCATATTCACAGGAAACCAATAGCGAGATGCTAAATAAAACTGTGAAAAATACTGTTGTTAATTTGTAATATTTCATAGTATTTTTTAATTAAAAATTAAGTTTGAACGTTAATGCATAACTTTTTGTATTCGGCTGGTTGAAGTAATCTAACCCTATCGCATTACTGGCTCCCGTGAGGTTAGTTTCTGGATCGACTCCGGGATAATCAGTAATCAAAAATAAATTTCTTCCAGAGGCAGTTATTGAACCAGAGTTCAAAAATGTGGCGTCAAGAAGGGAACTTGGAAGCTGATAAGTGAGGCTTGCTTCCCTTAACCTTACCCAGGATGTATCGAATACATAATCTTCATTTACACCCCCAAACCCATAACGTGTCCAGCGATAAGAATTAATTCCATTTTCAGGATTGGCTAACGCAACTTCTGTCGTATTAGGTTGACCCGTATTTACGTTAACCCCTTCAAAAACATAATCTGTAATTGTCCTTTGCTCAGCTGTAACCTGTGAGGTACCAAAATAATCAATAACTGCACAGGTACCACACCAAACATCTCCCCCTTGCCTTACATCTAATAAAGCTGATAATGAGAAATTTTTGTAAGACAATGTGTTTCTTATTCCCGCGTTCCAATCTGGGATGGGATCACCAATTACGCCTTCTTCTGTATCTACCAGAGGGTATCCACTATCATCTATTAATAAATCCCCATTCTCATTTCTTGCGAATCTCGAACCAAAAATTACACCATATGATTCCCCAACTATAACTCTGGATGAAGCGCTTATATCCTGCAACGTTACTGATTCTACATTTTCTGCAAGTTTTAATGTGGTATTTTCATAAGTAGTCCAATTTATATCAATATTCCAATTGAAATTGTCGGTTCTTATAGGATTAATAAAACCTAAAACTTCCCATCCTTCATTGGAGATGACCCCAGCATTAATTACTCGTGATGTAAAACCTGTTACTGCTGGTTGATCTACCGATATAATTTGATCTGTAGTCTCTTTATTATAATAAGTAAGATCCAACCTGAACCTCGAATCCCAAAATCTAAACTCGGCGCCTAATTCATATTCTTTAGTAGATTCGGGTCTTATTTCAGCATTTCCTAATTGCTCAGCTCTTTCAAAAGCTACAGTTGAGAATATTGGGAATTGGTTACCACTTACAAAACCGCCTGGTCCAGCATTTGCTGCATTGTAATAAGTTAGCGTACCGAACGCTGGAGCATCATTACCGGTTTTACCATACGACCCTCTTAATTTCGCGTAATTTAAAAAACCTGGTTTCAGTAATTCAGAGAACACAAAGGAACCTCCGACACTATAGGATATGAAATCATTGTTGTCATCAGGTAAAGTTGAGGACCAGTCATTCCGAAAAGCTCCATTTATAAATAACATATTATTATATCCCAGTTTAATATCTGCTAATAAAGCATCCAGTTGTTTTCTTCCAACATCTTCAAAAACTGACTGACTGGCCGTGTTGGAAACATGAAAGAAACCTGGTATAGTCAAATTATTTCCAATTGCTTGACGTGTTAATGATTCTGTCTTGAATCCGTCATAACCGAACACACCATTAAAAGTTATATCATCTGATATGTCTTTTTCAATGAGTAATAATAGCTGTGAATTTATATCCTCACTAAAAAGTGTTAGATCTGAAACCTGACCTTGTGGGTTACCGGCAGAGTTAATATCCACCCCTGCTTTTCTAACATCTGAATATTGATCATAACCTAATGTTCCTCGAAGGGTAGCCCAGTCCAGAGGTCTGTATTCAAATGATAAACGTCCAATAAAACGTTTTACATCATCTGTAGAAGGGTTTTTTGCAACAGTCCAGTATGGATTATCATAAATTCCGGCGCGATAACTTCTCTGGCCGCCATCTGGTAATAGATATGTACTTGTTGTATTTGCTGCATCTCTACCAGTTAAACCATTACCGTTATCAAAGGAGGGTGTAGTTCTTAGTAAACCAAGCATTACACCTGATACATTTGATCCTCTCTGTACTCTACTTCCTCCTGATGTAACATAATTTCCACTTGCAGAAAGTTCAAAATCATCTCTTAGTTTTGCACTAACATCAGCTCTAAATGACTTTCTATTAAATTCTTCCACTGGAACAATTCCTGTTTGATTTAGTAGTCCTCCAGACACATAGTATTTAATTCTGTCTGAACCTCCTCGAACAGAAACATTTTCCTCATTAAGGACACCTGTAACAAAAAAATCGTAGTGATCGTATGCATTAGCAGGCATTCCATTACCTTCTCCTTCAGGAACCAGACGTCCAAATCTACTATATGGGTAAGAGGTATCCCCGTCATATTCTAGACTAGAAATTCTTGGCCCCCAACTAAACCCGTCACCAGTCTCGGGCCCCCTATATGTAGTAACTCCATCAATAGGTCGTCCTTGTGCAAATTCTTTTTGTAGGTTAGGCAGTTGACTTACTTCACTAAATTGAATCGTCGATGAAACCGCCACGGTGGGCGCACCAGTTTGACCTTTTTTTGTGGTAATGATAATAACACCATTTGCGGCTCTAAGTCCATAGAGGGTTTGAGCAGCTGTTCCTTTTAACACATCAATGGAAGCAATATCGTTTTGATTTATATCTATTGCTCTATTGGAATTGTCTGCACCTCCTGTCCCATTCCCTACTGATGAATTATCAATTGGCACACCATCCACAATAAACAATGGGCTATTTGATCGATTGATAGAAGTATTACCTCTAATTCTTATATTAGAAGAAGCTCCAACAGAACCCGAAGAACTTACAACACTAACACCTGCTGCTTTCGATGCTAGCGAATTAACAAGATTGGTTTCTCCAGTATTTTCAATGTCCTCTGCGGTCACATTCTCCACAGCATAGCTGACTGACCGGGGAGTACTTTTTACTCCAAGAGCCGTAACAACAACTTCTTCCAGAGTTGCTGAATCCGGGCTCATCACGACATTTATAGTTCTTCCATCACCCACCGGATATTCAGTAGTTTGCAATCCGACGAATGAAAATATTAATATGTCTTCTTGAAAAGCTTCAATAGAATAATTTCCATCAAAATCTGTTTGAGTTCCTGCAGAACTTCCTTTAATTATAACATTAACGCCAGGCAGAGGCAAACCATCTTGATTTGTCACCTTACCCGACACCATAAATTGGGCGTTAAGTTTATTCACAGTGTTACTTGTCGAATCCTGGGAAAAATTCCCTTCGGCCTTTCGTTTTTTTAAAATTATCTGCTTATTTACCACTTGCCATTCCACATTTGTATCTGAAAACAGTTCCGTAAGCACTGTTTCAATTTTTTGTTTTTCCATCTTTATGGAAACCTCTTTATCTAAGGCCACCTCCTTTCTATTTAATAAAAATTTGAAATCGGAATGGGACTCTATTTCTCGGATAACTTCAGCCACAGTCGCATTTGGCATATACAAGGTGATTTTCTTATTCTGGGAGTAGGTATTCGCATGAATTTGAAAGAGGGTAACTATAGTTAGAAACACTGTAAGTTTCATTTTCAGGTCAACCTTTAGTTGATATGGTATAATACAATCGATAAAATAAGAGTTTTTCATAATTTAACATTCTTTAAATTGGTAATAATATTCAAACTATAGGAAGTAATTATTGGTTTAATAATTTTGTATATAGAGACTAGTTTTGGGTTACCGGATAAATACTTTATTATTTTCTATTTCGTACTTGAATGCATAGCTTTTATTAAACGATTCCAAGACATCTTCAATAGTTTCAATATCGAAAGTGGCATCGAACAGTTGCTTATCAAGATCTTTGTTTAAGTTCTGTATGGATACGTTGTATTTTCGTTCCAAAGCATGTCTAATTTTTAGGAAACTTGTGTTGCGAAAAATAAGTTTGCCCTGTATCCAGGCGGTATAGATTTCGGTATCTACACTTTGGATGGTAATGTCATTTCCTGCTTTCTGCCACTCGGCCTTAAAGCCAGGCTCTAGAACGATTCCTTCCTCATGTTTTCTATCTTTAACTCTAGTATTGATTTCAACCGATCCCTCGACCAGAACAGTATTTATATTTGAGTCTTCGGGATAATGAGATACGTTGAAACTGGTTCCCAACACTTTAATATTTAGTTCATCCGCATAAACCATAAAAGGATGCTTCTTGTCTTTCGTTACATTGAAATAAGCTTCTCCAGTCAAAAAAACGGTTCGGTCAAATCCCTCTAAAAACTGCACCGGATACCGCAAAGAGGTACCAGAGTTCAAAAAAACTTGTGTCCCATCGGACAGGGTTACATCGAAGCGTCGGCCGTAAGGTACTTTTAAAGTATTGTAAACAATTTTATTTACCTCAGGATCTTTAGTAATAGGGTCAACGGATTTCGCATATGTCAATTTAGACATATATTGAGTACCGATTACATTGCCATGGGCATCCTTTACTTCTCCAAACATTAAGGGATCTAAGGTTTTAACAGTTCCATTATCCAGAGTGATGGTGATGGCTTCTTCCTTGGGTTCAATTTTACCTGGGTTATTGCCTTGATTCTGCTGGAAAAAATAGCCGAGAACCAAAAACACAAGACCGACGGCTGCATATTTCATTAACGATCGAACTTTTCGGTAGGGAAACACGTATTTATCTCTTTTCATTCTTTTTTTAAGAATTTCCTTAATTTGTTTAACATCCGGTTTCACCATAGCAGTATTTATTTCGTAATGCGTGCGGACAAATTCTGTAAAAACCTGTTCGTTACCTTTAACCAAAATCCAATCGGATAATTCATTCAAATCTTCTACAGTTGCTTCTTTCAAAAGGTATTTTACAATTCGGTTTTCAGGTTTCGAGACGATCATATATTGGCTGGATCTTTATAGTTAAGACAAAGCTAATTCCCAATACCCTAACTTTTTATTTACTTTTTTAACATTTAATTATATATTTATGAAATAATTAATGATAAAACTATGGAGGAAAATGAAATGAGCGAATTGATAGAACGGTTGAAAAAAGGAGAGGAAGAGGCATTCATTCAGCTTGTCGATTTATACAATGCAAGGCTGTTCGGTTATGCATTGACACTAACTAACGACCAGGCCTTAGCTCAGGATATTATTCAGAATGTCTTTTTACGCACATGGGAAAGACGTAGAAAATTGCAAATAGCTACTTCCTCCCTGAAGAATTTTTTATTTAAATCCGTTTACAACGAATTCATCAACCAATACAAGAAAAACCGTTCGACCATGGCCTTAGAACAGAAATATTTCGAAGCCTTGGACAAGGCAGTGCAATACCACAGCGAAACCTCTTGGGAGAAAATCATGACCAGAATTACCAAAGAAATCGAAAACTTGCCCCCAAAATGTCGAGAAGTTTTGTTGCTTAGCAGAAAAGAGGGATTAACCAATCTTGAAATTTCAGAGTATTTAAAAGTTTCAATAAAAACCGTAGAAGCGCATTTAACTAAAGCTTTTGGAGTGCTGCGAAATAGACTGGGCGAAGAATATAGAACATTTTTGTTTGTGCTGTTCGGTAGGAAGGGATTCCAGATTTAGTCATACACGAATTAAAATAAATAAAGAGTAAGCAGGACTATATTATAAACTGTGTAAATGGAAATTATTATTCAACTGTGAGTTTTTATAGCAATTCAAAGGTGTTGACGAGCTCACCGGCTTTTTAAAATCATGGGATAGTGTGGCATTGAAAATATGCTGACAGGAGAACTGGATGATTCCTTGGCTAGGATTAAAATTAAAGGTCCGGCAATCACAACACTAGAAATGGTTTTGGTAAAAAAAGATTTGCGCCTTCTTAAAGCCCCGTATATCCCGCTTTTCAAATATCAGAATGCCTTTTTTTGCCTCCCTTGATCCAATACAGTGATATTGTTTAGGATTAATAACATCCTTATATTTTTATACACTATAAGAATTAGCTAAAAAAATATCAAAGAGATTAGGAGGTTTACAACTTTGAAATCTCTAATTCCACCATCTCCCGAATCATAAAAAATCACTAAAGATTTTGTGGGTTGGTAAAAACCCCCATTAAAACCAGTATACCTGACCGTTTGGATGTATAGAAATTTCCTTTCGGATTTTTGAGAACTCTACAAGAAAGTAAATATTGAGGCAGGACTTCCCAGGGTTCGAAAAAAATTAGGCTTAGGCTGGGCAAAATATGTATCCTTGGTTTTGGATTAGGGTATACAATCCTTGTGTATCCCATATTTACTCATTAAAAATATGTTAACCTAAACGGTTTTACCAGTATTTCCGAATGTTTTCCTTGAACCAAAAACCCAAAATTAATTCGTCATAACAAATTTAAAACTCTTGTATTAATGATGCTGAATATAAAGTCTTTTCAGAAGCTCAACTTTTTATGGATCTTTGCAGAGATATAGGCTTAACCATCGGTAATAAGAAATGAACATAGTCTCCCTTTGTTCCAATTCCATTGAAGTATGGATCCTATAATGAAATAAGGATGCTTTTATTTTAGAAAATTAGGAGCTATTTTTTTAATTTGCTGCTCCACAAGTTTTGCCTCATTTTCCTTACCTTTAGAAAAATGTTCTATGTATCTGGAATAAAGCATGCCAACTTTAATATATTTTTTCTCATCTGGAGGTAATTCTGAAAGATAGGGATCACTTTTGGGTGGTAGTTCTGATGTTATCATTTCAGTTAATTTTTCCAATTCTTCTCCTACTAAATATTTTCCCTGGAGCGCATTTGCCTGTTGGGAAAATTTAGGAGCTTTAAATTCTACCACACGCTTATCATCTGTATTAAGTATATAATTATCCAAGTTATTTTTCAAGACCTTTAAATTTCCTATATAAAATAAGCCTACCATGTGTTGATAAGCATCATTTTTTTCTACCCTATTATTTTTAAAAATCTTCGAAATATTTTCCTTTAGAGATTGTTGGGCTAGTTTAGCATTTAAGTCCTGGCCTATTAAAGCAATACTTGGCCTGGTACTATTAAAATCGGCACGCCAAACAGTTACCTGTGGGAAAACTGAAGAAAAAGTAGCAGCTATAGTATTAAAATCCTCTGGGGTTAACTGATACATTGGTAACCATTGAGCAAATAGACCACCAGGATTTAAAGTCTTCTTAATTTGTTGAAAATTTTCTACAGTATAAAGGCTTCCTGTACCGGCATGCCAGGGCGTAAAAAGATCTCCTATAATTACATCAAAAGATTCATTAGTGCCAAGTACATAGTTGCGTGCATCATCTTTAAGTATGTCTACGCGATCATCAGTAAATAATCCATTAGTCCAGGAAGAGAAATATTTTTTTGCTGCGGTGACTATGTTTCCTATAAGTTCAACAACCACAACTTTACTTACTGTATGATCTAAAGAAGCGCCTGCCGTTATGCCGGTGCCCATACCAAGGAATAATACTTTTTTTGGGGAAGGATGAACAAAAAGAGGTATATGTGCCTGCATTTGTTCGACTAAAAGAGACTCTGAATCGCCCAGGATATAAAAATTATCCAATCTCATTTGAAGGTTGTTTTCCGACTTGGTGATGGACACCACTCCATTATTGGAATTCCAGTATTCCAATAATTTTTCCTGAGGCCTTAATTGTACTATGGCAGGGTCTTTAATAAAAAATATCCCACCAATAATTATTACGGTTAAAAAGCTCCATTTAACTTTCTTGGAAATATCTAAAGATAGTGATATGTAAAGCGCCAACACGGCATATAAAATAGCAATAAGTTTAATGCTGACCCACAATCCAAATAATTGTAAAAATATAAAACCTGCGAGGAGCGGGCCTAAAAAACTACCTAAAGAATTAAAAAGTATTAACCTGCCTACAAATTTTCCTGGCTCTCTAAATTTTAAGGGAGCTGCCTTCAGTAGGAAGGGAAAAATAGTTCCCAATAAGGTGGCCGGGAGTACGACGATAGAAATACTTAATTTAAAAACTTCAACTAAATAAACAGGCCATGAAGCATATGGAGCTATATATTCCAGTCCATCTGTATATATATTAAAAATTATGGGAGAAATTCCAATTGTTAGGGAACTGAATAAAAGGAATAGGAATAATATTTCTTTTGACCCATAGTTTGTTTGTGCAAGTCTATTCGCAATGATTCCCCCAAAGCCTAATGAAATTAGAAAAACCACAAGTATAGCAGAAAATGAATAGACTGAATTTTGCAGAACCTGAGCAAACATTCTAAACAATAAGAGTTCTAAAGAAAGGGCAAGAAAACCAGAAGACAACGCCAATATAATAAATTGTGGAGTAGATAGATGATTCTTATAGACTGTATTATCACTTTCTTCTACTTTATTTTTGGGTCCAGCATCCAATTTTATAGGAAGTCCACTTTCTTTATTCTTAAACTTATCACATAATATCATTGCGAGTACACCTACACTAAAAGATAAAGTAATTGCCAAAATATAAGTTACTTGCATTCCAAATTTTTCGATCAAATAGAAACCGGTCAAAAAAGCCCCAATAGCTGCTCCAACAGTATTTAATGTATACAAGACCGTTCCTCTTTTTTCAAGGTTTTTTCGTTGCTTACCTACGTATTTTGACAACAGTGGAAAGGTTCCTCCCATAAGGATAGTAGGAATGATGAGAAGGAATGTACTGAACAAGAACTTTAGTAAAATTATCCAATATGGATTTCCCCCTGTCACAGAATACAATAGATTATAGTTTCCTTTATAAATTTCAATAGCCGGCAAAAGAAGCAAGCCAGAGATAGCTATACCAATTTCAATTAATCCATAAGTAAATAATGGCTTTTTAATTTTCACAGATTTGTTCCCCCAATACCATCCGCCTATGGCGATGCCCATAAAAAAGGTTGCGAGGGTGGTAGCTGTTGCATAAGAGGCATTTCCAAAAATTAAACTCAACTGGTACATCCAAGCAATTTGCAGTATTAGTGCAGATATCCCAGAAAAAAAGAATAAACAATAAATTAGCACCAAATGTATTGATCTCATTTATATAAGTTTATTTTTAAGCATAAGCATCCGTCTCTAAGTTTTACAATGTACCAAAGGAGCTTAAAAGCCCCCTCGAAATATAAAGATGATTTAATTATGGATTACGGTCTAAACAACCTTGGTAATTAGGATTATTGGCTTCAGACTGAGGGATAGGAAATGTCATATTAGGGCCATATTCCCCACCTTTAAAGTAAGCTCCCGAGGGGAAAACCTCTGAAACTTCTCTATTGTAAATCCTAACAAGCCTACGCATATCACCTAATCTATGCCCGGTACTAAACAACCAAAAAGCTCTTTCTTTAAAATGAAATTCCCTTAGTTGGGTTTCACTCATTTCCGATAAATCTACTGGAGTAAGCCCAATCCTGGCCCTTAAGTTATTATGGATTTCTTCTACCGCCTCCTTGGCATTTTCAGCTACCAGAGCTTCAGCTTCAATCAACCTTGCCTCTATGCCTGAGGCCAAGACTACAGGTTCGCCGGGTGAAGGATACTTTAATTGATTGTAATAGATTGTGACATCGTCCTGGCCTAAATCATCACCACCATCCCAGGGGGTCCTGGGATCCATTTCACTTCTAAATAAAAGACCATTCCCGCCTTTCTCGTCTGCAATAGAAAATTGCCTACGAACAGTAGTCATAGTATAAATTCCATTTTCCTGCCTTCTGGAATTTATAGAGTGTTCAATATTATATACAAAATCTGTGGAAACTGATGACAATTCATTAGCAGCTTCCGTCAAATTACCTAACCCAAGCAATGCCCTGGCCTTCCCCACTTTTCCTAAATTAGAATATCGCTCATTTCCTGTAGCAATGGCATTATCAAAACGCGAAATAGCAGTTTCAAACATTTCTTGAGTAGTAAGGGGCACTCCAAATTCAAGCTCTCCACCATCTGTTGGAGCCCTGCTGAAAGGTACTCCGGAACAAAAGGTTTCTGCAAACAAAGTATAGGAAAAACCAACAATACTTTGCATTTCGCTCTCAAGATTTGGATCTCCCCCTAATTCTGAAATCATGCTGATGGTTGCTTCTGCTGAAGCCCTGGCACGATGCAAATTACCATATATTACGTCAACATCTCCATTGGTGTTTTGAACCAATCTCGTATCTGCTTCACGGCGGGTAGGAAATGTACCGGAATAATAATATTCATCGGTCATTAATCCACTCATTACAATAAGGCCCGTGGTGCCCCCGTGTCCCGCTGATGAACCACTCATAGCTATTGCAAAATCACCTAAAGACCCGGCCCTTAAAGTGGCTATACCAGCTTCACTATCCAAGGATTCTGGCGTCACTATATCGGGATCCGTAACCTCTACAATAGAATCACAACTAGTCAAACCAAAGAAAAGGATTACGAGCAACGTGTATAAAGAGCGACAATGAATTTTCATAATTTTATTTATTATTTTCATAGTAGTTTTTGTTTAAAATGTTAAGTTTAGACGAGCCTTCCATGATCTCACGGGAGGTTGGCTTAAAAATTCCTCGGTCACAAAATTATTTTGACCTGCGGAACTTATTTCCGGATCAAGTCCAGAATAATCGGTCCAAAGTCCAAGGTTTTGTCCAGATACTGTAAAGCTTAAATTTGAAAAGCCAATATTTTTGATTAGTTCTCTGGAGAAGTTATATGTCAAAGAGAGTTCCCTTAATCGTAGGAACGAGGCATCTTCGATATAGCCGGCATCAGTCCCATAGAACTTAGATGCAATAGCTCTTGCTTGCCCTTCTAGAGATGATGAAGGATCATTCAACTCCCTGGTATTATTATTTCCATTTCGCCATGAGGCGGTATTATTATACAACTTCTGTCCTCCTCTGTAATTTAACAAGCCTTGGAGAATTATCCTTTCTCTAAACAATCCTAATTCAGGTGTAACGGATATGTCTGTAGTAGCAAAAGGAGTTCCTAAATAAGTTAATTCTCCTACTTGAACTTCGTCGATTGCAATCAGCCCGTCACCATTAGCGTCATTAAAAGTATATTGTTCATCCCAGTATCCTCCTAAAGGATAGCCCTCTACATGGCGCTGGACTCCAAAAATAACTGGTTGAATACCGTCACCAAGTCGTACCAGTTCATTGTCTATAAATGAAGCTATAAAGTTTAAATTAAAGTAGGTGGTTTCTGTTTCTAAAATACGTAGATCTAAAGCTACTTCAACACCGGTATTTTTCACTGAACCTAAGTTCTCAAACCTACCTTCTCCTACTCCAAGAGATAACGGTAACTGCCTAAAAATCAACGCATCATCAGTTTCCTTATTAAAATATGTTAGCTCTAAATTTATACGGTTAGTGAAAAAGGAGGCGTCCAGCCCCAATTCAATTTCACTAGATCGTTCCGGTTTTAAATTTGCATTTCCAACACTGCCAAAAGTAACTCCTGTTACATTTTGTCCCCCATCTACTGTCGCGGCAATTGGAGTAAAAAACCTGAGTGCATCATTAGTCCCTGGTTGAACGCCAGATGCCCCCCATGCACCTCTTAAGCGAAGTGAATTTAACCAGTCTCCTGTTTCAAAAAATGATTCTTTTGTAATTAACCATGAAGCACTTACTTTAGGGTAAATTACCGCATCGAAAGAAGCTCCAAATGCACTTCCTCTATCAGCACGGAGGGCTCCTGTAATGTAAAGTTTTTCATCAAAACCTACTTGCTCTTCCACAAAAACCCCCACTGTCCGTGATTCTACGGTTTGTTCTGAACTTTCTGTTACGGCAGCACCTGCGATTGACCTACTCCCAGCAACTATCTGAAAACCAGAAGCAAGTGTGCCCTGCGTTAGATTTTGTAGATATTGAAACCCTATTGAACTTCTTGAACTTATGTTCTTCCATATGTTGGCCTCATATGAACCTACAGCATCCAAGGTATAAACGAATTCATTAAACCTGTTGGAAAATTTGGCGCCCTCATCATAATTAAGGAAAGCAGGAGCCTCTCCGGTGGGAAAGAATTGACTATCCCACCTGGAAGTAAAGTCAAGGCCCCCGGCTAATCTAAAGGTTAAATTGTCATTTGGAGTCCAATTAGTATTAAGCCCGGTAGTATAACGGTTTATACGCTGTCTTGTATCAATGGTGAACAATTCCTCTGGTGTAAATTCCCCCCATCCATTATTAACATCCCGGGTTGCATTCCCACTGAGCCCCTGGGACATAAGTGCCAATGAGAAATTATCATTGAGTGGCAATTCTAAATCACTATTGGTATATCCTGTGGTAATATTTATTTTTAGTTCATCGGTAATATCTGTACCTAAATTGGCACGAAAATTTGTTCGGCGAATATTACTCACTGGTAGTACCCCTTCATTATCTCCGAAATTACCCGATACATAATAATTTATTTTTTCGGTGCCTCCTGAAACACTAAGCCCAACCCCATATGAATTCCCGGTTCTAAATGGTGAAGTGTCGGGATCGTTTAGAGGTTGAAAAGAATTAATGATGCTTGGTGTAAACTCTCCTTCTGCGGCTTCAAAATTGAAACCAGGATTGCCTGCGGCATCTAGGGCTTGGTAATTCTTTGGGTAGTCACCAATATCTTGAACTAACCCACTTTCCAGATAAGCGGACCATCTGGCTTTTCCAAATTTTCCTTTTTTAGTAGTTACTAAAATAACACCGTTAGCTGCGATGGAACCGTATAGAGTTGCTGCAGAGGGTCCTTTAATAATCTCTATGGATTCTATATCTTCTGGATTTATATCGTTAAATCTTGAAGGGGATTGACCACCAGTTTCAAACGAAATGGAATTAGATTGATTATTAATTAATACCCCATCAACATATATTACAGGCTCATTCGATAAAGAAGCACTATTAGATCCTCTAATCCGGATGCGAGAACCCATGCCGGTAGATCCGCCGCTATTATAAATTTGCACCCCGGAAGCCTGTCCCTGGATTAGATCAGAAACATTGTTGATGGGCCGCTCTTTTACATCATCACTTACTTGTAACTGTGAAATTGCATTACCTATTTCTACCCTTTTTTTGGTACCGGTAGCCGTCACAATAACTTCGTCCAAAGACTGCGAATCTGTCTTCATAACAACATTTAGAACGGTTTGGTCGCCTACGGTCTTACGAGCTGTCTTCATTCCTAAAAATTTAAACAAAAGCACAGATTCATTGGAGGGGGCTTCAATAGAATAATTCCCGTCAAAGTTTGTAGTAGCACCTATTGTAGTACCCTCAACAGTAATATTTACACCTGGTAAAGGCATTCCATTATCATCGGTCACAGTCCCAGTAATCACCTGTTGAAATACCTTTTTATTTCTTTGTTCGACGTTGTAAGAAGTAACTTTATTCAGATCAGATTTTAGGATTATTTGTTTATTAATAACTTGAAAAGTAATTCCTGTATCAAGGAATATATTCCTGAGGACTCGAGAAATAGGTTCTTTAACATAATTCACAGAAATTTTTCTTTCAAAATCAATTTCTTTACTATTATATAAGAATTTGAATTCACTAAGTGTTTCAATTTTTTTTAATACTTCTTCTATACTTTTTTCCTCAAGTTGTAGGGTGACTTTAGCATTCTGAGAATAGCTATTGGCCTGGACCTGAACAATCATTATAAAGAGGAAAAAGAATGTGAGCCTCATTTGTAATTTAAATTTGTTAGAATAATCAAATATCCCCCAAGGGTGTGTGCGGTTTTTCATATTTTTGAATTGGTTTGTGGTTTTACTTCGAGTTTAATCACATAATCTACCCGGGGAATGGTGCAACATTCCCTGGGTTTTTATATTTCTTTAATTAGTTCTTTCATATGCTTATTCAAATTTTAGTTAATAATTATCTTGTTTTTAGAGCGAATAAAATTAATGGGATAACTCTTATCAAAAGCGTTTAGAACCTCTTCTATAGTTTCAATATCGAAGCTGGCAGTAAATATTTCCTGATCTAATTTTTTATCATGATTTATAATTGTGACATTATAGTGCCTTTCGAGTTTCTTTACAATATCCCCAAAAGGAATGTGGTTGAATACTATTTTTCCGGTTATCCAGGCGGTATAATTAGAAGTGTCTATTTCTTTATATGAAAAGTCCGCTTTGTCCTTGCTCCACACAGCCATATAACCCGGGTTTAAAATAGAAAGATTTTCTTCTTCCAGGCTTCTGCCTTTAGGTGCTAAACCAATAGATCCCTCTACTAAAACAGTATTGATGTTAGATTCGTTTGCATAAGCTGAAACATTAAATTTAGTACCTATAACTTTAATTTTCGGTCCATTGGTATTTACAACAAATGGGTGTAAAGAATCTTTGGCAACCTCAAAAAAAGCTTCACCCGTTAAAAAAACTTCCCTTTTTTTTCCTTTTACAAAAACATTCGGAAATTTTATGGAACTACCGGCATTCATATGGATTTTTGTTCCGTCGGAAAGACTTAAAGAGAACCTTTTACCATAGGGAATGGAGAGGGTACTATATGAAATTTTAGTAACCTGCGAATTACTTTTATAAATTAGTTCATTCCCCTCCTGTCTTACTACTGGCTGATTATTATTGCTTTTTATATTTATATTTTGGAATTCTGAAAGGACTTTTGGAGCCTCGCCATCAATTTCCAGAGAAATTAAGTTATTGGGAGTTTGTTCCTCTTTAGGAAAACCACTGGAAAAAATGAAATCTTCATGGAAATAATATCCTACACTTAGGAAAAACACAGCAATTGCCGCATATTTAGCTAATGTTCTTAAGTTTAACTTATATTTTAAGGATTTATCCTTTCTAATTTTATCTAAAAGCAATTTTTTAGATTTATCACTGTCATAGTTATTCATACAACGATTTATTGCAAAATTTAATAAAGAACTATTCTTGAATATTTTATCATTAGATGTAGAATCTATTTCATCTACAAGTGCGTCTAGTTCTTTTGCATTAATAATGGAACAGAAATATTTGATTGATAAAATCTCAAATTCTTTTAACTTCATATAAATCGGTTTCTATATCTAAAACGTATCTAAAAATTAAAACCCTAACTTTTTATTATTTTTTTTTAATATTTTTACAAAAATTATGATAATTATGCTGGAAAACGAAATTGATTCTAAACAATTTAGTAAGAATGCACTACTTATTTCAGAATTAAAAACGGGAAACGAAAAAGCCTATACTCACTTGGTTGACCAATATCACGAACCATTATGTGCGTATGCTTATAGTCTCATTAATGATAGAGATATTGCCCAGGATATCGTCCAGAATGTTTTTGTTAAAATTTACGAAAAACGCAAATCATTAAAAGAAGACTTTATAATAGAGAGGTTCTTATACAAATCGGTTTTTAACGAATTTATAGATCAGTATAGGAAAAATAAGCTGGTTACAAAATTAGAAAAAAAGCACATTGAAGCTTTACACGAGTATTTTGAAAGTGAAGATGGAAAGCTAGAAGCGCTTTTCACCATGGTCCAAACAGAAATTGATAATTTGCCTCCAAAGTGTAAAAGAATTTTTGTTTTAAGTAAAAAAGAAGGACTTTCCAATAAAGAGATTTCAAACCATCTTAGTATTTCTATAAAAACGGTTGAAGCACATATAACTAAAGCTTTTTTTTTGATTAGAGAACGAATAGATCTTTCCTCTCGGCAGGAACTTATATTAACCTTATTGTTTAAAGGTTATAGCTATAGTTAAGCCTTTCTACAAATTACCTTTTGTACTCCTGAAACTGGGGAGTTATAGATTTTTCAACTATAAATTTATCTTTACCCTATTTGGTAAATAGGGTAAAGATAATTCAGTTTCAACTAGTTTGCGCTCGCTGCCTGTGAGACAGTAAAGTCAAATTTGGCTGCAATAGCTTCAGAAATTCTATCAATGGTGGCCGGTTTCAGATCCCAAAAACCATTAGGCCCATCACCCAAAAGAGACGAGGTAAAACCATTTACCTCACTTTTAGTAAAAAAAGTAGTACCGGTGTTGTTATTTCTGCTAAAACGTAAACTAAAAACAAATCCGTAGCCTTCGGAGAGGTTTTGGAATGCGCCACCAAAATCTCCATTTGTAAGCAAATTTTTACCTTGTTGCAAATAGTAAACCGCACGTATTGCCATTAATTCCGATATTTTTTGTCTTATAATAGCAGCTTGAGCATCCCGAACTGTATAATCTTTCGCTACTATCGCGGCACGACCTAATTTGAAGGCATCAAAAATATCAGCAGCAAAAGTAGAGAAATCAGGATCTTCGTTCACTGTGCCTAAATAATTATTTAAAAAGCTATCATCCTTTCCGATCGTAGCATTAGGATTGGCCGGATCAACAGATGTCCCATAAAGGTAACCATAGGCTTCATCCCAATTATGTTCCATAGTGGTAAAAACCTCTCCTTCTTCAGTAACTCCGTTATTATTGTCCTCCACTTTATTGGGAGCATCAAGAACTGAAGTACTTAGATAGTTGTTCAGCATCTGATCGGCCATCAGTGAGCCAATGAGGCTTTTAGCAAATATTTGAGTGTAGACCAGTCCCTGATTATTAACATACCGGGTTTTAGCACCATCTCCAAGCTGACCTGCACTACCTGCGGTTGCCAATACATTCTGGTTTGGAAATACCTCATTGATCTGACCAGAAATATAACTGTCAAAAAGAGCCTTGATTGCTGCTGATTCGGTTGTATTCGCACTAAAATAATCTTGAGACGCGGCAGTTTTACCACGAACACTTTTATCTGATGCATTTAGGTTCTCATTTGTGAAATTAGTATTTCCTTCTTGATGATCATACATTGCCTGTAATGATAACTCCGTTGTATTTTCAAAATCTGTGAAGGCGTTCAGTACTTCCTCTGCCATTAAGATTCGAGTTGTCTGACCGGTAAAATTTACAGTAGATTGTCCATCTCGCTCGAAGGTATAATCCGCTGGGGTTGCAAAGTTTGGGGGTTGGGTACTCGGTGCATCATCTTCAGAACATGAAACTAGGATAAGACTTAAAATGATAGCTGTAAAAAATGATTTTTTCATTATTATTTTTATTTAGATTTAATAAACAAATATAAAAGGAACGCTTGAAAGTTTAAAATTAATTTAGATTAAATTTAAATAGTGATATGCAAAAAAGTTTCTCGCTTTAGAACTATTATCTTTACCCTTGATGAGTACGGTTTTATAACCAGACTCAAAACCCATCGCATTTATGCGGATGAGAATAAATTATATTAAAAATTCTCGTATATAATGGGTTTTTTAATATATCATAAAATGAGTTTGATTATAACCTCAATTAGTAACATTCCTTCCTCTATATTGATACAGGTGTTTATAAAAAAAGTGAAAATTTAATTCAATCTAGTGGGAGTTAAAAAGGGATAGCTTGTTGTATGTCTTTAATCGTATTTAGACTATACCCAGTTAATATTGGTCCAAGAAAATAAGAATGGCGAGCAGTAGGCTAATTGTTCGCCACCAGGTTAAAATAAGGTCATAGATAGAAAATAATTATTTCGTATTTCTAGAAGAAGTATGTATTTTGGTAATTTTCCAATTTCCATACATCTTCTTTAAGATAGACGTTGCCACCCCTTTTTTCTTTATAGTCCTTGTATCATCTTTGTCATCTGGTTAAAGCACGATGTTATAAATATAAGTTTCTGTAGCAAACGCATAAGATGTATCAACCTGTACATCAATCTCATAATCTGAAAATTCAAATTTTTTAAAATGCCCCAATTCTGGTCCCAAATGATGTTCTATGTAGTGGGCATACGAGCCCTCGACACCCCCTGATTAATAAACTCTGGAATCTTCGGCAAATAACTCGAAAGTACCTTCGGTTGTTAGGTTTTGTAGGGCATCTTTATACCATTTCATAACTTTTAAGACCGCTCCTTTTTCTGTGTCGGGATCTGTGTTTTGACTATAGATTTGACTATTTGCAAATAACAATAACGTTAAGAATGTTGTAAGTTTTGTGTCTTCATAATTTTAGTTTTTAAAGATTTATTTATTTACGCGTATTCTATTCACATTTGCAATCCCAAACACCAGTACAAAAAACCTTAAAACTACCTCCAAAATTACCAACATCTTTGCAATTAAAGATGTGGGGAAGATATCGCCATAACCTACCGAAGAAAAAGTAATTGTACTAAAATAGAGGTATTCAAAAAACACCTTAGTACTCGAAGATTCAATATTAAGTGAAGATTTAAAACTTTCAGGCGCAAAAAATTGTAAAGAAGTAAAATCGAATGCAAATGAGGTTATAATCATACTGATGAGCAGCCCGAATAAAACAAGTATATGGCTCAACAGATGACTCTGGTTGATTATTTTCATCAATTGCTTAAAGGCAAGTTTTACTATGAAAAATGCTTTTACAAATGCGAACAATAAGATTATCCACGACAGCCAAAATGAATCCAAGAGGAAAGGCAGACCCCAAATGCTCAAAATTGCTAATCCTGCAATAAGTGCTATGGTAGTCCAACCTTTTGACGCAAGCTGAATGTAAAAATCATCTGTATGTTCTATTGCGTTGGTTTTATTCATCTATTACTTCTTATAGTAAAATTAATTTCTGCTATTAAACTGAAAGTAGTTTCACACATCCATATTTAGAAAACATCTTGCCACAGTTTTTATGTTTTATCTTTGTATGCAACATACAATGCCCTGGCTCTTCCTACACCAATTGCTATTTCAATAAATTATGGCAATACAATCCTCTCCGTGTCCTTGCTATTCATTATGCCGTAATAAAAGGCATAGCTCTAAAATGCTAAATAAACATAGCTGTGACCATGATAAGAGAATGAGGTTAGCCCCTAAAACTAAAAAGAATCCCTGTGTAAGAATTAAAGACTATGGCTACTCAGAAATGAGAATAATATTACTATTAAAACTCCTTATAAAAGGTAAACCTTATATTCTTCTTAGGAATCTTTGTAAATTTCTTCATAGGATTTACCTTTTCCATCCACTTTTTTAAAAACATTTCCTTTGTGAATACCGGTTTTATCTTTTAATCCCATCGCTACCAATATTTCTTTTAATCCTTCAATGGTATTTCTGTGGTAATTGGCGACCTTGACTTTTTTATCTACCACAGATAAAGAATCAATCCTGCCAGGATCCATTGTGGTAATACCGGTAGGACAAGTGTTTAAATTACATTTTAAAGATTGCACACATCCCAGGGCAAACATCATCCCTCGTGCACTATAACAGGCGTCAGCCCCCAGAGCCAAAGTTTTATATATATCAAATGCCGATATAATTTTTCCCGAAGCTAATATCTTAATATGTTGTCTTAAATGAAATGCAACCAAAGTTTTATTCACAAAGTGTAAGGCTTCCTGTAAAGGTGTACCTCCCCAGTGCAAGGAGTCCATATTAGCCGCTCCTGAACCACCTTCTGCACCATCTATAACTATAAAATCTGGATAACTTTGTATTTCTGCAAATACCTTTATCATTTTTTCAAACTCTTTTTGCTGTCCTAAACATAATTTAATGCCAATAGGCTTACCGCTGGACAATTCCCTTAATTTTTCAATAAATTTGATAAGCTCCTGGGTATTATTAAAAGCACTGTGATGGGCAGGGGAATGAATTTCAGTATGGGCTTCTATCTCTCTAAACTTTGAAATTTCTTCTGTATTTTTTTTAGCGGGAAGTATTGCTCCAAAGCCAGGTTTTGCGCCCTGGGAAATTTTAACCTCTATCATTTTCACGAGATCATTCTGGGCTATTTCAGTAAACTTTTCAGCATCAAAATTCCCTTCAGCATTTCGGCATCCAAAATATCCGGTTCCAAATTGAAAGATTAGATCTGCTCCGTATTTTTGGTGATAAGGTGTAAGTCCCCCCTCACCAGTATTTTGTGCAAATCCCGCTATTTTAGCTCCTCCATTAAAGGCCAGGGTAGCATTTTTACTTATGGAACCGTAACTCATACCGCCCAAGTTTAAAATACTTGCGCTATAGGGCTGGTTACATTTAGGCCCGCCAATTGTAACCCTAAAATCGTCCTGGAATTTTATTGACGGAAAGGCTGAATGTAAAAACCACTCGCGCCCCATTTTTTCAAAAGATAATTGAGTACCAAAAGGCTGACTTTTATTATCGTCTGCAGCTCGTTTATATACAATTTCCTTTTGGATCCAGTTAAAAGGCATCCCTTCGCTACGATTGAGCAACAGCGCTTCCTGAAGTACATGACGTTGTTGTTCTATGAAGTTTGTGATTCTACCAATTAAAGGATAATTACGTTGAATATTATCACTTTTTTGAAAATAATCTATTGAACCCAATATCAAAAAAGGAAGGATAACTAAAGTAATCCACCACAAATACGGGACCCATGCTATAATTAAACCTACTGTTATAATTATTGTAAAACTTATAATTAAAAAAGCTTTCCTCATATTTTTTTAATGTGAATGCTCCCCACCTTCTCCATGGCTTTCTCCGTTTTCATCCCCTAAAAACTGCCCTTGTGGCCCTACCCCTTCTATATACACAAGTTGGGATCCATAATGCCCAGCCCAGCCCACAGAATAACCTGCAAAGGCAAGCACTAAAAAAACTGAAATCTCAAACCATCTTTTTTGTTTAAAAAGGAAGAGGCTTCCCAATTTTAGCACAGCAGCAATAGCACTGGACCATATCGTCCAGGTGGCATATTTATCATGCTGTTCCAGCACTTTTTTAGCAGTTTCGGTAAGACCTTCAGTGTATGGATGTACAAATGTTCCGGCGACATAAGCTCCAATAAATCCAGCACCTACTGTAAGCAGGATGACCCAGTCCATAGTACGGCTCATTGTGAACAATTGTATAAACTGTAGTAACACGGCTAACAACAGTAAAGCAATGGGAAAATGGACCACTAAAGGATGTAGGTTAGGAAATTCATCAAGGCCTACTGCTTCAGAACCCTGGACTGGAGAAAAGGTATCAGGAACTGTATCTTCCATTGTTACTTCGATATTATTTAAGGATACTGAATTGAGGTCTTTCGCAAAAGCATTTGAGAAATTTACAAAAAAGACCAAAAGTAATGTGGTGAATAATAGTTGTTTAATTCTCATTTGTTATGGTTTTAGATTAGTTCTCATTTAACTGAAGTAACAAGGCTCCTATGATTATAATTACAATGATCCCAAAGATTGTAAAGTTGAACCATTTTTTAAATCCACTCCCCCTTTGTCCTTTTTCATTTCCAGTCTTGCAACAATCTTTCATTTAATTCTTTATTGCGCCTGAGGGGGAAGGGTTTTTCAGTATATAACACCCTTCCCTACAGGTCTTTAAACACCAAGTACCAGAAATTTCAACTAACCAATCAAACAATTATAAAAATTATTCTTTCTGATATTGGGTTTTATTTATAATTCACTTTTAAGGCCGGTTATATAATTTATAATTTCTAACTTATCTTCACTTGAAAGTTTCGCATCCCCATGGATCAGGGTATAAGAATCCAATGGCATCTCACCGTCTTCAATCTGGCTTATAATAGATCTCAACTTGCTGTTCTTTCTGCGATCTGAATAGTCACCCCATTCGTTAAAATTAAGTTCCGCCTTTCCTTCTCTAATATGGTCTTCCAGGAACCAGGCCACCGGCTGTACTTTGTTATACCAGGGATATTCAGTATTATTACTGTGGCAGTCGTAGCAAGATACCTGTATCTTATTCTGTATTTTTTCAGGCACAGTGTTGACCAACATAAAATCTGCACGGGACACTTCTTCACTCTGATTGCGTTCTATCGGAAAAAATTGTATTACAACCAATGAGACCAAAAAAAACCAGCCAATGAACTTAATTACTTTCAATTAATTAATCTCTTTTTGAATGTTTCCGCAGTCCATCATTTTACTTCCGAAATACGGGTTTTTAATTTCTTTTGTAGCACTTAACCACTGTGCCCCTTTATTGTTGTTATACATTGGACAAAAATCCTGATATAATTTTTTATTCGTTCCGGTTATGGCAATCATATCTATAACATCTTTGCTCAAAATATCGAAATGTTCCCGTTGATGGTCAATTGCGCTTTCGGCAATATGTTCTGCATGCTCCTTTGCATCTTCAATGATATCAGTTAACTCCTGCTGTTCCTCTGAAGAATAATTGCTCTTGTCAAAATTCTCAAATTCATCAACCAATTTGCCTCCGGCCTGAGCGGCTGCTTCCTGATCATCTGCAACTAGCGCATTTTTAAGCTGCAGGTAGTTATCGATAATGGTATTTGTAGCATTATTACCTGCATTCTCGGCCATCATTTTTCCGGAACCTCCCTGATTATCAGAATCTTCCTGATACATCTCACTGGACATCGGTTCAGAGACTTCCTTTTCCTGACTCGCGTCCTTACAAGACATTGCAGTTAGTGTCACCAATACCATAAGATAAATTTTTATTGTCATTCTTACTTTTTTCATTTTGATTTGATTTAATTTAATTTAATTTATAATGAAAGTTTTAATCTGTTCTATTTTGCGAGAGTTGTAAAATTCGCTTAACATTCTTCTTAATCCTATCTGTGTGTTTTTTACATTGCTATTTAATTTAAATTATTAAAATCTTAGTGATAGTCCACCACCAGCGCCAAAACGGTTGTCATAGCTTCCCATCAAGGAAAAATTCTTGGATAAAAAATATTCAATACCTGTACTCCAGGTAACCTCTTTTTTGAAATTATTTCCTTGAGGCAGTTCATCTACCCACCCAAAATCTGCCTGGTACTCGTACATTCCGAACAATATTGTTCGCGGAAAAATACTGATCGCACGGCTCAGGCTAATTTGCGGGCGCAATTTGCTGTCCATTCGCACATCCAACGTAAATAAGTAAGGAGTGAGATATCGTACACCTGCTATTGCTGTTGTTGTTATCTCATCGAGGCTATCCTCCATTCCGTTCTCGACATTTACACCGGCAAAAACTGTCAAATAATCATAAAGGTATCTATCATAAGCAGCTTCCACCTCCATATTCTTGTTCCACCCGTATTCCCCCCGAAAACTGAATTGATTTCGGATATTGGACGATATCAGGTTCAATGTGGTCATATGCGATGCCGCATCTATCATTCCGTAGGAATAATACTGATCGGTCTCATCCAAGAGCTTGGAGACAGGATATTCCTCTAACCTTGGATCCCTAGGGGTGTCATAGCTTACAATGCGTGCCATACCACCTACTAAATGGTAAAGGATATGGCAATGGAAAAACCAATCGCCGTATTCATTGCCATAGAATTCAATGGTCACCTTTTGCATTGGCGGTACATTGACCGTGTGTTTTAGAGGGGAATATTCCCCGTTTTCATTGATGACCCTAAAGAAGTGGCCGTGAAGGTGCATGGGGTGGTGCATCATAGTCAGGTTGTTAAAAGTAATCCTGGTCACCTCGTCTCCCTTGATTTTTATTTTATCTGCCTCAGATAAAGGGACACCGTTCATACTCCAGATATAGCGTTGCATATTCCCGGTAAGGTTCAGTAGGATTTCGGATACGGGCACATCGGGATCATAGCTGGTCTTCTCTGGCGACTTCAGGTAGTCATAGTTGTATTGCGAAAACATAGCCATTCCCTGCATGCCATCTGCTTCGTCCATTACTTCCCGTCCGGCAGTCGGGTTCGTCTTGTTCATATCCTCCATTTGAGAGGCCTCTTTCATTTTGGTATCCTTTTTCGTATCCATCCCGGCCATTTTGGAACGGTCCATCTGCATCGAATCCTTTTTCATATCCATTTGCATTCCGTCCATTTCATCTTTCTTCATTTCCATATCCTTACCATTGGACTTGTCCCCATTCATCATATCCATATTCATTTCCTTCATTCCTTCCATCTGCATATTATCGTCCATTTGCATGCCCCATTTCTCCTTCATCTGATATCGCTCGTCTTTGCCCGGGCGGAATTTTAAAGCGGGTGCACCCATTTTCATTTTCATTTTGGCCATTTGCTGCATCATCCCGATTTTATCCGGTCTGGAAACATCAGGGGCGGCAACGATAGGGCCTTGGCCCAAGTAAGCAGTTGCGGTTCCGGAGCCATCCTGGGCCATAATTTTAAATTCCAGTTTGCCGTTCTCCGGTATGGTCACGATAAAATCGTAGGTTTCCGCAACGGCAATAAAGGTTTTGTTTCTTTTAACAGGAACAACATCTTTACCATCTGCCGAGACAAGCAAAGGGTCTGGGCCGCCAAAGGCCATCCAAAATGAAGTTGATGCAGAGCCGTCAATAATGCGCAGGCGTACTTTCTCCCCAGGTTTGAATTCGGGATATTCCACATTTTCTTCTCCATTTATTAAGAACGCCGGGTAATATATGTCCGCTATATCCGCGCTTTCCATACGCTGTCTCCAAAAATCGACCTGCGCGCCCAGTGCCCCCCTGGCAATAACCTGGTTGAGCGGTGTGGCCGTCCCTTTTCTTATATTGTACCATTCTGTGCCCCGTTTTAAAAACCGCATTACATCCTGGGGCTTTTCATTGGTCCAGTCAGACAATACCAAAACCTGCTCTTTATCATACTCCAATGTTTTGTCTTTCGGTTGTATGACGATGGAGCCAAAAACACCACTCTGTTCCTGCAACATCGTATGGGAATGGTACCAATAGGTACCATTTTGCTTTATTGCAAATTCATATTTTAAGGTTTTGCCGGGTTCTATAGGTGGGGTAGAAAGGTAGGGTACACCATCATAAAAATTGGGCAGCAACATACCGTGCCAGTGAATGGAAGACTCTACGCTCATTTCATTCTTCACATAAATTATGGCATATTCCCCTTCATTAAAATCTAATGTGGGCCCGGGGATCTGACCGTTTACGGTCATACCCATAACCGGCTTGCCAGCCTTGTTGACCTGTTCTTCCCGCAAGGTCAACGTGTATTCCCGCACAGGCAGATCGTCAACGTTTCCTTCTACGGATGCCTCTAATTCTTCCTGGCTGTAACCCGAAAAACCTAAAAATATCAGTAGGATTAGAAAGTAATTTTTCAATTTCATAGTTTGTTATTTTATTTATTTTCGTTCTCCAAACGATAAATGATCTTCTTCATTTGGGCGATTTCCCTTTTCTGGGCCTCAATAATTTCTTCGGCCAGTTTCTTGGTTTCAGGATCCTGAAGGTCTGCCCGTTTACTGGTTAAAATTGCAATGGAATGGTGAGGGATCATCGCTTTCATATATAAGACATCTCCAATAATGGGACGTTGTGCCCTTACCAAACCTAAGGCTGAAACAAATAACACCAGGCTACCGATATAAATAGCGATATTCTTCTTCTTACTTTTATACATTTTCAGCATAAGGGATAACATGATCACTGCCATTGCTGCTATTCCCAGGCACGTCATATAAAAGCGGGTTAAACTAAAATATACATGGTCAAACTCATACGTATTCATGTACATCGTGATATACATAGCTATAAAAGACAGACCGAGCATTAGGAAAAACCGACCATAATTACTTCCACCAGACTTGTGGTTATTGTTGTTTTCTGAATTCATACAATTAGGTTTTACGGTTAATTGGGAAATTTTACTTTTTTATAGTTTTCTTTACGGAGCCGCAGTTGAGCATTTTATCACCG
Organism: Christiangramia forsetii KT0803; assembly: GCF_000060345.1. Classification (NCBI taxonomy): domain Bacteria; kingdom Pseudomonadati; phylum Bacteroidota; class Flavobacteriia; order Flavobacteriales; family Flavobacteriaceae; genus Christiangramia; species Christiangramia forsetii. The sequence continues at coordinate 1,292,823 of NC_008571.1, read as the reverse complement.
AAATATGGATTTTTAATTTCCTCAACGTCAGCATACCAGTACGCACCATCATTATTAAAAGCCATAGGACAGAATTTCTTGTAAATAGTCCCACCGGATAATGCTTCCTCAAACATTGGCCCAGCCAATTCTGTAAAATTTGAAAATAATCTTCTCTGCTCCTCAATATCGTCAGTATCTCCCAATTGCTCAGCGATAGATTTTAATTCTGCACGCTCTTCTGAGAAAGAATCGGCCATACTTTTAGCTGCATCCTTTGCCTGGCCGGAGTCCTCATTGGTAAGTGCCATTTTAATTTCCAGGTAGTTATGCCAGATTTTCCCTGTCATGCCATCTATAAAATCCTGATCGGCGATATCAGCCGTTTCTTTTTCAGCTTTCTTTACTTCCTCTGGAGTATTAATTTCTACACTTTGGCCTTTTTCTTTATCCATACAGGAAACAAAGATCAAGACGACTAGAAATAATATCCCAATTTTTGATAATTTTCTCATTTGATATTTTTGATTGGTTACAATCTTCTAAATTACTTTTTATCGGCAACTTATATTGTTACAATTATGATAGATACTTACACAATTTGGTCTAATGAACTTCTTAGGTTTTTATTCTGTTTTTTATAATTTGAAAGGCTCATCCCTGTTTCGTTCTTAAACTGTTTGGATAGGTAATTAAGGTTGCTGTAATCCAGAAGCCGACTTATTTCAGTAAAATTAAATTCATTAGACTGAATAAGCTCTTTAACCTTTTCAATTTTCAACTTTATAAAATATTTTTCAACGGTAGTATTTTCTGTATATGAAAAAATTCTACTCAATCGAATATAATCATATTCAGTTTCCTCAGACAAATAACTGGAAAGTGTACCTGTCTTTTGAACAGGTAGATTTTCAAACAACCTTAATAGGCTTAATTTGACTCTCTCTACCAGAATTTCATCTGAGCTTTTTAATAATTCAAAACCATTTACTTTAAGAACTTTATCCAGTCTTTTTGCGTCTTCGATTTTATTATTGCTTTCATAAACAACCCGTCCCAATTCCACATCTTTCACTTCAATCCCTGCCTCACACAATTCATTCCGTACCACCTTAATACAGCGGTCGCAAACCATATTTTTGATAAATATTTCTACGATCATAATTTTGTTGTTTTTATTCTTAGTCTTCCACCTGGAAAGGAAGTTTTAAAAGCACCCTCTCCCAGGCCAGGGAAATCTCACCAATATCCTCACCTGTTTTACTTATAGTATAGTCCAGTTCTTCTTGAATATTTTCAAGTTTTTCAGGCTTTACTTCTACAGTTATAATATTCTTCATAGGATCGTATTCATCTTTTCCATGCTGGTCCCAGTGACTGTTAAACATTACTTTCCAGACATTTTTTCCAGGGATTGTAAAAAACGCATATTTACCCGCTGGTAAGAGTTTTTCTCCAAGCATAAGGTCTTTATTAGTTTCTAGCCAGGTAACATTATGAGCTCCAGATTGCCACACAGTATTGTACCCCACCAAACCTCCAAAAACAATCCTGTTACGAACCCTTGGGGAAGAATAATCTATATGTACATGGGCCTCCCCTACCATCGCCATAGCACTTTTATGAGGGCTCATTACTTTTTTATTTTTATCTATAGCCTCACTTTTGACTATATCATGTGTTCCATGTTTATGCTCCTGTGCGAAACCGGAATAGGCCAGTACACCTATAAATACAGTAATTAATAGTGTTTTCATTTTTATTTTTTTTATTTAGTTTTGATACGGCTGGCAGAAGAATGAAGTATTATTCTTCATTAATCCCTGTGATTTTTTTAATATATAGCTGTAAAATCTGCCAAGGGTAATCATTTATATTTTTTTAGGTTAAGGAATAAATTGTAGAGCTGCAAAAGTGGATAAAAGGATCACTGCAAAGTGGTTGTATTTTTTTCCTTTAATTAATTTCTCTATAGATAGAACCACATTTCAGCATTCTTTTTCCGAAATACGGATTCTTGATTTCCTCTGTTGAACTTAACCACGCTGCCCCTTTATTATTGTTGTACATTGGACAAAAATCCTGGTAGAGTTTTTTATCGGTTCCTGTTATAACGATCATACCTAGAACATCCTTGCTCAAAATTTCAAAATGTTCACGCTGTTGGTCAATGGCGCTCGCAGAAATAAGTTCTGCATGCTCCTTTGCATCTTCAATGATGTCTTTTAACTCCTGCTGTTCCTCTGAAGAATAATTGCTCTTGTCAAAATCCTCAAATTCACCGGCCAATTTACCTCCGGCACTAGCGGCTGCTTCCTGGTCATCTGCTACTAGAGCATTTTTTATCTGCAGGTAGTTGTCTATGATTACTGATATGCTTTCAGACTGGGATTCACCTATTTTTTTTCCCTTAAAATCTAATTCAAAAGTATCTCCATTCTGCACCAGACCCTGTTCCCTGTTTTCACTTAATAGGTTTTGATCCCTACTGTTTTCTTTACAGGATATTACAATGATGGCCATTAATGTTGCCAAAATGCTGATTTTAAACCTTGGTTTACTCATTTTAAATAAATTTAAGTACGTTCTTAATATGATTGTAAATATTGAAAAAAGCCCCCTTCTAAAGATGAAGAAGGAAACATTGCTGTTTTGACAGGGAACCTATTATTGACTACGGCAAGTTACTGCCGCCCGGACACACGAAAAAACAGTTGCACAGAACAATTGAAGGCGTCCTGAAAACCTTAGGGTTTCAGGACTAATGTTCCCTCAGAATAAATCTCAAATAAGAAATGTAGCGTATAGTACCGAAATATCCTTAACAATTAAAGGCGGAGCGTAATCATCAAAAGGAGCCGGCTTTTCAGGTGTAAAATAATGCGGGATTAAAAAAGAATATGCAATAGTGATAAACAGCTGATCGATTGAGTCATGATTTAGCTGAATATTTTTAAAGTCTTTTTGCCCCTCTACGGTAGTTTTTGTAGTGGAACAGCAATCGCCCTGCACTAAGCCTTCGGAAGAAGCCTTTTCCATGCCACAGGTTTTTGCCTTTAAATTAATGGCGGTATCCACCAAATAGTCCCCACAAAAATGCTTGCTTATGGTAAAAGAAACAGTGGACATCAACATCAAAAAAGATATCAAATGAAGCAGGCTATTTCTAAAAGAATTTTTCATTTTTATGATAGTACCAAGCAAATATAAAAAAATAAAATATAAAAAAAGTTGTAATTTTATGGAATAGAGTTATAAAATCATGGATTTAGTAGATTTTTTTTAATTAAATCTATATTATTGAGTAAAGATAATTCTTAAATACATAAAGAAGTGTGTAATAAATGTCTGGCGAACTCAGGAATAATTAGAGACTCTGTCGTTTCACTACAGTGTTAGACCTCCCGGATTTTAACTTAAAATGTAAATTGTTAGAAAGTTTAGCTACCGTTTGAAATACGTAATTGGCTCCTCCGTTCAAATTTACGGGTAGAGACCGTATGAAGCTATTTTTTTGTTATAGCGAGCAAAGAATATAGTTCATAGGTTGTGTGGGAATAAGAAGGCGCCTTTATCGGCTTAACCTTTTTTCTTTCGTGGTTTCTAAAATTATACCTTTTCTTCCATACCTTTTTTGGCAGCTGTTTAAATTGTTATTCCATAATTAGATGGAGAAATTATAGGATACCAATGAATGTGTAAGCTTCCCTTAAAACCGAACTGTTTAAAAGTAGAATAATTCTTAATTTTAAACAGTATGAAAAAAAGTAAATTTTCCCCTCAGAAGATCTCTAAGATCCTTAAAGAATGCGATAATGGTAAAACTGCTGCTGAGATCAGCCGTGAATATGGCATCAGCACAGCTGCTTTCTATATTCTTAATGATTGCTATTATAGAATTTATTCCTTTTGAAATAATCTTTTCCAGACTTTCAAATTTAGGTCCTAGATCTTCGTGTGGAGAAATTTGGTTTTTTTCAAAAAAAAGCTAAAATCACATCTACAGATTCTGTATGTGATTTAGCTACAAATTTTGAATATTCACGAAATCGACGTGCAGTTTTTTTCTTGATGCGGATAGTTGCAAAATTGTCCATAATTGAAAAGATTTTCAAGTTTTTGCCGCAAAATATTAACGTTTTACTGGGGTGGGTTCCCAGTCGATTTGCGTCAAAAAAAATAACTTTAATTAATTGAACATCAATAGTTATATGGTTTTTGTGGATTTATAACATCGCTCTGCGTGTTATCCTCTTGCTATTCCCCCTTTTTGTCCGCCAGGCGGACAAAAAATTCATACAATACAGGCTAAACGCCAATTTCCATTTTCTTAGAATTCAAGATTCCTTGTGAAATAAATTGATGGATATAGTAAGCAGCGAAAGTCAAAATAATAGGCTCACTATCCGTAAAAATAAATGCTGAAGATCAGCCTTTTAAAGATAAGGTTTTTTTACTAAATGAAATTTTCAAAGCATAAAAAAAACATCTCTGGTATTTCAGAGATGTTTGTAATTCTATTTGGTCGAATTCAGATATTAAAAACATAGGTGTTATTATACATATTTCGTATCGCTTCCTCTTCGATAAGCCGTTTAAAATTGAAACCATGTTCTTTTGCATATCTTCTAATATCATCACCAGATTTAGTTCTACATCCCTTTTGGAATTTTTCAGAAGTCGTTTCTGTGCTTCCTTATTTAAGTTTGAATAATTTAGATATATCATAACTTTTTGGTTTAAAGGATTCCACTATCTGCGAAACTAAAATAATCACCATCGGGGGTCAGGATTAAATGGTCCAGGATTTTAATATCTAAAAGTTCTCCCGCTTTCCTAATTTTTTCAGTCAGGCGTTTATCTGTTTCGCTGGGCTTTAAAGTTCCCGACGGATGATTATGCGCTTTATGCAAAGCTTTACATAATGCTCATTATGTAAAGTAAATTATTATGTAAAGTAATCCTTTGAGTACCCCATAAATATTGAAGTATTTATAAAATTACTTTACATAATAATATTAGAATCTTTTCAGCCAACTAATCAAATTCTCATTTTTTGTCCATACAGGTTCCTCATCTGGATTGATATCCACGTATGCATTTTCCAAGGCTTTGCGCTTTTGTCTGGAATCGGCCCTGGCATAAATCTCTGTGGTCTGAACGGATACATGCCCCAAAATATCTCGGATATATACGAGATTCACACCAGCCTGCAACAAGTGCATGGCCTTGGAATGTCTAAAAGAATGGCAACTAGCCTTGTCGGGGATCAATGTGTTGTCTGCTTTTCTGGCCATATCCATATATTTATGGAGGATATGGTTGATTCCGGCACGCGTAAATTTTTCCTTTCTGCTATTAAAGAAAAGAGGATGTATATTGGCGGTGGGCTGGTCCAATCGATGTTCTTCCATATAATTTTTAAGGTGTATGATCTGCGCGTCTAACATTGGAACAAGCCGTACCCGGTTCCCCTTACCGATGATCTTGATTACAGGAGGCTTTCCCAGTCTTAACCTAGAAGGCGTCAGATCTATGATTTCCTGAACTCTCGCACCGGTATCATAGGTCAGGGACAGCAAAGCCAGATCACGCCTTCCTCTAGTGGTTGTTGTATCGGGCTGTTGCAGAAGTAACCTTATCCCTTCGATTGAAAGATAGGTTATGCTTTCCTTTCGGGTTTTCTTGGACCTGATGGACAGAACCTTTTGGCATTCGTGGAGATTGTCCAGGTTTTCGTACTGCAAGTATCTATAAAAGGAATGGATCGCTGCCAAACGCATATTTCGAGTCGAATCGCTACATTTCCGTTCTTTTTGTATCCAATCAAGGAATTCTATGATCGTTTCCTTTTTGATCTTTGCAAGGGTCAGTTTTTCTACCTTCAAGAGCTTCTCTTTTTCAATAAAATCTAGCAGCAAGACGAATGTATCCCTGTAAGCAGTAATGGTATTAACACTTGCACCTCTTTCGTCAGGAAGATACCTTATAATAAAATCGGATATATACTTTGAAAAATCAGTTGGCTTCATAATTCTTGAATTTAGGGAATACGTCCAAACATATTGCATCTATATCATTGATCAGGTTTGGATACATATTACTGGTTAATCTAACATAATGGTTGGTCGCACCGATGGACTGGTGTCCCAGATAGTTCGAGAGTATCGGCAGTGAGGCATAAAGATCGATACCCGATTCTGCCATTTGAGCAAGCGAGGTGACGGCGAAGGTGTGCCTGAGATCATGTAGGCGTGCGCTGCCCGGTATCCCTGCTCTGTCAAGACATTTTTTGAACCATGCCCTTACGGATTGACCACACTTGTGCCCATTGACCTTGACAAAGAAGTAGCCGGAACTTGTTTTTCTAGAAGGAAGTAGATTCCTATATTCTAGATATTCCCGGCAAACAGATACCAGGGATTGTGAGATAGGTATGATCCTTTGTTTTCCGTTCTTAGAATCCCTCACCAATAAATAACCTTCTTCCAGATTGACATCTTCATCTTTTAGAGCAATGGCCTCTCCCATACGGATTCCAGTACAGTAAAGTAGCCTAATCAGCGTGGGCATACAAATCATACAGGAATTCTTATTTAGCATGCCTATTCTTAATTCATCACAGACCTTGAACAGTAGATGAATCTCTTTCTGCGAATAGATGTAGGGGATAAATGTATTTTTTGGGAAGCGCGGTAATCTAGGAACATATGATGGTATTCCCAGATCACATAGGTAAGAGGAGAACTGTACAAGATGGCTTATTCTTGTATAGCGATAAAACTCGGATTCGTTGGGGCGCCTTTCACTCCATAACCTTGTAAAATCTTTTGTGATTCCCGATGTGGTTTCCTCCCTTTGGTCGGCCAAAGTATCGATTTTGGATAAAATGAATTCACCTGTTGTATACTTAAACCCTAGTTTTCTCTTCAGATCGATGTACTGTCCTATATAAGGGCCATATTTACTATTGTATAGCTTATTCATAAAAAACCCCTCCTTTCTGCTCATAAAAATTGGTAGGTACAGGAGGTACATCGAGCATACATTGCCTCATCGATTTAAGATCGATCCGGAGATAGTACCTGGTGGATTCTGTGCTTTTATGGCCAAAAACTTCTGAGATAATGGGAAGGGCAGTACTTTCTTCCAGCATTCTGAAGCCCAGACTATGGCGCAGGGAATGAGGTCCAAACTTCCTGCCTTTAATATCGATTCCTGCTTTTCTATAAGCTCTTTGCACAACATGGGTAACTACTTGGCTAGTATGGAATTGGGCATAAGGTGCCTTTGCTATCAAGAATACAAACGGGCTCTCAGATTTTGGTCTGCCATATTTCAGATAATCAATCAAGGCATTACCAACATCAGGCAATATCGGGAGCACCAATTCTTTCCCTGTCTTGACTTGTTTTATTTCTATAGTACTGGTATCCCAATGTAGTTCCGTGAACTTCAATCTTGAGATATCAGATGCTCGAAGCCCCAATCTAGCTGCAAAAAGAATAATAGCATAATTGCGTTTTCCCTGTGGGTTAGATCTATCGACAGATACAATCAGCTTTTCAATTTCCTCTTTAGAATATGTCGAAGGTAACTTAGGTTGATCGACAGCCCTGTATCTGGGTATCTTACTGGAATAATCAATAGCCAACAACTTCTGCTGATAAGCATATTTCATAAAACTGCGGAGTGCTAGAATAGTAACTTGTACCACGGTCTTTTTTCGACAATCCAGTTGATTTAGATATCCGAGGATAAAAGCTTGATCGATATCCCCCATGGAACCAATGCTATTTTTATTGCAATATTGCAGGAAGGGGAAAAGGTTTTTCCTATAACCATATAAAGTTGATACGGTCAATCTTTCTTTTAGTCTTTTATGCTCCAAAAATCCGGTAATTGCTCTTCCGATTGCTCCACCAAAAACGATTGGGTCTTCTTTGCGCTGACTCCGAGCAGGTGCGGTTATAATACCTGTATTCTTGAATTCAGTCAACATCCTGGCTCCATGATAGATATATCTTTCATTCTCTGACAGTTTTGGGATACTGCGTCCACCGAGCTTATTCTGGAGTAATGAATTCTCTACCTTTTGGTCATAACGTTCAATATCGTTTAAAACCATGTAATTCTTGATCTCTTTCCAGCCCCACCTATATCTGGCTATAGTACTTAATGAATAAGATAGTTCGGACTCGAGATAATCACCCGCTTTAGACATTAACTCATGGAATTCTTTGATTTGTTTGTTCATAATACAATTATCTTGAATGTGAATAATTTCACTAAATAAATGATTGCACAATGAATTTAAACTGAAAATGAGATATTATTATGTAAAGTAATTTTAAATACTTTCTAACAATAATGGGGGTTTAGCAGCTTCACTTTACATAATAATTTACTTTACATAATGTGCAATTATCAAATTTACGCTTAATGACTTTAATACCACGGCAAAAAGGATACGCAGATCTACCAAAGTACCTGTAATTCCACCGGTAAAAACTTCAAAAATGCCCTTCACTTTATTGCCGTTATTAAGTAGCATTACTTTAAAACATTCCTGCAGACCGATCTGATCTTTATTCCTTTCATTGTATAATAGTTCCGCAGCGCTTACTGAAGAAGTTATTTTAGGCGCCTGAGAGATTTTAAAATTTCCCTGATATTTTATCGATATTTCATTAACTTTCGTTTTCATTTGAATCTTATTTAAAGGGTTGAAATTGAAAAAAGAGGGCGTTACCGTGAACAAGTACCCGCCCTCTTTATTTTAAAATTACTCGGCTGAATTATTGTCGTTCTTTACGCCTAACAAAAGAATTTCACTGGCTACGACTTCGGTAACATATCGCTTCTCTCCTTCTTTGGTTTCATAGGAGCGATTAGTCAATTTACCTTCGATGGCAATTTCTTTTCCGGTTCCTACATATTTCTCTACAATCTCAGTGATTTTCCCCCATACCACAATATTATGCCATTGGGTTTCCTGTACTTTTTCTCCGTTAGAATTTTTGTAAAATTCATTGGTTGCAATGGAGAAAGTGGCTAGTTTTTTTCCACTTTCAAAATTTTTAATTTCGGGGGTCTGCCCCACATTTCCGATTAACTGAACTTTGTTTCTAAGCGTTCTCATCATTAAAGTTTTAAAGATTTCTAATTGATTTACTTATTATATCCGGAGCTTTTCTTTTTTGATGCTGATCCATTTTCAGCATATAGAATTAGAGAGGACTTATAAAAGGGCAGACGCAGTCAATCGGCTTATGCAGTCCGGCTAACTTTTATATGCTGGTATTTTGCATTGATAAAAAGGAAGGTACAGTATCGGTCAGGTAGGTAAATGGAAAACGATAAAATGAAAAACAAAACGGAAGGAGAATAAATTCTAATAACTCAAATTGCAGCTAACTAATTATTTCCAGTATAATAAAGTTATCTCTAAGCATTACTTTAAGTTAGAATTAGAAAAATGAATAAGTATATTAGAAATAATGATTTTAAGTTTCAGGATCTCTGCTAAAAATTTTAATCAAATTAAATATCATTACACAAAAAACGACCCATATAAACCCCGCAATGAACCCGCCAAATACGTCTGAAGGATAATGTACTCCAAGATAAATCCGGCTTAATCCAATCCCGAGGATTAAAATTGCGAAAATTGTGATCAGAAAAAACTTAATGAATTTATTTATCGGTAAACTGAAGATGAGATATATTATAAATCCATAGAATGCCATCGCCATAGTAGCATGGCCACTAGGAAAACTAAGCGTTTCTACTTTAACCAGATGTTCTGAAACAGGTCTAGGTCTATCTATTGTTTTTTTTAAAAGTAAATTAGAACCCAGAGCAAGAATCATTACCAAGGCAATTTGAGCTACATATTTCCAACTTTTTAAAATCCAATAAAAGAAAATAGCACTTAAACTAAACATAATCACATATCCAAGTGTATCCCCAAAATTGGTTATAAATGTAAAAACAGTAGTTATTGCACGAGATCGAAAATCTATAAAAAAATTAGTGACTGCGGTATCATAATTCGCTAAAACATCAGATTTTAAAAATTCAGTAAGCTCTATAAATAATTTGATCCCCCCTATTACAATGATAGCAGTAATTAAAGTAGTTATAATATAGGGAAGCTTGTGATCGTATTGTCTAAATTTATTTGAAAGAATTTCTTTTATCTTTCTTAATACGCTAAAAAGTTGTTTTCGCATAGTTCAAAATGAATAAATTATAATTAACGTGCAAATTAGGATTCGAATCTAAAGACAAATTGAATTTTCTATATTTACTTTAATATTTCTTTAGAATCAACCTCTACCTTTATTCCCTTAACTTTTTAATAATGAAATATCTAATTGCCGAGGATGAAAAAGAATTACAGCAATCTATCGCCACTTATTTGAGTCATGAAGCTAATGTGTGTGAAACCGCATCAGATTATCACGAAGCTTCAGAAAAATTAGAACTCTATGAGTACGATATTGTTATCCTGGATATTAACCTAGTTACTGGGAGCGGACTCGATCTACTCAAAAAACTCAAAAAGCAACAAAAAAAATGTGGCGTGATTATTATTTCAGCAAACAGTTCATTAGATAATAAATTAGAAGGATTGGATTTGGGTGCAGATGATTACATCACTAAGCCTTTTCATCTTGCCGAACTAAATTCACGCATAAAAGCAGTCCTAAGACGTGGGCAATTTGGTGGAGATAACACTATAAATTTTCAGGAAATTAAGTTGGACACTATGGCCCGTAGTGCCTATGTAAATGGGAAAGCTATTACACTTACAAGAAAGGAGTATGATCTTCTTTTATTCTTTATCACCAATCAGGGAAGAGTTCTATCAAAAGCAATTATTGCAGAACATCTTTGGGGAGACGATAGTGACTTGTTAGATAATTTTGATTTTATTTATGTGCACATCAATAATTTGAGAAAAAAACTTACTAAAGAAGGAGCAAAATATATCCAAACGGCCTACGGAAGTGGTTATAAATTTATCGCAGATTAAAAATTCAACCCCAAATAAAACAAAACTATTAAGAAAAGCTTCCAAGACTTTTCTAATTACCAGTATTGTGATAATGATACTCTCAGGTATTGTTCTTTTCATATATACCAAATCGCTTTTGGAGAATGAAATTGAAGAAGAGCTCTATTCCAATAAAGACCGGGTAGAGCGTTTGCTGAAAAACAATCCTGATCTCGTGGGAATCCCGCCAATCATGATGGCTGAAAAAACTGAAATTTCAGAAGAAAATGTTCTTATTGACACACTTATTTTTGATCCGCTTCAGGATGAAGTAGAACTTTTCAGGCAATTATCTGGTACCAGGAATATTAATGGTCAAGAGTATAAAATAACGGTCCGGGCAATGGTTATTGAATCTGAAGATATTCTTTCTGCAATTGTCCTCACATTCCTGTCAATAATTTTCCTAGCTTTTATTTTCCTTTTTTATCTGAATAAATCCCGTAATGAAAAACTATGGCAACCATTTTTTGTGAATTTGGAACGCTTAAAAAGTTTCTCTTTAAAGTCTGATAAACCTTTAGAACTTAATGATTCAGATATTGTTGAGTTTGATGAACTGAACAAGCAAATGCTGGCATTAACTTCAAAAGTTCAGGCCGACTATCGAAATTTAAAACAATTTACCGAGGATGTCTCTCATGAAATGCAGACACCACTTGCAATTATGCAAGCTAAAATAGAAACGCTCTTTGATCAACAAAATATAAACGAAAAACAATATGAGCAGCTTAGCTCACTTCAGTTTGATATACAAAGACTTAAACAACTGAACAATCGGTTGATATTACTTGCCAAAATTGATAATAATCAGTTTACCGCAGATGAGAATATTTCGATAAATGAAACTCTTAAACAGTCAATTGATAATTTTACTGAGATCACTCAGACCAGGATAGCCCTTAATGGAAAGGATGAAATAACTGCTATTATGGACAAAGCGCTCGCTTCTATACTATTTAATAATCTATTGACCAATGCTATAAAACACAATTTTGGAAACCAGCCTATCAGTGTGGTTATCGAAAAGAACCATGTTCAAGTTATCAACGCCGGAACTGAAGGCCTAAGTAATCCAGAATATATTTTTGATCGTTTTTACAAAGAAAGTAAAAAACCAGATTCCACAGGTCTGGGTCTTTCCATAGTGAAGAAGATTTGTGACTTTTATGGGTTTTTACCTTCCTATAGATTTCATGAAAGCAGTAAAAAACATATTTTCCAGATTGAATTTGATACTTGAAATTTTTTAAGTCTAAAACTTTAAATTTCCTTTAGATCGCACCACTACTTTCACGCAAAATTCAGCTGATGAAAGTATGCCTGAAGAAAGAAACTCTTCTTTTATTTTTCTTATTTATTTCAACCATTGCCGTAGGCCAGGGTATTACTGTTACAGGCCAGGTAATAGAACAAGATACGCAGGAAACACTCCCCTTTGTTACCGTATCTATTTTTGATGCAACTAGTCTAAACATAGTAACAGGTACCGTAACCAATGAATCTGGCCAGTTTACGGTAGAACTGCCTACCGGAAATTATCTACTGAAAATATCATTTGTAGGTTTTGAAACGCTAGAAAGAAAAATAACTGCCGGTGGACTTAACCCTATTTTTGATTTGGGAAAAATTGAGCTTGCCGCTTCTTCAGAATCGCTGGATGAAGTAGCTATTGTTGCAAAACGAACAACAGTCTCTTCAGATCTTGACAAAAAATCTTTTAGCCTTGATGATAATGTAGCACAATCTGGCGGATCTGTACTAGATGCCATGAAAACTATGCCTGGAGTAACTTTTGACCAGGAAGGAAAAGTGGTGCTTCGCGGAAGTGATAAAGTAGTGGTGCTCATTGATGGAAAACAGTCCAGTTTAACCGGGTTTGGTAATCAAAAAGGCCTTTCTAATATTCCCGCGGCTAATATTGAACGTATCGAAATCATCAATAATCCATCGGCAAAGTATGACGCCAATGGATTTGCGGGAATCGTCAATATCATTTATAAGGAGGAAAAGCAAAAAGGGCTTAATGGTGATTTGGGAGTATCTTCTGGTTTAGGTGTTTTGTCTAAGAGAAAAAAAGACACCCCCACAGATTTTGGCAGCTACTCGATCAACCCCAAACTTATTCCCAGCCTGAATCTTAATTACCGTACCGAAAAACTGAATTATTTTCTGCAAACAGAAATTATTCTACAGGAAGCTTTACCAAATAATGAATTTACTACTAGATATTATGACGATGGCAGAAACATCATCTCCCAAGTTCCGGAAAACCGCAGACAATTTCGAAGCATTATAACCGGAGGTGTTGACTATGAAATTTCAGAAAATGACAACATTACTTTTTCAGGAATGTTTGATCGGGAGAAACACATTGACACTTCTCAAGTGGCATTTATCAATTTAGACAATAATGTGCGTAACCGTTTATATACTTGGAAGGAAGATGAGGTGACCAGTTTTATCCATGCGGCTGTTAATTATGAGCATAAATTTAAGCAACCAGGTCATAAACTCTCCGTAAATGCTCAATATACGCGGGGATTGGAAGATGAAAGTTATTTTTTAAACGATAGTTCTACGGTTCGTATAGGTCGGGACATGACAAATATTAGGGCCATTGAGCATACTAGCAGTTTTTCTACAGATTATGCGAGGGCGCTAAGCAATGGAAGGATAGAATTGGGTGCAAAAGCTCGCTTTAGAAGACTTCCTGTGGATTATACTATAGAACGTGGGAACCAAAGTATTATATATCCCAGTCTGGGCGATTTTTCAGAATGGAGAGAAAATCTTTTTGCTGCCTACGGAAATTACCTGCTGGAAAAAGAAAATTTTGACATAGAAGCTGGCTTAAGGGCTGAACATACTGAAGTTTCCTACGAGCTTGATCCGGAAAACATTTATTATGAAACAAACGATAAATATAATTATTTTGAATTATTTCCCAGTGTACGCTTTACCTATAAACTAAATAACAAAAACAAACTTTCCGCTTTTTACAACCGTCGTATCGACCGGCCAGGAGAACCCGAGTTACGTATTTTCCCAAAATATGACGACCCGGAACTGCTTAAAGTGGGAAATCCTTATTTACGACCACAATTTACCAATAGTTTCGAATTGGCGCATCGTTATTCTTGGAGTTCGGGATCCTTATTTTCTGCGATGTATCACCGTGAAATTGATGCGGCGTACCAACGCATTTTCAGTATTGATGACAGTAATCCACAATACGATATCGTAAATAGAATTTATCAAAATACAGGGCATAGCACCAACACCGGTATTGAATTATTATTAAGTCAGGAAATTGCCGATTATTGGAAACTAAACTCAAGTTTAAATATTTATAGAAATGGTATTGATGATTTTCAGGGAACTTTATTGTTTCCTTTTGAGCGACCATTTTTCATAGAAGAGTCTAAAGATACCGCTGGGGATTTTAAGATAACCAATACGTTTACTTTTCCTTGGGAACTGGAAGCTCAAATTACGGGGCTTTGGTACAGTGCCCGAAACATTCCCCAGGGAGAAGAGCTCGCTCGTTCTTCTATTGATGTAGGTTTTAAAAAATCAATTTGGGATAAAAAAGGTGAGATCACTTTATCTGCATCAGATCTGTTCAACAAATTTGGTTTGAGACAAAAGATCAACGGTCAGGATTTTACGGCTCTGTATGAAAATTATTATGAGACTCAAATTGTAAGACTTGGTTTCAACTATAAATTTTGATATTTGAAACTTAAATTTTTTAATCTTTTAGTAGATATAACTTTTACTTAAAGTTTACTTTAGATTACCTCCTTAGATTTCAGTATTAAAGAATACATTAATTTATAAATCAGGGCTTATTGGCTAAAACTACTTTTTAGGTAAGACAATCTTTATTTGAATTAGCCATTATTTAAGGTACGATACCTGAATAAAAGCCCTGAAAAGGAAGGATCATCCTTACGAACTTGTGCCGAGCGCATTCGAAGTATCGTATTGCAAATCATCCTTCCTTTGTCAGGCACAAAACTCTAATATCCATAACTTTAAGATTCCATTAGAATTACGTAGTAATTTAATTCCATTATTTAAACAGACTTAAAAAATGGAAAAAATCATTTTAAACAAAGTTGCAGAAATAACTGTATTGTTCTGGATTATGAAAATTATCGCTACCACATTGGGCGAAACTTTAGGTGATTATATCGCACAGACTTTAGCACTCGGATATACTTTGGGTATTCTTATTACACTAATATTCTTTGTTGTGGTATTGGTTATTCAGCTTTATGCTAAGAAGTATATTCCGCTGTACTTTTGGCTTGTAATTATTGCTACCACAACCCTGGGGACCGAAATTTCAGATTTCATGGATAGGAGTCTGGGCCTTGGATATACTTACGGTAGTTTGATTTTATTTACTGGCCTCCTGGCAATACTATTAATATGGTATAGCAACTATAAAAACCTACAAGTCTATCCCATTTTTGAGAAGAAAAAGGAACTATTTTTTTGGACGGCCGTACTTTTTTCAAATAGTTTAGGAACGGCCTTTGGCGATTATCTCGGAGATGTGGCGGGACTAAGCTATTTGCAGGGAGCACTTATAACCGCTTCAATTATCGCAGTTGTAATTCTCTTGCACTACTTTACTAAGCTCAACCAGATTTTTCTGTTTTGGATAGCTTTTGTATTTACCAGACCTTTTGGGGCAACCTTCGGTGATTTTCTTACCAAACCTCGGGATAATGGAGGTATGGATTTGGGAACACTACCTGCTTCTTTAATCTCAATTGTGCTGATTTCCATTCTAATTTATATTTCACATAAAAAACATCATCAGAAGATGATGAAGGAATCTCTTTAGATTTGCTTAAAGCCAGCTTGAGATTTGCCCTGTAGATTTACATTATAATTATAAATAATTAGTACATATGAAAAAATTAATTTTAGGGGTAGGAATGGTTGTAGTGGCAATGACTACCATAGCATTCACTTCAGAAAATAAGGATAAAGTTCCTCAGGTCGTTAAAAACGCTTTTGCAAAAAAATTTCCCACAGCAAAAAAGGTGGAATGGGAAAAAGAAAATGAAACCGAATGGGAAGCTGAATTTAAAATGAACAATGTTGAATATTCAGCTAATTTCTTAGCAAATGGCACTTGGCAGGAAACCGAGCACGAAATGAAAACCAACGACGTTACACAGAATATTTTATCCTCGTTAAAGTCAAACTTTCCAGGATATGAGATAGAAGAAGTTGAAATATCTGAAACTTCTAAAGGGTCTTTCTATGAATTTGAAATTGAAAAAGGGAAGATAGAAATGGAAGTTACTCTTGATAGTAGCGGTACTATTATAAAAAAGCAAATGGAAGAAGAGGAAGACAAAGATTAAGTGTTAGTTTTCATAATTGATTGGTTAGTTTGAAATGCTCGATACTATTATTTAGGATCGGGCATTTTCATTGACTTTTAAACCAATCGATCTGTTCCTGCACTCCTTCTTCAAGAAGCACCGTGGGATTATAATTAAGTAAATCTCTTGCTTTAATAATAACTGCTTTCGTACGCAATTGATCGCCACTACGAGCGGGTTTTTCCTTACTCTGAATTTTGGTTTTGAGTAATTTTTCAACAACCTGCATACCTTCCTCTGTAGTGTATTCTTTATCAGTTCCAAGATTAATTATCTGCCCATCACATAGCTTCTCCTTACCTATTACACTTACAATTCCTTCAACAATATCTTTAATATGCGTAAAACTGCGTTTATGAGTGAGGCTACCTAAAAATAAAGGGAACTCTCTCCCATTCAAACCACATTTAATTAACTGACTGAACATTTTATCCGGGCGTTCCCGAGATCCATAAACTGAATATAACCTTAGAGAGCAGGCAGGAAAATTCCCAAGTCGGGAATGGGTCATGGCTATTTGTTCAGCAGCAAGTTTCGTGACCCCATAGTTAGATACCGGTTTTGCCATTTGTTCTTCATCACAATATACATCGGAACCATAAATCGATGAAGTCCCAATATTGATAAATAACTTTAAATTAAGATGTTGATTTGCAAAATCGGTTAAATGATGTGTCGCAATGATGTTATTATTTAGATAATCTTCAAACGTAGAAGTACTTGAGATTCCAGGTTGCGCAGCACAATGAAAAACATAATCAAAATCTCTGGGTAGAATTGTAACTAAAAAATCTACGCAGATATCCTGCTCGATCATAGGAATTCCAAAACTGCGTAATTGGTTGGCATTCTGCCTTTTTAAATGGACGTTATAGTAACCTGAAAAGTTATCCATCCCAATTACTTCATGTCCCATAGAATGCAATTTTTCAGCAAGGTGGGAACCAATAAAACCAGCTGCACCGGTTACTAATATTTTCATTTATATTCATTTGAATTACTTCAAATTAATGAAGAAAAAGCCTTTATCACAAGGCTTTATAACAATAGTTGTGAAAACAGTAAAACTTAAAAATTACTTTAGATTTACAACGTAGTATTGCAAATTAAGCTAACAATTCCTGCCTAAGAATGCCAAATACACTCACCATAATTGTACCTGTTTACAACGAAGAAAAAAATCTGACCAGAGTAGAAAAAGAATTGCAGTCCTACATCGATCAATGTAAGCTCAAAATCACCGTTTTATTTGTAAATGATGGTTCAAAAGATTCAAGCTTGCAGATTATTAAGCAAATATGTACCCAGAACAAAACTTTCAATTATCTCAATTTTGATAAGAATTATGGATTGAGCACTGCTATTAAGGCAGGTTTTGATCATGCTGAAAGTTCGCTCGTTGGATATATTGATTCAGATCTTCAAACGAGTCCAAAAGACTTTAATCTTTTATTGGAATATATTGATGATTATGACCTAGTAACAGGAGTACGCTCCAACAGAAAAGATAGTTTAATAAAAAATATGTCCTCTAAAATAGCCAACGGTATTCGTAGAAGCTTTACTCAGGACGGGATGGATGATACCGGGTGCCCGCTCAAGATCATAAAAGCTGATTATGCTAAACGTATCCCCATGTTTCAAGGCTTACACCGCTTTTTACCAGCAATGATTCTGCTTCAAAATGGAACGGTAAAACAGGTGCCAGTGCAACATTTTCCAAGGATTGCGGGTAAAGGCAAATTTGGTGTCTGGAATCGTCTGCTTGGTCCTTTAGCAGATTGCATTGCCTATATATGGATGAAGAAAAAATATATCAATTATAAGATAGCAGACAAAGCATGAGTAGTTGGTTAATTTATACTATTGGTTTTTCTGCTCAATTATTATTTTCAGGTCGTTCTATTTTACAATGGATAATTTCTGAAAAACAAAAGAAGGTGCTTACCCCCGTATTATTCTGGCAACTGAGTTTGATAGCTTCTTTTCTATTATTCATGTATGGTTATTTACGCAATGATTTTGCCATCATGCTGGGCCAAATACTGACCTATTTCATTTACATACGCAATATGCATCTGCAAAATCAATGGCTGAAATTCCCGAAAATGCTGCGTTGGTTTTTATATATTTTTCCATTTATCATTCTTTATATTGGCTATAATAACCATGTTTATGATCGCGCTAAATTATTTCAGAATGATAACATTCCGCTTTGGCTTTTGTTATTAGGTATTATAGCTCAAGTGATTTTTACTTTGCGCTTTGTTTATCAATGGTTTTATTCTGAAAAGCGGAAAGTTTCTTCCCTGCCTTTGGGTTTTTGGTTCCTAAGCTTATTTGGTTCTTTAATGATTCTTATTTATGCAATATTTAGGAAAGATCCTGTGTTACTTTTAGGTCATTCATTAGGCATTTTTCTATACGTTCGAAATATTTTGATCCTTAAAACCGAATCTAAGATCCTTTAGGTTTGCTTTAGATTTCGTTTAAATTTTCAAAAGATTTCAGTTCCACTTTTGTAGCAATAAACTACAAAGAGTGACCCTAAAAAATACTACTGACCGCTTTTATCTATTATTTATTTGTCTTGCATTTATTTGTCTCATCATTGGTTTAGGTTCTTATGGTCTTGCGGAAAGTAGTGAAGCCAGATATGCTGAAATCAGTCGTGAAATGTTTCTTTCAGGTGACTATCTAAATCCACAACTTTTAGGGATTTTTCATTTTCATAAGCCACCTATTACCTATTATATTACCTCTTTGGGCTATAAAATATTTGGTATCAATGAATTTGGCGCTAGATTTTTTCTTCAAGTTGCTATTGTAATTCAGCTTCTTCTAATTTATGGTTTAGCTCATTTACTATTTAGAAGTAGAAAAATTGCTTTTCTCTCCGGATTGATTTATTTCTCCATGCCTATTGTTCTTATATCAAGTCGAAACCTTACTACAGATGCATATTTAACCACCTTTATCATGGCAGCTATTTTTAGCTGGCAGTATTACATCAGCAATAAAAAGTTACCTTTTCTCTATCTGTTCTATATACTACTTGGGTTGTCACTTTTGACTAAAGGTCCGGTTGCACTCTTATTTGTTCTGGTATATATCTTCACCTATAAAATCATATGTAAATCTGGTTTTAAGATCAATACACATCATGTATTTGGTGTTTTAATATGCTTAACTATAGGAGCAAGTTGGTTTTTACTTTTAGTGGTTGAAAATCCAAAGCTCTGGGACTATTTTATTGAAAAACAAATTGCGGGAAGAATGACTGGTAGTTCTTTTAGTGAAAGAGCTAAACCTTTCTGGTATTTTATTCCCATAATATTTGGTTTACTTCTCCCCTGGCTAGTTGGAAGTATTCCTACTTTTAAATTTAAACTGAAATCTCTTTATAAGACAAAAAATCAATCTCTGGTTTTATTGATATCCAGTAGCCTGTTAATTCTACTTTTCTCAGTATTTCGTACCAAGCTTATATTATATATCCTTCCTGTATTTTGGATGATGGTTATTTATATAGCCAAACAATTAGAGAGCCTGGACAAGGAAAGTAAGAAATGCATAAGCCTGGTTTACTTGATAATTTTGACCATACTATTTATTGGTCTTCTTATTTGCTGGTTTTCTGAATTTGAGTTTATTAATATTCATACTTCAGCAATTATCACCTCCTTTTTAGTAACTATATTTTCTTTCGCTGTTCACTATTTCATAGAAAATGATAAAAAATATAAACCGGCAGTAGTTGGGGCTATTTTTAGTGGTGCTGTACTTTTAATTTCCAGCACTATTTTAAAAACAAATAGCCCATTAATTAACTCTACCCGACATATGGCAAATTTCATCAATACTATTTCAAAAGAGAAGGATAAAACCATCTTGGTTTACGACTATTTACTTACTTCTATTCCATTTTATTCTAATGCTGAATATATCACACTACAATCCACTCATAGAACAACAGATAGGGAAGTTCAATTTCAGAATAATGAGGATTGGAGGAAACAATTATGGGATGTGAATACTCCTGATGTAATAGCTAATCTTAAACAGTTATCCAAAGCCCGACATACTTTTCTTTTAGTTCGGAATAAATCGGAATTAAACGAAAATATCCAATTCTTGAGAAATGCGTTTGATCAAAAAAAGGAGTATCCTAAATGGACGATTTTTTACAATAATTAAGACTTTAGATTTCCTTTAGAATCTCTTTAGATTCTCAAAAGACTTTTCGTTCATCTTTGCTATCAGAGAAAATCAAAAGCCTATAGATAACATTTACTCAAATCTAAATTTTACTAATTAATGCTTATCTATTTGCAAAATTTCAAATCTTCATTTTGGACAGTAATCATCGTTTGCTGTCTTCTATTTGCTCAGTTTTCTTATGCTCAGGATACAAGTGAGACCATTCCACAAGTTGGCACAGTACAAAAAATAGGTGACGTAATATTGATTGCTTTACCTGTTGCGACTTTAGGAACCAGCTTGATTAAGGGGGATAATGAAGGAGCCTGGCAATTTACAAAGGGGCTATTACTTACAGAAGCAGTCACATTTGGTTTAAAATTAGGGGTAAATAAGCAAAGACCAGATATGAGTAATGATAATTCTTTCCCATCAGGACATACCTCTACCGTTTTTCATAGTGCAGGATATATACATAGAAGATATGGTTTTAAATATAGTATACCTGCCTATGCTCTTGCGGGATTTACAGCCGCAAGTCGTATAGATTCCAAGAAACATGATATCCTGGATGTTCTTGCCGGAACAGCAATTGGTTTGGGAAGCAACTTAGTCTTCACGACAGAGTATCAACAGGAGCACATGGAATTAACTTATGATAATTTTGAAGGGAATCATTTGATCGGCTTTAAATACAAATTTTAGAAGTATGAATAAAATTGAAACATCTATTTCCACAACAAATAGAAGAAACTTTATTAAAAATGCCGTGCTGGCATCTTTAGGTTTTTCAATTTTATCTAGCTGTAATACAGAAGAACTATTTTGTAAACAAGAGGCTGTGGAAGGTATTATACCCGATCCAAATGATTATTTAAGCTTACCCCCTGGATTTTCTTATAAAATAATATCATAATCTTTGAACAGGTAATAAATCATATATAGGCATAATGCAATGGCAACCCCATAAGTAATAATGTACTGGAGAATAAGTGGATCGGTTAAATTTTCAATAGGCAAAAATCCCCCGGTGGCATTGTAAGCGATGTACAGGAGGCCGAGAATTATATATCTGTGGAAACTAAGGTGCTTAAGATTAATGTTTGCAATGGTAGCAATAACTACAATAAAAGTATCTATCAGCAGGTAAAAAAAGGTGGTCCAATGTATTGAGGTGCCGAACATTTTTATTCATTTTTAGGCTCAAACTTGTTTGATTCCAGATTTTTGGTAACATTGCTCCAATGAAAAATCCTGCCATTCATAACCACATAAACATCAGGTTTTAAAAATTGTAAAGCGCAGATTGCATAGCCTAAATTGAATGAAGCATCGGTGTTTGCAGATGATCCTAAAATAAAGGAGCCGACAAGGACGATAGTCTTTTTAAGTTCTTCCTTTCCAAAATAAGTCGCGGTATCTTCCATAGTAAAAGTCCCATGGGTTATTAAAATTTTTTCTGCATTGGAAGCTTTTATTTTTTTTAACAAAAAATTCCTGTCTTCATCGGTAATTGATCGGCTATCCTTAGAAAATGCCCTTTCGATAATATAGGGAAACGAGACATTGGCCAGGTCAAGAAATTCTCTAATCGCTATTTCGCTTTGCTCTGTTTTATTTTCTGGGTTTTCATAATCCAAGCCTTCAATGGTTCCTCCTGTTGTAATAATATGTATCATAATTTTATTTTTTATAGAAATTAATGTTTATGGATATTCCCTTTTAACACAAAAAAGTAAAGCAGAAAAGCAGCTATGATCAGAAGGACAAGCGCGATAATCCCCTTCACCTTATCTTTTTTTGTGATTTTGTTCTTAGATGGTTTCTGAACTTTTTTCTTTCTTCTATTTCTTCTATTTTGGGACATTACATTTTGTTATACTATTTCCAATCCATTTTCTGTAAACGGATTGCTTTTAGGACGGCCTATAAAGCTACGCCAACATTGGCAAATACGGTGTGAAAAAAGCACTTATGACTTAAAGCCGAATGGCAGAGTTATAATGTAACAACAGCTGCCTAGTTTTTCTAAAAACATGCCCTTTTGGAAATTTGTTTAATTTCCAGAAAATAACTTCATAGGACTTATAAAATCTGATATAATTCATTAAAAGCGGGCACTACCATTATTTTAAAATAAGTACAGGAATTTCTGATTTGAAAATCATTTTCCTTCTCAGCCCCAGTTCAGTTAGTTTTTCTATAAAGTCATGTTTCCTGTAAAGTAGCGCCAAAATATCTATGATATTATCTTTCAAAAAACCGGTTATTTTATCTTCGGTTTTCCCTTCGGAAAAAAGATGAACAGAAATATTCTGCAGATTAAAAAACTCCTCATAATAGTTTTTAATCTCCTGTTCATTAATAACTTCATCTTTAATTTTGGAAAAATGAAATATAAAAAGGCGTGCGTTAAATGCCTTTAATAGATTAGCCAGAACCTTTAGTTCCCTATCAGGTTTCAGATTATCTGAATCCAGCGCCAGACAAACTCTTTTTAAATCAAAAGTTTCTAAATCTTCCGGTACTACCAGCACAGGGCAGGGTACATCCTTGCTCACTTTTTCACTGGTAGTTCCTGCGAGGTAACCTTCTACCTCACCTGCACCTTCTGTCCCCATAATTATCAAACTGGCTTTTTCTTCTGTTGCTAGTTGATAAATTATATCTGAAGGTCTTCCTGGGGCTACCATACTCTTATATTTTATTGTCGCCAGACGTGGAAAATTTTCGAGAAATTCCAGCATTTTTTCTTTGTACAATTTCTGATAAGAACTAAAATTGTCGGGAACCGGATAAACTATAGCCCCATATCCGGCATATTGATAACCTTCAGAATAGGCATGAACAAAGATAATTTCTGAATTTAAAGATTCGGCCACCTTTGCGGCATACTCAACTCCAATTTTGGAACTTTGACTAAAATCAATCGGTACTATTATTTTCATGGTTTTTTAATTTTAATTATACATTCAGTTTTTCAATTAATTATTTAAATAAAAGGTTTATTGTTTAATCCACTTTTTGGCAATTTCCTTTTCCTCTAAGTCAAAATATTTTACTTCAGCATTGGTAAAAGGTTTCATGAATTTTGTAATCCAGTCCTGCCATTTTTTGTTGCCCACCATCGCGATTTTCTCATAATCTTTTGCATGGGCAGTATCCATTTTTAGATCTTCCCACAGGCCTGGAAAATCCCAGCCGGTAAAATTCTCCATTTCAAAATACCAGCGTACGTTTAATCCTTTGTCCAAAATAGCATGAATAAGGGGATGTACCTTCTCAATATCCATCTCGGTTAAATCTCCCGATGCTCTGGTTGCAATAATATTATCTCCTGAAATCTCAATAATTTGTAACATATCTATTTTTATTAATTATTAACCGCCTAAATCGTAAAACCATTCTTCAGCTTTCATAATTCCTTCTTTTATGGCATTTCCCTTAGTATAATTCTTTTCTATAACCAGACTTTTAGCAATTTCCAGGGCTTTTTCCTTCACTGCAGGATGGAGGCCATCCAAACTGGTTTTAAATTCTTCAAAGGTCCATTCCATAGCTTCATTTTAATGGTTGAACAGTTCTTTTTCTTTTTCGGGATCTATCTCATTCTTTGACTTTTTGTCCAAAAAATAATCCAGTACGATGCCCACTATAATTGCTCCCACAAAAGCAACATACACCTGCCAGTTAAACTGAACTACCAGAGACAGGCTAATAATTATGGCCAAAATGGGTAGGATAGGTACTTTCCCTATGGAAAGGGGAACTTTAAAAGGTCTTTCTTTGTCAGGTGCTTTATAACGCAAAACGATGAGTGCAATATTCACAGCTACAAAAACGAGTAACGCCCCTAAAGAGGACATTCCTGCGACAATTTTAATATCTCCCAATAATAAAAATGCCGCTACCGCAGCCATAACCACCAGTGTAGTTACCCAGGGTACTTTCTGCGCATTGGTCTTGGTCATAAATTTTGGAAGCTCGCCCACGCTTGCCATACCGAAAAGCAACCTGCTAATGGAAATAATGCCACTAAAAGCCGCATTAGCCGTAGCAAAAAGTGCCGCAACTGCCAGGGCTACGGGCAACCAGGAATTTAAATTTGAAGCGGCCAGCGACAATGGGGAATCTACCTTTGCTATTTCTGCGGGGTCACTTATATTGAGTACCGTAAAAGATATTAGTAGGTATATAATTGTGGTAAACACCATTGTCAATAAAAATGCCCTCGGAATAGTCTTGCCCGGATTTTTTACCTCGGAACCCAATGCTGCCATATGCTCAAAGCCGGTATAAACAAAAAATAAGGTAGCAGTCGCTGCCAGGGTGCCGGAAAAGGACTCCACTTTAAAAAATTCTGATTTTGGTGGTCCTGTTTCCAAAAGTCCGACCGCAATAAGAATAAACAATCCCAATAGCTGAATACTGACCATAATGATATTGGCGGTAGATGATTTTTTGATGCCCGTAATGCTTATCAATGCAAGAATCAGTAGCACAGCATAGCTAACCAGTAAGGAAGGGATGTTAAAAAACGTATTGAAATACCCTGAAAAAGCAAGTAGCACCGCGGCGATGGTGGCCGAACTGTGAAATGCAATCGTCCAACCTGTTAGAAAAGATGGAATGTCGATTTTTGGAAAAGCTTTCCGTACAAAAATGAATTCTGCACCGGCATTAGGATAGGTAGAGGACAGCTCTGCATACGACATTGCCGAGACACTGGCCGCAATGGCGGCAAAAATAAAACTCAACCAAAGGTCTGTTCCCGCCTGTCCAGCGGCTGCACCAATTACAGTATATATTCCAGCACCAACAATGGTACCTACACCATAAAAAGTAAGGCGAAGAGTACCCAGAGATTTTTTTAATTCTGCCATAATACTATTAGTAATATATTATCCATTTCTATCTAAATTCCTTTTTTCCATCTCTGCCTTTACGATACCACGCTCAATAGCCTCTTCTTTTGAACAATTTTTGTTCAAATAGAAATCTCTTGCATAATTTAATGCTACTGCTCTAATATTTTCATCCAGCACATTTAGCCTCTCCTGGTAATCCTTAAATAAGTCCTCCTTCATTTTTTAAAATAGTTTTAGAACAAAAAACACCATAGTTAAGAGATATACAATATACGCTGCATCGAAAACGAATATCTGCCATCTGCTGAACCCGTGAAGCTCCTTGCTTTGATGAACAAATACCGAATATAAAAGCGGCATCAGTCCTACAAAAGCCAGGTTGACCCAAAACAACTGGAAATCTTCGATAGGTGTTGTTACCAATGCCAAAGGAAAAAATGCTATCGTCATGGTAACAGCATTATCGGCAATTACGCTCGTGGTGCCCGCGGTCACTTCACCTCCTTTTACCACACTCCATGTTTTAAATATTTCTGGGGCAGTCGTCATTATTCCGGTAATAAACAGCCCTCCAACAATTTCGGAAATGTTCAACACCGAAACAATATTTTCCGTAGCCTTAACAATAAAAAAAGCACCCACGGCTATTGCCATAGCTCCGGCTACTGATAACCACACTTTCTTCTTATCCCACTCCACACTTTCCCCTTTTTTCCTGCCTTTTATAATGGCACGCATTAAAAAAGCCGCATAGGCCGCCAGCATAATCCACCCATCAATGGGTTGTAACCCACGCCAGGCTTTTGGAAGGGTTAGTATAGCTACCAAAGCAATGATTGCCAGATAGGGGATGGACAATACCGAGACAGAACGTTTGTTCAGGGCCAGCAGGTTGGTATCTAAATGTTTTTGATGTTCCTTATTGTTTTTAAATTGTTTTCTGGAAGCGAAATAGGCGATGGTTACCATGAGTGGGATGGAAATTATATTGGAACCAAGCAAATTTCCTAATCCGATATCAGATACTCCCCGGGCAGCACTTGTAATATTTATCGCCACTTCCGGGCTCGCTGTTACAATAGCTAGGAAAGCTGCTCCTGCAGAAGCTGTAAGCCCCCATTGCTTACGCAGCATTTTCAAAGGTGTTAGGAGTTGATCAGCACCCCAATGTGCGGCCCAAGCTGCCAATCCCAATACTACTACCCAGAGCCAAACGTTCATAACTAATCGATTTTTATAATTGTCCTGTTACTTTCAGTATATTTCAACTTTTTCTTATCCGATATTTTCTGGTCTTTTTTTTGTTGGCTTTGAAAGATCAGGAGTAAAATCACTCCCGTGCTAATCCAAACATCTGCGGTATTGAATACAGGGTCGAAAAAAGTAAATTCATTGCCTCCCCATAATGGCAACCATTCCGGAAGCCTTGTATCAATAATAGGGAAGTACCACATATCCACCACATTGCCATTTAAAAATCCCGCATAACCACCGCCTGAGGGGAATATTTCTGCAATGTTGCGAAGTGCGGGATCACTTTTTTCAAAAAACAGTCCGTAAAATGCACCGTCAATCAAATTGCCCAATGCACCTGCGTATATAAATGCGGCACAGATTATAAAGACTTTTGCATATCCTTCACGTATCATCTTTTTGATATAAAAGGTCCCCCAAATAATGGCTGCTAAGCGAAATAGTATTAAAATAAATTTGGCCACATATCCCTCCCCAAATTTAAAGCCCCAGGCCATTCCGGAATTTTCCAAAAAATGCAAGCGAAACCAATCCAAGCCAAACACGTAGTACTCCTCGCCATAATAAAAATGGGTCTTCACATAAATCTTTATGGCTTGGTCTATTGCCAACAACAGTAAAATCAATAATGCTACATTTCTTTTATTCATAATCATTATGTTGTTAGCAATACATATTGTGTCGATCACATATTTAAATTATTTCGAAATTTTCAATATCCTTATGGCGCCTCGCATTACAAAAGTGAACACGATTCCACCAATGATCAAATCTGGCCATTTGCTATCCAGAAAATAGACCAAAACACCGGCCAGTATCACCCCACCGTTGACGATGATATCATTCGACGTAAAAATGGCACTGGCCTGCATATGCGCCTCCTTACTTTTGGCCTTATTTATCAACCAAAGCGAAATAAGGTTACCCAGAAGGGCGAAAATGGAAACAATGATCATCAATTGGAAAATTGGTGTTTCACTACTGGTAAAAAACCTTCTTAATACCTCTGCAAAACCAAGTGTTGCCAAGGCCATCTGAAAATACCCGCTGAATTTTGCCACCTTCTTTTTTCTGGAAATGGCACCACCTACTGCAAATAAACTTAGCGCATATACTATCGAATCTGCCAGCATATCCAACGAATCTGCAATAAGGCCCATAGAAGAAGAAATCCACCCCGTGGTCATTTCGATAATGAAAAAGCCGAAATTTATCCCGAGGACCCACCAAAGGATTGTTTTCTGTTTGGATTGGTCTTCTATTTCAGGAGGCTCGGCTTCTTCTGTCCCTTGGAAGGAATCCCCAAGGTTTAAACCGGCTATTGATGTTTGTATATCTTCGATTCCATTCACATGATATACTTCCAATTTCCTGTTGGGAATATCAAAATCCAAATATTTCACTTGTGTATAAGCCTCCAACTTCATCCGGATCATCTGTTCTTCTGAAGGACAGTCCATTTGACTTACTATAAAGGTACTTTTGTTCATTTCTCCCATATCACTTAACTATATTTTTCCTTCCTTTATTGGAAGTTAATAAGAGAATTACCGCACCGCCAATAGCTGCAAGTAACGAAGCTATCAAAATACTTATTTTCGAAATTTTAATCAATTCCTGATCATTAAATGCGAGATTGGTAATAAAAAGGGACATGGTAAAGCCAATTCCCGCAATCATACCAATTCCAATTATATGTTTCCAGTTTAGTGTAATATGTAATTCGGAAACTCCAAGTTTTTGCCCAATCAATGTAAAAATACCAATCCCTGTTACTTTACCAATTGCTAATCCCAAAAGGATCCCCAGCCCCAAAGAACCGGAAACAACCTCAATTAAATTTACATCGAGCTTTACTCCCGCATTCGCGACTGCAAAAATTGGAATGATAAAGAAAGCATTGAAATCAACAAGGGAATTTTCCAGTTTGAGCAAAGGAGGCCTTGAATTCTCAGTATCTGTTTTAATGGCTTTTAAAATTATTTGTTGTTTTTTATCCTGAAGGGGATTTAATTTTTCCAGCTCTGTTTTCTCAAGATTAGTAACGTTTGTGGCAGTCCTTTCTTTTAATATTTTACTGTCTAATTTGGGCACTATTGGAATGGTAATGGCAAAAAGTACCCCCGCAATAGTTGGATGGATCCCCGAATTAAGGAAGCAATACCATAAGATGATCCCAATAATAATATACCAAATCAAATTTTTGACCCCAGTCCAATTCATTAATAATAATAACCCAAATGCCCCCATGCCCGATCCAAGGTATATCCAGCTCAACTCGTTGCTATAAAACAATGCTATCACCAATATGGCCCCTATATCGTCAGCAATAGCGAGGGCTATTAAAAATGTTTTTAACTGCCTGGGGACATTTTTCCCCAGTAGGCCAATAATCCCTAGTGAATATGCGATATCGGTAGCCATAGGGATGCCCCAACCCTTTATATTTTCAGTGCCTAAATTTAGGCTAATAAAAATGAGGGCCGGAACTGCCATACCACCTAAAGCTGCCAACAAGGGGGCTGAGGCTTTTTTAATTGAAGATAATTCCCCCACCATAACCTCCCTCTTCAATTCAAGGCCGGCAACCAAAAAGAAAATTGCCATTAGGCCATCATTGATCCATTCTTCAATTGTTAGCCCAAAACTAAGATGCTCGGAAAATTCAAAAAGCAATTCATCGCCAAGAAAATGATGATAGGCACCTGCCCACTGTGAATTAGCTAAAAGAAGGGCAACTATAGTAGCAATTATTAAAAAAATCCCCCCAGCTGTTTCCCTGTCGAGGAACTTTGTTGCCGTTTCCCTGATATACCCAATAGTGGATTGATTTCGAACTGATTGCCCCATTTGATCTTATCTATTTTTTGAGTTAATTATTTAAACCTTAATATTTCAAAAAGCTCAGTAGCGTCTTAATTTTTAAGAACTTACTGTTAGGTCAACTTTAAATATGTAATGCCCTATCATCTGTAGCGGCCAGACACGCCTCTTTAAAGGTCTCTGAAAATGTGGGATGCCCGTGTGACATTCTTGCAATGTCTTCAGCAGATGCCCTAAATTCCATTGCTACCACCGCTTCGGTATAACTGTCTGCAATGCGAGGGCCTATCATATGCACGCCCAGTATCTCATCGGTCTGCTTATCTGCGATTACCTTTATAAAACCATCGGTATCCATACTTATCTTTGCCCGTGCGTTTGCCTTATAGGGGAAAGACCCTATTTTTATATTTTTATTGGCCTTTTTCAATTCTTCTTCCGTCAAGCCTACGCCGGCGACCTCGGGCTGGGTGTACACGATATTTGGGATGAGCGAATAATTAATATATGGCTTTTGACCAACAATAGTTTCGGCTACAAAAACGCCTTCTTCACTTGCTTTATGGGCAAGCATCGCCCCCCTGATTACATCCCCAATGGCATATATTCCTTTGACATTGGTTTCGAGATTCTCATCTACGATTATCTGTCCTTTTTCATTGATTTCCACTTCTATGTTTTCAAGTCCTAAATTTGCGGTGTACGGTTTTCGCCCAATGGCCATAAGGCAGTAATCGCCATCTAAACTCATTTCTTCTTTATCGGAAAGGTTTTCCGCTTTCAACACCACTTTGTTGTCCGTTGCTGTTGCATTCGTCACCTTATGTTTTAAATAGAATTCAATTCCCTGTTTTCTTAGGGAACGGTGCAATTGATGTCCCAATGCACCATCCATAGTGGCGATGAGGCTATCAAAATATTCTACTATAGAAACCTTTGAACCCAGGCGGGCGAATACGGAACCTATCTCCACACCGATAACGCCACCGCCAACGACCATTAAATGCTTGGGGATTTCCCGTAGGGCAAGGGCTTCGGTAGAAGAGATGATGCGCTTTTTGTCGATTTTAATATTGGGCAATGAAGCGGGTTTGGACCCTGTGGCAATGATGATTTTATCGGTTGCTATGGTTTCCGTTTTATCTTCGCCCTTAATTACAATCGTATTTTTATCCTTGATGGTGCCGTGGCCTTCATAAACGGCAACCTTGTTCTTTTTCATCAAATAGTCAACACCATTGATAATTTCCTGTACCACGTCCTGAACCCTTTGGTTCATTTTTAGGATATCGACATTGGCCTCTTTTACGTTGATCCCAAATTTTTCGAATTGATGCTTGAGCTTGTAATTATGTTCAGAGGCTTCCAACCAGGCTTTTGACGGGATACAGCCCACATTAAGACAGGTTCCTCCCAGGGTGCTATACCTTTCAACTATAGCCACTTTTAAACCTAATTGGGCACAACGGATTGCACCTACATACCCGCCCGGGCCAGATCCTATTATAGTTACATCAAATTTTTCCATATTCACATTTTTTTAAGTTAGTTACGGTGGAAAAAACCTTAAGCTTGACCATTGGGGGCTGGGATTCAGGCTTAAGGCACTTCCACCTATTATTTTTTACTACAATTTTTACATATCCCTTTTAATACCAGGTTCACATCGTTCACCTCATAATGGTCTGGCAAACTCTCTTCCGATATTTTATTTGGTAAACAGATTGTTTTCTTACAATCGGTACAATGAAAGTGCATATGTAAATCTGTACTGTGTTTAACATTGGTGTTTTCATCAGAAAGCGCATATTTTGCAAAAGCAGTTCCATCGTCAATTTGGTGCACCATGCTTTTTTTCTCAAAGAGCTTTATCGTCCTGTAGAAAGTGGTCTTATTGGCCGTTTTGATATTTTTATTGATAAAGACTTTTTGCATTTCATTTAAACTTACTGCATAAGTTTTCCTTTTGAGGTATTTGTATATCTTCGACCGCATTTGAGTAGGTCGAATACCGTGATTTGTTAATATTTTTTCCGTTTTTGTCATTTAATATTCTTTCAAAAAAGCTGGATTCTTCTAAGTCCCAATTTTTCTAATCTTTTTTATAAGCCAAAAGGCGTAGCGCATTGGCCACGACCACCAAGGTAGACCCCTCGTGAAATGCCACGGCTATCCCTATGTTTGCCCAGCTCAAAATGGTGGCCGGTATCAGCAGTGCCACAACCCCAAGGCTTACCCAAAGGTTCTGCTTGATAATAGCTTTTGCTTTTCTACTCAAGCCAATAGCAAAAGGCAGGGTTTCCAACTTGTCGGCCATTAGGGCAACATCCGCCGTTTCCAAGGCCACATCGCTTCCAGCCGCTCCCATTGCTATGCCCACGGTACTGTTCGCCATTGCGGGTGCATCGTTTACCCCGTCGCCTACCATTGCCACCTTGGATTCCTTTTCCTTTAGCTCTTTTATGGCATCCACTTTTTCCTCTGGTAACAAGCTCCCCCAAGCATCGGTCAATCCTATTTCTTTCGCCACGGCATCGGCAACCTTTTGGTTGTCACCAGTAAGCATAATCATTCGTTTGATACCGATTTCCTTTAATTTTTTGAGGGTTTCCTTGGCAGCTTCGCGAGGGGTATCCATTAGGGCAATAACACCTATATATTCTTGGTTTTTCCGAATAAGCATCGTAGTATTTCCCCCACCTTCGAGGTCACGGACTTTCGTTATTATCTCTTCGGAAGGGGTGCTCTCATCAAGCCCTTCGTACAGGTCGAGGTTACCGACATAGATTTTGTCATTGCCCAATGACGCTTTTATACCTTTGCCAAGCACGGCTTCCAAATCGGTTGCATCAGGTATTTCCTCGCCTTCCATCCGCTCCTTTCCATCGCGAACTACAGCTTTTGCCAGGGGATGATCACTCAAACTTTCCACAGCTACTGCAATTTTGAGAAGTTCATTTTCTGAAATATCCCCAAGTGGTACTACTTGCGTAAGTTTTGGCTTTCCTTCGGTCAGGGTACCCGTCTTGTCAAAGGCGAGCGCGGTAATAACCCCCAAGTCTTCCAAAGGACGACCCCCTTTGATAAGTACCCCGCCACGGGCCGCTCGTGCAACACCGCTCAATACCGCACTCGGGGTCGAAATCGCAAGGGCACAGGGACTGGCAGCTACCAATACGGCCATAGCCCTATAAAAGCTGGCACTAAACGGTTCATCGATGACCAGAAAAGCAAAGAGCAACAACACTACCAATACCAGTACGGAAGGCACAAAATATCTTTCAAATTTATCGGTAAGCAACTGGGTGGGCGATTTTTGGGTCTGGGCCTCGTTCACCAATTTTACCAATCGGGACAGTGTAGAGTCCTTTGCCTCTTTGATTACCTTTATTTCAAGCGTATTGTTGCCATTGATAGTCCCGGAAAAAACGCGGTTTTCGTCCTTTATATCATCGTCTGCCGAATAATCCTTACTCGTATCTTCCACAGGAATTTTATCCACCGGTACGCTTTCCCCTGTGATGGGGGCTTGGTTGACACTACTTTTACCATCGACCACAACGCCATCGGCAGATATTTTACTGTTTGGCTTAACTACAATAATATCGCCTTTATTCAACTTTTCAATACCAACTTCTTTGGTCTTTCCATCTTTTTTTAGCAAGGCCGTTTTCGGTGCTAAATCTGCCAGTGCCGCAATAGATTTTCGGGCTTTCTCCATCGCATAATGTTCAAGAGCGTGCCCGAGGCTGAACAGGAACAGTAACAAGGCACCTTCCGCCCAAGCGCCCAAAGCAGCGGCACCGATGGCGGCGACCAACATTAAAAAGTCGATTTCAAAACCACCTTTGGCCACTGTCTGTATGGCCTCTTTCGCGGTAAAATAACCTCCAAAAAAGTAGGCGCCTATGTAGAGGGACAAGCTGACCCAATCCGGTATCGAGTCCACGTAGGACAATCCGAAACCTATTCCGAGAAGGGCACCGCAAATGATGGCAAAAATAAGTTCGGTGTTTTTTCCAAAAACACCACCGTGGGCGTGGGAATGTTCTTCCCCGGCCCCGTGGCTTTCACCTTCCATATGATTCTGGACTTCGTTATCTTTATGCTTTTGTTCTTCTTTGCCCTTTGCCTTTTTTTTATTTAAATTTTGAGGATTCTTTTCCGCAGGTTCAAAGCCTTTATTCTCAGCAGAGGAGCTTTTATTAACTTTTATGTTTTCTTTTTCTAACTTTGCACTTATTTCATCAAAACTGGTCTCACGCTTATCATATTCTAAACGGATCATTCCTCCCGCATTGGCGGAAGCTTCCAAAACGCCTTTGATATTCAGCAGACTCTTTTCTATAGTCCTTGCATGCCGGGTATGTCTAATCCCCTCAACCTCTATAAGCAAATGTCCATATTTCTCGGTAATTTCAGCCCCGGTTCTTTCTGCCAATGATTGAATTCGGTCAATAGAGATAATGTCCGGATCATAATGAAAGCACAATTGTGGAACCGTATCTTCCTGATCATCTTTTATATGCACTTTTTCAAGACCTTCTTTGGCTTCTAATTCCTCAATAAGTCTTTGTACACAGGTATCTTTTTCATTTGGCACCTGAGGTAGCAGTACCGGAATTTTAAGTTGTAATTTTTTCATTTTAGGTATTGTTTGTTTTATGTTTTTTCAAAAAAGGGAAATGATGTGAAACCAATAATAGAATAAGAAAAGCGGATGTAACACTTCCAATGAGGTACATACCAAACCCAATTGATATACCAACCGCGGCAGTGGCCCAAATTGTAGCTGCGGTAGTCAAACCGGAAATTAAATTTTTCGCGCTATCCCTAAAAATAATTCCTGCACCAAGGAACCCAATACCGGAAACAATATTGGCGACAATGCGGGTTTGGTCAGTTACTTCAATATGAGTATTGATTATTGTAATTAATGCGGCCCCAAGGCAAACGGCTGCATACGTTCTAATTCCTGCCGCATTTCCGTCAATTTCCCTATCGAGTCCTATCAGGACACCTAGTAAAAGAGCGACAAATAATCTCGGTATCAGTGTTATTTCAGTTTGAAAATCCATTGTATTCATCTTGTATTATAAAATATAATAATCTGTTGGCTCTTTCTTTACAGGAACATCTGTTTCACCTATCATTTGTTTAATGTTTATTTCTATCGTTTCGGCCAAATCAGTCATGGGTGTATCCAAAGGGTCGTTTTCAAAGGGATCCTGCATGAGTATGGATGTTTTTTCAATGGCAATGAAAATGACTGGTATAATAAATGTTATAGCGATTTCAACTGCTATATTTTTATCGTCCAATCCAAAAGGCAACATTGTAGCAAAAACGTAGATGATCAAATGAATCAATAAGCTGTGTGCTTTGGGGAAGACAGTATTTTTTATACGTTCGCATTTGCCCATTGAATCACATAACCTGGCTATAGTACTGTCTATCTGTACCTGCTGAAAATCATTGACCATACCAATTTCTTTTGCCTTTAACAAAGTTTCAGAGTGTTGTGACAATAAAGCATTAGGAATATTAAATGCTTTAATCCCATAGGATTCTGAGTATACCTTAACCCGAGTGGAAAAGGGTAGTTTCCTCAACGATTCCCCTAGGGCATAGCACCAGATTACCTGACGATCGGTCATCTCTTTCACCATCTTTTGATAGCCTCCTTGACCCCTTGCAAAAAAAGACACACACTGCCTGACCAGTGTTCTGGAATCATTGACAATAGCCCCCCAAATAATACGGGCTTCCCACCACCGTTCATAGGCTTGATTGGTTCGAAAACCCAAAAGTAGAGCCACCGCAGTACCAAAAACGCCGGTTATTGCAATTGGAATAGAGATTTTTGACAAAAAACCATATTGGTCCATATAGCCAACCAGAATTGAATAACTACCGATAAATATCAGGTCAAATTTTATGGTTTTCAAGAAGTCAAAAATTGATATCCGCTTATTTAAGAGCATATTTAAAAATTATTTAAGTCCGTTCAATAAGTTGTTTGCTTATTCTCATAATGTAAACTATACTTCATTGCTACATTTAGAACAAAATTTTGCATCCATAGGTATTGGTTCTTGACAACTTATGCATTTTACTTTACCTAAAGGCTCGCCACAATGTTGTCAAAAAGAAGCATTTTCAGGATTGTTTTTGCCGCATTTTGTACATCTCACAACAACCTTGGGTTCATTAAATCTTGGGGCATTATTTTTACGTTGATGCTTGTTGGAATGATGACCATAATTTCCTCTTAATAAATGTTTTAAAAATCCCATATTGTTTAGTTTAAGTATGTTTCCATATATTCCAACGCCTCGGGCATATCCAACTCGCGGGTTCCGTTCCCGGTTCTGATAAAGAAATGCGAACGATCGCCCAAATTCAAATACACAGGTTTTTGTGATTTGTGAACCCTTACATAACAGATATCCTTTTCTTCAAATTGGTGAAAAGACACTTTAACCAAAGTGCAAAAATGGGTACCCAACTTGAGGGACACCAATTGCATTATATATTGCTCAAACCCGTCCTTGCCAGGTTTTTTTAAAGTACCATAATCCTGTTCCAGCCCCAGAATACTACCTTCATCATCAATTCCGATAATTAAATGCCCTCCTTGGGTGTTCATAAACCCGGCAATTGTTTTTGCTATTACGTCTTCCAAAGCCTTATTCGGTTTAAACTGCCTCAAATCCCATCTCAAGGTAGATTTAAATTCTACTTGCTGGTTTTCTCCTGCCGCAATCAGCTCTCTGATCTCCTCCAGCTTATCTCTTCTTCCGGTCAATTGAAATATTCTTTGCCTGACCATAAACATAAGCGACAAGGCAATGCCCAGCAGTCCAAATAGCAATTTGATTATGGCTTGATCCAAATCCCATACTCTAAATTCCTGCTGATATGAAGCAAGCAGGTATTTCCACCATTCGCCATTATCTCCCTGCATGTCATACATGTGGAGTGAAATAGCCAGGGGCTGTATTATAAATAAGCCAAGGGCTAATCCAATGAATATAAAAACAAATACTTTCCGTTTTTTCATTTTTACCTTCTTTTATATGCCATAGGTGCCATCGGCTTCGATACCTGTGGCCTTATAACTACTTCTTCTTATCCTGAAGGACTTTCTTCTTTTGTTCAAATTCCTCATCGCTTATCTCGTCCCGGGCGTATCGATCTCTCAGGGCTTCCATAGCCTTATCTTTCCGTCTGTTTTGTCCCGGCGTGGGGTAAGGAATTAAGAATATCCAAAAGATAAGGATTATCCAAAGCCCCCACCATATCCAGTGCATTCCCCCAAAATATCAGTCGTCCATCATAATCTTTCTGTTTAAATTTATTTAACTTTTTTAATGATTTCCTTTCTCCATCCATTCCTTGGCCAAATCTTTTTCTTCAGGGCTAAAGAATTTAATATGTGCCTTTGTAAAGGGTATCAAAACTTCCGTAAACTGTTCCTTCCATTTTGTATTTCCCACCAATGCAACCTTTTTAACGCGTTCTTCGTTCGGAAGTTTCAGTTCAATGCCCTTCCAATACGCACTTGCGGTCCACCCCTCAAAATTTTACATTATTAGTAATAAGCGAAAAATGATAAGACGGAAATATTTATATATCACATCTATCTCCCTAATTGCGGTACAAATTTTGTACGGCAGGAGGATATTTTATTTACACTTATTACATCTCCCCAGCGCTATTTTAATAAGGCACTACTGGAAGAGGATGGGATTCTATTTATACTTTTTCATCTTTCTATGTTATTTTGAATTAAATGGCATTCACTCTTTCTTTAAAATAAGCTGGGCAAATTTTATTTCTATGGATCCTTCAAGTCCAGGAACCACTTGATTTAAGCTTGGGCTTATAGTTTTCTCTATAAATCCACCGGCACTTAAAAGACAGGAAAATGTAGGACCTTGGGGGATGTGGGTCAATGTCGCTTTAAAGTAGTTTTGCACTTCTTTATTAGGAAGCCTGATCGTTACCAACCAATTAAAATCAATTGGTTCATGTGGGCGCAAAAGGAAATCCTCAACCGGGACCTTCCCGGTAAATCTTATCCATATAGGTGCTTGAGTACTTTTAAGATAGGTGGCTAGCTGTGGATTATTTGTGTCTATAGTTCTCAAATTTATGGAACCCGTAATTTCTTTACTTGTGTAATCAAAAAACATGGAAAGTTGATGGCTTTCCGCCTTAAATGCCTTGCCATCTATATTAGCTTTTATAAGGATATGCCCCTCCCGTGTACTGTATATAGTTTGGGTATGCAGGATAGGAGCCAGCATTAAAAAAAATATAGTTAGTTGTCCTTTTCCCATTATTTTTCCTGCCTAATTTTTTTCTGGTCCTTTGGTTCATTTTTATTTTGAAGAATATTTACCCGGTGTTTATATTCTTCCTCGCTTATTTCGCCCCGTGCAAAACGCTCCCTTAGAATTTCCATTGCTCCGTCTTTTTTCCGTTTTTGTCCAGGGGTGGGGTAAGGAATTAAAAATATCCAAAAGATAAGAATTATCCAAAGTCCCCACCATATCCAGTGCATTCCCCCAAAATTCCAGTTGTCCATCATAATCTTTCTATTTAACTTTTTTAATGATTTCCTTTCTCCATCCATTCCTTGGCCAAATCTTTTTCTTCAGGGCTAAAGCATTTAATATGTGCCCTTGTAAAGGGTATCAAAACTTCCGTAAATTGCTCTTGCCATTTTGTATTTCCCACCAATGCAACCTTTTTAACGCGTTCTTCATTCGGAAGTTTCAGTTCAATGCCCTCCCAATACGCACTTGCGGTCCACCCCTCAAAATTTTCCATTTCAATATACCAGTACACTTTATGGTTTGACTGTATATGGTTTTTTAATTGAGATATCAAATTGTCATAATCGGTAGCATCCAATCTATTTTGAGCTACCATATATACCTTGCTTTCTTTCTTATAAATTTTCATCATTGTTCCAATTTTTTAAATCAAAAAACTTAATCCAAGTCATTGCTACATTTCTCACAGACTCCCTTGGCCACCAGATTGATATCCTCTGCCACATAGCCTTCGGGCAGGTTTATCTGAGGGATTTTGTGCTCTGTAAGGCACACGGTTTCCCCGCAACTATTGCAATGAAAATGTAAGTGAAGGTCGTTTCCCACCTCACATTCACAATTGTCTTCGCACAGGGCATATTTAATGATGCCGGTGCCATCCTCAATTTGATGCACGATTCCTTTTTCTTCAAATGTCTTCATAGTACGGAAAAGCGTACTCCTTTCCGAGCTTTCGAAATCCTTTCCAAGGTCGCCTAAGCTAACGGCCACATTCAGTTGTGCCAGCCGTCTATAGGTCATCAAGCGCATTGCCGTAGGGCGGATGCCTTTGCTTTCCAACTTTTTTACTATTTTTTCCATTTGCTATAAAAGTATTTAGGGGTCGTAACGCTTTATGGATTCCCCGGTTTTTATCTGGAAGGCATCTTCAATATCGGAAAGATAAATTATTCCGTCACCGGGTTCAGTTGTTTTTGCATTCTCAAGGATAATATCTATTGCTGATTGTGCTTCTTCGTTTTGACATACCAGTTCTAACTTTACAACCGGACTGTCTGTTACACGGAAATCTAAAGAAGGTGATGCGCCTTTTGCTTTAAAAGCCCCGGTACCTTCCCCCTGGGAAAGCGTCATACTTTTGAATCCACTTTCACTAAGGGATTCTATCACTTTTTGAACTCGTTTCGGTTTTATAAATGCTTTTATTTCTTTCATTGCTGTAATATTAATTTTAGTATTAAGGATGAACCCTCTGGAATTTTAATTAAGACAAACATTTAACAGAGAGTCCATCCATCTAATTTTTTTAATTTAATGACCATGGGAAGTCTGGCTTTTCTGCATTTCAGAAACCAGATAATAGGCATTATTATAGGCAACCAACGTACCTTCAGGCAGAGGCTCCAGCAGTTTAATTTCAACCCAACCATCTTCATTTATTCCCGTTCTAACCTGCACTGGTTTCAATTCCCATTCGGTTTCACCATCTTCCTGGTGTTTTTGGGCCGTAAAGATGTAGGGATTTCCTTCTTCTTCAATTATTGCTTCTTCCGGTAAGGCAGGAACAGCTTCTTCACCGGTCCTGATTTTTCCGTTTATATACATCCCCGGAATTAGAAAATCTTCTTTATTATCGATTTCTGCATGCACATGTACCGCTTTGGGGTTTTGTTCAAATTGTTTCCCCACTGAATAAATTTCCCCGGTTAAATTACTGCCTGGAACCGATTCCAGTGTAAACGCAATCTTTTGGCCTTCTTTCACCTTATAAATATCTTTTTCAAAAACCATTAGATCGGCATGCACATGTTCATTATCAACTACCATAAACATACTGGTCTGAGGGTCTACATATTGTCCTACCTGTACCAGTACTTTTTCAATATAACCTCCAATTGGGCTTACTACCGGAATATATTCATATAATTCACCGTCTCTAACCTGGGAAGCATTTAGGTTTAACTGCCGTAACTGTGATTCATACCCCCGCACTTCACCTTGTACAGACTGGTAATCTGATTGGGTTTGTTGAAAAGATTTTCCAGATCCTACCTCTGCTTCATATAAACGTTTCTGTCTTTCAAATTCCTTTTCCAAAAATTGCATCCTACTATATGCATTAATATAATCAGACTGCATTCTGGTTAAATTTGGGTGAGAAAGATAAGCCAACACCTGACCTTTATTTACCTTATCCCCCTCAATAACCTTTATAGAAGTTATATTACCGCCTAAAATTGCCGTAACGGTAGCTTCATATTGTGGCGGCACTTCTAACTGGCCATTGGCTTCCACAATACCGGACAAAGCTTTTTTAGGCAAGGTATCTACTTTAATCCCCAGACTATTGAATTTCATTTCTGAAAGATGTACCGAACGCATCCCTCCTTCTTCTTCATCT
The DNA here is from genome assembly GCF_000060345.1 of Christiangramia forsetii KT0803. Taxonomy (NCBI): domain Bacteria; kingdom Pseudomonadati; phylum Bacteroidota; class Flavobacteriia; order Flavobacteriales; family Flavobacteriaceae; genus Christiangramia; species Christiangramia forsetii. The sequence continues at coordinate 1,252,261 of NC_008571.1, read as the reverse complement.
CCTTCCTCACCGTGATTTTCACCTTCTTCGGTATTAGTAGTTGCAGTTTCACTGGAAGCATCTTCCCCTGCCGCAGGATTTTCTTTACATCCAAAGAATATGCTGAGCGTTAAGGCAAGCATTAGAATATTTATTGATCTTGTATTCATATCGATTTTCTTATTTTAATTTTTAATTTGAATTCTTAAGGTAATATTCCAGTTGGTAACGGCTGTCGAGATAATCGTTAAAAGCACTCCAGGCATTTACCTCGATTCTAATGGCATCTCTTATATTTTGGAGAAATGTCACATAATCGATAGCGCCTTCCTTAAAGGCCAGCACTGATCCATCTTGTTGCTCTTTAGCCAAGGGAAGCGCTTCATCCTTATAATAATTCCATGAATTTCTCCATTTGATGAATTCTTCCCGCATATTTTTATAGGCGGTTTCCAATTCGAGTTTATCCTGGTAAAAATTTTGCTCTGCAATCTTTCGATTCACTTTTGCTTCCTGAGTACGGCCTAATTCAGGCCCAAAGAATAACGGAATTTGAATTCCTATTTGATATTGGAAGAAACCCGATTGCCCGGCTATTTCCTGCCTACCGTACTGACCCTGAAATTTGGGCAAAAATTCAGATTTTCGTTCTCTGGTAACCGCTTTGGCAACATCTATCCTTTGTTCCGAAACCTGTAGCAACGGATGATTTTCAAGCGACTCTACCAGAAAGTTTAAAGGTTTGTCTAAAGTTTCAACAGGCAAATCTGGTACATCATAAATCGTATCACTAACAAACCATAGGTTTAAACGCTGTATTGATTTCAGGTAATTTCGGTATGACTGTTCCAGCTGTATTTTAACCTCGTTCGCCTGGTTGGAGGTAGCAAGATATTCCAGTTTAGAGGTAGCTTCTGTCTCATACCGGATTCTTGCAGCCCTTTCAATATCTTCAAAAATTGAATCCATTTTTCTATATACCTGATACGCCTTTTTAGTTGTATAAACAGATGTCCAGGCCCTGCTTACTTCACGTTCAATTTCAATAGTAGATAGCTCTAAGGCATTTTCAGCAAGTGCCACCCTTTCTTTCTGTAATTTCAAACGGGGAGCTATTCCAAAAACATCTATGCCTTGTTGTTGAACACCAATTTGGGTATAGATCCCATCAGAACCATTTCCTACCTCTTCTTTTCCTGTAAAGATTTGGGTATTCCCAAAATCATAAGCGGTTTTACGCAATACTTCCTCACTTTCAATTTCAAGTTGGGCAGCTTTTAATTGTGGAAAGTTTTGGATTGCCATTTCTTTAGCCTCTTCCAAACTAATAGTTTGTAAAGAATCCTGTATTGGATTTTCCGATGACATTTCATCAGATTGTGCATTTACGGAAAAGGTTCCGCCTAACATCAATCCAATTATCAAAATTGTGGCTAAAGATCGTGAATTGGAAGAACCAAGCTTGTTCTGTTCCTTTTTCTCTCGTCTCTTCTCTACAAATGTATAAAGGACAGGAAGAACAACCAGAGTAAGTAAGGTAGCTGTAAGCATGCCTCCAATAACAACCGTAGCAAGGGGTCGTTGTACTTCAGCTCCTGCTGACGATGAAAAAGCCATCGGCAGAAATCCAAAAATATCTGTTGTTGCTGTTAACATAATAGGTCGTATTCGTTCTTTGGTTCCTGTAAAAATTCTATCTTTTATACTGGTTACCCCTTCTTCTTTTAAGGAATTAAACCTGTTAATAAGCACCAGCCCGTTTAAAACGGCAACCCCAAACAATACAATGAAGCCTACACCAGCTGAAATACTAAACGGCATATCTCTTAACCAAAGAGCAAATATTCCTCCAATAGCCGCCAGTGGAATGGCTATATAGATCATAATTGATTGGGAAAAAGATTGGAGTGCAAAGTACAGAAGCACGAATATCAGAAATAGAGCGATGGGCACTACTATTTGTAAACGCCCTTTTGCTCTTTGAAGGTTTTCAAACTCCCCACCATAAGTAATGTAATATCCTGGAGGTAAATCTAACTCTTCATCCAATTTTTGCTGGATGTCATTTACCACAGATTCCACATCCCTCCCGCGGGCATTAACTCCCACATAGGTTCTTCTAAAGGTGTTATCCCTGGAAATTTGCATAGGACCCGGTACATAACTAATATCAGCTACTTCCTTAATCGGAACCTGGGTTCCATCCGGCAGATCTATATAGAGGGTACGTAAATCATCAATGCTTTGGCGGTGCGCCTCATCAAAACGTATAACCATATCAAACCGCTTTTCCCCTTCAAAGATCACTCCGGCCGTTCCTCCGGCAAAAGCTGCACTTATATAATCGTTAATCTTTTCAATGTCCAATCCATATTGCGCAATTTTTTTACGATTAAACCGCACCGTCATTTGTGGAAGACCAGATGTTCGTTCAGGGTTCACATCTCCTACGCCCGGTATAGTCTGTATTATTTCAGCCATTTTATCAGCTTTTTCAGCAAGAAGGTCTAAATCTTCACCATATAATTTTACCGCAACATCTTCCCTGACCCCGGTAAGCAGTTCATTAAAACGAAGCTCTACAGGCTGGCTAAAAACCAGGTTGACTCCCGTAAGTTCTTCATTAAGTTTCTCTTTGATCTTTTCTATCAATTCCTCTTTAGAACTTGCCGAAGTCCAATTATCCATATCCTTCTCTAATACAATAAACATATCGGCAATATCCATAGGCATTGGATCAGTAGGGATATCGGCAACCCCAATCCTCGCTACGGCGGTTTCTACTTCCGGGAAATTCTCAAGAAGGATATCTTCTATTTTTGTGGAAACATCAATTGCTTCACTCAAACCACTTCCAGGTCTTATTAAAGCCTGCATGGCGATATCCCCTTCATCAAGTTGAGGGACAAATTCCCCTCCCATTCTGGAAAAGATAAAACCGGCTACTATAAGTAAGACAACCGCAGACCCCAATACTATAAACTTCAATCTTAAAGCTCCTTTTAATAAAGGCATGTATCCTTTTTGAATCCCTCCAATAATTTTATCACTAACTTTTTCCAGCCAGCGTTCAAACTTTCCAAACCAGTTCTTTTTATTCTGAATTGGTTTCATAAATAAAGCAGACATCATAGGGACATAGGTAAGGCATAAGAAAATAGCACCTATCATAGCAAAACCAAAAGTAAATGCCATTGGCCGAAACATTTTCCCTTCTACCCCCGTAAGAAAAAGAATGGGCGCAAATACGATAAGAATGATAATTTGTCCAAAAAAGGCCGAACCCATCATCGTACTTCCGGCATCATAGGCTACTTCATCCATTTTAGCCTTATTAAATTTTATTTTGCCGGAACGCATCCGTTTTTGTATTTCATATACCGTACCCTCAATGATGATCACAGCACCGTCTATAATAATTCCAAAGTCAATAGCTCCCAAACTCATTAGATTGGCCCAGACATTAAATTGCTTCATTAATATAAAAGCAAAAAGAAGTGATAAAGGAATGGTCGTAGCGGTTATAAGTCCACCTCTTAAGCTACCTAATAGTATCACCAGGGCAAAAATCACGATTAAAGCACCTTCCAGAAGATTCTGGGTCACGGTACTCGTAGTTCTTTCAATTAAAACACTTCTGTCAAGGAAGGGTTCTATTGATAAACCTTCAGGCAAAGATTGTTCTACCGTCTCCATACGATCCTGAACATTTGCAATTACTTTATTAGGATTTGCACCTTTCAACATGAGCACCATACCGCCAACAGCTTCACGGCCATCCTGGGTAAAAGCACCATAGCGTACCTGGCTACCAAACTGGACCTCTTCAGCTGCATCTCCAATTGTTACAGGCACTCCATTTTCATTCTTGATAACAATAGATTTTATATCATCTAGTGACCTGATTAAACCCTCACCACGGATAAAATTGGCCATATTATTTTTTTCTATATATGCACCGCCTGTATTAACATTATTTTTTTGCAGGGCATCGAAGACTTGGGAAATAGAAACGTTTAACGCATTCAGTTTTTCGGGATTAATGGCAATTTCATATTGTTTTATAGAGCCCCCAAATGAATTTACCTCTACTACACCTTCGACGAGGGTCATTTGACGCTTTACGATCCAATCCTGGATGGTACGCAATTCCGTAGGGGAATAAACAGTGTCATACTCTTTTTGTGGCTTTATCGTATATTGATAAATCTCACCCAAGCCTGTAGTAATGGGTCCCATAGCGGGACTTCCAAATTTTTCAGGTATTTGGTCCCTGACTTCGTTTAGTTTTTCCTGAACCAGTTGACGGGGTTTGTAAATGCCCATATCGTCCTCAAAAACAATTGTAACCACGGAAAGGCCAAATCGGGAAACAGATCGTATTTCCGTAACCCCAGGTAAATTACCCATCGAAAGTTCAACGGGATAGGTTACAAACTGTTCAATATCTTCAGTGGCAAGATTTGGTGACTGGGTGATCACCTGAACCTGATTGTTAGTAATATCTGGTACCGATCCCAGGTTTACGGTGGACATGGACCAAATACCCATTCCTATAAGCGCTAAGGTAAGTAGCCCAATAATAAATTTATTATTAATGGAAAATGCGATTATCTTATTAATCATATAAATAAAAATTTAATTCAGTTAAAATTCTTGATAATAATTTTGTGCCTAACAAAATCTATCAATAGGACCAAGGATCTAGTATGAGAACCAGGATTTGGTCAAAAAAGAATATAATTATCCTTTAAAAAAACTGAATTAAACTTTTGGGGGATCTAAAAAGGAAAGAATAGGTTCTTCCACTGAGCTGTCAAAATAGACAAAGGCTTTTGATGGAATTTCCTTAATCAAAGCCTTGAAATTTGAAGAACCGAAATCTACCGTATGCACATGGCAGCAATGACAACTACAAAAAGGAGGGCATAAATCTACTACTTTATCATGAGAATGGTCGATATCTAAATTCTGAGCAGCAACCACTGTAACTTCTGAATCAGCAATCACTTGTGAAGTATCACTATCATTACAGGCTAATAAGTTAAGCCCGAATATATACAGAGATAATATGACAGCGATAATTTTCACACTACAAAGATAAAAAAAAATCAATGCACAGATTGTGCAAAAGACAAGTGCGTATATTGAATCAAGGATTTTTATATGGTTTAATATGTTACTAAAATTTTTCGATATCCTATTTTCGTATAACTAAAATAATCCGTGTGTCTCTCACTAGAATTAGATTAAATATATTCTACAACAATTTTGCTCCTCTTAACCTCAAGGCATTGGCAATAACTGAAACCGAGCTAAAACTCATGGCCAGAGCCGCGATCATAGGAGAAAGTAATAACCCAAAGAATGGATATAATACACCCGCAGCAATTGGCACACCCAGGGTGTTATAAATAAGAGCAAAAAACAGGTTCTCTTTAATATTCCGCATTACTTTTTCGCTGAGTTTGATTGCCTTAAGCACTCCTTTTAAATCTCCTTTCACCAGAGTGACCTCGGCACTTTCAATCGCTACATCGGTCCCTGTACCCATAGCGATGCCAATATCCGCCTGTGCCAGTGCAGGGGCATCATTAATACCATCTCCAGCCATGGCTACTTTTTTACCTTCCGCCTGGAGTTTTTTTACTTCCTCCATTTTATTCTGCGGGATCATACCCGCTTTAAAATCAGCCAGGTTTAATTCCTTTGCCACGGCTGAAGCTGTTTTCTCATTATCCCCGGTAAGCATGATCACCTTAATACCTTCATTTTGAAGTTCGGATAATGCTTCCCTACTGGTTCTTTTTATCTTATCTGAAATGGTCACAAATCCTACAATACTTGAATCTATTGCCAGATATGAAACTGTTTTCCCTTTTTCCTGTTCCGCAGTAACCTGATTATTTATTTCTTCTGAAATTTCAGCATTTTTAGCCTGCATTAATTTTTCATTTCCAAGCGCCAGTTGTTTTCCTTCAAAATTGGCCGTAACTCCTTTCCCGGTAACCGAATTAAATTCTGAAGCTTCGCCATATTTGATTTTTTCCGCTTTCGCATAATTAACAGTTGCATTAGCCAGCGGATGTTCACTTTGTGCATTTACAGAAGCGATAAGGCGGGTGAGCTCCTTTTCAGAATATTCTGAAGAAACCGAAACAACTTTTTCTACGGAAGGTTTACCCTCGGTGATAGTTCCTGTTTTATCTATTATAAGCACATCGATCTTGTTCATTTCTTCCAACGCACGGGCGTTCTTGATCAAAACCCCGTTTTTTGCACCTTTACCAACTCCCACCATCACAGACATAGGTGTAGCCAGACCTAAAGCACAGGGACAGGCAATGATCAATACCGCAATAGCATTTACAAGCGCATAAACATAGGCAGGATCGGGGCCATAGATTGCCCATACAGCAAAGGTTACTACAGAAATAATTACCACGATAGGCACAAAATAGGCTGAGATTCTATCAGCCAGTTTTTGGATAGGCGCCCGTGACCTGCTGGCATCATTTACCATTTTTATGATTTGCGCAAGCAAGGTTTCATTTCCAACTTTTTCCGCAGTCATGGTGAAACTTTGATTGCCATTTATGGTACCGGAATTTACCTTATCGCCTTCCTGTTTATCTACAGGAATAGGTTCTCCGGTGATCATGGATTCGTCAATACTGGATTTGCCTTTTTTGATGGTCCCGTCTACCGGGATTTTATCGCCGGGCTTTACTCTTAGAACATCCCCTTTCTGAATCTTATCTACGGAAATTGTTTCTTCTACCCCATCAACCACTCTTACAGCCTTATTCGGTGCCAGCCTTAGTAATTCCTTTATAGCTGAATTAGTTCTGCTGTGAGCACGTGCTTCCAGAACCTGTCCCATTAAAACCAAAGTGAGTATTACGGTGGCGGCTTCAAAATAAACATGTACGGTTCCCATTTCAGTCTTAAACTGATCAGGAAAAAAATTGGGGAATAGCATACCAAACACACTGAATATCCAGGCTACCCCCGCTCCGATACCTATTAGGGTAAACATATTCAGATTCCATGTTTTAATGGACCTGTAAGCACGTTCAAAAAACATCCAGGTTGCATAAAAAACCACCGGCAGGGAAAGTCCGAACTGTATCCAATTCCAAATCTTCATATCTGCCAGGTCATACAGTGGATTATCGGGAATCATTTCAGACATCGCTATCAGGAAAATAGGAAGTGTAAATGCTACTGCGATCCAGAATTTCTTCAAAAGTGTCTTATAACCTTTTTCTTCAGCAGAACTCTGTGGTTCTTTGGGAACCAGATCCATCCCGCAAATAGGACAATCTCCTGATTCATCTTTTATTATTTCAGGATGCATGGGACAGGTATATTCATCCCCTCCTGAAGAAGGAGAACTCAAATCCATTTGCTCCACCAGATCCATTCCGCAGACCGGGCAATCGCCAGGTTTATCATAAGTTTTTTCTCCTTCGCAATGCATGGGACAATACCATGTGCCGGTTCCTTTACCTATTGGTGTTTTATCTTCAGACTGATGCTTATGTTTTGCTTGTTTTTCCCCGGGGAGCATGATATGATAATTTCCTCCGTGCTCCTGTAGGGCTTTTTCAAAAACATCAACTTTAATGTGTTCTTTCATACTGATCTCTGCATCCCCTTTTTCAAGGTTTACAGCAGCATTTACAACACCTGACACCGTATTTAAGGTTTCTTCCACATGAGATCTGCAGCGATTACAGGTCATTCCCGTAATCTTATAAGAATGTTTCATCAGTTGCCCGGCAGATTGATCAGTTTTTCCCGGCATCATTATATTATAATTGCTTCCCTCTAAGGCACGCTCAAATCTTTCCAAAGGAATATGTTCCTTCGTTTCAATCACTGCTTCCTCCTTTTTTAAATCAACAGAAACCTGAGTGACCCCATTGACCTTGCTCAAGGATTTTTCTACATGTGACCTGCAACCATTACAAGTCATGCCGGTAATTTTATAAGTATGTTTCATTTTCCTTTATTTTTCATCCTGATCGTGAAACCGACCATTTAATTCTGGGACAGACTTTTCAGAATAATACATCTCATTACAAACCCTAGTTTTTATCGCTTTTTTTTATAAACTGAGTGAGAAATACCGCTCCCAACATGGCGACTCCAAAAATTCCAATTACTTTTTTGTGTTCATAAACTTGATCAAATTTACTGTAATCTTGGGCGGTGTTATTAAAACTACCATGAACACCGTGATCCCCGGCCACTGGTTCCCAAAGATTGTGTTTTCTATCGGCATCCTCTAGATTTTCGGTCAACTGCCCATCAACTCCATTTCTGGCCATATAATGATCTAAAAATTGAGGTACTAGTTTATTGCCCCAAACAGTCTGAATGGTGGGATATCCTACCATTCTCTGTCGAACCCCAGATTTAGCCACATTTACAATTGCTCTTGCAGCGACCTCTGGTTGATAAATTTTACCCATGGGTTTAGGCTTTTTGTCAAACCTGGTCTTTACCCAACCAAACTGGGTGGTATTCATTGCCGGCAAATGTACTATGGAAAGATCTATATTTAGGTTATCATGTATTATCTCCGCACGCAATGATTCAAAAAATCCCTGAATGGCATGTTTGGAAGCACAGTAAGCAGACTGCAGTGGAATACCGCGATAGGAAAGCGCAGAACCTACCAGAATAATTTTCCCATAATTTCTCTGCTTCATTCTTTTTAATGCAGCCAGGGTTCCATAAACCTGCCCCAGGTAAGTTACATTGGTAACTCTGGAAAATTCTTCCGGATTCATATCTATCGCTTTGCTAAAAACACTCACCATGGCATTATTGACCCAAATAGCAATAGGACCAAGATTTTCTTCAGCAAAGCTTGCTGCCTCTTCCATCTCACGAGCATTTGCCACATCGGCAATATAGATCCATGCCTCTCCACCACATTCTTCAACATCCCTTTTTGAGCCCTCCAGTCCATCTTTACCTCTGGCAATAAGTAAAATTCTAGCTCCTTTTTTCGCAAATTCTATTGCTGTTGCCCTACCCACTCCAGCAGAGCCACCGGTGATTACAACACATCCATTAAGGCCACTTCTGTTATTATCTGATAATTTCATAGTTTGGTGTTTATTTCAATTTCGTGTACAAAATATTTTGTCAACTTTTTCTACTGAAGTTTCTGGAAACCAGCTCATGTCCCTTCAGCAATAAGGGTATTGATTAATTTTCTTTTGCCCGCAGATACTCCTTTATTATTTACACCTTGATTTTTACCAATTTCAAAGCCTTTAATAGAGTTTTCTTCTAAAGTAACCCTGAAAGTACTGGTGGCTTCATCAATAAAAAAATGTTCTATTTCCTTATTCAAATGTATAACGCCCACCGGACTTTTACTGGGACTTACGGTAAATTCAGCTGAAGTTTCTTCATTTTTTATATCGGTTACATACACCCAATTCTCAGGTGAAGGTATTGGTAATTCAATTTTTATATAATCATGTATCTCCAGCTCCTTCATTTTTTCACCTTCAGCATTATAAATTTGAAATTCTGCTGAAATCTCTGGTAATGCAGACCATCTGTTCACATCAAACAACTTTTGCTTAGAGCGAACAAACTTTTCCCTGGCAAGCTCCGGGGAATCAAATCTATTTTCGCTACTATAAGTTTTATCTTTTAATCTGCTTCCTGAATTTTGCTCTTGACTTTGCCAAAATTCCTTTATCCATCCCCATATACCCATTACTTTTCAGTTTAAATTGGATTTAACTCTTTCTCCCTTCATCATATCTATAACAAGGCCTGCCCACGTAAAATCTTGAGCACCGTAACCTTCTCCAGTTAGCGGATTGTAATATTCTCTGAAACCACTTTTCTCAATAAGCTCTTTGATACTGGAGGTCAATTTTCCAGCAAGTTCCTCGTATCCATTATTTTTTAAGTACTGGTGTAAAAACCAGTTATGCACAATCCAGGTAGGACCCCGCCATATATAGAGCGATTCCTTCGGATTAAACGCAGATGAATTTAAAGCTACAGATGGCAATGGATAGCTTGAATTAAATTCGTCACCCTGCACTAAATGTTTATCAATCACCTGTTTCTTAATTTTTTCAGATATTCCAGAAAGCACCACAGGATAAAAAACAGTAGGCGTTAGAATTTTTATTTTTTTATCTGTTTTCCCATACACATCGTAAAATGCTTTATTTTCCTTATCATACATAATCGTAACAATGCTTTCTGTTACTTCTTTTGCCCTGTTATAAAATACCTGCGCATCCCTGTCATCTACCTTTTCACATAATTCTCCCAGGCTTTGAAGATTTTGTGCATAAATCGTATTCAAACCCACTTCTTTAACCAGGAAATAGCTCTTCTTATAAATCTTTTTTAGATTATAATTATTCAGGAAATTTCGAAAATCCACCCAAATGACCTTCATGTAAAGCAAGTTATTGGCCTTTCCTTTAAAATTTAGCGGAACATCGAAAGTGGGTTTCCAATCCATGCCAGATTCGAAAGGTGATATGATACTAAGCAAATGATCACCTTCAAAATCACGGTTTTCAGCCAGCCAGTTATAATATCTTTTTAACTTCGGAAGTACTTGCTTTAAAAATTCCAGATCACCCGAAGCATTAACAATTCTGCTCACTGCCTGTGCAATAAGAGGTGGCTGGATAAGAGAACTCATATGACTGTTAAGGAAGTTTTTATAACTGAATTTCGACTGAAAAATATCTGCCCATCTACCTGGTTTCAATCGGTCCCAATAGATCATATGCCCAATAAAACCATCCTCCTCCTGAAGTCTTAACAAACTATGTATATGCTTCTCAGCCATTTCAACTTCATCTATAGCGACCAGAATAAAAACGTGAAAGCAGGTATCCCAAAAGAATTGGTAGGGATACCTATCTGGAGCAGGCCGGGTGTAATGATAACGTGGGCTATCATCCTCTTCAGCCATTTCCATATTCTCATAGATAATTTCCCTGACTTTTTTTAAAAGCTCTTCATCGCTCATTAGAATGCAAGTAAGTTTCTATTTTACGTATTTATCCCAGAGTCCATATTCTTCTTTCTTCGGTCCTCGAGGGAAAGAAAGTCCGGCTACCAATAATCCTACAACCAAACCGGTTATTTGCAATCCTAAAGTACTGCCATCTACCACCCATGGACCCACTGCAAGTACTAAACCTAACAGGATATTAAAATATCTTCCGCGACGAACAACCTCTCCCATGCATATTACCGAAGTAACTACGATAAGAGAACCGCTGAGATGGAAAATATTAGAAGGCATGGTTTGAATCTCTACTCCAAATACCGCCGGTGCAAACATTACTGCAATACCTAAAAGAGTTGAAACTGCCAGCGTCCATGGAACACTCATCCCCCAAATGGAAGATTTATAAACGGCCACTGGTTTGTTGGGAAATTCCATAAGTTCAGTAGTACGATCATCTGTATTTTTTTCAAAAGCTTTTCCACCTTTCCAGAACACTTCCCACATATTATCTCCTCTCTTTTTAGCCTGGACCATATGTTGTCCCATCGCGATTACCTCATCAAGTTCCAGCGGGATCATTGGCAGCATAATAGCCGCGGCCAACAAACAAAAGGTGCACCATTCTCCAACTATAATAGGTTGGGATATCACCAGAAATATATGGACCAAGCCTAAAGGAATGACTAAGATCCCAAAGAACGTAACCATCCATGGCATAGTTCGCCATCTGGAAGGACTTCCCATCCAGCCCATCAAAAATTCGAAGGTGTAAGCAAGCGCCCCAAAAGCTCCATCTGAAATTGGCAAAGAATGGGACATATTAGGATTTAATATTTTCATCGTGCTTTCCCCGAAAAAAGGATCTGCCGCAAAATCTGTATATCCTAATTGAAATGTTCCCAGATACCGGGAAACGATCCATCCAAAGAAAGCTAGTACGATCATGATCCAACGTTGGGGCCAGCTGGAAGGATTATAGCTCCACCCGGGAGGAACCACAGATCCCATTTTCATGTAGGTGATCATATTCGGCATGCCAGGAATAAGAATGGTCAATGCAATCACCATTACCCCTACCATGGTATCATTATTATAAATATAGGCATTGGGTGCCCAATATAACCGGAGCAAAGTTTAGCCAGATCCCAACAAAACAGGCTATCCAGAGACTTATGGGCCGGTTAGGAGTTAGGGAACGCCACCCAAAGAACATCAGCAGCAATCCACAAATTATATCGCTCCACTGCATGATTTGAACCCGCATTGCATCACTGAGCCAGACAGATCTTCCTCCTGATGGCTGCATTATATCTTTCCCATAATCAAAAGAAAAAGGGGAAACTACTAACCATGCTCCCAGGAGGATAAGCAACCAGTATATCCAAAGAGTTTGCTTATGATGCATGTGCAGCATTTTCATTCTGTCCATCCCATTATCCTCGCCATCGTCCTTTCCTTTCTTCATTTCTTTCTCGGCCATGGGTCTAGTTACTCCCCGACTCCCCATTCCAGGTGTTTCAGCTTTTTTTTGGTGGTTTTGATCTGCCATATTGAAAATAATTATATTATAATAAGACTCCTTTCCCTTATTTCAGAAATTCAATCAATCAGACTTAGAATAAACCTGTTAAATAAAAAACCCCACAAAATCTCCAGAGAAATTAATTCTCTATTGAAAATTTAATGGGGCCTTAACTATAATTTGATTTTACGCCAAAAACTCTTCGCAGGCGCGTTCACATTCTTCACAGGCTTTAGCACAATCTTTACAATGTTGTGTTTCATGTTTGCTGCACTCGTCAGCACATTTCCTACATATTTCTTTGCAGTATTTAACAAGGCCGGTTACCTCTGCACCATCCACCGCAAGAATTTGATTCAAAGCAGCACATGCTTCAGCACAAATTCGATCCAGCCTGATACACTTTACCATTTTTTGAACATCGTCTTCTCCAAGGCAGGCATCTGCGCAATAATTACAATGGTTGATACAGTTACCTAATGCAGTAATTAATTTTTCATTTCTCATAACTAATTGATTTTTATGGTTATAACATAAAGATAGAAATGAGTTCAAACCGATACTTATAAAATTATGGTAAGATCTTTCAGTTTTAAATAAATTTAACTTGTGGGAAGAATATTTAAGATTTTTTTTCATCTACCTGATTCCAGGTCCATCCATCCTGCTGTACCAGGGTTAGAAAAATTTTACGAAGATCTTCAGACTTAGTGTCTAACGCGTGGTTCCCCTTGGACTTGTCAATTAAACTAAGTTCCTCTAATTTTTGTATGGTTGAATATGCTGGAGTTTCATTACTGGTATTTATATGCGTTACCTCTTTTAAAACTTCAAAATAATTCTCGAAAGCAATATCTAATGGACGTAAGTCTCCTTGCTCTGGTTTTACCCTATCATTTAAGTTAAATGCTAGAATAAGATAGGCTTCGTAAAGTCTAGCAAGTTGTAAAATAATGGCATTCTTCTCTTTGTGATTATGGAAATAGTGAATTACAGGATAAGCCCTATGTTGCTGACTATATTTTATAATTGATCCAGATAGTTCGTCAACTTTAGAAGTAAAGGATTGAAAGCTTTTACCATCCCAGAAGTTTAGGATTATTTTTTCAGGACTGCTCCCTAATATGCTAAGTCTTATTCCCAGTTTTCGTTGCTCTATAACTGCTGATAGTACAGGGATGAAATATGTGACCGACATAGTTAAGAGAATGAGGCCGGTAAAAGAATAAAAGCTGGTGAGAATCCTGCCCCCATTTCCGGCAGCTATAAAATCTCCCATGCCCAGGGTAGATAAGGTATATCCGCTGTAATAAATAATTTCCAAAAGATCTGCAGGAATTTGCGTGCTACTGTTAACAATAATTCCAGGTTGTGATATCAAAATAAGGACAAAACTAATCCACAATAAAAATACCCAGATTAAAACAATTGAAATCAACAAGATATAACCTGCATGAGATAAGATTTTTGATTTACCATTACCACCGGAAACAAAAAGAAAAAGTTTCCAGAAGAGATGAGAATACCTGCTAGTTAACCAGCCTCCTCCTTGCATAGACAATGTCGTTTGAAGTATATCCAGTACTGTAGCTATATAAATAATGAGCCCTAAAGCCAGAAATATTGCCATATCATAAATTATTACTCAGATCGTTTTAAATAGAATTCAATCCTGTCATTATAAAATACACTAGTAACGGTGAACTTTCAATTATAGCTATTTTGTACACTCATATCTGACCATGTTTAGTAAATGATATAAGCAGGAAAATACAGGTTTTAGTGTCCATGTCCTTCAGATTCGAGGTAATCGCCTTGAGGCCCTACTCCTTCTATATAAACCAATTGAGAACCATAATGTCCTGCTTCAGATACAGAATACGCAGCGAAGCCCAAAACCAAGAAAACCGCAATTTCGAAAATACGGTTCTTTTTAATCAAGAAGATACTTCCAAGTTTTAAAACGGCTGCCAGGGCACTGGCATAAATGGTCCATTCTGCATATATATCATGTTGTCCTAAAACCTTCTTTGCCATTTCGCTAAGATCATGGGTATGAGGATGCGCATACACTCCTGCAACATAAGCTCCTATAAATCCGGCACCGGCACATAGAAGTATTACCCAGTCGAGGTTTCTTTTAAGAACGAAAAGCTGAATTAATTGTAGGATTCCGCCGAGAAGCAATAGTACAATTGGAAAATGTACTATTAAGGGATGCAGGTTAGGGAAGTCATCCAGTTTAGCTTTAACTGGTTTATCCTGATTATTTTCAAGTTTGGTTGATGCATTAACTTCTTTCTCCAGATCTATAGTGTCAACCTGTTGGATCGTTTCTTCTTCGTGGTTATGATGATAGTGCTCATCATCCTGTGCCCCTCCAAGTATGGGTAAGAACATCAAAAAAAATATAAGAACGGTTTTTTTCATAAAATTTAACTTTAAAATAACCAATACCTGTCTCCTATTATAATTGGCCTTATTAAGTAATAGTTACAGAAGCTAAAAATGAAAGAAAAGGAGGGAGAAAAAGAAATTCAACTAATTAATACTTAAGACCATCCCTCCATTTTCCTCAAACTTATTATTCATGTTCATCGTCATGGTCCATAGACTCATCATGATCCATTTCCATATCATCGTGGTCATCTTCAGTAGTTTCCCTGCAGGAGAACATCGTAAGATTAAAAGCTCCCACAAATAAGACCAACATTAGAATTCTTAATTTTTTCATGATATCTATTTTTAAAGGTTTATTAAAATATTGCTTGTATGTAATGTATTTTTAATTGAAAAATGACTTCATTCTGGACCCGGTTCAGAATCTTATTTCAAGATAAATCAGGGTAATTTGCCGACCTTAAAATTCCCTAAACATCAGGACAGGATGATAAAAGCACTTTTAAGATAGAAAAACGGCTAATCAATAAAAACTATAGATTATGAATAACTTTTTC
The DNA here is from genome assembly GCF_000060345.1 of Christiangramia forsetii KT0803. Taxonomy (NCBI): domain Bacteria; kingdom Pseudomonadati; phylum Bacteroidota; class Flavobacteriia; order Flavobacteriales; family Flavobacteriaceae; genus Christiangramia; species Christiangramia forsetii. The sequence continues at coordinate 1,236,783 of NC_008571.1, read as the reverse complement.
CAGTTTCTCCTTAATCTCTTCGGCTATCTCACCCAAAGCTCCATTATCAACGGCCTGCATAGAGGCTATAGGGTTAACTGCGGCTACTTCTATCTCCCCGGCTTCCTTTTCCTGAACAATAACGTTGCATGGTACCAATCTTATCTTCTGCTTTTAATGCTTTATGTGCATAAGGCGCATTGCAGGCACCCAGGATGCGATACTTTCTGAAATTTACATTCAGCTTTTTCATTAAAGTCTCGGTAACATTGATCTCGATTAAAACCCCAAACCTTCTTTTTCGAGTTCCTAGGTAACTTTTTCGATTACCTGCTCAAAATTTCCTTTTATCGTTTTATTAAAATAGTAATTCATGATCCATTTTTTTTAAGAATACTTTTCTGCTCTTCAAACTCGTCTTTACTTATTTCACCTTTTGCATCCTTTTTTTAAGGATTTGCAAAGAATCTTCGAGGTTGTTTTCATTCTTTGTTTTCCAACGACTAACGGGCAATAAAATCGCGGCCAGAACAACAGCTCCTATTAAAATCCACCAGTACATCATCATAATTTCAAAAATTATGGTTTCTGTTTATGCTCTTTATGCTTCTCCCCTTCTTTTTTGGATTTGTCCATATGTTGTTTCATTTTTTCCATCATTTCAGGATCGTCATGTATTTTTTCCATCATTTCCTTCATCATTTCAGGGTTTTCATTTATTTTATTCATCATTCCCTGCATCATTTTTTTTCTGAATTCAGGATCTTTCTCCATGGAATGCATCATCTCATGCATTATTTTTTCTTTCATTTCTGGATTTTCCTTCATTTTCTTCATCATCATTTTCCCCATCATTTCTTTCATTTCGGGATCTTTTTCCATCTTTTCCTGCATCATTTTTTTCATTTTCTCCTTCATCTCAGGATTCTTCTTCATCATGGCTTCCATTTTCCCTGATTCCATCATTTGCATATGGTTTTGCATCAATGTTTTCTTTGCCATTTCATTGTTGGCAGCCAGATCCAGAAGCTCATTGAATTGAGCCGGATTGCTGATGATTTCCTGATAAACCGCATTTCTGTTTTGCTGTGTTTCCATCGCTTCGCTGGCATTAAAAGTTGCATTACAACTTATGAATGTCGCAATAGTTCCTACTAAAAAAGTTACTTTTAAAATTGTTTTCATTGTAATTTGTTTTAAATGGTTGATAAAAGTTTTTGTTTTAAATAATACTAAGCTTTCAAGGGTAACCTCGATTCCGGTATTTGCTAAACTATTTTAAAGTTCCTCATCATTCCCATATCTTCGTGTTCGAGGTTGTGGCAATGGTAGAGAAACAATCCTTTAAAATCTTCAAATCGCATGATCAAATCCATTTGCATTCCTGGTAAAAGATAAACACTGTCCTGCCGGCCTTCGTTGATAAAACCGTCTTTGGTTGCTTCCCAAAGTTTATCATCTACCTTATCAGCGTTTCGGTTTAAGATGTTGAATTGTAATTGGTGGATATGAACAGGATGTGGCATTTGCATCATATTTCCCATGCCTCCCTGACCACCCATCATTCCGCCGTTGCCATGCATTCCGCCGCCCATCATTCCGCTGTCATCATCAGGATCTGAAGAAAACTGGCTTCCATTATTGATACGCCAAATTTCGGTAGTATCTAATTTCACGGTCTCTTCTTCGGCTACTTCAGTGCCATTATAGGTGTGACCGTTAATGGTCCATTCCATCATTCCGCCCATAGCAAAAGTGAAAGTCCTGGGATTGTTTTTATTGATGGCATCTGTGGCTGCTAATGTATTCAAAGAACTGAGCTCACCGGGTAATTGAGCATCGTTTTCTGCAGAAGCTCCCACATTTATTTCCATAATATCAAACTGAGTGTCATAAGGCAAGTGATTGCTATTGCTATTTCCCATCATCCCGCCATTCATCATGCCACCACCCATCATATCCAGTGAGATAGGTAAATGGACCAGTTTAATACGACTATTTTCTACTTGTTGAGATAAATCCAACCATATATCTACGCGCTGAGCCGGCCCTAACATTAAATAAGGCATTCTTTTTGGCGCTTTCAGCAGTCCTCCATCTACCCCCAATACGGTTATCGCTTCGCCATGATCCCATGCCAACTTATAGGCTCGGGAATTGGAACCGTTTAAGAGTCTTAGCCGATATTTCCCATTTGCGCCCAGTTCCAGGGTATTATCAATCTTACCATTGATCAATATTTGCTCACCTAAAAAACCCTGCATTCGATCCATCTGACCATCGCCTAGGTATTGGAGTTGCTTATTATCATCAAAAGTCCTGTCCTGGATCACCACAGGAATGTCATATTCACCCTGGGGTAGATTTAATTTTTCTTCTTCTTTATCAGAAACGATAAACAATCCTGCTAGCCCCTGATAAACCTGTTCCCCGGTATGCCTATGCGGATGGGGGTGAAACCAATAAGTACCAGCCCTGTTCATCACTTCAAACTCATAGTAATATGTGTCGCCCTCACCTATTACATGCGCCGGGTGGCCATCATTTTCGTGAGATACATGCAGGCCGTGCCAGTGTACTATAGATTCCGCTGGAATCTGGTTTTCATACCTCACCCTAACCTTATCCCCTTTCTTTACCCGAAGAACAGGTCCTAAATAGCTACCCTCTATATTTTGTAAATTATCTTCACTTCCTTTTATAATAGATGCTTTATAGGAATATGTATTGGTACTTTTGTCTGGAAAGATGTTAGTCTGAGAAGGTGATGCGGTGAGTTGTATATCTAAATCGGCAATAAAATCCTTATTCATTTTATTCCCCGTCTCTGGATGCCGGGTGGAGGTATCCGATTTACAAGATCCAAAAAAAGGCATTACATAGAAACCTGCTGCTGCCAGGCTTGCAGTTTGAATAAAATTCCTTCTGTTTACGTTTTTTTTAATCATAATAAAATTTTGAATTGCATCCGTAAAAATTTCAGTTTAAGGAGGGTTACAGCTCTCCTTTAATTTTAGGGAGCTCGACAATTTAAAAAGTCGTAACAAACTAACAGCTCCTAATTCGTCAACCCTTTTTCCGGAAGTTTTCGATTTAAAAACCATCTTTCACCTAGAAAAATGAGCAACATAGAACCAAATGCTATCCAAATAAGTGCAGGATCCCTTTCTATTTTAATAAAAACAAAAGAACTTAATACCACTAGATCCAGAATTATGGCACTAATTACGATCCAAGCTTTCGCCTTTATATCTTCTCTCATTTTGGTAAGCACCCCCCAGTGAATAATAATATCCATAACCAAGTAATAAATTGCCCCAAGAGAGGCTATCCTGGAAAGATCGAAAAAGATAGTAAGCACAATAGCAATTACTATAATATACACCAGCATATGCTTTTGAATACTTCCTTTCATGCCAAAATGGCTATGTGGGATTAGCTTCATATCGGTAAGCATAGCCGTCATTCTTGACACCGCGAATACGCTGGCAATAACCCCTGAAATCGTAGCGATTATGGCTATAGAAACCGTAAACCATAAACCAAATTGGCCAAATAAAGGCCTCGATGCTTCCGCAAGACTATAATCCTTTGCTTCAATTATTTCAGGAATACTTAAATTGGAAATAACCCCCCAGGAAACCAGTAAATAGGTCACCCCGCAGATCAATAAAGATATGACAATGGTCCTGCTTACATTTTTATGCGGATTAACAATTTCACCTCCACTGTTGGTGATCGTAGTAAAACCCTTATAAGCGAGGATCGATAAGGCAAGTGCTCCAAGATATTCCATAACTCCCCTTTCCCCGCCGGTATCTCCTGAAGGTACTAAATCTGATACTACAAAACCCGAAGCATATATAGCTCCTCCGGCAAAGATCAATAATCCACCGGTTTTGAGGATCGCCATGGCTAGGGAGGATTTCCCTATTACCTTATTACCTGAAATGTTAATTACAAAGGCTAAAATGAGTAAGCCTACTCCTAAAACGGGAATGAGATAACTGTCTTTTGGCGCATCGAACAATTGCAAAGTATAACTACCAAAGGTCCTGGCCACCAGACTTTCATTAATAATCATAGAGAACGTCATCAGTAAAGCTGCAAAAGCAGTTACAAGTTCCTTTCCATATGCTTTCTCCAAATACATGGCGATACCTCCTGCAGATGGATACGCATTAGACATCTTGTTATAGGAATAAGCACTAAATCCTGATATAATTCCACCCACAATAAAAGCTATTGGAAAATACTCACCAGAAAGTTCTGCCACTTGACCAAGAAGCGCAAAGATTCCTGCACCAATCATAACATTGGTACCCATAGAAATGGCTCCTATCAGACTTAAACTGTTTTTTTTGTAATTTGACATATTGTATATCTTAAAACCAGATTTCTAAACCGGTCCCGCCCCAAAGCGGTTATCATAACTACCAATTACCTGGATTGTTTTGCTCACTACATATTCCATCCCCACTTGCCAGATAGTTTCATTTTCAAAATTTGAACCTTCAGGAAGATCATTCACCCAGCCAAAATCTATCTGGTATTCGTCTTTCCTGTTGACTAAAAACTGTACTTACTCCCATAAGAAAGAGACCTAGCAAATTCATTTTTATCAGTTCTCGCATATAATTTTCTTAATTGGTCTCAAAAGTAGTTTAAACTATGCACTTTAGTGCATCTCGCTTTAGCTTCTAAAAATACTTACTTTTGTTGATATGACAGAACAACGAAGTAATGGACATACCGTTTCAAGGCTAACCGTACATGTTGTATGGTGTACGAAGTACAGATATAGAGTTTTGAAAGATGATATTCAGATTCGTTGCAGAAGTTTGCTGATACAAATATGCGAAGCAGAGGATGTAAGTATATTGAAGGGAGTTGTATCTAAAGATCACGTTCATATGCATTTAGAATATCGTCCTTCGTCAAATGTAAGTGGGTTGGTCAAGAAGTTAAAAGGCCGTAGCTCTCGGAAACTTCAACAAGAATTCCCTGAGTTAAAGAAAAGATATTGGGGAAGACATTTTTGGGCAGTAGGCTATGGATGCTGGAGTACGGGTAATATAACGGATGAAATGGTAGATGAGTATCTTGAACATCATAGGAAACCTGACGATCGAGATAACAGTGACTTTATAATTGAAAAATGACCATGGTGCGACTTTGAGTCGCTATCATAAACTATGGACATTTCAGTCCATAGTGGTTAATTTTTAACTTCACTCTCTCCGAGAGATTTCCTTCCTTACTATAAGAGCTGTAAAATATTCAGATTAATTCTCCTCGTTTTTCAGTCGATAAATGATCTTCTTCATTTGGGCAATTTCGCGTTTCTGTGCTTCAATGATCTCCTCGGCTAGTTTTTTGGTTTCAGGATCTTTAATATCTGCCCTTTTACTGGTTAATATCGCAATGGAATGGTGGGGGATCATCGCCTTCATATATAAAACATCCCCAATAATAGGTCGTTGTGCTCTTACCAGACCTAAGGCTGAAACAAATAACACGAGGCTACCGATATAAATAGCGATGTTCTTTTTTTTGTTTTTATACATTTTCAGCATAAGAGATAACATGATCACTGCCATAGCTGCAATTCCCAAACAGGTCATATAAAAGCGGGTTAAACTAAAATATACATGGTCAAACTCATATGTATTCATGTACATCGTGATATACATAGCTAAAAAGGACAGACCAAGCATTAGGAAAAACCGACCATAATTGCTTCCACCAGACTTGTGGTTATTGTTATTTTCTGAATTCATCTAATTGGGTTTTTAAGGTTTATTGGGAAATTTTACTTTTCTATAGCCTTTTTTACGGAGCCGCAGTTGAGCATTTTATCACCGAAATATGGATTTTTGATCTCCTCTACATCAGCGTACCAGTACGCGCCATCATTATTAAAAGCCATAGGACAGAATTTCCTGTAAATGGTCCCTCCGGAAAGGGCTTCTTCAAACATAGGCCCAGCCAATTCTGTAAACTTTGAAAATAACCTTCTCTGCTCCTCAATATCGTCAGTGTCTCCCAACTGCGCAGCCATTGATTTTAATTCTGCACGCTCTTCAGAAAATGAATCGGCCATACTTTTTGCTGCATCCTTTGCCTGTCCAGAATCATCATTGGTAAGTGCCATTTTGATTTCAAGATAGTTATGCCAGATCTTCCCCGTCATACCATCTATAAAATCCTGATCGGCAACATCTGCGGCTTTTTCTTCATTTTTTTTCACTTCCTGAGGCGTGTTTACTTCGACAGATTGGGTTTCTTTTTTATCCACACAGGAAGCTAATAGTAAAACTAATAAGGGAGCAATTCCCAACTTAATGATAGATCTCATAATATTAATGGTTTGGTTAATTGATTAGGTTGATTTTTTTACACCTCTATTTACTTAAATTAATTAAAAAATTGTAGTATTTGTTATAATTCTCAACATCGATTGAATTGAGAGAGATAAATATATTTTAGCTAAAGGTTAATTAAAGTGAGCTTACTTCTAAGGAATAGCAAAATTAAAAATTGATGAAATCAATTTCTTATGTTTTTATGGGAAAAACTTTCACAATTAAGTTTATTTAACAAAAAAGTGACATTTTATAAGAAATGAGTTATAGATTCTATGGAGAAGGAATAATAAATTTCAAATTACCAAATCAAAAATTGATAACACTATCCAAAGCTTCATCAGCATCCCTATGGATAAAATTTGCCTGATAATTTAAAGTGGTTTTTAAATCACTATGTCTATATAATTTTTGCAGCATTAAAGGGTGAATTCTATCACCTGCAATATTTCCAAAGCTATGACGGGCTATATGATTCGATAATGTTTTATCAATGCCACAGAGTTTAGCTATTCTTTTTAAATATTTATTGAGAAGTTTAGTGGTACTCTTTGTCCGTGTATAAATTTGTTCGGCTTGAGTTTGATCTACTTCCCGTAAAAAAGGGAATAAATATCCGTTATTGAATTTCTTATCTGGGCGATAGTAATCAATTATAATCCTAGCTTTATCAGGAATTTTTAAACTTAAAGGCTTACCATTTTTTTCCATGACATAGTATAAACGGTTATCCTTGAAATCAGACCATTTTAATTTAATTACATCTGAGATTCGCATCCCGGCAAAATAAAAAGAAAACAACCATATGTTGTGAGTATGCCATATAGTTCTGTACTTCTCTAATTCGAGTGATTCTATCTTCTCAATTTCTTCTACATTCAATCCAATTTTATTACCTGAGCTTATTCTAATTTTCTCTTTCTCACCAGCAAAAGGATAATATTTCTGGGCAATTACTCCTTCTTTAATTGCAATATTATAAAGAGTTCTAATGAAAATAAGCTGATTGGTTATTGTCCTTGGTTTATGATTCAAGTAAGAAGAACAAAATGTCTTATATTTTCTAATAAAAGACTCGTCAATATCCCGGAATCTTAGGTTATCATTTTTTTTAAAATATGCAACACCATCCATCCAGTGATATTTAGATCTTCTTGCCTCGCTCACTCGCTTTAACCGTCTTTGTTTAATTTCTTGGATGATTTTTGCCTTACTTCTCGAATTCTTTAGTTGTATAAATTCTTCAATATTATATAGTATTGATAACTGCGCTTTAGCAACTGAAAAAACTCCCGTGTCATATTTACTTTGAATATGTTCAGTGGCAACAGTAAAGAATGATTTAGAGCCATCTGGCCCTTTTAATTTTTGTTTTATTTGCCTTGGCGTAATTTTTTTCTCTGCATTGAAATAGATATCATTGACTTCAATCATCCTTTTCATCAAAAAATTATTTAACTGCTTAAAGTTTGGATGAGTCTTTTTAACCTTACAAGCAACGTCATCCCAATCTTTTTCAAATACAGAATGTCCCAGCCAAACATAATTCGTTTTATAATTTTCGCTAATTCTTAAGGCCAGAGGTATCCTTCCATCCTTCTTTTTCATGTTTTTTCTCAAAACAATCTTTAAATTTGCCATACAGTTAGGATTTAAAACCTTGTAATATAATAATTTATACCTAAAAACTAGTACAGAATAAGTACAGAATAAGTACAGAATCGGTTGATTTTAGGCCATATTATATAATATCAAAATTTACCAAAACAACGATAACTAATTGATTTTCAAGTATTTTGTATAAATTTGACTTCTAGCAGAATATTTTCATAACCCGGAGGTCCCGAGTTCAAATCTCGGTCTCGCTACAATAATAACAAGGCTTTTGAGAAATCGAAAGCCTTTATTTATTAATGGGTACAACATAGGTACAGAATGTTTGATGTTTTCAACTTAAATTTGACAGCATATAACTTCAGAAGTTTCTAAGAAACTATCTAAACCTTTCTATTCTTTTCAGAAAAAAATCGCAGCGAAAGTGTACTAAAGTAATCGAGAATTATTGGTATGTTCTTATTTAATCAACCCATATTAATACCCATGCGAAAGTATAAAATAAGCAAATACTATCTGCCTGGTGAGTATTTATATAAGAGGTTAAACCGGGATTAAATTGAAAGTTTCTGAATTTGAGCACTATTACTTTTACAATTCAGCCTGCCTTTTAATTCAAATTTTACAAATTCTTCTGAAAGCACTCCTTCAATTCTATCAAGTAATGTATCAACAGCAATATCGCCCTGTTCTTCTCCAAGTCTGTCATAAGCATCATATGCAGTTGAAAGATGCTCTTTATCTCCCAAATTGGATAAACTTAAAACGTGTACATTTTCCGGAATTGAGAACACGGATTTTGAGCAATTTTTAGTACCAAAAATGGTTAATGGTAACTTATTCACTATAACAGCGTCGATTTTTTCAGAGTGAATTAACTTGTGTAGTTTTTGATGACAAACTTCAGAAGACCCAAAACTCAAAATTTGCTTTTTACCATCTTTCCTTTTAATTGCATCTAAATATCCCTGTTTCTGAGATTCAGCTTTATTTGTAGATGGATTTTGCGCTAAAAAGGCAACATTCCTATAACCTAAATTAAAAAGATTCATTGTTGCTTCTTCCGCTAAAAGAGTTTCATTCAATCCTACTTTATCACAACTTATAGTATCCTCCAAATGATCAAGCATTACCAAAGGGATTTTATAAGATAAAACCTTTTCGATATGTTCGTTTATTTTCTTGTACTGCGATTCTTCTGATACCGCGAGGATAATTCCATCTACTCTACTTTTAATAAGCTTTTCTATACATTCTGCTTCTTTATCGATAGAATCATTAGAGAAACAAATAATAGTTCTAAAACCGCGTTCGTTGGCTTTATTTTCAATTGCGTGAAGAGACTCAGAAAAAAATTTACTGAATATATTTGGTATGACCACCCCAATAGTCTTGGATTGCTTCCCCTTTAAACTTTGTGCCATACTATTCGGGATATATCGCTTTAATAGAGCTAATTCTTTGACCCGGCTTTTCGTTTTTACACTTATTTCAGGACTATCATTTAATGATTTGGAGACCGTGCTAATAGATAAGTTTAACGACAGGGCCAACTCCTGTAATGTTATTTCATTCCTCATAATTTATTCAAATCATTAACAATAGAAATAGAAGAATCAGAAAGGTTAAATTACTGCATAAACTCTTCAGCCTTTTCCACCATCTCTTTGTTTCCACAAATAAAAGGTGCACGCTCGTGTAGTTCTTGAGGTTGTAATTCCATGATCCTTCTAGAACCATCAGTGGCTTTCCCGCCTGCCTGTTCTGCCAAAAAAGCCATAGGATTGCATTCATAGAGTAAACGTAATTTTCCCTTGGGTGCTGTTGTTCCCTGCGGATACAAATAAATCCCCCCAAGCAACATATTTCTATGGAAATCTGCTACCAGTGATCCTGTGTAACGTGAAGTAAATGGCCTATTCTCCTCCTCATTCAGCTCCTGTACCCATTTTATATATTTTTTGATACCCTGCGGAAAATGCACATAATTCCCTTCATTTACTGAATAGGTATTTCCTTTCTTCGGAAACTTTATATCGGAATGAGAAAGGAAAAAAGAACCAATTCCAGGATCGAAAGTGAATCCATTAACTCCATTTCCGGTGGTATAGACTAAGATGGTCGAAGTTCCATAGATAAGGTATCCGGCAGCAACCTGATTTATTCCAGGTTGTAAAAAATCTTCTAAAGTTGCCGGGGTGCCTTTCTTTGAAATTCTTCGATAAATACTGAATATCGTACCTACGGTAATGTCTACATCAATATTGCTGGAACCGTCCAATGGATCTATTAAAACTATATATTCAGCATTCTTATGCATCTCCTCATCAAAAACGAGATAATCTTCCAGTTCTTCTGAAGCCAGACCGCATATTTCACCACGATTTCGAAGCGTACTTACAAAAATTTCATTAGCAAGCACATCTAATTTCGCCTGACTTTCCCCCTGCACATTCTCCTTTCCTGCTTTTCCAAGAATTTCTGCCAGGCCTGCTTTATTGATCTGTTGGTTCACCACCTTTCCTGCTAACCGGATAGAACTCAGCAAAGCGCTCAATTCTCCTTTAGCATATGGAAAATCTTTTTGATTTTCAATAATGAACTCTCCTAAAGTAGTATGTCTTTCCATTTATTCGATTTTATTGTGTCCTTTAGAATTAGACTTACCAACTAGGAGGCTAAATCTTTTATTTGCTTTTGTAGTCTTTAATGATTTCAACACATTTTTTTACAACTTGTTGGATTTCATCATAATCAAAATCTCCATTGGAATCTTTTATCATAAGTTTAGAACCTATACCAACGCAAGAAGCTCCTGCCTTCAGCCATTGTTCTATACTTTCTCCAGTTGGCTCCACACCGCCCGTAGGCATTATGCTCGTCCATGGTTGCGGACCTTTAATAGCTTTTATAAATTCCGGACCATAAATAGAACCAGGAAATAATTTTACAATTTCACAGCCTATCTCTTCAGCCCTGGCGATTTCAGTCAGAGAACCACAACCAGGAAAAAACGGGATCTTTCTGCGGTTACAGATAATTGCGATATCCTCTCTAAACACCGGAGTTACAATAAAATCGGCACCGAGCTGAATATAGAGTGACGCTGAAGGACCATCGGTAATAGAACCAATTCCCAGAGCAAGATCTGGATATTCTTTCTTTACATACCCGGCCATTTCCTCGAATACCGTATGAGCATTCTGAGCACGAGCGGTAAATTCCAGAACCCTGGCTCCTCCTTTATAACACGCGTCGATCAGGCTTTTAGCAACATCTATATCTGTATGACTAAAAAGTGGAACCAGGCCTGTTGATTTCATTACCTCATATACTTCCAGTCTTGATAATTTTGCCATAATTTGATTATCTTTTAATTAATGCAGAAAGATCGCCTTTCATGATTGCTTGCACTTCTTCTAAGGAAGCTATATTTATATCGCCAGACATAGTATGCTTATAAGCGCAGGTAGCTACCGCAAAATCCAGAACTTCCTGATAGTCCATTTTCATGTGAATTCCGTAAAGAATACCCGCCATAAAAGCATCTCCTGTTCCCAAACGATCTACAACCGGTAGTACTTCTTTTACTTCTGAAGTAATAAGTTCTCCGGAAGCATACATAATTCCTCCTATTTTTTGATGCGAGGCACTTTCAGAATAGCGCAACGTGGTAGGTAGAAATTCCAGATCTGGACATGCCTTTAAAATTTCATCGTAATATTCCTTTAACGTATCGGGTTTCCTGTAATCGGGATCTATACTTTTTTTACCCAGCATTTTATTAAGCGTAGCAAGATCTGCCAGGATCACATTGGTGATCTCCAACATTTCGGGGAGTATCTCATCTGGTTGTTTACCCCATTTCCACAAGGTGGACCTGTAATTAAGATCACAGGAAATTTTTAGTCCCATCTTTTTTGCCGTTTTACAGGCAAGCAAACATTCCCGGGCGGCTTCTGCTGAAATTCCCGGGGTAATACCAGACCAGTGAAATCCGGTAGCATTGGCAAATACCTTTTCCCAATCTATCTCTCCCTGCTTAATATTTGCAACAGCACTATCAGCCCGATCGTAAATAACTTTGCTATGTCTTATGGCATTACCTTTTTCAAGAAAGTAAATGCCCAGACGCTTACCTTCCTTTACAATGTGCTGGCTACCCACCTGATACCTGGAAATCTCGGAAATAGCTTTATTTCCAAAATCATTATCCGGTAGTTTGGTTACGAACTGCGTAGAAAGCCCCCAACGTTGCAGTGATGCCAGCGTATTAAACTCGGCACCACTATAAGAAACCTCGAAAGAGTTTGCCTGGAAAAAACGCAAATGTTCAGGTGGAGACAATCTCATCATCATTTCCCCAAAGGCTACAATACTTTTCATGTGATTCTATTTTGAAAGTAAGAAGATAGTCAATGTCTGAAATATTCAATAAAACAGACATTTTTTACTTCCTACTTCAGCATTCTTTTTTATTAGATTCCCAGGGCTTGTCCTCCACCAATCTGGATGGTTTCCGCAGTCAAGAAAGCCGCATCTTTACTTACCAAAAATGCTACAACCCCAGCTACATCTTCCGGCTCTCCCAAACGTCCTAACATGATGTTGTTCTTCCACGAAGCGAATACCTCTGGTTTTGTAGATTTAATCTGTGAATGAAATGGAGTATCTATAGTCCCGGGAGAAACTGCATTGACCCTAATTCCATATTCTGCAAGATCTTTTGCAAGTGCCCTGGTTAACGTATGCACAGCTGCTTTAGAAGTGCCGTAAATACCGGCGCCGGGACCTCCAGCGTTCCAACCTGCATTAGAAGTATAATTAATAATTGTAGGGTGCTCCCCTTTTTTTAAATAAGGAATAGCTGCTCTGGATGCAAAGAACGCAGAATCCAGGTTCAGTGCCATTACAGATCTGTAAAAGTCGGTAGTCATTTCTTCAAATCTTGATCTACCACCAAGACCCCCCGCATTATTTATAAGAGCATCTATTTTACCATATTTCTCTCCGATCTTCTTGATATTTGAATTAACAGCATCTTCATCGGTAACGTCGAAACCATAATATTCTGCTGAAATCCCTTCTTTTTCAAGTTCTTTAAGCCTGTCAGCTCCTTTATCGTTTTCTATCCCGTTTAAAATTACGGTATAACCATCCTTACCAAGTCTTCTGGCTACTTCAAATCCTATCCCTCCGGTAGCACCGGTGATTACTGCTATTTTTTGGTTTGATTCACTCATAGTTCATTAATATTTATAATTATTATCTAAAAAATTTAATTTGATTTCACTTCTACTGGTTCTATTCTTCTTATAAGTATGTATATAGACAATACTGCCAATGGTGCTAGAATTGCAATTACTATAAATGCCGGGGTATAAGAAATTTCAGTTATTTGCGGAATTAGCCAGTTCATTATTATTACTGATACCGCTGCAACCGTTCCCGCAAGTCCTGCCAGGGTCCCCACAGATGGGCCTTTAAGCAGATCACTGGAAAGCGTTTGAATGTTTCCAATGGCAAATTGAAAACCGAAAAGTACAATCGATGTGATATAAATAAAGGTCATTGGATTGTTGGCATCAACGAGGAAGATAATACCTAACAAACCGAGGAATATCAAAGCACCTCCAATAAGTATGGAAAGTTTTCGTGAAAAATCCAATGAATGTTTTTCCATTAATTTACCAGAAAACCAGCCCCCTGCTAAGCTTCCGGCCATCCCTCCTAAATAAGAGATCCAGATTGTTGATCCAATGTCTTCAATACTAAATCCGAATTCGGAATTCAGGTATAGTGGCATCCATCCTACGAACAGCCACCAGATTGGTTCAATAAAGAATCGACATACCAACACTCCCCAGGATTCTTTATAACTTAATATTTTCGAAACGGGTAAGCCTTTTTCTTTGTCGCCTACTTCGTCGGGTTCTATTCTACCTGAAAGGATAAGATTTCTTTCTTTTTCCCCTAACCACGGGTGATGTTTTGGAGTTGTTTTGTTAATGATGAACCAGGGTATGATCCAGACAAAACCCAGAAGACCTAAAATAATGAAAGTGGTTCTCCATCCAAACTGAGCATAGAGAAAAGCAATAAGCGCCGGTGCAACTACGCTTCCAAGAGAGGCACCTGCATTAAAAATTCCCTGGGCAATCGCTCTTTCTTTAACCGGGAACCATTCTCCATTACTTTTTACAGCTCCAGGCCAGTTACCTGCTTCACCAAAACCTAACATTGCCCTTACCATTGATAGAGAAACAAGCCCTCTGGCAAATGCATGCAGAATTGCAGCGGCAGACCATAATGTAATGGAAAAAATAAATCCTAGACGGGTACCAATTTGATCATATAATTTTCCGGATAAAAATTTACCAAGCGCATAGGTGATCATAAATACGTTCAGCATCACGGCGTAATCAGATTCGTCCATTCCCAAATCTTTACCCATTTCTGGCCACATGACACCAAATGCCGTTCTATCAATGTAATTGATGATAGTGGCAAGTGCTATCAAAGCAATAATCCACCATCTTAATCCTCTTATCTTCATAATTTCAGATTTATAGTCCGTGTAGCTAGACTTAATTTTTGACAAAAAATGCCTTATACCATCAGGATCAAACAACCTGTGGTGCTATTTTTTAACAACCTGGAATGAGGATATTTCTTAAGAAAGGTATATCAAGTAATTCCGGTTTAAATTCTTCTCTCTATCAATTTTCTATGGGAGCGTGCAATCCCATTTTTAATATCAGATATCTACATTATAACAGTATTTATACAGACTTCTAAAATGTAATTTCATCTTTTCCTTTGCTCTGGACGGATCTTTATCCTCGATAGCATCCAGAATGGCTTTATGTTCTTCTATTCCAAGAAATGCCTGGTTTTCATCACAAACATGATATTTAGCAAAATTGGTAATGATTTCAGGAGTAATTGTAAGCATAAATGTGTTCATAGTACTGTTACCACTGGCTTTCGCAATAGCTAAATGAAATAAAAGATCTTCCTGAACAGCATCTTCTCCATTTAAAGCTTTGGAACTATAGGCTTCCAGCGTTTCTTTCATATGCTCTAGCTGCGTTTCCGTACGTCTTGTTGCTGCCAGACGAACCGTTTTCAATTCTAATAAAATCCTTGTTTCCACTAGTGATTTAAAATCTGGATCTGCCAGGCTTAGAATATCAGAGATCATTCCGTTTAGCGCAACTACGCCGATATTGGCCAGATAGGTTCCGCTTTGTGGAACACTTTCCAATATTCCGTAGAATTCTAAAGTTTGAATAGCTTCTCTTAAATTATTACGGCTTACGCCAAATTTTTCAGAAAGCATTCGTTCTGAAGGCAGTTTATCGCCAGGCTCTAAATTCTTAAAATTTATATACTCTCGTATTTTACCCAAAATCTCATTCCGCGTTTGCTGCTGAATTTCAATTTTCGTATATCCATCTACTTTCATCGTTCCTTTATTAGAATCCTTATTAAAACTGGTTAACCAATCTGGTTATTCAAATTTATAAAAAATAATCTTAGTTATAAAGCTTAGTTCATTTAATTACAACCAATTTTTAATTATTAGCGATCCCACCGGTGCGTCCACCGGATGGATCACTAATAAGGCCACTCAAACAAAATTTATCTCTCAAATTAATGGATAACTTCTAATTCGTAATATTTCACAAAAGAAAAAGCATTTTCATCGGTACTTACCAGATAATTCCCAGCTTTAAAGTAATTTTCAAAAATCCCCCACCTCTGAATATGTTTACTATCATATACTACTGTCTCATCGTCATTCAGGATAATTTCCATTTTTGCTTCAGTCACTTTTATTTCCAGGGTAAAGGCTTCATGACCAACTTCTTCCGAGAAATTAAAACCTTCATCGTCCCCCCAGGCATCAGTATGTAATATTTCCTGATCTGAAGCTGTAGTTTCTTTTAAAACTTTCGTTTTTACTCTAACCCGTCCATTATTCCAGTAGATCTTTAAAATTGGAGGAGCATTGTTATCATCTTCTCCTATAAGATCTCTCTGTTCATCTGTAAGTCTTCCATGAATTTGCATGATAATAACCCGATGAAAATCCCCGTCATTGTCTTTAGATATTTCAGGAACTGCAAGCCTGCCTCGCATTTTACCACCTTCCTCAAAAGTCCAGTTCTTGTTATTACTACCTGGTTGCATTTGCTCCCGAAGTTCTGTTCTGGAATAAGAGGAATTTGCAGTAGAAGATTCAGGATAGGTATAAAAAACTAAAGACCCATCTGTAGAATCATTGTACATAAATCTTTTTAAATTCTCATTAGTGGCATAGTCCAGAATTTCTGGCGGTTCCACTTCAGATGGATTTCCAATGGGAAGTGTTACTTTCCAATTACTAAGATCTATTTCTGGTAATTTATAATCGTTTTCAGCAGGCTTCTCCTCTGGTACTTCTTCTACAATGGGAGGGGATTCAACTACATCTGCTGTATCATCCTTCTCACATCCCATATAAATCACGCTACCTGCGACTAAAAGACCCAGATTAAGCTTTCGCAATATGTGCTTAATAGTTTTCATATTAATGAGATACTTTGAGATCATAGAATTTTACTTTTGCAAAGGCATTATCATCTCTTGTTTGCAGGTAATTCCCGGCTTTGAAATAATTTTCAAAAACTCCCCATTTCTCCATATGAATGTTATCATAAGTATGAAATTCATTATTGTTCAAAGAGACTACCAATTTCCCATCTGATACATCAATTTCCATATCGAATTTTTTAAAACCAACTTCTTCTTCAAAGGTGTAACCTTCATCGTCGCCCCAGGCCTCTTCATATAAAATACCTTCAGGTTTAGTTCCTAAAAACTTCAATTCCTTGGTTTTGATCCTGATCTTACCTTTATCCCAGTAAACTTTAAGGATTGGCGGTGCGTTATTATCCTTTTGACCAATCTGTTCTTTTTGCTCATCGGTCAACCTTCCGTGAATTTGAAGGATGATCACTTTATGATATTTCCCTTCTTCATCACGTGATACATCTTCCATTTCGATGGTCGCCTTCAAGTTCCCACCTTCCTTAAAGGTCCAGTTAACATCATCGTCACCTGCCACCATCTGCTCCCGTAATTCAGACCTTGAATATTTTGTATTCGCAGTGGTTGCATCACTGGGATAGGCATAGAACACCAAAGCTCCGGAAGTTGAATCATTAAACATGTAAGGCTTCAGGGTTTCATTAGAGGCATAATCCAGGATCTCTGGTGGCTCCACACTCATGGCGCCACCTTTACCCTGTCCTGCCGGAATGGTGACCTTCCAATTTGAAAGGTCAACATTAGGCAGTTTATACTTTCCTGCAGTATTATTGGTTTTAGATTCTGAACCATTTTTTACAGCAGTTCCTGATCCCTGGCATTGAATTGAAAGCCAGGCAAAACCAAGTATGAAAATGCTCATTGAAATTTTCTGAACAGATGAAGATTTTTTTATAAACATCCTCATTATCCTTCAGTTCCTTCTCCAGTACCATCACCTTCGGCCTCTTCCTCTTCTTCTGATTCTTCGCCTTCAGTTTCTTCCTCTACAACTGGTATGATTGAGACATCATCGATATATGCTGTTTCAGCATTATCACTATCAAATAACATAGAAATTTCACCATTGGCACCGGTTTCAAACTCTACAATAAGGGTATTGAAATTTCCTTTACCATCATTAGTAGTACCACTTTCCTGTGCTAATAAAGTAGCCGATTCAAATTCATCAAAATTTGATAACTGACCGTCTATAATTGAAACTCTAACAGAATCCCCATCACCCGTCAGCGCATAAAATGCAGTGAAAATATACTTAGTATTAGGAGAAACGGTTATTGCCTGATAAGACTGGCGGGCATTTGTAGTACTTTCAGGATATTTTGCAGCCTGGGTGTCTCCCCTACCATCTGAACTCGTGATCTGGTGAATACTAGCACCACTCAGTCTCCAACAATCTCTACCATCCTGACCATCTCCACAGGCCTCGCTTCCATCTTCAAAGCCTGGTTCACCTATAAATGGTGTAATTGCTGCGGGTACTGGTGGCTCCTCCACTAAAATTTCAGAAGTAAAAGTATCTGTAACTCCTAATTTATCTGACACAGTTAAACTAACCGTATAAGTCCCTTCATCTGGGAACGTATTGGATGGATCTAGCTCTGTTGAAGTATTGCCATCTCCAAAATCCCACATATAATCTGTGGCACTATTTGAAAGGTTGGCAAAATTAAAGGTTAGAAAATCTGTATCACTTTGGGAAGCAGAAAAGTTTGCTGAAGGAGGTGTTTTATCAGCAATAGATCCGGTTTCCGGTAGTTCGTATTCGTAATCACAAGAGACTAATGCTCCCATGCTGAATATGACAAACAAAAGTTTGTAATATCCTGGAATAAGGGTTTTATTTATTATCGTATTCATTTTAAAAATTTTTATTAGATTTTTCTAGTATCCTGGATTTTGTTCCATTAAGCCATTACTCAGGTTAATCTCTCTCTGCGGAATAGGCAGTAACAAATCTGTCGCACTAAAATCATAGCCGTTTTCATCTGAAAAAGCTGATAATACTTCTTGTGCTAAGCCAAATCGAACCAGATCAAAAAACCTGTGATTTTCAAATGCCAGTTCTACACGTCTTTCTTCCAGTAAATCCTGTTTCGTAATATTTGTCACAGCATCTGTTAAACCAGCTCGATCACGAATTTTTTGAAAAGAATCCAGGGCCGCAGAAGAGCTTGTTTCCTGGCCACCTGCTAAAATAGCTTCTACATGTAGCAGCAAAACATCAGCATATCTTAGCACGATCCAGTCGTTACCCGCTAATTCCGGATTACTGGACGTTGGCTCTATCCCAAGGGCATCATCACCGTTCGGTATATATTTTGCCACCTGGTACTGCGTTGGTTGTGCTTCATCCAGCCTATAGGAATATTCTGTTCTATTTCCCCCTTTAGCGTCCAGTGCTATTCTGGCATCTGCAGTTACATAATTCACACCACTTGTTCTTCCTACAGAATTCAACATTTCAGCAGAAAAATTCTGGCTGTCTGAGGTAATGTCTGAGGTATAACCTACAGCATAGATCACTTCGCCATTTCTTTCATTATAAAAAACATCTTTGAAATTTGATTCAAGGGAATAATCTCCGCTATTAATCACAGATTCTAACAGCGTCTGAGCCTCGGTATAATTATTTTCATTAGTAAGATATACCTTAGCTAAAAAAGTTTGAGCCGCTGCTCTGGAAGCTCTGTTAACAAACATATTGTCAAGACCTGATATAGCAGTTTGAAGATCAGAAATGATCAAATCATAAATCTGACTTTCTGCAACTCGAGTGTAAGCCTTTTCTTTTTCTAAAGGCCCTATTAATTCATCTATTAGAGGCACAGGTCCAAATAATCTTACCAGATTAAAGTACGCATAAGCCCTTACAAATTTTGCCTCTGCTTCAAATTGAGCAGCATCTTCTTCACTGGCGGCATCAAGATTTGCCAATACTAAATTAGCTCGATAAATAATCTCAAAATAACTTATATAATAATTAGTAACGATACCATTACTGGTAGTGACTCTATAATTTTCAAATTGGGCTGCTTCGCCTTCACGAGATTTGGTACGTGTATTATCGCTACGCATTTCTGTGATATAAAATTCTCGCTGAATGCTGAAATTATCGTCCAGATCGTTTGAATTTACACCCTGGATAGCATCATACATACCAATTACCGCAGTTTCCAGTTGTTCGCTATTCTGAAAATAGCCTTCTGCAGAAATCGCAGATTCCGGTTCAGGTTCTAAAAAATCTTTCCCACACGAAACCAGAGTCATCATGGTAATTCCTAAGAGTAAGTATATTCTTATATTCATAATAATGTTTTTTAAAATTCTATATGATTAAAAATCAGCATTTATCCCAATTGAAATAGTTTTAAAGATCGGGGAACCAGCTCTTTGATATCCATACGTTGTAGGTGAGGTATTATCAATAGATTCTGGATTAAAACCTGTGTAATCATCTGCTGTCCAATATTTAAGATTCTGTCCCGCAGCGTAAATTCTCATACTCGTTAAACCTATTTTTGAGGTAAGTGTTACCGGTAGATTATATCCTACATTCACATTTCTAAGTGCTATATAAGAAGCATCTTGAATAATATCATCGGTAAAGATTTTCTCTCGTATGAAATCCTGATCAGGAGTGATGGCTGGATCAAAATCTGCCCCACTATTGAAATGGTTGAAAATATACTGGTCTCCCATATTTCTAACTTCAGCTCCATGACTACCCTGGAAAAGAAAGCTAATATCAAGGTTACCAATTCTAAAATCATTGGTCACACTCCATACAAGATCCGGATAGGGATTTCCTAAGATTGTCTTATCATCATCGTCTATGACCCCATCTCCATTTAAATCTTTTACATACACATCCTGGGCTTCCGCACCAATCGGAAAGTAAGGTCTTTCACGTAATTCCCTCGGAATATCTCTGTCCACAACCCAACCATAGAAGGACGAAATAGGCTGACCTTCTAAATTAATCCATTCTGCAGCTCTTTTATCATCAACAATTCCAATCTGTCCATTAGAATCTGCAAAATCTGTTAGTTCATTTTCATTTTTAGAAGCAAGAATGGTGGTATTCCATGAGAAATTAGAGTTTGCTATATTTCTGGTTCGAAGTTCCACTTCAATACCAGTATTCTCAACTTCTCCAATATTCACCAATGCATTTCTAAATCCAGTGCTCGCTGAAATAGGATTAAAAAGTAATAACTGATCACTGGTTCGTTTATAATAATCAAGAGAACCTGTAATTCTGTTTTTGAAAAAACCAAAGTCAAGGCCAGGATTTATCTCCTTTGAACGTTCCCACTGAAGATCTGGATTAGCTATATTCAAGGATATAAAAGCAGGTTGTACTGCTCCTCCAATAGTAGCTGAAGATGGTCCTAGTAATGGTAAGGATGGATAAAGATCTATGATATCACTATCGGTATCCAAATCTTTATTCCCGGTAAACCCGTAACTAACTCTAAATTTAAAGCTACTTAAAAAATCAACATTCTGTAAGAAATTTTCTTCAGCAATATCCCATCCTAAAGAAAGTGCCGGGAAATCTCCATATTTTGAATCAGCTCCAAAAACTGAACTACCATCACGACGATAACTAAACGAAGCAAGGTATTTATCATCATACGCGTAATTTAACCTGGCAAAATAACTTTGAAATCTTTCTTCATAAACCCAGGATTCTATTTCGGAAGCTACTGTTGCAGCAGATAAAGTCCTGATTAAATCTGATGTATAACCCGTTCCAAATGCGAAACTTCCTTCATAATCCCATTTTTCAAATGTGATCCCTGCTACCACATCAAATTCATGTTTATCAATATTCTTATCGTAAGTAAGATAAGTTTCCGAAGCCATGTGAATCCTTTTTTCATTCTCTACATCATAACTGGCATCTGAAGCTCCATTTCTACTTGCTTCAACCCCCTGCCATCTATCTCTCATGGTATGCTGGTAATCCCCCGAAAGCGTAGTTCTTAAATTAAGATCATCCATAATTTCATAGTCGGCATAAAAATTACCATAGACTTTAAACTTATAATCATTTTCATCTCTTTCCAGTACTTTTGCCGCAGGATTTTGATTCGATGTATCACTTATGTCTACTAAGTTACCGTCACCAAATAAATCATAATTATCAAAGTGGCGCTGTCTTGCATAATCTCCTACCTGCACATCTGGATATACATTTCGATCTACATATTGTATAGTGTTCTCGTCATGGTAGACTGGCAACCAGGGACCCTGACGTAGAATATCATGCGTGGAACCATCAAACCTTCTTCTATTCGTATAAGAAGGCGCAATGTTACCTCCAAATCTGAATTCGTCACTAACCTTGGTATCCAGTTTTAACCTTAGATTATATCTTTTATAGTCATCAGTTATAAGAACCCCTTCATCATGAAGATAGCCAAGAGAAATACTGAATTTTGTGTTCTCGGTACCTCCACGTGCACTCAATGAATGGTTTTGAATAATACCTCCATCAAAGATTATATCCTGATAATCCCTGTCAATCCCAATTTGCTGAATATATTGGGAACGTTCTGATAGTTCTCCCGTAACTGCGAGTTCTTCCGCGAGAGTTTCAGCAACAGAGAAATAATAGGCATCACTTTGTCTTGCCTCTTTAAAACCTGTATATCCTTGATAACTAAATACTGTTTTCCCTGCTTTACCTTGTTTAGTGGTAATTAAAATAACACCGTTACCTCCTCGAGATCCATAAATAGCGGCTGACGCTGCATCCTTTAAGACATCGAAAGATTCTACTTCACTCATATCTAAACTTCCAAGAAAATCATTATCTACGACAAGTCCGTCTACTACAATCAATGGAGCTGAACTTCCGGTCAATGACCCTGTTCCCCTAATACGAATAGTTGGTGCAGACCCGGCTTCACCTTCTGTAGCCTGAATATTTACCCCAGAAATTTGCCCTACAAGGGCATCATCTACTCTGGCAACTGGTAATTGGTCTAAATCTTCATTAACAACACTGGATACCGCACCAGTTAAATGGCTTTTCTTTCTCGTACCATAACCAATTACTACGGTCTCGTCCAGTAGTTGGGAGTCTGCCGCTAAAGATACATTAAGTGATTCTTGATCTGTAACAGTGATTTGCTGACTCACAAAGCCTAAATAGGAGAACTCCAGTATGTCCCCCTCCACTACATCGATTTCGTAATTTCCATCAAAATCGGTTACTACTCCGGTAGCAGATCCCTGGATTAATACGTTTACCCCTGCAAGAGGCACATTGTCCCCCTGAGAAGTCACGGTTCCTGAAAGTGAATAACTTTCCTGAGCAATTAATGCTAGATGGCAAAGTAAGGCCATACAAAAAACTGCTGTTTTCTTCAAATTCATAAGTTTTTCATTTATTAAAATTGATAATTAATCTAACCGCGAAAAGCGTAATACTTAAATAAGGAAATGGTAAATGAAAAATGCCTATGTAGGTTACTTATGAAATTGTACCTTTGTGGTACATGTTTACGATCAAGTAATAGGCATGTGTTTAAATAACTTCTCTCAATGAAGTTTTAATAAAAGGATAGGCGTGCACCTATCCTTTTTTTTATTTCCTAAATTAAAATTTTAAAGAACTTTTCTGGTAAACCAATTTGGTTTCCCAATCTGGTTTACCAAATATATATTAATTAATTGTTAACTAAAAAATAATCTTATATAAATTTTTACAATTCTTTAATTATTGTTTAATATTCTGAGCTTTTAGAAAAAGTCTTCTCTAATAGGACTAAAAACATCTATAAGAATTCCTTTCTCTTTACAGATTGCACCATGCATTTTATGAGGAGGTATATAAAAAGAATCTCCCCCTTCCATCATTTTAGTTTCATCTCCTATAGTAAGTTCAAATTTTCCGCTTACCACGTAGGTTACCTGTGAATGGTGATGCTCATGCATTGGTCCTACCCCACCCTTTTCAAATTCAACCTTGGCTAATAAAATTTTATCATCATAGCCCATGATTTGTCTTTGAACACCTTCTCCAACGGTTTCTTTTTCAACTTCTTTGGATTTTAAGAATTCTTTACTTGTACCTAAATCTTTCATTTTATTTAATTTTCAATTAATGTGTAATTACCTTTCCAGGAAATTTCACGGTTACCTATTTTTATATTATGCTGGTCTTCAGCATCATTATTTGAAATTACGAGTAAAAGCTTATTTTTATTTGTTCCGGTAATTTCAATACCGGTATATTCATCACTATCCAGTAATACCTCAACATTCTGAACCTGGCTGAAGCTATTATTCCCTAATTCGGTTACCGGGTTATAACTGCCATGTGGTTCCAGAACCGAAGCAAACACCGCGTCTTTAGTATTACTTTTTCTCCAGATATAAACCGGATCTCTTCTTAAATTGAATTCAGGATCTGAAGCTCCCAACCTGCCCAGAATAAGACTATCATTCTGCATGGTTGCGCTAGTGAGCGTATAAAATTTGTTATTTTCAGACCAGGTAAATCTGGCATTTCCAGCTTCCGCAGCACCAGAAGCTTCTTTCCATAGATGCTGATATCCATTTTTTGAACCTAATTTTTCCAGCTTTTCAGGTGAATCATACTCAAAACTGGTTTCTATAATCTGTCCGAAATAATAAAAGGGTAAGTCATATTGATTTGATTGATCTCCTTTTACCCTGAATATATCTACCAGCACAGGCTTCTGAAATATGTCATTTTTGATCAACGCCATGGTTCGTTGCATCTTAGTGCCTGGATAAGCATTCTCTTCCTTAGCACTTATGATCTGAACATTATCCTTTGAAAAATCTGAAAAGTATTTTTCTGAATGATATTTATTTCCGGTATCGAAATCTCCATTAAAATGCGATGTTTCATTCTGAACTATGGTATTATGAGCGATACTTTGTTTTGCCCAGCTAGTGTTTTCCTTTAAATAACCTCCGCCGTTCTTGGGTTCAATATTTACAAATCTGGAAAAGCCGTAATCCTGAATCACTTCTTCCCCATCATTATAAAATGAATAAGAAAGTTTATCATAATGACCGTGGCTATCGCCCTGAGAAGTGAATTTCATTACTAATGAAAAGATACTTTCATCTTCTGTGATCCGCAATATTCCTACGCCACCTTTATTTCCTTTTGAACCGTCGCTAAGTACAATAGATTTTTTTTGAAATTCTTTCTCTTTATCATTTTTCAACCCAAGGGCAACTGCCAATCCCGCATCATCAAGTGTTACCTCTCCCTGCTTTTTTGCAACCGATAAAAGCCTTGGATCCTGCTCCCCGTAATAATAAGCCGCATCTACCGCCATTATTACTGATTTATTGAAAAATGACATGCCTTTCTGAGCGTCATTTAATGGAAAGAATTCCCCATCGGCATCGGTTAAATTCAATAACGCATCTACAGACTTAATAAGAACCCCATCTTTATATTCGAAGATTTTGAGTTCAGGCCTTTTGTTCTGCAACGCCTTAGCAAATAACATAAAAGGATACATGGCGTACCGCTGATAATAAGGACCTTCAGTATAATATCCGGAAGGAGAAAAAGCTTCTTCAATATTAGCCAAAAAACCGGCTTTCTGTCCGGGCTGCTGAATTAGACCGCCATCATTATCCCTGGCGGCTTTATCTATATTCGTATTCTCTAGTCCATATAATGCCCTGTTCACCAGTTCATCATTATCCATAACCAAACCAATCATACCCACGGCTGCATTTCCCCAGGTGCTATGATTATGAATTCGATTAAAGAATTTAGGGTTTCCTTCAGAAAGGAAATCGGCATAAGGATGGAATAAATTCTCTTCTAAGAACTTTTTATCTTCAGTACTTAACCAGTCATATATACTGTCATAAGCCTGACTCATCGCTACAAGCCAGTTGGAATCGTTAAGTGATTGCCAGAATAATTTACCTCTTGCATAAGATCGTTCTTCAGGATGTAATGGAAGTTCAGGATAAAGCCGGGCTTATTCCATGAGCATCTCTTTAATATATCGAGCGTACTTTTCCTCCTCTAAAATTTTATAAAGCACTCCAGCCTTTTGTGCTGTCGCATAATTCTTTTTGTGCCTTTCATGGGTATACCCACCGGCAAGATCTTTTGGAACAGGAACCTGGATATCCCGAGCCATTTCCTTATCTACTTCTTCTTTTACCTGCTTTAGGGTCTGATCAAATAAGGATACCGTCCCCAGGTTGGACTGGATATTTTCCACTCCTTCTTCAGTAAGGACTAAACCCGAAGAATTACTTTTCAGATTCTTCTGAGCATTTACTGAAAAAACTAATATTAAAAATAAGGAGGCTATGTAATATCTCATATCATATTATTGATTAATTGAGGTTGAAATTAAAAAAATAAAACTGGTTTACCAAATTGGTTTACCAATGTACAATAATTTTTTACTTAACCAATAATTTCAGAAGAAACAAATAAACAACCCGGGCAACGTCGTAAGCAGTACCTGCAAAATCCAACAGTACCTCCAGCTCTTGCAGCTCCTTATTTTTTATAGTGTGTTTATCCTGAAATGAACTTCCAAGGACAAAATTTGGGTAGACTGTACTAACGCAAATCTTCTTAGCACCGAATTTTATAGGAGTGTGCGTCAAGATTTCAGCATTGCTGGTAGCCTACAGAGTTTCCGGATGTCTTCCTTTATATGCAACCTACGCTGTATATTGGTTTACTGCATCTGCACCAAAACAATAGTGAATTGCACATGGGCACCCCTAGGAATACGCTGTTTGATTGTTGATTCTCTAATGCCTAATCATTTTTAGTAAAATAAGCTTTATTAGAAATGGCTGCATCACTAATAGTTATGCTTGCGTCCTTAAACCATACTTCAGCATAGTTCCCGTCTGCATATTGTTTTTCTATATCGCCTCCATGGGTTTCTGCCCCGGAACACCAATTTTTATTTACTATAGGTGATTTTCCATTAGTTTGATTGTAAGCTCCCAACTTAAAAAAACATCCCTCGCCAGCATACGCGTTCTTACGCTCCACACCATCCTGCCCAACTGGTACAAATAAATCCTGTGTTTGCTTAGGTATCTCAGTAGTTATGGAATATTCAGATTTGGTTAGATTTTTTGTAAAGGATTTGGTTTCATGTTCTTCACTAGTGAATTTTAAGTTCATAATACCGCCTTTCACCTCGATTTCATAACTGAACTCTTCACCCAAAGCAATCCCATCCTCTGGTTCTTCAGGATACGTGCTTTCATCAGGGCCAACTACCGAAAAATCATGCCCCCAAACCGCTGTGGAAAAATCCCATCGTACAGAATTATCATCTCCGGCAGTATTAATTTCATAATGCCAAAACACCGACCCCTTAGTATGACCAGGAAATTTCTTGTAAAATATTTTAAGCGGCTCGTTCTCGTGGCCATCGGCGCTATGAATCTGACCGACAACTACCGAGTAGGAAGCAGCTACCCGGGCATCCCCGGTAGAAGATACATTCATTACTTTGAGTGTAGCTGAAAGTTTATCATCGGCGGTTGCGGGATACCATTTTTTAATTTGAGCTAATTCAGTTCTCGTATTGTTTGAAGTACCATGCGTGTCTCCTCCATTGGGAGCCTTAAAAACTATCCAGTTCCCAGAATCTTCAGTTTCAGTATAAAAGAAATCTTCATCTTCAAAATTATTTGCAACACCAGCATTTGAACCATCGCCCAATATTAATTTCCAGTGATCAAAAAATGGAATAACA
Source organism: Christiangramia forsetii KT0803 (assembly GCF_000060345.1). Classification (NCBI taxonomy): domain Bacteria; kingdom Pseudomonadati; phylum Bacteroidota; class Flavobacteriia; order Flavobacteriales; family Flavobacteriaceae; genus Christiangramia; species Christiangramia forsetii. The sequence goes on along the minus strand of NC_008571.1, from coordinate 1,209,473 downwards.
TCACTTGGGTATTTTGTTGTATCGCCTTTTTGTTCGATTTCTTTAGATGTTCCTGCGGTATTATCTTTACAGGAAAAAAAAGCGGAAAATATGAATATGGCTATGAATATTTTTTTCATGATGAATTAGTACATTAATTTCTGCTTGAGGTTTTCCTCCACTTTAATCTCGCCTGAATTTTCAATAGTATTATTCACCGGCTCCTGACCTTTGGCTCCCCAAAGAATCGCAATAAATTTCACTGGATTATCAATAAAATTGTTGTTGGCCATTTCAACATTTACAATTCCCCTGGTTTTTAAAAGAATCTCCGTAGCTTCTGATGTACCCGAATTTTTGATGGTATTACCTGTAAAGACCAGATTGCCACCTATCGTTGATTCATCATAACCGCCACGATGATAATCAAGTACTTCATTCTGGATATTTTCAAACTCAGAATTGGTTATATAAACGAATTCGGCATTATATTCACCTTTGTCATCGGTCTCCTCAGCAAGATTAATCCCCGCCTGAAGATCTTTAACACTTGAATTTGTAATAGAAATGGTATCGGCAAAAGAACGTTGTGAGACTTCCAGAAGATTTTTAAAATCCTTTATTTCAGAATTATCTACCCATAAATTATAGGCGCTGGACATATTTTCATTCAAAGTCCCAAAAGCATCACGGTTTTTATTTCCGCTTAGATCAATATTTTCAATTTTCAGGCTTCCTCCCGGGTTCATTTGAAATGCAGGAGTGGAATTACTTTCTGAAAATTGCAGTTTCGCCTTATTTTTTGATCGAAGACTAATTCTTTTATCAATAACAATCGAATTCTCAAGCTTATAAGTTCCGGACTTTAATTCGATTATGCCGCCCGACTTTGCGTTTTGTAAAGCTTTAATTAATTCTTCTGAAGTTGAAACCTGCACTACTTCAGCCTTTTTCTTTTCTATCTCAGGGTTAAACCAATCAGGACCATATAATTTTTTATTTACAAGTTTTGCATTATTAGAGACCGGTAAAGTAACCGCTCCAATACTGTTATCTTCTGTCCTATCATTTCCGAAGAGATCTTTCTCAATAGTTTCAAAATCAAAACCATCATAAACATCATTAAGATTTTCGGCAGGGGCATATAAATATTCTGAAAGCTGTTTTATTTCAAAATCCTGCGTTATCATTCCTTTATCCTGAACCTCACTCTCATTAGGACTATTTAAAATATTATTTTTAAACTTCACACCGTCTACCGTATCGTAGGCTACCACAGGAAGTTTCTGTTCCGATTCACTATAAATTAAATTATTGGCAACCAGTATCCGCTCAGGTCTGGCAGAACGAATTTCAGAAGCAGGCAAAACCTCGCTTTTATCTACATTAGACCCAACACTAAAATGCCACGGAGATTTATTATCAATAAAAGAATTATAAGCAACCACTACGTCGGTTACCTGGTTATAACGGTTAAGTGGAGATTTAGGGATTCCATTCATCACTGCTAAGGGAGCCCTAAACTCGGTTCCTTTGAGCTTATAAAAATAATTATTGGTGATCCAGTGCCCGGTATTGATTACCCGAATACCACCTATAAATTCTGAATTATCATTCCCAATAAAAATATTACCATCTATCGTAGCGTAATTCCCATGCCTTAACACCAATGAACCTTCAGATTCAAAAAATACGTTATTCTTAAAACTATTGAAATTAGACTTGCTGGAAATGATCTCTACCTCACCGTTACATCTATAAAATAAATTTTCAGAAACATTTACGTACGCTGGAGTCATCGAAGTTTCACTGGAACCTATCTGCATAGTTTCACCATGCGGACCTCCCTTTCGTGGTCGTTCCCCGAAATAATTGTGAGTTATCTGGTGATGGGTATTGATATTCTCATTTCCTTTCAGAAAAACCCGTACGGTAGGACCGGTATTTGACTTTCCCGCGATATAATTATTCTTAAGGGCATTATTCCTCCCCCAAAGTTCTACCCAATGATCTTTTGTATCCCTGCTCGGCTGGGTGAAGTTTTCAATGACACAATTCTGGACCGTGCTATTATTGGCAATATTTTCATCATCAAGCCTGTATTCAATTACCGAGTTTGATGGTGTATAGCCGTTTTTGAAATAAAGGCCATCTACAATAAGAAATTCCCCTGCTAGTTTTAAAGACGATTTTCCCGCAAGAGTTACTTTTCCTTTACTTTCAACATTTAAGGTAATAGGCTGGTCTTTAGTTCCATTTCCCTTAAAAATCAATTCTGCATCTTTCCACACCCCGTTGGCCAATGTAATTACATCACCTGGCCCGGCTTTTTCCACGGCACTATTAAATTCTGAAATGTTCGTAACAGGATTTTTAGTCGTTGTAGAATCTTGACCGACGCTAATTCCGGATACAAATAAAAAAAAAGTAAATAAGATATTTTTCATAATTTCAACTGGTTTACCAAATTGGTTTACCAAATATATGTATATTTGTTCGACTTGCAAATTTTTAACATAATTACAGTCAAATAGTATCCTATAAAAGTATTTATATGCTAATAAGCCCAATAAGTTTCGATTATCTTGAAAAGTGAGGATATCTAATAATGCTAAATTTTGATTATATGAACATGCCAAGAAGAGAGTTTATAAAAAATGTAGGCGCGGCAGTAATCGCTATGCCCTGGATCACATCTCCGTTCAGTATATTCAATTTTGATAAGTCTGATGATCCTTTAGAAGTCCATCTCTTCTCTAAACATTTGCAGTTTTTGGATATAAAAGAAGCTGCCAGAATTGCAGCGAAATTAGGATTTGAAGGGTTGGACCTGACCGTGCGCCCCAAAGGTCACATCTTACCTGAAAATGTTGAAACTGAATTACCTCAAGCCATACAGGATATAAAAGAAGCCGGATCGTCCTGTAAAATGATCACCACTACCATAAGTGATGTTAAGAATACAGATGATTTAAAAATTATCAAAACAGCTGCGGAGAATGGAGTAGAGTTTTATAGAAGCGATTGGTTCAAATATCATAAAGACAGATCCATGCAGGAGTCTATCGATATCTACCAGCAACAAATCAACGAGCTTGGGGAGGTAAATAAACAATACGGCATTACTGGCTGTTATCAAAACCATGCGGGCACAAGTATCGGTTCTACTTTCTGGGAGGTAAAACAACTTCTGGAAACGGTTAATCCAGATTGGTTCGGGACCCAATACGACATTCGTCATGCCATGGTAGATGGTGGCTTATCCTGGGAGAATGGTCTTAGGTTACTGAAAGACCATATAAAAACGATCGTTTTAAAGGATTTTAAATGGAAAAAAACAAACGGTAAATGGGAAGTTGTGAATGTGCCGATAGGCGAAGGGATGGTAGACTTCAAAAGTTATTTTAAACTTCTGAAAGATTATGATTTAAAACCTCCTGTTTCTTTACATCTGGAATATCCTCTGGGTGGAGCTGAAAAAGGAAAATCTGAAATTACCGTTGATAAGCAGTTTGTTTTTGATGCCATGCAAAAAGACCTGGCCACCGTGCAACAATTATGGCAAGAAGCTTAAAATCAAGATATTAATAAATAACGATACAAAATAATCGACAGAATTTTAAACCTTAAATATCTACTAAATGAAATTTTTTAAATTATCGTTCAAATCTTTTTTAATACTCGGTTTAGTCTTATCACTAAATAGTTGTGCAGATAATGCCAAAAAAAACAAGGAGGAAAAAGAAAAAACTAATGAAAAAGCCGAAGTTTATCCAAGCGATGTAATCTCTTTTATGGATGAATGGAGTATCCTTTTAGGTAATGGTACTCGTACAGAAGAATTGGAAGATTTTAAGCATAAGGATTTTTTCTATGTCGAAAATGAATACAATACAGAATGGGTTGTGTATAAAACACCTAATTCTGGTGTTACCTCTAAAACCTCAAGCAATACGAGAACGGAATTAGGCCAATTAGAACACTGGACTCCTGAAGAGGGAGGGAAATTAACCGGCACACTAAAAGTAATGCATGTTTCCACTTCCGGGGATGCCAGGGTCGCTGCTTCTTATTCAGTAGTAGTGGGTCAGATTCATAGCGATGAAGGTCATGAAAACGAACCTCTGAAAATCTTTTATAAGAAATTTCCAGGACACACGAAAGGTTCTGTGTTCTGGAACTATGAAATTAATACGAAAGGTGATAATTCAGAACGATGGGATTATTCCACCCCGGTTTGGGGACATGACATGTCTGTTATAGGTTCAGCCCCTGATGCCTATCCTGAAGAACCTGAAAATGGTATTGAACTGGGGGAAGAATTCAGCTATGAAATAAACGTACATAAGGGAACCATGTATCTTACTTTTAAAAGTGAAGGCCACGAAACCAAAACCTTTACCAAAAACCTGCTAAAATCAGAATTTGCAAGAACTGAAGATATTCCACAGCAAATATTAACCTTATATGAATCAATAGGTCGTGACGGAATAGAACGTGAGGAAGCATATTCAGGGGAATTAAATTACTTTAAACAAGGAGCTTATAATCAAACTAACGGAAAATCCCCGGAAGAAAACCTGGTTTGGAGCACGGGAGCAGATATTTATGAAGGTGATATCGCCAAACAATATGCCAATGGAGACTATGCAGAAGTTTGGTTTAAAGATGCAACGGTAGGAGCAGGTTCATCACCTGAGGAAGATTAACTTTCGTAGAAAATTTGTATAAAGAACTGAAAAATGGGCTTTCAGCTATGAAGAGCCAAAATTTATAAGGGGATTAGACCTTGGATCAATATTATCCAATTGAATCTAATCCCCTCTCGTTTAGATTAAAAATAAAATTAGAAAGCTTAATCGTTCTCATTGATAACCAGAATTATTCCACCTTAAGAGTCATTATTTGTAATTATTTGGGCCTAAGATCCCACTATTTCTGGCTTCATCATTCACATGTTATTTTTAAATTTTTGAAAATCGTTTTTTTAAATTATTAACCAGCTACCAATTATTTTTTGCTCTAACTCTTTCCTGATTTTTTTTGGTAATATTTTCACACATATTTCCGAATGAATGCATTTTTTGACTTTTCATTAGACAATGATTTCTCTGTTGGATATTCATTTGTTTTTACCTGATTTATTTTTTAAATGTTTGTTCAATTCTTTTATCTGGTAACACCCACAGAAGAGCAGCGACTAAATATATTAAGAGGCCTAGGAATGGTTGTAAAAATGATATGGCACTACCAGTTAAGTATAGTAAAAGTGAAATATTCAACTTTATATCATTACTGTAAACTTTCCCTACATTCGATTCTTTGCCTTCATTCTTTATAACGTAATAAACAAATATTTTGAATGCCAGAGCAGCCAGGAATAAAACCATCCCATACAATGCGGTTGGGTTGGTTTCAAAATGATTTTCTCCCATCCAACCTGTAACAAATGGAAAAAGAGAGAGCCAAAACAATAAATTCAGGTTCGCCCACAAAATTTTCCCATTTACCTTATTAACGGCTTGTAGTAGGTGATGGTGGTTGTTCCAGTAAATTCCTAAGTAAATAAAGCTCAAAATATAGGTGAGAAAAACAGGCAGAATTGGCTTTAAGACATCAAAACCGGCACCTTCCGGAACTTTCATTTCTAATACCATTATAGTGATGATAATGGCCAAAACGCCATCGCTAAAGGCTTCTAATCTTCCTGTTTTCATAATTTGCGTGGTTTTGGTAGAGGCACATATTCCTCTTCATCTCCAGGCACCTTCGGAAAAGCTTTCAGATTCTGGTCTTTCCAGTCCTTTTTAGCTTTTTCAATAACCTCCTTATCAGAGTTCACGAAATTCCAATATAGAAAACGTTCTTCTTCAAACGGAATTCCTCCAAAAACATAGAGCGTTGTGTTTGGTTCCATGTCAAAGGAGCACAATGTACTTTCCTTGGCAACTAAAATTTGTTTAGTACCATAATGATGTCCATCAGCAGTTACGCTCCCTTCTAAAATGTACAAAGCGCTTTCCCCATAGAGCTCTTTCCCTATATTTATCTGTTGTTTTTCCTTACTTTTTATCTCAATGAAATACAACTCGCTATGAACAGGAACCGGGGAAACTTTTCCAAAAGCCTTGCCAGCAATTAACTTAAATTGCGCGCCTTGCTCGCTCCAATGTGGAATATCTTTCTCTTCAAAATGAGCAAAGGTGGGTTGCATTTGCTCTAAATTTTTAGGTAATGCCACCCAAATTTGCAATCCGTGTAAAGTCTTATCTGAATCTCGTAAATATCCAGGTGTTCTTTCTGAATGTACCACCCCTTTTCCTGCAGTCATCCAGTTTACCGAACCAGGTTTAATTTCCACCTCAGAACCTAAACTATCTTTATGTACAATTGATCCTTCAAATAAATATGTAAGGGTAGACAATCCAATATGTGGGTGTGGCGGAACATCGAGATTTTCATCCTTGCTCATTCTGGCTGGCCCCATATGGTCAATAAAAGTAAAAGGTCCAACGGCCCGTTTCTGCCGGAACGGTAACAAACGACCGACCATAAAATTACCAATATCGGCTGCACGTTCTTTTATAATCAATTCTGTATTCGACATATTTTTAAAATTTAATTCACTTCTATTTAGAGACCTAAGATTATTTCTTGGTACTGTGGGCGTAGTTGAAAGGTCAATCAAAAATGTCTCGACTCCAGCCTGTCTTGAGCGAAAACGAAAGGCACAACATGAAAATTTTAATCTTGATTTGCCTGATAGGTACTTTAAAGGAAAAGCATATAAAGTGTTATCGATAAATTCTGAAAAGCCCATTCTCACCTAATTCCCATATTCTGGAAATACTGACATTTTCAGATACTACTATTATTAATTAATAGCGCAATTCAAATAATCCTTAAGATTTTACTCACGCCAAAACATCTCCTATACTTCTATCTCTATCAAATCTACTTTTTGCATATGGACAAAGCGGAATAATTTTTACATCGTTCTTCCGGGCAAAATCAACACCGGCCATTACCAATTGTTTGGCAAAGCCTTTCCCTTCAAACTTATCTTCTACTCCGGTATGGTCAATTATAAATTTTGTTTTTCCGGCCCAGGTATACGTCATTTCTCCTGCAACTTCACCATCCTCATCAATGATAAATCTTCCCTTTTTACCATTGTCTTCTCGTTTTATTTCCGCCATATTTTTTTGATTTAGTATGTGATTTAAAAGCAGTTTTTACCTACTCTATTTTTCTATACTTTTTTAAGCTTTTTCCTATTTCCTATTTAGTGAAAAGTAGCTTAATAGAATTACTCAATCTTTATGAGTTTCAAAACCCTGTCTTCATTGATAAGTTAAGTAAAAAAGGAATGATTATTTATATTACATCATTCCTTTTTTGGGTAATTTCACCAATTTCATTACTAATGATTCGCAAATAGTCAATTATTTAATCCTCTAAATAACCAAACTTCCCGGTATTAAAATCATTGAAGGCTTGTATCAATTCTTCCCTGGTGTTCATTACAAAAGGACCCTGGGCAGCAATGGGTTCATTGATAGGTTCACCACTAAGAACCAGTACCACGGCATCATCTTTTGCTTCGATTTCAAAAGTTTCGCCATCATTAGCCATTAATGCCAGGTGATCTGTTGGAGTTTCTTCTTTCCCGTTAACAATAATGCTTCCTTCCAGGACCAGAAGTACCGTATTATACGCTGCCGGAAATTGAAAATCTGCCTTTCCTCCTTTTTTCAATTTGGCATTGAACATATGTATGGGTGTAAAAGTTGAAGCCGCTCCTTTAGTGCCATTATATTCGCCTGCAATAACTTCAATAATTCCAACGTCATCCTGCAATTTATAGCGGTTGATATCTTCATATTTTATAGCCTGGTATTTGGGATCGCTTTTTTTGTCTTTGGCGCGCAGGTTCACCCAAAGTTGTACCATTTGAAAATCACCACCTGTTTTGCTCCATACTTCTTCGTGGTATTCTTTGTGCAATACTCCACTGGCCGCGGTCATCCATTGAACATCACCTTCGCCTATTACACCCCCACCACCACTGCTGTCATGATGGGCAACCTTACCTTTATATGCAAGCGTTACGGTCTCAAAACCTTTATGTGGATGGACTCCAACCCCTTTTGGTTTTTCTGAAGGTGGAAAATTATAGGTCGAATTATAGTCCAGCATAATAAACGGGCTCATTCGCTGCATATCCATCCGAAAACCACTTGGTATGAAATTATGTACCCGAAACCCGTCGCCCACAAAATGAGGCTCCCTTGGACTTGCTACTAGCTCTACTGTTTTAGTTCTCATTATATTAATATTTTAAATTTAACAATTTTTACATTCTTACTTTTCCTGCTTAAATCGAAAATCGACACCCAACCTAACCTTATCACTGACTACGACATTGCCGGTTTCGGTTACTGCATTCCAGTTTAAATTGAAGTCTTTTCGGTTAATAGTTCTTGAATCTTCAAAACCGGGTTTGGTCTGTCTGCATAGGATTCACCGCTATTCCATTAAAATCAAAGTCATGGGAAATTTCTTTGGTTACATTTCTAATCGTCAAGTTTCCCACCATAGTACTTCCGTTAAAAGATTTTGATTCAAAAGTCAGATCGGGGTATTTTTAATTATTCAAAAAATCCGCCGATTTCAAATGCGCATACTTTTCCTTGTTATTAGTACTGATAGAATCCATTTTTGCCGTGAAACTGAAATCTGCATCCTTAAAATTTTCTTTATCCGTTTCGATATTAGCATCAAATCCTTTTAGATTTCCAGAGACAGTAGAAATCATCATATGTTTTATTTTAAACCCGATTTCAGAATGAGCCGCATCTACTTTCCATTTTGTATTTTCTATTGTTTCCATTTCTAAGATTTTAATGTTAAACATCTTATTTGAAACAAAATTAGATGATCATAGGATGCTGTGCATTGATCTACGATAAGAAGTCAATTTACAGACTATCAATTTCTTACATCATTCTTAAACACTATGCTGAATTGAAATATTATTGAAACACTCTAACTATTAAGAGCAAATATTGTGTTTGTACAAGAACAAAATTGCTGTTGAATGGATCTCTTTTAGTAACTCGCTAAAAATTTTGTCAGTTCCATAGACATTATAGAAAGACTGTTAGAAATAACCCATTAAGTTTTAAAATTAATAAGACAACTAATATATGGGAGGTTTCGCTTAACTACATTTATGTTTGGTATGAAACTACTTTTTGAAGTGTTCATTAGCCAATTCCTTCCGTACCCTGCTCAAACTTTCAGGGGTAATTCCCAGATAGGAAGCTACCATTGTTTGGGGAACACGTAAAAGAATATCGGGGTACATATCAATAAATTGCAGGTAACGTTGCTTTGCACTAGCGCTTAACAACAGGTTAATTCGTTTCTGCAAATGTCGTATATGGTTATGCAGTAATTTATTATTGAAACCTGAAAAATCAGGAATTTTT